>NZ_BAAHYL010000002.1:0-716513 GCF_054657575.1 Stetteria hydrogenophila | reverse complement strand
CGCCCGCGGGGTGGTCGAGAGGGTCTCCCGCGCCCTCGACCCGGGGTGGGCGCTGGGGGAGGCGGAGAGGCTCGCCCCCGCCCTGGCCGGCGGCGGGATCCCGGTCGTAGTGGCCTGCGGCGCCTACGCCCCCCTCGCCTGGAGGTGGAGGAGCGAGCTCGCGGAGAACACCGGCATCCACGCCCTCGTCGAGGAGTACCCGGAGGCCGGGCACAACGCCGTGAACGCCTGGGTGGAGCCCCAGCCGGGGCGGTGGGTCTTCATAGTAATCAAGGCCTCCGCAGGGGACGAGGTTTGCTCGGCGATCGAGGACTGGGTCGAGGGCGAGTACTCCAGGCGCGGCGAGGCCTACACCCTGGACCTCAAGCGCTTCGCGGCCACCCACCCCCTCGCCGCCCTCCTCGAGGGCGCCATGGTGGCCGGGGTGGCGTCGAGCCTGGCGGCGGTGAGGATGGGCAGGGACCCCGCGGCCACCCCCGGGATAAGGCGGTACAGGGAGGCGGTGAGGGCGGTCGAGGAGCGCCTCCGCCGCGGGGGTGGAGTGTAATAGCCGGGAGGCCCGGGTAAGCTATAATATCAACCAGGGGCACCCGCGGCGCGGGGCTGGTGTCTGGGATGAATAGGGACCAAGCTGTCGGGGCCGGGCTCGCGGCGGGCTCGCTGCTCTTCTTCGTAATCTACGCCTACATACTTCTCTTCACCAGGTACGACTTAGTCCTCCTCAAGCTCACCGCGCTCGCCCTAGTGGGCATCGCCGCCGGGATCCTGGCGTGGATCGGCTACACGCTCGCCACCACGCCTCCCCCCAAGCCCATCGAGGAGATCGAGAAGGAGGTCGAGGAGGAGCTGAAGAAGCTCGAGCAGGAGCAGGAGAAGGCCGGGCAGGAGGCCGGGGGCAAGGAGGCGGGGGCCGGGTAGGCCTGCCCCGGTGCACGAGCCACTACGTAGCAATGTGGGGTCACGCCTCTGCCCCCTCCCGCGTTAGCCTGGCGAGGAGGGCGGCTAGGTACGTTAGCCTGGCCAGGTTCCTCAGGTACTCCTCCAGCTTGCCGGGGATCCTGTACTTCAGGCTCTCCGGGCTCAGGGGGCTCCGCCTGAGCGTCCTGGCGAGGCCCTGGATTGTGACCGCCCTCACGGGCCCGGCTCCGCCCACGTCAACGAGGCCCTCAAGCCACGCGGGGTCGGCGTAGGGCACCCCAAGGGCTTCGGCGAGCGCCTTGGACGCGCTCATCGCCCTCGACTCGGCGAGGCGGGCGAGCAGCCTGAGCCCCGCCCTCGCGAGCTCGGCGGAGTCGACGCGGGGGTCGAGGGTTGCGAGCGTGAGGCCCCCGTACTCGACCCTCGCCAGGGTCCAGGCCTCGAGGTCCACGAGCCTCCTGGGGGGCGCTCCGCGGCGCGGGTCGACGAGGCTGACGGCGGCGCGGGAGGTTGAGCCGTCGTAGTAGGCGAGGCCCGCGAGCACCAGCCTCCCCAGCCCCCTCGCCTCGACCGGGTGGGCTACTACCGCGATGCCCGCTATCCCGTGGCTCCTCGAGGGCCTCGGGAGGGATGGCTTCAGCCTCGCCAGCCTCCTCGACGCCTCCAGGCTCGACGCCACGAGGAGGGCGGCGGCTCTGGCCTCCTCCAGGCCGGGGCCCCAGTCGAAGCCCAGGGACTCCAGGGCAGCGTAGGCCTCCCGGTCGACGCGGGCGAGTAGGGCCTCGTCGAGGCTGGAGGGCCTGAACCCCGAGACCCCCCGGGCTATGGAGGCCCAGTCCAGCCTCCCGATCAGGCCGGCCGCGGAGGGCTCGTAGGCGGTTAGGAGCCTCTTCTCCCCCAGGGCGTGGAGGCAGAGCCTGACCGCGCCCAGGGGGACGCCGTGGACTCGCCTGAGGTAGAGCATGAGCACGGCGAGGCCCAGCCTCGCGGGGGCCTCCGGGTGGCCGTGGAGCCCCTCGGCTGCGAGGCCATAGGTGTAGTCCCTCCAGCTCCCGAGCAGGCGGGCCCCAGGCTTCACGGTGAGCACTCGCCTCCTCGGCCTCGTCGCCCCGTCCCTCCCCGTGACGGTGGAGGGGGTCCTGCTGTAGACGAGCCAGACGCACTCGACGGGCGCCGCCTCTGCGAGGCCGAAGCCCCTCCTGGGGACCCTGGCCTCCAGCTCCACCCTGGCCTCCAGCAGCCCCTCCTCGAGGTCCCGCCACGGGTCCGGGTCGCCGCCGAGGCTCCTCCTGGTCGCCCTGTAGGCCCTCACCGCCCCCGCGAGCCAGGGGGGCGCCTCGCTGGTGAACGCCTCCTCCAGGCTGTACTCCACGACCTCCGTGTACGCCCCGCTCCTCCTACCCCTCAGCGCCGCCACGACGGTGGCGTCGACGCGGTCGATGCAGCCCGGCTGCAGCTCCTCGGCGACCCTCCTCACCGGCGCCTCGCCGGCCCCCCGCATTTCCCGGACGCCGGGCAGCTTGAACAGCCTCCTCGAGCTGTCGATGAGCTCGTAGCTGTAGAAGTGCAGCCTGGTCCAGAGCCTCTTGAGCGCGGTGTGCCTCGCCCCCCCGGCTCCCAGGACTCCGGCGGCCTCGAGGGCCTCCTCCTCCAGGCGGGTGAGCCTGACCCCCTTGAGTAGGGGGCTCAGGAGCTTCGCGGCGCCGGTGAAGAGGGCCTTGTAGTGGTTGCTGGGGTTGACCTCGAGCCTCTCGGGCTCCGCGGAGAGGAGCTCCCTCACCACCCGCAGGCCCCGCGCGAGGGTGTCCAGGTCCAGCTCCCCGAACGGTATGACCACCGTCTCGGCCCGGCGCACCCTGGGGTCCATCCTCTTCCTCCACTCGGCCTCGGCGACGTCCCTGGGATCCTCGGGGAGGCCGAAGTAGACCGTTCTAACGGTGTTGGTGAACTTGAAGTCCAGCTCGCGGAGCACGCTGGCCGGCACCGCCAGGACGGCGGTCCCGCCGCGCTCCAGCGTCGCCTCCGCCCCCCCGCGCTCGCGGGGGTCCATGCCGGCCAGCCTGTGCCTGGCGTCGGCCCGGGCCCAGCCCTCGCCGCGCTCGAACCTCCTCCAGAGCAGCCTAGCCAGAGTCTTCGCCGCCCACGCGGTCCTCGTCACCACCAGCGTGCCGCCGGGGGGGTCGACCCTGTCCCTGGCGTACCACTCGAGGAGGTCCACGACCTCGTCGAGGCTGGGGGGCGACGCGGGGGGCCCTGGCCCCCCTGGACCTCAGGTAGGCCACGACCTTGTAGGCCTCCTCCCTGAACCGGCCCGGGTCGCGGGCTGCCTCTGCGACGTCCCCCGGGACGCACTCGAGGCCCTCGAGGGCCTCGAGGGCCACCCGCCTCGCCTCCTCCAGGGTCTTGCCCACGATTATGTAGACGGTGTTCGCCGGCCTCCGCGGCGCCGCCTCCACGGCGAGCGAGGGCCTGCCGGTGACCCCCTCCAGGTGGGAGGCCAGCTCGCCGGGGTTGGAGAGGAGGGGTGACAGCACCGCTACCTGAAGCTCCCCCCCACGCGCCGCCGCCAGCAGCTCGGCCACGCCGAGGAGCAGGGCTATGGAGCGGGGCTCGTAGCGGTGCAGCTCGTCCAGCACGAGGAGCCTCACGGAGTCGAAGGCCGGCGAGAGCACGCTCGACCCGGGCTTCGCCAGGTGCCTCTTGAACTCCTCCAGCAGTATCCTCGCCTTCACCACTAGCACGTCGGCGTCCACGACGCTCCTCCTCGTCACCACGCCCTCCTCCAGCGCGACCTCCTCGAGCACGCTGTACATGTTGAACCCGAGGCTCTCGGAGTAGGCGTAGAGCCTGTAGTACTTGCTCGCCGCGCCCCGGAGCGAGGGGTAGACCACGAGGACCCTCGGCCTCACGCCCATCCTGACCCAGGCAGCCACGGCGGCGACCCAGGCCTCGGTCTTACCCGACCCGGGCTCCCCCGAGAGGACGACGTTGAACCCGTCCAGGAGCGCCCTGTAGACCCTCTCCTGGTGCACGTACAGCCGGGCCCCCCTCAGGTGCGTCCCCGAGAAGCCGGGGTGGACGCTCTCGAACGCCAGCCCCGAAAGCGGGGGCTCCGAGCCAGGCTCCTCGTAGACCTCGAAGTGGAACCCGTAAGTCCTAAGCACCTCACCCGTGCTAGCCCTGAGAGCCTCCAAAGGCCGGGCGCCCTCTCCCCCCTACAGCAAGCCCCCAGGAGGGCCCGGGGGAGACCGGCGCCCGCCCCCACCCCCCGGGCCCCGGGCGGTGGGCTCGTGTGGCGCTAAGGCCCTGTTAAACTCTTTATTGAATCCATAATTAAACCCGCCTCGTGCCCGGCGCCCCCTGGCTCGTGGCGGGTGGTCTGGGAGTGCCTGGAGGCGTGGTCGTGGTTCACGCCGTTGAAGGCGGGATCGTGGAGTCGGTGGTGGAGGATAGGGGGCTCTACGATGCTGTGAGGGAGTACGCGAGGCTGGCGATGGAGAAGTGGGATGTCAGGAGGAGCGACTTCCTCGTGCTCAGGGACAGGCGTAGGCTGAGCCCTGACGAGGTCGACGTTAGATCCGTCGCCGGCATGGAGGGGGTTGAGGTTGGGAGGGACGGCTACGTCTACGTCACCGTGTTCCTGGTGAGCTACGATAACTCCTTCATAGAGGGTGAGGGGGGCAGGGTGGAGGACTACGTCGACAGGGCCGTCTACATTATAGCCCCCAACGTGGGGGAGGACTTCAGGGACTTCCTCGAGGTAGAGGCGGCCGAGATCACGGCGCCGAGGAGCCCGCCGAAGGGGGTCAGGGAGGCCTAGGATCCCGGCCGGCGCCCCAGGATCCACTCCACCATCCTGGAGTGTAGCTCCCCCGGGAGGCCGGGGCTCCAGGGGTGGAGGCCCCACTCGGTCGCCGCCTTCCCGAGCAGGCTGGGTGGGGTCTCGTCGAACACCGGCAGCTCCACCGGCCCCCACCCCTCGATCTCGTAGGTCCTCCTCGCTATCCTCACGCCGCCGCAGCGGGCGTGGGGGTGGATCTTGTAGGATTCGAACACCGCCACGAGGGGGATCCCGGCCTCCCTCGCGGCCAGGGCGAGGAGCCTCGTCCCAGCCTTGTTGACCAGGCAACCGTCCCGGGTGACGGTGTCAGCTCCAACCATTGCAACATCCACGCCGCTGAGGCGGTCGAGCATCAAGGCGTCGGGGGCCAGCTCCACCGGGATCCCGGCCCGCCTGAGGCGCCTCGCAAGGTGCACCCCCTCACCGCCCGGCCTGGACTCGAAGACCACCACCCCCACCACCCTCCCCCGGGCCTCTAGGATAGCATCCTCCACGCTGCTGCTGTAGCTGAAGGCCGCCACCGTGGCCCCCTCCGGGATTGCTCCGGCAGCGGCGGCCCTCAGCCTCCCCCGGGCCCACTCCATGTACTCGAGCAGCCTCCCCACCGCCCGGGCGAGGGCCTCGTCACCGCCGGAGGCGCAGGCCTCCCGGATGAGGAGGGCGAGGTTGTAGAGGCTGGCCATGCTAGGGTTAGCCGCCTCGACCGCCGAGGCCACCGCCTCGGGGTCCCTGCAGGGCCTCCCCCCGCCCTCGACGTCGGCTAGCAGCGCCTCCGCGGCGACCCTAGCGCTCCACGAGGCCCCCCGGACGGTTTCACCCGCTACCCTCGCTAGCGCCCCCCGGAGCCTGTCGAGGCCCTCGAGTCCCCCCACGGCGGCCGCCCTCCAGCAGGGGATCCCGGGGGGCTACTCCTCCCCCTCCTCCTCTAGGGCTAGCAGTCCGAGCTTGGCGAGCCTCCTGGCTATCCTCGCGGCCCCGCTCCTCGACCTGACCTTGACGTAGACCGTGTCGCCCGCCGGCTCTAGGAGGACCCCGGGGACGCCGAGCTGCCTGACCACCTCCTCGGCTTCGGCCTTGGCGGGTATCACGTAGTAGCCGTGGGGATCCCGCCTGGATAGGAGGTCCCTCACAACCCTCTCAACGCCTCCCTCCTCCAAGCCGCTCGCCCCCGCGTTAGGCTGAGCCTGCGAGCCTCAAAGCCTCGATGTACGCCTGGGGCAGGCTTTCTATCAGCCGGGTCGCGGTGAGCAGGCCGTGGCTTCCTGCGGCTATCTCGCCCGCCCTCCCGGTGAGCCACGCCGCCGCGGCCGCGGCGTTGAGCGGGTCCGGGTCGCCGGCGAGGCTCGCCCTCCTCGCCAGGAAGGCCGCAGTCACGCCCGCGAGCACGTCCCCCGTGCCGCCCACGCTCATCGCGGGCGTGCCCGTCCTGTTCACCCTGCACCCCCCGTTGGGGGCGCAGACCACGTCCTCGGGCCCCTTCCTGAGGACGGTGGCGTTGTACTCCCCCGCAATCGCCCTCACGTGCTCCACGCTCCCGTCGCCGTCGAGGAGCATCCTCGCCTCGCCCCTGTGGGGCGTGAGCACCGCCTCAGGCCACAGCTTCAACCCCAGCTCGGCGACCGCCTTCAACGCGTCCGCGTCGATCACCACCGGCTTGCCCCTGAGCCTCTCGAGGAGCCCCGCCACGGCCTCGAAGACCCTGCCCGACGCCCCGAGCCCCGGGCCGACGACGACGGCGTGAGCCCTCCCGGCGAGCGCCGCCACCTCGTCGACGTGGCCCGGGCCGAGCTCGCCGCCCTCGAGGGGCCTCGGGATGAGGTTCGGGTTCCAAGAGGCCGCGGCCTGCGCCGAGCCGCCTGGGCCGGCTACGAAGGCTAGGTCAGCCCCCACGGTGAGGGCTGCGGTCGCCGCGAGGGCGGGGGCGCCGTAGTAGCCCCTGCTACCCCCCACGACTAGGACCCTGCCCCCCACCCCCTTGTGGGCGTCCCTCGGCTTCGCGGGGATCCTCGCAGCCACGTCCCCGGGGCCGGCGAGCTCCTCCGCGGCGGGCGGGAGGCCTATCTCGGCGACCCACACCTCCCCCGCGTGCCTCGAAGCCCTCGCCAGGCCCCTCTTCGCCCTGTGCATCGTGACCGTCGCGTCCGCAACCACCGCCCCCTCCACCGCCTCCCCGGTGTCGGGGTCGACCCCGGTGGGCACGTCGACGGCGACCTTCAGCCCCCCGGCGGCGTTGACCTCCGCTGCAAGCGTCGCCACGGGCTCCCGGAGCCTCCCCCTAACGCCGACGCCCAGGAGGCCGTCCACCACTGCGTCAGCGCTCGGCGGCTCGGGGCGGCCGCCGCGGTACACCCTAACCCTGGCGTACCCGCTCCTCAGCAGGGCCTCGAGGTTCACCCTGGCGTCCCCGTGCTCGACGAGCCTCGGGTCGTAGGCGAGGACAACCTCGACCCTTGCACCCCGGGCGGCGAGGTGCCTGGCGGCCACCAGGGCGTCGCCGCCGTTCCCGCCCCTCCCGGCGTAGACCACGACGCGCCTGCCCTCAACGCCGCCGAGCTTGCACTCAACCAGGTCGGCGACCGCCCTCCCAGCGTTCTCCATCAACAGGAGGAGGGGGACGCCGAGCCAGACCCCGTTAACCTCCCAGGCCCTAATATCCTCGACCCTCACGGCGCCGGAGCCGTCCCACCGCCTGAGGCCGGGGCACGAGTCCAAGGCAGAGGCACACCCCACCCGCAGGGCTACAAGAGCGGCCCCGCGGCCTCCTCCGCGAGGGTTGGGGGTGGGTCTTTAGGTATATACTCGCCGTTAACTCCGGCCCCGGACCCGGACGGGGCTAGGGGTGTCTAGCGTTGCCCAGGTACCCCGTGGACTCGTCGGACTGGAAGCTCATCGGCTCGGACAGGGTCTCGGCTATAGGCCTCGGGACGTGGGCGATAAGGGACCCGAAGGCTGCGGAGGACGTCATGGTTGAGGCGGTGGAGTCGGGGCTCGTGAACCTCATCGACACAGCTGAGATGTACGGGAACGGCTCCGCGGAGGAGGTGGTGGGGAGGGTTATCAGGAGGGTCGGCCGGGACAGGGTCTTCGTCACCACCAAGGTGCTCCCCTACAGGTTCACCGACGAGTACACCGTGGAGAAGGCCGTCCGGGCAAGCCTCGCCCGCCTCGGGGTCCGGGAGGTGGACCTGGTCCTCGTGCACTGGAGGAACCCGAAGCTCTCCGCCGGGGAGCAGGTGAGGATTCTGGAGAAGGCGGCCTACGAGAAGGGCCTAGCCCGCTACATCGGAGTGAGCAACTACGACACGGGCGAGCTTGAGGAGGCGCTCACCGCAACGAGGAGCGCGGAGGTGGTGGTTGACCAGGTGCACTACAGCGTCCTCCACAAGGAGCCGGAGCGCACGGGGCTCCTGGACCTGGCCATCAGGGAGGGGGTGACGATACAGGCCTACACCCCCCTCGAGAGGGGCGAGGTCGCGCGCCACCCAACCGTGAGGAGGGTCGCCGAGGCCGCCGGCAGGACCCCGGTGCAGGTGGCCCTCAACTACCTCATCTCGAGGCCGCGGGTGGTGGCGATACCCAAGACCGAGAATAGGAGTCACCTCCACGAGATACTGGGATCCCTCGGCTGGCGCCTCCCCCCGGAGCTTATAGAGGAGCTCGAAGCCATCTAGCCCCCCGGGATCCCCTCCTCTCCTCCGGGGCGAGGCTAGGCCCTCCCCGGCCCCGGCGCTTTTAACATCCTAGCCCATGCCCTGGCGTGTGTGGAGTCTAGCGTCCGCGTTGGAAGGGGTGCCGCGTGGTTGGGGTTCGAGTCGACCCGGCGTGATAGGCTGGCGGCGCTGTCGGCCGGCCTCGCAGTCGCCGCCTCCGCGTTGATGCTCTTCGCCTCCATCCTCGCCTCCACGGCCCAGGCCTACGTCGCAGGGCTCCTCAAGCTGCTGGCGGGGAGCGTTGAGGGCCTCGGGAACGCCACTATAGCCGTGGCCGCCCGCGGAGGCTCCGAGGCGTTGAGCCCCGCCGCGGCCGCCCTAGCGTTGAGGCGCTACGCCTCCGCCACGGGCCTCTCCGCCCTCGCCGCCGCCCTCACCGGGGTGCTCCTCCCGGCCGCCGCCCTCGCGGCGAGGAGCGGCAGGGGCAGGGGGCTGCACCGCTTCCTCCTCGCCTGGGGCCTGCTCGTGGCGTTGATGGAGGCCGCGCTCGCCCGGTCCAGCCCCGCCTACTCCGGGCCCTACCTGGCGCCGCTCGCCGCGCTCGCGGGCGGGCTCCTGGTCGCCGCTGCCGGAGCCCTGCCCGGGCGCCTCGCGAGGCAGGCCGCTGCCGTCGCCCTGGCCGGGGGCCTACTCGTCGCTGCAGGCGTCTACATGGGCGCCTACCCCCTCGACGCCTCGACGGCGGGGCTCTCCTGGCTCACTAGCGTCAACCTCGGGGTTAAGGAGACCATCGGGGCCCGGGGGCTGAGGGCCCTGACGGACCCGGCTTTCGCGGCGAAGGGGCTCGCGGCGCCGAGGCTGGAGGAGGCCGCGGCGAGGCTGGGCAGCCTCGAGAAGCTCATGGCCGAGGGGAGGGCGTCGGGCGACACGGTGAAGAGCGCCCTGGAGGGCGTCGCCGAGACCCTCAGGGGGGTAGCCGAGTACCTCCCCGACCCCCTGGCCTCGAAGGCCCTCAGCCTCGCCTCGATGGCCGGGGAGCTCGCCGACCGCGGCGCCAGCCCCGGGGACGTGGAGGCCCTCAGGTCGGGCGTGGCCGAGCTGGCAGGGGAGGTCGGGGAGCTGAAGCTCAACTCGAGGGGCGTCGCCGCGGGCCTGGAGGCGGTGCAGCTACTCCACCCCGTGGTGCTGGCCCTCGCCTCGACGCTCGGCGCGGCGGCGGCCTTCACGCGGGGCAGCCGGAGGGCGGCCCTGGCAGCCCTCGCAGTCGCCGCGGCCTCCCTCGCCGCCGCCTACGTCTACGCCTCCACCCTCACGGGGCCCGCGAGGCTCGCCGGCGAGTACATCGGGCTCATGGGCAGGAGGAGCCTGGAGGTGAGGACCTACCCCCACTGGAAGGCGGCCGCGACCGCCGCCGGCCTGGTGTCCGCTAGCCTCTGGGCGGCGCTCGCGGCCTCCGCGCTCGCCGCGGCGGGCGGCCTGCTCTACGCCGCGGCCCGGCTTCCCGCCTCGAGGCGCGGGTGAAGCCCTGGACCCCCTCCACTCCCCCCCTTCCGGCCTAGTGATTAAGTCCTCCAGGCGCCCAGCCACGCTACCAGGGCGCTTGCGAGGGGGTGGCTGAGTCATGGCTAGGTCGGCGGCGTCGAGGCCCGGCCGCGGCGGGTTGAGGCTCGCGGTTAGAGGCGCCTCCGCGGTGATAGCCTTCATCGGGTACATACTGAGCCCGCTGAGCTGGTGGAACGACGCCGTGGTTAACATCCCCATCAGCCTAGCCATTGCGGGCGCCCTCCACGCCCTCACAGGCCTCGACATGAGGATAGGCTTCGCTGCCGCCTACTGGTTCACCAACGTAGCAGGCCTCGTGATGGTAGCCCTCGGGGGGAGCGTGGCCTACGAGGGGAGGCTCACGAGGAGATCGATCATCGTCAGCCTCGCAACCGGCACCGCCTACACCATCGCAGTCGTGGGCCTCCTAGACCTACTCGGCCTCGGCGTGGATTAAAGGAGCCCAGTCAACGCCTTCCATCCCTAAGCCCTGCGGCGGCGTGTACTCCTAGACGCCTCAGGTTCACACGCGAGCCCCCACCGCAGGGCGGGGCCTTGGGAGTGCAGGCTCGCAACCCTCCCCATCGCCCTCCCGCCCCCGGAGAGGTAGGAGACGCTCCTCAAGCACTCCCTAGCGCGCTCGACGGCCCTCCTGACCTTGCCCAGGGTTGGCCTCCTCCACGGGGCGCCTCCGACGGGTATGTAGGCGTCTATCCTATAGGGGGTAGTCTCTCGTCAACGCTCGCTACGAGCACCTGCCATCTTCTCAATCTCATAGGCTCTAAGAGTGTCAAGACCATTTGCCAGGAGAACGTAGTAGGTACCGGGATCCCTGCGTAACGCCCTCCAAGCCCAGGGAGCATGAGGTCCTCCAAGCTGAGGAAGCGCGAGGCGTGCCCCAACCCGCTGCATGGCCCTCCAAGTGCGGACTTTATGGAGGGCCTCCCCACGTATGCACCAGTATGGCTGAATTGTTGAAATAATTAAGTGGTTGTATTGTATAATGCAATCTCGCTCGACAGGTATTACGGTGTGGAGTGGTGAGTGGAGAGTATTATAGACTCTTGTGGCATCGTGCTAGGCGATTCCTTATCCGGGCCAAGCGGGATCTCGACGAAGGTGACTATGATGGAGCATGCTTTAACTCCGAGCAAGCCGTGCAGCTCGCTGTGAAGGCTCTCCTGTACAAGTATTTCGGTGAAACCCCCAGGATTCATGGATCCAAAACGTTACTGGCTAGGCTGAGGAACCTCTTCATGGATGCTGGGAGGGATGATGTGGCCGTACTCATAGGTAGGTTCGTCTCGGATTATAGGGATTACCTTGACATACTTGAGGAGAGCTATACTATGGCTAGGTACGGCATGCTCACATATGGCGAGAAACAGGGGAGGCTATGCGTGGAGACCGCTGAAAAAGCTCTGGAGGTGCTGATGGAGGTTGAGAGGAGGATGGGCTAGGCACGCCCTTGAAAGGTACAGCATTCTGAAGAACTGGAGGAGGCACGTGGGCTTCATCACCGAGGCATGCAAGGATGTATTGGGCAATGAATGCCTCCACGTCTACGTTGTAGGCGGAGTAGCTGAGGGCCGAATAACCGTCCTTAGCGATATAGACGTAGTTATAACCGTGAATGATCCGGGCCTGAAAAGCATCGACACAGTATTGAGCGTGAAGAGGAGGGCTAGAGAGCTAGGCCTAGAAGACGATGTACCGATAGATCTTAAAATCTTGGAGGAGAAAGAGTTCCAAGAACTAGTAAAGAGAGGCGTTTACAGGAGAGTAGTGAAGCTCAAATAGGCCCTCTCCATCATTTTACGCCCTAACACCCCTCCCCTCGCTAAGGCAAGGCGGCCCAGCCAGCGTGGCGCCGGAGTACCCTCAAGCAACGGCGGTGGAGGGGGGCTACCTGGCGCCCCAGGCGCCGGCTCCCCGTTGGGCGGACGCTGGGCCGCAGCGGGGTCGCCGCAGCAGCGGCCCCGGGGCTCGTGGCAGGCTTGTCCTGGAGGCCCGTGGGGGCGTGCTAGTCTTCCGGTTGAGCGGGAAGACTGTTTTATTGCGGGGCTTACCGGTTAACCCTCCACGTGCCTGTGGAGGCCGGCTTTAAGCCCCTCCCGGGGGGCCCGTCTCGCGTAGCCGTTGTATGGGGCGGGCTGGGTTGGGTAGGCCTCGCAGCCTTGAGGAGATCGCCTCGACCTACAGGCGGGTGCTCGTCTTCGGCGCCGGGGGCGGCGGCGACGCGGCGGGCGCGGTCCACTTGTACCTCAAGCTGAGGAGGCTCGGCGCCGAGCCCCTGCTGGGGAGCATTGTGTGGGAGAGGTTCGTGGTCGACCCCGCGCCGGGGCCGGTGAGGCTGGAGGAGCTCGTCAACGCCGAGCCCATCGGGTGGAGCGCGGCGCTAGTCACGGGCGACACGTTCGCCCTGAGGCTTGGGAGGGAGGTTAAGCCGCAGCTCGCCAGGGTGGCCGGGGTCCTCGGGGTTAAAGCGCTCGCGATCGACGTGGGCAAGGGGGCTGTGGGCGTCGCCGAGGCCCTCAGGTCGGCCTCGGAGGCGCTGGGCGTCGAGGCGGCGATAGCGGTGGACGTGGGCGGCGACTCGCTAGCCCGGGGGTGCGAGGAGACGCTTTGGAGCCCGCTCGCGGACGCGGTGAGCCTCTCAGGCCTAGCCTCCAGCGGGATCCCAGGCTTCCTAGCCATCCATGCCCCCGGCGCCGACGGGGAGCTCCCGAGGGACCTGGTCCTCGCGAGGATAGCGGAGGCAGCGGCTAGGGGCGGCTTGATAGGCGTCTACGGCCTCAACCGGGAGGAAGTGGAGGTCCTGGACAGGGTCATGGAGCACGTCTACAGCGAGGCGAGCAGGATCCCCTACCTAGCCTTCAAGGGGGAGTACGGGGTCAGGACGATCAGGGGCGGCACGCGCAGGGTCACAGTGGACCCCTCAATGGCAGCCACGTACCTCCTCGACGCCGGGGTAGCCGTGGACCTCACGCCACTCCCCCGGCTAGTCGAGGGCACGAGGAGCATAGCACAGGCGCGGGAGGCCCTCAACAGGGCCTGCATCTACACAGAGCTAGACCTGGAGCTAGACGTTAACAGGCTACTCGAAACCGGCCAGGCCGAGTCCCGCGAGTCCATAGACCTAGTCGAGCTGCGCCGCCGGGGCGCCGAGAGGCTCCGCAGGCACGGCTGCCAGCCGCCCCCAGGCTGCGGGGGCTAACCCTCGCTCTCCCCGACCACGGCCGCGCCGCCGCGGGCCCTCGCCTCAATCATGTCCTCAATCATCTCCATCCTCTCAAGAACGTACTGGAAGAGCTCCTCGAGCTCCCTCTGCTTACCCCTGAGCCTCACAATCTCAGCCTTAACCCTCCTCTCCAGCTCGTCAACCCTCCGTGCAAGCTCGCCGAAAGCCTCCTCGCTAGAAGACCCCCTCCCGCAAGCGCCCTCAAGCGCCTCCTTAATGTAGATCCTGATGAGGTCGGTGACCTGAATACCAAGCTCACCCGCCCTTCTCTTCAGCTCCCTATACACAGAGTCGGGCAGGGAGACGTGAACAGTCGGCACGGCTACAGCCACCCCACGCGCCAGTACACTCCCAAAAAGAGAAAGACTAAAGGCACCCTATTAAATCTTCCGCCCCTAATCCCAAGATTCGAGACAACCCCTACATGAGGAAGACTGAAATCCGCACACCACAAGTCTTTTACGCACAAGCCCAGCCATGAACCCCCTATGGAGGCTCACGACGAGGTGAATGCAATGAAAGTCGTAAGCTTCAAAGTGGAAGATGATCTATTCGAGATGCTCGAGAGAATAGCCAGGAGCAGAGGGGTAACAAAGAGCGAGTTGATTAGGAGAGCTGTGAGGAAGTACATACTCGAGAACGGGGAGGAGCGGAGGATCATCGCCACCAGGAAGATCAAGATATACCTCTAACCACGCCATCCTACCTCTGCATCCGCGGAGACACCATTTAAGGACACCATTCAAGGACGCCATCTAATTCCATCCTAGTTCCAATTCTATCTTTAATGATGCAACTCTAGACTGGGGACTGGGCTCTCCTCTCCTAGGGCTCCGCGTGGGCCTGAGCGTTTCAGCGGCGGGTTTGCGTTTGCCACTGTTGCCGGGTGAATTTGGGTGGCTCTGTAAGCTTCTCTACCTTGACGCCCCGGGCGGCTAGGTGTTGGAGGATCCTCCCGGCCGCTTTCTCGTCCTGGGCTAGCTGCTCGGGGGCCACTACTCCCGGCCCCTCCACCCTGCCGTGGGCGAGGAGGTCCGTGACCGCCGCCTGGAACGCCGCGGTCGCTATGGACATCGCCGACCAGGGGCCCGTGTGCCTCGCCACCGCTTTGAGGCCCGCCCAGCCCTCCCCCCAGGCCTCGGCTATGAGTATGACTATGTCGCCGCGGCTTGGGAGCCTTGAGGCTAGGAGCTTCGCCAGGAGCTTCCTCGGGGAGACGGAGGCGCCCTCGACTATGGCTGGCGCGTCGTCCAGGAGGCCTATCATCTTGAGCTCCCTTATCACCCTGCTGTGGCCAGGCCAGCGGAGGGTGTACTCCGCCAGCTCCTCGAGGCCCGAGAGGTTCCTGAGCATCGTCCTCAGGCCATCGGTTGGTATCGCCTCCATCAAGCCAACCCCGGGCACGTTGACCAGGGCCACGTGCTCCAGGGGGTCCACGGCCTCCAGCCTCCCGTTCCTCACGAGCCTCGCCTTCCTGAGGTACTCCTCCAGCAGGTCCTCGGTGTTCCACGCCGCGGAGAGGCCGAGGGGCACGCTGGGGTCCTCGCTCACCCCGCCGACCAGGATCCTCGCCCCCCTAGCGTTGACCGCGCGCACCAGCATGCCGGCGAGCATGTTCGAGAGCCCGGGCGCCACGCCGGCGTCCACCACGACCGTGGCCCCCACCCGCCTGGCGAGGGGGTCCACAGCCTCGTAGGGGTCCACGGGCGAGAAGCTGACATCAACCGCGTCCACGCCGAGCCTGACCAGGCCCAGGAGGGCCCTGTGCCCCACGCCCCCCGGCAGGGCTACCGCTGCGAGGTCCACCCCCCTGAGGGCGACCCTCAACCCGTCGGGGGCGGTGGCGTCCGCCACCTCAACCCTGATGCCCAGGAGCCTCTCAGCCCTGTCAGCCGCGTGCGAGCTCGCGTCGACCCCTATAACCTCGTGGCCCAGGCTCTTGAGCTCCCACGCGAGCCTGAGGCCTATCCTCCCGAGGCCCAGGACGGCTATGCTAGCCAACCCTCAGAGCCGCCCGGTAAACGTGGACTGGGCCCCGGGCGGGTTTAACGATAACGGTTATCCTTCCGGCGAGGAGGGTGGCGGGCCCGGGGGGATTTGAACCCCCGACCACCGGCTCGCCCCCCAGCCGGGGCGAGCCGAGCCCCGCATGGTTAGGAGGCCGGCGCTCTGTCCTGGCTGAGCTACGGGCCCTCAGCCTCAGCCGGTTAGCTCAAGGGTCCGGGCCCGGCTCTATAAACCTTCCGCCCCACGCCGCCGGGCCTCCAAGTCGTCCCCGGCAACCCGCGGGGGCTCATCGCCCGATGCAATCAAAAACGGTTTTATAGGGCAAAATAACTTTAATTAATTTTATATTGACTGATGCGACGTCTGGGGGTGCTTGCAGGGATGGCTTCGAGGACTATGGTCATAGCGGGCGTCCTGCTAGTCGTGGTCCTGGTGGCCGGGATCCTGCTCTACGTGGGCGGGCGCCCGGCGACGCTTGTGTGGGCTTCAACCCAGCTTAACCCACCGGAGGAGCAGGCGTTCGTCAAGCAGGAGCTGCTGCCTGGCTTCACGCAGGAGACGGGGATTAACGTCGAGTTCGTCGCCATCTCGTACAGCGACTTGGCGACGAGGCTCGAGGCCGAGATGGAGGCCGGTAAAGTCACTATTGACTTGATCGGCGACCTCCACGGCGGCTTGGACCTCTTCGCCTCCAAGGGGTGGCTGGAGGACCTAAGCAAGTTCGGCTCCCTCGAGGGCCGCACGTTCCCGGAGACGCTTGAGAGGTACTCCCACCTCCACGGGATCAAGGCCTACGTCCCCTGGATGACCGCCACCTACGTCATGGTGGTCAACAAGGAGGCCTTCAAGTACCTCCCGGAGGGGCTGACGGAGCAGGACGTGATCCAGGGCAGCGATAAGTGGACCTACGACGCCCTCCTCGAGTGGGCGAGGAACCTCTACGAGGCCACGGGCAGCCCCAAGCTCGGCTTCCCCGCTGGCCCCCACGGGCTGTTCGTCAGGTTCCTCCACGGCTACCTCTACCCCGCCTTCACCGGGGCGCAGGTGAAGAAGTTCGACAGCCCCGAGGCCGTTGAGATGTGGAGCTACCTCAAGGAGCTCTGGAGGTACGTGAACCCCGCCAGCACCACGTGGGACGCCATGGCCGACCCGCTCCTGAGGGGCGAGGTGTGGATAGCCTGGGACCACACCGCCAGAATCAAGGATGCGATAGTGCAGAAGCCCGACCAGTTCGTCGTGGTGCCCGTGCCTAAGGGTCCGAAGGGCAGGGCCTTCATACTCGTAGTCGCCGGCCTCGCCATCCCGAAGAACGCCCCCCACCAGGAGGAGGCGTGGAAGCTGATAGAGTACCTCACCAGGCCCGAGGTGCAGGCGAAGCTGCTCGAGAAGGTGGGCTTCTTCCCCACCGTCAAGGAGGCCGAGGGCGCGGTGCCCAGCGGCCCCCTCAGGGTGCTCGTCAGCGGAGTCTCCAAGCAGGTCAGCGCACCCGACGCCCTAGTGGCCATGATACCCAGCCTCGGCGCTAAGGGAGGCGACTTCAAGCAGGTCTACCTCACCGCGTTCGAGCAGATAGTGCTGAACGGCAAGGACCCACGGGAGGTGCTGCCTGGGCTCGCTCAGCAGCTGCAGAGCCTCTTCCAGGAGACCGGGGCGCCCCTGCCGCCCCCCGACGCCTGACGCCGGGGCGGGTGGAGCGCAGCCGCGGCGCCCCAAGCCCTCCTTAACCTCGTCTTTTTAGCGTCTCCGGGATGGCGCTTGGAGCCCGGGGGAATGGTCTTTGGGTAAGGGTGGGGAGAGGCTTCTGCCCTACATCCTCATAGCGCCCTCCCTGGCGTACATGGCGTTCTTCGTGGGCTACCCGCTGGTGGAGGGCGTGAGGCTCGCCTTCACCGGCGAGGGGGGCGGCTTCACGCTGGAGTGGGTGGACTACCTGCTCCACAGCGTCCACTCCAAGTTCTGGGACGCCCTCAAGTACACGGTGCTCCTCGCGGGGGTAGTGATACCCATAGAGGTCGCCCTGGCGATAGGCCTGGCCCTCCTGCTCTCCAGGAGGTTTAGGGGGAGGGACGCCGCTATCTACATCATAGTCCTCCCGCTCGCCATCAGCGACCTCGCGGCGGGGCTCATCTGGTACGTGATGCTCGCGGAGGGGGGCTTCCTCAACAGGCTCCTCCTCAGCCTGGGTGTGATCAGCGAGCCCGTGGTGTTCTTCGGGAGGGAGTACCTGTGGAGGGAGTTCACCGCCATAGTCCTGGCGGAGGTGTGGAGGTCGACCGCGATAGTATTCGTCATACTCTTCGCCGGCCTCCAGCTCGTGAGCGGCGAGCTGCTCGAGGCCGCCGAGGTGTTCGGGGCATCCGCCCTGCAGAAGCTCAGGTACATCATACTCCCCCTCCTCAAGCCGAGCCTCGAGACGGCGCTCATCATCAGGACGCTCTTCGCCTTCCAGGTGTTCGCCGACGTCTGGGTGCTCGCCGGCCGCGACATACCCGTGCTAGCCGGGGAGGCCTACTACGAGCAGGCGATACTCCACCACACCGGGGCCGCTGCGCTTTACGCCCTCGTGATAGCCGCGATCTCCGTGGCGCTGGGAGTGGTCTACGTCAGGAGCCTCAGGGCGGGTCACCTGGAGGTGGCTGCCTAGTGCCCGGCCTGAGCCCGGAGGCTAGGGAGGCCCTCGCCGGGATCCTCAAAGCCGCCGGCGTCGCGCTGGCGGTCTCGTGGGTGCTCCTCCCCCTCGCGCTCTCCATGCTCTACGCGTTCGCGGATCCCGGCGAGTACTACAGCGAGGGCAAGGTGGTCCCCACGAGGTTCACGCTGGAGCAGCTGAGGAGGTTCATGGCCCTCGGCGCGGGGGAGGCGACGGTGAACAGCGTCGTCGTGGCGCTGGCGACGGTTGCATTGAGCTTCGCCATAGGCCTCCCCGCCGGGTACGCCATCGCGAGGTACGCCTTCCCGGGGAGGGACGCAGTCAAGCTCCTCCTAGTGGGTATGAGGATGTTCCCCGTGATAGCGATAGGCGTCCCCCTCGCGGTGCTCTACCTCAGGATCGGGCTGAACGACACCCTACTCGGCGTCGCCCTCGCCCACACCTCAATGGCCCTCCCCTTCGTGGTGCTGATAACGTCAAGCATATTCGCCGGGATCCCCAGGGAGGTGGAGGAGGCTGGCCTCGTCTTCGGCCTCACGAGGGCGGGCGTGGTGCTCCACATAACGATGCCCATAGCCCTCCCCGGCCTCACTGCGGCGGCGATGTTCGCATTCCTCCTAAGCTGGAACGAGGTCTTCGTGGCCTCGGTGCTGACGCTCACCAACAGGACCCTCCCAGCCTTCGTCCTGGCGCAGGTCGCCGCCGCGACCGACCTGATCAAGATGGCGGCGGTCGCCGTGATGCTCGTGCCAGCATTCATATTCGTCTTCGCCGCCCGGAGGTACCTGGTGACCATGTGGGGTATAACCCTGAAGTGACGCGGGGTGTCTCGGCGGTGGTAGAGGTCAGGCTTGAGAGCGTCTACAAGACGTTCGGGAGGACGGCCGCGGTGAACGGGGTCACCCTAACGTTCAGGGACGGCGAGTTCACCGTCATACTCGGCCCCAGCGGCTGCGGGAAGACGACGACGCTCAGGATAATCGCCGGCCTCGAGAAGCCGGACAGGGGCCGGGTCCTCTTCGGCGGGAGGGACGTGACACACCTACCCCCCAGGAAGAGGAACGTATCCATGGTGTTCCAGAGCTACGCCCTATGGCCCCACATGAAGGTCCGCGACAACATCGCCTTCCCCCTGAGGATCAGGAAGGTGCCGGAGAGCGAGGTGGCGAGGCGCGTCAAGTGGGCTGCGGAGCTGCTCGGGATAGAGGAGCTCCTCGACCGGTACCCGAGCCAGCTCAGCGGGGGGCAGAGGCAGAGGGTGGCGGTGGCGAGGGCGATAGTGGTGGAGCCCGACGTGATGCTCATGGACGAGCCGCTCAGCAACCTTGACGCAGTGCTCAGGGTTAGGATGAGGAGCGAGCTGAAGAAGTTGCAGAGGAGGCTGGGCGTCACCACGATCTACGTGACCCACGACCAGGTCGAGGCGATGACGATGGGGGACAGGGTGGCGGTGATGAACGAGGGGAGGATAATGCAGGTGGGCACCCCGGAGGAGGTCTACGAGCGCCCCGCCAACACGTTCGTGGCGACGTTCGTCGGCTCGCCCCAGATGAACCTGGTGAAGGCTGTCGTGCGCCGCGCCGGCGGGGAGCTAGTGCTGGACGCGGGGGACTTCAAGCTCCCCGCCCCGCCCAGCCTCAAGGCGGGGGAGGGGGCCGAGGTGCTCGTCGGCATCAGGCCGGAGCACTTCACCCTCCAACCCGGCGGGGGGCCCGCTGTGGAGGGAGTCATAGACTTCGTCGAGAGGCTGGGGTCGGACACTATACTCCACGTCAACACGGGGAGCCACGTCGTCACAGTCAAGATACCCGGAGGGATCCCGGCCAGCGCCGGGGAGAAGGTGACCATCTACCCCAGACTCGACAAGGTCAGGGTCTACGACGCATCCACGGGCGAGCTAGTAAGCTAGGGCCAGGCGCCACTGGCGAGGATCGCCCTCAGCACGTCCTTGTCGCTCAGCAGCCCCACAAGCCTCCCAGTATTATCCACGACCGGCAGGTGCCTGAAGCCCCCCTCAACCATCTTGGATGCGGCGAGGGGGAGCGGGTCCTCGGGCCTCACAACCGCGGGGTTCCTAGTCATGTAGTCCCCGATCCTCCCCTCAAGGTCGCCCCCGGTAGCCACGAGCCTGACGAGGTCCCTCTCGGTGAATATCCCCTCAAGCCTGCCGTCGGGCCCCACGATGAGGACGCTCCCAACGCCCCTCTCATACATGGCCTTCACGGCGTCGATGACCCTCGTGTCCGGCGAGACCGTGAGGAGGCCCTCCCTCCTCATGAAGTCGTTAACCCTCAAACCCGGGAGACCCCACCTGTGACTATGCCGTGGGGCGCAATTTATCCACTATGCAGCGGCGCCGCGGGATCCCCGCCCCTGAAGAGGTCCCCGCGGCTACTCCATTCCAGCGAGCCGGGCGCAGCCAAGGAGCCGGGGGCGCCCCCGGCTGGGGCGGGGGGAGGCAGCGTCTCTAGTTTCTAAAGTCTACCCTCCAGCCCAGCCACCAGGCCATGTGCTTCAGCGCCTCGGTTAACCCCTCGCTCCAGGGGATGAAGACGTGGTGGTTCCCCGTCGCGTTCTCGATGAACTCCTCCGGCTTCAGGGCCCCGGTGTCCACGACGAGCTGGGTCCTGCAGTAGCCCGGCTCCAGCATGCCTGAGCGGACGACTGTGCCCCTGTAGACCGTTAACCCGTTGATGTCCCTGTCGACCCTGACGAAGAGCACTGCGCCGGCTTTGTACTCGCACGCCACCGCGTACCCCCTGCCCGACTCGAAGTGCGGCATTAGGAAGCAGTTCCTCCCCAGGCTGGGCGCTATCGTGCAGTGGGCGAACCTCAGGCGGCCGTCGCTGGTCACGCCGCTCGGGTTCGCCACCCACCCGGGGTGGCCGGTTAGGGCGAGGCTCGCGTGGAGCGGGATGAGGCTGTAGTAGTCGTTCTCGCAGGCGGTGGGCACGCCCTCCGCGTTCAGCATTGCAACAGCCAGGCACGGCGTGACCTTGTACTTGAGGATTAGGGGGAAGCAGTCGATCACCACGGCGTTCGCCTTATGGGTCGACGTGAGCCTCCGCAGGGCGTAGTATACGCGCAGGACCTTGTCGAGGTGCTCCTCTTCAACCCCTGAGAGGTCGATGTACCGGCCCACGGCGTCCCTCAGCTCCCTCAGCTCGCCGGCCCCGGCCTCCTCGGCCACCCTCCACAGCTCCTCGTAGCCGACGTGGATGATCTCCGCCCCGAACTTGTCGGCGAAGAGCTTCCCCTCAGCGCTGACGTCGGGCTGGTCGTTGACCTCAACTATTCTCAGGTGCTGCAAGCCGTACCCGGCGGCTACGCCCTTGTAGAGGAGCGTGAACTTCTCCAGCAAGTCGTCCCTGTCCCTGAAGTAGAGCAGTTTAACCTTCACGCCGGCCTCCGCGAGCCTGCTCCTCAGCGAGAGGGCGGAGGCTAGGCTGTTGTGCTTGCTATGGGCCAGTATGACCACCGGCCTCCGGGCAGCGCTCGTGAGGACCCTGTAGGCGAGCTTGCTCGTCCCGCCGGTGAGCAGGTAGGCGAGGACCAAGTCGTACCCGCCAGCGTCGATCGCCGAGGGCTCGGTGACTATGCTGGGGTGAACCTCTAATCCCTTGAACCCGGAGAGGGCTTCAACCGTCCCCCGGAACAGGGCCTTGTAGTAGGACTCGCCGTGCAGCCTGCTCGCGAAGCCCACGAGGAGCATGCGCATAAAGCAAGCCACCCCTACTCCCAGCTTCGCCTCCCACACATGCCCCTGGCCGGGGTATTAATGGCGCGATTAGCGCCGGGCCGCCCCCCGGGGATTCACTCCCGGCCCCGCGCCTGCCCGGCTATCCTGTCTATCAGGGGCTCCTCGCCGACTGCCTCGGCCGCCGTGACTACCGCCACCTTGCTTGCCTTGGCGTGCTCCAGGACTTTCTCGACGCGCTTCCTCCAGTTGGCCTCCCTGAGTAGGTGGTGGTCGTAGATCACTACTCTGGGCCTCGAGTCGATTATCCTGATCATGTTGTCTATCGCCCTGTTGAGGTTCACCCTGTTGAACATGTATGGGTAGAGGTAGGTGGGCGGCCCGTCCACTACCACTATATCCGGGGATAGGTCGTGTATGTGGTACGCGTAGTCCTCGATGATGGGGCCCATCAAGTCGCTCGTGTAGAATATCCTGTAGCCCCTGCTCTCGATGTACACGGGCGTCACCCACCCGGCCCTGTCGTACTCCACGCCGTGGAACCACGGCGGGTAGATCTCGACGAGGGCTCCCCCCACTCGCAGCCTCCGCCCGTCGCCGGTGAGTATAGCGGTGCCGTCGGGTAGGAGTATCTCGTCCCGTACCCAGGGGCCCCGCCTCCACCGGCGGGTTAGCCGGCGGAACCACTCCCTGCCCCTGGCCAGCAGCTCCCTCCTCCTCCCCGCGTAGTCCCCGTAGTCCCTCTCGTGGGCGTGCCTGAGGCTCTCGACGGGGTCGGGGAACTCCTCCTGCCGGGGCTCCGCCTGGAAGTCGGCGAGCCGGAGGTTGTGGGCGGCGAGTATCTCCTCCAGGAAGAGCCTGGCCCTCCTCCACTGGCTCATGTTGATGTACTTGTTCGGGTCCTTGACGTAGAGCTTCTTGCCCGCGTATATGTTCTCGCCCCCCAGGTCCCCGTCGCTCGGGAGGATGTGGTGGTCGTAGTGGTAGTGGGTGATGATAACCGTGGAGCACCTCCTGGCGGCTGATCTTATCCTCTGGACCGCCCTCCTCCTCAGGGCGGCCTTCTCGCGCGGGGGCAGCGGGTAGCTAGGCTGCATGGCCGCCGCTCCGGGATCTATGAGGACGCACTCGCCCCCACCGGCATCCACTGCTATGCAGGACGACTTAGCCCCCATGCTGTCGAACCAGACTAACTCCAACCCGGCGTCCCGCAGGACCTCCCTCAACGCATTCAACACGGCTCCACCGCGGCTTGAACGCCGCCGCGAGCCCGGGCGGGTCGCTGAAGGGGAATGCTCTCCATCCCCCGGCAGCCGCTGGGGTCTGTTGACCGTCGTGCGCTCATCCCCACCGGGTAGGGGATCCCTGGCCTGCTTGAGGGGCTTAATTTTAACCCGGGGCCGGGGCCGCTTATGGCTTCGGTGGGTGGCTGCGCTCCTTGAGCTTGGGCCCTGACGAGCTGTCGAGGCTTGTCGAGAGGATGGCGTCCGCCGGGGCGGGCTACGCTGAGGCTAGGCTCCACTCCATCGAGGGCTTCAGCGTCGTGCTGATGGATGGGAGGGTTGTGAGCGTCGGCAGGGAGTCGGTTGAGGGCGTCGCGCTGAGGGCGCTCGTGGGCGGCGGCCTGGGCTTCGCCTCCTCCCCCCTCTCCGCCGGGTGGGAGGGGGCGGTGGAAGCAGCTAGCAGGGCGGTCGCCTCCGCCAGGGCAGCCTCGGCGTCCCCCGACGGGACTGCGATGGCGCCGGCTAGGCTGGGGAGGGCGAGGGTCGAGGTCGCCGAGAGGATCCCCCTCGACTCCCTCAGCATCGAGGATAAGATATCGAGGCTCGTCGAGGCCTACAAGTCCCTCGAGGCGCCCGGGGGGCTCGAGCTGCAGAGCGTCGTGATCCACTACTCGGAGAGCGTCGAGAGGAAGGTGCTCGTAACGAGCGACGGGGCCCTCGTCGAGTCCCGCACGCCGAGGGTGGAGGTCTTCTACAACATAACCGCGAAGGGCGGGGGTAGGAGGGCGAACAGGTGGTTCCAGATCGGCGGCACGGGCGGCTTCGAGGTGCTGGATGACGCCGGGCTCGAGGAGGCGATGAGGGGCGACGTGGAGAGCCTGGCGGTCAACCTCCTGAAGGCTTCGCCGCCCCCGCGGGGCGTGATGGACGTCGTCCTCTCCCCCGAGCTCGCCGGGATCATAGCCCACGAGGCCGCCGGGCACCCGAGCGAGGCCGACAGGGTCCTCGGGAGGGAGGCCGCCCAGGCCGGGCTGAGCTTCAGGAGCTGGATGAGGGAGGGCGTGATTGGGAGCGAGTACGCCACCGTGATCGACGACCCCACCATCCCGGGGAGCTTCGGCTTCTACCTCTACGACGACGAGGGGGTGCCGGCTAGGCCTAGGAGGCTCTACGACAGGGGGAGGCTGGCGGAGCTGCTCCACAACAGGGAGACCGCCGCGGTTTACGGGGTGGAGAGCAACGCCGCCGCCAGGGCGGCGGACTACAAGAGCGAGCCGATCGTGAGGATGGCGAACACCTACATAGCCCCCGGCGACTACTCGTTCGAGGAGCTCGTGGAGGACGTGAAGGACGGGGTCTACATCAGGAAGTACATGGAGTGGAACATAGACGACGTCAGGTGGGGCCAGCGCTACGTGGGCCTCGAGGCCTACAGGATCAGGGGCGGGAGGCTCGCGGAGCCGGTGAGGGACGTGGTGCTTGAGGCCACGACGGCCGAGATATTCTCGAGCATAGACGCGGCTGGGAGGGACCTCGAGTTCTACGCCGGCACCTGCGGGAAGGGGGAGCCCGCCCAGGGCGTCCCCGTCTGGATGGGCGGCCCGCACATCAGGCTCAGGGGGGTGAGGCTCGCGTGACGATTGAGAGCCTGCTCGACTCCGCGGCGAGGG
Organism: Stetteria hydrogenophila; assembly: GCF_054657575.1. NCBI lineage: Archaea > Thermoproteati > Thermoproteota > Thermoprotei > Acidilobales > Acidilobaceae > Stetteria > Stetteria hydrogenophila. Next base: position 692,074 of record NZ_BAAHYL010000002.1, on the reverse strand, counting down.
CCCTCGAGGGGGCGGTTGACGAGTACGCCCTCCTCGCGGTCGACGGCTACGAGTTGATGGTGAAGTTCTACCAGAGGGGGGTGAGCGTAGTCCAGTCGTGGAGGCACCTGGAGCTAGGCGTCTACGCCGCCGTCGACGGGAGGGTTGGCGTGTTCTGGCTAGACTCCGGGGATCCCGCCAGGGCGGCTAGGGAGGCCGTGGAGGCGTTGAGGAGGAGCGAGAGGAGCCCGCTCTACGCGCCCCTCCCCGGGCCGAGCGGCGAGCCCCTGTCGAGCGTCGACCCCAAGCTCAGGGAGGCCGCGGTAACGGGCGACGCCTCCTTCATCATCGAGGACCTCGGCCTCCGCGAGGCCCGGGGGAGGGCCGCGGGGATGGCGAGGGTGGACTACGCCAGGGTGAGGCTCGCCACCAGCGCGGGCGCCGACCTCGGCTACGAGTACACCGGCTTCGACGGCTACGCCAGGTTCATCGAGGGCCGGGAGGCGAGCGGGCAGTGGAGCTGGACCTCGACCCGCTACGACATTGACGCTGCCAGGGAGGCGCTGGAGAGGGCCAGGGAGCTGGCGGTGGAGTGCTCGAGGCTGCCGAGGGAGAGGCTCGAGCCGGGGGAGTACAGGGTCCTCCTCTCCCCCATGGTCGCCGGCAACCTCGCCGGGGAGGTCGCCGAGGCCGCGAGCGCGGGGGCGGTGCTCCTCGGCTTCAGCTTCCTCCAGGCCGCGAAGCCGGGGGACGAGGTGGCCTCCGAGGCCTTCACCCTCCTCGACAGGCCCAGGGACACGGGGCTCCCCGCGTTCAGGGGCTTCGACGACGAGGGGGTCGCGACGAGGGATAAGGCCGTCATAGAAAAGGGGGTGCTGAGGGGCTTCCTCCACAACACTAAGACCGCGAGGCTCATGGGGGCGGAGTCGACGGGGAACGCTGGCTGGATAATCCCCAAGCCCTTCAACCTGGAGGTGGCCCCCGGCGACCTCGGGGAGGACGAGCTCCTCGAGGCCCTCGGGGACGGGGTCTACCTTACCAACAACTGGTACACGCGCTTCCACAACCACGCCGAGGGCACGTTCTCAACAGTCTCCAGGGACGCCGCGTTCATAGTGAGGAGGGGGGAGCCGGTAGCCTGCACCGCCAGGGTGAGGATAGCGGACTCCATGCCCAGGATCCTCCGCTCGGTAGAGGCCGCCGGGAGGAGGCAGTGGAGCATCCAGTGGTGGGAGGTCGAGCACCCGACGAGGACCCCCTTCATCCTGCTCTCGAGGGCGAGGCTCACCAGCGCCGGGTAGCCCTCCGGGGCCGGCAACTCCTCACCGTCAGCTCGGCCGCGAGCCTCGCCGCCTCCCTGGGGGCGCCGGCGCGGGTGAGGAGCGCCTCGATCTCCCCCGCAGGGTCCGGGGCGTCCCTAGCTGCCGCCCCGGCCAGCCAGGCCAGGGTGTCGAGGTGTATCTCCGGGATCCCGGAGACGTGGGCGGCTATCGACCACGCCTCCTGGGCCGGCTCGGGCCTCGAGACGATCTCCCTGTAGCTGCCGGCGTCTACCATGGCCGAGGAGTATGTTAGGCAGGCCACCCTCACGTCGACGGGCATTGGGATCCTTATAGGCGAGGGATCCCTCGCCCCCGGGGGGCGCGTGGCGTAGTACGCCATCTTAACCGCGAAGACTATAGTCTTCGCCGTCGGCTTCTGCCCCAGCGCCCTGGCGACCGCCCCGACCAGGTCCCCGTAGACGGCTGCGAGCCTCCCGGGGTCCCTGAGGAGGGCTGAGAGGATCCCCCCCGCAGCCGCGGCCGCCCTCTCCACCCTCCTAACCTTGGCCTCCAGCTGCACCCGGGCCCCGGGGCAGGAGCGGAGGAAGCCCTTGACAGCCTCCACCGCGCCGCCCACGCTCTCCACCCGCCCTGCGCCGGCGAGGTGGCGGGCGAAGCAAGCCCAGTACTCCTCCCCCCTCATCGCGAGCCTGTAGGTTGAGAGGGCGGTGAGGAACGCAGCGACGAGCGCCGGCCCCTCCCCGAGCGCCTCAGCCACCGCCCTCACGGCCGCGTACTGGGGGTCAAGCTCCTCCAGCCGGAGCACCGGGGCGGCTCCGACGAGCCTGAGTGCGTCGCCGACCGCCTCCGCCCTCCGCCTGTTGAGCGTTACCGCCACCCACTGGCACCGTCCCACGCGCGGGCCCGGGCGGCGGGTTTAACTAGGCCAGGCCCCCAAGCGCCGCCCCGTGGAGGCGCTTGGTGATGGCGCCCGGCAGGTCCGCCGTGGCCGTCGGCTACCTCATGGTATTCACCGGCCTAGCCCTGGTCCTCACGGTGTTCAAGTACAGCATAGACGCCTACAGGGAGTACACGGTCAGCCTCCCCGCCGGCGCCCAGGGCCTCGAGGCCGTGCTCTCCGGGGGAGCCGAGGTCCTCCTCGACCTCCTCGTGAGGGTCGCGTTCCTCGGCCTGGCGCTCGCCGCCGGCTCGGTGGTCCTGGCCCGCGGCGTCGACCTCCTCAAGAGCCGGGAGGAGGATGGGGCTTGAGGGGCCTGCCCTGGACCGGGGCTGTGGCGGCGCTCGTGGGCGCCGCAGCCCTAGCCATCGCCTCGGCGCCGCTCGCGGCCTTCCTAATCCAGTACTACCAGGGCGGCCTCTCGGCCTCGGTCGGGGAGGAGGGGGGCAGGCTGGTGGTTGTCATCTACTACAACATAACCGTTCCACTCAAGGACTTCAAGGCGGAGCTCGAGGCCCTCGCGCCGGGCGGTGAGGCGGTTGCCTCGGCATCAGCCGAGGCGCCCCTCCTCGAGGCGGGGGACAGGGTGGTGCTCTCCCTCGACGAGTCCAGCCTAGCCGGCGCGGGGGAGCTGAGGCTCACCATAGCCGGCTCGATCGCAGGCCTCTACGGGTTCAACGCCTCGATACTCGCCCCGATAGGGGGGTGAAGGGTTGCCGGCCGGCGGGAGGCTGGTCGCGAGGATCCTCCGCTCCACCGCCTCCGGCGTGGCGAGGGGGCTAGCCTACTACGTCCTCGTAGTCCACGTCGCCCCCGCTCTGGCTGGGCTCCTCTACTCCGCCGCAGCCACGCCCCTAACCCCCCTCCAGGCGGGCCGGGCGCCCGCCGCGGCGCCGCTATCCGGCAGGGAGATACTGGCGGCCGGCTTCATCTTCCTAGGCCTCGCGACCGCAGCCTCGGCGCTGGAGGACACCATCGCCGCCCCCCTCCTCAGGGCGCTCTCCGCCCTCCTCGGCTTCGCCTACACCCTCGCAATCCTCTGGGGCGGCACCCTCCACGCCCGGGCCGAGGCGGGGGGTGCAGTGTTCACCGTGACACTAGACCTCAAGCCGCTCGCCATCACCTACTTCACGTTCGTCACGGTACCCTCAGCCGTGCTCCCAATGGTCTCCCACCTGGTCAGGAAGGCCCACGAGGGCGAGGCGTGAAGGGCTCGGTGAAGGGCGTGGACCCCATCGCCCCCGCCAGCCCCGGTGGGGGCTTGAGCCCTGGATGGCTCCTCCTCACAGCCCCGGTCAACGCCTAGCCCTCGGCTCTAATAGCGCTTCAACGGCGGCGGGTGCAAGGTTCTCCTAGTATTACCATACCACCTTGCTTATCGTGCCCGCCCCAGGCTAGCCTCGCCAGTAGCGGGCCCGGTCGGGCGTGGTGTGTGCTGCATTGGACAGGATCAGGGTCTCCCTGATTGAGTACACTCGAGGCGGGGAGGAGCTGGTCGCCGGAGCGGCGAGGCTCACCCTCTCAAGGAAGCCGGTTGAGGCCCTCTTCTCCATGGGTAAAGGCGAGGTGGAGGAGTGGATCAGGGAGCTCATAAGGCGGGGGCACGGCTCCCCGCTGGAGCATTCCTCGTATACATTCCTAGTTGAAGGTTGCAGTCGTGTGTGCAGCCACCAGCTCGTCAGGCACAGGCTGGCTAGCTACAGCCAGCAGAGCATGAGGTACAGCGAGGGCTACCTCCGCGACGCCGCGTTGAAGGCGTCGCAGCAACTAGGCCTCGCCTGCCCCGAGAGGCCCGGCAGGGGCCCCGAGGCCCGCGTCGCCTACGAGTGCTACTCCAGGGCGCTCGCGGGGGCGGCTGAGGCCGCCGGGAGAGGAGAGGAGTGGGCGGTCGAGGCGGCTAGGCTCGCCTTCGTCTTCCCCCCAGGGATCCCCAGCCTGGAGGCCTACGCCGCCAGCCTCCTCCGCTCCGCCTCGGAGTACTACTCGCTCCTCGCCAGGGGGGCGAGGAGGGAGGACGCCAGGTACCTCATCCCCTCGGCGGTGAGGACGAGGATAGTAGCCACGATGAACGCTAGGGAGCTCCTGGAGAGCTTCCTCCCCCTCAGGATGTGTGTGAGGGCGCAATGGGAGATCAGGAGGGTCGCCTGGCTCCTCTGGCGGGAGCTCGCCAGGGTGCACCCGGCGATCTTCAAGTACGCCGGCCCCAGGTGCGTGTACATGGAGAACAGGGCCAGGGGATCCCCGGCGCCCCTAGAGGACTACCTGGAGGGGAGGGCGGAGTTCACGATACCCTACTGCCCCGAGCAGGTGCCCCGCAAGGCGATCCCCGCCTGCCTCAGGGCGGCTAGGGACACGGCTGAGCTGCGGGCGGGGGCCCGGGCTGGGATCCCTCGGAGCCAGAGCCATTAAGTTGGGGGCCTGCCTGAGCCGACTGGGGGCCTTAGGGTGTGGATGGGTGCCGGGGTACGGGGTCAGGGTTAGGGGGGTCTACGCCACCGCCCTCGCCGTCCTCTTCAGGGAGAGGGGGTTTGAGCTGGCGGATGTGAGCGATGTTCTCAAGTCGAGGCTTGGCATCGAGGGCTCGGGGAGGGCGCCGGAGGTCACCGTTAAGAGCCTCGACGACAGCCCGGACGAGGTCCTGGTCCTCGGCTACCCCTGGGAGGCGGGTGTCGAGGCTGAGAGGGCCATCCTCGAGGCAGTCGGCTACGCCTCCGTGGTGAGGGGGAGGCTGGGCCTCTACACGGTCGTCGACGCCGTGAGCCTTGGCGGCTGCAGGCTCAGGCTCCCCGGGGGCGTGGAGGGTAGGCTCGACGCGAGGGAGTGTCCCCCGGAGGGCGTGGTGGTCAGGGGGACCGTGGTTAGGGAGGCGGTCGAGCCCGGCGGGGAGGTGGTGGTCAGGGGCGACGTGAGGCTCGTGGGCCCTCACGTCGTGGTCTCAGCGCCGGGGAGGGGGGTGAGCTTCAGCGAGCACCTGAGGCGGGAGGAGGAGAGGGCCCCCCTCCTCGCCGCTATACTCGGCAGGGTCGACGTGAACGAGGTGCACGTGCACTTCAGGAGCGCGGCGAGGCTCGCCGACCCCGAGGCGGTCGCCGTGGAGGCCCTGGAGCTGGCGAGGAGGGCGGTGCAGCTCCACAGGGAGGGCCCCGGCGGCGGCGAGGCAATCGTCACGCGGGGGGAGTACGTGAGCATCATCTACCTCCCGCGCCCGGCGAAGGAGGAGCTCGACAGGCTCAGGGCGAGCGTGAGCCCAACGGTTGAGGGCCACCACTCCCTCAAGGCCGGGGGGAGGGAGGAGAGCATGATGGTCGACGTCCTCGAGGAGGCCCTGGCCGGCGGGGCGTGCACGCCGAGGGCTGGGAGGGTGCTGGAGGCGAGCCTCGCCAGGCGCCTCCAGGGGAGGAGGGTGATGGTGGACCACAGGCGCCCCGACCGCTCCGTCACCCGCCTCGGCCCCTTCACCGTCTCAAGGGTGGAGGCCTCCGGTGGGAGGGTTGAGGTGGTGCTTGAGAGGGTCTTCACCGCCCCCGGCGTGCTGGACGGGCTGGGGGTGGAGAAGAAGCCTGGGGACAGGGCGGTGACGAGGCTCTCCACCGACTCCTGGATAGTGCTCCACGAGTACGTCTCCAGCGACGGGAGGCCGCTGGGTTTCTACGCTAACGTCAACACGCCGCCCGAGGTCTCCTCCAGGGGCTTCAGGTACCTGGACCTCTACGTGGACGTGGTGAAGAGGCCGGGCGAGCCCCCGAGGATTGTCGACGCGGAGGAGCTGGAGGAGGCGAGGAGTAGGGGGCTCATAACTGAGGGGCTCTACGAGAGGGCCCTCCGGGAGGCTGAGAGGGCCGCCGGGATCCTTGAGGGGCTCCCCTGACCTCCACCACCTCCAGCGACAGGTCCACCGGCCTAGCCTTGAGGGTTATGCTGCTCGTGCTTATCACGTCCGGGCCTAGGGCGGCGTACTCCGCGATATTCTCCGGGGTCACTCCGCCGCTCACCTCCACCGTGACCCTCTCCCTGAGGCCCCTCCTCTCGAGCTCCCTCAGCGCCTCCGCCACCTCGCCGGGGGTCATGTTGTCGAGCATTACCACGTCCGCCCCGGCCTCGGCTGCCTCGACGGCCTCCTCCACGCTCCTCGCCTCCGCCTCCACGAGCTTGATGAAGCTCACTCTCTCCCTCGCCCTCCTCACCGCCTCCGCCACGCCCCCGGCTATGGCTGCGTGGTTGTCCTTCACTATCACCGCGTCGCTGAGGCTGAACCGGTGCGTGTCACCCCCACCCGCCTCGACGGCCTTCTTCACCAGCCCCCTGAGGCCGGGGGGCGCCTTCCTCGTCGCTGCGACCTTCACCCTCGGGTTCACCCTCCTCACCTCCTCTACGAGCCTCCTCGTGGCGGTCGCTACTCCCGAGAGTATGCTGAGGAGGTCGACGAGCGTCCTCTCCAGGAGGAGCACCGTCCTGGCGTCCCCCTCGAGCTCGAGCACCGCCTCCCTCGGCTTGAATTCCTCCCCGCTCTGCTTCAGGGGCCTCGCCTCCAAGCCGAGGAGCCTGAGGGCCTCGGCTACGTCCTCGGTGCAAGCCGCCACCCCGGGCTCCTTAGCCTTCACCACAGCCCTGACCGCGACGCCCCGGGGCACCACGGCCTCGCTCGTCAAGTCCCCGTGGGGGGCGTCCTCCTCGAGCCACTCGAGCAGCTTCGAGGCGAGCAGGGCGGGGTGCAAGGCTCTACACCATCGCGAGCGAGGCCTCGATGGTCTCCCTAACCCTCCCGGCGACGCGGGGGTCGAGCCTCACCGCGGGCTTTAGGGACTCGAGCGCCCTGGCGATGTGGAGGAGTGTGACCTTCTTCATGTCTATGCAGACCGCCCTCGGCGTGACGGGGTAGACCCTCTTCCCCGGGTAGAGCCTCCTAGCCCTGTAGGCCAGGCCCTCCTCCGTGGCGAGGATGAACTCGTCCCCGCCCAGCTCCCCGATAGCCCTGAGCATCTGGCTCGTGCTCCCCACGTAGTCCGCGTGTCTCCTCGCCTCGGGGGGCGCCTCGGGGTGGATGAGGAGCTTCGCCCGCGGGTGCTCCTCCCTAGCCTTGAGCACGTAGTACTCGCCGACCAGGTGCTCGTGGACGGGGCACCTGCCCCACGGCGGGACCGGGATCACGGTCTTCCCCGTCCTCTCCGCGACGAAGGAGGCTAGGTTCCTGTCGGGGCCGAAGAGGACGACCTCGTCCTCCAGCCTCGCGACGAGCGTGGGGGCGGAGGCGCTCGTCACGATGTAGTCAGCGTAGTACTTCGCCTCGATGTTGGAGTTCACGTACACCACGAGCGGGACGCCGGGGTGCTCCTCCCTCGCCCTCCTGATGGCGTCTATGGTGAGGTAGTCGGCTAGGGGGCAGCCGGCCTCGGGGTTGGGGGCGAGCACGACCTTGTCCGGGTTCAGCACCGCCGCGACCTCGGCCATGAAGCGGACGCCCGCGAGCACTATGACGTCCGCGTCGACCTCCATAGCCTTGCGCGCTAGCTCGAGGCTGTCCCCGACGAAGTCCGCGGCGTCCTGGACCTCCGGCAGCTGGTAGTTGTGGGCCAGGATCACCGCCCTCCTACGCCTCTTCAGCTCCCCGATCCTCTCCAGCAGCCGCCGGGTGAAGCCAGCGCCAGCCAAACCCACGCGCCCCCAGGCCGCCCCCTGAGGGGCCGGCTCGGGCCTTAACCCCCCGGGGGCGGCCGCCCCTCCGGGGCGGGGTTGTTCCACCTCTATTTAATCCCCGAGGGAGGGATCCCTGAAGACTGGAGGGGTGCCTGGCGCGTTGCCCTACCCCGAGTGGAAGGTGAGGTACTGCAGGGAGCGCGTTGGGGGAGAGGAGGGCGCCAGGAGGCTGAGGGAGATGTACAAGTCCGGGGCGCCGGTGAGGGAGATCATGGCGGCGTTCAACCTCAAGAGCCCCGAGTGCATCTACGCCCTCCTCGGCGAGGAGGCTAGGAGGAGGAGGTACAGGGGCAGGAGGAGGGTGACGAGGGAGGTGGAGGAGGAGATAGTCAAGCTCCGCCTCCAGGGCCTGAGCATGACGGCGATAGCCGAGAGGGTCGGGGTCGGCCTGGGCACGGTGCACAGGGTGCTCAAGAGGCACGGGCTCGCCGGGCGCCGGGCCAAAGCCAGCCCCCGCGGCGGGGGCGGCGAGGGCTCCACAGGCCCCACGGGCGGGCGGGCCGGCTAGCCGCGGGCCCGGCGGCGCCTGAAGCGCAGGGCGCTAGTCAGCCCCGCCGGGGGCGCCGTTCACGGTTAAACCCTCCACCGCTCCAACGCCCGGGGGTCGCGGGGGGTGCGGTTTCCGGGTGGCTGACCTCCAGGGGTTCAGGGAGACGCTTGAGGCTGCGGCTGGCGTGCTCCGCAGGCACTGGCCGGTTGCCCGCATTGACGCTGGCAGGGTCCTCGTGGTGGGGGACACGCACGGCTACGTCGAGGTGACCCGGTGGGCCCTCAGCCTCGCCCGGGGCCTCGGCGTTGACTGGGTGATCTTCCTGGGCGACCTGGTGGATAGGGGGCCTCGTGGGGTGGAGAACCTGGAGGAGGCGGCGGGGGCGGTGGCTTCGGGGGAGCCCCCGGTGCTGGTGCTCAGGGGTAACCACGAGGACCTGGGGATGAACGTGCTCTACGGGTTCAAGTGGGAGCTCCTCGGCAAGCTGGGCCCCGAGGCGGAGGGTGTGGTGAAGGAGTTCTACGAGAGCCTCCCCCTCGCAGCCGTGGCGGGCCCGGTGTTCCTGGTCCACGGGGGGATCCCCTGCAGGCTCTGCACCGGCAACCCCGAGCCGCCCTACAAGGTCGAGGAGATCGAGGCTGAGGCCTCGAGGGACCCCCAGGGCCCCGCCGCCTTCCAGCTCCGCTGGAACGACCCCCACGGCAGGCTCCTCTGGTTCCACCCAAACCCGAGGGGCCCCGGGGTGTACTATTACGGCAGGAGGGCCTGGCGCTCCTTCCTCCAGGCCAACGGGCTCAGGCTGATAGTCAGGGGGCACGAGGTCGTTGACGGGGTGCACCTCTGGACGCCGGACGGCTTCCAGGACACCATCGAGGGGGTCAGGGAGCTCAGGCGCCTCGAGGCCTCCGTGGTGACGGTCTTCTCAAGCCTGTACCACGGCGGGAGGGCCGCCGTCCTCCTGCTAGACCTCGAGAGGGGGTTCGCAGAGCCCTACCACTACCCCTACCCCTCGCGGGAGCCGGGGCACTAGCGCCCCCGCGAGCCCAGCCGGCGGCACCGCCTCGCGCCCCGGAGGGGTTGAGGCCCTGTGAGGGCTGGCCGGGATCCTCCTGGGGCTGGGGTGTGCCGCCGCGCGTGCGGCCGGGGCTAGCGTGGCTTCTGCACCTCGACCTCGCCGAAGCCTATGGCCCTGCTCTTCCCGAGGCCTAGCCTCTGGGCTAGCGCTAGGGTCTTGTCGAGTATGGGCGCCAGCCTGTCGCTGAGGGGTTTGAGTATGACGTAGCCGACGGGGCCCCTGGCCTTCCTGAGCCCCCCGTCGCCGGCCCTGCCGTAGATGGCGGTGACGGGCTTGAGCTTGTAGTCCACCTCGGCGACGAGGACGTCTGAGAGCCTCCCCACGGCGTAGGGTATCCACGACTCCGCCTTCAGGTCCCTCTCCCCCCGGGCGAGGGCGAGCCAGAGCCTCACCGCGGCCGCTGCGATGTAGGACGGGGTGGGGAGGAGCCTGTAGGCCTGCCCCACCTTCACCAGGCTGCTGTCCACCAGCACGGGGGGAGTCATGAGCTTGGTGTCGAGGAGGAGCGGGGTGTGGATGACGAGCTTGAACTCCTCCCCCGCCCTCACCCCAGCCGTGAGCCCCTCCACGGTCTCGAGTTTAACCTCCTCCACCTCGAAGGAGAGCCCGTCGAGCGGCGCGGGGAGCCTGCCGCTGCACCCCCCCGCGTCCCCGACCACCGCGAACGGGTCCCCCCTCACGATCGCAGAGACCACGCCGCGCAGCGTAGACCCGGCCCTCACCCTCAGCGGCCCCCGCCCAGCCGAGTCCACGGTCTGGTAGAGCCTCCTCCACCCGAGCCTGAGCGCCGTGAGCCTCACCGGCCTCTGCGTGGGCCTCGACGCGTAGAGACCCCTCAACGCCTCCATGCACGGGCTCGCGTGGAGGAGCGTCTTCAAAACCCTCCCAGTGAAGGGCGGGAGCACCACGTCCCTCAGAGCCGTGAACCTCACACTCACGCTCACAACGAAGCCGCCGACGCCCTCGAGGAGCGTGTGGAAGAAAGGCCTAGCCAACCCCCCAGCACCCCTTCACGGCGGCATGCCTAGGCTGGCGAGGGCCTGCTCGAGGGCCTTGAGAGGCTCCGGGCCGCCTGCGGCCCCCCGCTTGGCGAGGTCCTCAACCCTCCGCACTGCCCCAGGGTCTAGCTCAGCCCTCCACAGCTCCACGTAGGCCGGCCCGGCCGCCTCGTCCGTGGCCCCCGCCTCCTCACCCGCCCTCCTCTCCGCGGAAGCCACGAGCGTGTCCGCGACTACCACCGCGCCCGTTGCTATCGAGGCGTACACCATCCACCTCCCCGCCGGGATCCCCTCGGGGGTGCTCGGGGTCTCCCTGGTAATGTTCTGGCGGCCTGCCAGCATCCATAGTTTCTCCTTGAGTAAATGCATCACCCAGCCTTTACCCTGGGCAGCGGCTCTATCGGAGAGGTCATACAGAGCCCCAGCCACTGCATCCCTGACCCACCCGGGTAGCGGGGGCAACGCCTTGAGGGCGCACTCGGGGCTCTCCAGCAGCTCCGCCAGGGCGCCCGCAGCCCTCCCGGTAGGCCCGGGGAGATTGGCCGCGTCAACCGGGTGCCTGTCCTTCATCGCAGAGTGGTGCCTGGCCACCGCCCAGGCTGCTAGCTCGAGGAGCACCGCCTCCCCCCGCATCCCCTTCGACTCGAGCCATTCGGCGGCGCGCTGGAGGAGCACAGCGCCCGCGAGCTCGTGGCCGTAGTAGCTCTGCTTGCCCCGGTAGAGGGGGGAGGCCTTGCCGACGTCGTGGAGTGCACCGGCGAGCACGGCGGAAGCGAGCAGCGCCCCGGGGATCCCGGCGGCGCGGTTGAGGGGGGCCGCCAGGCTCCGCTCCCCGAGCGCTCCGAGCCTGTCCCTGAAGAGTATGTAAACCGCCGCCCCGACCGAGGCGTTGTGTAGCCTGAGCTCCACCCTCGGGGAGTGGAATGCCAGCTCGTTGCAGGCACCCACCTCTACTCACCCCCTGCTAGGCGAGGAGCCCGCGTCCCCTCCTGTAGGCGCCCCTCTTCGCCTTCAGCCTGACGGTGAAGGCCGGCGCCCTCGCCCTAACCCCCTTCAGGGCCTCCACGGCGTCCTGCATCAGGGCGTTGATGAGGCTCCTGCACCCGCCCCGCTCCCGGGATCCCCTCCAGGCCCTCCAGAGGCGCCAGGCCTCGGCTTCAACCACGCCCCCCTGCCCTCCGTAGCGCCACTCGACTACTACGACGGGGCCCGCGCCGCCCATCTCGAGGGCTTCCTCGGCGTGCCTCAGCGCCCAGTGGAGGGAGACCGGGACGCTCGAGCCTCCGACGTCGACCTCGACCAGGGCGGAGTCCCTGGCGAGGCTGCAGAGGCCGGCTTTATCCAGCAGGTCGAGGAGCACCCACGGCCTCGCGTCGCTGTGCAGGTACATCTTTAAGAGGTTCTTGAACAGGCTGAGCAGCCCGGCGGCGCCGGGGGATCCCCTCCCGGCAGCGCCCGCCCGGGCTAGGAGGGAGGCGTAGCTGACCCTGGAGCCGTGGTTGCACGTGGCCCTCCAGTCCAGCGCCCCGCGGTCGCTCTCCGCCGCCTCGGCGACCAGCCTCACCCCCTCCTCGACGGCTTCGGGGTCGTAGGGGCCCCTCTTGGCGTCAGTGACTACTACGAGCTTGCCCCCCGACTGCATGCACTCAGCGAGGATCCCGCCCCTCCTGCACGCCCTCCCAGCCCTCTGGGCGAGGCTCTCCAGCGGCGCGGCGGCGGTGTAGACGGCTAGCGCGTTAACGTCCACCCCCGCCTCGGCGACCTGCGTGGCGACCACCACGCCGCCCCGCTCCTCGACCTCCCTAATCCCCTCCTCCGCCCTCGAGCGGTCCTCCTCGCTCAGCCTCCCGTGCACGAGCACCGCCCGGCCAACCCGGCCCTCCAGCCTGTCGTGGAGCTCGACGGCCTCCTCCACCGTGTTGGCCACGACGAGCACCGGGCCCCGGGAGGCGTCGTCCACGATTTCACTCAGCACCTCGTCCCACGACCCAGCGAGGAGGGTGAGCCAGGGGGTGAGGTGGCCGGCCTCCCAGTCCGGGTCCTCCACCACCCCGACGCCCGTCGAGCCGGCGGCCCTCGTCGCCTCCTCGAGGTATGGGCAGCCCCCCGCCGCGCGCGGAGCCTTGAGGGCCTTCACGCTTAACCGGCCGCGGGCGCTCCCCACGGCCCTCCTCAGCTCGGAGAGCATGGCGGGGCTTGCCGTGGCGGTCTCGACGAGTGTGGGCACCCCGGCCCAGGCGAGGCCCGCCACAGCAGCGGCGGCTGCCGCCGCGCTGATCGAGGAGGCGGTCTCGCCGGGGCTGGGCTCCTCCCAGAGGTAGAGGTGGCCCTCGTCGAGCACGACTAGCGAGGTGTAGATCGAGAGGAGCGCCGGGTAGTAGTGGCCCATCGAGTAGCCCCTCTCAACCTTCAACGCCTCCGCCACTGGGATCCTGTAGAGGTTCCACAGGAAGCTGTCGAGCGTCGAGACGACGAGGCTGGAGAGGAAGTAGGGGGACCTCTCGCCCGCCGGCGCCCCGTGCATCTGCAGCCTCCCGCCGAGTGGCTTGAACAGGTCCTGGTAGACCCTCCCCACGAGGCTCCTCAGCGGGGCCACGTGGATCAGCCCGGCAGCCAGGCCATCCTCCCGGGCCCTCCGCCACAGCTCCGGGCTCGCAACGGTCTTCCCGTAGGACGTCGGAGCCACCGCGGCGACGACTCTCCCCGGCCCCGCGTCGCGGTACGCCTCCTCAATGAGGGGCCTCACACCCGGGCCGGGCAAGGCATGCCACCCCCAGGGGCTGCTAGAGGCTCTGGAGCCAGCGGCCGGCGGCGATGGCGGTGTAGTCGCTCGCGAGGAGCCGTATGGCCCACTCGATGCTCTCGGCCAGGTCGGTCAGGTCGTTGGCCCTCGCCTGGTCGGCGGCCGACCTCAGGTTCCTCAGGCAGTGCGAGAGGTGGTCCGCGGCGCCGAGGCTGGCGGCCTGCAGGTAGATTGCGGCGAGGCAGCCGCCCACGGCGTCCCGGAGCCCGTTGACCTTGTTAGCGTACCTTGTAGCGGTGGAGGCGAGCCTCATGACGCTCTTAACCGTCCTCCCGTTGCGCCCGAAAGTGTAGTAGACGACTGTGGATAGGGGCGTGGACGACCTCACCATGGGCCTCATCTGGGCCTCGACCATGACTAGGCTAGCAGCCCTCTCCAGGCTCGCCGCCTCCCCGTAGGCGAGCTGCTCGGCGGAGCCGAGGTTGTCGACGAGGTCCTCGGCCAGCGCTATCGACACTGCAACCTCGAAGCTGACGGGGTACGTGTTCACGAGCCTCGCCGCCCTAGCCACCGTACTGTCCTGGAGCCCCTTGAACAGCATCACGTCCCTGAGCCTGCCGAACTCCGTGTTGACGCTGTCGGGCGTTAGGTAAGCCTCGAGGGTTGAGTCGCCTATCCTGCCCCTCCAGAGGAAGGAGACCGCGCCCCCGAGGAGGATCGAGCCAAGCGTGTCGAGCGTGGCCTCGGCCCTGCGCTTCTTCCAGTCACTACCGCCGCCTGTAGTCCTCACTTTCCCGAATATAGTCGCCTTCGCAAGCCAGGGCAGGTCCCTGGCCTGCCCCCCGAGGGGGGCGCCCCTGGAGAGCACCGCGTCAGCGTAGCTGACGGCTGCGTGGTTCCAGGCCACGGTCTTCTTACCGGCGGACGTGGTGTAGGGGCACGCGGTGAACCCTGCGGAGGCCAGGAGCCTAGCGTCCCCGGAGCCGATCCTGTAGAGCGTGGGGCCGGAGTGTAGGAGGCAGCAGTTGATGCCCCTCACCGTGTCGGTGCACTCCCCCTTGACGCGCCGCGCGACGGTGAGGCTGCTGATCAACCCCAGAGCGTTATTGACTATCTCAACGTAGTCATCGGGGCTCTGGAACACCGCGTAGCCGCTGGCCTCGTCAACCGTAACTCTGCCCGGGTCCCCCAGGCTGAGGAGGGCGTACTGGAACCTCCTCCCCAGAGTCTCAGCCGGGGCTAGGGGGAGCTTGAAGATCAAACCCTTCCACCCCCAGGGATCACGCGGTAGGCTAGGGCGAACTCAGGGATCCCCCGGGGCTTGACGGCCCTGCAGCCGCTCCTCAGTGTGAACTGGGAGGGCATCGAGGGCGGCGTGAGCCCCGAGGGTCCCCCGGCTACCTGCGGGGCCAGGTAGCCCCTCTCCCTGTAGCCTTCATCGTAGAGCGTGAGCCTCACCGCAGCCCTCGCGGCGACGCAGTCCTCCCTCTGGTATAGTATGCTCTCGAACGTCCCTCCCTCCGGGACCTCCTCGAGCCCGTCGGCGTCGAGGGCCCCGGCATCCTCCACGCTCACAAGCCCCTCCCTGCTGCCGAGCCTGTAGACGCTCCACGCGGCCGCCTTCAGGTCCCTGAGCCCCAGCTCGGTCCCGAGGCACTCGGAGAGCTTCCCCAAGTCGAGGAGCCAGGCGAGCACCACGCTCCCGCCGGGGGCTGAGGCGGCGCCGACTGCCTGCACGGGCAGGAGCCTGTCCGAGGCCAGGTAGATGGGCTCCCTGAGCGCTCTGGCGTAGTCGCCGCCAGTCTTGTAGAGGCTCGCGGTTATCCTCGAGGGCTCTGCGTGGACCGCCACGCCGACCCTGCTACCCGGCTGGAGGCCGGCGGACGCGGCGAGCGTCGCGGCGAGGGCGCACCCCATCGCCCTGCCGCCGGCCGGCCCGGCCTTCCTGTTAAGCTCCTCGCCGAGGCCCAGGATCCTGGCCAGGGGGTTCATGAACGCCCCCACCACGGTGGGGGGCGGGGGGAGCACGTAGGCCAGCTGGGCTGCGCTCGCGCCGAGCTGGCGGGTTATGAAGCCCCAGTGGAGCTTGATCCTGGCGTGCAAAAAAGCGGGGTCCAAGGCCCCGTCACCTCGCTTGTGGGGCCTCCTCATCCCCTCTCGAGCCTCTTGAGGGCCCAGTCGGCGGCCGCCTTGATGGCCTCCTCGGGCGTGTCGTGCCTCGTCGCCTTGGAGGTGTCGCCCTCCAGCTTCTCGGCGGCGTAGTAGTGGACCTCGGCGTCTAGGCCGTCGATGACGCTCTTCTGGGCCTCGAGCCTCTTCAGTGTGTCGGCTAGGTACCTCCTGTCGTGGCCGGGGTTGGGGGTGAAGGGCGCTATCCCCTCGCTGGCCACCGCGACGAGGCTGGCCACCTTCCAGTGTGGGAGGCTCCTGCTCCTCTTGGCGCCGAACGCCATGTTGCCCAGCATCGCCACCAGCGCCTCGACGGCGGCCTTGACCCTCTTCACCCTCACGTCGGCGCCGAGGTCGTGGGGCTTCACCCCCATGGCCTTGCAGACGCCCAGCACTGAGACCTCGCTTGCCTCGAGGATGTAGGAGAGCGTGTAGAGCGCGCTCGCGTTGTCGACGTAGATGAGCGCCTGCTCCTGCTTCGCGGCCTCAGGCGTGTACCTCACGTGGAGCTGCGGGTAGACGCCGGCGGCCTTCACGGCCTCCAGCGCCGGGACCATGTAGCTGAAGCTGAACCTGCTAGTCCTCTTCACCACTCCGTCGGTGTAGAGGAAGCCGCCGACGTCGGCGACCACGTCGCTCTCAACTATCACCCTCTCGTTCTCGCAGGGACTCTTCTTGCTCCCGACCTTCCCCTTCACCTCGGGGTAGTACTTGTTGATTATGTCGTCGCTGGCGTACTTGAGGAAGTAACCCTGGAGGCTCATCTGCGACACGGGGAGCCCGGCCTTAGCAGCGGCCCTGGCGAGGAGCACCTGGTAGTGGTGCGCCAGGCTCATGCCGCTCACTACGGGGACGTAGACTATCCTGTAGGCCCCGTCCTCCTCGACCACGACGGGGGCCTTCCTGTGCCTGGTGATGTTGCCCACGGACTCAGCCATGTTCAGGCTCTCAAGGTTCACGAGGAGCCTCGCCGTGACCGCAAGGTAGACCCCGTTCGCCACGGCCAGCCACCCCCGCTAAGCCCGGGCCTGGGCCTCCTGGAGCTTGAAGCGGCCCGCCCTGGCTAGGGACTCGACGTAGACCTCCCTCAGGAAGTTCACGAGCGTGCCGTTCTCAGCTCTCTTCTTCATGATCGCTATGAAGGCGTTCACAGCGTTCTCGAGCTCCTCGGGTTTCACGTTGGGGCAGACGACTTTCTCCCTAGCCAGTCTAGCCTTAGTCTCGGCTGAGGCGTCGATGCAGGTGCTCCTGAAGTCCCTGAGGGCGTTCCCCAACGCCTCGAGGACCGTCACCTCCTCGAGGGCGTTCCCGATGATGTCGAGGTAGCCGTAGTTGCGCATCGCCGCGAAGAAGGCCAGCACGTCCTTCACCGGGCCTATCGGGTCACCCATCATTCCACCCCTTAACCTCTCCACCACTGCTCTGGTCTCTGGTGCCCACTACTAATTCAGCCGGGAGTACTATTTAAATTTAATGGACTGCTCTCTCATCCTAAACGAGCTAACTCCATGGATGTAGGAGCATGATTCAGTCCACGAGTCGTGGACTCTAGAGGAGGGGTTCCAGGCTGGGGTGGAGCCTCCACCTGCCCCCAGCGCTCTCGGCGAGCCCCGCCTCCTGGAGGTCCTTGAGCTTCTTGTAGAGCGTGCTCCTCTTCAAGCCGAGCCTGAGCCTCAGCTCCTCCGCCCTCGCCTCCCCGAGGCCGGCGAGCTCCCTGAGGATGGCCTGGGACTGCTCGTCGAGGCAGAGCAGCCTGGCGAGCCTGCCCACCTCGACCTCCAGGCGGGCCTCGAACCCCTCACCGTAAGCGGTCAAGACGAGCCTGTCCCTAACCTCCCTGCTCGAAGTCAACGCCGCCACGGCGAGGGCGGCCCCAAGGATCCTCGGTCCACCGGTTATGAACACCTCAACAACCCCGTCCCCACCCGCCAGACTGTAAGCCCTGGCCAGCGCGTCGCGAGCCTCCCTCACCAGCCCCCCCACAGTGACGCGGTGAAGCTCAGCCCCAACCCCAACCCCCTCCAGGTAGCGCTTGAGCAACGCGAAGGAGGCCTCCACGCGCCTCCACGCACCCTCATCAGTATACAACGCCACACCCAGAAGCCTGGAGACACCCCCACGACCCAGGTCAGCAACCCTCCTCAAGACAAAGTCAACCGTAAACCCCAAGCTGGCAACCAACACCCTACCCAAGCCACGCCCCCAAACAAGACGAGCAAAAACAGCAAACTATAAACACAAACCACAAACGCAAAACCCCGAATCCCCCAACAGTAAGGAACCAAACAACACCTTCATAGATATTCCCGAGTAAACCCGGGACGTTTAAAAGCCTTACGGCGCCCCCGGCCACCATCAAACGTTAAGCTATGGGAGGATAGTAGGCTATGGGTATTTAAGCGCTCCCGGCTCCGGCCGGGAGTACATACTTTTCAAGGTAGTAAATGATTTAACCGCTGATGGCTGTGTATGTTCGTGAGTAGCCTGTGGGAGAGGCCCCCAGTGGGGGCTTGAAGTATCTGTTTAGAATTGATTAAAGGAGTGCGCGGGTATCTAGTGGATAGAGTTAATGGAAACCTTGAATGGTGGCCTTGAACAGTATCTCCGCGATAGAATTGAAAGACGATGACGCCGCGGACAAGGTCTTCGACCTGTACCACGAGAGGAGTATCTCCGCGATAGAATTGAAAGTACGACTACACGGTGGTGAAGGGTAAGGACGGCTACATTATTCAAGGTATCTCCGCGATAGAATTGAAAGCCCTGGGGAGTCCCCGCTTGCGCAGGCACAGGCCGGGACGGTATCTCCGCGATAGAATTGAAAGGGCTGGAATGGGGCGTTTACGGGCGCCCGCTAGCCCGTAAAGTATCTCCGCGATAGAATTGAAAGCATTTTTCCGCACGGCTGTGCGTACCCGGCTGGCTCTGGCTGGCGTATCTCCGCGATAGAATTGAAAGCTAGCCCCCGCTCCCCTCCTTCTTCTTTTTCCTAATGAAGAAGCGGGTATCTCCGCGATAGAATTGAAAGTTCCCGATTTCCACGACGCCAGCCGCGACGGCTTCAGGCGGCAGAGTATCTCCGCGATAGAATTGAAAGCAGCATGAGCGGCAAGGGCGGCGTGGGGAAAACTACCATAGCCTGCGTATCTCCGCGATAGAATTGAAAGGCCTCCCCTCTTTCCGCTTCCATGCCGTCCCTCAGTGCGTCTGGTATCTCCGCGATAGAATTGAAAGCGTCGGTGGTCATGCCGAGGGCCTCCGCGAACTCGCGGAAGTAGAAGTATCTCCGCGATAGAATTGAAAGGCTTAGCTCGTAGACTAAGACCGGCCGCGGGGAGGCCTTCACGGGTATCTCCGCGATAGAATTGAAAGTAGTCCCGATGCCCACCACGACGTCAGCGCCGCCGATTCCAGAATGTATCTCCGCGATAGAATTGAAAGCCCTGTTGAGCTTGATGTACTCGCTCGTCGTGATGGCCTTGTATCTCCGCGATAGAATTGAAAGCTTGCTGGCTAACGTCTATCCCCATGCGCTTGGCTAGCAGGTATCTCCGCGATAGAATTGAAAGCGCGTAGCCTAATGGCGCGGGGGAAACTTATAAGTTGATTTGCCGGGTATCTCCGCGATAGAATTGAAAGTGAAGCGCTGCCACGCCCTCCGCGCCGCGGCCTCGCGGAGCCTCCGTATCTCCGCGATAGAATTGAAAGCGAATTTCAGTATCAGAAACTGCAGCTCCATGGGGCCGTAGAGGCATAGGTATCTCCGCGATAGAATTGAAAGATGGTGGCTAAAGGAGAGCACGAAAAGATACGAGATACTGCAAGTAGGTATCTCCGCGATAGAATTGAAAGTCAGTACTCAGGACCTCATGAATGGCTGAAGCTGCATTAGGTATCTCCGCGATAGAATTGAAAGTTTTAGATTTCCATCGCCTTCCTCAATATACTTCACATGTATCTCCGCGATAGAATTGAAAGTAAAGGCAGGCTTGCTTAACGAAGAATCCCGTACTCCACGTTTCGTATCTCCGCGATAGAATTGAAAGTTTTTTACCTACTCGAAGCCGTGGGGGTGGTAGTGTATGTATCTCCGCGATAGAATTGAAAGCGTTGCTAAAGTTTTTGAAATCCTTGAATGGCTTGAGGAAAGTATCTCCGCGATAGAATTGAAAGCTTCTCTTCTTTACCCTCGGGGGCGGCCCCGGGCAGGCACTCCCGTATCTCCGCGATAGAATTGAAAGGCGGCTTAGCGGGCGGCGGGGCGGGCTTGGCGATGCAGACGCCCGCCGGGTATCTCCGCGATAGAATTGAAAGGCAGGCGCACGGGCACGGGGAGACTAGACCGCATGGGGTATCTCCGCGATAGAATTGAAAGTGATAAACACGTCGGTAATCACGGCATACATACCCTTAGCCACGACGTAGTATCTCCGCGATAGAATTGAAAGTGAGAGAGGACTAAGAGAGGTGGATAAGGATGGCTGGGCTAGAGGTTGGTATCTCCGCGATAGAATTGAAAGATAGTTAAGGTGGGGGCCAGCCCCCAGGGGAGTCCCCTGCCAACCGCGTATCTCCGCGATAGAATTGAAAGTCGCCTGCTTCTGCACTATCTTCATGGCGAATAGGGCGCGGGCAGTATCTCCGCGATAGAATTGAAAGTCCAATCCGCAGGCCCATCTCGAAATCGGGCATGGCTGTGCGCCCGTATCTCCGCGATAGAATTGAAAGTCGAGCCTGACCCAAGCGTAGCTCATCATTATCGCTGGCTTCCTGTAGGTATCTCCGCGATAGAATTGAAAGCCTTCTTCGTCCGCGCGGGGGGCGACTACTGGCTCAAGGCGTATCTCCGCGATAGAATTGAAAGCAGCGGCCTGAGCTCCTCCTGGAGCCACTTGCTTATCTCTTCAGCCTGTATCTCCGCGATAGAATTGAAAGCACACACCCAACACACACAGCTGGGCGTAACGGCGGCTGGCTGTCGTATCTCCGCGATAGAATTGAAAGCCGATTCCAGAGTCCGCCGAGGGAGGCGCGGGCGCAGTCGTGCCGAGTATCTCCGCGATAGAATTGAAAGGACATTAAAGAGGAATTGAGCCGCTGCAAGGGCGGCTAGCTCCGTATCTCCGCGATAGAATTGAAAGACTCAAGGGCCAGCGGGCCGGCTCGCCAGGGGCATGGCCGCCCGGTATCTCCGCGATAGAATTGAAAGTACTGCGCTGATGGCGTCGTCGCTCACGCTGTCGATGCCGTCCGTATCTCCGCGATAGAATTGAAAGTAGCCGGCGCCATCGCGGGGGCCACCGCCGCCGTAGCGTATCTCCGCGATAGAATTGAAAGAGTGGTCAGACAGGCGCGAGGTGTGAGGTATGACAGGTGTGGATAGGTATCTCCGCGATAGAATTGAAAGCGAGTAGGGCCCTGCTCGGCCGCAAGCAGTACACCCCGCATGTATCTCCGCGATAGAATTGAAAGCTGGCAGTGTGGACGCTGAGCTACTGCAGAAGTTCATAGAGGCTCGTATCTCCGCGATAGAATTGAAAGTTATGGGCACGACGTCGGCGAGGGGCACGAATTCATTGTTATGTATCTCCGCGATAGAATTGAAAGGATTACTGGACTCTTCGAGGGGCAGGACGAGCTGGAGGGCCGTGTACGTATCTCCGCGATAGAATTGAAAGACCGGATTGAGGCTTGACCTGTTGGCCTCGCTGGTATTTCCGCGATAGTATATAGTATCGGGCGTTGAAATTATTACAACGTGGTGGGCGGGCCGCCCGTCTCCCGCGTTAGTTTGCTAGCAAATTTATTATACTAGCCCTTTACCGTTATCTAAGCGGGGCTCGTGGGGGATGGCTGGCAGGTACGTGGAGGTGGACGTGGGCGATCTCGGCGTCTTCGGGGTTGATTGCAGCGACGTCGCTAGCTTGATTTACGACAAGCTGTTCTGGGGGGAGGATGAGGAGGAAGAGGAGGAGCTCGAGGAGAGCTATGGGGCTGGCGTGGTTATCCACCTCGACGGCGAGGCGGGCGAGATAAGCGGGGTGGAGGTGTGGGGCGAGCTGTCGAGCGAGGAGTGGAGGATAGCCAGTAAGTTCATGGATAGGCTTGAGAAAGAGCTGGCTGACGGCGACCTTGAGGGTTTCGCCGGCTTCGCCGAGAAGTTTGCGAGGAGGTACGGCGTGGACGTCGCCGGCATCTACGGGGGCGGCGGCTGCTTCATCCTACTCTTCCCGGCACCCGAGGAGGAAGAGGCCGAGGAAGAGGAGGAGGAAGAGGAGGAGTAGCCCGCCTACCTCGCCCTCCCTCTGCATCCGCCTTCCCCCGGTTTCTCCCGGGGCTGGTCGTCGCTGCAAGCGTGGACTCTGGCGATGGCGGCGTGGCTGGCGTCTCCGCGGTAGAATTGAGGGTGTTTAGCGTCTTCTTGCCGTGGTTGGCGGTATGTAGGGCCTTACCGGGCATACCTTGTTGTAGCCGCAGTATGCGCACTTGGCTGGCGTGGGCGTCACGGGTGGGGGCTCGCTGGCCTCGGTGATCCTCCTGAGCCTCTCGATTGCCTTGAGTGTCTCCTCCACTGTGCGCTCGTTCACGGGGATCCTGTGGGCCTCCCCCGGCATGTAGAGGATTGCCTCCCTCACCGGGCCCATCGTGTCCATTACGAGCAGGGTGTAGGCTAGGAGTTGGAGGCGATAGTGGCTCCACCTGCCGCGGGTCCTCCTGTACGCCTTGACCTCGACGACGGTGTAGGGCGGCTCCCCGGCGACCACGTCGACCACGCCGGCTAGCCCTAGGCGCTCGCTCTTTAGTGGGACCTCCAGCCTGTAGGGCCTCGGGAGGCCTAGCTCCTCGGCCACGGCCTCCTTGTAGTCGGGGCCCGCCCTCGCCCTGCCGGTCTCCATGCTCGGCGTGGGGGGCTCGGTGTAGCCGAGGTTCCACCTTATCCAGGGTATCACCGGGCAGTACGCCATGTCCTTGAGGTCGGTCACGGTTAGGAGCCTGGCCTTAGAGTACCTCCACGCCTGCACCCTGGATCCCCCGGGCCCAGTAGGGCCTCCCGAGGACTATGGCGCGCTCCCACTCCCTCGGGTCGAGGAGGAGCACGTGGACCACGTCCGTCTCGGGGTCTATGATGGTGGAGAGCCTCCTCGCCAGGTCGACCGCTCTGGCCCTCTGCGCGTGGCCTACGAAGGCGCTCCTCTGGATCCTCGTGAGCCCCCAGGCCTCGAGGGTCCTCGAGGCCCTGAGCCTCTTCGAGTCATCGCTTATGTCGTAGATTACTAGGACCCTGGGCGAGGCTACCACCCCCTGTAGGCCTCGAAGGGAGCCCCGGAGCGGAGGGCGCGGGCGAGGCGGAGGGCGTAGCCCCGGAGCGCCTCCTCGCACGTCATCCTGCGGTAGCCGCCCTGGCACGCCTTGGAGAGGCGCTCCTTCACGAGCCCCGCCACCCTGGCCCTCTCACCGGCGTCGAGCCTCCCCCCGGCGGCCACCCTGGGCCTCCACCCCCTGAGGAGCTCCCTGATTATCGGGGCGTCGACGAGCACCGGCCTCCACGCCTCGACGTAGTCGAATGCTAGGACCGGCTTGCCGCTCCTGTCCACGTGGAGGAAGCCCGCGTACGGGTCCAGGCCCGCCAGCACCAGGGCCCTCCAGGCGAGGCCGTAGAGGATCCCGTAGCCGTAGTTGAGCGACGCGTTGACCGGGTCCCCGGCGTCCCTGTCCCTGCCCTTGAAGCCCAGGTCCCCGGGGAGGATCCTGGCGAGGGCGCCCCAGTACTCCCTCGCAGCCCTCGCCTCTAGCTCCATCACCAGCCTCCTAGCCTCCTCCAGGCTCGACGTCTTCCCGGGGACCCCGAGGATCCCCTCCTCGAGCTCGAGGAGGAGCCCAGCGGCCTCGTGGAGGAGCCTCTCGGGGACCCTGGAGGCGAGCCTCTTGAGGTGAACCGCCTGGTTGTGGACTTTCGCAGCCACCATCTCCGCCGCCAGCCGGGCGGCGAGGCCGTTGGTGAGCGCCGCGTACTGGGCCCTCCTCGTCTCCGTGGTCCTCGTCGGGTTGCTGGAGTAGAGGATCGCCACCGGGTCCCCGCGGTGGTCGAGGAAGACAAGCTCCACCCCCGCCCTGGCGAGGAGCCTGACCGCCCTCGAGGTCACCGAGACGCCGCTCGTCGCCACGACTACGACGTCGACCTCCCCGACTGGGACGACGCGGGAGCCCTCCCTGCTCCTCACCACGAGGCTCCCGCTCTTGACGCCTAGCGTCACGCCGTAGCCTGAGACGTGGAGCACCCTAACCAAGCCCGCCGCCCCCCAGGCCGTTCCCGTTGCAGCGGTCCTCCGGCTCGACGCCGGAGAGGAGGGCGTCGACCGCCTCGTCCCTCGCGGCGAGGAAGTCCTCCCTCAGCCTAGGCGAGACGTAGACGGGCTCGACGCTGAACCTGGGCCTCCCCCCGTTCAGCGTGACGGAGAGAAGGACCCCGTAGTCGAAGGGGGCCTCGAGCATGGACTCCAAGGCGAGAGCGTAGCCGGCGAGGGCGAGCTTGTGCCACCACTGCGGCCTCCCCAGCTTGACCTCGACCACCACCCCCGCCTCGCCGAGGGCGTCGGCCCGGAGGGCCCTCGAGAGGCCGAGGGGGTAGCCGTCGACCCTGTACTCGGAGAGCCAGGGGAGCCACCCCGCCCCCTCGCCTCCGTAGTGCAGCTCGTGACCCGCCGCCTCCCCGAGCCAGGCGAGCACGAGGGCTCTGTAGACCTCGACCGCCCACCCCGGGAGCCCCCTGAGCCTCCCCCGCGCCCCCGCGAGGAGCCTCGACGCCGCCGCCCACGGCCTCTCACCCCTCGCCAGGGAGAGCCTCACGTCCACCGCGGCGGCGTGGACCGCCTCGTGGAGCGCGATGCCCGCCTCCATCGCGGGCGTCCTCGGCTGCTCCACCCCCCTCCTCCTCAGCCAGAGCTGCCTCCACCCACACGCCGCCCCGTAGGCGACCTCGCTAACCCCCAGGCCCAGGTAGGCCCTGGGCTTCACGGGGGGAGAGTGGTAGCTCCACCCCCTCAACTCCCCGGGGACCGGGTCGCTCTCCGCCTCCGCGTGGAGCCTGCGGAGGGACCGCCTAAGGAGGAGCGCCGTCACCACCCCGGGGGCACCCCTGCGGGCCGGTGGGGCGCGTTAACCTTGGGTTGGCTAATGTTCTTCTGCATGCTAATGACCGCGCGGGGCGATTGACCGGCTCGTGGGGGGAGCTGGGTGGGGGCGGCGATGCGCGGGCCTTAAACGGTAATACCGCTTAAACCCGCGCAGCTGTAGGGGAAAACAGCCACAACCACAACGCAGCCGCCCGGGATCCCGGCCAGCCCCCGGAGGACGCCCCGGGATCCCGGGGGATCTCGGCCCGGGCTTCACGCCTCCCCCGAGGCCTGAGTGGGCGGCGGGTCCTCCCCCGCCAGGAGCAGTGCGAGCCTGGCCCTGGGGGTGGGGTAGAGGCCCCCGCCCCTCCCCTTCTGTGTTAGGAGCCTCATCTTCTTCAGGGCGGACAAGTGGTTCATCACGGTCTTCTCCTTCATGCCGATCTCCTGGGCGAGCTGCTGCGCGCGCAGCCCGGGCTTCGCGAGGAGCGCCTTGAGGATGGAGGCCTTCTCCCTGGAGACCTGGCCGGCCAGGAGCTGGAGGAGGTCGCCGGCGACCCTCACGTCCCAGTCGCCGCCCGTGTCGCTCTGGAGGCAGTACTCCACCCTGCGCCTCCTCGACAGCGCCGCCGCGGCGAGGAGGGCCGCGGCCGCGAGCACCCTGCTGCCCCCCGTCGCCTCGAACACCACGAGCCCCGCGCCGGCGTCGCGGGCGAGCCTGTCGACCCACTCGATCAGGCCCGCCACCGCGCCCTCGAAGTCCCTGGGGTCGACCTCCAGCAGCCCCAGGGGGGTGACGCCCAGCCTCGACGCGATCCCCCTCAAGCCCTCCCAGGCCGATCGCACCGCCGCAGCCGGCGGCTTAACTGTAACCCCCGCCACGTAGTCGCCCTCCCCAGCCCCCAGCCGGGCAAGCCTCCTCAAAGCGAAGTTCTCGTGGAAACCCAGGGTTGCGACAACCAAAACCCCCGCCAAGCCCCCCCGCCCCTCACCCGGTGACGCGCGCCGCTCCAACAAAACCCTTTTACACAACAAGGCCACTCCCCCACGCTGCCCATGGTAGGCGCCCCTCGGTTGCAGAGGTGTGGGTGTTGTCGTTTGAGGAGGCTGAGATACTCAGGAGGAGGGCTGAGGCCTTCCTGAAGAACGCTGAGAGGCTCATCAGCGAGGGGGAGTACGATCTGGGCGTTTTCAGCCTGGAGCAGTACTGCCAACTGATGCTGAAGTACAAGCTGCTCGTGAAGAAGGGATCCTATCCCAGGACTCACTCCCTCAGGAGACTCATAAGGGAGCTCGGAGAGATCGACGGCCGCGTGCTGGTCCTAGTTGACGACGTTAGGAACCTGCACTACGTGGCGAGGCTGGAGGAGGCTTATATAGCCTCAAGGTACCTCCCGATAACGTATGAGAGGAGCGAGGCGCTAGACCTCCTGAGATTCGTTAAGGAGGTGTTCAAGCCCGTTGTCGAGGAGGTATGAGGACCGGGTATACGGGATGCTCAAGGAGTACAGGAAGGTGGCGGAGGAGGTGAAGGCAATAGTCAGGAGCATCGACCCCCAGGCGGAGGTGTACGTCTTCGGCTCCGTCGTGAGGGGGAAATTCACGGGGGCCAGCGACATAGACATCCTAGTAATAACCGACAGAGTGGACAGGAAGTACGACATGATGACAAGCGTCTACAGGAGCACCGAGGCTCCCGTGGAACTACACATAGTGACGAGGAGGGACTACGAGAGGTGGTACAAGAGGTTCATCAATGAAAGAGAATTAGTGAAAGTCTGAAAGTTTAACCTAGCCACGCCAGGTGCTAGGCGAAGGAGGTGGATCTCTGAAGGCTAGGACTTGAGGAAGCGGGGAGTAAATTCCAAACCCTATAAATAATTTATACAACGCGTCTTCTCCGAACTGCTAAGAGATGGGAAATGCCTAGGTGGGTGGTCCACGAGGTTCTGGGTAAGGAGTGCGGCATCCCAGAGGATCTCATGAGGCAGGTGAATTAGTTTACAGACTTCGAGTTTGGCCATGACGCAGGCAGGGTTATAGCTTATGGCCACTGGGATCCCCGGGCGCTCCACGCTATTGCGGTTGTCGTCTACCGGAGGTGGGGTGCAGACGGCGTTAAGGCGTTGCTTCACCATCACTTAATGGATTACACGTGCTCCCTGGTCACGAAGCTTAAGGGGGGCTATATGGTCAAGTACATTGCTGGGGAAATTAAGAGGGTGGGCTTCGCCCAGCTATGCGAGGATGTCGACACGGGGCAGCTATACCCCTACCCGGGCCCATTAAACGTCACGTGCCGTGTAGAGAGTTTAAGGAGGAATGGCGTGGCTGAAGAAGATAGTTAAGCCCAACATTTTAAGGGTCCTAAGCCTTATGTCTAAGGACTTCTCAGAGAGAGGGGATGAGGTATCCGCGAGCTTGGCATCGCTCGCGGAGAGCATGAGGGATTGCATCCTCAACTCAGCCTACAAGCTGACAGTGCTCCACGTCAACTCCCTCCTCGAGGGGTCCGAGTCCCCATGCAAGTCGATGCGGAGAACGGAGCGCGCAGAGCAACTACATGGTAGAGGGAGTACTGTGATGGTGGAGGCGATACTCGCCATCTTCCGCGGGGCGGGTGCGAGCGAGCGTGAGCTGGAGGAGGTGAGGGGCTTCCTCCAGGCGTGGAGGCGGGGGTGTCTGACAAGCAGGCAGCTCTACTTCGCCCTAATGGGGTACGCCCGCGAGAACCTGATACCCCTCACGCCGCGCCAGGTCGGGGAGCTACAGAGGATGCTAGGATAGGAGTAGAGCTTAGCCCGGAAGAGCAGAGAGGGAGTATTTTGAAGCCGTCCAGCAAAGAGGTGGAGGCGGCTCTCAGCGGGCCCGAGGGCACACTTCCTGGTGAGAGGCCAGGCGCAGAGAAAGTGCGCGGGATTGAAGGAGAGCCTGGAGGGAGGGCTGAAGGGCAGCGCAAGCAAACGCCACCCTCTTCCACGATTCCTGGATTCGCCGAGCTGCGGAGGAGGTAAGGGAGATCAGGAGGAGGCTGGAGAGGCTCGAGAGGGAGCACAGAGAGACTAGGCGCACAGTACCACGGAAGCCCCGAAGCCGAGCCGGGGTCAGAGACATCCTCGGAGCCATGTACCTCCCCCCGCCGAGGGTGGTCCTGCGGACGGACGAGGCGGGCCACCTCTTCTGGGGCCCCGACAAGAGGAGCCTCAACGCGATGGCTCGGTTCTTCGACCACTGGGCCGTGATCTGGTTCGCCTCCTGCCCCGTGTGCAGGTGCAGGCTGCCAGGCGGCTGCCTGTCCCCCACCGAGTTCGCCGAGCACCTGATAAACTTCGAGCGCCGCGTGCCCGACTTCATGGTGGACTGGCTGAGGCGCCTCGCCAGGATGATGGAGGAGGCCGAAAAGCGTGGCCGCAAACCGCGAAAATAGTTCTGTCTTCTAGGCCGGGGCAAGAAGGGCGCTACACTGAGGGGCCAGGGAAGAGCGGGCTCCGGGTACTCTGCGCGTCGGAGGCTTGGGTTCCCGGGGGGAGCGGAGCGTTCTAGCGGAGCTTCCATAATGACTGTGAAGAGGCTAGGGGGAGGGGTTGGCGTGCCTGAGTTTCTCGGCGATGGCCTCCACGAGCTTCCCTACCTCCTTGATGGCGTCCTCCACGTCCTCCCTGGTTGCTAGCCCCTCATAGAAGTTTTTGTGCATGGAGTCCGCTATCTTGAACGCTATCCTGACCCAGGAGCCCAGCTCCTCGGCGACCCTGTTCTTGTACACCCACAGCTCCGCGTGGGATCCCAGCCTACGCCCCTCCCTCGCGAGGGCGTAGGCTTTAATGGCTAGCGCGCAGGACCCCCAGATCTTCTCCGAGGCCTGCCTTAAATCGCCCCTGCCAAGCTCCTCCCTAGCCTGCTCCAGGAGGTTAAGCGTCGTCTCCAGGTACTTCGAGGCGGCCGCGTCGGGGTCCATGGAGCCATAGACTAGGTCAGCCAGGTACTCCTCCACGCTGACGCCGGCCCTCGAAGCCCTCCTAGCGATCTCGTTGGCCAGCGCCCTCGGCAGGTTAACCGCCGGAGGCAACGCCCACGCACCAGCAAAAACGCATAAATTGAAGGGAAGCTATAGCCCTATAAGCCTCCTAAGAGCCCACACCCTCCGAGCGTTTAAACCTTAACCCTTGAGAACCCCCCATTGGCGCTGAAGCCCGCAACCCATTGAAGGCGCCGAGAACCCCTCCCTGACCCAGGCGTTGGAGCCCCCGTTTTGGAGGGGGTCTAAGCCGGCCTCCAAGGCGAGACGCAGCAGGGGCGAGTAGGCTACTGCCACGCAGACCCTAGGCCCTAGGACGAGATGGCGGGCTGGGCGCTTCCCGGGATCCCGGGTTCTCCGAGGCTTAGCGTTTAAGCTAGGCTTTGCCTGGGCAAGGGCTGCGGCTCCGGGGTTCCCCGGGCTACACCGGTTTCCCCCGGGGTTCTCCAGCAGCGCGCTGGATTAGCTGCCTCCGGCTTCGGCTGGGCCCTCTCTGGCGCGTGTTAAGATACATATTGCGTAGCCCCGGGGGCCGTGCTTGCCTGTTCCCCGGCCCTTTATGATGGGCTGCCGCCTATTTTAGGACCGGCACCTAGCGCCTCCCATCTGCACGGGGGCCTGCGACACCCCCACGACTCCCAAGGGGCTATCCCCGGGGGTGGGTGGGGGTCTCTGGGGCCCCCGACAGCCCTTTCGCGGGTGGCGGGGCGTGGCGCGTCCCCGTGGCGGGGTTGAGGAGGCTGCGCGGCTCGTGGCGCGTGCCGGCTGCGTGCTTGTCCTGGCTGGCTTTGGGGTTGGCGGTTGCGGCCCGCGTGTCTCGCTTGACGGTTTCCTCGGTGACCCCCTGGGTGCGTGGAGGGCGTTCGCTGGGTGGCTGCGCGGGGTGAGGGGTGCCCGGCCGGGGCCGGCGCACTACGCTGTGGCGGCGCTGGAGGCTGCGGGTGTGGTGGGGGGCGTGGTGTCGCTCTGCCCCGACGGGCTTCTGGGGGCCGCGGGGGTGAGGGGGGTGGTCGAGCTCCACGGGAGCGCTGGGGACGCGGTGTGCGTGAGGTGCGGCCGCCGGGTC
Source organism: Stetteria hydrogenophila (assembly GCF_054657575.1). Classification (NCBI taxonomy): domain Archaea; kingdom Thermoproteati; phylum Thermoproteota; class Thermoprotei; order Acidilobales; family Acidilobaceae; genus Stetteria; species Stetteria hydrogenophila. Next base: position 662,512 of record NZ_BAAHYL010000002.1, on the reverse strand, counting down.
CCCGTGGGGGAGGCGCTGCGGGAGGTTGAAGCGGGGCGGGTGCCGAGGTGCCCCTGCGGGGGGCTCCTGAAGCCCGGGGTGGTCCTCTACGGGGAGCCGGTGCCTGAGGATGCCCTCAGGGAGGCCGTGGGGCTCGCGAGGCGGTGCGACCTGGTGCTCGCCGCGGGCCCCGGCTTGGGGGACTACCCGGCCGCCCAGTTGCCCTTGATCGTGAAGGAGAGGGGCGGGGGGCTGGTGGTTGTGGCCCCCGGCGTGACCGCCCTGGATGGCCTGGCTGACTTGAAGGTGGAGGCCCCCGTGGATGAGGCTCTCCCGGCGATCTGCGAGGGGGCTCTGGGGGTCCTCGGCCGGGGGGGCGGCTGCCGGGGCCCCTAGCCCTGGGGCTCGGGCTGGCCCGCGATGAGGACGTGCGTCGGGCTCCTGGCGAGGAGGCACGCCGCGATGGGGCCGAGCCTCCTCTCCCTGGGCCTCTCCGACTGCCCGGCGACGACGAGGGAGGCCCTGGCCTCGACTGCGACGGCCTTGACGGCCTTGCAGGGGTGCTCGCCCTCGGCGAGCCTGGCCTCGGCCCTAACCCCCCTGGCTTCGAGGCGGCGCTTGAGGTCGTCGAGCAGGCGCTGGGCCTCCCCCGCGTCCTCGCCGCGGTGGAGGGCGTGGACCAGGATCACCCTGGAGCCGAGCGCGGCAGCCGCGTCCCCCGCCGTCTCGGCCACGCGGGCAGCGTACTCATCCCCTGTGACTGCGGCCACAACGGGGTCGCTGCTCAGCGCCGGTATGACTGGCCTCCCCTCGACTATCTGGACCCTAGCCACGAGCACCGGCCTGTCGCTCGACGCTGCGACCTCCTCCGCCGTGCTCCCGAGGAGTATGCGCCTGAGGAGCCCGTGGCCCCTGCTGGCCACGACTACGAAGCCGGCCCCCACCCGCCTCGCCGCCTGGACCAGCTCCTCGCCCGGCACCCCCACGGCGGGGTCGAGGACCTCTACCTCGAGGCCCCCCGCCGCCACCGAGCGGGCGAGGCCCTCCAGCTCCCTCCTCGCGTCCCCCACGAGCCTGGACTCTAGGTCGCTGGTGGGGTACCAGCCGGAGACGGCCTCCACTATGTCAGCGGGCACGACGTGGAGCAGGTACACCCTCCTCGTCCCTAGCCTCCCGAGCTGGGGGAGCCAGGAGGCGAGCGCCCCCGAGACGCCGCTCAAGTCGATGCCCACAAGCGCGGAGTCGAGCCATGCCAAGACGCGGCCCCTCCACGCTTATGAATAGCCCCGCCCCCTAATAAAGGCGGGGCTGGCCCTTACCCCTTCCTCCTCTGCTTCCAAGCCCTCGGGTAGAGGCCAGGCTCGAGGACCACCCTCTTGAGCTTGAAGGCTTCGCCGCGCTCCTCCTGCATCACCTCCTCGCTAGTCATCACCGCCTCGGCTAGGGCGACTAGCTCCCCCTTCAGCGTGAGCACCGCGACCGTCTCCCCCCTCTTGATGTCCTCGTGGAGCATCACCACGCCGGGGACCGCGAGGCTCGCCCCGTGCACCAGGCTCTCCACGGCGGTGTCCCTCACCACGACCTTGGGCAGGTGGCACACCGAGTACTCGCCGGGGAGGACGACCCTCCTGAGGAGGTCGTCCTTCCCGTCCACCCTGAGCCTGTAGAGGGCCTCGCTCACCTCCTGGAGCGTCACGAGGCCCCGGGCCTCGCTGAAGGGGCCGGTCCTAGTCCTCCTCAGCTCCCTCATGTGCGCGCCGACCCCGAGCACGAGGCCGACGTCCCAGCATATCTTCCTCATGTAAGTCCCCGCCTCGCAGGCGATGCGGAGGAGGGCGTACCTCTCCCCGTCGTACTCCAGCAGCTCTATCTCGTCGACCCTCTTCACCCTCAGGCTCCTCTTCACGCTGCTCCTCAGCGGGGGCCTCTGGTAGATCCTCCCCTCGAAGAGCCTCAGAGCCTCCCGGAGCCTCTCCTCCTCGACCGGCCTGTGGAGCTGCATCACGCACACGTACTCCTTGCTCGAGTGGACAACGCTACCCACAACCCTCGTCATGCGGTGGAGCGCCACGGGCAGGACTCCAGTGACCCGGGGATCCCCCCGCCCCCGGCCCTAGCAGCCTGGGGGCTCTAGGGTCCCCCCGTGCCCCGCCCGCGGCACGTTGAACATCCTCTTAACCCACGCAACCACCTCGTGGCTCGTCGGCCCCGGCGGCTTGTCGAGGTTGATGACGCCGTACTCGATGTACTTCTCCAGGGGCCTCCTCGTGGGGACCCAGCCGTACCTGGGATCCGTGGCCTCCCCCTCCCTCTTCACCAGCCACCTCCGGTTGAACCCGCAGAACTCGTCGATGCTCCTGATGAACTCCAGCCCCTCCCTAGTCGCGTCGTACTCCTCCGTCAAGCCCGGAAGCCACCTCTCCCCGCCTCCCCCCGGCGGGGGCTGGGGTAAATAGCCGCCGCCCCCCGGGCTAGTGGGCTCGGAGGACTATCATCGTGTAGGTCGACGCCACGCCGGGTATGGAGCGGATGTAGTCTATTATAGCGTTGACCTCCTGCGCCCCCCGGGCTCTCGCCACCGCTACAATGTCGTACTCGCCTGTCACCTCGTAGACTCGCTCGACGGCCTGGTTCTCTAGTATCGCCGCCGCGACGTCCGGGGTCTTCGAGGGGGGGCTCGTCTTGACCAGTATGAGCGCCGAAATCTCCCCCTCCACCTCGTAGTCTATCGTGAACCTCCTGATCACGCCGAGCTTGACGAGCCTCGCTATCCTCTTCCTCACCGCGGACTCGGTGAGGCCCAGGCTCCTCGCGAGGGAGGCGTAGGAGGCCCTCGCGTTCCTCCTGAGGAGCTCGAGGAGCTTGTAGTCCCTCTCGTCGAGCCCCTGCCTCCTAGCCAAGGCTAGCCCCTCACCACCGTCCCCCCGCCCCTGAGGGCCCTCGAGACGGGGGCGTCCACGTTGCCGGGCGCGATGACCGCGAATCCAGCGCCGCCCCTAACGGCCCTCGCGGCCTCGAGTATCTTCCTCTTCATCCCGTGGCCCACCCTCGCGGCGTAGGCCTCCGCCTCCCCCGCGGGTATCGACTCGACCACCCTCCCGTCCAGCATCACGCCGGGGACGTCGGTGAGGAGGACGAGGGCGCGGGCCTTGAGGGCGCCTGCTATAGCGGCGGCCGCCTGGTCCCCGTTGACGTTCAGCAGCACCCCTCCCCTGCCGATGGCTAGCGGGGCGACCACCGCGACGTCAGCCGCCGAGGTGAGGGCCTCTAGGCACGCGGTGTTGACGCCGGTGATCCTCCCAGTGTACCCCCCGGGCACCACTTGGGGCCTGCCCCTCTTGTTGAGTATCACGATCCTCTCCCTCCTCTCCGCGGTGAGGAGGCCGCAGTCGGCGCCGCTCACCCCCACCGCCGAGAGGCCGGCGGTGGAGAGCCTCGCAACCAGCGTCTTGTTGACTAGGCCGGCTATGACCATCGTGTAGACCTCCAGCTCCTCCCTCGTCGTGTACCTGCTCCTGACCCCGCTCGGGGACACCACGAACTTGGGCTCGACGCCTAGCCTCTTCGAGTACTCGGTGACGAGGTCGCCGCCCCCGTGGACGAGGACTATCCTCCAGCCCTCCCTCCTCAGCGACGCCAGGTCCCCCGCGAGCCTCGCCACCGACTCCTCGTCCGCAGCTATCCTCCCGCCGACCTTCACCACTAGGAACCCGGCCGGCTCCACGGGCCGACACCTCCACGCTCCGGTGCTAGGGGGCTAGGGGCGGGATCCTGAGCCCCGCGTCCTCCGGGAGCCCAGCGGCGACGTTGAAGGCCTGGATCGCCTGGCCCGCCGCGCCCTTTACGAGGTTGTCTATCGCGGCGAACCCTGTGACCCTGCCCAGCCTCGCCTCGACAGCCCAGCCGACGTCGGCGTAGTTGCTCCCCGCGACGAACTTGGGGTCAGGGTACCTGCCCTGGCTCCTCGCCTCGACGAGCCTCACGAAGGGCTTGCCCCGGTAGAGGCTCGCGTAGGCCCTCGCCACCGCCGCCTCGTCGACCCCCTCCCTGAGCCAGGCGTGGGCGGAGGCGAGCACCCCCCTCACCGCGGGGACGGCGTGGGGGACTAGGGAGACGCGGACGCTGGAGCCGGCGAGCCTGGAGAGCTCCTGCTCCGCCTCCACGGCGTGCCTGTGCCCCCGGGCGCTGTAGGGCCTCACCGCCCCCTCCCTGAGGGGGTGGTGGTCGCCCCTGGAGGGCTTGGAGCCCGCCTCGCTGCTCCCAGCCTTCACGTCGACCAGGATCCTCGCGGGCTCCTCCAGCAGCCCCGAGGCGGCCAGGGGGGCGGCGGCTAGGATCGCGGCGGTGGAGTTGCAGCCGGGCACCGCGATGAGCCTGGCCCCCCTAAGCTCCTCCCCCCTCAGCTCGGGGAGGCCGTAGACCGCCTTCTCTAGGAGGTCGGGGTAGGGGTGCTCGAACCCGTAGATCCTCGGGTAGAGCCCGGGGTCCCTGAGCCTGTAGTCCGCGCTCAGGTCCACCACCATCACGCCGGACTCGTAGAGCTCGCCCGTCACCTTGACGCCGACGCCGTGGGGGAGCGCGGAGAAGACCACGTCGGCCTCCAGCGCCCTGTCCAGGCTGAGGGGCTCGAACCTCAGGCCCTGGTAGACCCCCCGGAGGTGGGGGTGGGCGTAGTGGACAGGCCTCCCCGCGTACTCCCTGCTAGTAGCGTAGGAGACCTCGACCTCGGGGTGGAAGGCGAGGAGCCTCAGGAGCTCCCCGCCCGTGAACCCCGAGGCGCCCAGCACAGCCGCCTTCAGCCCTCAACCCCTCCGCTCAACCGTTTAGGGGCCCCCTGTTAGCCCAGCGCGCCACCGCGGCGCCCCCGGGTTTAAGTGGGTTCTGCACCGGCCCGTCTATGAACCGACACCCCCGGCTAGCTGGAGGCGCCCGCGGCTAGCGTGTAACGCTTAAAACCCGCTGCCATGGCTGCGCTCCTACGCGTCGCGCCTCCCGAGATTAATTACCCGGGGTGCTGGCGGTGCCCGAGTTGAAGTGCCCGGTGTGCGGTGGAACGGTTAAGGTTGACGACGACGCCCTCCCGGGCGAGCTGGTGGAGCACGACTGCGGGGCGGTCCTGGAGGTATACAGGGACGAGAACGGGGAGTTGAAGCTGAGGCCCTTCCAGGGAGTCCAGGAGGACTGGGGAGAGTAGGGTCTTGGAGGTCGCGCTGCTCTACGACGTAGTTAGGCTTGAGGAGAAGATGCTGATCAAGGAGCTGAGGGAGAGGGCCAGCCTCAGGCTCATCCACACGCCCACCGCTACCCTCGAGATCGGCAGGCCTCCAGGGGGCGAGGTGGACGCGGCGCTGGTGAGGTGCATAAGCTACTACACGGCAGTAGCGGCCGCGGCCGCCGCGGAGTCGTGGGGGGCGGTCACCGTTAACAGCTCGACCGGCATAGCAGTCTCCGGGGACAAGGTGGTCACCCAGTCCCTCCTCCACAGGGCCGGGATCCCGACGCCCCGCTCCATCCTAGCCTTCAGCGTGGACTCCGCGGTGAAGGCCGCGGAGAGCCTCGGCTACCCCGTCGTCTTCAAGCCCACCGTGGGGAGCTGGGGGAGGCTCGCCGCGCTCGCCAGTGACGAGGAGGCGGTGAGGGCGGTGGCGGAGCACCGGGAGTACCTCGGGGGCCCCTACAGGGTGCACTACCTCCAGGAGTACGTCAGGAAGCCTGGGAGGGACATTAGGGCGATGTGCGTGGGCGGCGCGGTCCCCGCGGCGATCTACAGGGTCTCGCAGAGCTGGATAACCAACATGGCCCGGGGGGCCCGGGCGGAGCCGGCGAGGGTCGACGGGGAGATGGAGGACCTCGTCGCCCGCGCCTGCGAGACCGTGGGAGTCGACACTGCGGGGGTCGACCTCGTCGAGGACCCGGAGAGGGGCTACCTCGTCCTCGAGGTCAACGGGGTCCCGGAGTTCAAGAACGTCGCCACAGTCACGGGCGTGAACGTGGCGGGCATGATAGCCGAGCACCTCCTGGAGAAGGCTAGGAGGTAGGCCCGGATTGCAGGGCTTGAGGGTGCTCAGGTACTACGGGGGCAGGGGGCTCAGGCTGACGCGGGGGTTCATGCAGTACGTCTGGGACGACAGGGGGAGGAGGTACCTCGACGCCCACACCGGCCACGGCGTCGCCTTCCTAGGCCACGCGAACCCCCTCGTCGTGGAGAGGGTCAAGAGGCAGCTCGAGGAGCTGCCCGTCTGCAGCATGTCCTTCGACTGCGACGCGAGGGACGAGGCGGTCAGGGCCCTCTCAAGGATAGCCCCGAGCCGCCTCGACACGGTGGCGTTCGCGAACACTGGCACCGAGGCGGTGGAGGCCGCCCTGAAGATGGCGTGGGCGGCCACGGGGAGGAGCGGGGTCGTAGCGTTCAAGGGATCCTTCCACGGGAGGACCCTCGGCGCGCTGAGCGTGACGTGGAACCCCAGGTACAGGAGGGGCTTCCCCGTGCTGGACGTGACGTTCCTAGACTTCAACGGTGACCCCGGGGAGGTCGAGGGGGCCCTGAGGAGGCTGGAGGGGAGCCTCGCGGCGGTGATAGTGGAGCCGGTGCAGGGCGAGGGCGGAGTAAACCCGGCGACCCGCGAGTTCCTCAGGGCGGTCGAGGACGCCGCGAGGGAGGCGGGGGCGGTGCTCATAGTCGACGAGGTCCAGACCGGCATGGGGAGGACGGGCAGGGTCTGGGCCCACGAGCACTACGGCGTGGAGCCCGACGTGGTCACGGCGGGGAAGGCGCTGGGGGGCGGCGTGGTCCCCGTCTCCGCAGTCCTGGCCCGAGGCGACGTCGCGTCGAGCCTCGAGGGCGGGAGGCACGGCTCCACCTTCGCCGGGAACCCCGTCGCCATGGCCGCGGTCGCCGGGGCGGTGGAGGCGCTCACCCGCGACGACGCCCCAGGGAAGGCCGCCGAGGCCGGCGCGAGGCTGCTCAGCGGCCTCCGCTCCAGGCTCGAGGGCTCGAGGCTGGTGAGGGAGGTCAGGGGGCTCGGCCTCATGGTCGGCGTCGACCTGAGGCGTGACCCCGGCCCGGTGCTTAGGTGCATGCAGGAGAGGGGAGTGCTCGCCCTGAAGGCTGGGGTTTCAGTGGTCCGCCTCCTGCCGCCCTACATGGTCACCCCTAGCGACGTGGAGGCGATGGTTGATGTTGTCGCGGGATGCCTGGGGGCGTGAGGCGGCGAGGATCCTCTACAGGCTCGTCTCCATCTACAGCCCCACCGGCCGCGAGGAGGGGGCGGTGAAGGCGTTCCTCGGGGAGGCCGAGCGCCTGGGCCTCGAGGCCTGGAGCGACGGGGTGGGCAACGCCTTCGCCGCCCCGCCGAGGGCGCCCGGGAAGCCGGTGGTGGCGCTGGTCAGCCATGTCGACACCGTCGAGGGCTGGGTGGAGCCCGGGTACAGCGGCGGCGCGGTCTGGGGCAGGGGCGCGGTCGACGCTAAGGGCCCCCTCTCAGCGATGCTCGCCGCCGTCGCGGCGCTCGCCAGGCTAGACCCCGAGGCGCCCGTCGCCGTCGCCGGCCTCGTGGGGGAGGAGGGGGACAGCAGGGGCGCCAGGTTCCTCGCGGAGCACGGCCCCCACGCCAGGTTCATAGTGATAGGGGAGCCAACCGGCGGGGACGGGGTGGTGATAGGCTACAGGGGCAGCTTCAGGCTCCGCGTCACCTGCGAGGCCGATGGGGGCCACTCCGCGAGCCCCTGGGCGGGATCCTCCGCGCTCGACCTCGCACTCCAGGCCCTCGAGGCGGTGAGGAGCCTCTACCCCCCGGAGGGGGTCTCGAGGCCAACGCTCACCCCCGTACTCTTCAAGGCCGGGGACGGGAGCAACGTGATCCCGAGGAGCGCGGTGATAGTCTTCGACTCCAGGATCCCGGCCGGGTGGACCCCGGAGGGGATCCTCGCGGAGGTCTCCAGGGCGATCCCTGAGGGATGCAAGGCCTCCATCGCGGGGGGCTACACGCCACCCGTGAGGGTGTCGCTCAACGACCCGGTCCCCAGGGCGCTCGTAAGGACCCTCCTCGAGGCGGGGGCGAGGCCAAGGCCCTCCCTGAAGGCTGGGACGAGCGACATGAACCTGCTAGCCGGCGTGGCGGAGAGCATCGCAGCCTACGGCCCCGGGGATCCCTCGCTCGCCCACACGCCGAGGGAGAGGGTGACCGAGGCCGAGCTGGGGCTCGCCGTCGAGGTCTACGCCCGCGCCGCGCTGCGCCTCACCCGGTCGAGCCGGGGCTAGGATCCCTCCCCCCGCCGGGCCGCCGGGGCCCCCGGGGGCGCTACTCCCCGCGGGGCAGGGTTACAACGCCGCACTCGGCCCCCCACCCCACGCTTTTCTGGAGGCACTCCAGGGCGTCGCGTGCTATGCGCTCGGGGGCGACGCCTGGGGGCGCGGTGTAGAGGTGGCTGGGGGATTCTGGGTCGTCGCTCGCCCCGAACCCCTCGACGGGCTCGTAGCCCCTCGCCGCGAGGCACCTCGACGCCTCGGACTCGCAGGGGGGCCCCACCCTGCCCCAGCTGGGGGCGGCGCAGTACGCCACCATGGAGAGCCTGGCGTTGGGGGAGGAGGTGAGCCAGTCGACGTGCCACCACAGCCTCTTCCCCCTCCTCGCGTGCCTCTGGATCCTCGCCCTCAGCCCGCCGGGGCCCCCGGCGCTGCCGACGTAGAGGTAGACGCCCGGGGGGAGCGTGCCCCTGAACCGGCGGGCGCCTACCCACACGCTCCCCGAGGCCTCGACTACGAGGACGTAGCACCCCCTACGGGCGGGGATCCCCTCGAGCACCCCTCCCGAGCCCCTCCCGGGCTTGCCTGGGCTCGACTTTAAGGGAGCCCGCCCTTCGGGGGAGACCAGCCGGGGGCTCGAGGGGTTGGGGGATGGCTAGGCTGGCGGTGATAGACTACGAGGCGTGCAAGCCTAGGAAGTGCAGCTACGAGTGCATCAGGGTCTGCCCTGTGAACAAGACTGGGAGGGGCGTTGCTATCGAGGCGGACGAGGCTGCCCGGGGTAAGCCGGTGATATACGAGGACGCCTGCATAGGCTGCGGGCTCTGCGTGAAGGCGTGCCCCTTCAAGGCTATCAGCATCGTGAACCTCCCCGAGGAGCTCGAGGAGGAGGCGGTGCACCGCTACGGGCCGAACTCGTTCAAGCTCTACGGGCTCCCCGTGCCGAAGCCCGGCCAGGTCCTCGGGTTGATCGGGAGGAACGGGACTGGGAAGACGACGGCGGTGAGGATCCTGGCGGGGGAGATCAAGCCGAACCTGGGGAGGCTCGACGACCCGCCAGACTGGCCGGAGATCATTAGGAGGTTCAGGGGGAGCGAGCTGCAGCCCTACCTTGAGAGGCTCGCCCAGGGCAAGCTGAGGGTGTCCCACAAGATACAGTACGTCGACCTCGTCCCGAGGAGGCTCAAGGGCACCGTGGGGGAGCTGCTGGAGAGGGCGGACGAGCGCGGCGTGGCGAGGGAGCTCGCCGGGGAGCTGGGCCTCGACAAGCTCTGGGACAGGGACGTGAGGAAGCTGAGCGGGGGTGAGCTGCAGAAGCTCGTCGTCGCCGCCGCGCTCAGCAAGGACGCGGACGTCTACATCTTCGACGAGCCGAGCAGCTACCTGGACGTCAGGGAGAGGGTGAGGGTCGCCAGGCTGATCAGGAGCGAGGTGAAGGGGAACAAGTACTTCATAGTCGTGGAGCACGACCTGGCGATGCTCGACTACCTGAGCGACCTGGTCTCCATACTCTACGGGGAGCCCGGGGTCTACGGGATAGTCTCCAAGCCCTACGGGGTCAGGAACGGGATCAACTACTTCCTCGATGGCTACCTCCCCGCGGAGAACATGAGGATCAGGAGGGAGCCGATAACGTTCGCGAGGCCCCAGACGGGGGAGCCGGGCGGGAGCAGCGCGGAGAGGAAGCTCATCGAGTGGGGGGAGCTCGAGGTCCGCCTGGACGGCTTCACGCTCGAGGCGGAGCCCGGGGAGGCGTGGGGCGGCGAGGTCATAGGCATAGTGGGCCCGAACGGTATAGGGAAGACGACGCTCATCAGGGTGCTCGCGGGGAAGCTTGAGCCCAGGCGGGGCTGGGTCGCCGTCCTGGGCGACTACACCGTGAGCTACAAGCCCCAGTACATCTCCCCCGAGGCGATCCCCGAGGGGGTCACGGTTGAGGAGCTGCTGAGGAGGGTGAACCCGGAGGCCCTCGCCCCCGGGTCCTGGCTCTACGTTGAGCTGGTGAAGAAGCTGAGGCTGGACAGGCTGTTCGACAGGGAGGCGAGGAGCCTCAGCGGCGGGGAGCTGCAGAGGCTCGCGATCGCGGCGGCGCTCGCGAGGGAGGCGGACATCTACCTGATAGACGAGCCCTCAGCCCACCTAGACGTGGAGGAGAGGCTCGCAGTCGCCAAGATCATTAGGAGGCTGACGGAGACCAGGAAGGCGGTCGCGTTCGTGGTCGAGCACGACTTGATGCTCGAGGACATGATAAGCGACAAGCTGATCGTGATCCTCGGCGAGCCCGGAGTCCACGGCAGGGCGAGCAGCCCCCAGCCGGTGCCCCGCGGGATGAACGCGTTCCTCGAGTACCTCGGCGTCACGGTGAGGAGGGACCCGCAAACCGGCAGGCCGAGGGTGAACAAGGAGGGGAGCTACCTCGACAGGCTCCAGAGGGCGAGGAGGGAGTACTACGCGGTGAAAGCCTAGCCCCCCAAGGTGGGGCGCCCCGTTTAACCCCCCGCGGGCCCGAGGCATGCTTGGACGGCGAGTGGTGCCACTGCTTGCAGGGCCGGCCCGGGATCCCGCGCTGGGTCAAGGGGGTTAGGGTCGAGTACAGGCCCGGGGGAGGAGTGGCCGCGGCCGGGAGGCGGGGGAGGACCCTCTGGCTCGCCGTGCCCGCGAGCCCCTCCAGGCTCCTCGAGGACGGCGACGCCCTAGCGGAAGCCGTCGAGGCGGCATCGGAGGCCTGGCTCAACCCCCTCACCTCCGGCTCCGCCTCGCTCGCAGCCTCGATCCTGCTAGGCGCCCTGGGGCTCGTGCTCCTCGCCGCGGCGCCTGAGGGTGCCCTCGGCGCTCTCGCAGCCGCCCTCATCTCAGCCTCGCTGGCAATCGCCCAGGGGTCGCGGTTCACGTTCAAGGGGAGGGCCCGGGGGAAGCCCGGGGCCCAGCCGCGGCGCGCCGGGTGGGTGGAGCCCCTGGTCAAGGCCACCGCCGCGCTCGCAGCGTCGCGCGAGGGCCGCCACGGCTACAGGGGCACCTACCCCCTCATGGGCGAGGTCTTCGAGTACACGGTGGAAACCACGGGCGGGGCAGTACTGGTCTCAATGAGGAGGCGCAAACCCTACTAGCCCCAGGGGCGCGTGCGGGGCCCACGCTCTATACACGCGTTAATAACCGCTAGAAGGAGCCTGAGATTTCAGCACCAAGACCCCCCAGCAGGGGTGCGGCGGTATGTGCTTCAACCAGGAGCGCGTGAAGGAGAAGCAGGCTAAGAAGGAGAAGAAAGAGGAGGCAGTAGCCGTCGCCAGGAGGTAGAGGCGATCCCCGGGGAACGCTCCGAGCCCTCCCCGCTTTATTTTTTATTTATTTCACCGATTTTCAAGCAATTAACCGTTGCGCCCCCCGGCTGGCCCCCGCGCTCCGCCACAGTGGAGCCCTGGGGGCCCGGTGGGGCTGGGGCTTCAGCGCCTCGGGCCTATCGGGTAGAGGAGCATTGGCAGCTCCAGCCTGCAGTCGGCCCCTAGCAGCTTGCAGAGTTCGAAGTCGTAGAATGCCCCGACGGCGACGGTCGCCAGCCCCAGGGCCTCGGCGGCGATGTAGATGTTCTCCCCCGCGTGGCCTGCGTCTATGTGTGTGTAGCGGTAGCTCCTGTACCCGTACTTCGAGGCCGTCCTGGGCAGCACCGCGGTGAGGGCTATCACGGCTGGGGCCTCGCCGACGTGCTCCTGGCCGAGAGACGCCCAGGCGAGCCTCTCGGAGTAGTCGCCTGGGGCCACTAGCTCCAGGGCGTGCTCGCCGGGGTTGTAGTGGTAGACCCCCGGCTCCAGGCCCTCAACGCTCCTCGCTGCAACGTAGGCCTCCAGGGGCTGCAGGGCCCCGGCGCTCGGGTAGGCCCTCTTGGGGCCGCCCCACCAGGCCCTCCCCGTGACCCCCACGCTGTAGTAGAGCACGTCGCCCAGGTCCTGCAGGCTGAGGCTCCCCCCGTAGCTCCTCCTACTCCTCCTCAGCCTGACGGCCTCGAGGGCGTCGACGCCCGACTCCAGCCTGGGCTCGGGCAGCTCCACGACCCGGGCCCCGGCGAGGGTCTTGTAGTACTCCCCCGGGGGCGGCGGGTACCGCGTGGAGCCCCCGTAGTAGCCCGGCTGGAGGGCTGCGAGGAAGTGGTAGAGCCACGCGGGATCCCCGGTCTCCTCCGCCACCCTGAGCCCCTCGAGGAACAGCCTGAAGCCCCTCCCGCCCAGGAGCCTCCTAAGCCTCTCCTCGACCCCGGCCAAGCCCCCGACCCCAGGGAGGCCCAGCCGCCGCTCCCCGTTTTAGCAAGCCAAGCAGCGCAGCCACGGCTGGGAGGCGCGGCCGGCCATCCCAGGGTTCTGATGAAGGTTTCGAGGCCCACGCCCCCCAATACCTTAATATACTCCAGGAGCGAGTAGGGCCAGCCGGCCCGCGCGCAGGCGCGGGCCGGTGCGCCGGAATGGCCAAGGGCAAGAAGAAGAGCAGCAAGAAGTCGGAGAAGACGGAGAAGGAGGGGTAAGGAGGCCGCCAGCGGGCCCCAGCTAACGCTGGGGCTCCAGCGGCCTCCCCCCTTTCTGCCCCCCTCAACCCTCTAGCGGGGTTTTTGCTACATTTTTAAGTTTTAAACTGGTATTACGCCGCGGCCGGCTCCCCGGGGCGGGTCGCCTTACCTTGCCGGGGCCGCGCGGCGCTTGAGGAGCCTGGCTTTGAGGTTGTAGCCGGTTAGGAGGGCTTCTGGGTTGAAGAGCTTCGCGGCCAGGATTGTCCAGGCGGCTGCGTGGCCTGCTAGGGCTGCGTAGGAGGCTAGGATCCCCTGGGCGTCCCCTGTTATGGATGAGACCGTCGCCTGGAAGACGGGGTAGAGGGGGTCTAGGAGGAGGGCCGCGCCGGGCCCGTGGATGCTTGGGGTGAAGCCCATGAGGGCGGCGAAGTAGGGTAGTATGAGTATGAACGTGGCCTGGCTCGCGGCGAGCTGGGCCCCCCTCACGTCCCCGGCTGCCATGCCGAGGGTTAGGCCTAGGATGAGGCTCACGTAGAGCGACGCGGCGAGCGCTGGGGCGATGGCGGGGAGCACTCCCAGGCTGAGCCCTGCGGCCCCCTCGGCTAGCACGGGCTTCAGGCTCCTGTAGTAGACGAGGAACCCCGCAGTGAAGCTGGCGAAGCCTAGGAGCGCCACGCCAAGCGTGCCCGCGACCTTCGAGACCACTATCTCCCACCGGCTCACCGGCGCGGTGAGGAGCATCTCCAGGGTCTTGGCCTCCCTCTCCAGCCCTATGCTCGTCGCCGCGACCTGGGCGGCGCTGAGCAGCATGATTAGGAGGACCATTGGGATGAAGAGGGTTGTGAGCGTTAGGCTCTCCATCTCCGCCGGTGTGAGGATCCTCCCCCTCATGTAGTACGCGGTCTCGGCCACCAGCGGCGACGCGATCGTCTCAGGCCTGAGCCCAGGCATGTACTGGGCTAGGATGGATGCAAGTATAGCCCTGCCCGCCTGCTCCACCCGCTGGGCCACTGCCTGGGCCACCGAAGCCTCGGTGAAGGAGGGCGTGGACCTGGAGACGTAGACCTGCACCCGAGCCGGGAGGCCCCGGGTGAGGTTCCCCGAAGCCCCCGCGGGGACCACGACGACGGCCTTGTAGCCCTCCTCTAGCAGCTCCCAGGGGCCGCCGGCCGGGAGGCTCTCGGCGTAGGTTGCGTTCAGGAGCCCGGCGAGCGCCCGGGCGAGGGCCCTGTCCGCCTCCGAGGCGCCAGGGGCCGGGGCGACTATGGCTGCTACGGGCTTCTCGGCGGCCCTGATGGTCTGCCTCAGCGCAGCCCCCTCCACCGCGCCGAGGAGGGTGAAGATGACCAGAGGCATGACTATCATGCCGATGAGGACCGTCTTCTCCCCCACGAGCTCCCTGAACTCCTTGGCCGCGAGGACTCTAAGCCTCCCCACGCCTCCCCACCACTTTCATGTAGACCTCCTCCAGGTTCCTGGCCCCGTGCCTCTCCAGCAGCTCCCCTGGGGATCCCTCCTCGACCACGGCCCCCGAGCTTATCAGGTAGACCCTGTCGGCGACGTACTCCACCTCGAACATGTTGTGGCTCGACACGAGCACCGCCGCCCCGCGGCTCCGGGCGTACTCCCTCACCACCCTCCTCACCTCGACCGCGTGCTCCACGTCCAGCCCTGACGTCGGCTCGTCTAGCACTACCGCCTCGGGCTCCGTCATGAGAGTCCTCGCGAGGAGGATCCTCCTCTTCATCCCCTTACTGTACCCGCCCATAGGCCTCCTAAGCGCGTCCCCGAGCCCCGAGATCTCCGCGCCCCGGCGGGCCATCTCCAACGCCTCAGCCTCGCTCCCAGCGTAGAGCCTGGCGGTGAAGAGGAGGAAGTCCCACCCCGTCATGCGCCTGTAGACCCCGGCGTCCTCGGGGAGGTAGCCGAGCCTCCGCCTCGCCTCAACCGGCTCCCTGAAGGGGTCGAACCCTGCAACCCTCACCTCGCCCTCGTCGGGCCTCAGGAGGCCGACGATGATCCTCAGCGTCGTGGTCTTCCCCGCCCCGTTCGGCCCCACGAGTGCCACGACCTCCCCGCCGCGGGCGTCGAGGCTCACGCCCCTCAACGCCTCGACGCCGCCGGGGTAGGTCTTCCGCAGCCCCCTAGCGTGGATCAACGCCTCGCCCGGCAAAACCAGCGCCTCCCGCGGGCCGCGCTAGGAGGGGTAGGAGCCCCCGTAATATGAAGCGATGAAAAACAATGTGGAAAACCGGGGGCCGAGGCGTCGACCCTCCGGGGGGTTGATGCGGCGCTACTTCCTGGCGAGGGCCGCGGCGGCCGCGGCTAGGATTAAGACGACTAGGGCCGCGGCTATGAGGGTGGTTGTGCCCCCGCCCTGCCCGGCGGCTTCGGTCGTCCCGGTTTCCGTGGCGCTGGTGGCTGCCTCGCTCGTGGTCTCGGTGGCGTGGGTCGTGGTCCCCTCGGTTCCCGTGGTGGCGGTGGTCGCCCCTGGCGTCTGGGTGGTTGTGGTGGTTGTCGTGGATTGAGTCGTGGCCGGGGGCTGGGTCGCGGTGGACGTGGTTAGCGTCTCAGTCGTAGTGGTCGTGGTTGTAGTCGTCGTGGTCTCGCTCGGCGGCTGCCCGGCCTCGGCTAGGTCGACGGGTACTAGCGTCGAGAAGCCGGGAACAGTAGCCTTGAGGACCCCGTTCTCGACAGTCACGTTCCTGATGATCTCCACCTTGCCGTTGGGGTGGACGCGGGCGAGCGCGGGCTCCCTCGGGGTCTTGGCTAGGGGTATCTCGACCTCGCCCCCGCCCTCGAGGGCCCCCTCGACCTTGATCGCTGGCCCTGCGACCGCCCTCCTAAGCTGGCCGGGTAGCAGGCTGGCTGCCTCCTCGGGCTTCAGCGTGGCGATGGCGAGCTGGCCCTTGAACTTCAGGTTCTTAACCTTGACCTTGAACTGGCCTAGGGTGTTGTTGAGGGTTATGTTCAGCTCCCTCGCCACCGCTACGCTCCTACCCCTGCCGGCCTTTATGACGGTCTTGACCGCGTTGTGGATGACTAGCTTGCCCCTGGCCCCGGGGAGGTGCACCACTGCCTCCCCGCCCTTCGGGGCCCTGACTACCACCTCTCCCTCCTCGCCGACGCCGTAGACCGTGCCGTTGTAGACGAGCCTGAGCCTGTTTATCAGCGTCCTGTTCTCGCTCGTGATGACTACGTGGCTCAGCTCCTCCTTGCCGGGCTCGATTATGAAGGAGACGCCGTCGACGCCGGTGAACTCGGCCCTGGCCTCCTCGAAGCGGTAGAGGCCCAGCTTCGCCAGCCTGGCCAGCTTGTAGAACGCCGGGGCCGGGCTGTCTAGGCCCTCGACCCTGGAGGATAGGTTGACTGTGGTGGTGTTCTCCTCCTCGCTGTGGCTCAGGGTGCAGTGGAGCCTGAGGGCCGTGACGCCCACCAGGTCCTCCGGGATCCCGCTCGCGTCGAGCGTGAACCTCGCCGCCGCGAGGGTGTTGTTGAACTCCATGCTAACCTCCGCGTTGTAGGTCACGTTCAGGCTGCCCTCGTAGCCCTCGTACATGGATAGGGCGTCCTCAACCTCCCCCCTGAGCTCGCCGAGCCTCTCAGCGAGCGCTGCGGTGGGGCCGGGCGGGTTGACCGGGATCCCGGGCAGGCCCTCCCTCAGCTTCTCGGCTAGCTTGGAGAGGTAGAGGTCGAGGCTTATCGTGACCGCGCCCTCGTTCAGGTCGGTGGTGACGGTCACGTTGTCCTGGAGGCCGAGCCTAGTGATCAGGTTATTCGCAAGCATCGCTAGGGCGCTGGCGTACTGCTGGTCGAGCATCGGGACCCCCGTGTTGAAGTCCACCGTCACCGTGCCCCAGAGGTGCCTGCTAGCCTCCTCCTCGCCCCTCGTAGCGTTCAGGTACAAGTCCAGGTCGAGGTCGAAGGTGACGTTGATCGCCGTGGCGTTCGTGTAGGACTCGTAGTGCACCGGGCCCTCGAGCGCCAGGTGCTGGTAGAAGTAGGAGCCGGGGGCGAACTCGCGCTCAACGACACCCGTCAGGTTCAGCGCCAGGAGGGTCGAGCCATTCTGGGACTCCGAGTGGTACCTGACCTCCAGCCTTGAGATGTTCTCCACCCAGGCGCCCCTGCGGGTCTCGTTCGAGTAGGCTGCCTCGCCGCTCACCGTGTTCCTGAGGTAGCCCTCGACCGTGGCGTTCAACTCGGGCATCGGGGCTGTTAGCGAGCCCTCGGCGTGGAGGGTCTCGTTCCCGTAATCCAGGGTGGCCTCGCCCTCAACGCCGAGCGACGGCTTCACCACGGCGGCGATCCTCGACTCCACAGCGTCGGGGGCGATCGTGGCGGCCTCAGTGTAGGAGGCGGGGGTCACCCCGGGGCGGCCGTGGCCCCACCCACGCGCCGGGGGGCTCGTGGGCGGCTGGGCCGCCGCCACCGCTGGAGCGACGGCCGACACCGCCAGCAGCATTATTAAAAGAATAGCCTGAATAGTGCCTTTCAACCTAAACACCTCACCCGATCTCTAGAAACCCTAGGTGGAGCCGGGGCTATTATAGCTATTGTAATGCACTTATACCTTCGAGCGGTGGCCGCGTGGCAAAAAGGTGGGCGCCTACGTGGTGGCTGGGTGATGGCGGCCTACGATGCCGTCGTGGTCGGCAGCGGGCCCGGAGGGTTCCCGGCGGCTCTCGCCCTAGCCTCTAGGGGGCTCAGGGTCGCGGTTGTGGAGGAGCACCTGCCCGGCGGCGAGTGCGTCAACTACGGCTGCGTCCCGAGCAAGGCGCTCCTCCACGCCGCCCGCGTCGTGTGGGAGGGCAGGCGGCTCGGGCTGAGGGTCGAGGCCCCCGGTGGGTGGCCGTGGGGCTGGGTCTCCCAGGCCGCGGAGTCCACCAGGCGGGGGGTCGAGGCGGCGCTGGAGGCGGCCGGAGCCGAGCTAGTCAGGGGGAGGGCGAGGCTCGCCGGCCGCGACGGGGGGAGGGTCAGGGTTAAGGTTGAGGGCTACGGGGAGCTGGAGGCTGGCAGCGTGCTCCTCGCGCCGGGGAGCGACCCCAAGAGCCTCCCCGGCCTCCCCATCGGGGGGAGGGTGCTGGATAACAGGGTCTTCTACGAGGCCGTCAGGGAGACGCCCGAGTCTGTGGTCATAGTGGGCGCCGGACCCGTCGGGGTCGAGGCGGCCTTCGCCCTCGCCTGGCTCGGGGCGAGGGTGGTGCTTGTAGAGGCGCTGAGCCGCGTCCTCCCAGCGATGGATAGGGACCTCTCGGCTATGGTTGCGAGGGGGCTGAGGAGGGCCGGCGTCAAGGTGTACACCGGGGCGAAGGCCAGGCTCGAGCCCGTCGACGGAGGGGTCAGGGCGGTTGTCGCCGGGGAGGAGGGGGTGTTCGACTACGCCCTCATCGCCGTGGGGAGGGCGCCGAGGACCGCGGGGATAGGCCTGGAGACAGTCGGGGTCGAGGTGGGGGAGGGGGGCTTCATAAGGGTTGGCCCCGGCCAGCAGGCCGCCCCCGGCGTCTACGCCGCCGGCGACGCGGCCGGGCCGCCGCTCCTAGCCCACAAGGCGATGTATGAGAGCCTCGTGGCCGCGGCGGGTATAGCGGGGATCGATGCCCCGCGCGGGAAGCCCCTGGTGCCCGTCGTAGTATTCGGCGACCCGGAGGTTGCGAGCGTGGGGCTCACGCTTGAGGAGGCGAGGAGGCAGGGGATCCCGGCCGGGGAGGCGAGGCTGAACCTCGCCGGCAACCCTAGGGTGCGCATAGAGAACGACGGCCTGGGCCTAGTCAAGATAGTGTACAGGAGGGACAACGGCTCAATCCTAGGCGTGCACGTCGCCGGCCCCAACGCCTCAGAGGCGATAGCGGCGGCGGTCCAGGAGATAGAGTCGGGCTCCACGCTGCGCGAGGCCGCGTGGAGGATCGCGCCCCACATGACCACCGTCGAGTCGATCGGAGACGCCATCAAGCAAGCCATAGGGCTGAGGGCGAGCAGGCTCCGGAGGAGGCCCGGGTAAGCCATAGACCCCGCCTCCCGGGAGGCCGGAGCGCATTAACCCTCCCCCGCCCCCTGGGAGAGGGATCCCCGGGAGGGCTCTCGCCGTGGGCTGCGGCGGCCTGGTGGTGGTCAACGACACGGGGGCGCTGCTCTCCGGTCTCCCCCTGAGGCTCCCCGCCCGCCACGTTGCCCCGAGGGCGGTGGTGGAGGAGGTCAGGGACAGGGAGTCCAGGGAGCTCCTGGAGAGGATGATCGAGTACGGCAGGCTCGAGGTCGAGGACCCCCCGGCGGGGGCGCTGGGTAGGGCGAGACTCGCCGCCAGGAGGGCCGGGGTGCTGGGGAGGCTGAGCCAGGCGGACCTCTCGGTGCTCGCCCTCGCCCTGGCCTACCGGGACGCCTGCGGCGACGTGGCGGCTGCGACGGACGACTACGCCCTCCAGCTCGCCCTCGCCAGGGCGGGGGTGAGGGTGGTCAGGATCCGCTACCAGGGCGTGAGGGAGGCCCGGGGCTAGCCCCCCGCCCTTCTCCCCCCGGAGGCCCCTCGGCAATTACTGAAACCGCCACTAAAACTTCTATAAAACTGTCATAAATTAAATTGAATGTACCGCAATGCTGTTATAACTTATAGCGGTCTAATAGTCTCGACTTGATTACAGTATCTCCTACCCTGAAATCCCTTTTAATTCCCGGGGCGCCTACGGGCAGTGTGGGTGCGCTGGGGTGGTGGGGCTCAAGCCCATTGACCCTGAGGATGTTGTCCTCCTCGCCAGGCCTGGGCCCGTGGACGTCTCCCCCGGGGGCGACGTCGCCGTGGTCCTCGCGAGGGCGGACCTGGAGAGGAACAGGTACCTGAGCGAGGTGAGGGTCTACACTAGCGGCGGCGAGGTCTACTTCATCCAGGCCGACGCCGCCGGCAGTGCCCAGTGGTCGCCCGAGGGGCGGCTGCTGGCGTTCGCGGGCAGGGTGAACGTGCCGGAGAAGGAGGAGGGGATGGGAGTCTACGTCGCCGGGAGGGGCGGCGGGCCGAGGCTCGTAGCCTGGTTCAAGCACGGCGTCGAGGCGTTCTCCTGGCTCTCAAGCGACAGGCTCGCGGTCGCGTCGAGGAAGCCCCTGGAGGGGAAGTGGGACCCCGACGGCGACTATGCCGTAACCGATGGCCTCCCGGCGTTGGAGGACGGCGCGGGTGTGACGGCGGGGCTTGGGTACGCGGTCTACACGGTTGACCTCGACTCTGGGAGGCCCGTGGAGGCCGCCTCCGGGGAGGGGAGGCTCGCAGCGTTCACCACGTGCCGGGGGAGGGTGTACTATGCCGTCGCCGAGGACTGGAGGGATCCCCTGAGCCACACGCTGAAGGAGGTGGAGCCGGGCGGGGAGGCGAGGACGGTCCTCAAGGGCTACACCATAGAGGCCCTCCGCTGCGTCGGGGGGGAGCTGTACGCCCTCATGCACAGGAGGCCTATAGGCCTGGCGAGCCACGCGAGGCTCCACAGGGTCGACCCGGCCTCGGGTGGGGTGGAGTGCCTGACCTGCGGCGTCGACTGGAACGCCTGGCGCATCTCCGGGGAGCTTGAGGGCCGCCCGGTACTGCTCTACCCCAGGAGGGGAGCCTCGGTCCTCGCCGTGGTCGAGGGCAGGGACAGGCTCAGGGACCTCACCCCGGGCGACGCCTTCGTCCACGCCGCCTCAGCCCGCGGGGGCGTGGTGGCCTACTGGCTCTCCACCCCCACCAGGCCCCCGGAGCTTTTCGTGGAGAGGCCCGGCGAGGGCGGGGGCCGGGAGCAGCTCACCACGGTTAACAGGTGGTTCACTGAGAAGTACGCGGGCTCCCTCCGGGAGCCTGTCTACTTCAGGGTGAAGGCTGCCGGCGACGAGGTGGACGCCTGGGCGATCGACCCGAAGCCGGGGGAGGAGAAGCCGGTGATCCTCTTCATCCACGGCGGCCCGAAGGGGCTCTACGGCTACTACTTCCACCCCGAGATGCGCTTCTTCGCCAGCAGGGGGTTCCTGGTGGTCTACTCCAACCCCAGGGGCAGCGACGGGTACAGCGAGGAGTTCGCCGACATAAGGGGGAGGTACGGGGAGGTCGACTACGAGCAGATAATGGCCGCGCTCAACGAGGCGGTGGAGCGCTTCAAGGGGGACAGGGAGAGGATGGCGGTGACCGGGATAAGCTACGGCGGCTACATGACCAACGTGATCGTGACTAGGACCGACGCCTTCAGGGCAGCGGTGCCGGAGAACGGGGTGGCCGACTGGGTCGCCGACTACTGGGCGAGCGACATCGGCTACTACTTCAACCCCGACCAGATAGGAGGCACTCCCCTCGACAACCTGGAGGAGTACGTGAAGCGCAGCCCCGCCTTCCACGCGGGGAGGGTGAAGACCCCCCTCCTGATAATCCACAGCCTCGAGGACTACAGGTGCTTCGTGGACCAGGCGCTCGCCATGCACGCAGCGGTGAGGCTCTCCGGCGGCGAGTCCAGGCTGGTCATCTTCAAGTCGGGCAGCCACGGCTTCAGCGTGCTGGGGAGGCCGAAGGCCAGGCTGAAGAGGCTGAAGCTGAAGCTGGAGTGGCTGGAGGAGAAGCTCGGCGTGAAGAGCGGAGGGAAGGGGGAGGGCGGGGGGTCCTAGCTCTCCCCCTCCGCCTCGCCCGAGACGACCCAGTGGCCCAGCTCCTCGTCGTAGTAGGCCAGCCCGGCCTTGGCAAGCTTCTCCAGGAGCCTCGCCGCCCTCGCGCCCCTGTTGCCGCCGAGCTCCGCCCTGAGCAGGGCCGCCGCCTCCAGGAGGTCCCTGACGCCTATCCCCTCCAGCTTCGACTTGAACTCCCCCCAGAATGAGGGGTCCACGGCTACCCTCTCGCCGGCTAGGGTGAGCACCCTGGCCCCCTGGGATTGGAGCTTGGAGAAGAAGCGGCCGGGATCCCGGAGCCACTGGAGGTCGGACTCGAACACCACGCCCTCCTCGTGGAGCCTGTCCATGCCGCTCGCCCTGCCGGTGGAGCGCCTCGCGTGCGCCCTCGCCGGCCTCGCGGGGGGAGGCAGGGGCTGGGGCTCCTCCTCGCCCCCGGCGGACTCGATGGCCTCGACTGCCTCGAGGAGCTCGGCGACCCTCCTGTTGACCTCGTCGATCTTGGCCGTGAAGGGGTTGATGAGGTCCGCCACCACCCTCTCAAGCCTCCTCGCGACGGCGTCCGCCAGCCTCCTCACATCCCCACCGGGGGCTCCGCCGGCCTCGAGGGCCTTGAGGGCTAGCTCCCTCACGTAGTCGCCTACGGTCTCGTACCCCGCGCTCCGGGCCTCCCTCGATAGCCTCGCGTACTCCTCCTCGGTGAACCAGACTAGGACCGGGAAGCCCTTGCGCCTCGCCACGCTAGCACCCTGGCTAGGGGGTGTTGGCCCCGGGCCCTAATTACGCCGGCGCCGGCCCCCCGGGGGGCTAGCCTATCTTCGAGTAGACCTTGTCCTTCACGCTCCCCGACCTTATCTCGCTCAGCGCCTCCGTCGCCAGGGCCATGGCCCGCCTGTAGGTCCTCGACACCCCCACGCCCGCCTTGAGGTCGCTGATCTTCACCGCCTCCCTCGCCAGGTCCCGGGCGGAGTTGAGCGGCAGGACTAGGAGGAGGTTGTCGCCGCCCAGGTACTGGGTTATCACCCCCGCCTGGATCAGCATGCTCTCAACGCGCTCCACGAGCTCCACTATCATGTGGTAGGCCTTGTAGGCCCCCAGCTTGAGGGTGAGGCCCGTGACGTCGTTGAGGTCTACGTGGGCGACTGCCGCCGCCTCCTCGCTCCTGCACCCCCCGTACTCCAGCCCCCCGGGCTTCGCGTCCTGGAGCAGGTTGAACGCCGCCTCCTCCGCCGCGAGGGGGGTGGAGCTGCAGGCGCTCCCAATCCTCACGGGAACGGGGCTCACGGACTCCGCGGCCCTGAGGATCCTCCTCAGCCCCCGGGCGTCCACGTTGCTGGAGAGGATGAGCATGTAGTCGTACCTAGCCGGGAGCACGATGGCCTCGTGCTTCGCGGCCTCCTCCTGGACGCGGGCGTAGACCCGGGCCTGGACGGACTGGATTATCCACTCCCTGTCGGGGCCAAGGCTCTCAGTCCACTCCCTGAACCCGACGAGCTCGAGAACGCTAATCCTAGAGGCAAGCTCAGGCACCACCCGGGCACCTCCACGGCGCAGCCGAACGCCCAGCCCTCGAGGCCTCTCAACGCCGAGGCCCAGGGCGGAGTTTAGGGGGGTAATAATGCATCGCCAATACGCCCCAGGGGCCCCGGCCCCGGCGCGGGTGCTGAACCCTTCAGGGCCTCCGGGATCCCCCCAGGAGGCGGCTCGGCGCGCCCCGCTCCAAGGCGTGGGTGAAGGGCCTGGAGGAGGGGTGCCCGTCAGGGGGGCCTCGGCCAGGCAGCCGGCCTGTAGGCCATCCCCTCCCGGGCTGGGAGGGGGTTGCCACCCCGCCATAGGCCTCACCGGCCCCGCTGGGGGAGGGATCCCGGGTGTGAGCCTTAACTTCACCCTGGGGGCTCGGCGCTGGCTTCGACGGCTGCCTCTTTTAGGAGCTCATCGCCCTGCGAGATGTGGGGGCTGCGTGGGTTGACGGGGCTGGAGGGGCTCCCGGCTCTTGTGGAGGTGTTGAGGCGGCGCGTCAGGGTTGATGGTATGAGGCTCGTCTTCGAGCCGGGGGCTGAGAGGCTTCTCGACGAGGTTAGGGACTTGATCGTCGACGCGGTGGTTGGCCGGGGGGAGATTGAGAGGGCCAGGGAGTGGGCGGGGATCCTGGAGGCTGAGCTGTCCAGGGCGGCGAGGCTCCTGGGGGCGGCGGGGTGGAGCTACTCCAGGGAGCTTAGGAGCTTCCTCGAGGACCCAAGGCTCCACTTGAGGAAGAAGCTCTTCAACTACGTCTTCGACCTGGCCCGGGGGAGGCTGGGGGTCGAGGAGCTCGCCCGGCGGGGGGCCGCGGCGGTTAGGACTAGCCTGAGGACCAACCTGAGGAGCATATACCAGGACTGGGTGCTGGCCGTCATACTCTCGGGGCTCGGGGAGCGCGGTGGGAGGCTAGTCTACCCCGAGACGGGCGTGGTCCTCCTGGAGAGGAGTGGGAGGCAGCGCTCCGGCTCGATACCCCCGAACGCCGTCGTCCGCCTCCCGCGGGGGGAGGTTAGCCTGTTCCTCGAGGCCCCCAGGCCCCTGGGCTGGGAGGACTCCAGCGACTTGAGGAGGAGCTGGAGGCTCTACACCACCCTCCGCCCTGACATACTCGTCTACCCGGGGAGGGTGCTCGACATAGCCGCCCCCGACCGGGACCCCCCGGTGCTCAGGCCCCACACGATCATCGAGTGCAAGGAGCTCCCGGACTGGTTCGAGCGCTCGAGGGACCTGAGGGGCCCCCTGGCGGAGCCCATGAGTGCCGCGGAGTGGAGGGCCCGCTGGCTCAGGGGGCTCGAGGACGGCCTCGCGGACGTGCTGGGCGTCGACAGGAGGAGCGTCGAGGCCCTAGCCGAGGGGAGGGCGAGGAGCCTGAGGGTGAAGGAGCACAGGCTCGTCCTCCTCTACAAGGAGACTTTCAAGCCGGAGAGGATGCACCTAGTCTCGCGAGCCAGGCTCCCCAGGGAGGTGAGGCTCGACCTCGAGTCGAACGGGGTCACGGTCCACGACGGGGTTGAGATGGGGGACAGGGAGGCCCTCCAGGGCCTCGTCGAAGAGGTGGAGGAGGTGGCGAGGCCCGCAGGCGCCCCCAGCCTCGGCGACGTCGTCGCCGAGGCCCTCGCGGAGGCGGAGAGGCTCGCAAGGAGCGGGGCCCCAGTCGACCCCGCCCTCATAGTCGGCGAGGCGGTGCTCCGCTTCCTCTCCGAGCGACTGGGGGACGAGAGGGCAACCCTCCTCCTCCAGTCGAGGAGGAAGGCGATGGCGTAGAAGCCCCCGAGGGCGGGCTCGGCATCGCAGGGCCTCCCCACCCCGGGGAGGGAGAGGGATCCCCTCCCCCCCGGGTTGGAGTCGGAGGTTTACCTCACCGCCCGCCCCCTATCTCGAGAGGGGGCGTGGAGGGGTTTGAATTCACCCGCCGAAAACGCTTGGGGCTAGCCTCGCCGGGATCCCAGGCCCTTCTCGAGGGCCTCCCTCACAGCCTTGTCTATGGACTCGCCGAGCTGGGCGCCCCTCCGGGTTGAGGCTTCCACCACGCTCATGAGGCCTGCCTTGACGCCTGAGGCCTCGAGCTTCGCGAGGCCGTAGATGGTCGTGCCGGCGGGTGTGGTCACCTCGTCCCTCAGCTCGAGGGGGTGGGTGGGCCTCTCCTCTAGGTGCTCCGCGGTCGCCTTTAGCGCGTCGAGGAGCGCCCTGTACGCTAGGTCCCTGGGCATCCCCGTCATGACCGCTCCGAGGACGAGGGCGTCGACTATCTCGGCTATGAACGCGGGGCCGCTGCCGACGAGGGCGGTCCAGGCGTCCATCCACTCCTCGGGTATCCAGTACACGCTCCCCAGGCACTTGAATAGGGCCTCAACCATCGACGCCCTCGGCCCCCTCCCGTTACCCTCCGAGGCGAGGGCGGTGGTGCTCCTGGCTATCAAAGCGTTAATGTTGGGCATCGCCCTGTAGACCTCGGCGCCGGGAAACGCCTGGCGGAGGGTTGAGAGCTTCACCCCCGCCACTATTGAGGCGACCACCTTCCCCTCCACGGCGCCCCGGATCTCGAGGGCGACCGCGGGGAGCTGGTAGGGCTTCACGCTCACGACTATCAGGTCCGCCTGCCTCGCAGCCCACGCGTTGTCCCTCGTCGCCTCGGCTCCCAGCCTCCCCGCGGCCTCGAGGGTCTCCCTCCTCCTCCCCGTAGCTATGACCCTGGAGACGCAGTGGCGGGTGGCCTTGATTATGGCCTGGCCTATCCTGCCGGCGCCCAGGACTGCGAGCGTCACGTCGCCCAAGGGCTTGCCGGTCAACGCCCCTCCAACTCCTCCTCCGCTATCCTCTCGAAGTCGACCGTCCTGCTCATCCTCTCGGGTATTATCCCCTGCGGCCTCACGTAGAGTATTATGATTATCAGGATGCCTATGAGTATGTTGGGCAGCAGGCTGGCGACGAGGCCTGCCTCTATGTGGAGCGCCACCCCTATCGCCGCCTGGTAGTACTCGAAGAGCCTCTTGCCTATCAGGAAGACCACTGCCCCGAGGACTGCGCCGAGGTTGTTAGCCATGCCGCCCAGTATAATCATGGCCCATGGGATGAAGGTCCACACCACCCTGTTGAACGCTATCGCCACGGAGGAGGCGTTTGCCTGGGTGTAGAAGAAGCCTGCGAGCCCCGCGAGCGCGGAGGCCACCATTATGACTTTCAGCCTTATCTCCGCAATGTTCTTCCCGAAGACGCCGGCCGCTACCTCGTCGTCTCTAACCGCCCTCATCGCCCTCCCCATCGGGCTGTTCGCCAGCCTCTCGGCGTAGAGGTAGGCGAGCACCGCCAGCACTCCGCTGCCAATCAAGGCGAACCTGAGCGGGTTGCTGGTGAACGTCACCGCCCATAGGCCCTTGTTGCCCCCGCTCAGGCTCTCGGTCTGGTAGAAGACCACCATCACCATCAGCTCGGCGAACGAGAGGAGGAGTATGGCCAGGTAGTCCTCCCTGAGCCTGAGCGCCGCGTAGCTCGCCATGAGGCCGAAGAGCATCGCGAGCGCCACGGTGACCACTAGCAGGACCACTAGCAGCAGCGCCTCCACCGCGGCGTGGCTCGTGATGAAGGGCTTCAGGTAGCTGTTCATGATGATTCTGTTGGCATCAGTATCGGCCGCTGCGTCGACTAGGCTGCCCCAGTGCGCGGCGCCGGGGACGAGCCTGGAGACCTCGCTCAGCGCCTGGGCCGCCTCCTCGGGCCTCAGCTTCTCGTAGAGCCACGCGGCCACCCTCACCCCTATGCCCTGGGCGGTGAAGGCGCCAATGAAGACGAAGAGGTGCTTGCCGAAGTTGGGAATCCCGGTGAAGCCGGCCTCAAGGTTGAGGCTGACAGCCACCACCACGTAGGCCAGCAGGCTCACGAGGAACGCGTCGCTGAATATCCACCAGTTAACCATCCACCCCTCACCTCCTCCACGAGGGGAGCCTCTTCAAGCCGAGCCTGGCGGCGAGCCTGGACCAGTCCACGCCCGCCAGGCCCCTGGGGGCGTAGAGGAGCACGAGTATCACCAGGCTGAGGCTCATCACCTTCTCGTAGTTGATGAGGGAGACGTTGGGGAAGCCGAGGTGCGTGACGAAGACCGCCCTGTACACGTTGTTCACGATTGCAGTGCCAATCTTCTCCGCGAGCCCAACCAGGAAGCCGCCGATGAGGCCCCAGTACACGCTCTCCAGGCCGCCGACTATGCTCCCCGCGAAGACTGTGACTATCACCAGGGCCGAGACGGCGGGGTCGACGCCCTTGAAGGAGAACGCCATGAGGGCCCCGGCTACGCCGGCGAGGAAGCCGCTGATCGCCCATGAGACGGTGTAGACCAGGTCCGTGTTCACCCCCATCGCGCCGGCTAGGGAGGGGTTCTCGATTGTCGCCCTCATGGCTACACCGAAGCTCGTCCTGGTCAGGAATAGGTGGAAGAGAGCGGTGAGGATGACCGCGGTGACGGGTAGGACAACCGTGTAGGAGTCCACGACGTGGCCTAGGATCTTCAGCTTGGGCTGGTAGCCGACGACGGGGGCGCCGATCAGCTTCGGGATGTGCCTCCCGGGGGTCTCGTAGAGTATGAGGGTCAGCAGGTTCAGGAGGATGATGTCCACCGCGAACGTCGCTATCATGAGGCCCGTGATCGTGTTGCCCCTCGCCGCGAGCGGCTTGAGCACCGCCAGGTACATGAGCACGCTGAACGCTGCGGCGGCGACGCCGCCGAGGAGTGGGCCAAGAATGAAGACTTTCCAAGAGGGCTGCGCGCCGAGGATCCTGTCGATGACCAGCAGGGTCGCGACCGAGCCGATCATGGCTATGGTTGCGTGGGCGAAGTTCGGCACCCTAGTCGTCTGGTAGGTGAGCGTGAGGCCCATGCTGAGCAGGCCTATCGCCGCGGCGTAGGCTATGCTGCTGAGCGTGAACGTGAACCCGGGCAGGATCGCCACGGCCCGTCACCTCTTGAGGCCCAGGTACCTCTTCCCCAGCTCCTGGTCTGCGAGCAACTCCGCCGCCGAGCCGTTGAACGCCACCCTCCCCGAGACCATGAGCAGGGCCTTGTCCCCGTTTTCAAGGGCCAGCTTGGCGTTCTGCTCCGCCCAGACCATGCTCTTCCCCAGCTCGTCCCTGAGCCAGAGAATCTTCTCGACCACCTCCTTCGCCGCCTTCGGGGCTAGGCCGGCGGTGGGCTCGTCGAGTATGAAGAGCTTCGGCCTCCTAATCAGCGCCATCGCCATGGCGAGGAGCTGCCTCTGCCCCCCGCTGAGGGACTTCGCCTTAACCCCCAGCTTCTCCTTGAGGAAGGGGAAGACCTCCAGCACCTCCCTAACCCTGTCCTCGGCCAGCTCGGGCTTCAACCCGTAGGAGGCCATCTTCAGGTTCTCGCCCACAGTCAGCTCGGCGAACACGTTGTCCGTCTGGGGCACGAAGGCCATGCCGAGCCTGGCCCTCATGTAGGTGGGGAGCCTGGTTATATCCCTCCCGTCCAGGACTATCTTCCCCGAGTAAATCCTCGTCAGGCCGAACAAGGTCTTGAGCATCGTGCTCTTCCCGCTCCCGTTCGGGCCCACGACCACAAGTATCTCCCTCCTCCCCACGTCGAAGTCCACGTCGAATATCACGTGGAACTTGCCGTAGCCCGCGTTGAGGGACCTAACCGATAGCACCTGCTCCACTCCCGGCACCCCCCGTCACCCGCCCAGGTAGCTCTCTATAACCTTTGGGTGCTCAAGCACGTCTCTGGGATCCCCCTCGGCTATGACCCTCCCCAAAGCCATGGCGTAGGCGTGGTCCACGTAGTCGACTGCAATGTCGAGCCTGTGCTCCACTATGAGGAAGGTGAGGCCCTCCTCGTCCGTCAGCCTCCTGAGGAACCTGAATATCTCGTGGGCGAGCACCGGGTTCACGCCCGCAGTGGGCTCATCCATGAGTATGACCTTGGGGTTGTCGGGCATCAGGATCCTCGCCACCTCGAGGAGCTTCATCTGCCCCCCGCTCATCTCGCTGGGCCTCCTGTCCCAGAGGTGCTTGATCCTAGTGAAGGACAGCATCCTGAACGCCCTCCGCACCGTCTCCTCCTCGAACCTCTCCCACAACCTCCTGAGGACCCCGGACACCACGCCCTCCCCGGGGTTCCCGTGCCGGGCGAACGCCGCGTTCTCCACCACCGCGAGCCCCGTGAAGAGCCTGGGCACCTGGAAGGACCTCACGAGCCCCCGCCTGAACCTCTCGTGGGGCGGCAGCTCCGTGACGTCCTCCCCGTCGAGTATGACCCTGCCGGCGTCGGGCTTGTAGACCCCGCTCAACACGTTGATGAGCGTGCTCTTCCCGCTCCCGTTGGGGCCTATGAGCAGCGTGATCTTCCCCCTAGGCACCCTCAAGTCGACCCCGTCGAGCGCCCTCAGCTCCCCGAACTTCTTCACCAGCCCCCTAGCCTCGAGCACGTAGTCCAACCCGTAGTCCACCCCATACACGTGGCTCCCGGCCACCGGTCAAGGAATCCTACCGGGGCGGGTGGAGGTGAAGCTTTAAAAAGAGGCCGCTCCGCGGGGCCGAGGGCCCCGCTCGGGGGGAGTCCGGGGCTACTTGCACTGGATCGGGTTGCCCTCCACGGGCTCGATGGTGTCGGTCTCGAACTTGTAGAGCGCCGTGATCCTCCACTCGTAGCCGCCGTCGGTCTTGACCACCTCGAATATTCCGTAGTCGGAGCCAGCCCTGTCGCCGAACTCGTTCAGCACTATCTTACCGGAGACGCCCACGTAGTCCTGCACGACCTGCGGGATCGCCTGGGCTACGGCGTCCACCGTGGCGCTGGCGCCTCCAGCCTTCTCAATGGCGAGGGCCATGACCCAGACTGCGTCGTAGGCTATGAGGCTGTAGGGGTCGGGCGTGTAGCCCACCCTCTCCTTGAGGGCGCAGTAGATCTGCGGCGTCTTGTCGCTCAGCGAGAAGGTCACAGTATTCTTCCAGTGCACGGTGGCGGCGAACTCAGCCGCCCCGGGGCTCTGGACGACGGCCTGGCTCAGGGCGGAGCCATCACTGCCGTACCACTTCACCTGCTTGAGCACGTCGTAGTTGTTCGCGGCCTCGAGTATGTTTGCGACCTCCTCGAAGCCAATGATTTCGACGCCTATCTTCTCGGCAGGCACGCCCTGGCTGATGAGGTTCTCAACGTCGTTCTTCACCTGCTCCACTATGTTGGCGAAGTTCGCGGCCTTCGGGTCGTAGGGGATCTTGTCGACGATGTTGCCGCCGGCCTCGATGAAGTACTGCTCCACGAACCCGGCGAGGCCGCTGCCCCAGTCGTCGTTCCTGTAAACTATTATCACGTGAGTCACGCCGTCAGCCTGGTAGAGCTTGGCGAGGACCTTCCCCTGGAACTCGTCCGGCGGCGGGAACCTGTAGACAGTGTCCTTGAGGGCCAGGCTTGGAGCAGTGCTCGACTGGCTGATGACCACGGCCTTGTAGCCCTGCTGGATCAGGCTAACGATCTGGGCTAGCTCGGCGCTGCTCATCGGGCCGATGAAGAACTTTATACCCCTCTGGTAGAGGGCGTCGAACCTGTCCCTGGCGGTAGCCGGGTCAGTCGCGGTGTCGACGATCTCAATCTTTATCCTGAAGTTCGCCCCCTTCTCCTCCAGGTACTTGTTCACGTCGCTCTCAGCCATGAGGATGGCCTCCTTGTTCGCCTTGCCCATCGTCGACAGGTCGCCGGTGAGCGGGATCAAGGCGCCGATGGTGATCGTGGTCACCTGCCCGCCCTGGGCCTGCGTGGTCGTGGTGGCGGCCGGGCTAGTAGTTGTAGTAGTCGTTGTCCCGGTGAACGTGGGGGTGGTCGTGGTGGTAGTGGTAGTGGTCCCCGCCCCGCCACCGCCTCCGAGGAGCACGGCCGCCGCGACCACTATTATCAATAGCACTATGGCCACTCCAATCCACGTCCTTGTGTCAGCCACCGCTCCATCACCCGGGCTTCCAAGAGTCTCTGGCGCTGCTAAGCTCCCGGGTTTAGTATTAAAGCGTTTCCCTAATCTTAGGGTTCAACGATAGGGGGATTAGCCACTGGTAGATGGGTTGGGAAACATATTCAAATGTATTCAACACTATTCGTCAGTGAACAATCCCCCAGGACTGCTGCGGGGAGCGTGGCTCCCCCTCCAGGATTTTAGGCCTCGACGGGGCCACTTCAGCGTTGCAGCGGCGGGAGTGGTTGTCGTGTTCAGGGTCCTCGTTAGGAGCAGGCGCGACGCGGGGGCGGTGGAGGCTACGCTTAAGGCGTTCATGCCCGGGTGGGGCGTGCGCGTCGAGACCCTCGGGGGCCTGCGTGGCGAGAGGCTCGCAGACGCCATACTTGAGAGGCTGGAGCCCTTCACCTTCGTGCTACTGGGCAGGGAGGACTCGGGGGTTGCGGAGGCGGTCGCCCGCGGGCTCCCCCCGCTCTCGAGCGTCGTCGTCACTAAGGGGGCCAGGGTTAGGAACAACAGGGTCGAGGCGATATACCGGTACATAGGCGAGGCCAGGGCTCGGGTGAGGCTC
Organism: Stetteria hydrogenophila; assembly: GCF_054657575.1. Classification (NCBI taxonomy): domain Archaea; kingdom Thermoproteati; phylum Thermoproteota; class Thermoprotei; order Acidilobales; family Acidilobaceae; genus Stetteria; species Stetteria hydrogenophila. Next base: position 631,139 of record NZ_BAAHYL010000002.1, on the reverse strand, counting down.
GCGGCCTACTGGAGCGGTGGGAGCTACGTCTTCTCCACCGGCTTCGGGGGCGTCGAGCTCCCCGGGATCCCGTACTTGCTGCGGGGGGACAACTTCCTCCTCCACGGCCCCGGCGCCAGGGTGCTGACGGGCGTCCTCTCCGGGGGAGCGGGTGAGACCCCCCTCCTCTACAGGGTGGAGGGCGGGAGGCACCTGGTCTACAGCGGCCCAGTGCTGGTGGGGGAGCTGGACGCGGGCGAGGACTCCCCACGCCCCAGGGGCTCCAGGATCCCGGGCGCGGAGCCGGTGAGCGTGCCCCTCGAGCGAGTGGTCGAGGCTAACAGGCCCCTCCTCTCGCTCCTGGAGCGCCACGTGGTCGAGTGGCTCCGCTCCACCGCCCCGGACCCCGACACGGTGCTCGTCCCCTGGAGCGGCGGGAAGGACTCCACCGCCGCCCTCCTCGCCGCGGTGGAGGCCTACGGGAGGGACGGAGTGGTCGCGGTGTACGCCGACACGGGTGTGGACTTCCCAGTGAACAGGGAGTACGTTGAGAGGCAGGCGTCGAGGCTGGGCGTCGACCTGGTAGTGGAGCACGCCGGCGTCGACAGGGAGCTCCTCGCCGGCAGGCCCCTGCCGACGCACGGGGACAGGTGGTGCACCGGCCTCAAGCTCGAAGCGTTGAGGAGGGCGTTCAGGAGCGCCACGAGGGGGAAGGCGGTGATAGTGACGGGGGACAGGGACGCCGAGAGCGCTGGGAGGTACCAGAGGCCCCCCGCGAGGAGCGACGAGGCCACGGGGATCCCGGTGCTCTCCCCCATCAAGCTCTGGGGCGGCGCCCACACCCAGCTCTACGTGCTCTCCAAGGGGGTCCCCCTCAACCCCCTCTACGAGGCCGGCTTCTACAGGATAGGCTGCTACATCTGCTTCAGCCTCAGGGGCTGGGAGCTAGAGGTGATGGAGAGGGCCGGGATCCTAGCCGGGATCCTCTCCAGGAGGCCCGGCCACGCCGGGATCCTGAGGAGGTTCCTCGAGGCGAAGAGGAGGGGCCTCCTCAGGCCCGGCGACGCCCCCTGCGCCTCCGCGCCCTAAGCCACAGGGAGGGCCCGGGGGGCTAGGCCCGTCCCTCCCCGGCGGGCCTGGGGGCGGCCCCGGGCTTTTCGCTCAGCCTCCTCCACTCCCTCAGGTTGTAGAGGCAGCCGGGGTCGGGGGCGAGTGGGTCGCCGTAGTAGGCGTAGGCCCTGGCCCTGCAGCCGCCGCACATGTTCCTGTAGGGGCACTTGCCGCAGAACCCCTTGAGCTTGCTCCTGTCCCTCAGCATCTTGAAGAGGAGTGAGCCCTCCCATATCTCCTGGAACGTCTTAACCCTCAGGTTCCCCACGGGTACCGGGAGGAAGACGCAGGGGGTCACGGTGCCCTCCGGCTCTATCGCCGCGTAGATCCTCCCAGCGCCGCAGCCGCCGACGAACTCCGCTAGAGCCTTGACGACGGGGTTCTCGCCCACGTAGAAGTGCGTCGGGGCCACCTCCTCCCCGCCGCTCAGCTGGAGGGCGACCCTCCCGTACTGGGGGGCGGTGCTCACTATCTCGAGCCTCCTCCGCCTCATCTCCTTGTAGATTGTTCTCAGGAACTCCTCCCTCTCTACCGGGTCGAGGTCTAGCCACATGTTCTCCCTGCCCCTCCCGACGGGGACGAAGTTGAAGAACACCACCCTCTTCACGCCGATGCTCTCAGCCAGGTCGAGCAGGTCCTCAACCTCGTCGATGTTGGTCTTGGTTACGGTGACCGCCATCCCGTGGTTGACCCCCAGCTTCACCGCGTTCTCCAGGGCCTTCACGGCCCTCTCCCAGGAGCCCCTCACACCCCTGAACTCGTCGTGCTTCCTCGGGTTGGCGCTGTCCACGGAGACCTCGACGTACCTGAGCCCTAGCTTCGCGGCCTTCTTGAGGTTCTCTATGTTGGCGAACATCCAGCCGTTGGTCGCCACCGAGGCGTAGATCCCCCTCCTCGCTATCTCGTGGAGTACCGTGTAGAAGTTGGGGTGGATCGTGGGCTCCCCGCCGCTCAGCGCTATCGCCGCGACCCCCGCCCTGTCGAGCTGGTCTATCACCCTCACCTTCTCCTCGAGGGTTAACTCGTTGGGGAGGGGCCTGTCTGCCCTCTGGTAGCAGTGCTTACACCTCAAGTTGCACATGTTCGTCATGTTCCAGACTATCAGGAATGGGGCCGGCATCTTCTGGGGCACGGTCACCCCGTAGAGGCCCAGACCCCTGACTATCAGCGCGACGCCACGCCTCACCGCGGGGTCCCTGAGGGCTTCGGCGGCCTCCTCCTCCCTCCCCTTCAGCAGCTTGACCCCGAGCCTCACCACGCTGCTGATGAGCCAGCCCAGGAACCTGGCAGTGACGGGGCAGGACGACACGTTCTCCCCGGCGAGCATTGAGAGGGCGTGGTAGACTATCGACGCTGAGACCCTCTCGTCGCCGTAGCTGCACTCGGCCTCCGCGCACGCAGCCCTGAGTACGAGGCGCGTGGCTGGGTTGTTGAAGAGGAGCCTAAGGCCCGCCAGGAGCGCCCCTAGGCCTCCCCTCTGCTCCCCGCCGGAGTCGACGGGGACCTCCGGGAGGACGTTGCTCACCGCCCGATCACCTCCCCCACCTAAGGTGCTGGACTACCACATCCTTGAACCAGGAGGCGAGCTCCCCCGCGAGGACCCCGGCCAGGTCCTTCAGCCTCCCCGACCTTAGCTCCCTGAGGATGAAGCCTGGCCTGAGGTAGAACTTCCTGTAGGCGTACTTGAGCACCCTCCCCAGCTGCTCCCTGGTGAAGTGGAAGCCCCTCATCACCGGGCGTATCGTGGTGTAGTGCTCCCAGTTCCAGTCCTCTATGAGGTTGTGCCTGGCCGCGTAGCTGAATAGGGGGGTGCCGGGGTATGGTGTTAGGACGGTGAACTGGGCGTAGGCCGGGTCCAGCTCTATGGCGAAGTCCACAGTCCTCTTCATGTCCTCAATCGTCTCCCAGGGGAAGCCTAGTATGAAGGATGCCGTGGCGAACCCCTTGAGCTCCTTGACCCACCTGAACACCCTTCTCGCCTGCTCGACCTTTATCTTCTTCCCTATCCTGTCCAGGGTCTCCTGGCTCGCCGACTCGACGCCGAAGTAGACGGCCACGCAGCCGTTGTCGTAGAGGAACTTTAGGACGTCCCTGTTCACGTGGTCAACCCTGGAGCCGCAGGCGAACTGTATGTCCAGCCCCCTCTCCTTCATCTCCTTGACGAAGCCGTAGATGAAGCGCCTGTTAACGGTGAGCTCGTCGTCCGAGAACACCACCTGCTTCACCTTGTACTTGTCGACCAGGAACTCGACCTCGGCCGCGACGTTCTCGGGGGAGCGAAACCTGATCCTGCGCCCCCAGAAGTAGCTGGTGATACAGTACATGCACCCGTAGGGGCAGCCCCTGCTCGCCATCACGTGCGCTATCCTGATAGGCTTCCCGAACAGCGTGTACTTGTCCATGGGGAGGAGGTGCCTGGCCGGCCAGGGGAGCTCGTCAAGGTTCTCGATGAACGGCCTGGGGGGCGTGACGACCACCCTGCCGTCCCTCCCCCGGAAGGCTATGCCCTTCACCCTCCTCAGCGCCTCCTCGTCGAGCCCGTGCTTCTCGAGGGTCTCGAGGAGCTCGAGGGTTGTGTACTCGCCCTCGCCCCTGACCACCACGTCTACCCCGTTCTTCAGAGCCTCCTCGTACATGCTCGTCGGGTGCGTTCCGCCGGCTACCACGATTAAGTCGTCGCCCAGCTCCTCCTTCAACAGCTTTGCGGCCTTGTACCCCCTCGGGGCTGTCGGGGTTTGCATCGAGATCCCGACGACGTCGGGGCTCCAGGACTTGACCTCCCTCAGCCACTCGTCGACGTCCATCTCCAGCGTCGGCGTGTCTATAATCTTAACCTTGTGCCCCTCCCCCTCGAGCACCGCGGCGATGCTTGCCAGGCCCAGGGGAGGGGCCTTCATGCCGGTCACGCGGTAGATCTCGAGCCTGTGAATCCCCGGGGGGAGCGTGAGCAGCACCCTCAAGATCGGGCACCACACCGCGCCTTAGCTGTACTACTAGATCGTTAACCGGGGCTAATACAGTGGACTGTAGATGCCCAACTACAAGGATCCCGGGCGTCCGGTAGATCAGCCGGTCCCCGGCGGCTCCGTGGTGGCCGCGAGCCTCCTAAGCGCGGGTGAGAAGAGGGCCAGCTCCTCCACAGTGCCGGGGAGCAGGGGGAGCACGTGGCGCAGCAGGCCCCTCCCCAGCCTTAGAGCCTCCAGGACGGCCTCGTAGAGGCTCGAGGCACCCGCCCGCCCCCACGCGGCGTCCACGACTGCATCTACGAGGCTCTCCACGGCCCGCCTGCTCCTGCGGGCGAGGCGGCTCAGGAGCCTAACAGCGTTGACTCTGAGCATTGCGTCGCCGGAGCCCTCCAGGGTGCCCTCGAGGTAGATGTACAGCGCGTGGGAGTGGGGGGCCTTGACGCACCTCGACCCCAGCACCCTGCAGTCCAGGCTGTCCAGGGGCAGGCAGCCCCCCCTCAAGTGCGCCACCGGGCCCTTCCTGTACCTCAGAACGAGGGTGAAGCTTACGGGGGCGTAGCGGTACACCTCAACCCCCAGCCCGCCCCCCGCCCTCCCCAGGAGGAGCCAGAACCTCCTGACCTGGTACTCGTTGTACCCCAGCCTCCTGAGGAGGTGGCTCGTAGCACTCGGGGGGTCCATGCACCTCAAGCCAAGCTCCGCGCACCGCAGGCTCACGTGGCCAGCGGACCTAGCAACCGCCTCAATGAAGAGGGGGGGGATCCCCTTCAACGCCTCCACTCAACTATACTATATTTACATTAGCGCCCCAGGCTATTACGCCTTACCCCGCCCCCAAGACTCCCGGGAGGGGCCAGCGCCACTGCATGGAGCCCTCGGGGGGCTGGCGGGGCCGTGGCGCGTGCGGTGTCCCCTGTTATACGGGCCCCCGGGCGGGCCTCAACCGTGTGGGTGGCGGGCGTGGCTGAGGGCTGGCGGCTCGTGATCCCGAGGCTCGTCTACCGAGTCGTCGAGCGGGCTGGGAGCGTGGAGGTGGGGGCGCCTCAGGCCCTCCTCGGGGGCGGCGGCTCGTGGAGGGTCGACGTGTACCGGGTCGCCTTCGGGGGGTTGATAGTCCAGGAGCCGTCTGGGCTGGAGGTCTCCCTCTACACGGGGCCCGTCTCCGCGGCGCCGGGGCCGTGGAGGGAGTACTGCAGGTGGCACAGCGGCCCCCTCGACGAGAGGGACAGGCCGTGGGAGAGGATCTACTGCAACGTCGAGGTGAGGGGTGGCCTCGGCTTCTGCAGGCAGCACAGGAGGAGCGAGAGGGCGCTCTACGAGGCCTGCACGAGCCTCCGCGGCGGGGAGGGCCTGGAGGCTTGCAAGCTGCTCGACAGGGCGGTGAGGGCGGAGTACGCGGTCTACATGCTCGACCACGGCGGGGCGAAGCCGAAGGTCGGGATGACGAGGGCGTGGAGGGTGGTCGACAGGGTGGCGGAGCAGCCCCACGTCGTCGCGACGGTGCTCGCCGTATACGACAGCGCCTACGAGGCGAGGAGGGCCGAGGTCACCGTGTCCAGGCTAGGCATAGCGGGGGAGCAGGGGCCCCGGGGGAGGAGGCGCTGGGGCCCCCCCGAGCCCGTGGCCCCCGCCGCGGCTCGCCTCGAGTCCTTCGCGGGCAGGGCGGCTAGGGCGCTGGGCGTGGAGTGGGAGGGGAGGCTCTTCAGGGTGGAGCCACCCTGGGGGAGGGGATCATGGCCGGTGCACGTTGCGCCCGAGAGGCTCTCAGGCGTCGAGGCGGCGCCTGAGGGCTTCTGGGGGGGCATGCTCGCCCTGAGGGCGGGCGGCAGGCTCGTGGGCGTCGACGAGAGGAGGCTCGTCCACCGCCTCTCGCTCCTCGCCAGGGAGGGGGGCTAGAAGGGCTGGACCCCCGGCCCCCAGTACTCCCTGAGCTCCCTCGCCTTCAGCCCCTCGACCCCCACGCGGGCGAGGGCCTCCGCCAGCATCGCGGCGAGCCTCGCGTCGAGCACCAGGGGCACCCCGAGGTCTGCGGCGAGCCTGCGCACCTCGTAGTCCCTCCCAGGAGCGTAGCCCGTCGTCGCCACGAGGCCCACCCTGCCTCCCCTCAGCATCGCCACCGCCTCGCCCACCGGCACCGCCTCGACGCCCGGGGCCTCCATGCCCTGGATGGTGTAGACTCTGTACCCGAGCCCCTCCAGGAGCCCAGCTGCCCTCGCCAGCTCCCGGGCCCCCCTCCCGGTGGGCGTGTAGGCGAGGACGGCCTCGCCGCGGCTGGGGATCCTGTTTCCCTGCACGCTAAGCCAGCTCTTCAGCAGCGCCTCCCAGAGGCCGTCCCCGAGCGCCGCCACCTCCCCGGTGCTCCTCATCTCCGGCCCTAGGCCCGGGTAAGCTCCGCGGAGCCTCTGCCAGCTGAACTGGGGGCTCTTCACCGCCCACCACCCCCCTGGCTTGAGGAGCCTGAAGCCCTCCTCGCCGCCGTCGAAGCCCGTGGTGATCCTCCCGTTGAGCGCCGCCTCCGCGGCGGCCCTCATGAGGTTGTAGCCCGTCGCCTTGCTCGTGAAGGGCATGGACCTGCTCGCCCTGAGGTTCAGCTCTATAACGTAGGGCTCCCCGTCCCTCACGAGGAACTGGATGTTGAAGGGGCCCCCGATGCTGAGGGCCTCGTTGAGTGCCTCCGCCACCCTAGCCATCCTGGAGACGGTGGAGTCGCTTAGCGTGAACCAGGGGATGACCATTGTGGAGTCGCCGCTGTGCACCCCCGCCGGCTCCACGTGCTCGATCACCGCCCCCACAGCCCTCTTCCCGTCGCCCACCGCGTCGACCTCGGCCTCCACCGCGTCCTCCATGAACTTGGAGACTACGACGGGGTACCTCGGCGACACCCTCGCGGCACGCTTGATGAACTCCACCAGCTCCCCCCTGCTCCAGGCTATCTTCATCGCCGACCCGCTCAGCACGTAGCTCGGCCTCACGAGGACCGGGTACCCGACGCGCTCCGCGAACTCCACCGCCTCCCGGAGGCTGGAGGCCTCCACCCACTCGGGCTGCTTGATCCCCAGCTCCTCGAGGAGCCTGGAGAACGAGGCCCTGTTCTCCGCCCTGTCAACGCTCCAGCCGGGGGTGCCGAGGAGCCTCACCCCCCTCTCCTCGAGGGGCTTGGCTAGGTTGTTCGCCACCTGCCCCCCGAGGAATGAGACGACGCCCACCGGCTTCTCGAGCCTGTAGATGTCTAGGACGCTCTCCAGGGTGAGCTCCTCGAAGTACAGCTTGTCGTTGACGTCCCAGTCCGTCGACACAGTCTCCGGGTTGTAGTTGACCACCACCGCCTCGTAGCCCATGCGCTGGGCCTCCTGGGCGAACGCCACGACTCCCCAGTCGAACTCGACCGAGACGCCTATCCTGAACGTCCCGGCGCCGAGGATGAGGATCCTCGGCCTCCCCGTGGTGGAGGGCTCGTCGTGGGTGTAGGCGTTGTAGGTTGTGTAGAGGTAGTTCGTCTCCGCAGGCCACTCGCCGGCGAGCGTGTCTATCCTCCTAACCCTCGGCTCCAGCCCCAGCCTCCTCCTGGCCTCCTCCACCTCCAGGCTGCCCGCGCCGGCGAGCCTGGCCACCTGCTCGTCGCTGAAGCCGAGGCGCTTCGCCTCCCCCAGGATCCCTGGGTCCTGGAGGGCCCTGCGGCCGAGCCTCCTGATCTCCTCCGCAAGCTCCACCACGTCCCTGACCTGGCGGAGGAAGAAGGGGTCCACCCCCGTGGCCTCGTGGACCTCCTCGACGCTAGCCCCGAGCTTGAACGCCTTCGCGGCCCACAGGGGCCAGTATGGCTCCCTGGAGCGGAGCCTCTCCATCACGGACTCGAGGGGCTCGGGCTCCTCGTACCTCGGCCCCCCGGCGAGGCCGGGCTCGCCTATGTCGAGCATCCTAACCGCCTTCTGGAGGGCCTCGGCGAAGTTCCTGCCTATCGCCATGACCTCTCCTATGCTCTTCATCTCGCTCCCAATGCTCCTCTCCGCTCCGTCGAACTTGTCGAGGTCCCACCTGGGCACCTTCACCACGATGTAGTCGAGGGAGGGCTCGAAGCAGGAGCAGGTCCTCCCCGTGACCCTGTTGAGGATCTCGTCCAGCCTGTAGCCGAGGGCGAGCTTCGCGGCGATGTAGGCCAGGGGGTACCCGGTCGCCTTGCTGGCGAGGGCGCTGCTCCTGCTCATCCTGGGGTTGGTCTCGATCACGTAGTACTCCCAGCTGTCCCTCGGGTTGAGGGCGAGCTGCACGTTCCCCTCGCCTACGAGGCCTATCGCCTCGGCCACCCTGATGCTCGCCAGCCTGAGGAGCTGGTACTCCTGGTCCGTCAGAGTCTGGCAGGGGGCGACCACCACGGATTCCCCCGTGTGGACCCCCATGGGGTCCGCGTTCTCGAGGCACGCCACCGCCGCCGTGTTTCCGTACTGGTCCCTCACCACCTCGAACTCTATCTCCTTCCAGTGGTGGAGGTACCTCTCGACCAGCACCTCCCCCGAGCCCGAGGCGGCGAACGCCCTGGCGAGCCTCTCCTCCAGCTCCCCCCGGCTCCAGGCTATGAAGCTCCCACCGCCGCCGAGGTTGAAGGCCACCCTCACGATGACGGGGTACCCGATCTCCTCCGCGGCCTTCAGGGCCTCCTCCACGCTCGTCGCCGGCTCGCTCGGCGGCACGGGGAGCCCTGCCCTGGCCATGGTGTCGCGGAACAGGCCCCTGGAGAGCGCCCTCTCGATCCCCTCGATGGGGGTCCCCAGCACCTTGACGCCGTACCTCTCCAGCACCCCCCTCCTGTGGAGCTCGACGCCCAGGCTGAGCGCGGTCTGCCCGCCGAAGCCGAGGAGTATGGCGTCGGGCCTCTCCCTCTCGATCACCCTCTCCACGAACCAGGGCTGGATGGGGCCGAGGTACACGTGGTCCGCGAGCCTGTAGCTCGTCTGGATCGTCGCCACGTTAGGGTTGACTAGGATAGTCTCGATCCCGTCCTCCTTCAGGGCCTTCAGCGCCTGGCTCCCGCTATAGTCGAACTCGGCGGCCTCCGCCACCTTGATCGCGCCGCTCCCGACCACCAGCACCTTCCCCACGTCAACCCTCCTTGGCAAAGGCCCGCACACCCCGCCGCGCCGGCCCCCGAGCCTACGCTCTCCCTCCCCTGGACTCCACCAGCCCGGCGAACCTGTCGAAGACCCACTTCGCGTCCCAGGGTCCCGGGCCCGCCTCGGGGTGGAACTGGGTCGCGAGCACGAGGCCGTCCCTCGTCTTCACCCCCTCCAGCGTGCCGTCGTCGGGCTGCTTGAACCAGGGCTTTAGCCCCGTGCCCTCGAGGCCGTCCCAGTCCACCGCGTAGCCGTGGTTGTGAGTGGTGATCATGCACCTCCCCGTCTCCAGGTCGACGACTGGCTTGTTGACGCTCCTGTGCCCGTAGGGGAGCTTGTAGATCTCGGCGCCGAGGCCGAGGGCGAGGAGCTGCATGCCGAGGCACACGGCGAGCACGGGCTTCCCCGAGGAGGCCACCTCGGCTGCGGTCCTCGCCTGGTCCCTGAGGAGCGCGGGGTTCCCCGGGCCGCTGCTGAGCACCACGCCGTCGTAGCCGTCGAGGAGCTGGGAGGGCTCCGCGGTGCAGGGGTACCTCGTGACCTCCAGCCCCCTCTCGAGGAGCGACCTCAGGATCCCGTACTTCACGCCGCAGTCCAGCATCGAGACCCTCCCCCTCACCCTCCCCTCGGGGGTGTGGGTCACCGGCTCCCTGGGGCCCGCGCTGGGGGCGAGGAGGAGGTCGTCGTACCTCGGCGACGACTTGAGGATCCCCTCCAGCTCCCCCCAGCCCGGGAGGTCCCCGTCCTCCGGGTACACCGAGACAACGCCCATGAGGACTCCGTGCTCCCTGATGTGCTCCACGAGGAACCTCGTGTCGACCCTGTACACCCCGGGGACCCCCTCCCTCTCGAGCCACTCGTGCAGGCTCTCCTCGGAGGCGTGGTGGCTCGGCTCCGTGGCCTCCGCGACTATGAAGGCCTCGACCTGCACCCTGTCCGACTCGTAGTCGAGGGGGATCCCGTGGACCCTCCGCCGCCTGCTCGGCACCCCGTAGTTCCCGATGAGCGGGTGGGTCGCAACGAGTATCTGGCCCCTGTAGCTGGGGTCGGTGAGGCTCTCCGGGTACCCCGTCATCGCGGTGGTGAACACCACCTCGCCCACCCTCGTGCCGGCCGCGCCGAAGCCGCAGCCCTCGAGGGCGACGCCGTCCTCTAGGAGCACCCTCGCCCTGAGGCCGTGCCTGCACCTCAGCCCGGGGAGCGTGTAGACCCTCAGCCCTCCATGCATGGCCCCGCAGCACCCCTAGCGGCCTCGAGGAGCCTCCGCTCAGCCTCCCTGAGCCTGGCCCTTAGAGTCTCCGCCGCCGCCCTGTCCGCCTCCAGCCTCCCGCGCGCCCCGTTATAGTCCAGGCCCGGGGTGCACCCGGTGGCCCTGCGGGAGACTAGGTCGAGGGGGCTCGAGGCTCCCAGCTTCTCCAGGAGGCCCTCGAGCCTGCCGGCCCTGACCTCGGCTGCGACCCTCTTGTAGGCCTCCCTCAGCGGGATCCCCTCCCTGAGGGCTAGCAGCTCCGCGGCCTCAGCGCTCCACGCGGGGTACTCGAGGGCGAGGCGCTCCAGCCTCCCCCTGTCGAACTCGAGCTCGGAGAGGAGGTCGGCTAGGATCCTCGCCGACTCCGCGGCGTCGCGGAGGAGCGTGTAGAGCAGCGGGTTGGCCTCCTGGAGGTCTAGGTTGTACCCGTAGGGGAGGCCCTTCTGCACCGCGAGTACCCCGGCTGCTAGCCCGGCGGCCCTCGCCGCCCTCGCCCTGAGCACCTCCAGCGTCGCCGGGTTCCTCTTGTGTGGCATTATGCTGCTCGTAGCCACGTGGGAGTCCGGGATCCTGGCCGCTGCGACGTAGGGGCTTGAGAGGAGCATCAAGTCCCCCGCGATCCTAGACGCCTCCACGAGCACCGCGGCGGCCGCGAGCGCCGCGGCGGTCAAGTCGAGCCTGCTGCCCGCGGCGTAGACGCTGCTCCCTAGCACCGCGGAGAACCCGGCGAGGCCCGCCAGCTCCCCCGGGTCGAGGGGGGCGACGGTGCCCGCGCCTGCCCCCGCGCCGAGGGGGCTCCTGTCGAGGAGGGTGAGCGTGGAGTGGAGGAGCCTCCAGGCGGAGGCGAGCGCCTCCTCCCAGGCGAGGAGGAGGCAGTCGAGCGTCGCCAGCTGGCTAGGCTGGGCGTGGGTGTGGAGGAGCACCGGCACCCCCCGGTAGCGGCCCGCGAGCCTCAGGACCGCCCCGCGGGCCTCGGCGAGCCAGTGGAGGGCCTCGGCAACCCTGTCCATCGCGTAGAGGCGGAGCGCCGCGGAGACGTGGTCGTTCCTGCTCCTCCCCAGCCAGATGTACGCCGAGGCGCCCCGGGTCCTCTCCTCGAGCCAGTCCTCCAGAGCCTCGAAGGCGTCCTCGTACCCCTCCCCGAGCACGGCCCCCGCGCCGGCGTCGAGGGCCTCGAGGAGCGCTGCGAGGGCCTTGCAGGCGGCGCCCCCGGGGATGAGGCCCCGCCTATGGAGGTGGAGTGTGTGGGCCACGAGCACCCTCACGATGTACGGGAATATCTCAGGGTCGTGGCTCAGGCTCGAGGTGTACTCGTAGACCGCCCCGGAGCCGCCTATACCCACGGCCTCCCTGTACCTGGCCACAAGCCAACCCCCAAGCGTGGCTACCCAAATCTACGAGGCTAAACCGGGGGCTGGGAGGCCCGCCGGGCCGTTGCTGGGGCTAGCCCGTGCCGGGGAGCCCCCTCGCCCTGGCGGCTGCGATGCTGTGGAGGCTCCATATTTTAATGAAGCCCCTGGCCTCCTCGTCGCTCGGGTACCAGCCGTTGTCGTAGTCGATGGCCTGCCTGCTGTAGCTCGTGTAGGGGCTCCACCTCCCCACGACCCTCAGGCTGCCCTTGTACACCTTCACCCTCACCACGCCTGTGACCCACTTGTTCAGCTCGTCCACCGCCCTCTCCAGGGTGAGCCTGAGGGGCTCGACCCAGAGGCCCTGGTATGCGAGGTCGCTCCACTCCCAGTCTAGGACCTGCTTGAACCTGAACTCTCTCGGGGTGTAGACCGCCTTCTCCAGGTCCCTGTGGGCCTCGATGAGCGTGAGAGCGGCTGGGGCCTCGTAGACCTCCCTGCTCTTCAGGCCCACCACCCTGTTCTCGACGTGGTCTATCCTCCCGTACCCGTGGGAGCCGACGAGCTTGTTCAGGAGCCTCACCACGCCCGCGAGGCTCATCCTCTCCCCGTTCACCTCGACCGGGATCCCCCGCTCGAACTTCAGCTCGAGGTAGAGGGGCTCGTCGGGCGCCTTCTCCGGCGGCACCGTCCAGGCGAAGGCGTCCTCAGGCGGCTCCGCGGCTGGGTCGTCGAGGATCCCGCCCTCCACGCTCCTGCTCCACAGGTTCTCGTCCACGCTGTACTTCTTGTGGGTCTCCGGCACCTTGAAGCCCTCGCTCCTCAGCAGCTCCAGCGCCTTCGCCCTCGTGAGCCTCATCTCCCTGACTGGAGCGATTATCTTGACGTCGTCGCCCAGGTAGTACTTGAGGGTGGAGTCGAACCTGACCTGGTCGTTGCCCTTCGCGGTGCAGCCGTGGGCGACCGCCTCCGCCCCCTCCCTCCTGGCGACCTCCGCTACCTTCTCCGCTATCAGGGGCCTCGCGAGGGCGGTGCCGAGCGGGTACCTGCCCTCGTAGAGGGCGTTAGCCTTCACCGCCATCGAGATGAACCTGTCGGCGAACTCGCCCACGGCGTCTATCGTGTAGTGCTTGGAGGCGCCGAGCTGGTACGCCCTCTCCTCCACCCCCTCCAGCTCCTCCTCCTGGCCCACGTCCACGGTGACCGTTACGACCTCGTACCCCCTCCTCTTGAGGAGGAGGAGTATCGCCGACGTGTCCAGGCCCCCGGAGTAGGCGAGCACCACCCTCAAGCAAGCCACCCTCCAAGCGTTGCCCCTTGGAGCCAGGTGTTAAACCAGACGCCACAAATAGTGCAGCCGGGGCCCCGGAACCCTTGGAGGTGGTTCACCCTGAACCAGTCCGGGGGCGGGGGCCTCTCCAGCCTTGTCCGCAGGCTGGTCGACGCGGACCCCTGCGTGAGGGAGTGCCTGGCGAGGAGGCTGGTGAACTACTCCGAGCTAGCCAGGAGGCTGAAGCCGCTCGTGGAGAGGAGCCTGGGGAGGCCGGTGAGCGTGGAGGCGGTGAAGACGGCGCTTGTGAGGTACGCCTCCCGCCTGGAGGCTGGCGGCGAGAGGAGGCCGGGGAGGAGGCTCCTCAGGGTGCTCGCGGAGAGCTCGCTCGAGCTGAGGACGGGGGTGACTGTGGCGACGGTGGGCCTCCACGCTTTCCCCAGGCTCTCTAGTGTCGCGGCGGAGCTGGCGGGGAGGGCGAGGATACTCTTCCTCCTCCAGGGGGTGACGAGCGTCACGCTCGTGGTGGACAATGAGAGCTTCGACGCCATCAAGGGGAGGGTGGGGGCGGAGTCCTTCCTCCAGGTCCAGCCCGACCAGGCGGTGCTCGCGGTTGTGAGCCCCCCGGAGGTCGCCTCGACCCCCGGCTTCGTCGCCTACGTGACGGGCATCCTGGCGGAGAACGGGGTCAACATCAGCCAGATAGAGTCGGTCCACACGGACACGGTGCTAGTCCTCAGCCTGGACGACGCGCTGAAGGCGTTCCACCTGCTCAGGGAGGCTATCGAGTACGCTAGGGAGGCGCTGAGGGGGCAGGGCTAGCAGCGGCGGTGGCCGTCCCCGAGCCTGTCGAGGGCCTCGTCGACGCTCGGCCAGCTCCTCCCCTTCAGCCACTTGCCCAGGATCAGGAAGGCGCAGTACTGCCCGCACATGTCGCAAGCCTTGGTGGGGGAGCCGAACTGGCTGTGGATCCTCCTAGCCCTCTCGGGGTCGAGGGTTAGCTTGAACATGCCCGGCCAGTCGAGCCTCGCCCTCCTGATGCTCATCTCGGCGTCCCACCTGGCCGCCCTCGGGCCGAGCTTGACTATGTCGCCGGCGTGCGCCGCTATCCTCGCGGCGATGAGGCCCTCCTTCACCTGCTCGGGGGTGGGGAGGCTGAGGTGCTCGGCGGGGGTGATGTAGCATATCATGTCCGCCCCCTTCGCCGCGGCGATCGCCGCGCCTATAGCCGAGGCTATGTGGTCGTAGCCGGCCGCGACGTCCGTCACTAGGGGGCCGAGAACGTAGTAGGGGGCGCCCCGCGTGATGGCCTTCATCATCCTCACGTCGAGGGCGACCCTGTTGAGGGGCACGTGCCCCGGCCCCTCAACCATCACCTGGACCCCCCTCTCCCTCGCCCGCTCGAGGAGCCTGGCGTTCACGTAGAGCTCCCCGAGCTGGAGGTCGTCGTGGGCGTCCGCGATCGCCCCGGGGCGGAGGGCGTCGCCCAGGCTTATCACCGCGTCGTACTCGGCGAACAGGTCGAGGACGTAGTCCCAGTTGGCGTAGTACGGGTTCTCCTCCCCCGTCTCCAGCATCCACGCTGCCAGCATGGCGCCGCCCCGGCTCACGATTGGCTCCACCCTCCGGCTCCTCACCGCCTTCTCGGCGAGCTCGCGGGTGATGCCCGCGTGTATCGTGGCGAAGTCGACCCCGTCGCGCAGGTGCCACTCCAGCACCTTGAGGAACCAGTCCGCGGGCGGCATGGCCTTGTACCTCTTCACCCCCTCAATCCAAGCCTGGTACGTGGGCACCGTGCCCACGGGGAGGGGCTCGGCCTCCCTCAGGATGAGCCTCCTGACCCCTGTGATGTCCCCGCCGATGCTCAGGTCCATCACGGCGTCGGCGCCGTACCTTACCGCTATCCTCGCCTTCTCAGCCTCCATCCCGACGTCGACCACGGTTCCGCTCGTGCCGAGGTTCACGTTGACCTTCGTCCGGAGCCCCTCGCCGACCCCTGTGGGCCTAACCCTCCCCGAGCGGCGGGCGTTCCTGAGGATCACCACCCTGCCCTCGGCGAGCCTCCTCGCGAGCTTGGAGGGGTCGACGCCCTCCAGCCTCGCTACCTCCTCAACCTCCCCGGGTACCGAGCCGCCCCTCGCCTCGAGCATAATCGTGCCGGGCAACCAGGGGTACACCGGGCGACAGGTTAAGCTGGCCCCCTATAAGCCTTAATTAATACCATGACGGCAACCGCCTAGAAAAATACTGGAAAACGGAGAGGGGATCCCTTGCTGTTACGAATTCAGGCATTTGATTAAACCCTGTGAAGGGGGAGAGACCATGGTTCTCCGAAGGCGAACGTTGATTACGGCGGGGTTAACTATAGCTATGTTAGGTGAAGAATGGGCTCATGGCGGGCGAGCTAAGGGTTATAGGCAGGGATGTCCTTGGAAGGGTTATCCGCGACTACTCCGAGACTTCATGGTGGGGGATACCCCGCAGGGATATAGAGTGGTACCCCAGGATAGACTATGAGAGGTGCATAGGGTGCGGGCTGTGCTTCCTAACCTGCAGCGGCCGCGTCGTCTACGACTGGGACTTCGACAAGATGAGGCCCGTAGTTGCTAGGCCCTACAACTGCATGGTAGGATGCGACACCTGCGCCAAGGTCTGCCCAAGGGACGCGATAAGCTTCCCACCCATAGGGTACCTGAGGAAGCTTCGCGACAAGGCGAAAGCCATATGCAAGGCTAGGAGGAAGCTGGAAGAGCTGAAGAAGCGCTTGAAAAGCGGCCAGGCCGGCAGCCAGTAAACCAGCCTACCCCCGCCCTACCCTCCAGGCCACTGACCCACGGGCGCCCGGCGACCCGTCCAACGGTGGCAGTCAAGGCGCCAGTATCTCTTCCCGCGGCTCGGCGCCCACGCCTGGGCGGCCGCCCGGGGCATTTATGGACCCGGCCGCCACTCAGGATCCCTTGGGGGCCCGGGGGGCCCCTGGCTCTGGGGCTTGGAGGGTTGGCTAGGAGGAGGAGTAGGATCAGGCAGGAGGTTAACAGGGTCCTCTACAGCGGGGATCCCTCCAGGTATGTCATAGTGTATATTGACAGGGACCCCGAGACTGGGAGGCAGTCGCTCAGGGAGCTGCCCGCCGCGAGGGTTGTGAGGGCGAGCGAGTGGGCGCTCCTCCTCGACGATGGCGACACGGTGATCCCGCTCCACAGGGTGGTGGAGGTCAGGGAGAGGGGTGGGAGGGTCGTGTGGAGGAGGTGGAGCCGGGAGGGGGAGGGCTAAGGGCTAGAACTCCACCCTGCCCCCGGCCTTGACGTCTAGGTAGTGCTCGGGGTGCTTCCCCGCGAGGAGCCTCCTTATCCCGTCGCCGCTGCAGTGTATCGGCGCGATCCTCTCCACGCCTAGGCTGAGTAGGTCCTCCACCACCGACTCTAGCTCCCGCGGAGTCGACCAGGCGGTGTGGAAGCCGCCTATGACCGCGTAGGGCCTCACCCCGAGGTCCATGGAGGCCTTGTGGACCAGCCTCGCTACCCCGGGGTGGCTGCAGCCAACGAGGACTACGAGCCCCCTCCCCTCGACGTTGACCGCGAGCGCCTGCTCCCAGGGAGGCCCGTGGAGCTGGCCCACCACCGCGACCCCAGGAGCGATGGGCGTGGTGTCCTCGACGCGCTCCACCCGGAAGCCCAGCCTCTCGAGCCAGTGGATGGCGTCGAGTGACATCCGGCTGGGGGCGTAGACCCTGAGCCCCGGCCTCGCCCTCGCCACGGCGGGGAAGCCGCCTATGTGGTCGAGGTGCTCGTGGGACACCACAGCGTAGTCCACCGTGGAGAGGTTGACGCCGAGCCTCCCCGCGTTCTCCGCGAGAACCCCGGGATCCGGGCCCGCGTCGAAGAGTATCCTAGCCCCGGGCGTCGACGCCAGGATGCTCAGCCCCCACGCGCCCCTCAGCCCAGGCCCGGGCCTGTTATCCACGAGCACAGTGACCTCGAGCCTCCCCGCCACACCCAGCCCCAAGGGGCCCGGAGCGCCCTCCACGCCGGCCACAGCCAGCACACCCGCCAAGGGTTGGGGGCTGGCACGTTAAACCCCCTTACGCGCAGCCCCGCGAGCCGGAGGGACCCCCGAGTGGTTCCACGGCCGCGCTACGCCTTGAACACCCTGGCGTTGGCTGCCTCGCTTAGGAGGTCGATGTAGGAGAGGCCCGGGTCTATGCTCCCGATCCTAGTGTCGTAGATGTTTAGCTCCACCCCGCTCCTCCTCAGCTCCTCCCCGATCCAGGCCAGCTCGTCCCTCACACGCCCCCCGAAGAGGGGGACGTTCGCCTTCCCGTCGGTCACCAGGAACGCCCTGACCTTCAGGGACTTCTCCTTCAACCTCTCCCTCCTCGCGAGGAGTAGGAGCTTGTAGAGCGCCGAGGCGAGGGGGGTCCTCCCGCCCGTCGGCGCCTTCTCTATCGCCTCGAGCACCCTCCAGTAGTTCCTGGTGGGTGGGACCGCCAGCTCCGCCTCCCTCCCCCTGGCGATTATGAGGGCGATCCTGGACCTCTTGACGTAGCCCTCCTCGATGAGCTTGACTGTCACGCCCTTCGCGACCTCGATCCTCCTCTGGGCCACCATGCTCCCGCTCGAGTCCAGGATCACCACCCAGAGGGTGGGGGCCTTGGCCCTCCTGACCCTGACCCTCAAGTCCCCCGGCTGCAGCCTCACCGGGGGCCTCCTCCCGTTCAGGATCCCCCAGACTATCGAGTTGTAGAGGTCGATATCCCCAACGTCGCCGCGAGGGGGCGGAACGTAGGAGACCGGGACCCCCCGGGGGAGGCCGATCAGTGTGATGCTCGCATCCCTCGAGGAGCGGTACGCCCTGAAGCCACTGTCCAGCCCGAGCCTCCTAGCCTCAACCCCGCCGATGTCGGCCTCGCCGGGCTGGAAGGTCCTCTCGAGCCCCCCGCTCCCGCGGGTGCCCTCCTTGCTCCCGCCCCCTCCGCCCCCAGCGCCCCCCTGCTCGCCCTGCCCGCCCGCCCCGCCGCCGCTCCTGGGATCCCTAAAATTTCCGGGGTTGTTCCCGGGATCCCCCTCGCCCTGGCCTCCCCCGCTCCCGCCAGCCGCCTGGAGTGGGGGGATCCTGGGCTCGTTGGGCTTCTGGAAGGGCTTCTCCCTCAGCCGGTGGGGCAGCGCCAGCTCCATGGCCTTCTCGAGGTCCTGCAGCGTCACCTTGAGCCTCCCGTCGAGCGCCGCTATAGCCTTCGCCGTCTTCACAGTCACAATCTCCGCCCTGAGGGTCTTGACCCCCAGCCTGACGACGGTCTCGGCCAGGAGCTTTAGGAGGTCGTCGCTCACCTGCACTTTGGGCAGTATCCTCCTCGCCCTCTCTATCCTCTCGGCGAGCTCCCTCTCCCTGCTCTCGTACTTCCTGTAGAAGCCTAGGGGGTCGCTGTGGAACTCCTCGACCCTCCTCGCTATCTCCGCCCTCTCCTCTGGGTCCATGGGGGCCTGCACGTCGACCACGAGGCCGAACCTGTCGAGGAGCTGGGGCCTTAGCTCCCCCTCCTCCGGGTTCATGGAGCCCACGAGTATGAAGCGGGCGGGGTGCCTGAAGGACACGCCCTCCCTCTCGATTATGTTCCACCCCATGGCCGCCGCGTCGAGGATGGCGTCTACTATGTAGTCGTCTAGGAGGTTGACCTCGTCTATGTAGAGGATGTTCCTGTTCGCCTCAGCCAGGATCCCGGGCTGAAGCGCCTTCCTTCCCTCCCTGAGGAACCTCTCTACGTCCACCGTCCCGACGAGCCTGTCGATCGTGACGCTCAGGGGTAGATCCACGACCCTCATCTTCCTCCTGGCCACGGGGAGCTCCTCGCCCCTCATGTACCTCCTGTAGCAGTTGTCGCACATCTCCAGGGGGTTTCTCGGGTTGCAGTTGAAGGGGCAGTCGGCGACCACCTCTATCTCCGGCAGGACGTTCGCGAAGGCTCTGACCATCGTCGACTTCCCGGTGCCCTTGTCGCCCCTGAGGAGGACCCCGCCTATCGATGGGTCCACGGCGTTGACTATCAGCGCCAGCTTGGCCTTTTCCTGGCCCACTATCGCGGTGAAGGGGTAGACGAGCCTCCTCCCCTCCCCGGCCTCCGCGCTCAATTCTGGGACACCTCCTCCTCAAGCATCCCCTCGAGGTCCAGGTACCTCTCCTCCACCCTGGCCAGGACCTCCTCGTCCGCGTGCCAGTACCCCCTCCTGTGGGCTTCGAGGAGCCTCTCGAGGATCTTCTTCGCAGCGTAGGGGTTGCTCTCCCTGAGCCTCTGGAAGATCTCGTCGTCCAGCACGAACCTCTCGGCGACCCTGTCCCAGATCCAGTTCTCCACCGCGCCCGTCGTGGCGGCGAGGCCTAGGAGGTACTCCACCCTATCAGAGATCTTCTGGGCGCCGTGGAAGCCGTGCTTGAGCATCGCCTCTATCCACTTCGGGTTCAGGGTCCTAGTCACTGTCCCCCTCTCGATCGCCTCCTTCACGCTCTCCACCTTGACGACCTCCCTCGTCGAGTCCGCTATCAGCATCTCCGGCTTCTCCCCCCTCAGGGTCTCCACGGCCTTCGATAGGCCGCCGAAGAACTCGTAGTAGTGGTCCAGGTCGGTGATCTCGTAGTCGTGGGAGTCCCTCACCTGGGTGACCATCTCGACCCTCCTCAGGAGGCTCTCGAAGACCTCCCTCGCCTCCCTGGAGTAGGCGCTCCCGCCGTAGGCGTAGCTCATCGAGGCCAGGTAGGCCTCCGCCAGGTCGCCCTCGTCCCTCCAGGCGCTGTCCTCCACGAGCTGCAGCATCCTGGTGCTGTACTCGGTTGCCCTGGGCCCGAAGATCCTCACGCTGGCGAGCTCCCCGAACCCCGCGAGCTCCCTCACGTGCTTCTTCACGTAGTTCACCTCCTCCGGCTCGTCGAGCTGGGAGACCATCTTGACGGCCTGGTCTATGAGCCTCATCACGTTCGGGAACATCTCCCTGAAGAAGCCGCATATGGTTACGACGACGTCTATCCTGGGGTGGCCGAGCTTCTCGATGGGTATGACCCTCAGCTCCTTCTCCCAGGGCGTCTTGTGGACAACCTCGACCCCGAGGTACTCGAGTATCTGTGCCACCGTCTCCCCCTGGGTCTTCGTCGTCTCGAAGCCCCAGAGCACGACGGCGACGCTCTCGGGGTACCTGCCGTGCTTCTCGAGGTACCTCCTCAGCGTCTCCCTGGCTATGTGCCTCCCCCTCTCCACCGCCGCCTCGGTGGGCACCTTCATGGGGTCGAACTGGTGGATGTTCCTGCCCGTCGGGAGGGCGTCGGGGTTCCTGATGACGTCGCCGCCCGTGGATGGCTCTATGTAGCGGGCGTTCAGGCCCTCGATGACGCTCCTTATCTCGAGGGAGTTGTCGGCGTACCTCCTCGCAACCTCTAGGAGGTAGTTGAGCGTCTCCTCGTACTGGGGGAACCTCTCCCCCCTGAGGAACCTCCTGACCACCTCCCGGGCCTCCCTGTCGACCTCCCTGAGCCTCCTCGGGTCCTTGAGTACCTCCTCGTACCTCCACCCCTTCGCCTCGCTTATCAGCCTGTTCAGAGACTTCACCCTCCCCCTGTCGTACCTCCCGAGGAGAACCATGAAGTCCTCCAGGTCCTCCAGGCTGTACTTCTCGCCGAGGACGTGGAGCCCTTTCGGGATTATCGAGCGCTTGTACTCGTACAGCTTGGCCTCGACCTCCTCGAGGTCCTCCCCTAGGTGGAGCTTCCTGGCGAGCTCCAGGGCCTTCCTCCTCGCCACCTCCGCCCTCGCCGGGTCCTTGTCGAGGGCCTCCCTGTACTCGTCGAGGTACTCCTCGAGCCTGGCGTAGTCCTCGTAGAGGTCCGCGGTCGTGTAGGGCGGCGAGTTGTAGCTTATGAGCGTCGCGTAGAGCCTCCTCCTGGCTATCGTGGACTCCGAGGTGTTGACCACGTGGTATATGTAGAGGTGGGGCAGGTCGCCTATCAGGATGTCGGGGAAGCACTTGGAGGAGAGGCCTATCTCCTTCCCCTTCATGAACTCGGCGGTCCCGTGGGTCCCCACGTGAATGACGCAGTCGGCCTTGAACACCCTCTGGATCCAGAAGTAGAAGGCTAGGTACTGGTGGTGCGGGGGCTTCGTCTTGTCGTGGATCGCCGAGTACACGTCCTCCTCCGTCCTCAGGACCGGCCTCCTCGAGGGCTGGACTCCTATGAACACGTTCCCGAGCACCACGCCGGGTATGACTATCCCCCTCCCGTCCACCATGATGTCCCCGGGCGGCTCCCCCCAGGCCTCGATGACCTCCCTCCTCGCCTCCTCGGGGAGCTCGTTGAAGTACTTCAGGTACTCCTCCACGCTCATCCTCGGGCCGCCGACCGCCTCGGGCGGGTGGAGCTCGGGGTTGAAGAGCCTCCTCTCGAGGAAGAGCCTCCTCAGGTCCGCCCTCTCGACCCTGTAGCCCTCCCTCTCCAGGGCCTCCAGGATCCTCTCGACGCTCTTGAACGTGTCCAGGTAGGCGGCGCTACCCAGGTTCTCCTCGCCGGGCGGGTAGTTGTAGATGACTATCGCCACCCTCTTCTCCGAGTTCGGCTTCCTCCTGAGCTCGAGCCACCTCGCCACCCTCCTGGCGAGCTTGTCCACCCTATCCTCTATGGGGACCACTTCATCGCCCCTCACGCCGCAGATGGGGATGGGCTCGACGCCGCCGTCCATCTCCGGGAGGACCACGGTGGTTATCGTTTGAAGCACGTCGAGGCCCCTCTCGCTCCTCTCCCAGTCCTCGATCCTCTGCGTGAACATGAGCGCCGGGGTGAAGAGCTTGGCGCCCCTCGCCTTGAGGAGCTCTATCGTGGGCCTGGGGTCGCCCCCGAGGGGGCCCCCGTTGAGCCTGAACCAGAGGAGGCTTATTATGGCGTCGACGTTGATGAAGTACTCCTCCACCGCCTTCAGGTTGAGTATGCCCTCCGAGTAGACCGGCACCACGTTAGCCACGGGCTCGAGCCTCTCGAGGAGTCTCTTGAGGGTCTCCACCTCCTGCTCGAAGTGCATGCCGCCGTAGAAGAGCACGCCCACCGTAGGCTTCCCCGGGTCGATGGCTGGCTTGTAGTCGAAGCCGTGGACGGGGTGGTAGAGCCCGTACTCCCGGAACTCGACGGGCCTCCCCACCTCGACCCTGGCCCCGGCCCTCCTGGCTAGGAGTAGGAGCATGTTCCTGTAGTTCTCGTAGCCCCCGTTCGCCCAGTACTTCATGAGCTGCACGTAGTCCCTCGCATCCCTGAGGGCCCCGAGCGGGATGAGCCTCCCGAGCCCCTCGATCACCCTCTGGATCCGCTCTATCCTCCTCTTCACGCTCTCCGGGCTCTCCGCCACGCCCGCGGCCCTCGCCGGCATCCTGAACCTCCCGAGCTTGGCCCTGGCCATCAGGGTGGAGCCGCCCACGAGGACGACGACGTCCTTCTCCCCGTAGTCCACCTCGCCCAGGACGCCGGGGTCGCCCCTCACATCAACCAGGATGACGTCGGCCCAGTCGACGAGCCTCTGAACCTCCTCCCTGCCATACCTCCGCAGGTCGTGCGAGTACACAAGCCTAACGTCCACGTAGCCGCTGACGTCCTCGATGGCCCTCCTCAAGGACCCGCTGACCACGGTGGAGACTAGTAGAACCTTGACCCTAGCCAAGGCGCCCCCTCTCCCCGCCGGCAATCCCGGGGGCGGCCATCCCCGGGGCGGCCTGGGTGCACCGTTATGTATATGCTGGTGCAGGCATAAATGTATTCACCTCCACGTCCCCCGTCAAGCGTTATCCTGCAAGGCTTAGGGGCCCGGCCCTCGCCCGGGCTTCTCGGGGGTGCACGGGTTTGAGCGAGGGGGAGGCTTCGGGCGTGAGGTTCGGCGTCTACATCCCCCCGGATCTCGCCAGGGAGCTGGAGGAGTTCATGTCCAAGGCGAGGGTGACGAGCAAGTCCCACATAGTCCAGGAGGCCCTCCGCCTATTCCTGGCCGAGAACAGGTGGAGGCTCTCCGGCGAGCTCGTCGGGGCCATAGGCTTGATTTACAACCACGAGGTTGGGAACGCCGACGCGGAATTGACTGATATACAGCACCACTACCTCGACGTAATCCTGGGGTCGTTCCACGTCCACCTCGACGAGGAGAACTGCCTCCTATTCATAATAGTCAAGGGGAGCAGTGAGAGGATTAGAAGGCTCCTCGACGAGGTTAGGGCCGTGAAGGCTGTGAAGTCGGCGAGGACGCTCCTGCTGGCGTACTAGCCGGCGGGGGCTGGGCGTGTTTTCCAGGAGCCCCTGTTACCTAGAATCGGCTTCAGCCCAGTAGTGGTTTTCGGTTAGTTGAATTTGTTTCTACTCGTAGAATAAAGTTTAGTCCACCGAAACCTTTTTATGACGTAAACGGTATACGAGGCGGGTGGCGGGATGAGCCCCGTGACGGCGCGTGTCGACGGCAAGGTAATGCCACTCGCCTACCTGGCGCCCGGCGAGAAGGGGGAGATAGTTGGGATCCACGGGGGTAAGGGGCTCGCCAGGCGGCTCTACGAGCTGGGCCTCACGCCGGGGAGGGTGGTTGAGGTCCTATCCAGCGGCCCGGGCCCCACCCTGGTCCGGGTGAACGGGGCGACCGTGCTCGCGATCGGGCGGGGCGTCGCGGCTAGGGTGATTGTTAGGAGGGTGGAGTGACTTGCAGGCCCGCCTCTCCGACCTGAAGCCCGGCTCGAGGGCCAGGGTGGTCCGCGTGGCCCTGAAGGGCCCCGCGGGCAGGAGGTACAGGGAGATGGGCCTCATCCCGGGGGAGGTAGTCAAGGTGGTCAGGGTCGCCCCCCTCGGGGATCCCGTTGAGATCGAGGTGAAGGGCTACAGGCTCTCCATGAGGAAGGATGAGGCCAGCCAGGTCATCGTCGAGGTGCTGGAGTGATGGAGAGGGCCGTGTTGAAGAGGATCAGGGTGGCCCTCATCGGGAACCCCAACGTCGGGAAGACGGTGATATTCAACACGCTCACCGGGTCCAGGCAGCACGTGGGCAACTGGCCGGGCGTCACGGTGGAGAGGAAGGAGGGCAGGTTCACCTACCGCGACGCACTCGTGGAGGTCGTGGACCTCCCGGGGACGTACAGCCTGACCCCTTACTCTCTGGAGGAGAAGATAGCAAGGGACTACATCGTGGAGGAGAAGCCGGACGTAGTCGTGGACATCGTGGACGCCTCCAACCTTGAGAGGAACCTCTACCTCACAGTGGACCTCCTCGAGGCCGGGGCGAACGTGGTGATAGCCCTGAACATGATGGACGAGGCGGAGGCGAGGGGGATAGAGATCGACGTGGAGAGGCTCTCCAAGCTCCTCGGCGTCCCCGTGGTCCCAATGGTCGCCATCAGGGGCGTAGGCTTCGAGGAGCTGAAGAGGGCGGTGTACGAGGCCGCCTCTAGGGGGAGGGAGGGCCCCGCTAAGCTCGTCGACTACGGCCGCGCGGAGAGGCTCATCGCAGCCCTAGAGGAGGAGATCGCCAGGTGCCCGCAGCTAGCGAGGTACCCCAGGAGGTGGCTCGCCGTAAAGCTCCTCGAGGGAGACGAGGACGTGGAGGAGAAGGTGAGGAAGGCCGGCTGCGAGGGCGTCGCTAGGAGGGCGGAGGAGCTGCGCGGGGAGCTCGAGGACCCGGAGACCTACTTCGCAGACAAGCGGTACGAGTTCGTGAGGTCCATAGTCGAGGCCGTGGTAACCGTCAGGGGGAGGCCCCTGACCTACACCGAGATGCTCGACAAGGTGGTCACACACAGGGTCTTCGGGATACCGATATTCATAACCATCATGTGGGCGGTGTTCGAGTTCGCCTTCAGGGTCTCAGCGCCGTTCTCCGACCTCATCCAGGCCTTCTTCGACTGGCTCGGGGGCGTTGTTGCCGGTAGCGTGTCGAACCCGTACCTCGCCTCCTTCCTGGCGGACGGCGTCATAGCGGGCCTCGGCTCCGTCCTGGCCTTCGTGCCGCCGATATTCTTCCTCTTCCTCGCCCTCTCGCTGCTGGAGGACTCGGGGTACCTGACCAGGGCGGCGTTCGTCATGGACAAGATCATGTACAAGGCCGGCTTGAGCGGGCACTCCGTGATCCCCCTGCTCATCGGCTTCGGCTGCAACGTCCCCGCGGTGATGGCCACGAGGACTATTAGGGACTGGAGGGACAGGCTGATAACGATCCTCGTCAACCCGCTCATGTCGTGCTCCGCCCGCTTCACGGTCTACGCCCTCTTCGCGGGGGCGTTCTTCCCGGGGATGGAGGGCGTGGTCATCCTCTCAATGTACCTGCTGGGCATAGCCCTCGCCGCCCTGGTGGCGTTCCTGCTGAGGAGGCTGCTCTTCGGCGGGGAGCCCTCGCCGCTCATACTCGAGATGCCGCCGTACAGGATGCCCACGCTTAGGATAGCGGCGATGCACATGTGGGAGAGGGGTGAGAAGTTCCTCAGGAAGGCGGGGACCATAATACTCCTAGTCGTCGTGCTCGTCTGGCTCCTCTCCACGCTCCCGGGCGGCCCCGGCGCGCCCCTCGAGGAGACTTACGTAGCCAGGCTCGGCCACGCGCTGGAGCCTCTGTTCAAGCCGATGGGATGGAACTGGAAGGCCGCCGTCGCACTGTTCTTCGGATTCCTCGCCAAGGAGGCCGTCGTGGGGACGCTCGGGGAGCTCTACGGCATTGAGGGTGCGACCGAGGAGAGCCCCAGCCTCCAGGCGGCCCTCCACGCCGACTTCACGCCGCTAACCGCCTACGCCTACATGGCGTTCGTGCTCATCTACGTGCCGTGCGTGGCCACCCTGGCCGCCATCAAGCAGGAGACCGGCTCGTGGAAGTGGCCGCTCTTCACCCTAGCGTACCTCATCACGCTCGCCTACATCGTGGCCCTGGCGATAGTGTCCCTGGGCCACCTGCTAGGCTACGCTTGAGCGGGGGTGGGGGGAGTGGCGGGCGAGCGGCTGCTGAGGGCGGTCGCGGCGTACTCCGCAGCCGTGGGGGTCCTGTACGTGGCCTACGGGCTGGCCGAGATAGCCGCGTGGGTCTTTGGGGGGCTGGGGTTCCCGCCGTACGCGAGCCCCAGCCTGATGGGCGGCTTCGTGCTGCTAGTCATAGGCTCGGTGCTCCTCTACCGCGCCGGCGCGCTGGTGAGGCTGGAGCAGGAGGGGCTGGCGTTCCTCTTCACCGGCCTCCTCCTCTCGGCGATGGTGGGGGTGATGTACCTGCTCATAATCGGGGCCGACGCCCTGGACGCGGCGATAGTGGGCGAGGAGTGGGAGTTCGACGCCGCAGCCTACAACCTGCCCGCGATCATGCTCTTCATCCTCCTCCTGCCCGGCTGGATAGTCATACGGGAAAAGGGCCCCAAGCGGGCCCAGCAGGGATCCCGGCCCGCGCCCCGCGGCTAGACCGGGGGGTGAAGCGTGGTGGGCGAGGTTAGGGTGCTCAGGCTGGAGTGCGAGTGGCTCGCGAGGCTGCTGCCGGATGGCTTCCCCTACCCGACCTCCACCCTGATAAGCGGCCCCGGGGGGTCCGGGAAGCCCCTCGTGGGCCTGGCCTTCGTCTCCCAGTGGGTCAAGAGCGGCGGCTCCGCGGTGTTCGCGCTGCTCCAGTACGAGCCGGACTACATCAGGAGCGTCATGCGCAGGGTGTACGGCGTGAACCTCGACGACTACAGGGGGAGGAGCGCCTTCATAGCGTTCGACGCCGGCATAGACGGGTACAGGGTGGAGGGCGGTGTCGTGAGGGCGAACCTGCTCAAGCCCGCGGCGTGGGATGCCGCCATCGCCGAGGCGGAGTCGATGCTAGAGGACCGCGGCATCGGCGTCATGGTCTTCAGCTCCTCCCTCAACCTCCTACTCTTCTCCCCATCCTACAGGGACGCGGTGCTCAGCTACATCGAGGACGTGCTAGCAAGCGACAAGAGCAGGAGCTACCTCTTCACCGTGAACACCAACGCCTTCAAGGAGGACATCAAGAGGTGGGAGGACGCAGCGGACAACCTCATGTACAGCCGCATGGAGAAGCCCGCAAGGCTCCTCCTCAGGATAGAGAGGATGAAGGGCGTCAGGTTCTCCCGCGAGGAAGTCGAGGTCCCACTCACCAAGGAGGCCATCGAGGAGATCAAGAAGCTAGCCGACGAGTCGCGGAAGAGAATAATCCAGCAAATCATGAAAATCTAGCACCCCAACCCACGCGCCCCCGGGATCCCCTCAAACCCTCCCCCCACGGACCCGGCCCCTCGCTGGGCAGGGCCTCTTCTAGGGATCCCCCTGCGGGGGAAAGAGTGATAGGTTAACACCGCCACACTTAACCTACACGGGAGGGGGTGCCCATGCGTCTTGGCCAGCCTGTCGGCTGAGGACATCGTGAAGCTGTTCGAGGAGGATGAGAGGGCGCGTAAGCGGCTGGCGGAGCTCCTGGTAGCGGAGCCCGACGTGAGGCTCGCCGTGATAAACGCGGTGCTGAGGGACGTCGCCACTAAGAGCGACATAGAGAGGCTCAGGGACGAGCTGCGGGAGGAGTTTAGGAGGGAGCTCGACTCCAAGCTGGAGGGGCTCAGGAAAGAGTTCAACGCTAGGATCGAGGGGCTCCAGAAGGAGTTCAACGCCAGGCTTGGGGGTGTCGAGGCGAGGCTCGGGGAGTTGGACAAGAGGATTGACGAGATGGGGAGGAGGCTCGACTTCATAGCCAAGCTGACGCTCGCCCTCACCGGCTCGGTCCTCGCAGCCCTGATAGTGGCGATAGCAGAGCTGGCCCTCGCCTAGCCCCGCCGACGCCCCAAGCCAGCGGGGCTGGCCTAGGGGTTAAAGCCTCGCAGCGGCGCCGAACAGTGTTGGGTGGCTCGAACGAGATGCGGTCGGGTAGGGTGACTAGGAGGGCTGAGGACTACGTTGAGGCTGTGTACGAGATTGTCAAGAGGAAGGGGTACGCTAGGGTGAAGGACGTCTCCCGCCTCCTCGGCGTGGGGCCCTCGACGGTGTCGGAGATGTTCAAGAAGCTGAGCATGGAGGGCTACCTGAACTACGAGAAGTACGGCGGGGTGACGCTGACGGAGAAGGGTGAGAGGCTGGCGGTGGAGCTGCGGAGGAAGAGGGAGGCCCTCCGCGACCTCCTAGTCATACTCGGGGTTGACAGGGAGACGGCGGAGAGGGAGGCCCACGCGATCGAGCACGTGGTCAGCCGTGAGACCATGGATAGGATAGCGAAGTTCGTGGAGTACGTGAAGACCCGCGAGGACCCGAAGTGGCTGAGGAGGTTCAGGGAGTACTACGAGACCGGCGTGCTGCCGGAGTGCCCGAAGCGGCTGGAGAGGGGGGAGGAGTTAAAGTCGAGCCCCTAGCCCTCCCCGGGGGCGTCCCCAGCCGCTCCTCCGGGGGGCCGGGTGGAGCTGTTGAGGGTGGGCGTCGTCGGCTGCGGCGCCTCGGGGTTGACTGCAGCCGTCAGCCTGGCGTGGAGGGGGTTTGAGGTCTACGTCGTGTGCCCTGGTGTTGAGGAGTCCAACTCCTACCGGGCCCAGGCGGGCGTGGCGCTCCCCCTCCTCGATGGCGACTCGGCCTGGCTCCACGTCATGGACACGCTTAGGGCGGGGAGGGGCCTCTGCGACGAGGAGGTGGTCTGGGGCGTCGTGTCGAGGGCGAGCGAGGCCTTCGACTTCCTCCAGAGGCTGGGCGTCGCATTCGATGGGGCGGAGCTTGAGGGGGGCCACAGCTTCCCCCGAGTCTTCACGGCTAGGAACGAGACCGGCAGGGTGATCGTGGAGCGGCTCCTGGCGGAGGCGGGGGAGGTGGGGGTCCACTTCGTGAGGGGCGCCGCCTCCTCCCTCGCCGTCTCCGGGGGGAGGTGCCACGGCGTCTTCGTGGGGGGTGAGCTGCCCCGCTTCGACGCCACCGTGCTGGCGACGGGGGGCTACACGGGGCTCTACAAGTACTCCTCCGGGTCCCCCCTGAACACGGGGGTCCTCCTGGGGGACGCCGTCTCGAAGGGCGCGGTTGCCTGCGATCTGGAGTTCACCCAGTTCCACCCCACCGCCTACATCAGCCCGCGGGGCCGGGTGGTGCTGGTGAGCGAGGCCGTCCGCGGCGCCGGGGCCAGGCTCGTGAACGATGAGGGGGAGCGGTTCGTAGACGAGCTGGAGGCTAGGGACGTGGTGGCGAGGGCTGTCTACGAGCAGCTCTCCCGGGGGAGGAGGGTGTACCTCGACGCCACGAGGGTCAAGGGCTTCAGGGAGCGGTTCCCCCGCATCCACGAGGCCCTCCGGGGGGAGGGCGTGGACCCCGAGCGGGAGCCGGTCCCCGTGGCTCCAGTGGCCCACTACTCCATAGGCGGCCTCCGCGTTGACCCCTACTACAGGACGAGCATAAGGGGCCTCTACGCCGTCGGCGAGGCGGCTTGCACGGGCTTCCACGGGGCGAACAGGCTGGCGAGCAACTCCCTCCTGGAGTGCATAGTCAGCGGCCTCGAGGTCGCCAGGACGATCGCGAGGGACAAGCCCGAGAGCAGCGGCCGGGAAGTCGCCGCGGCCGAGGACACCAGCCAGGACCCCGGCGACGTAGACTCCATCAGGGAGATACTCTGGACCCACGCGGGCGTGGCTAGGACGGGCGAGGGCCTCCGGGCGGGCCTGAGGAAGCTGGAGGCGGTGGAGGCGGACGAGAGGCTCAAACTCCTAGCCCGCGGGATCCTCGAGTGCGCCCTAGCCAGGAGGGAGAGCCGGGGAGTCCACTACAGGCTCGACCACCCCCACCCCAGGAAGGAGTACCAGAGGCACAGCATGTTCAACGGGAGCTGCATCCTCTAAACCCCGAACACGCCCCCACCTCCTCCAAGGGAGCCGCCGGCGGCTGGATACGCGGCCAACGACTGACCCCCCAGGAGGATCCCTGCGGAGCAACGAGTTGAGGCCCCCTGGGGAGAGCCGGGATCCCTCCCCCTGTGGCGGCGCTGGAGGAGAGGCCCGCGGGGATCCCGGGGTGTGTGGGGCTATGTCTTCGTGTAAACCTCTACCCCCAGCTTCTCGGCGGCTTTGAGCGCCTTCTCGTCGGCGTGGGGGGTTACGAGTATGAGCCTGGCCGGCTTCCTACCCTCCAGCCTCTCGTAGAGGAGGGCC
The DNA here is from genome assembly GCF_054657575.1 of Stetteria hydrogenophila. Lineage (NCBI taxonomy): Archaea > Thermoproteati > Thermoproteota > Thermoprotei > Acidilobales > Acidilobaceae > Stetteria > Stetteria hydrogenophila. The sequence goes on along the minus strand of NZ_BAAHYL010000002.1, from coordinate 600,985 downwards.
TTCCTCTTCAGGGTGTAGACGTCTGAGGCCCTGGCGTGGGACTTCACCTCGACCAGGATCACTTCACCGTCGACTATGGCTACGTCGACCTCCACCGACTCCGGGTAGCCGTAGACCAGGCCCTCCTCGTCGAAGCCAACCCACCTGGCTACCTTGAGGCCCAGCTCCCTCTCAAGCACGCCCCTCAAGGCCTCCCTGAAGGCCTCCTCAGCCATTACCCCCCAGCGGGCCCCGAGGGCTGAGATGCTCCTCTCCAGCCTCGCGAACCCCTCGTACATCTCCCTCCTAAGCTTGGCTATCTCCTCGTCGTGCCTTCTGAACCCCTCGAGCATCTCCTTCCTTAGCTGAGCGATCTCCTCGTCGTGCCTCTTGAAGCCCTCGTACATCTCCCTCCTTAGCCTGGCGACCTCCTCATTCAGCTGAGCGATCTCCTCATCATGCCTTTTGAAGCCTTCGAGCATTTCCTTCCTCAACTCGGCTATCTCCTTCCTTAGCTGAGCGATCTCCTCGTCGTGCCTCTTGAAGCCTTCACGCACCTCCCTCAGGAGCTTGTTGAAGTCCTCCCTGAGCCTGACGAGCTCCCTCTCGCTCCTGTCGAGCCTCCTCAGCACCTCCTCCAAGCCCAGGAGGCCGGCGACGGCGTAGCGGAACTCCTCGTCGCGCTTCAACAGCTCCAAGAACTCCCTCTTATCCAACCCCAGCCTCCCAGTAAAGGGTTAGCAAGGGGCTAACCGAAAACTAAATACCTGCATGTACGGTGGTTAGCAAGTGGACCCACGACCCACTAAGCTCCCGGTTAAACTCTAACAAGTCCAAAGGCTCCCAGGCGTGTAGTCATCAATACGGGGCAGTAATCCCAGGCCCAGGCCAAGGAAACACGGGCCCCTAGGGGTGCTGCAGGCGCCTGGATTCCTCTACCTCCCGGGCCCGGGATCCCTCTTGTGAGGGGAGTCTGGAAGTCATCTAGAGGATCCCTGCAGGCCCCAGGCGCCTCGGAGTCTGGGACTGGGATCCCTCCCCCGTTGAAGCCTTAAGGGGGCGCCGGGGCTCCTCCCTGGGGATCCTTGTGGTGGGGTGGCCTCCTCGTGGGTTTGGATGTCGGCTTCGCGGACAGGGTCCGGGTCTACGTCCTCGCCGATGATTATGCGGGGTATAATAGCCCGTTCCTGGCGCAGCACGGGGTCTCGTACCTGGTCGAGGTTTGGAGCGGCGGGGGGAGGCTGGGGATCCTCTTCGACACCGGGACATACGCCGACCCCATACTCTTCAACATGGAGAGGCTGGGCGTTGACCCGTCCAGCATAGACTTGGTAGTGCTGTCGCACAGCCACTACGACCACACCGGCGGCCTGCCCGGGATCCTGGAGAGGATCGGGAGGAGGGGCGTGCCCATAGTGGCCCACCCGGGGATATTCAAGGTGAGCCTCGCGGTGAAGCCGAGGCTGGAGAGCGTGGGCATCCCGCTAAGCGACCCGAGGAGGGAGGTGGAGGAGGCCGGGGGGAGGTGGATCCTCACCCGGGGCCCCCTAGTGCTTGGGGAGGGCGCTGTGACGACGGGGGAGGTGCCGGTGGGGGAGAGGGAGCCCTACGAGAGGAGCGACGGCCTCACCGGCGTCTACAGGCTCACCGAGGAGGGCCTCGAGCCCGACAGGGTCGACGACGAGATAGCCCTAGCAGTCAACACCAGGAGCGGCGTCGTAGTCCTCTCCGGCTGCAGCCACTCAGGCATAGTAAGCATCACCAGGAAGGCGGTGAGAGTCACGGGGAACGACAGGGTCCTAGCGGTGATCGGCGGCTTCCACCTCGTAAACGCAACCATGGAGAGGATCAGGAGGACCATCGAGGGCCTCGACGAGCTCGGAGTCCAGCGCGTCTACTCGGGCCACTGCACCGGCCTCCAGGCGGAGGCGGAGATGCTCAAACACTTCGGGGACCGCTTCACCAAGATACACGCAGGCATGGTAATAGACCTACCCTAGCACCCCAAACGCCCCAGAGTCGGGCCTCTACAACCGCCCATCCAGCGGGGCCAGCGTCCAGCCCGTCCCCGGGGGCGCCGGCGCCTCTCGAGGGGCTTGGATTTGCCCCCCGGGGGATCACTGCGCTGGCGCGGAGAGGCTCGGCGAGGTAGCCGTAGCCGCCGGCTTCGAGGCCCACCCCCTCGCACGGGCTCTACCGCGCCGTGGCGGAGGGCGGTGGCTACCCGAGGCTCCCCCGCGGGCGGTGAGGTGCCCGAGGAGGCCTTCTACCGCTACGCCCGCGGGGGAGCCGCTGGACCACCTGCCAATGGACGGGTTCATCGGGGAGAACGTTGACGCGGAGACGGGCGTGGCGCCGCCGTGCACGCCAAGCCTTGGCGGGCGCCGGCCCTGGGACGGCGAGGAGGCCGAGGCGAGGGCTAGCGCTGGGGGGATCCCGGGGGAATGCCGGGGGCAGGCCTGGCCAAGGAGGGGTCCGCGACTTACTCGTCTTCATCCCATATAGTGATTCCTTCCTCCTCGACGCTCCTAATGAAGGGGTTGCCGCTCTTCTTGAGCTTCACGTAGTCGGAGTACTTGTACACGTGCAGCTCCACCTCCGGAATATCCAGTATGTCCCATGCCACCTTGTACACGTCGAGGTCGATTCTCGTGGTGTCATCGTAAACTAGTAGCACGTCGACGTCACTGGCCGCGGTGTACCTGTTCCTAGCGTAGGAGCCGAAGAGTATCAGCTTCTTCACGGGGACCACTTCCCTGAGCCTCTTAACCCTTTCACTTAGAATCCTGACTACCTCCTCCCTGCTGTATCTTGGCGAGTACACTCTTACAGAATTTGAGGATCTCCTCGGCATAACTAATCAGCCTCTCAGCCTCGCTCCTAGTATATAACTCGTAGGGGGCCCCCTCTGGGTGGGCGTTAGGGTACCTGGTGGGTATATACGCTTTATCCAGCTCCTTGGCTAGGTCGATCAGCCTGGGGGGGAGTCAATCTCCTTCGGCAGCCTCTTCAGCAGGCCTGCTACGGAGTGGCCGAAGGCCTCGTACCCCAGCTTCTGGTAGACCGCTTTAACCGCCTTCCAGGCGGCCTGCTGGGCTAGGAAGCAGGCCCACTCATAGTACCCCCCTTCAAGCTCGTACCTCGCATTCTCCAGGTCCCTCTCGGCCTGCCTGATCCAATCCCTGCCCCTCTCAACCAAGAGCCCTGCACCCGGAACGTAACCGCGCCGGGATGCATGGGAGCGCTCCAGGCTGGCCCGGATACTATGAAGGCTTACGTCCCCCGCCTCAATAGTAGTATTAATACAGAGGGGATACCTTGCCCGCTAGCACTGGAGGAGGGATCCCGAGGGGTGCGTGCCGCGCTAGCGGTTCCTCCTGTATAGTAGCTTGAAGATTAGCCTTGCGAGGATGGTTTTCAGGATCGTGGTGGGTGTGATCCCGGCTGGGTTGATGGCGTAGTCCTTGACTCCCTCGCTGCTCCTCTCGTACCTGAGCCCCCTGACGATGACTACCGGCACCCTCTCGCTGGTCTGCCCCATTAGCAGGGCGGCTGCCGAGGCCAGCTCGTCCACGACTATGTCTACCCCGCCGAACTTCGGGTTCCCGTAGATGTCCCTGGAGGCGAAGTGGGGCGTCACGGGCTTTATGCCGGAGGACCCCACCGCGACGTCCACGGTTCCCAGCTTGCCGCTCGTGTTGGCCTCGGTGTCGCTCACCACCACCGCGACCCGCTTCCCCGTGAGCTCCTCGATCCTGAACCTGAGCCTCTCCGCCTCCGCGTCGAAGTCTACCGTGTCGGCTATGGCGTGGCCCGGCGGGAGGTTCGAGTAGTCGACCCCGCCGTCGAGGGCTATGAGGCCCTGCCTAGTGACGACGACGAGCATCGAGGGGATCCTCTCCAGGAGCCTCGCCGCCTCGCCCGGGTCCCGTGTGAGCCTCGGCAGCACGCGCCCCCCGAGCCGCTTGAGGGGCAGGACCGCCAGGATGTCCCTCGAGGCGGAGAGTATCAGCTCGACCTCCCGGGGATCCTTCCCCGTGAGCCTTGCTATCAGCCTGGCGGCCAGGGAGGGCTTCACGTCGCTCAGCCTGTACATCAACCCCCTAGCCTTGAGCAGAGCCTTCGACGTCACAACGATGACGTCGCCGTCCCTGACGCCGACGCCCTGCCCCGACGCAGCCTCAACGATGAGCCTCGCAAGGTCGTCCCCGGGTCTAATCTCCGGGAGAACCAGGCCGATAACCTCAAGCCTCAAAGCCATGAAAACCACCAATCACGCCGGCGGGCCAGCACGCCCCACCCGAGAGCCCCCGAGCCGGGGACAACTAAATGCACGCGCCAGCCCCGCCCCGACGCCCCCCAAGGCCGCCGGGAGGGATCCCCTCGAAGCCCCGGGGATGCTTGCGTAGAGGCTAAGGTTAATACGTAGCACTCCACACACAACACCCCCGGGAGAGGTGCCCCGGCGGGTTGGCCAGCCTGTCAGCTGAAGACATCGTTAAACTCTTCGAGGGGGATGAGAGGGCGCGTAAGCGGCTCGCCGAGCTCCTAGTAGCGGAGCCCGACGTCAGGCTGGCCATTATAAACGCCGTCATCCGGGACGTCGCCACCAAGCATGATATTGAGAGGCTCAGGGACGAGTTCAGGAGGGAGCTCGGGGAGAGACTCGAGGGCCTCAGGAGGGAGCTCGACTCCAAGCTGGAGGAGCTCAGGAAAGAGTTCAACGCTAGAATCGAGGGGCTCCAGAAGGAGTTCAACGCCAGGCTTGGGGGTGTCGAGGCAAGGCTCGAGGAGCTCGACAAGAGGATAGACGCCCTGGACAGGAGAATAGACGCGCTCGACAAGCGCATTGACGCGCTCGATAAAAGAATCGACGCCCTGGACAAGAGGATAGACGAGCTGGGGAAGAGGCTCGACTTCATAGCCAGGGTGACGCTCGCCCTAGCCGGCTCCGTCCTCGCCGCCCTAGTAGCGGCGCTGGTGAAGTGAAGCTACTCCTAGCATAGCCGCCGGCCACGCGGGCACCCCCCGGCGACCCGCGGCGCGGGGGCGCCTGCAGGGAGGCAGGGGAGGGGCCAGGGGGCTCCACCGAGCTCGCCGGGCACGCCGAGAGGGGTCCCCGGCCGCCCGGAGCCCAAACATTAAGGGCTAGAGGGGAGGGGGGTGCCCAGTCGCCCCCGGGGAGGGATCCCGAGGCCCCCAATGGTTACGGTTCCACCCCGCGTCCACGAGCCCGAGGGGGCGCAGGCGTAGCCGCGCAGGCCGGGATCTCTCCTGGGGGCGGCGGCGCCCCGCGGGGGCGTGTGGTGCCCCTCCTTGGGGGCTGGCGGGCGTGAAGGTGGGGCGCGCTAGTGGGCCGCGGATGCCAGCGCCAGCAGCACCACTAGCAGGGCGGCGATGAGGGATCCCGTGAGGATCGCCGTCAGTTTACCTATGAAGTCCAGGGTCTTCCACATCTCGCCCATTGCCCCCTCGGCGCCCCTCAGCCTAGCGTCAAACTCCCCGCGGAGCCCCTCGATCTCGCTCCTCAGCTCCCTCCGGAGGCCCTCAGCCTCCCCCTTCAGCTCCCTCCTGAACTCGCCGCGGAGCTCGTCCCGGAGCCTCTCGATCTTCGCCTCGAGCCTCTCGACGTCGCTCTTAGTCGCCACGTCCCTCAGGGCGGCGCTCGCGATCGCCAGCCTCGCATCCAGCTCCGGGGCGAGGATCTCAGCCAGCCTCCTCCGAGCCCTCTCATCTCCCTCGAACAGCCTGACAATGTCCCCGGCGGATAGGTTAGCCAAGGCGGGGCACCCCCCTCCCCGGGGGGTATCGCGTGTAGGGTACTACGTAATAGCCCTGCCAGGGCTCCTAGAGGAGGCCCCCGCGGGCCCCGCTCCAGCAGGTTCCCAGGGGCCGGCGCGCATAGGGACCAGAGAGGGATCCCGGGCGCCTCCCCCCAATGCAACCCGGGCCAAGGAGCCTACTACGCCTAGCCCAACGGACCCGCTTAAGGGTTCAAAGGACTCCCCTTAGGCAACAAAGAGCCCAAGCACCCCAAGGGAGCAAGCCGCCCAGCAAATCCCGCCACGGCCCACCACGGGCATAGCCGGACACCCCAAAGCCGGGGTAGCCCACGGCAGTCACGGCCACTCAAGCTCCTCGGGGGATCCCGCTCCTCTGTCCCAACCCTACACGAGGAGAGTACTCCTATGCCGCAACCTCCCGGAACCTAGCTCTCGATTATCTCAAGGCGTTTGCGACTCGCTTTTAAACATATTAAGAAACGGTCATGTAAAATTTATGATTTATTCTCAGTGTTTATTTATTAATTTACAGGCAGGCTTAATTTACGGGATTGGAATGGTTTTTCTCTCGACTTGCGTGCAAGGTATGCTATGGCGGCTATCACGGACGTGTCGGCATAGAGGTTCTCGATGGTTAGAAGCACTGGTAGAAGCCTCCACTTCTCGTCGAGGTAATCTTTGGGGCTCGCTCTAGCGGCGAGATCTCTAGGTAGCAGCGTGTACCCGTTCAGGCTCATCAGCGCGGAGCCGGCGAGCTCTCTATCCAGGTACTTGTAGTACACTTTCACCAAGGCATACTGCCCACTGTTGACCATCTCCTGTAAAATACCGGACGGGACTAGCGCTACCGCGTCAACGTTGATCCATCCGCTCTCAACGCTTAACTCCAGCCTGGCCCTCGAGGGTCCGGGCAGGTTAAACGTTCCAACCCTCACCCAGGCATCATCCAGTATAGAGTTGGATATGTTGAAGGTGAACATGTACCTCTCTCGAGTCCCCAGTGTTCCGTTTGCAGTCACGGTTAACGTGAAGCGGCCGCCGCTTGCGATGGGCGGGTAGAGGTGAACGTAGACGTCGTAAGCCCCGCCGGCCAGGAAGATGGGGGGCAAAATAATGTTGCCGCCTCCAATTACATGCAGCCCCCGGGCCTCATTGGATAACAGGGAAGACTTTGCGCTCCAATAGATTCTTTCTAGGGACAACTCTACGTCTTTCGAGCTCGACAAGTCGACGACCACGGGGAGAGGGCTTAGAGGCACAACGTAAACCAACGCCTTCGACCCGCCATTCGCGAAGATGGCGCTGCCTGCCTCCTCAGTGATCCTTGCCAGAGGCTCCAGGGCCAGGAAGACCTTGTGCAGGGAAACCACTACATTCTTATCCTTTTCTATTTCTATGGACGCGTTTTCCACGCCTAGAACGCTTAGCCTGCCAAGGCCAACGATCAGCTGCAGCGGAATATTCGAATTAACCTGTAAAGCCCCGCTTTCCCACACGTGGCCGGCTCCACCCACCGAGATGGTAATGCTTCCCTTACCCTCCACCGTCATGGTGAGAACGGGGTAAACATATCCTGTTCCCTCGAGTAATGCAGAGCTGTTAATGCTTGCAACCGGTAAACGCAGCTCCGCCCGCGTTACGCCCCTCGGTATAACTAGGCTGTAGAGGGTCCCCGAGTACTCGCCGTAAACGCCTGAAGGCACGTACCCGATGAATGGAAGGCTCCAGTAGTACCTTCTACCGAAGCCCCTTAGCATTAACTTTGCACGGCGCATGTAGATGGAGTGCTCCCTGTAAAATTCTCCACTACCCATGCTGGAATTCTCCAGCAAGTCAAGGTATAATGAAGCCACGTCAACAACCCGAATACCCGGGCCGGAGGCAGTAGGCCTGAACACGGGTAAAATGCAGGCGCCCCGAGAACTGTTTGCCAGAATGCGGCTAAGCAGGTCGGACGCAACGGAAATACTGTTCGGCCCGCCACTGACGAAGAGGGGCGTGTAAAGGTTGCACTTCCCAACCCCCCTGTAAACCTTCTCTATATAAACGTAGGTCTGGAATGAACGGTTACCAGCATTAACTCGGGCCGAGAAGAATTTACCCTCAAGCCCCTCTAGGCTTGCGTTTCCATCGACCTCGAGGAGCGGGATATTGAGGGGAACCCATATATCCCTGCAGGGACTGGTCTCCACTGAGAGCGCCATATCAATAAACGCGTAGCCGCCCCTCAAAGATGAGTCGTTAACCTTATATGAAACGTTCACGCCGCCCGCTCTTCCCGCGACTACGCCGGCCCCAAGGACTACACCATAAGGCATCTCCGCGTACTCAACAACCGCATCCTTAGCTGGTGGCAACGCGAAACCAAAGCCTACGCTGCCTCTGGCCGCCGGCTCGCCATCCACATACAGGCTTACATTACCCCCATTTATCACGGCAGCAATGTGATGCACGTGCTGCCAGTCCCCGACGATGGTCCTCAGAGAAACCCGCCTCTCTCCACTCTCGACCCTAAAGTATAGGTCGCTCCCCCAGCCGTAGAATAGAGCAAAACCATTATTGCCTGAACTATCCCTAACACTAAGAATCACTTGATCCACTCTTTTACCGTAATCATAAATCCTCACCCAAGCCTCAACAGAGAAGATGGAAGCACCTTTCAGGTCCTTTAGGGCTTCACTAACATCGCCATAAACCTCGTGCTTCAGGTAATCATAGGAGACGGGCTCAGAGAAATTAACTTTAAGAGATACATTTTCAGGGCCGCCACTCAGCATTCTGCACAGGGTTGAAGGAACCCGAAGCCAGGCGCGAACAGCAGGCCTATCCAAGTAAAACACGTCTAAGCCCTCCAAGTCATGGAACACAGCACCATAACCCCGCTCTTCGAGCAGCCTACTCTCAAAGTTAGAGTCCAGCACCGACCAAACTACAGGCATTTGATCCCTCAGCATAACCCTCAAGGAGGGGCTGCCGGCAAAATAAGAGTAATGATTGAAATCCGGGTAAAGCCTCTGGCCTAAATGTAGAAGCTTAGGCTCTGAAACACTATGATCTATTATTGCTGCCTTGAAATACCCGCCATAATCACTTGCCAGTTTGGCATGGACACTTTCATACACCCACGGCTCCCACTCACGCCATCCAGGAATCTTGCTCAGCTTGTAGAAAAGGTAGACCGGAGAGAAGTTGAACACAAAAACATACATAGCAGGCAAAAGGATAACTATAAGCACCGCAAGTGCACGCACAAAAGACTTCAAACGCCTAAATCTTGTTCCGGCTTGTACTTGAGCTGACAAAGATTTAATGGAAAGAGAGAATACGAAAACGCTCAAGGCAAAGACGATGGCTGAAATCCTGTAAGGATCTCTAAAGGTGTAAACAAAATTACTAATAGCACCTCCTATTACTGGAAGTTGAAGCTCTTGAACTAAGCGTAGTAACCGCTCAGGATAACATAGTATGTAATGCAAAAGCCATGCCATAACAATAGTCAAGCCTAACGCATTCACGTGCATCTTAAGTTTACCATTTCTTCTTAAAATCATTATCACGCTAAACGTGGCCCAAATAACCAACACAACCACTACAGTATAAGCCATCAACAAGTTAGTTTCATCTGGCACATCACTATATTTTACGTACCTTTTATACGCATTAAACCCCCCCTTGTTAAACCCTCCAAGTAGCTCAACGAAATTATCTAAGCTAAGATAAACCGTTGCAAAAGGATGCGATAATCTTTCATACTTCAATAAATCCATACCCACTTTTAAGGTAGAACCAAAATAAAGTGACAAATAATATTTTGTAAATATTGATATTATAAAAAGAAATACAATCAATATTACACGGTTAAAATAAGGCCTTGCGTTTCCTCGCTTAAATTTATATAGCAGTAGCGTCAAGAAATAAATTATTAATAATAAGGAAAATGCTAATATGTGAGGGTGTAGCAGGAGAAAGATCCCGTATAATAAGAGTGCCTGGACCCATGAGCCTTTCCCATAATAGATGGAAAAAGCCAGTACGATTGCTAAGGGCAGGACTGCATAACTTAACATGAGCCCTGGCACAAAATAAAAAATCATGAAAGGTGAAAAGGCGTACAGTAATCCTAAAATTACGCTGAAAAGAGTATTACGTACTAGATAATATGTAACGATGCATGCCGAGGCGTAAGCTAAGGTTATGCCTGTTGCCTTCAGTACTCCAATGGGCGTTAATATATTGCCAAATTCAAAGTGTGTAAACAAATAGGGTACAATAACATAGTAGAGATCGTTAAGCGTTAAGGGCCCTCGTGCATAACCAGGTTCATTATATGTTGGCGTGTAATAATGAAGAGCTTTTCCTAAATACCTTTTTTCGTAAACCGAGTACAGACTACCACTAGCGTCACTCTGATAGAATGGTGTAATCCAATTTCTTAGTGAAAATAATATCGTAAGCAAAGAAAAAATAATCACCGAAGATAATATAAATAAAATAATATCTTTTTTATTACTAAAGATTCCCAATCTATCACCCTGCTTTTTTCAACTTTAAAGCCTGCCTTGTTCTCCATGATAAGAGATAACGTTTATCCGTGCCTACAAGTTGACCTATTAATTTTCCTACATGAATGTTTGCATCAATTTCATGATATGGCAGCTGGAAATCCTTTCTTGAAGCATATAGCGCAGTGAATCCATACAAGCCATGATCGTAAATCGCAGTATTAAGTTTTATTAAACTTTTTTTGACAGGTATATAGCCGGGAACCATACCTATGTTCTCATCTTTTACGTTTATAAATATAAAATTATTATTATAGCTAATATCAATTAATCCATTGATTAATAAAAATTCGTATTCCTTCTTTAACGTATTAAAAACGTCTTTCACTACACTTTCAGAAATCACTTTGATTATATAAGGATATTTTGCAGGTATTACAACAGATTCATTTTCATATTCAGAAGAAAATTTGGGCCTTGGCGCGTCATACAATGATTTTACGGGCTTCATTTTCCTGCTTATGCTGAGCATTTTCAACATTAGTTTCCATATATGTTCACCGTAGGAAATGCTTGGGAATTTATAGTTTATATAGTTGTAAATTATCTTGTTTTCATGCCAAAAGCGTAGAAAACCTTTCTTAACAAGAACATATTTAACATTAAGTAACACATTGTAAGGTTTGAAATCGTGGTCGCTCACCAAAATCACTAAGTCAAAGTTTTCTAGTATAAAACTTACTAGTTCATCTAACCGCTTAGCGATATCCTTGAATTCGCCTTTTATAAACCTTTGTGGCCATATATGCATGATGTTATCGGTGTAAGGTAGCACAGTGTAAAGATATATGCCAGATTTTGCATTTAGTGTTTTCTCTATTGTTTCCTGTATTTGATTTATTTCACGCAATGAAGCTTCAATATATTTATCTACATTTAAATTATGAAGATAAAATTGCGATCGAAATTCTATCGGCTTTATTTTTATGTCTGTCTTATTAAATAAAGGTTTACTTGGATACAACCAGTCCCCTGTCACTATTAAGTCGTCCCTAGGTATTCTAGGAGGGTAACTAAGGGGAGCCCCAATCACTAGATGGACTTCATTTTTCAGTCTGCGACCTACTTCCCAGTGGTACGGTGCTTCTACGTCGTTTGATGTCACCATTTGCATCTTAAAATTATTTCCTACTTTTTTAACTTTGAAGAAATCATAGATTCCAATTTCGTCAATATATTTGCCGGTGTATATAACTTGCCAGCTTGGTATAGTTACCGGCGGGAAACACAATATAGGCTTCTTAAGTATAGACTCGCGAATTAATCTCGAAAGAGCGGGCATACTATACCGTGATAGCATAGTGTTCAACAGGAATTTTCCCGCAGCGTCCAGCCCTAGTATTGCTAAGCGTTCAACACCCACTTGCAATGTCCCCATTTTGCGCATCTTTAAGCAAAGGGGAGGTGTTTTATTAAGTTAATCTCTATGCGCAATCATTGCGAAAAAGCTGTTTCAAGGTATGACTTTAGTAACTTCTCTATAGATGCATTCCAGCCGAATTCTTTGATGACCTTTCTAGAAAGGGCTGTGGCATGGTGTTTTATTTCATAAAGAGACTCGAGGATTGCCGGTATTTCCTCTAAAGACTTTATTAATATGCAATATTTCTTTACTTCATTGGGTATTTTAGAATTTTTGTAAGCTATTACTGGGACTCTCAGGGCTGTAGCTTCTATTATTGGTAGGCCGAAGCCTTCCTTGATTGTAGGCATGAATAGCACGTCAAGAGATTTCAGTATTTTGGGCAACTCTTTCCTCTTGAACTTGCCTCTAAACCTTATTATGTTTTGTAGCCCTAGTTTTTGTGCGAGAAACTTGAGAATATCGGTCAGAGGGCCTGAACCCCACGCTTCTATTTGGGCGGGTATGCGCTTCTTCTTTATCAGCATTCCTAGGGGCAGTAGCATGAATGTCGCTTTTCGCAGAGAGTGGGCTCCAATGTACCCAATTTTTATGTGCTGGCCCAGGCTCGAAGTGTAGGGTTTACTGTTTTTGTTTTGCAGGGTTGGGTTGTTGTTTTCTAGCTGATCTAAGTTGATTGTCAATCCTAGAGGGACTACATAGGTCTTCTTTGTGTATTGGGTTAGCGGGGCTAGCTCTCTCGCTGTTAGCGTGGATACCGCTATGAGTGCGTCGCTTACTTTCAGGGCTGTCTTAAAGGATGTTATGTCATGGAGAGCGTATAGTTTCAGCTTGTAGTTTCTCGCGTCGCGTAGTACTAGGTTTACGTGTGCCCGCTCTTTAACGTAACTTGTGAACTCCATTATCCTGGATTCAACCAGAAGAGGGTAGTCGGGATCCAGGGCTTCAGGGACGTGGTGAATAGTTGTTACCAGCTTCACATTAGTAGTATTGCAAATCTTCTTGGAGATGCCGAGTATTTGTTTGTGTAGATAAGCCGGTCCGGCGAGGATGTGATGCAAGTAGTGTATAATGATTTTATCGGAACAGAAATGTTTTGAGGGTACGTGTTTCAGTATTAAGAGTGTGGGCAGGATATAGTCGTATATTAGTGGGGCTGTGCTTGTTCCGTAGGGTATTTTCTTGAGAACATTTAGTTTTGACATATTTAAATAAAATAAAAGCTTTAGGTTAATAGGGTTGTTGGCTCGTTTTAGTTGCGTCATAAGATGCTTGTACAAGTGGTGTGTGTAGATTTCTAAGCTGGTATCAATTGAGATGATAGGCCTTGACACAAGATATACGTCTATGCCGGCAGTCCTACGTGTGGCCTCCACGTTAATCATTCACCTCAGGGTTTTTAGCGTTTTAAGTAGTTCATTGAATATAAGTAGGTGTTTTTCGGCTACTTTTCTCCAAAGCCTCGTCTTTTTTATCATGTTTACCTTTTCACTTTGCGTAACCATATTTAGACTATTCAAGCTATTCAAAACTGTATCGGCTATTTTTCTTGCCTCACCGGCGTGTTCTATTAATAAGTATGGTTTCCCTAGCGATATAGCAATGGCTTCAACTCCGCTTGCAGCTATTCTCGCCTTGTAGGGTAGGATTACTATGTCTGCCGCTGAGAACAAGTCTATGATTTTGTCTTCTGGAACGTAGCCGGTCAGGATTACCTTTCCGCTTCCTTGAGTGTTGATTGCTGTAATTTTGTCTATAATGTCTCTCAGCCAGTGCTTGTACCATTTCTCGTTGAGCAGTCTTGGGTGGGGTCCTCCAGCAATTATGAGTACTGTATTGGGGATTATTCTGGCTATTTCCCTGTACGCATTTATGAGTTCTTTTACTCCCTTATAGCCCGTTAGGTATCCGAAGTAAAGTAGTACGGTCTTGCCTTGCAGCCCTAGCTTTTCCTTTGCTAGGTTTTGGGGGATGGGTTTCAGGTCCTCTACTCCGTGAGGTATAACGGCTATCTTCGCAGGCGATACCTTATAATCTTTTATAAGGTATTCTTTAAGGAACTCTTCATGTACTATGATTTTATCTGCGACTAATGCTATTAGCTTTGTAATGAGTAATAGTCCCATCTTTAGAAGCATAGGTGGCCCATGTATTCCGTTTTCTCTCCTGAACTCCTCGGCATCAAGGAGTTTAAGTGGAACCACACCATGAAGGGTTACTACAGTTTTTCTCGAGCAAAGCTTTAGCAGGGCGATGAGTAGCGGGAATAGGGCGGCCGACAAGTTTTTCCCGTAGAGGAAGTATTCATGTTGGACGTGCGTAATGTCGGGTTTGATTTTGCACGCCTCTTTAAATGCCTGGAAAACGTAAAGCAGGTTAAAGTTGAACGCCCTGTGAACAGTGACTCCGCTATCCCCGTATAGCTTTGGCAGATCTTTCCTCTTATCGGCTATTACGTGAATCTCCGTTTTAGGGTTGATGGATTTAAGTGCCTCGACAAAGTTTTTGGTGTATGACATTACGCCGCTACCATAGACGTGCCTGCGCCCGGGGGGAGGGTATGGGGATATTTCAGCTATTCTCAAGGGCTTCTCTCTCACGGAACTTCATCCCTTCATTGCAGTTCAGCGCAGTTCAGCCAGAGGATGCGGAGGGGCTCCAAGGCCGGCGGGGGCTAGAGCCTGCCGTGGCGGTACGCTATGGAGAGGAGTTCGAGGAGCATTCTCCATATCTCCCTGGGCTTGAAGGGGGCGGTTAGCCTGACCTCCGCGAGGGAGGGGGCCTCGGCTATCTTATAGCCCATCTTTGCGGCTAGGAGTAGTAGCTCGACGTCGAACGCGTAGCGCTTGGCGTAGAGCCTCGGGGCAACGTCCTCGAGCACCCTCCTCTTGAACGCCTTCGCCCCGGTCTGCGTGTCCCTCAGGCTGAGGCCTGTGAGGAGCCTGGTGAGGGCGTTGAAGCCCCTGCTGAGCAGCCAGCGCAGCAGGGTGGCCTGGGTGCGGGAGAGGGGGTGCCACTTATCCGTCACCACAACGTCCGCGCCGGTCGCCTGCATCACCCGCAGGAGGAGGAGGACCTGCTCCGGGGGGACGTCGAGGTCAGCGTCTAGGAGCACGACCACATCCCCCCTGCTGGCCCTAAAGCCCCTAATGAACGCTGCCCCCTTGCCCAGGTTGCGCCTGTAGCCAACGACCCTGACGTTCCGGTGCCTCGACGCAGCCTCCACGGCCCTCCGGAGCGTCCCATCCCTACTCCCATCATCGACGACCACGACCTCGAATGGGACACCGGCCCCGGAGAGGGTCGAGGCCACCCTCCCAATGCTCTCAGCGATGAACCCCTCCCCGTTGTAGACGGGCATGACGACGCTAACCAGCCCGCCCTCCCACAGCCAGCCCCCGAGGGGGCCCCCCACCAGCCTACCACCCTGCACGATCCAGCAGGCCCCCGGCACCCGGCAGCCGCGGACGGACCCCAGTTCTGAGACCCCCTCGAGAGCGGCGGGCCCCCACCCGGCGGGGCTGTAGGGCTATGCTAGGGCCAGCTCCACTATCGCCACTATCAGGGCGGCTAGGACCGTGCCTGTTAGGGCTAGCGTTACCTTAGCGATGTAGTCGAGCCTCTTCCCCATCTCGTCTATCCTCTCCTTTAAAGCCTCCACCCCCCTCTCCAGGGAGCCGACCCTCTCACCCAGCGCGTCAACCCGCCTCTCCAGGGCCTCAATCCTCTTATCCAGGGAATCAATCCTCTTGTCCAGCGCGTCAATCCTCTTGTCGACCTCCCCCAGCCTAGCGTCGAGCTCCCTCCGGAGGCCCTCGATCCTCGCTTCAAGCTCCCTCCTGAACTCCTCCCGGAGCCTCTCAATGTCATGTTTAGTAGCGACGTCCCTGAGGACAGCGTTTATCACGGTGAGCCTCACGTCCGGCTCCGAGACGAGGAGCTCGGCGAGCCGCTTGCGTGCTCTAACATCCTCCTCGAACAGCTTCACGATGTCCTCAGCCGACAGGCTGGCCAAGCCGCCGGGGCACCCCTCCCAGGAGTAGTACGTGTGGAGTGCTACGTATTAGCCTTGCCCCCACGGGGATCCCGGGTTCACGGCGGCTCCTCGGCCGCCTAGTCCCGCCTTTGGCTGGGAGGCCCTGAAACGCTACTACGCCCTTGGGGGCTAGCGGCTGAGCTCGTCGTACACGCTTTCCCTGTGCTCTATTACAATGGTTAGCGTGCACGGCTCGGGCTTGTATATTATCCTGGTGGGAGCCCGCGCGGGCCCGGCAGAGGTTGGCTAGCCTCCCCTTCAGCCTCGCCTCGCAATCGGGGTTCTCGGCCAGCTCGTTCAGCCTCTCCCGGATCCTCTCAGCCATGCGCGGGAGCTCTTTATCGAGCTTGTCGAGAAACTTCTTTGCCTTCCTCTTTAACTCTATGCTACACGGCAAGGGGCTAGCCGGCCTTCACTACGCCCATTTTTACCAGGTCCTCGTAGGCTTCATCGTCGAGTAGGAGGTCGAGGGTGTCGATGTAGTCCTCCACCTCGCCCGCGAGCCGGCCGGCGAGCTCTGCGAGGGCGTCCCTGGAGTCCTCCCTGTATTCTCTAATGAGGCCTAGGAGCGGGGCGGCCGCCGCGGTCCAGGCGAAGAGCAGGCGCAGGGTGCAGTCCGTGAACTCTAGGAGCTCCCGGAGCCCCCTCCCGGCCAGCCTCGCGCGGAGCCCCTCGGGGCCAAGCCTCCCGAGCCAGCGGGTGAGCCAGAGATCGCGGTCCACGAGCGCGGCGAGCCCCCGGACCAGGTCCCCGGCGCGCCGGTAGCCAGTGCCCCTCAGGATGCCGGCTAGCTCTCTCGCAGCCTCCCTCTCGGGCCGGGCCACCTCGTCGAGCACCCCTGGGGAGGCGGCTGCGGCTAGGAGGGCTTCCCCGGCTTCTAGGAGCGGCTTGTGGATGGTGGCCCAGAATCGGGCGGTGAGGCGGGGGAGCTCCGCCTCTAGCCCGGCGGGGTCCATGCTCAGAGCTATGCGGGCCTCGCCCTCCACTGCCTCCCCGAGGGCCTCGAGAAGCATCTCAAGAGCCTCCCCGCCAATGATCTCCTCGAGCCCCCCGGAGGCGCGGAGGCCTCGGCCGTGCAGGGCGACGGCGGCCAGGCCCGGGAAGAGCCTGAGGCAGTCCTCAACCAACACTCCGGCCACGCTGGCCTCCCCGGTCTTCACCGTCAGCCTTACTCCTTAAGGTCCTCCCCAGCGTCGCTGGAGTGCAGGTTTCCCTGAACGCGCACCCCGGCTTCGAGGCGTGGCGAGCGGTGTAAGAGCTCCCCCAGCACTGTCCTGGCCACCCCAACGGCTTCATTGAGCGTTAGGGCTCCTGTGGCGTGGAGGGCCAGCGTTGCGGCCGCGGCGCCCAGGGCTGCGGTGGCGGCCTCGCCGAGGATCCCCTGGAGGGGGTGGAGGGCTGCGAGGATCCCGGCCTGGGCTGCGAGGAGCTTGAGGGGCCACGCGGGGCTGAGGGCCCGGGCTGCTATGGGGGTGGGGGCTAGGGTGCTGGCTAGGAACGCTAGCGCGGCCCCCGCCGCGCCGAGCCTCGGGGCTAGGGCTAGGGTGAGGCCGGTGAGGGCTGCGAGCCTCACGGCGCCTATGGCTAGGACTTCGCGGAGCCTCCCCTCCCCGTTGAGCTTGGATACCGCGTTCTGGATGTAGGCCAGGGGGACCACGGAGAGCGTGAGGGCCCCGAGCGCCCCGGCGCCCCGGGCGAAGTCGGGGTTGACGAGGGAGAGGGTGAGGTGGGGGGCGAGGCCTACGGCGACGGCTAGGGGTAGCACGAGCGCGGCCCCGAGCCTGAGGCTCTCCCCGGCGACGCCGTAGTCTCGGCTCCTGACCATCACGGGGAGGCTGACGAGGGCCATGCTGGCGGGTATCATGGAGAGGGCGAGCGTGGCCATGAGTGCTATGTAGAAGACGCCCGTCTCCCCGGGGTCCCCTGTCAGGGCGGCGATGAGGACGACCCCCGCGCTCGCGAGGAGCTGCGTGGAGAGCACGAGGGGGTAGTTGGAGGCCCCCACCCTCACCGCGTCAACCAGGTCCCTGAGCGCCGGGAGGGCTAGGCCGACGGCGGCCGCGGCGAGGGCTGTGGAGAGCGCTGCGGAGGCGAGCTGGGAGGAGAGTATGCCCAGGGCGAGCCCGTAGCCGCCCAGCCCGGCGAGGGCTAGGGAGACCCCGACGCCCACCTTCACGAGGGCCCCGAGGGTGTTCACGGCGAACACCGCCCTCGCCCTGCCGGCGGCTATGAGCGTCGAGAGCGATGCATTCGCCGCGAGCCCGGCGACGGTGAGGGCGAGCACGAGGGGGACGTACCTCGTGAAGCCGCCCCCGTAGAGGCCCGCGAAGACTGGGGAGGCTAGAGCCGCCGCGGAGCCGAGGGCCACGGCTAGGAGCAGCACAGCACCGTAAGCCCTGGCCCTGCGCACGGGGACCCAGCGGAGCGCCGCGTAGTTCAACCCGAGGTTGGCGAGGCTCGAGAGCACGCCCGCCGCGGAGAAGGCGGTGGTCGCGTACCCCACCGCCTCCGCCCCCGCGACGCGGCCGGAGGCGAGCCAGAACACGAGGCCCCCAAGCGTGACGGCCAGGCTCCCCGCGGTGACCCAGACGCTCCCGCGGACGACCTCGGCTAGCCCGCCGCCCGCGAGGTCCTGGCTTGGCCTCGAGGCGGCCTCGGCTCCAGCCGCCCTAGCCCTGGCCGTCACCCTCCCCCTCTCCTCCGTCCCCGCCGCTCCTCGCCGCGTCCACGAGCGCGAGGGCCACCGCGGCTGCGAGGATGTAGTAGGCGTAGACTGCGAGTGTGTCCGCAGCGTCCTCCCTGCCGAGGGCCAGGGCGACGGCTGCGGCTGTGAGCACCGCTATGAAAGCGGCGGCGAGGCCCCTAACCATGAAGTCGAGGCTGGGGAGCACGCGGCGCAGCGCCCGCTCCAGGCCCATGGCCTACGTGCCGCCGCTACGGGCCTAGGAGGCCGGCGAGGTACTCCTCGAGCACCAGCATCGACCGGCCAAGGTACCTCAGGTACCCGAGCCTCCCGCGGGCCCAGGAGACGAGGGCCCGGAGGCCCCCCCGGAGGAGGCCCTGGAGCCTGCCCCCGAGCGTGGAGAGGGCGCGGGAGAGGCCCTTAACCAGCACGAGGCCCCTGGCGGTGTGCAGCTCGATCCTCGCTATCAGCGCGGCCAGCATCTCCCTGACCCTTGGGCTCTTGAACCTCTCAACCCTCAGCCTCGACGCGACCTCCAGCAGCGCCCTCTCCAGCGGGGACAGGATCCTCCAGTACAGCCCGAGCCTCCGGGCCCTCCGGATCTCCCTCGAGACGAGGCTGGGCGTGACCTCCCCCGGCTTCAGAAGCTCGAGAGCCACGCTCGCCAGCTCCCCCTCCAGGGAGCCAGCGGCCCACGCGCCGGGGGAGGCCAACCCTTCGAAGCACCCCTACAAGCCAGCCACTAGCCACCCACCCCACCCCAGGTACTATTTAAGCGTACCCCACAAGCCACGCCAGGGGATCCCGGCGACTCCCGGGAAGACGCGCGCAGCCACGGCGAGCCTGCGTAGCACCCTGGAGGCGTTGCCGAGGGTCGGAGGAGGCCCCGCCCCGGGGCCATGGGCAATGATTAGCTTAAATAGTATGCCCAGCTAGACTCGGCTAGAGGCAAACGAGAAGACGCATTACGCCAAACAAGAAGAACACTACAACAACTCCCCGCGGAAGACCGGCTGTTCACCCTCCTCTTTAAGGTTAGCACTGTTAAACAGGAAGACTGCAACCCATGGGTGTGGCTGGCGGTGCCTAGCGCTGGGGGGTCGCTCGCGGTCCTGGGCTTGGATGGGATGCCCTGGGGCTACCTTGAGAGGCTGGTTGAGGCCGGGGTTATGCCCTACGTTGGCCAGCTGCTCTCCTCCTCCTTCACGGCTGACCTGGAGTGCCTTCCCCCGGCTACGCCCCCCTCGTGGTCGAGCATCATGACCGGGGTCGGGCCGGGGGTTCACGGGGTCTTCGGGTTCTTCAAGTACGAGCGGCCGGGGCTAGTGCAGCGCCTCTACACCGCCCTCGACTTGAGGCACCCGAGGCTGCACGAGATGCTCTCAATGCTCGGGTTGAGGAGCATAGTCTTCAACCCAATCCCCGACTACCCCGTGATCCCCCTGAGGAACACGGTGGTGGTGAGCAACCTCTTCTTCACCCCGAGGCCCGCGGGGCACCCGGAGGGGGCCCTGGAGCGGTTCTTCCACGGCTTCAACCCACTCGACCACGGGGGAGCCCCGGGGTGCGGGGTGGTCGAGGACTACGCCCCCGTCGCCGAGGCCTACCTCGCTGCGGTGGAGGAGGCGGTGGGGGAGGAGCACGCGCTCCTATGGGTTAACCTAAACGTCCCCGACAAGCTGTTCCACAAGTGCCCCCAGCTCCTCAGCCGGGGATCCCCGGGGGCTGGGGAGGCGAGGCTCTTCAGGATAGTCGACTCCATCGCCAGGGTGCTGGGGGAGAGCCACGACCACCTCATCATAGTCTCGGACCACGGCTTCGCATGGTACGACAAGCTGGCCAGCGTCAACGACATACTGGTCAGGGCCGGCCTCGCGAGGGCCACGAGGGTGCAGAAGCTGAGGGACACCGGGGGGAGGGAGGCCCTCAGCGAGGGCGGCCGCTCAAGGGTGGTGGGGGTGCCCCCGCGCCTCTACGTGGCGGTGAAGAGGCTCCGCCTCGACGGGCTGGCCCGCCGCCTCGCCGAGGCGTACTCGAGGCTCACCGGGAAGGGGCTACGCTTCACCGTCGAGTCCTACGTCGACCCAGAGGCCTCCCAGGCATTCTACCCGGACGAGTACGCCTTCGGGGTGTACCTAAGGGACAAGTCCAGGCTGGGCGACGTGCTGGAGGCCCTCTCACGCCACAGCGACGCCCTGGAGTACATGCTCCCCGAGGAAGCCTACCCCGGCCCCCACGCCGGGGAGGGCCCCGACGTCGTCGTCTACCCCAGAACCGGGAGGGGCTACTGGGTCACCAACAGGATCCTCGGCGCCCCAGTGGTCAGGGGCTCCTACGCCCGCCACCACCCCACAGGCGTGCTCATAGTTAAGACTCCGAGCAAGCTCAAGTCTAGAGAGAGGGGCAAGGGGGGCAGGGCGAGGCTCCCGAACCACGCCGTAGCGAGGATAGCGCTCCAGCTCCTAGGCCTACCCCTCTCCAAGCACCACGAGCCCGTCGACCTCGAGGGCCTCGAGGACCCGGGGGCTAGGGTTGACTACAAGCAGCGCTGGGAGGCAATGCTCAGGGTCCGAAGGGCGCTGGCGTCGAGGGGGAGGCGCAGGCCCCAGTCATAGCCTCCAAGCCCTGGCTGGCTTCAGCGTTCCGGGGCGGCGCGGGATCCCCCCCGCCGCGGGAGGCCCTTGGGGCTTAGGGGCTGGCGCTTGATCGGCGGAGGGCCCGGCAGGAGGGGCGCGCAGGCCCCCCGGGTCCCTCACCGGGGCGGGCTTAGGCGCCGCCGGCCTCCCGGGGGGCGGGCTGGCTGCACCACTCCACGATCCTCCGGGGTATCTCGTAGATGTCCCTGAACTCGTGGTCAATATTGAGACTCCAGTACATGTGGTCGCTGTGGTCGCCGCTCACCCCGTCATCGGAGCCCTGCATCCCGTGGTCTGAGACTATCAGGGTGACGTCGGGGTCCACGGCTGCCTTCAGGCGGGGGGCCCAGAGGGCGAGGAGCCTGTAGGCCCTCTCTAGCTCGCCGCGGCAGCGGTACCAGCAGAGGTGGCCCACGTAGTCCGCCAGGTTCGAGTAGACCATGTAGAGCCTGTGGCCCCGCTCCCTCCTAGCCCTCCGCTCGAACTCGGTGAAGACCTCCCTCGTGTACTGGAACGCCGCCTGGATCGCGCCCTGGAGGTCCCCCCGCGAGACCAGCCTGCGGAGCCTGTCCATCCAATCCTCCCAGATGTTCACGCCGGGCACGTTGACTGCGAGGCTCGGGGCGCACCTGTCGAGGATGGTCTCCCCATGGATCCTGAACATCCTAACCCGGGGCTTGAAGCCAAGCTTCTCCAGCAGCTTGCGCTTGCCCTTCACCCACCTGAGCGGGGGGAGCCACCTGAGCCTCTCGAGCAGGCGGTTCTCGTAGACCCACAGGTCCTCCGCCTCCCCCTCCCCCGGGGGCCTCCCGGTGAGGATTGCGGTCCACACCTTCGGAGTGAAGGGGACGGGGTGGGAGTAGTGGTAAAGCTCCCGGGGCACGGGCAGCTTCCCGTACCTCCTCTGCATGAGGGACCTCAAGCCGAGCCCGACGACTAGGTCGTACTCGAGGGCGTCCAGGGCTATCACTAGCACCCTCAACGCGCAGCCGCCTCCGCGTACCTCTTAACCACCCGGGCGATCCTCTCCTTGAATATTTCCTTCGAGAAGAGCCTGGCCCTCCCCCGAGCCCTCGGGGCCATGGCCTGGTAGCCCTCCAGGGCCCGCCTGACGCTTGCGGCCGCCTCGTCGATCGTGGAGTAGCCGAGGCCGTACCTGCCCCGGTCCACGATGTCCAGCCACGGCCCCCCGCTCCTGTGGACCACGGGCACGAGCCCCGCGGCCATCGCCTCAACCACGCTTATGCCGAAGTGCTCGTTCACCATGGCGTGCAGGTACACCTTGGCCTCCGAGAGGATCTCCTCAAGCCTCCCCTGGGGGAGGTTCACGTGGAGGAAGACATTCTTCAGGTTCATGGACTCAACCATGCCCTTCAGCCTCTCGTAGTACTGCCTCCCCGAGGGTGTGAGGCTGCCCGCCACGTGGAACTCCACCCCCGGCAGCCTCCTGGCGACCTCTAGGACCACCTCGTACCTCTTCTCCGGCGCGTACCTCCCCACGCTCACCACGATGCCCCGCCTCCGCCCGTCTAGCGCAAGGTACCTCTCCACATCCACAGGCGGGTAGACGACGAGGGCGTTCCTCCCCAGGTGGCGCTTGATCACCGAGCGGCTGAACCTGGAGTTGGTGAGGAGCAGGGTGTCTACGCGCCTCCTCGCGAGCCTCTTCTCCAGGGCGTGGAACGGCGCGAAGTACGCCCTCCAGAAGCCCCTGGAGTACTTAGCCTCGCCGGCCCCCCACAGGGTGAAGGTGGGGTAGTGCATGTACGTCACGTCGGCCGGCGCCACCATTATGTCCCCGTGGGTGTTTACCACCACGTCGTGGCTCCTCCTGAGCCGGGGGAGGAGGGCTGAGGAGGCGAGGCGCATGTAAATGCCGAACGCCGTCACCCTGAAGGGCAGGAGCGACACCTCCCTGTCGGGCCGGGGCACCCTCCCCCACACCCGCTCCACTAGCCCCCAGTCCGTCGGCTCCACCGTCGCCAGCGTTACACGCCAGCCCCTCTCCTTGAACGCCTCCACCGCGGCGAGGAGGAGCCTCTCACCGCCGCCCAGAGTGTTCACCGTGCTATGGAGCAGCGCAACCCTCACCTGGGGCCACCCTGCCCGGCGCGGGATCCCGGGGGGCCTGGGGGTTTACCGGGTGAAGAAGCGGGGGAAGAGGCTCCTGTCGAGCTTCACGTACCTCTCCAGGCTCCCGACGTCGTACCACGGCCCCTCGTGGATGTAGGCCTTCACCCTCAGGCCCCTCCTGATCATCCACGGGACGAGGTCCCCCATCAAGTCGAAGCGGGTGCCGAGCTCGCCGGCGTCGCGGAGTACGCTGGGGTCCAGGGCTAGGACCCCTATGGTGGCGTGGATGGGGAGCCAGGGCTTCTCCTCCAGCCCGACGACGCTGCCGTCCCGGTCGAGCCTCGCCACGCCGACGGGGAGCTGGTAGCGGTCCGAGACGACTAGGGTCGCGTGGGCCCCCGCCTCTCCGTGGGCCCTGAGCACACTGGAGACGTCGACCTCCGCTATTATGTCCCCGTACCAGACGAGCGCCGCGTCCCCCTCGAGGAGGCCGAGCCTGTAAGCCTTCAGGAGCGCCCCGCCAGTCCCCCCGTACTCCTCGTCGTCCTCGCTATACCTCACCCTAACCCCGAGCCTCCCCCCGTCGCCGAGGTACCCCACAACCTGCCCGGAGAGGTGGCCGACGAGCACGACGAGGTCCCTCACGCCGTGCCGGGCAAGCCACCGCACAATGAACTCGATGAGGGGCGTGCCCCTCTCATCAACCGGGAGCATAGGCTTAGCGATGAACTCACTGTAGGGCCTGAACCTCGTACCCTTACCCCCAGCCAGGATAACCCCGGTAACCCTCAACACCATCCAAATCCCCAAGCAACAATGGATCCCGCGCCACCACTAAAAACGCCACGCACGCCCCCCGCGAATCCAGGGAACACCATGGAGAAGGGAAGGGATCCCGCGCTGCTAGGCGCCACATTGCGCCTGCCCCTCCCCGCGGCGCCCGCTGGGAGAGGAAGCGGGGGCTAGGCTGGCGTTGCACGCGGGGGATTCCTCGTTGCTACATGCGAGGCAGGCTGGCTGTGGGTGGCCGCATCACTTTGGGCTTTCGCTGTAGGACTTCTCAGGTAATACTCCCCCGTAGGGGAAGTTGTGCTTCAAGAAGTAGCCTCTCACGCGAACCCCGTCTAGCCTAAGGTATCAGGTATCAATTATGTAACCATTGTTAACCATTGGTTACCATTAGAAGCAGGCGGGGTGGTGCATGATGGGCTCTAGACTGGCAATAGCCCTTCTATCTCTTGTAGTCATAACCTTAATCGCCGTTACTCATCCGAGTTTTGCTTCGGAGTTTTCTTCTGTTATAAAGGAGATTATGAAAAACGAGGCGGCGCCCCCGGTCCAAGGCCACGCGCCGGAGTCGACTACCACCGAGGCCCCAGCCACTAGCTGGGTAATGGTTAACCCGCGCCTTTACCTAGACTGCAGGAGCGGCCATCAGGAGCCTATGTGGCCCTCCACGGCGTGGACTTCGCCCCCAATAGTGTCGTTAGGTTGTACCTCGACGGCCGGCCGGTGGGTGATTGCAAAACCGACGGTCAGGGGTGGTTTAATGTCGTCATCAGGATCCCCGTGGGCGCTAAGCCTGGGAGCCACCTCATCGAGGCGGTCGACTCCCAGGGCAACCACGCCTCGGCACCGTTTACGGTGACGAAGGTTGAGGTGGACCTCTCCACTAGTGTAGTGGAGCCGGGCGACGTGGTGCACGTCACAGTCACGGGTCTTGGCTGCCGAATGTTCTACCTGGCAATGCTCGACTCCATGATAGAGTTCATAGGCTCCTCCGACGGCCAGGGCAGGCTCTCGATCAACTTAACCATTCCGCAGCTCGCCAACGGCGCTCATACCCTGAGCATCATCTATCCCGGCATGAGCATGATTTACACGGTCAACCCGCCGGGCACAGGCGTGGCGGAGCCGGGCGCGTGGGCTTACAACGACTCAATCGTGGTTGGGGAGGCTCAAATAATAGTTAGGAATAGCACAGTCCCTGAGGGCGAGCTGGACGAGGAGCTGGCCGGCATCAACGCTAGTATAACCCGGCTCAGTAACGACATCGCGGCGCTGAAGGAGAGCCTAGCCCGGCTCGAGGAGGAAGTCAACAGTCTCAAAGCCAGCAACCCCCAGCTGAGCAGCCAGCTCGAGAACCTGAACTCCGGGCTCGCAGAGGTCAAGGGGAGAGTGGACAGCCTCCAAGAGACACTCAACAACCTGAAGACCAGCATCTCCAACTCCACCAGCGAGCTGGCCAAGGAAACCCAGTGGCTCAAGGAGGAGAACCAGAGGCTCAA
The DNA here is from genome assembly GCF_054657575.1 of Stetteria hydrogenophila. Taxonomy (NCBI): domain Archaea; kingdom Thermoproteati; phylum Thermoproteota; class Thermoprotei; order Acidilobales; family Acidilobaceae; genus Stetteria; species Stetteria hydrogenophila. Next base: position 575,582 of record NZ_BAAHYL010000002.1, on the reverse strand, counting down.
CCGGGACCTCAGCCAGGCTAGGCTGCTCAACGCCGCACTCTTAGCAGTTGTACTAATACTAACAACCGCAGCAATAGACCTAGCCAGGAGGCAATAGCTAAACACCCACCGCCACGCCTCTAGGGGTCCCCCGCTTCCTCTTTTCTTCCCTCGAGCTGGAGGCCGGCAAACCATGTAATTAGGAAGGCGAGGAAGCAAGCAGTTACACTACTAGGCACCGTTAAGGGAAGGGTTAAGGGTGCCCGCGCCGGATAGGCGTTGAGGGTCGCGGCTGTTGGCTGTGGAGCTGGTCTTCGGGCCCGTGCCCTCGAGGAGGCTTGGCCTCTCGCTCGGGGTGAACAATATTCCGCCGAAGCACTGCAGCTACTCCTGCGTCTACTGCCAGCTCGGGAGGACCACCGTGTTGACCGTGGAGCGGAGGAGGTTCCGTGACCCGAGGGTTATAGTGGAGGAGGCTGCCTCCAAGGCCGCCAAGACTAGGCCGGACTACGTCACCTTCGTCCCCGACGGGGAGCCTACGCTCGACGCCTGCCTGGGCGTGGAGATTAGGGGGATCAAGGAGAGGGTCGACGTCCCGGTGGCGGTGATCACTAACGCCTCCCTCCTCTACAGGGAGGACGTGAGGAGCGACCTCTCCCACGCGGACCTCGTCTCGGTCAAGGTCGACGCTGTGAGTGAGAGGGTGTGGAGGCTCGTAGACAGGCCCCACCCCTCCCTGAGCCTCCCCAGGATACTCGAGGGGATCCAGGAGTTCTCCTCCACCTTCAGGGGGGAGCTCATCAGCGAGACGATGCTAGTCAAGGGGTTGAATGATGACCCGAGGGAGGTGGAGGCGGTGGCGGACTACCTCTCAACCCTCGACCTCTCCAGGGCCTACATCGCTGCCCCCATAAGGCCCCCAGCCGAGGAGTGGGTGGAGCCCCCAAGCGAGGAGGCGCTCGCAAGGGCGTACCACGTCTTCAGGGAGAGGCTGAGCGACAGGGTGAGGGTCGAGCTGCTAGCCGGCCCCGAGGGCCCCCAGTTCAAGGTCGAGGAGGACCCAGTCAACTACCTCATCGCAACCACCGCGGTCCACCCCATCAGGCTCGACTACGCAGAGGAAATCCTCAAGCGGAGGGGCCTAGACCCCCGGGAGGTGATAGGGAGCCTAGTAGAGAGGGGGATCCTCGCAGTGGCCACCTACAGGGGGAGCCGGTTCCTCGTCAGGAGGCTCCCCAGGCGCAGGCCCCGCGTCGAGTAAGAGGGCACACCATGGGCTTAGCCTGGTTCAAACATTGTGGGAGGAGTTAAATAGTTAAGCGGAGCCTCCAGGAGGCGGTGCGGCGGGCCTTGATGAGGGAGCGCCTCAGGGAGTTCCAGGCCTTCATCGCCAGGCAGGCGAGGCAGGCGCCCGAGCAGGCGGGAGCCTTCCACCAGCTCTTCGAGGCGGTCCACAAGCCCGGGGCCCTGGACACCAAGACGAAGGAGCTGATAGCCGTCGCCCTCGCCGTGGCGGCACACTGCGAGTGGTGCATAGCCTTCCACGTGAAGCAAGCCCTCGACGCCGGCGCGAAGCCCGAGGAGCTCATGGAAGCCGCATGGGTAGCAGTACTCATGGGCGGAGGACCCAGCCTAGCATACACCCAACTCGTCGAGAAGGCGATAGAGGAGTTCACCAGCCAGGAGAGCTGACGAGGGGAGCCGGGAACCCCGGCGCCCCTCCCTCCTCACCCCCGCGGGATCCCGGGGGGCTTATCCCGCTCTTGCCCCCGCCTCCACGTGTACCATTAGCCGGCTTCCCAGGCCAAGCGGTATCCACGCCTGCCAGGCGTGGGCGTATCCCGGGCTTGCCTGTGAAGTAAGCCTGTTAAGTCATGGTAAACCATTTACGTTTCCCCGCGTTTTACCCTTTAGGAGTTGATGGGGGTACCCCGGGTTGCCCACTGAAAACTCTTATATTTCCGAGGTTAAAGTCTTAATCGATAAGTTAATCGATCTGGCTAGGAATGGCGGCGAGCCTGAGAGGCTGGCATCGCTTTCCACGCTGCTATTCCTCTACCATGAAAACTGCCAGCCAACCCCTGATGAGGTGAAAGGTTTCGACCTTAGCCTGAGGAGGCTGGTAGGGGTAACCCTGGGCTTCCACGAGAGCGCTATAAGCGTTCTCGACGAGTGCCGCAGCATCCTATACGGCCTCAGCAGGAAGATGGCTATGATAAGCTTTGAGAATCGAGACCTCGTCGCCGCGGGCTTGAAGAAGAGGATTGACGAGGCGCTGAAGGAGGTGGCTGGCGCTGTTTCAGAGCTGCATCTCAAGAGGATAGCCGGCAGGGTGGCGGGTCTTGGTAGGAGGGAGAAGGATATACTGTTTAGGCTGAGGGATAGCCTGGCTTACGCCTCCAAGCTGGATCCACGCGTATACGGCTTCTACGAGCTAGGAGTAGACGTCCACCCCCTCGAAAAGCACTTTTTAGAGAGAATGTTCCCCCCTAAGAGGAAGTCGCTCCTAGACTCCTTTACCACGAGCCCGACCCTGGATCTTTATTTAAGGATCCAGAGGTACGGCATGAGCATGGAGGACGTCACGCGCCTCCTCGAGTCTGTGGGCGTAGCCTTAACTTGGGGTTTCAGCACGAGGGAGCATAGCTATAAGTCACTCCTAGTGCTGCCGGCGTTCTTCGCCGACAAATTCAGCGGGATCCTAGTATCACCCGAGCTAGAGGTTCTGGAGAAGCTCCTTTCAGAGATGAGGACTAGAGAGGTCGGTGGCCTGGATTACAAGGGTAAAGCCCCATCGAGGGAGCTTCTCGGGGATATGGCTGCACGCGCCCTGAAGATCATGGGGTTTAGGGTGTGGACTAACACCCGCAGGGCCGCCCGGAGCGGGGACCCCGTCGAGGTCGACGTGTGGGCTGAGAAGGATGCCGGCGGCTCCAGGTTTAGAGTCTACGTCTCATGCGAGAACTGGAACAAGGACGTCGACAAGCCTATCGTGGATGAGGAGTTCAGCAGGGCATTCAGCCTGCAGGAGGTGCCCCACCTGAGAATCCTAGTAATTAAGTCGTTAACGAAGCAGGCTAGAGAAGCCGCGGAGGCGTACGGCTTCCACGTCATCGAGCTTGGGAGGAAGGCCGACAAGGCAGACGCCGTGGGGATATACGATACCATCTATACGGGGCTAGCGAAGCTGCTCAAATGCATAGCGCCGCCGCAGCTAGTGAAGGTAGCCAGGAGTGCTGGCGGGCTTTCAAGCGAGCTGGAGAGGTTGTTAAGCGACCTAAAGAGGGCTTTGAAGAATTACTGGGCAGAACTGGAAACCTACGGCTTTTGCTAATGCCTGGCCCCCGGGATCCCCGCGTCGCATTAACTTGGGCCTGGCAGGGGGTGGAGTGTTCTCCACGCGGGATCCCGGGGCTGCGGGGGATAGTGGTTGGCGGGCCCGCCGGGATTTGAACCCGGGACCGCCGGCTCCGGAGGCCGGCGCTCTATCCTGGCTGAGCTACGGGCCCTCCCCGGGGTGTGTCCCCGGCGTGGCGGGCCATTTGAGGGTTACCGTGCTAGTGGAAGCCTGGGGGCCTGACCTTCACTACCTCCCTGTTGACGAGGGTGGGCGGAATCCTTCCCTCGGCGAATGCTATCAGGTTCTCCGCTACTAGGTCGGCCATCTTGGTCCTGGTCTGCCAGGTGGCGCTTCCGATGTGGGGGGTTAGCACTACGTTGTCGAGCCTTGTTATCGGGTGGTCCGGGGGGAGGGGCTCCTGGGGGAAGACGTCTAGCGCGGCCCCGGCTATCCAGCCCTCCCGGAGCGCCCTGGTGAGGGCGTCTAGGTCTACCACCCTCCCGCGGGAGGTGTTGACTAGGTAGGCGGTCCTCTTCATCATTCTGAGCTCGCGCTCGCCTATGAGGCCCTCCGTCTCGGGTGTGAGGGGCACGTGGATCGTCACCACGTCCGCCTCGCGTAGCAGGGTCTCGAGGTCGGCGTACTCCGCGCCTAGCTCCTCCTCGACCTCCCTCGGCAGCCTCCTCCTGCTGTGGTAGATGACCCTCATCCCGAAGCCCTTGGCCCTCCTCGCGACGGCTCTCCCGATCCTCCCCATGCCTATGACGCCCAGCGTCGCCCCCGAGATCTGGAAGCCGAGGAGCATCGTGGGGTGCCACCCGGTCCCGGTCTTCCACCACTCGCCGCTCCTCACGAACCTGTCAGCCTCCACCACCCTCCTCGTCACGGCGAGTATGAGGGCCCAGGTGAGGTCCGCGGTTGCGTCGGTGAGCACGCCGGGCGTGTTCGCCACGTAGACGCCGCGCCTCGTCGCGCACTCCACGTCTATGTTGTCGTAGCCCACCGCGTACTGGGCGATTATCCTGAGCCTGGGCGAGGACTCTATGAGCCTGCAGTCGACCCGGTCCGTGAGCAGCGTGGCGAGAGCGTCGGCCCCCCGGGCCTTCTCGAGGAGCACCTCGTACGGCGGGGGAGTGTACTCGGGCCAGACCTCCACGTCGTAGTACCTGGAGACCCTCTCCCTCCACCCGCCCGGGAGCTCCCTGGTGACGAAGAGCCTGGGCTTAGCCAAGGCAGCCGGGCACCCCCGCCGGGATCCCCGGGCGGCTCCCCCCTTATAGGGGCAAGCCGTGGGCGCGGCGAGTTGAAGCCGGGGCCATAATCTTAACCGATATATACTCCGCCGCGGCTAGACCCACTAGTGTGGGGGGCGCTGGTGGCGGGGAGGCGCAGGCTCAGGCTTGAGGAGCACCTCGTCTCCGGGAGGTACAGGGTGGAGCTGGTCTATGATGGGGACGAGTTGATAGGGGCCTACGTGGACCTCCCCGCGTTTGGCAGGGTCTACATCCCGAGGCGGGAGACGATCCTGCTGCCGAGGCTCTCGAAGAAGGTTAAGAAGTTCCTGGAGCAGCGCGGCTTCCGCGTCCTCTAGCTTTTGCTCGCTAGGTACTCGTGTATCCTCGCCGCCGCGTCGAGGCCGCTCTTGAGGGCTGGGCCTATGAGGCTTGGGCCGTGCCTCACGTCGCCCGCGGCGAACACCCCCGGCCTGGTGGTCATGTAGTTCTCGTCGGTCTTGATGGTGCCGTCGGGGTTGACCTCTATCCCGCAGCAGCCGGGCTCGATGGGCGGCGTGGGCTCGACCCCCACGGCCTTCAGGACGTAGTCGAACTCCTCCTCGAACTCGCTCCCCTCCACGGGGACTGGCCTCGGCCTCCCGCTGCTGTCCGCCTCGGCGAGCCTCATCCTCAAGAACCTCACCACCCTCCTCCCGCCCTCCTCCCTGAACTCGACTGGCTGGGTGAGCCCCCAGAACCTTGCGCCGCGCTTGACGAGGCTGTCCACCTCCCTCGCCCCCATGGGGGCCAGCTCCCTGGTCCTCCTGTAGCTCAGCACCACCTCCCTAACCCTCCCCTTGAACCGCTCGTAGGTCAGGGGCACCATCACCGCGTCCGCCGCCGTCAACCCGCCGCCCACGACGAGCACCCTGCCCTCGAGCGGTGGGACGGAGTCGGGGGGCTTGTAGCCGTACATCGCCATGTGGAGCGTGACGAGCCACTCCATCGCAGGGTAGACCCAGGGGAGGTCCTCCCCCTCCACCCCCATCCTCCTAGTCCTCCACGTCCCCGTCGCTATGAGGACCGCGTCGAACTCCCTGATCAACCCCTCCAGGCTAACGCTCCCAGCGGGCTCCAGGACCTCCAAGCCTCGCCCGCCCGGCGAGCCGACCCGGGTCCTCAGCACGAACCTAACCCCGGCCTCGGCGAGCTCCCTCACACCCCTCCTCAGCGGCTCCTTCGGGATCCTCGTCACCGGGATCCCGTAGAGCACCATGCCCCCCGGCTCCGGAGCCGCGTCGTAGACTACAACCTCGTGCCCCCTACACCTGAGCCACCCCGCCGCGCCCAGCCCCGCCGGGCCGGCGCCGACTACCGCGACCCTCCACCCCGTGCTGGGCGGCACAGCCTCCCTCCTACACCTGAGGAACCTCAACCCAGCCCCACCCGGGGGGCGCAACGGGTCACTTAACGAGTTTTATATAGGCTTGTCTGGGGGACACGCCAACGGAAAACCGCGCAGCTTACAGGTTAAAAGCTCCCCTTCCAGGCCCCCGGCTGGGGATCCCTTCGCGGGTGGAGCCCTGGGGGGCCGGGCGGGTTAAGCCTTTCAAGCGGCCTCCCCCAGGGGCCCGCTCCTGTAGCTCGGGCTCGCCTGGCCCGGGGTGCCGGAGGGGTTGAGGTACACCACCCTCGGGAGGCGGGGGCCGCGGGTCAGCGTTGTGGGCCTGGGCTTCTGGCAGGCTGGGGGTAGGATGTGGAGGAGCCGGGGCGCCGACTTCACGGGGGTGGTCGCCGCGGCTCTGGAGGAGGGGGTTAACTTCTTCGACACGGCCGAGGTTTACGGGTGGGGGAGGAGCGAGGAGGCGCTGGGCGAGGCCCTGAAGCGGGCCGGGGCCGGGGACGGCGTCGTCGTGGCGAGCAAGGTGGCGGGCTTCAGGGTCACTCGGGGCCTGGTGCTCCGGGGGGTGGAGGGCGTCAACAGGAGGCTGGGGAGGACCGTTGACTTGATCCAGCTCCACTGGCCCCCGCCCGCCTGGGCCCCCCTCTGCGCCCCCGTGAGGGCGCTGGAGGAGGCGGTGCTCAAGGGGCTCGCCCACCACTACGGCCTAAGCAACTTCCCCGAGGGCCTACTGGAGAGGGCGCTCGAGTGCGCCAGGCGCGTTGAGCCGGTGAGCAACCAGGTCCAGTACAGCCTAGCATACAGGGCCCCCGAGAACAGGCTGAAGCCAGCCATGGAGGAGAGGGGCCTGGCACTCATAGCCTGGAGCCCCCTGGCAAGAGGCGCCCTCGCAGGCGCCTCGAAGCCCGGGGACCCCGCGCAGTGGGACAGGGTCTTCAAGGCAGCCGCCAAGGACCGGGAGCTCCAGGAGGCACTCGCGGACGCAGCGGGGAAGCTGGGGGCCACGAAGGCCCAGGTAGCTCTAGCCTGGCTCATAAGCAAGGGCGCAATCCCGATACCAGGCACCAGGAAACCCTGGAGAGCCAGGGAGTACGCCAGAGCCGCAGACATCAACCTGCCAGGAGACACCCTGGCAAGGCTGGACGAGGCGAGCGAGAAGTACAAGACACGCTGGGGCACAAGCTACAACCCGCTCAGATTCATGAGATACACGCCATGCACGCTCCAATACATAATTCTAAAGGCGCTAGGCGGAATATAACACCGAACCCCAACGCCGCCCCTCAACCCCCTACTCCAGCGAGGCGGGGGAAAGGATCCCGCAGACCACCCCCCGGTATATAACGGGTTCAACCCCAGACAAGCCAGCCTGAACCACAACCGAAAACCCCTGAAGGAGAGAGGAGACCCGGAGGAAAGAGGGGGGAGAGACCCGGGGAAAGAGGCCGGGGGTGATGCGGCGAGGGCCCGGCGCGCCGCCGAGGCTAGGCAATGGGGACTTCCTTGGCCCTAGCCGTGGGGTCTATGAGGGCCACGGCCAGAGCTAGGGCGATGGCGAGGGCAACCCTGGCCTCAGGCTGGGACAGCAGCCTTAGGATCTTAGCCTTAGCTTCACTCATGGCTCACAGCCTCAACTAGACAAATCCCAAAAGGATATGCTTACAAGCCTAACCCCTACAAGGCTTGATGTAGGCCAGAGTGCTGGGAGATAATAAATCTTGCTATATTGCTTGTCTTGCAATTTATATAAGTAAAGTAATTAATTGATTATAATTTATGTTTCTTGAAAAATGCGTACTGAAGAAGTGGGCGAGTAACGGTAAGAATAATTAAATGTAGTGGAGTTGAGGATAATAGGGTTGGGGTGAGGATGTGGAGACTGCTTCGGATAGGTTCCAGGGTTTTCTAAAATTAGTATCATGCTACGACTTTAGGTTAGAGGACATACCGGACCCTGACCCGGGGAGGAAGGGGGAGCGTCTGCCCAAGACGACTAAGTACTGGTATGTCGAGAGGCTGAGAGATCTGGCGGCTGCCGGCGAGGTTTTCGTGATGCACCTCAGCTACCTGAAGCCCCTCGGCGTGAGGGTGGCTTTCGGGGTTAAGAGGGCTCCTGATGTCGCGAAGAGGTTGCTGGAGCTGGAGTATTTCGACAATGAGATTGCGGAGAGGCTGGGCTTCCCTCTTCCCTACCTTCTGGACTTAGTGTCAGTGCTTGATAGAGGTAGGGTCTTCGCTTCATGGTATATACCCCCAGGCATAGACCCTAACCACGTTATGGGCTGGAGCGATGAGATGGCGCTGGGCTACAAGGTGCCCGTCGCGACCTGCACGCCCAAACCCAGCTGGAGGAACTTAGAGAAGCTGGGCTCTCGCCTAGAGGAGTTGCTTAACATGCCTGAGGTTAACCTTAAGACGCCTGTAGTTGCCTACATGTTGCTCGCCGTTCTCGACAAGTTCGAGCTCTTAACCATTGATAGGATGTCTAAGGTTTCCAACATACTGAAGGCCCGCGACCTTGACGTTATGTATGGGGAGGTTGATGTTAAGCTTAAGCGGCGGTACGTGATGAGATACTATACCATGCTCAGCTCGCGCGGAATGATTGGGAGGATCCGCGTAGTCCCTAGAAGCCTCCTGAGCTATCCGCAGGTGCTGGTGCTTACGAGTTCCAGGTTCGCCCCCATGCTCTACGGCGCTATGGCTGTCAAGGGGTTCGCCGGCCACATTTATTACTCGAAGGATAAGGTAGCTGTTGCCTCGCTGATGGATAGTGATGTTCAGGGGCTCCTCAGGTCAACGATGAAGGATTATGACCACGAGTATGGCATGCGTTATAGGACATTCTTCTTCCCCTTCCCCTACGAGCTATATAACCCCATCGAGAACCGGTGGTACACGACGCCCGTGGAGGGGTTCCTGGAGCTCCTCAAGAAGCTCAGGCTAATCTCCACCTAACCCCGCCTAGCGCCTCCTCGCGGCGGGTTCGTCTTGGAGGGCCCGCTTGACTCTGGCGAGGTAGCCTGTTATCGCTGCTAGGTTGGCTTCGAGGGTGCCGGCTGCCCCGTAGTGGGTCCGCCTCCTCCACCTGACCTCGGCCTGCCAGGCGCTCGAGTCGACGCTGTACACGACCCCCGTGAGGCCCCTCAGGGCGGAGGCCCCTGAGTATCCTCACACCCGCGCCGAAGAGGTGGAGGGCTACGCCGCCCCACTCGCGCTCCACGGCCTCCGCTAGCCCCGCTATGTAGGCGACCCTCCTCCTCGCCCCCGTCGAGAGGCCGCCCACGCCCACGAGGCGCTGTCCCCGTCCACCCTGGGCGCCCTCTCCAGCAATCCCGCCCCTGCGAGCTCGCTGACCTGGCGGGCGTGCCCCGCGGGGTCCACGGGGCCGCGTAGCCCGGCTGGGCTGCCGGCACGAAGGGGCCTTGATAGGCCCGGGCTCCGGGCGTTTAAGGCCCCGGGGGCTCCCTGTCCTCGCTCCCGGGTGGCGGTGTTCATGTCCGCTGAGGGCTTCGAGGTTGTGGGCTTCGAGGAGGTGCATGAGAGGCTGGTGGAGGAAGGGCGGAGGGCGCTGGAGTCCGTGGACTACACCGGCTCGGAGCCGGAGCTGGAGAGGGTGGCGGAGACGCTGAGGGATGCGGGGTGGAGTGTTGAGGTTGTGGAGCCTCCGGGCCGCGGGGGGCCCCCGGTGGCTAGGGTGGAGCTGAGGGGTGGGACGGTCGTCTACATCGCCGTCTACCCGCCGAGGTGCACAGTGACCATCCCGCTGGTCCTCGGCGTCCTGGAGCGCCTCCTCGGCAGGGATGAGGGCGGGAGGTACAGGGTGATAGTCTTCTACTCGAGGAGGGGGAGGCTGGGTTTGGCGGCGTACCTCTACCTCGGCTTCGTGATAGAGGAGTGGGGCGTGGGGGTCTTGTTCATAAACGGGGAGCCGGGCGAGCTCGTCGAGGTCTTGAGGGTGCTGGAGGAGAGGGGGAGGTACGTCCCCCCGGAGGACGAGGCTGTCCCCCTGGAGGGGGGCGGCTAGTGGCCGCCGCCCCTGAGCCTCTCGAGGATTATCTTCCTCTCTATGCTCGCGACCAGCCTCCTCGTCGCTATGACCGCGTCGGGGTTGACGCTTATGCTGTCAATCCCCTTCCTGACGAGGTACTCGACTAGCTCGGGGTAGACGCTGGGGGCCTGGCCGCAGATGCTCACAGTCACCCCGTTCCTGTGGGCTGCGTCTATGAGCATCCCTATCGCCTTGAGCACGGCGGGGTCGCGCTCGTCGAAGTAGCCCATCCTGGCTAGGAAGCCGCTGTCCCTGTCGACGCCGAGGACCAGCTGGGTGAGGTCGTTGCTGCCTATGCTGAAGCCGTCCACCATCTTGGCGAACTCGTCGGCGAGGAACACGGTGCTGGGCACCTCGACCATTATCCACACCTTGAAGTCCCTGCCCCGCTCCAGGCCCTCCTCCTCCATTATCCGCAGCGCCTTCCTCAGCTCCCACGTCGTCCTGACGAAGGGGAACATCACCCACACGTTCCTGAGGCCCAGCTCCTCCCTAACCTTCTTGATCGCCCTGAGCTCGAGGCGGAAGGCGGGCTCGTAGTTGGGGTGTATGTACCTCGAGACGCCCCTCCACCCGATCATCGGGTTCCTCTCCTCGAGCGTCTCGTACTTCTCGCCGCCCTTCAGCCTCCTGTACTCGTTGGTCTTGAAGTCGCTGAACCTCACCACGACCGGCCTCGGGTTGATCGCCGCGGCCACCTTGGCGATGCCCTCAGCGAGCTTGTCGACGAAGAGGTGCTCCTTGCCCTGCTCTATGAGGTACATGGGGTGGTAGCCTATCCAGCTGCTGATGATGAACTCTATCCTCATCAGGCCGATGCCGTCGAAGGGGAGGTGGATGTACCTCTCTATCTCGCCGGGCGCTCCGAGGTTCATGTAGATCTTCGTCCCGGTCACCGGGTAGAGGTTCGCCAGCTCCTCCCTCGGGATCCCGACGCCGGCGGCGGGCGCGGCGGGAGCCTCCTCGGGCTTCTCAACCTTCACCTTGCCCTTGAAGACGAGGCCCCTCCTCCCGTCGACCATCACTATCATCCCGTCCTTGAGCTTCTTCGTGGCCTCCCCGGTGCCGACGACTGCGGGGATCCCCAGCTCCCTGGCGACTATTGCTGCGTGGGCCGTCATCCCGCCCTCGTCGGTCACGATCGCGCTGGCGAGCTTCATGTAGGGCACCCAGTCGGGGTCGGTCATCTTGGTCACGAGAACGTCGCCCTTCTCCATCTTCCTCGCCGCCTCCTCGACGGTGAGGGCGACCTTCACCCTGCCGCTGGCGACGCCGGGGCTGGCGGGGACGCCGCGGAGGAGGACCTCGGCCTCCCCCTCGCCCGCCTCCCCGCCGGCCTCGGCCTCTCCCTCCTTGAGCGTGGTGATCGGCCTCGCCTGGAGCATGAACACGTTCTTCCCCGGCTCCATGTCCGCGTCGACGCCCCACTCCGTGTCCATCGGCTTCCCGAAGTGGCTCTCAACCTTCAACGCTATCTCGGCGAGCCTCCTAACCTCCTCCCTCGACAGGCTCGGCTTGTCCGGGGCGACGCCGTGCTTCTCGATGAGCACCGCTATCTCCGGGTGCTCCGCCTTCAGCTTCTCAAGCTCCTCGGGGGTCTCGGGTATCGCAACCTCGACGTTCCTCCCAGTCCTCGGGTCGTAGAAGAGGGCCCTCGTCTTCCTCGCGATCCTCTCCTCCACCACCTCCAGCGTCTTCTTGTCGACCACGAACTCGTCGGGGGTCACCTTGCCCTGGACCACGTACTCGCCCAGGCCCCAGCTGGCCTCGATCACCACCTTCCCCCTGTCCCCCGTGACGGGGTGGGCGGTGAACATCACCCCGGCGCTCCTCGAGTTCACCATCTTCTGCACCACGACCGCCATGAGGGCCTTCCCGTGGTCTATGTTGAAGTTGTCCCTGTAGCTAATCGCCCTCGCCGTCCAGAGGCTGGCCCAAACCTTCTTGATGTGCTCCACAACCGCCTCCTCCCCGGAGACGTTGAGGTAGGTCTCCTGCTGCCCGGCGAAGCTGGCCTCGGGCAGGTCCTCCGCGGTCGCGCTGCTCCTAACAGCGACCCTCGGGTTCCTCACCCCCACCCTCTCCCCGAGCTCCCTGTACGCCTTCACCACCGCCTCCTCCAGCTCCCCGGGCATGGGGGCCTCTAGGATCTTGGACATGATCAGCTTCGAGGCCTCCTCGTACTCCTCGGGCCTCCCCTCCCTGACGACCTCGCCCAGCACGCGGCGGATGTAGGAGTCCAGCCCGTTCCTCTCAATGAAGAGCCTGTAGGCCTCGCTAGTCACCACGAAGCCGGGGGGCACGGGGATCCCGGCCCTGATCAGCTCGCCGAGCCCAACCGCCTTGCCGCCCACGAGAGGGTGGAGGCTCGAGTCAACCTCCTCAAGCCAGAGAATGAACGAGCGGCCCGCCAACATGCCACCCGCCTACCTACCACGGCCCCGGGGGATTAAATAACTAACTTTGCCACTATTTAATTCTATTTAATTCTATTGATTAGTTTAAACGTTTAGCGGGAAACAGTGGGGCTCCCGCGCGCCGCCCGGGGGCTAGAGTATCCTGGAGGCCGCCCGGGCCGCCTCGGCTAGGGGGGCCTCGACCCTCTCCCCCGTCCTGGTGGAGTAGAGGACCACGGTGCCCTTCTCCGCCTCCGCGGGCCCGACGAAGGCTAGTACCGGGATCCCGGCCTTCCTGGCCTTCTCCCTCTGCCTTCTCGGGCTCCCCCGGGAGAGGTCGACCCTCACGTTGAGCCCCCCGCGCCTGAGCTCCCGGGCCACCCTCCAGGCGTACTTGAACACCGACCTGTCCAGGGTGACTACGAAGACTTGGGTGTAGGTCTTGACGTCTAGCTTGTAGACGCCTAGCTCGAGGCCCGCGTCTATGATCCTCTCGAGCCCTATGCTGACCCCGGTCGCGGGCACGCTCTCCCCGGTGAACATGCCTATGAGGCCGTCGTACCTTCCCCCGCCGGCGACGCTCCCGATCCTCACGTCGTCGAATACCGCCTCGAGTATGGGGCCTGTGTAGTAGTCGAGGCCCCTGACGAGGCTGAAGTCGAGCACCACCTTGTCCCTGTGGCTGACGAGGTCCATGACCTCGCCGAGGTGGCTGAGGGCCTCCCTGACCTTAGGGTTCGAGCCGTACCGGGCCTCAATCTGCGCCATCACCTCGCCTGGGGGCCCGCGGAGCTTGGTTAGCTCGACCACCGCGTCGACCACCCTCCCGGGGAGGCCGAGCCTCTCCAGCTCCCCCCTCACGCCCTCCACGCCTATCTTGTCCAGCTTATCCACCGCCCTGTAGACCTTGACGAGCGTCTCCCCGGAGAGGCCCAGCTCCTCCTCGAAGACTCCGGCGAGGAGCCTGCGGTCGTTCACCCTCACCCTGAAGCCCTCCTCGAACCCGAGCTCCCTGATGGCGTCGACGGTCAGGTCTATCACTTCAGCGTCGGCCTCGGGGTACGGGCTCCCTACTATGTCAGCGTCGCACTGGAGGAACTCCCTGTACCTCCCCCTCTGGGGCTCCTCGTGCCTCCACACGAGGCCGATGTGGTACCTCTTGAAGGGCCTCTGCAGCCCCCTGTGGCTCGCTATGAACCTTGCGAGGGGGACGGTGAGGTCGTACCTGAGGGCGTACTCCCTGCCGCTCCAGGGGTCGGTGAACCTCCAGATCAGCCTCGACTCAGCCTCCTCCCCGTACTTCCCCGCGAGCGTCTCCCAGTACTCCACCACCGGCGTGTCGATGGGGTCGTAGCCGTACCTTCTGAACACCCCCTCCAGGCGCGCTATCAGCCTCTTCCTCAGGATCATAACCTCGGGCGGGAAGTCCCTGAACCCCCTCGGAGGCCTGACCGCCGCCAACGCCAGCCCAGCACCCTCCGCGAGCCAGGGCCGGGCGGGGCTCTATAATCAATCCTGGGCCTAGGTCTAGACCCGCTCTTAACTCCAGCCCCAAACCCCAACCCCCTGGAGGGGTGCGGCGCGGGTTGGGCAGGATCAGGTTCGGCCCCGCCGGTAAGCCCCTGGACTTCAAGGGGGCCATCGAGAAGGCGCCCGAGTACCTGGCCAGCATCGGGCTCGACGCCATGGAGTACGAGGCCGTGAGGGGGGTTAGGGTCAGCGAGGAGAAGGCCCGCCGCCTCGGGGAGGAGGCTGAGAAGTACGACGTGAAGCTCAGCATGCACGCGCCCTACTACATCAACCTCTCCAGCCCGGATGAGGGCGTGGTGGAGAGGAGCCTGGAGAGGCTCAGGGCGGCGATGGTTGCAAGCGACTGGATGAAGGCCTACGCAGTCGTCTTCCACCCGGGCTACGTTAAGGGGAACAAGACCCGGAGGGAGGCGGTGGACAGGGTCGTCGACGCGCTCGCAAGGCTCTTGGAGGAGCTCAAGGGCAGGGTGGCGCACCCCGAGCTGGCCCCCGAGACCACCGGGAAGGCGAGCCAGGTCGGGGACCTGGATGAGGTCGTGGAGATCTGCAGGAGGGTGGAGAGGTGCAGGCCCGCAGTGGACTGGGCGCACCTCTACGCCAGGAGGGAGGGAGGCTTCGTGAGGAGCGTCGACGAGGTGGTGAAGGCGATAGAGTTCATCGAGAGGGAGCTGGGATCCCGGGCGGTTAGGCCCCTCCACACCCACTTCTCGAAGATAGAGTACGGGAAGGGCGGCGAGAGGAGGCACCACACCCTCGAGGAGGAGGGCTACGGCCCCGACTGGAGGATAGTCTGCAGGGCATACATAGAGACGGGGATAGACGCGGTCGTGATAAGCGAGAGCCCAATACTCGACAAGGACGCCCTGGTAATGAAGAGGATATGCGAGGAAGAGAGGGCGGGGCGGGGGGCGTAGGGGATTAAACCCTCCACCCCGCCGCGGGGCTAGGCGAGGTGCGCCTGGAGTGCCTAGGGTCGTGAAGCTCGTGCTCGACACCGCGAAGCACCACCCCCTCCACAAGGCCTGGGTGAAGCTTGCCCAGAGGCTCGCCGAGGAGCACGGCCTCGAGCTTGAGGTGAAGGAGGAGGACTACGTCTACGCCGTCGAGCACGGGGACACGGATGAGCTGGGCATGGCCTGGCTCCCCCAGCTCTTCGCGGTCCTCGAGGACGGCACGGTGAAGGTGGTGCTCAGCAGGTACCCCTTCGACCCCAAGACCACGAAGCCCGACGACGCCGCCGCCTACGAGGAGGCGAGGAAGAGGCTCCGCGAGATCATGGGCCCGCGGGCGGCGCGTGAAGGCTGAGCACCCCCCGGGAGCCCGGGGGGATCCCTCCCCCTCCTCACGGCCCCCTCGGGGGGCTCCCTGCGAGGAGTATGAGCCAGGAGGATAGCGCGGCCGGGGCCAGGGCGCGGGCCGCAGGCCCCGCCTCGGCGTAGAGGAGTGGCAGTGGGGCCATCAGAGCCATCCTGTAGAGCGACGCGGGGCGCATGAGGAGGGCGAGGGCTAGGGGGGCTGCGGGCACGGCTAGGGCGAGCCCCCTCCTCTCCCTCGCGGCCCTCCACGCCGCGAGCGCGGCGGGGGCCTGGACCTCGGGCCTCGCCATAGTGCCCCAGACGTAGACTTGGAGTGCGAACGCCACCCCCCCGAGGCTGGGCCCCCGGGGCTCCGCGGGCCTCGCGAGCCACGCGATCGCGCCGGGGGAGCCGGTGGAGTGGAGGAGGAGGTAGAGGGCGGAGAGGGAGGCGGCCGAGGCGGCGAGGGGGGCGAGGGCCCTGCGGGGCCTCGACTCGACGGCTAGGGAGTAGTAGGCCGCGGAGGCGGCGTAGTAGGCGAGCGTCCAGGGGTGCCAGAGGCCTAGGGGTAGGAGGGCGAGGGTGGAGGCGAGGGTCCTGCCCGTGGCGTGGAGCGTGTAGGCTGCGAGGCCGAGGGGGAGGGCTAGCAGGTTGGTCTGGAACCCCCCGTAGGCGAAGGCGGGCCCCCAGTAGAGGGGGGCGGCGAGCGCGGCGAGGCCGGGGCTCCGGGATCCCAGGCGGGCGGAGGCCCAGTACGTGGCGAGGGTCAAGAGGAGCAGGCCCGCCATGGGGAGGGCTACGTCGAAGAGCACCGCCGGCTCCATGGGGGCTAGCCTGGAGGCGGCGTAGATGAAGAGCATGTAGAGGGGCCTCAGGGCGGGCATCGTCTCCCTCAGCCCCTCCACGAGCCCGCGCTCCTCGAGGACCCCGAGCCAGGCGAGGTTGAACCTCGTGTCCACCGACACCACGGCCATCGAGGGGTTGAAGGGGGGCAGGTGGGGCAGGGCAACCGTGGCGACCGCAAGCGCCAGCCCGGCGTAGAGGAGCGCCCTGTCAACGCCCCCACGTGGGGCGCCCCCGGGGCTCGGCTGCGCCCCCCGCGCCCGGGAGGCGAGGGGGCGGAGGGCCGCGAGCCCCGCCGCGGCTGCGAGTGCCAGGAAGGCGGGGACCGAGGCGAGGGCCCACGGGCTCCTCTCGAGCACGGCGAGCCTCCACGCCAGCCACGAGCACTTGTGGCTCGCGGCGTAGACCGTGAAGCAGAGGCCCGCGGGGACCTCGATCAGGGCTATGGCGGCGGCGAGGATCCCCGGGGACGGCCTCGTGGGGCGGGCGAGGAGGAGCAGCGCGAGGCCTGCGGCGAGGGCTGCGGCGCCGGCGGCGCCCGCCGCTGCGGGGTGGAAGCCGAAGACTCCGGGGTCGACCCTGACGCTCCTGCGGTCGGCGCTCAGCCAGAAGCCGCCGAGGGCGGAGGCGAGGGCGGCGGCTGAGAGGTAGAAGCCCGCCGCGAGGAGGAGGGCCGCTAGCACGCCTGTGGCCCGTGGAGCTCCAGCCGCGCGCCTCGACCCGGACCCCAACTCGACCCCGCGACCCCTCCCCGGGCCCCCGTGGGGCGTCTGGGTTTAAACGAGGCCCTGGGGATCCCCGCGGCGCCGGGGCTGGCTTTGCCTAGGAGCCTCGGCGTCAAGGCGCGCCTGGGGGGCCGGTGGAGGCTCGCCGCCGCGCTCTCGCTGCTCCTCCTCGCCGCGTCGCTCGCCTCCTTCAGGCTCGGCTACAGCCTGGGCTACGAGCGGGGCGCCGAGAGCGCCGCCCCGCCGGGGTCCTGCAGCGTCCTCTACATCGACATGCTGGGGGAGGACTACCCAAACCCGGGCCTGGCCTCCCTCGTGGCTTCGACCCTGGAGGGGGCCGGGTGCAGCGTGACCGTGATCCCGGCGAGCGCGTTCACCATCCACTCCCTCAGCCTGCTCAAGTACTACGACGTCGTCATCTTCAGGGGGCACACGGGCTGGGCTAACTACCTCAACCCCGAGACGGGCGAGGTCTCATCGGTCATCGGCCTCTTCACCGGGGAGAGGTACGAGCCGGGCAAGTACCGGGACCTCCAGGCCCGGGGGCTCGTGGTGGAGGGCATACCCCTCGCGAGGCCGGTGGGCTACAACAAGTCCTACATAGCAGTGACGCAGCAGTACATAGAGAAGTACGTCGACGTCAAGGAGGGGTCCGTCTACGTGCTCTCGACCTGCTTCGCAGGCTCCAGGATCCTCGCGGGCATCCTCCTCCAGAAGGGGGCCTCCCTCGTCATAGGCTGGAGGGGGAACGTGACAGTCTACCACGCGGACAAGACGCTGGCCAGGCTGGTCCAGCTCTACGCGGAGACCCGCGACTGGGCCGAGGCGGCTAGGAGGCTCCCCCTAGACCTGAAGGTGGACCCAGCCACCGGCGCCACCCTCCAAGTCTACGCCTCCCAGCCCCAGCGCTGAAGGGCCACCCAGGCCGGCCGTGAGGGGGGTATTAATACCCGCGTGGACGGGTGAACCCGCCTCGCCGAGGGGGAAACCCTTTAATATAGACTGCGCCGCGTCATTCAGGGCCTGGAAGTGTAGGCGGGTGTAGGTCTTGACCGCTCCTTCGGGCAGGCTTACGGGGGTCCTCGGGGCTTCCGGAGTCCTACTCATGATGCTCGGCGTGCTCCTAGCGTTCGCCAGCGTCTCGCTGGGGAGCCCGGCTTCGGTTGAGAGCGGCTACTACTACAGCGCCACGGGGCTCAACTACACCCGGGTGCTGGCTACTGAGGCCGACAACGGCACCACCATCACCCTGACGGCTGGGAACGTGAGGGTCGACGTGACGCCAGTCTTCCCCCCGGGCGCGAGCGGGAACGTGACGGTGATGGTCTCCAACCCGCTCAGCGTAGCCGAGGTCGTCGCGCTTGGCGCCAGCGACCCCTCAGTGCTCGGCGAGCCCCAGCTCCTCCTAGACATCATGGCCTACTGGAGCGTCACGGGCGGCAGCCCAACGGTCCACATCGACATCCAGGTCCCCGGCACAGGGGTCCAGGCCTACTACTGGGACTCCGCCGCCGGCGAGTGGCGCTACTTCCCCGGCCAGCGCTTCGTGGTGAAGAACGGGGCCACCTTCCTCAGGCTACCAGTTAACACCCCGCTCACCGGCACCCCGGTGGCGGTGGTGACCCCGTCGCCCGTCGGCGGCACGCTAGCCTTCCACACCGCCGAGTCCTGGGCGTTCAAGGCCGGCCTAGCCCTCGCGGCCGCAGGCGCCGCGCTCACCGCCGCCGCGGTCGGCCTAGACCTCCGCAGGAGGAGCGGGGCCTAGGCCCAGGCCCCAAGAGCCGCCTTTTAACGATCCTCCCCCCGGCTCCCCCTGAAGGGGTACGGGCCTCTATGGGAGTGCTGTCAGCCCAGCTCCTCCAGCCGGTCGACGTGGTGGTCGACAGCAGGGAGGCCTCGAGCGTCGAGGACGTCGTGGAGCTCCTCAAGGCTAAAGGGTTGAGGGTGGCGGTGGCGAAGCTCGGGGCGGGGGATTACTACCTCCTCTCCTCCGGGGCGAAGCCCCCGGTGCTCGTGGAGAGGAAGACTGTCCAGGACTTCGCTAACAGCATCAGGGACGGGAGGCTCTGGGACCAGGCGGCGAGGCTCGCCAGGGCTGCGGCGGAGGACGGGGCGAGGCCTGTGATAGTGCTCGAGGGGTGGCTGGGCAGGCTGGAGAGGACGGGGTGGAGCATGGCGGCGGTGCTGAGGGCTATAGACGAGCTGGCCCTCGGCATGGGGATCCCGGTGGTGCCGAGCCCGAACAGGTACGCCACCGTCGAGTGGCTCGCCGCGAAGGCCAAGGCGCTGGGGAGGACCGAGGAGAAGAGGGTGGTCAGGCTCAGGGTCGACAAGAAGCCCCCGACGCTGATGGAGAGGATCCTCTACGTAGCCGAGGGCCTCGCGGGCCCCAAGCTCGCCCGGAGGCTCCTCCAGCACTTCGGCACGCTGAGGGCGGTGGCGAACGCAAGCGTGTCGCAGCTAACCCGGGTCGAGGGGATAGGGGAGAAGAGGGCCCAGGAGATCTACGCCATATTCAACACCAGGTGGAGGCCCCCCGAGGAGGAGCGTGGCGGCTAGGGCCCCCCGAGCAGCCTCTCCAGCCAGCCGGGGATCCTAGCGTCCCTGACGCACCAGCGCGGCGAGTAGGGCTTGATGTCGAGGACCGGCGTGCCGTCGTAGAGGTCCAGGCCCCCGACCTCGAGGATCCTGCCCCTCACCGCCCTCAGGCGGGCTATAGTCAACGCTATCGGGTTCGGCCTGTCCGGGGATCCCGAGGCGAAGACCCCCACGAGGGGGAGGTCCTCGAGCCTGTAGCCGCGCCTCGCGAGCCTCCTCAGCCTCACCTTGAGCGGGGCTCCCCGGGACTTGTGGAGGTATGCGACTAGTATAATGTGGGAGAATCCCTCCAGGCCCTCAAGGCCCTCGGCGTACTCGGGGAGAACCTCGACCACCCCGTCCACCCCGCCGTCCCGGGCCCTCACCTCCTCGTCGCTGTACCCGTGCCTCACGAACCCTATAGGCCTGAGGACCACCGCTCCAGCCCCAGTCAACACGGTCCACCGCGCCGGCCGCGCCCCCAGCGGCTGGCCAGGCGTTTGAAAATAAGCGCACGCCGGGGATACACTAGTGTTAACCGCGGGCACTGGGGTGACTGTTATGGTTGGAGTGGTGAAGGTTAGGAGGCCCGCGGTCGCGGGCAGCTTCTACCCCGCGGACAGGGGCGAGCTGGTGCGCCTCATCGAGTGGGCCTTCACCCACAGGCTCGGCCCCGGCGAGATCCCGGAGGCGAGCCCCACGAGGGTCAAGGCCAGCATCGGCTTCGTCGCGCCCCACGCAGGCTACATGTACAGCGGCCCAGTGGCGGCCCACGTCTACCACGCGCTCGCCCGGGAGGGGAGGCCGGAGGCCGTGGTGGTGGCGGGGCCAAACCACACGGGGATGGGGGCCTTCCTCAGCGTCTACCCCGGCGGGTACTGGGAGACCCCCCTCGGCGAGGTCGAGGTCGACTCTGACCTCGTCAAGGCCCTCGTGGAGAGGAGCCGCTACCTGGAGCCGGACGAGGACGCCCACCTCTACGAGCACAGCGTCGAGGTCCAGGTCCCATTCCTCCAGTACATCTTCAAGGACCCGCCCAAGCTAGTCCCCATAGTCTTCAGGGACCAGAGCCTCGAGGTGGCGATGGACCTGGCTAGGGCTGTGAAGGCGGTGCAGGACGAGCTGGGAGTCGACCTAGTCTTCATAGCCAGCAGCGACTTCACACACTACGACCCCCACGACGTCGCCGTCAAGAAGGACTCGGCGGCGCTCGAAGCGATAAAGAGGCTCGACCCCGAGGCGCTCTACGCGGTGATAGAGAAGTACAACGTCACCATGTGCGGCCCCGGCCCCGTCGCGACGCTCCTCTACCTCGCCAGGCTCCACGGCGCCTCCCAGGCGGTCGTGCTCAAGTACGCCACCAGCGGCGACGTGACGGGCGAGAAGTCCTGGGTAGTGGGCTACGCCGCCGTGAGGGTCCCCGCCCCGGGCCACGCCTAGCCCCGGGGCGGGCGGGGGTTACCATAATAGAGCCGGCGCCTCCCAGGCTAGCCCCGGGGGCGGCTGTGACGAAGTGGAGCGACTCCGAGGAGGACCGGTGGTGAGCGACTCTACCCGGAGCCGCCCCGGTGGGGTTGCCCGGAGCGGGTGGTTGAGTGTTGGAGTACACGGTGCTGAGGATCGACGTCTCCCGGGGCGACTGGGGCCTCGAGACTATTGACTCCGCGCTCGGCCCGGTCGATGCTGGGGTGATCCTCCACTCAAGGGTCTACCGGAGCTGGGCCTGCGACCCCCTCGCTGAGTGCAACGCCCTCTTCCTAGGCTTCGGCCCCTTCAGCCTGACCAGGCTCTTCGGCGCTAACAGGGTCGCCCTCGTCTTCAGGAGCCCCGTCTCGGGCGGGCTCCACGTGAGCACGCTCGGCGGCGCCGCCTGGGCGATGGCTAGGGCCGGGGTGCACGGGGTAGCGCTTGAGGGCAGCTCCCCGGAGCCTGTCGCGGTCGTGGTTGAGGGGAGGGACGGCTCCCTCGAGAGGGTCAGGGTCGAGCCCGTGAGGGGGGAGGTTGAGGAGGCGTTCAGGGAGGGGGAGCCCGGCGGCTTCGGCGTGCACAGGATGCACGAACTCATAGCCTCCAGGTTCAAGGACACCCTGTCGCGGGGCGAGTGGAGGATCCTCACCGTCGGCCCCGCCGCCGCCAACACGGTCAACGCCGGAGTCTTCTCCATCCCCATCGAGGCCGGCGTCCCCAGTCCCGTGGTGGACTCTGCGTCGAGGGGCGGCGGGGGGAGCGTGATGCTCCAAGCCCACGGCGTCGCGGCGCTCGTCATGGGTGGCTCGGGGTCCCCTGCGAGGGCCCGGGGGCTCCTCGACCCGGGGAGGGTCGACGCGATAACCCGGGAGGTGCTGGGCTCCAGCTACTCCTCCGCCGTGCTCGGCAAGACGAGGAAGTACAGGATGGACCCGAAGCTGGGCACGGGCGGCACGTTCGGCGTCAACTACCTCGTCTACAGGGAGCTACTCCCCTGCCTGGCCTACAACACCATCTACTACAGCCCGGCGGTGAGGGTGAGGCTCCACCAGCTCATACTAGACCACTTCTGGAAGCCCTTCCAGGAGGAGGTCTTCAAGGGGAGCCCCGCGGGGAAGTGGAGGACGTGCGGGGAGCCCTGCCCGGTGGCGTGCAAGAAGATCTGGAGGAGGGTGAAGGTCGACTACGAGCCCTTCCACGGCATGGGGCCGCTTATAGGCGTCCTCCGCCTCCCCGACGCCGCCAGGCTCGTCGAGCTAGTCGACAGCCTCGGCCTGGACGTGATAGAGGCCGGGCACGAGGTCGCCTGGGTCTTCGACTTGACCTCGAGGGGCCTGCTCCACCCCAGCGAGGCGGGCCTCGCGAGGGCGCCCAGGCTCGACCCGCTCACCATCGAGCCCGGCGACAGCCGGGTGAACGCCGAGCTAGCGGAGGCGCTCCTCAGGGACATAGCCTACGCTAGGGGCAGGCTGGGATCCCTCCTAGCCCGGATGGGCCTCAGGCGCGCCGCCCTGGAGGTCGAGAGGGAGGCTGGCGAGGCCGCGGGGGGCTGGAGGCCCAGGGACCTCGCGGTCTACGCAGCATTCGGCGGGGAGTGGTACATGACGCCCAACTACTACTGGAGCCCCGGCATGGTGGCCCCCCTCTACGTGCTCGGCAGGTACTGGACCAACTACTCCCCCACATTCATGGAGCCGGAGGACTACGCCGAGACCAGCCTGAAGAGGGCGCTCTGGGAGTACTCCATTGACAACGCGGGCATGTGCAGGTTCCACAGGGGCTGGGCCGAGTCCCTCCTCCCCAGGCTCTACGAGGAGGCGGGCGCCGCCGTGGACCCCCCCAGCCACGCCCGCGTGATGTACAGGGAGATCGCGGAGTACAGGAGGAGGGCCGGGGCGGAGCCGGTGCCCTGGGAGTCGAGGAAGACCATGGACCTGGTCGCCACGATAGCCGCGGAGGTCGGGAGCCACGAGTGGGCGGAGAGGATAGCGAGGGACCCCCAGGCGGCGCTGGAGTGGTGGAGGAGGTTCCGCGCCAAGCTAGACTCGCTCCTAGCAAGCTAGCCAGCCCAAACGCCCCGAGGAGCACCCGGGGGCGGGCGCCTCTGAGGGTGGGCGGAACCTCCGTCTAGGACGCCATCCTCACCGGCGCCGGGGACGCCCGCGGCCTTGGAACCCCCGTGCTCTTCACGGGCCCCGCCCGCCGCTACCACACAGCCCCCGCGGGAGCTTATAATCGCCTTGAGCCGGTCGACGCCATGCCCGGGGGGCTTCCCTGAGGCGCGCCTCGCCCCAGGCACCCGCGGCCTGGATGCCCTTAAGCGCGCGGCTCCCCTAGAGCCGGTGGGGCCCGGCGCCGGCGGGTGCTCGATGGCCCACCTCCATGTGGTAGGGCGTGAATACCCGGGCCACGCTGCATCCAGCTTGAGTGCTCGGGGTGGTGTCGTGGTGAGCGAGGAGAAGAGGGAGGAGGCTAGGAGGATCGTTGAGGAGGAGCCCGGCGCCGGCGGCTGCGCGGGGGAGGCAGGCGGGCGTGGCGACGTCGAGGAGCTCAGGGAGGTCCTGAGGTCGGTCTCGGAGTTCATCAGGGAGCTCAGAGAGCCCCTGGAGAAGCTGCTCGACACGCTGCTATCAGCCATGGACGGCTCGAAGGTTGGAGGGGACGTCGCAGCGTTCTACAGGAAGCTCAGGGAGGAGGGCGTGCCGGAGGACCTCGCGGGCGAGATGACTAGGGAGTACTTCAGGGCCAGGATCCAAGCGTTTAACATCGTGGACCTCATATCCAAGGCCGTCAAGAGGGAGCTCGAGGAGGAGTAGGCTGAAGGGCAGCCCTGGGGCCGGCGCTGCACCCTGGGGGCGCCTAGGGTGTGAGCCTGGAGGAGAGGCTGAGGAGGATCGAGGCGATGCTAGCCGAGGTCCTCGAGAGGCTGGAGAGGCTCGAGGAGCTGGCGGGCTCCGAGGCGAGGCTCGCGGCGGAGATAGCCATCGCCTTCGCCTCGCCCGCCCAGGAGGCGGTGGCCGCGGCGAGGAGGGTCGTCGAGGCCCTCTCGGGCGCCGGCCGGGAAGCCATGGACGACGGGGTGACCAGGG
The DNA here is from genome assembly GCF_054657575.1 of Stetteria hydrogenophila. Classification (NCBI taxonomy): domain Archaea; kingdom Thermoproteati; phylum Thermoproteota; class Thermoprotei; order Acidilobales; family Acidilobaceae; genus Stetteria; species Stetteria hydrogenophila. The sequence goes on along the minus strand of NZ_BAAHYL010000002.1, from coordinate 551,674 downwards.
CGATAGTGGAGGCGCTAGCCGTCAACGGGCCCATGAGCCTGAGGGGCCTGGAGAGGGAGGTGAGGAGGATCAGGGGCACCGCCTCCAGGAGCGTCGTCAGGGAGCGCGTGAGGAGGCTCGAGGAGCTTGGAGTCGTCGAGGTCGAGAGGAGGGGTAGGAGGCTGGTGGTGAGGCTTGCGGGCGATAAGGAGGCTGGCGAGCGCCGCGGCCACGGCGGCTAGAGCCCTGGAGCTGGCGGCCCTGCTTGCAGCCCTCCACCTCAGGCTTCGGGCCAAGCTAGCGCTCTGGAGGGTGGGGAGCAGGCTGAGGTTCAGGGCGAGCATCAGGAGCCTCCCCCCGGAGCTGGCCGGCAGCCTCGCCCGCGAGTACGGGGAGGCAGTCTCAAGCGTCGGGCTCCCCGGGATCCTCCAGCTCGCCCGGCCCGCCCGCAGGCGCCCCCAGGGGGGCTCCGCGTCTCTGGTCAGGGGTGGTAGGCGTGCCGGAGAGGGCTAGGAGGAGGCTCTGGTTCAGGGACGTGGCCGACCTCTACCTGGCCAGGGAGGCTGTCGGGGGAGCGGTCTCCACGGTGTCCACCCTACTCGGCGAGGCGCTGTCGAGGACACTCGGCGCCGTCACGGGGGCGCTGGGCGCCAGGGTTGAAGCCGAGGAGCGCGTCGACGGGCCAGTGGTGCTAGTCGTCAAGGCGGACTCGAGCACCGTGAGGATCCGGGAGGGCCCCCAGGGGAGGGTCAGGGTCACGGGCTACAGGTGGCCCCGGGGGCGCGTCGAGCTCCACGTAGAGGAGGCTGCGGAGAGGAGGACCGCCAGGCTGACGGTGGAGGCGGCGAGCGTCACGGTCGAGGCCCCCCTCAAGGCGGTGGGAGTGCTGGCGGACGCGAGCGCCGTCAAAATCGAGGCCGGCAAGCCCCTCGACTACCTAAGCGTCAAGGCCGACTCGAGCGGCGTCAAGGCCAGCATAGCGCTCGCCAGGGGCGGCGGGGTCTACGCTAAGCTCGACTCCTCAGCCCTAAAGGTCCAGGCAACCCCCGAGGGCAAGGGCGAGTACTGGCTCGACGCCGACGTGGACTCGTCAAGCCTCCGCGTGGAGGTGCAGGGCGAGGACAAGACGTACAACATTGAGGAGGAGAGGCTCCACTCCACGAGGCTCATCGCCGAGAAGACGGGCGGCGAGGCGGGCGTGAAGGTCAAGGCCAGGATCAAGGCGTCCACGAGCATAATCAGGCTACTCTAGCACACACCCCCGCCACTCCCCCATTCCAGCCCCCGCGCCCCCCACCCGCGCGGGGGCTTGGAGTGGTTCTAGGGTAGTGGGACTTGGAGAATGCTTGAGTGGCGGCCTTGAACAGTGTCTCCGAAATAGAACTGGAAGGGGGAGGGTTAAAATGGTGGATGCGTTGATTGAGATGCTTTAGGGTGGCTTGATTGAGCGGAAGCGCCGCCGGAAGCGGCGCCGAGTCGGCGGTGGGTAGGGGGGTTTACAGGCACGCCTGCCCCGTCTGCGGCGGGCCCAACACTGAGGCCAGGCTGGCCCGCGGCCTGCCGTGCGAGAGGTGCATGCCGGAGCCCCCAGCGGGCGCGGAGGGCGTCCTAGAGGTCTGCGGGAGGCTGAAGGACAAGGGCGGCCTGGGGGAGGTATGCAGGCTCGAGGAGGAGTTCAGGGAGTTCGCGAGGTACTTCGAGGCCGCCGTGGGATCCCCGCCCTGGGGGGCCCAGAGGACCTGGGCCAGGCGGCTGCTTAGGGGTGACAGCTTCTCCATCATAGCCCCGACCGGCGTGGGGAAGACCACCTTCGGCATCATCGCAGCCCTCTACCTGGCCTGCGGGAGGGGGGAGAAGTCCTACCTAGTCTTCCCCACCACCACCCTCGTGGAGCAGGCGCTGAAGAAGATGAACGCCTACCTCGACTCGCTCGAGGGCTGCAGGCCGAGGATCCTCGGGATCCACTCGAAGATGAGCCTGAGGGCGAGGAGGGAGGCGCTCGAGGCCTTCAACCGGGGGGAGTACGACGTCCTCGTCACGACAGCTGCCTTCATGAGGAGGTACGCCCACAAGCTGCAGAGCCTCTTCAGGCTGGTCTTCGTCGACGACGTTGACGCGGTGCTGAGGAGCGGCAAGAGCGTCGACGCCCTACTGCGCGTCGTCGGCTTCCCCGTCGAGGCCCTCGAGGAGGCGGAGAAGCTCCTCTACATCGAGAGGAGGCTGGTGAGGCTGAGCGAGAGGGTGAGGAGGCTCCACGCCCTGATCCAGCAGCTCAGGGCGAGGGCGGCGAGGAGCAGGGAGGAGGCGGAGCGCAGGAGGAGGCGGGTGGAGGAGCTGCGCAGGGAGCTGGAGGAGCTGAGGGGCGAGCTGGACCAGCTCTCCAGGGAGGCCGGGGAGATCAAGAGGAGGCTGGAGGGCTACAGGAGGGGCGTGGCGTCCCTCATAGTCTCAAGCGCCACGGGGAGGCCCCGGGGGAGGAGGGTCAGGCTCTTCAGGGTCCTCCTCGGCTTCGAGGCTGGCGGCCGCGGGGACGTCGGGTTCAGGAACGTGGTCGACACCTACACCCACGCCGACGGGGACAAGTACGCGAGGGCGGTTGAGCTGGTGAAGAGGCTGGGCGACGGCGTCCTGGTTTTCGTGCCCGTAGACGAGGGCGTGGAGGGGGCCGAGAGGCTCGCCGAGATGCTGAGGGAGGCCGGAGTCGAGGCGGAGGCCTACCACGCCAGGAAGCCCCTGAGGATACTCGAGGACTTCGCCGAGGGGAGGATCCCGGTCCTCGTAGGCGTGGCGAACTACTACGGGGCGCTCGTGAGGGGCCTCGACCTCCCCGCGAGGGTGAAGTACGCCGTCTTCGCGGGCGTCCCCAGGCACAAGTTCCCCGCAGACATCGGCGAGCCCCACCCCTCCAGGCTCATGAGGCTGCTAGCAGTCCTCGCCGAGGTTGACGTGGGGGACGTGGCCAGCGAGGCCAGGAGGCACATGGCTAGGCTGAGGAGGATCCTCAGGAGCCTGAGCCCCGCGGCCCTACAGGCGCTCACGGAGAGGGTGGTGCAGGGCGACATAGGCGGCGAGGGATCCCCGACGCACGCCGTGTGGAGCGCCTACAACTTCCTCCTCAAGGCGATGAGCGACGAGGAGGTCTGGAGGGCGCTCAGGGAGAGGGCCGACGTGGGCGTGGTGGAGGAGGACGGGAAGAGGTACGTGCTAGTCCCCGACCCGGCGACGTACATGCAGGCGAGCGGGAGGACGAGCAGGCTCTACGCGGGGGGCCTGACGAAGGGCCTCAGCATAGTCATAGTGGACGACCCCAGGGTCTTCAGGGGGCTGCAGGAGAGGACGAGGTGGATGGCCGACGTCGAGTGGAAGCCGCTCGAGGAGATAGACCTGGACAAGCTGAAGGCCGAGATCGAGGAGGAGAGGAGGAGGGTGGAGGAGATACTCAAGGGCAGGGCGGGCGCCGCGGTGGACCTGGTGAAGACCGCCCTCCTAGTCGTGGAGTCCCCCAACAAGGCTAGAACCATCGCGGGCTTCTTCGGGAGGCCTAGCACGAGGATCCTCCCCGGGGGACTGAGGGTCTACGAGGTCTCCACCGGCGACTACCTCCTCCTCATAGCCGCGAGCGGGGGCCACGTCTACGACCTGGCCACCGACGAGCAGCCGGGGGACGTGCCGCCCAGCCTCTCCAGGCGCGGGGTCAGCAACCTCTTCGGGGTGCTCGTCGACGGCGACGGCGGGTACGTGCCGGTCTACACCAGCATCAAGAGGTGCCTCGACTGCGGGGCCCAGTTCACGAGGGAGGAGCCCAGGTGCCCCTACTGCGGCAGCCCCAGGATAAGGGACTCCAGGGCGGTGGTGGAGGACCTCCGCAGGCTCGCGTGGGAGGTTGACTACGTCCTCATAGGAACGGACCCCGACACTGAGGGAGAGAAGATAGGCTGGGACGTCGCCCTCCTCATCAAGCCCTACTCGAGGAGGATCATGAGGCTCGAGTTCCACGAGGTGACCAGGAGGGCGATACTCGCGGCGCTCAGGAGCCTCAGGAGCTTCGACGACAGGCTTGTGGACGCGCAGATAGTGAGGAGGGTTGAGGACCGCTGGATAGGCTTCACCCTCAGCCCCCTCCTCTGGTGCGACTTCTGGAGCCGCCACTACTGCCCAGTGGTGGAGGAGAGGGCCACGGAGAACACGGAGGCGAAGGCTAGGATGGTGAACCTCGCGGACGCCAGGGCGTGCAGGGAGAACAGGTACTACTACAACCTCTCCGCCGGCAGGGTGCAGACCCCCACCCTGGGCTGGGTGGTCGAGGCGGCGGAGCGGGCGAAGAAGACCGTGGACCAGGTCACGCTCTACCACGAGGCCCCCGGCGGGGAGGCGGTCACGATCGTCGTCAAGGTCCCCCCGGAGGACCCCTCCTACAGGGAGTTCCTGGAGGTAGTGAGGCACGCTAGGGACGCGGCGAAGAGGGGCGGGGAGGTGGAGGTCAGGATTGAGGGCGAGGAGTGGGAGGTCACCCTAAACCCGCCGCCCCCCTACACGACTGACACCCTCCTAGCCGACGCCAGCAGGATCCTCGGCCTAGGCGCCCCCCAGGCGATGAGGCTCGCCCAGGACCTCTTCGAGCTCGGCCTCATAACCTACCACAGGACGGACTCGACGAGGGTGAGCGACAAGGGCCTCGAGGTCGCCAGGCAGTGGCTCGAGGAGAGGTTCGGGGAGGCTTACAGGAGCCTCTACAAGCCGAGGAGGTGGGGCGAGGGAGGGGCCCACGAGGCGATACGCCCCACGAGGCCGATCGACGCGGAGAGGCTCGCGATGCTCCTCGAGGAGGGGGCGATAGAGCTGGCGAGGGAGGTGACGAGGAGGCACCTGGAGCTCTACGACTTGATATTCAGGAGGTTCATGGCGAGCCAGATGGTGGAGGCTAAGGGGGTGAGGGCCAGGTACACGATTCACTTCGAGCCCTTCACCTTCAAGTACACCCTGGAGAGGCTGGTCGAGGTGGCGAGGGAGCCGCCGGAGGCAGGGTTCACGCTCGTGTGGCCCTACGTGAGGGTCGAGCCCAGGCTCCCCCTCGGCTACTCCACCTGGAGGCCCGTCGTGAGGAAGACCCGCCTGGCCCCGCCGCTCACCCAGGGGGACCTCATAGCGTTGATGAAGGAGAGGGGCATCGGGAGGCCGAGCACGTACGCTAAGATAGTTGACACCCTCTTGAGGAGGAGGTACATAGTAGTCGTTGGGGGGAGGAGGGAGTACGTGGTGCCAACCCTCAGGGGCAGGATGGTGTACGACTACCTCACCAGGCGCACCGCCAGCGCGTCGGAGGCGGACTACGGCCCCTACGCCGCCCTCATCCGCAGGATCCCGAGCCTCGTCTCCGAGGAGAGGACGAGGGAGCTGGAGGCGGCGATAGACGCGATCGAGAGGGGGGAGAAGAGCAGGGTCGAAGTGCTGGCCGGGATCTACGGCGAGATAGGCGGCCTGGCCCGCCTAGTGGAGGAGGCGTCGAGGGGGAGGGCGCCCGGCGGCCACGAGTTCACCCGGGTGCTGGCCGACTGCCTCTCCAGGGCCTCGCTCTACAGGGAGGCTGAGGGAGGTGCCGCTGGTTAGGGTCGGAGTGGCGTTCCAGAGGGTGAGGCTCAACTCATCCAGGATCAACGGTAAGAGGCTAGCCGAGGCGCTGGAGGCGCTCGCCAACGAGCCGCCCGGGATAGACTTGTTCATCACGCCGCCCTACCCCCTCACCGGGCCCATCATAGGCTACCACTCCGAGTCGAAGGCCAGGTCTTACCTGAAGTCGAGCGCTGAGAGGCTGAGCGACAGGGGATCCCTCTCGGGGAAGACGATGTCCCTAGCCTCCAGGCTCGCCGAGAGCTACAGGGTCAACATCATAAGCGGCCCCATCATCGAGAGGGCCGGGCCCAGGCTCTACGTCACCTCGTTCGCAGTCAACTCCTCCGGCGCCCTGGCCGGCAAGTACAGGAAGCTGGCGGTGACGAGGAAGGAGATGGAGTACGGCATAAGCCCGGGGAGGGAGGCGGGGGTCTTCGAGCTCGCCGGCCTGAGGGTTGGAGTGTTCATAGACGAGGACCTGGCGGTCCCGGAGATATTCAGGGTCCTCCAGGCGAGGAGGGTCAACCTCGTGGTGGGCTTCATGCTCCCCTACGAGTCCGACTACATACCCTCGAGGGTGAGGGACGCCCCCAGCATCCCGACGATGGACCTCGACGAGGTGTCGGCGTTCCTCAGGGTGGTGGCTAGGCTGACGGGGGTCCCCATACTCCTCGTGGGGGGCGCGGTTGAGGGCGTCAACGGCCACGACGACGTGGCCTTCATGCCCACCCTCATAGCGGAGGCGGACCTCGGGGTGAGGGTGATGAGGGACTACGACGACCTCGGCAGGCCGGTCCAGCTGGAGGTGAACACGGAGAGCAGCGTGGCGAGGCCCCTCGACCTCGGCTACGAGGCGGCCGTCGCCCACCTCTGCAGGCTCAGGGCGAAGAGGAAGGGGTAGCCTGGTACACCACGGGCTCCATGGGGTCCCTGGCTAGCACCACGTAGCCCCCGCCGCTGGAGTCCCTAGTGTAGTCCACCATGAGGTAGCCGCGGGAGAGGTAGTGGCTGTAGACGCTCCTAGTGGCGAGCCTCCACCTCGCCGCCAGGCCGGGGTCCCGGTCCCTGAGGCTCGAGATGCTCCTGGGCAGGGCGACGAGGACCGCTGGGGCGTCGAGGCCCAGCCTCGGCTCCCCGGGGGCCTCCAGGCCGCCCTCGACCCTCCTCTCGAGGGCGACGGCGCCGCCGGCTTCGAGTATGGCCTCCGCCGGCGCCGCCTTCAGCTTGCCCTCGAGCTTGAGCCTCACCCTCTCGCTGTCAATGTACCACTCCGCCTTCGCCCTGTCGCTCGCGAGGCCCTCGTTGATCGAGTCCCTCATCTCCCCGTAGTAGTTGGGCACGTAGACCCTCACCACGACCCCCAGCTTGGCCAGGTTGAAGTTGGAGTTGAGGGACTGGAGGGGGTCGAAGGTCCACTTGATGAGCCTGTAACCCCTCTCGAGCACCCTCCTCCTCTGCTCAAGCTTGAGCGCGTACCCCACCCCCCTGTACTTCACGCCCTCAGCCACGCCGGTGGCGTGGCTGTAGAAGTAGCCGTCGCCCGGCGACCCCACGAACCACCCGTAGGAGACGCCCACCAGCCTCCCGTCGAGGAAGGCGCCGAGCACGAGGCCCCCGTTGTCCGCCAGAGCCCTCAGCAGGTGGGGCGGGGCGGCGTCGCGGTAGTCGCTCATCCCCCACGCCAGCCTCTGGACCTCCACAGCCTCCGCGAACTCCGAGGGATCCCGGAGAGGCCTAACCTCCAACCCCAACCCTGGGCCACCCCGGCGGCGACCCACGCGGTTAATGCTGGCCGCCAGCCTGGAGCCTATAAAGTAGCGCCACCCGGGTGGGATCCCCGCCCGGCGGGGGCGGCGGCGTTGCCCGTGCTGAGGAGGGTCAGGGTCTACGAGGTGTGGGTCAGGCTGAGGGAGGGCTTCGAGACCAGCTTCGGGAGGACCCTGGAGAGGCCCGCGCTCCTCGTGAGGGTGGAGGAGCGGGGCGGCGAGGAGGGCTGGGCCGAGGTGGTGGCGGGGGAGGGGCCGTGGTACAGCTGCGAGACGCACGAGACCGCCCTCCACGTCATCCGCGACTACCTGGCGCACATGCTCCCCGCCGAGGTCGAGGCTAGGAGGGTGTCGGAGGCGTTCTCCAGGGTTCGGGGGCACGAGATGGCGAAGGCCGGCCTGGAGATGGCGGTGTGGGACCTGGAGGCGAGGCTCGCCGGGAAGCCGCTGTGGAGGTACATCGGCGGGGTGAGGGGTAGGATCGAGAGCGGGGTGAGCGTCGGGATCCAGCGGAGCGTCGAGGAGCTGGTGAGGGTGGTGGGGAGGTACCTCGAGCAGGGGTACAGGAGGGTCAAGGTGAAGATCAAGCCTGGCTGGGACGTCGAGCCCCTCGAGGCGTTGAGGAGGGAGTACCCAGACACCCCCCTCCAGGCCGACGCCAACGCTGCCTACACGCTCAGGGACGCCCTCCACCTGAAGAGGCTGGACAGGTTCAACCTCCTCATGCTCGAGCAGCCCCTCCACTGGAGGGACCTCGTGGACCACGCGGAGCTGGCGAGGATCCTGGAGACTCCGATCTGCCTCGACGAGAGCATCAAGGACGCCGAGGACGCCAGGAGGGCCTACAGGCTCAACGCTGCGTGGGTGATAAACGTGAAGCCCGGGAGGGTCGGGGGGATAATGGAGAGCCTGAGGATACACGACCTCTGGCACGGGGTCTTCGGCAGGCCCCTCTGGATCGGGGGCATGCTGGAGACCGGCGTGGGCAGGGGGCACCTGGTCGCCCTCGCAACCCTCCCCGGCGTCAAGTACCCCAACGACGTGAGCGCGAGCGATAGGTACTACGAGGAGGACATCGTTGAGCCCCCGTGGACGCTGAACAGGGACGGCACGATAACGGCGCCCGAGAAGCCGGGCATAGGGGTCGAGGTGCTCGTGGACAAGGTGGAGGCCATGGCTAGGAGGGTCATCGAGTTCAAGCCCGAGGGCTAGCCGCCTCGGGCGACGGAGAGCACCTCCCTCGCAGCCCTCGGGGCGCCGCTCGGGATCCTCGGCGGCTCCCTGCCTAGCGCCTCCCTCACCGCCTCGAGGACCCCACGGGGCGTGGGGTCCTCCAGGTAGACCGCCCCGATCTTCCCGGCGTAGATGGGGCCGTCCCTGACGCTCGCGGAGAGCCTAAGCTCCGGGTGGGCCACGAGCACCACGGGCTTCCTGTAGGCGAGCGCGGCCTCCATCCCCGTCTTCCCGGGGAAGTGGGTCACCACCACGCTCGCCCCAGCGAGCCACCTCTCGAAGTCGGGGTCGAACCTGAACACCCTCCACCCCGGCCTCGCCGCCCTGTAGGGCCCCGGGTCGACCCTGCCCGTCTGGAGCACCACCCCGAGGCCGAGGCGCTCCAGCCCAGCCTCGAGCACCGCGTCGAAGAGCCTCTTGAACCCCATGGTTCCAGCCGTCACGAGGACGTAGCCCTCATCCCTCGGCTCGTACCGGGGCGGCTCGTAGAGGGGGCCAACCACCACCGCGCCCGGGTGGATCCTCAGCTGCTCCTCCCACTGCACCAGCGTCACCGCCGCTATCCTACGCACCACCGCCTGCGTCCTCCCCGGGCTCGTGAACCTCACGCTGCTCTCAACGTTGACCACCGGCACCCCCTTCAGCCACGCGGCGAAGCTCAGGGGGACGGCGTGGTTGTTCCCGCAGTTCACGAGGGCCGAGAGGCTCCCAGGCACTTTGCGGAGGGCCTCGAGGAGCGCCCCCGGCCACCTGTGGAGGGTCCTCCAGAGGGGCTCCCAGTAGAGCCTGGGCATAGGCGTCTCGACTACCCGGCCCAGCCCCTCCACCCGGGACCGGCTCCAAGAGTCGCCCCTAGGCGTGTAGAACACCAGCCCAGCGCCGAGCCTGGCGAGCTCCAGGCCTATAGCCCTAGCGTACCCCGTGTGCCCCCCGCCCGACGCTGTCAGGCCAACCGTGACCCCCGGAGCCATGGAACCACGGGCACCCCTAGCAAGCCCCTCGAGACCCTCGGCCTCTTGCCCTCACCTCACCCCCCAAGCTCGGGGTCGGTGGAGGTGCATCTCCTCACCGTTCAACGATAAAGCCGGCCGGCGCGGGGTTAATAGTCCTCCCGCGGCGCAGGCCCCCAGCGGGGAGGGCGATGAAGTGCGCCTGCGACGATCCAACCCCCCACGGGGGGATGGGGTGGAAGAGCCGACCTAGCCCTCCCCGCGGGGGTTAGCCTTTTGGAGCGGGGCTCCGAGTGCAGGGTCCGCCTCGTGGATGGCCTCGACGCGTTCAGGGCCGCGGTGGAGGAGCTGCTAGCAACCGTCTACTCCTACAACGCCAGGCTCAGGGGGACGGGGTACTATCTGAAGCCCCTCCACAGGGTCTACAAGAGGGACCCCGAGACGGGGGCGCTCGTGGTCTACGAGTACTACGGCAGGTACTGGTGGAGGCTGGAGAGGCGCGGGGGGAGGCTGAGGTGGAGGTACGCCGGCCGCGAGCCCCCGCCGGGGGTGCCGGAGCCCCCGCGGCACCCCCTTGAGGGGATGGCGGCGAAGATTGAGGGCTCCGACGTGGAGCTGGAGTGCCGCTGGTACGAGGAGCTGGCTAGGTCTGGCCTTCTGCGCGGGGTGCGCGTGGAGCGCGTTCACTGATTAGAGCTTTTGATGACCCTTAGGCTCAGCCTGTCCCCGGGCTTCGCGTGCAGCCGCTCCGCGGCGCTCCCCTTGTTGACCGCTATCTCCAGGAAGCCGAAGCTGTTCAGATACATGACCATCATCCCCTCCCTCACGTCGCTGAACGTCCTCCCCACCCGGACCCTCCACGCGTGCCCCCTGAGGTCCGTCACCTCGACCTCGGCCCCCTCGGGGAGCATCCTCCTAGTGCTCAGGGCCACGTTGCCGAACCTGTCGACGTAGACGACTTTAACGGTGAGCCTGCCCCTAACCTCCCTCTCCCAGACGACCTCCAGCTTCTCCACGCTCTCGGGGTCCGCCTCATCGCCCAGCCTCGACGGCTCGACCCCAGTCGCCGCCAGCGCCGCGGCCGGCGTGAAGACGTCCCTCCCGTGGAAGGTGTTGGAGACCCTCCAGCCCCGGTGGAAGCCGGGGCACCTAGCCCTCTCCCTCACGAGGCTAGCCACCCTATCCGGGTCGAGGATGTAGACCCTTGAGACCCCGTCATCCGCGGCGGCCGGGTAGAGGACTCCGTTGTCGGGGCCCACCAGGTAGTAGTTCCTGGTCTCAACGAGGAGTGGCCTCCTAGGCCCCCCGACGCCGGGGTCGACCACCGCGACCACCGCGGAGCCCGGGGGCAGCCACTTGTAGAGGGAGAAGGTGACGTACGCCCCCGCGATTACGCTGAAGCTGGGGACCGAGTGGTCCAGGTCCACGGGCTCCGCCCCCAGGCACTTGACCACAGCCCTAAGGGCCCCGGCGTAGGGGCCTTCGCCGAAGTCAGTCACAAACCCCACTAGCCCGAAGGGCTCCATGGGCGGCCAGCCACCATTCCCCCGTGGGAGGGCGGCGGCTCTTTAACTATGGGAGTCCAGCCCACCGACGTGGAGTGTTGCGCTCGCATAAAACCCGTGCACGCGTCGGGGGGCTTGGTGCGCCCGGCGTTGCCGCTCTACGCTCTCAGGCAGCCGCCCGGCGACTGGAGGGGCGACGTGGAGCTGCTCGTCGCCGCGGCTGTCAACAAGAGGAGGCTCGTGGGCGTCTACTGGCTCCCCGGCTCGGGGAGGCTCGTAGCCGTCTTCAGGGACCCCGTCGACGAGTGGGGGGCCTTCGAGAGGGTTGACCCCGAGGAGGTGAGGCGTGGCTACAGGATGGAGTGCCCGAGGGGCTGCGGCTACTGCTGCGCCGTCAACAGTGGAGCCTTCGTGCTCGACGTTGAACTCGGCTCGCTGCCCCGCTGGGCCAGGAGGGTGGTGGAGAGGCAGCCGAGCAGGGTGGTCGAGACGAGCAGGGGGGCGGTTAGGGTTTACATGCTCGGCACCGGCCTCCTCGGCGGCTGCATCTTCTTCAACCCCGAGACCGGCGGGTGCAGGCTCGAGGAGTCGGCGGGGAGGCACGCCAAGCCCATAATCTGCAGGCTCACCTACTGCACGCTCTTCGCCACCGGCCCGGAGGGGCGGGTGCTCAGGATCCCGGGAAGCAGGACACCGAAGTACAGGCCGGCAACGAGGAGGGAGTGGGAGGAGGCGGTTAAAGCCTTGAGGGAGCGCTGGATGCAGGCCTACAAGGCCGCAGCCCGCCGGCCCCCCGGGGGTGCTGGGCGCCCGCGGCCCCGGCCAGCCGGGATCCCCGGGTGGCTGCCATGGCTAGGGTCTACGTCCCGGAGAGGCTCCTCTCGAGCAGGGTGAAGAGGGTAGCCGGGCCCGCCGCCAGGCTCCGCCACCCGAGGGCCTCGCTCATGCTCGCGATAGTCGCGCCCAAGCCCGGCTCGTGGAGGGTGGAGCCCCACCTCCTCTGGTCCCCGGCCGGCGACCCGCCCGAGGGCGTGGTGGAGGTGGCGGGCCACGTCGCCCTTGTTAGGTACGAGGGGCTCAGGGAGGTCCTAGAGGAGGGGTTGAGGAGGGGCCTCTACCACTCCCTCCACCTCGCCCCCTGGGGGCTCCCCCTCCTCATGGTAGGCGAGGCTGGGAAGCCCTCCCCCGACGTCATGGCCGCCCTGGACTCCTACGGCGCCGCGGCGATCTACAAGTGGCTCAAGGAGTCCGTCGCCCGGAGGGTTGAAGTGGTCGAGGTCTAGCCCTCCCTGATCCTCCTGAGCTCGGCGCCGCGCCTGTGGACCGCTATCCCGGAAACCCTCAGGAGCGAGACCGCGAGCGCGACGCCTGCGGCCACCGCGGAGGCCCTGACCGTGTAGAGGTCCACCACCCTCCGGGCCCTCGTGTCCTCCGCCACCTCCAGCCGACCCTCGTCGACCCCGGCGGCCCAGTGGCCCCGGGCGTGGAGGCTCCTCAGCTCTGCGACTGCGTCCAGGGGGTTGAGGCCCGCGTGCCTCGCCAGCGTCCTGGGTATGACCTCGATCGCATCCGCGTAGGCCTCCATTGCGAGGCCCTCCTTCCCCCCGGCCCTCCTGGCAGCCTCCCGGATCCTCTCCGCCGCCTCCACCTCGGGGGCGCCGCCGCCGGGGACCCCGCGGGGGTCGGCGAGGTAGGCCTCGAGCCCCCTCAGGGCCATCCTCACCTCCTCGTGCATCGAGTCCACCGTGAACCAGGGCCCCCTGAGGAGGATCGTGGAGGCGCACCCCTTCCCCGCCTTGAAGATAGTGTAGTACCTGCCGCCCAGGTTGACCTCCTCCACCGAGTCCACTACGCCGATATCCTCCTCCCTGAGGTCCCTGATGCTCGAGGCCATCCTGGCCCCCGAGGCGAGCGCCAGGAGCCTGGCCCTCTCCGCGTCCACCCTCCTAACCACTATGACCCCGTGCCTGTGGAGCCACTGCTCCACCGCTGGATCCACGCCTTTAACGTTGACTAGCAGGTCCACCCCGAGCTCGAGGAGCCTGGAGGCGAGGGGCTTCACCGCCTCGCTCGCCGCCCGGGCAAGCTCGAGGGCCACGCCCGGGTCGCTCGTGGTGAAGCGGATGCCCTCCCCGCGGTAGTCGACGTAGAGCTTCTGGTCCACCACGGCGACCCTGAGGGGGCCCCTGGCGTGCTTGGGGGCGTTGTACTGCATTATCCTCTTCCTCGCCACCACCCCCTCGACGAGGCTGGAGTCGTAGACCGAGCCCCCCTCAACCCTCTCGACGGCGACCGCCTCCGAGAGCCGGGCCCTGCAGGGGCGGGCCCTGTACCTCTCCAGGGCCCCGCAGAGGAGGCCCGCGAGCACCTCCGGCTCCTGGGATCCCGCCGCCAGGCTCCTCGCTGCAGCGGGGCAGTCGATGGGCCCCGTCCTCTCCGCGAGCTCCTCCAGCGTCCCCGCGTGTATCCTGTACGCCCTCGTGAAGCCCTCCACCACCGTTGAGGGCCTGAGGCCGTGCTCCTCCACCAGCCTGGCCCCCTCGGAGTAGAGCTGGTAGGCCAGGAGGACCACCGTCTTCACTCCGTCCCCGTAGAGCCTCCACTGCCTCCTCGCGGCCTCCCACACCGCCTGGACGACGGGGTTCTCCTTCGACGCCTCCTCTAGGACCAGGTAGAGCTTCCTCGTTGGCACCACGTCCCCGTACCTGCCGTGGACGAGCTTGTAGGCCCCCCGGGATCCCAGGCTGGAGCCCGCCAGGTACCCGTAGACCGAGAGCACCGCCCTGATCGCCTTCCTGGAGGCGTGCTCCCCCACGTAGTCAGAGCCCCCGCGCGGGGCCACCACCCTGAATGGCCCCCGCTCGGCCACGTCGAACATTTTACCCCTCAACCATGGGCCACCCCTCAGCCGGCCGCCCCCGGGGCCACCCGCTGTGGTGGGCGTGTTAAATAAAGCCTCCCCAGTAGCGTAAGGCGTATCCTAGAATCTAATCCGGCGGCCCGCTAGAGGAGTTTGCCAGCGCTAAATGAATAAATACCCCTCTCACCTTTCAGCGGGTGGCTCGTGGGGTGGGCAAGGCGTGTCCGCGGAGTCCAGGTTCTTCGAGCCCTACTTTGAGACCATGCCCAGGGACGAGCTTAGGGAGTTGCAGAACAGGAAGCTCCGTCGCCAGGTAGCTAGGGGCTACTCGTTCGCCCCGGCAGTCCGCGAGCTGTTCAACAAGCTGGGCCTAACCCCGAGCGACATAAGGACCACGGAGGACCTCCAGGAGAAGCTGCCGGTCATGAGTAAGGACACGGTCAGGGAGAACAGGGCGAGGACCGGGGACCCGTTCGGCGGCTTCCTCGCAGTCCCCGAGGAGGAGGTCTACACCGTCCAGCACAGCACGGGCACCACAGGGCTGCCAACGTTCATAGCTAAGACGAGGAGGGACGTCGAGGGGTGGATAACGAGGGAGTACGCCAGGCACGCCTGGGCGGCTGGGGCGAGGCCCGGGGACAGGGTACTCGTCTGGGGCTACTACTGGCACGCCTGGCTGAAGGACGGGAACGACAGGGGCTTCGCGGCGACGGGGGCGCAGGTATGGGAGTTCAGCAGCATGCCCACGCCAACCGACATAGAGAGGCTCCACATGATAGCGAGCGCCGTCAGGTTCAACGCGGTAAACCACGGCACCCTCCCAATGTTCAGGTGGATGGACTACGTCAGGTCCCGCGGCCTGGACCCGAGGAGGGAGTACCACAGCGACGAGTGGAAGTTCATAAGGACGGAGGGGGACATGCTCACCGAGCCGGTCAGGAGGTACAGCAGGGAGTTCTGGGGCACCCTCCACCTCGACGCCAGCGGAGGCGGGGACTGCGTCGTAGCCACGGCGGAGAACAGGGAGCAGGTAGAGACGGGGAACACGAAGGGCCTGATGATATGGGAGGACTTCTTCTTCACCGAGGTAGTCGACCCCAAGACCAAGGAGCCTGTCGCGGACGGGGAGAAGGGGGAGTACGTCATAACCCCACTAGACTACGAGGCCATGACCTACTTCAGGTGGGACTACGAGGACATGGTAGTAAAGGACTCTAGCAGGGACGTAAGCGGGAGGACCCACGCCACCCTCAAGTACCTGGGCAGGACCGTCTTCGGCGCCGTAGTCAGGGGCAAGCACATAACCCAGAGGGACGTAGAGGAGGTACTCTACAGCTTCCCGGAGGTCATGCTGAAGCCGTGGCAGTTCATAAGGTCGAGCAAGGACCTCTTCAAGGAGGAGGACAAGCTCCGCATAAGAGCGGTCTACGACCCCAACCTCACCAAGGACCCCGAGGAGCTGAGGGCCAGGATAGCGAGGGCGCTCGAGGAAAAGCTCGGAGTCCCAGCGGAGGTTGAGTGGATACCAGAGGAGGAGGTAAGGACCCTGCCGCACAAGGTCTACAAGCTCTACCTGAGGCAGTCCTAGCCCCCGGCCCCTCCCCCGGGGTTTTCCCCCGTGGCGCCCCTGCCTCCCTCGCCGCGCTTTCACGCTTGGGGGTGCAGCCCGTGGCGGCTAGGCCTTGGCTTCGCTCGTGGCCTGAGGGCGTCCCGGAGAGCCTGGACTACCCGGAGGTGCCGGCCTACGCCCCCGTGGCTGAGTGGGCCTCGAGGGATCCCGGGGCGTGCGCCCTAGCCTCGGAGGGGGTGGGGTGCGTCTCCTACCGTGACGCGGTGGAGATGGCTAGGGCTGCGGCTGCGTGGCTCCAGGGCGTGGGCGTCGGGCCCGGCGACGGGGTGGTCTTCTCGGCCTTCAACACCGTGGAGGGCGTCGCGGGCCTGCTGGGCGTCTGGATGTCGGGGGCTACCGCCGTCGTCGTGGACCCCCTGACGACCTCGGAGGACCTGAGGTTCCAGCTGGAGGGTCGCGGGCTGCGGGTCGCCGTGGTGTCGGGGGAGTTCTACGAGAGGGAGAGGGTGGTCCTCGAGTCGCTTGGCGTCGAGAGGGTGCTCCTCCTCGACCACGCGAGCGGCGGGGGCCTCGAGACCCTGAGGGGCGCGTGGAGGAGGGGGCTGTGGAGGGAGTGGAGGGAGGCCAACGCCGGGCCCGGCGACGTGGCGGTTGCCTTCTACTACGCGGGGATAGCGGGGAGGACGATGCAGGTGCTCCACACCCACTACGGCGTGGTCTCCGCCGCCACGGCGTACCACGCGGCAACCCAGCTGAGGGGGAGGCCTAGGACGATACTCGTCGCCCCCCTCACCCACGCCCTCGGCCTGGAGGCGAGCGTGCTCACAGCGCTCTACAACGGCGGCGCGGTTTACGCGATGAAGAGGTGGGACCCCGAGGCGGCGGCGAGGCTGCTAAGCGGGTGGGGCGTCAACTACCTCGCAGGCGCCCCGATGATGTACGAGTCCCTGCTCAAGGCCGCGGGCGGCGGGATCCCGGGGGCGAGGCTCGAGCTCGCAGTCTCGGGCGGCGCCCCCCTCAAGCCGGAGGTCCAGGACCGCTTCAGGGAGGCCTTCGGCGCCCCCCTCACGCAGCTCTACGGCATGACCGAGGCGTGGATCCTCACCCTCCAGCCCAGGCACCTTGCCGGCGTGAAGTCCACCGTCGGGATCCCCCTGCCCGACGTCTACGTGAAGATAGTGGACCCCGAGGACGCGGGGAGGGAGCTTGGCCCGGGCGAGCTTGGGGAGCTGCTCGTCAAGGCCCCCTGGGTGATGAAGGGCTACGAGGACGAGGAGGAGACGAGGAGGGTTTTCGTGGACGGCTGGCTGAGGACCGGAGACCTCATGGAGATGGATGAGAGGGGCCTCCTCTACTTCCGGGGCGTGAGGAAGAGGATGATCAAGTACAAGGCTTACCCAATATTCCCCAGGGACCTGGAGGTCATACTTGAGAGGCACCCGGCCGTCGAGGAGGCGAGGGTGTACGGGGAGCCGCACCCGGACTACGGGCAGATACCAGTCGCCGAGGTCAGGCTGAAGCCCGGGTGGAGGGGCAGGGTGCCCCCCGAGGAGCTGATGGACTACGTGAACAGGCGCGTAGCCTTCTACAAGAAGGTGAGGAGGCTCGTCATCAGAGAGTAGCCTGCGAGACTAAAGGGGCTCGTAGAACTCGCCGAACACCGCCGCGGCGAGCCTGGCGACGAGCCTCTCCAGGTCCTCCAGCGTCACCGGGGCCCGTGGCCCGACGCGGGCGTAGGTGAACGCATCCCCCGGCAGCCTCGCCTGGAGCCTCATGAACCCGTGGCGGGCCGCGGTCTCCTCGAGGATCCTAGCGTACTCCCTGCACTCCTCGCCCCTGCAGTCCCAGTACTCCGGCCTCCCCCGGGCTAGGAGCGCCTTGTCCTCGAAGAAGGGGTCGGAGAGCGCCGCGTCGAGGAGCCTCGAGGCTACGCCCCTCCCCCTCCACCCCCGGGCCACTTCAGCCACTACGTCGTAGAGGAAGTCGAACGCGACGGGGGCCCTGAGCCCCTCGAGGGCGAACCGGTACGCCACGAAGAAGCCTACCACCACCCCGTCGGTGGTGGCGACTGCGACGTAGTCCCCCCTCGCGGCCGCCAGGGCCAGGGGCTCAACGCCCCGGGAGGGGTCGATGAAGGAGCCGAAGCCGGGGGCGAGCCTCAAGCCCCGCAGGCAATCCGGGCTGCAGCGCCTCCGGACCTCCACTAGACCCCCGGGCTGGGGCCTGCTCAACGCCACTCCTACTCAACCGGGTGGGAGGGGATCCCGCCCGCCCTAATATCTCCGTATAATGAATAATAAGAATGGATCTCAAAAATGATGGGTGGGGGCGGGCTACTTCTTCCACTCGTGGACGACGTAGGTCTTCTTCCAGATGGGCGGCTGTATCGTGCCGGGGGGCGCGTACTGGACCTTCACGGGCACCCCTAGGCGGGCGGAGATCTCGGCCTCCTTCTGCCTGGCCCACTCGTCGGGGTCCCTGGGCTCGGTCTTCGGCTCGAGCTTGACGTAGAGCCTGTCGTGCTCCAGCCTCGTCTTCTTGATTACCTGGTAGTCCTTCACGTCGGGGAAGTCCCTGACGACCGCCTCGACGTCCCAGGGGAGGATGTAGTGGTAGCTACCGTCGAGCCCCTTCACCTTGACGAGCCACTCCTCCCTGCCCAGGACGCCGTAGGGGAACATCGGGTGCGTCCTGCCGCAGGCGCCGGGGCCCTCCCTGTACTCTGCTATGTCCTCCACGTTGAACCTTATGATGGGGAGTGTGTGGTTGATCAGGCTGGTCACCACTAGCTCGCCCCTCTCACCCGGCCCCATCGGCTCCTTGGAGTCGGGGTCGAGTATCTCGAAGACCGCTGCGTCGAACCACCAGTGGTCGCCCTCGAACCAGGGGTCCTCCGCCATCTCGGTGAAGGGGATCTCGCTGAAGCCGAAGAAGTCGAAGACGTAGTCGGTGTTGTACATGTCCTGGAGCTTCTTCCTCACCTCCCTCACGAGGGGCTCTCCCGCTGTGTGGACGACCTCGAACGGCGGCTCGATGCCCCAGTCCTCCACCATCATCCTGGCGAGGTGGTAGAGGCCGCTCGGCGTGCCACCTATGACGGTGGGCCTCACCTCCTCTATCGTCCTCCTAGTCAGCTGGGGCATCGAAGCCATAGGTGCGCTCCCATGGGGTATGACCTTCATGCCCATCATCCAGGCGGTCTTGTAGAACCTCACGCCCCACGCGTAGTTGAAGTCCATCCTCCACGCGTTGAGGTACACGTCCCCCGGCCTCATCATCATAGCCCAGAAGCCCCTGGCTATCACGTCCCTCGCGTAGGCCTCCTCCGCCGGGCTCCACACGTTGTAGGTGGGCCTCCCCGTGGTCCCCGTGCTGGTGGCTATCTTGTAGTGGAAGCTGTCCGGCAGCCCGGGGTGCGAGCCGTAGGGCACGGGCTCCGCCTGGATCCTGTGCCTCACGTCATCCTTCACAATGAAGGGTATCCTGGGGAGGTCCTTGACTCCCCTCACGTCCCCCGGCGAGACGCCGGCGGAGTCCATGAGCTCCCTGTAGAACCTGCTGTTGTGGTAGGCGAAGGAGACTATGTACCTCAGCTTCTTCTCAGCCAGCCTGACGAGTTCGTCCCAGGGCATGGTCTCGATGCGCCTGTCCCAGTAGCGGGGCCACTTCCCCCTCTCGGGGCTCGGCCTCGCCAAGGCTGGGGCTACACCTCCTCCCAACGCACCTTCACTACTTTGAAGTCCACCCTGCCGCCGGCGTAGCTGCCTATCCTCGGCCAGAGCTCGACGTCGTCGCTGGCTGGGAAGTCGTTCCTGTAGCCGTCTAGCTGGGCCACGATCTCCTTGAGCACGGGGATGATCATGGTCCTCAGCGGCAGCATGACCGAGGGGATGCCCTCCTCCTTGGCTAGCCTAGAGGCCTTCCTAACGCTCTCCAGGGCGGTGGAGAGGAGGGAGTGGAGGTCCTCGTAGACCCTCTCCTGCAAGGGCATCCGCGCTCACCGCTACCGCTGTCCCACAGCTAAACGTATATAAAGCTTTACTCACAGTCCCGGGTCGCGGTTAAATAATCCAGCCGGCTCCCGGTGGTGTGTGGCTTGAAGCGTGGGCCGGGGGATCCCGGGGGCTTGAGGGTTATAGACTTCCACACGCACCTCCCCCTAACGCGGGCGGGGGGCGACGCGAGGGAGGCGGCTCGCCTACTCGTCAGGGAGATGGATGGGGCCGGCGTCTCGCTTGCCCTCGCTATAGCGATAGAGGCTAGCCCCGGCGTCTTCCTGAAGCACGTGACCCCAGCGGCGGTGAGGAGCGCCCTGGAGGCTTTCACCTACGACTGGCGGGCCCTCTCCCACCCCACGCTCTACAGGGCGATGCTCGACCCGGAGGGGGCTGTGAAGGGGCACCTGGAGCTGATTCGCAGGCACCGCGCCCCGAGCGAGCTGGTGGCGGAGGCCGCCGAGGCGTCGGGGGGCAGGATCCTCGCCGTCGCCAGCTGCTCCCGGGCCGGCGGGGTGGAGGCCTGCGTTGAGAGGCTGGAGAGGCTGAGAGGGAGGATAGTCGGGGTGAAGCTCTACCCCACGCTCGACTTCATAAGGCCGAACCACCCGGAGCTCGAGCCTCTCCTGGACTACGCGGAATCCGAGGGGCTCATACTCGTGGTCCACACCGGCTGCGACCCCGGCCTCTGGGAGCTCCCAGCCTTCTGCGCCTACGCCAACCCGAGGTACCTGGAGGACGTGGCCAGGAGGCACAGGGACCTCTTGATAGTGGCGGCGCACATGGGGAGCTACAGCTACCTCATGCCCGGCGTCTACCTGGCCGAGGCCCTGAGGCTCGCCCGCTCCCGGGGCAACGTCTACCTCGACACGAGCGCCACCACGCTCCAGGACGTCAAGGCCGCCCTCGCCCGCGTGGGGCCCGAGAAGCTCCTCTTCGGCTCCGACTACCCCTACTACGCCAACGCCTCGATGAGGCAGGCGGTCGAGGAGATCCTCCACTCCAGCCTCCCCGAGAGGGTGAAGGAGAAGATCCTCTGGGAGAACGCCGAGAGCCTCCTCCGCTGGGCAGGCGTGAGGCCCTAGCCCCCCGGGGAGCTAGGCCCTGGCCCCCGCCTCCCTCGAGACCTCCCTGAGGACGTCCGAGAGTATCTCGACCGCCCTCCAGAGGAGGTCCTCCTCTATCACCAGCGGGGGGCTTATCCTGAGCGTCGACACGCCTGCCCCTATCGCCAGGACCCCCCTCTTGAACGACCTCTTGAGGACCTCCGCCAGCTCCCTGGGGGCGGGCTCCTTGGTCCTCCTGTCCCTCACCAGCTCCACTCCAATCATGAAGCCCTTCCCCCTCACGTCCCCTATGAGGGGCGCCTCCTCGGCGAGGTCGGCGAAGTGTCTAAGCACCTCCCCGCCCAGCCTCAGGGCCCTCTCGACGTATCCTCCCTCCTCGAGCACCTGGACCGCCGCCATGCCGGCTGCGACGCTCACCGGGTTCCCCCCGAAGGTCGTGGCGTGGCTGCCGCGGGGGAGGCTCATCACCTCCCCCCTCCCGATGAGCGCGCCGAGGGGGAGGCCGCCGCCGACCGCCTTGGCGAGGGCTATCAGGTCAGGCGTGACGCCCCAGTGCTCCACAGCGAACCACCTGCCAGTCCTCCCCATGCCCGTCTGGACCTCGTCGACCGCCAGGAGGATCCCGTAGCGGTCCGCGAGCCTCCTGAGGCCGGGGAGGAAGTTGTCGGGGGGCACCACGTAGCCCCCCTCGCCGAGTATGGGCTCGAGTATGATCAGGGAGACCTCCTCAGGGTCCACGAGCTTCGTGAAAACCTCGCCCTCAAGGTAGGCGAGCGCCCTCTCCCCGCACTCCTCCGGGTCGTCGGTGTAGAAGGGGCAGCGGTACGGGTAGGGGTAGGGGACGTGGATTACCCCGGGGAGGAGGGGGGAGAACCAGCGGCGCTGCACCGGCTTGCTAGCCGTGAGGCTCACCGCCCCGTAGGTGCGGCCGTGGAAGGCGCCGAGGAAGGCCACCACGTAGGGCCTCGACCCCCTGAAGTAGCCCCTGGCCACCTTCAACGCGGCCTCTATGCTCTCCGCCCCGCTGTTGGTGAAGAAGACCCTCCCATCCCTGATGGGGCTCAGGGAGAGGAGCTTCTCGGCGTACGCAACCGCCTCCTCGTAGTAGAAGTCGGTGAGGCTGTAGTGGAGGAGCCTCTCCGCCTGGCGTTTGATGGCCTCGACGACCCTGGGGTGGCAGTGGCCGGCGTTAAGCACCGCTATCCCCGCGTTCAAGTCTATGTAAACGTTCCCATCGACGTCCTCCACGAGGGCGCCGTAGCCCCGCCTCGCCACGAGCGGGTACCACCTCGTGAAGGACTGCATTATGACCCTCCCATCCCTCTCGATGACCTCCCTAGCCCGGGGCCCCGGGGGCTCCACGAGGATCCTGGGATACCCGCCTCCAGCCAACGCAGCCATCCCTCAAGGAGCAGCGGCCCGGGGGCGCGGCCGGCTTAAGAGGACTCGAACCCTACGAGAGGCAAGGCCGACAGCAACCCTTGGGGGTCCGTGCCCCTGTATTCACGTCACCGGCCCCCTGGGGGCCTAGGCACTCGGCAAACACTTCATCCCCACACCCGGAAGGCAGCCCTGCCGGGGGCTAAATCCCCGTGCCGCCCCGAGGCGGGGCGCAGTGGGTTCCCCGGCTACCGTGAGGGCCGTGGAGGCGGTGGGGGTTGTGATGGTTTCACGCGTGTAAGCTAAGCTTTAAACCATTAACTGCGCGCCTGTCGCGTGGTGCCACGCGTTTTGAGCGGCGAGCCTCGGGAGAGGGAGGAGGGCCGTCAGGGCGGCTCCAGTAATCTAAGAATTAATCAATCCAGCTACAAGCAGGTAGCCCAGAGGATGAAGGCTATCCAGGAGCAGCAGAAGGCCGTCGTGAAGAGGATGAGTAGGATCAAGTACAAGATTGGGGTCCTCTCGAGCAAGGGCGGCGTCGGGAAGAGCTTCGTCACCACGAGCCTCGCGGCCGCCCTAGCGGTTGAGGGCAGGAGGGTTGGAGTGTTCGACGCAGACTTCCACGGTCCCAGCGTGCCCAGGATGCTCGGGCTCCCCACGGGCATGGGGCTCCCTGCGAGGATTGACGGGAGCATCGTGCCCATAGAGGCCTCCCTCGGCATTAAGGTTGTTAGCGTCGGCCTCATGCTCCCCGAGGACGAGGTCCCAGTCATCTGGAGGGGGCCCATTAAGACCGGCGCCATCAGGGAGCTGCTAGCCCTCACCGACTGGGGCGACCTGGACTACCTCCTGATAGACTTGCCCCCGGGGACTGGGGACGAGCAACTCACCGTGGCCCAGATCATACCCGGCCTCACCGGGTTCATACTGGTAACCATCCCATCCGAGGTCTCGAAGGCGGTGGTCAAGAAGGCCGCGGCCTTCGCCAGGAGGCTCAACGTGCCGGTGATCGGCATAATCGAGAACATGACGTACTTCAGGTGCCCCGACGGCTCGAAGCACTACATCTTCGGCAAGGGCGCGGCGAGGGAGATAGCGGAGGAGTTCAACATCCCCTACCTCGGAGGGATCCCCATAGACCCCAGGATAAGGGAGGCCAACGACAGGGGCAAGATATTCTTCCTCGAGTACCCGGACTCCGAGGCGGCCGAGGCCTTCAAGGAGATAGCCAGGAAGATAATAAGCATCGTGGAAAAGGGCGAAAAGGGCGGGGAGCAGGGGGGCCAGGAGGCTTAAGGGCTCCGGCTCGATTCTAGGCTAGGACTCGCCCCCGAGGCCTGCCCCTGCTGCCCGGTCTTTTCGACGACTATGATCTTGGAGGCGAGGCCCCTGCCCAGCGCGACCCTCACGCCTCCAACCGACACGACTACAGGGCTCCACGGGTACGCCATGTTGTTCTCTACGACTTCAACCTCCGCCCCGGGCGTCAGGCCGAGGCTCGCCGCCTCGCTAGCGCCACCCCAGCCTGCCAGGATCGCCTTCACCACCACCCTGCTACCCGGCCTGGCGGCGCTCAGCGGGAACGAGCCAGGCGGCAGCTCGACCTGCACGGCCTGAACGGGCCAGGGGCCCCAGCCGCGCCAGAACCACTTACCCTTACCCCAGCCCCAACCCCACGGGCTCATATCCTTCAACCACCTCCTACGCGCATATCCTAGTAGCGGGGGAAGGCTAAAAGCCTAAGAGTAGGCGTCGCTGGCTCCATCACGCTCCACGCTCCAAGGACTCGGGGAGCGGCGGGGATCCCCTTCTTGGGATGGTAAAGAGGCGCTGGGGCCGGGAGGGTTCCCGGGGGCACGGGCTACTGGCCGCCGCTGGCGCTGCGGGCTTGGGCGGGCGCCTGGACTATCCTCTTGCCGGTGGCTAGCCACTCCTCGAGCCAGCGCCTGGCCTCGGCGTCGCTGGGCGCCTGGACCGGCGGGTGCTTGAAGTACCAGGCGCTCGCCTCGGGTATCGCCCCGGCTTCTCCCCTGTCGAGGGCTACCTTGGCGACCCTGATGACGTCGACTAGGACGGCTGCGCACATACTCTTGTCGTCAACGCAGAGCTTCAGGTCTATCGTTACTGGGAAGCCTGCGAAGCTCCTGGCCTTGATGTACATGTAGGCCACCTTGGTGTTGCCGAGGAACGGCACGTAGTCACTGGGGCCTATCCTCACGCCCCCCGTCTTCTCGAGGCGCTCGCCGTACTTCAGCAGGCTAGTGACCGCCCTCGTCTTGCTTATCCTCTTCGACACCAGCCTCTCCTCCATGAGCATGTTGAGGAAGTCAGTGTTGCCGCCTATGTTCAGCTGGTAGGTGCCCTCGATGGTCAGGCCCCTGTCCCTGAGCAGGGAGACGAGGGTCCTATGCGTTATCGTAGCCCCAACCTGGCCCTTCACGTCGTCGCCGAGCAGCGGGAGGCCGGCCTCCTCGTACCTCTTCGGCCAGTAGCCCTTCGGGTCGCTGGCTATGAACACCGGGATTCCGTTGACGAACGCCGCCCTAGCCCTCAGCGCGGCCTCTGCGTAGAACCTCGTCGCCTCCTCGCTGCCCACGGGGAGCAGGTTCACTACCACGTCCGCCTCCTTGAGGGCGTCCGCTATCTCGTCCACGCTGGGGTTCCGGTCCTCCTTCACGGGCTTGAAGACGTCCACCATGTGCGGGGCGACGCCGTCCATCACCGGGCCCCTGACGACGGTGACGCCCAGCTTGGGCACCTCGGCGAACTTGGGCACCATGTTCGGCGGCGCGAATATGGCCTCCGAGAGGTCCTTGCCCACCTTCGTCTCGCCCACGTCGACCGCTGCGACGAACTCTATGTCCCAGACCTTGTAGCCGCCTATGTCCTCGTGTATCAGGCCCTCCCCGGTGCCCTTCTCCTTGTAGTAGTACACGCCCTGCACTAGGGCGGACGCGCAGTTCCCAACCCCTACAATTCCAACCTTAATCCTCCCCATCAGGCCGTCACCCCCGGTAAGACTTACGCCCCAGGGGCTGGAGGGCGGGCCGTTATTATCTTCAACAGGCGAGGCCGGAGCGAAAGACGTGCTGTCTACTATATATTATAGAGCGAGCCGCGGATTTAAATGTAACTCGCCGTCGAGGCCGCCCGGGGGAGGCTGGTGCTAATCCTCGACGACTACTACTATCACCTCCTCCTCGGATTCTAGCCCGGACTCAACGGGGCCCCAGCCCGCCACGACGCCGGCGATGAGGGTTGAGGCGAGTGAAGCCATCACCACTGAGGCGGCCAGGTTCGCTGACAGGATGCCCCTGGCCAGGCCGGTGTAGGCTATGATGACTGCGACGGTGAGGTTCGCGGCGAACACTATGGAGAGCCTCGGGTCGCTGAGGCCCACCATCCTCTTGAGGAGGAGGAGCGTCGCAGCCACCTTCACGGGGAGGCTGGCCGCTAGGAGGGCCAGCGCGGCCGCGAGGAGCGACGCGCTTGGGTGGACTCCCCCCATGCTGAGGCCTGCATGCACGAAGAAGACCGGGGAGAGGAAGCCGAAGACTAGGCCCTCGATCTTCTTGGAGACCCCATCCCTGACGTGCAGGGCCTCCCTGAGCGCCACGCCGAGTATGAAGGAGTAGAGGATCCCGTGCACCCCTACGATGTCGGAGAACAGCGCCACCAGCACCACCGTTGTGACTATCGCCCTCACCTCGGCCTCGTGCCCCGCCTCCGGGAGCCTGCGGAAGGCCGCCCTCAGGAGCGGGGGCGCCACGAGGAGGGAGGCGTAGTAGACCGCCAGGGCCACGCTCGCGTCAACGGCGAGGGCGATGAAGGCCAGTATGCTCGCGAAATCCGTCACCATGGCGGACGCGAGCACCACCTGCCCGGCGCTGGTCTCGAGGAGCCCGCAAGCCTTGAGTATAGCGTAGACCACCGCGACGCTCGTAGTGGAGACCCCCACCCCGGCGAGGGCCGCCTCCCTCAGCGGGTAGCCTGCCGCCCAGGCCCCCAGGGTCGCCGTGGCCATCGGGGCTAGGAAGCTCGCGAGGCCTATGGCCAAGCTGCTCCGGAGGTGCCTCCTCAGCAGCTCCAGGTCCACCTCGAGCCCGGCGGCGAAGAGGAGGAACGAGCCGCCGAGGAGCGCCAGGGTGCCGAGGGTCTCGGAGGACTTAACCCCCGCGAGGGCGGCGGCGAGCCCCAAAAGCACCTCGAACACTGCTGGTATGACCCCGAGAGCCTCGCCCAACAGGAGGCTGGAGAGTATGATGCCCGACGCCACCGCCAGGGAGTAGAGGTCCCCGGCCTCCATGCAGGCGCTCGGGCAGAGGAGCGGCGACATGACCGTGGCTAACGCCAGGGAGAGGCCAGCCAGCCCCATGGCGAGCCTAGCCCTGAAGCTCGCTGCAGCCATGACGGCACACCGTCCAAGGCCATGAGGCGCCCAGAGGCTCGCCGGAGCGCAGCCGCCCAGCCAGCGGCATGGCCTTAAATACTCCCGTCAGTAGCAGCCCTCGGAAGCCTCCCCCGGCGGCCCCCGAGGGGCTCCCTGCCGGCGGCGTATTTCAGGAGGGCACCACGCCCTTCAAGGGCCACGGGCGGGTTCGGGGGTGCTCAACGGCTTGCCGGGCCTACGGGGTGGGGGCCAGTTTATTCGTCATTAAGCCTTTTAAGCAAAACCCGCGGCACTGGGCCGCCGGCCCTGTGGGCGGTGCCGGCCTTGCCCGTGGAGTCTGGACGCGCCTCGATGCTGCGTGAGAGCCCGACTAGGCGCGTGGACGCCCTCCGCGAGAGGATTGTGAGGGAGGGGAGGGACGTCATCCTGCTCTCGACGGGGCAGCCGGGGATCCCGCCGCCGAGGTGGCTGAGGGAGGCGACTGCCAGGATCCTGCTGGAGGACAGCATGGCGCCCTACGCCTACACCCCCAGCAGGGGGTTCCAGAGGCTGAGGGAGCTGATAGTGGAGGACTTGAGGGAGCTCGGGGGCCCCGAGGTTAGCCCCGACCAGGTGGTTGTCACCGCGGGCGGGCAGGACGCCATGTACGCCACGCTCGCCGCCGTGCTCCCCGAGGGCGGGGAGGTGCTGCTCTTCGACCCCACCTACTTCGGCTACGAGCCTCTCGTGCTCCACTTCGGCGGCCGCGTCAAGTGGGTCCCCGTCAGGCTCGAGGACGGCTTCCAGCCGGACCCCGACAGGGTCCTGGAGGCGGTGGAGAGGGGCAAGACGGTTGCGATGGTCGTGGTCACCCCCGACAACCCGACGGGGAGGACGCTCTCGAGGGACGCCGCTAAGGCGCTGGCGGAGATAGCGGTGGACTACGACCTCTGGATAATCTCGGACGAGGCCTACAAGACGCTCATATACGAGGGGGAGCACGTCTGGCTCTACAGCCTCGCCCCCGAGAACGTGGTCTCGGTGAACACGTTCAGCAAGGACCCCGGGATCCCGGGGTGGAGGCTGGGCTACGTCTACGGGCCTGAGTGGCTGGTGCGCAGGGTGCACCTGATACACGAGTCGATGGTCTACTGCCCGCCGAACATCGCGCAGAGGATGATAGCCGAGTACCTCTCAAGGAGGAGGGAGAGGATGGAGTTCATAGAGTGGATCAGGCAGCAGTACATAACACGGAGGGACGCCCTCCTCGAGGAGGTTGCGAGGAGCCTGCCCGAGGCGAGGCTCGCCAAGCCCCAGGGCGGCATGTTCGCCTTCGTCGACCTCACCCCCTACCTGGAGGGCTCCGGCGTCGACGGGGAGCGCTTCGCCGAGCTGCTGCTGACCCGTGAGGGTGTGGCCGCCATACCCGGGAAGTTCTTCGGCAGGAGCTACCCCAACGCGTTGAGGCTGAGCTTCACCACGGAGACCCCGGAGAGGATCAGGGAGGGGGTGAGGAGGATAGCGAGGCTCGCCGAGGCCGTCAGGGCGGGCGAGGCGCGCTAGGCGAGGCCCAGGTCCCTGAGGAGCCTCCTGACCCTCAGGAGCTCCGCGAGCGCCCTCCTGCCCTCCCCGGTTACCTCAACCAGCCTCCCCCTGCCCTGGGTCTTGGTCCTAACGAGGCCCCGGGCCTCGAGGGCGCCCAGCACCTCCTGGAGCCTGTCGTAGGGGAGGTTGGCGGCGGTTGCCAGCCTCGAGGGGGGCATCTCCCCCTCCTCTGCGAGCCTGGAGAGCACGTCTATGACTATGTCAAGCCTGCTCCTCCTCGCCACGCCCCGCCAGCACCCCTCCAGCGTAGTACGCAGCCATCACGAGAGCCGTGGCGACCCTGAGGGCCTCGGAGGCGAGGAGGAGAAGGCCGGCCCCCTTGCCGGGGAAGAGGAGCACGCTGGCCGCCCTCCCCGCGTGGGCCAGGGCGAGGAGCGCGAAGCCCACCCGGGCGAGGCCCCTCGACAGGGCCGAGGCGGTGAAGCCGAGGGCGGCCGCCGCGGCGTCGCATGAGAGCGCGATGAAGAGCGGGGCCGCCGCGGCGAGGGGCCTGCGGGCCTCCGCCGCTGAGAGCGTTAAGAGGAAGAGGCCGGCGGCCGCGGTGGAGGAGGAGCCCGTGTACATCGCAACAGCTAGCCTCGGGGATCCCGTGGAGACCTCGACCACCCCCAGCACCGAGGAGAGGGTGAGGAGCGCGAACCCCCAGGCGGCGCCGAGCAGCTCCTCCGCGCCTAGCCTCGAGTAAGCCCTCGCCAGCGTGACCGTTATCAGCGCGAACAGAGCCGACGAGGCGCCGTAGGCCGTCGCCAAAGCCAGTTTAAGCACTAGAACGATTCCCCGTAAACACGGGTAGCGCTCCCCCGGCCCCATTTAAGCGTTGCTCACGACTCGTGAGTCCATGATATAAGCGGGGCTCCCCCTCAGGACTACCCGGTGAGAGTCGTGCAGGTTAGAGGGGTGGCGGTTGCACTGGCAGTAGTGCTCGCCGCCGCGCTCGCGGTCAACGTTGCAGCCCACGGCGGCTGGGGCTGGTGGAGCCGGAGCGCGGCCCAGCCCGCCACCGGAGCCGGGGACCCCCAGCCCCTAGCGCCCCACGCGTATCACCCCGCGCGCCACGGCGGCGAGGCGAGGCCCTGCGTTCCGGCCGAGGCGTGGAACGGCACCGCAACCGTGGCCTGGGCCGACCCCGCCACGGGCCTGCTCGGCCTCCGGCTCGAGGACGGGAGCAACGTGACCGTCAAGCTGGCCAGGGCCTACGTGAGGGCCTCCGACGGCGCGCTGGTCTACGGCGGCTGGCTGGCGAGCGCGGCCCTGCAGGAGGGCAGCGTGTGGGTCAAGGTGGCGGGCCGCGGCAGCCACGGCTTCGTGGTTGAGATTGAAGTGGCTGGCGTGGACTATATAGCGCCCCAGGCCTACGGCAGGTAACGCTACGAGGGGGCCCTGGGGGTAGTTGAAGGGCACGCTCGCCCTCGCAGCGGCTCTAGCCACTTTTCTCTCCCTACTCGCACCCATCGCCTCCTACTACCTCTACCCCCGGGAGGTTGAGCCCCTGGCCTCCCAGCCCCCGGCGAGCTACCGGCTGCCGCTCGACGCGGGCCTCGAGGCCGCCCGTGGCCTCAGGGGCCGCGTTGCGGTCGAGGGCGAGGCCCACCGCCCCCCGGGCATGCCCCCCGGAGTCGTCGCCGTGCCGGGCGGCGGGGGGAGGATCCTGGTCCTCCTAGCCGGCTGCTGGGAGGCGCCGGGGGGGCGGGTCTACCCGGGCCACGCCCTAGCCAAGGCCCTGGAGGGGAGGGTCGTCAAGGCCCGCGGGCTCCTCGTCGAGACGAGGGCGGGCTTGGTGCTGGTCGCAGTGGAGGTTGAGGTGGGGGGAGCGGTGTTCAAGCGCGCCCCCTGCGCGGGGGCCCCGGGCGCGCCGCCCACCTCGACCCGGGAGCGGCGGGGGCCCCGAGGCTAGGATCCCTGGGATCCCCCTGCGAGGCTGGAGAGCACCCTGCACGCGCTGGGCCTCGCCCGGGCCACGGCCCTGTTGTGCTCCTCGACCAGCCCGGGGTCCACGCCGTGCAGGGCCTGGAGGGCCTCGGCCTCGGTTGGGTGTATGACTGCCGGCACTATAATGGTGGCCGGCGGGCTCCACTCCACGCCCCCCAGGCTGGGGAGCCTCGCGTGGCCCACGAGCCAGCCGGGCTCCCCCGCCCTGGAGATCACTAGGGCCATGAGGCGGTGGAGGAAGGGCTCGATCCCGTACTCCCCGGCGGCCTCCTCCTCGAGGCTCAGCAGGATCCCCGCGGCCTCGCCGGGCGGGAGCTGCCTCCCCCCGCCGTCAACGTCTAGTAGGAGCGTGCTGTGGAGGCCTGCGCACACGTTCGTGTAGGCGTAGTCCACCACGCTCAACGCCCTCACCCCCCTCCAGGGGCCGGGGATGGTGAAGGTCCTCCCGAACCTGTAGTACTGCAGCCCGCTCAGCGCCTTCGCAGCCACGACGCCGGAGACGCCCGGGGCGACGCGCCACTCCACCCCCCTCCTAGCCGCCTCGACTAGGAGGGAGACGTGGGTGGTGGCCACGAGGGGATCCCCTGGGGCGACGACCAGGACGAGGCCCCGTCGGGCCTCCTCCACCAGCCCCGGGGCCCCCGACTCCAGGGCGTCCCTCCCCGCCCTCACCACCCTCCCGGGGGCGACCCGCTCCAGCTCCGAGGCCAGCCAGGACGCCCCGGGGCTAGTGTAGACGTCGACGTAGACTCGGTCCGCGGCCGAGGCCAGCTCGAGCAGCTCCCTCGTGAGCGAGCCCGGCCAGACCCCTCCCCCGGCTAGGACCAGGGGCACCAGGCAGCACCCTCCGCGGGCGCTGCCCGTACCGCGAGTTATTAGCCAGCCCCGCCCCCGGCGGGGCGGGGGGCTGGGCGTTGAAGGGCTACAACTTCAAGCTACTAAGGGTCAACCTGTCGACGGGCAGGTGGAGGGTCGAGGAGATACCGGAGGAGGACCTGAGGCTCTTCATCGGCGGGAAGGGGCTCGGGACGCTCATCCTGTACAGGGAGGTCCCCCCGGGCACCGACCCCCTCTCCCCGGGGAACAAGCTCGTCTTCGCCGCCGGCCCCTTCAACGGCCTCGTGCCCGGGGCCAGCAAGGTGGCGGTGGTCTCGAAGAGCCCGCTCACGAGGCTCATAAACGACTCCTACGCCGGCGACTTCTTCGCCAACAAGCTCAGGGCCGCCGGGTTTGATGCGCTCGTAGTCGAGGGGGCCTCGAGGGACCCGGTCTACCTCTGGATCCACGACGGCGAGGTCGAGGTCAGGGACGCGGGGAGGCTGTGGGGCCTCAGGGTCCCGGACACGGTGGAGGCGGTGAGGAGGGAGACGGACAGCGGCGCATCCGTGGCGGCGATAGGCCCGGCGGGGGAGAGGCTGGTGAGGATCGCGAACATAACGTTCGACGGGGAGAGGGCCGCGGGCCGGGGCGGCCTCGGCGCAGTCATGGGGTCGAAGAAGCTGAAGGCCGTGGCCGTCCAGGGCACCGGCCGGGTCGAGGCTGCGGAGCCGGAGAGGCTGAGGGAGAAGGCTAAGGCCCTCTACGACTACATGTCGACTAGCCCCAGGTACGCCGACACGAGGAGGTACGGGACAACCAACGGGCTGCTCGTGAGCGCCTCCCTCAGCATGAGCCCCTCCTACAACTTCAAGCGCCCCTACATACCAGAGGAGCTCGCCGCCAGGCTGGCTGGGGAAGCGATCAAGGCCGTCGAGGTCGAGCCGGGCCCCTTCATCCACCCCCCGAGGTGCCCGCTCAAGTGCGCCAGGTACGTCGAGGCCGAGCATGGGGGGAGGAGGTTCAGGGTCAAGCCGGAGTACGAGAACCTGGCGATGCTCGGCGCCGCCGTTGGCGTCTTCGACAGGGACGCGGTGCTCTACTTCAACAGGCTGGCGAACGACCTGGGCCTGGACTCGATAAGCGCGGGGAACGCTATAGCCTGGGCGATGGAGCTCGCGGAGCAGGGGATCCTGACCCGAGACGAGTACCCCGACGCCCCCAGGGGCTTCGGGGACGCCGAGGCGGTTGAGAGGCTCCTCCACAACATAGCGTACCGGAGGGGGCTCGGGGCGATCCTGGCGGAGGGCGTGAGGAGGGCGAGCCAGGCGCTCGGCAGGGGCGCCGAGGCGGCGGTGGAGGTGAAGGGCCTCGAGGCCCCCGCGTGGGATCCCCGGGGGAGGAGGGCTTACGGGCTGAGCTACGCCACCGCCGACATAGGCGCGAGCCACCTGAGGGGCTGGCCCCACCCCCACGAGGCCCCGAGCGAGGGGCCTGCGAGGGAGAGGGTGGCCAGCCTGGCCGAGGACAGGGACAGGGAGGCCGTCTTCGACAGCCTGGTGCAGTGCAAGTTCGTCTCCTACAGCATGGACGACATAGTGGAGCTGTTCAACGCCGTCACTGGCCTCGGCTACTCCAAGGAGGACCTCTACGCCGCGGCGAGGAGGACCGAGGCCCTCGCCAGGATACACGGCGTCCTCGACTGGGTAACCCCACCCCTCGACGACACCGTGCCACCCAGGTGGATGGAGCCCATACCAGACGGGCCCCTCAAGGGCGTCAGGGCCTTCCTGGACTGGAGGGACTTCGAGGAGGCGAGGAGGGAGTACTACAGGCTAAGGGGGTGGCACGAGGAGTACGGGGTCCCGCTCCCCGAGACCGTGGAGGAGCTGGGCATCCACTGGGCGAGGGGGGACGCCGAGAGGGCGCTGAGGGCGGTGGAGGCGAGGATGGCATGGCGTGGAGGGTAGAGACGCACCTCCACACCACAGCCAGCGACGGCAGCATGACCCCCGGGGAAGCGGTTAGGCTCGCAAGGGCCCGGGGCCTCCACGCCCTGGCAGTCACCGACCATGACACCCTCGCCGGGATCCCCCAGGCGCTAAGCGAGGCCAGGAGCCTCGGCGTCACCCTCATCCCCGGGGTGGAGGTGACGACGAGGCTGGGGCACGTCCTAGCCCTCTGCGCCTCGACGCCATCCACCCCCCCACCCGCGAGGCCGGGGGTGTGGGAGCTGGCGGAGTGGGCGGCCCGGGAGGCCTGCATACTCATCCCAGCCCACCCCTACGACACCCGCAGGAAGGGCGTCGGGGGCAGGGCTCTCAGGGCCCACGCCAGGGCCTGGGCGGCGGTCGAGGCCTGGAACGCCAGGGCGCCCATCCCGGCCAACATCCTCGCCTCCCGCGCCGCCGGGCAGCTGGGGCTCCCGGGCACGAGCGGGAGCGACGCCCACGTCCCGAGGGAGGTCGGGCTCGCACACATCAAGCTCCACGAGGAGCCCGCGAGCGCCGAGGCGGTGGTGGAGGCTATCAGGAGGGGGCGCTTCAAGGCGACACGCGGGATCCCCGGGATCCTCGCCATGCTCCAAGCCGTGAAGTGGCGCCTCAGGAGGCGCGCGGCGAAACAGTAGCACGGAGGGCCAGCGGCTCGGATCCTGCCGGAGTCCCCACCCCGCCCACACCCGGCGGGTGGGGCGCGTCGGCCCATGGTGTAGTCGTCACCGCCGCTTTAAGCTGGCCCGGGGGGCTACTCTAGGGCGGCTGGCGGGCTTAATCCGTTGACCCAGCCGAGTCCCCCGTGGGGGCGGGGGCTCCACACCGCGGCCCCCCGGGTCTCCTTGCGGGGCCCCTGCTGGGCTTGGAGGCACTGGAGGGATGCTGTGGAGGTGGCTCTCCGGGCGTAAGGGGTGGGATAGCGTCGCCTCCCTCCTCTCCCAGGGGAGCGTTGACTACGCCCGCGTCGTCCCCCTGATCAGGTCCCTGGAGGGGTGCCCCCCGCGGGGGGTGCTTGAGGCCCTCGAGAGGGCGGGGTTGTACGAGGAGATAGTGCTCCTCGCCGTAAGGGGGTGCAGCGTCCCCTCGGACATGATCGCGAGGGCTAGGCGGTTCTTCCTCTCCGCAGGCCTGCCGAAGTGGGAGAGGGCCGCCAGCAGGCTGCTCGGCGTTGGGAGCGTCTACGACGCGGCCCGGGGGAGGGTTGCGTACGCCGCCTGCGTCGGGGGCCGGGTCTTCCTCAGGGTCGGCGGGCTGAGCGTCGAGCTGGGGGGCCAGGAGTCCCCGAGGGCGGCAGGCGACGCCGGGGAGGCGCTCGCGGTCTTCCTCTCCCGGGGGGCCCCGGGGCTCTACGTCTACTGGGGCGACTGCCCCACGCCCGAGGGGGTGCCCAGCGTAGACGCCAAGCTGCTCCTCTCCATAGCCTTCCCCGATGTGCCCCCGAACCTGGCGGCCGCAGCCTACCACTTCAGGGCCCTAGCCGGGGATCCCGCGCACGCCGTTGAGAGGGCCGCGAGAGCTTCGGCGTGGGCGCTCAGGCTCGCAGGCGTCGACTGGGACAGGCTCCCCGGCGAGGTCTCCGAGGCGAGGATCCTGGAGCCACTGGAGCCCCCGGCGCCCCCCAGCGGCGTGGTCGTCACCGACAAGCCCGTCCTCTCCGCGCCGCTCTACAAGCCCTACAAGCTGAAGGAGCCCAGGGAGCCGGGGAGCAGCGGGTGGGAGTACGCAGCCTACGCCGCGCTGAAGAGCCTCGCCCTCAGGAGGGGGGACCCGGCGAGGGCCTACTACTACTCGAAGCGCTCGGGGTCCCCGCTCTCCAAGCTACTACCCACCGCCATAGCCGCGAGCCTCGAGTGGCGGCCCGGGAAGCCCCGGGGCGGGGTGCAGGTGGAGCCCTGGCACGCCTCCCACATCCCCAGCGGGGTGGAGGCGGCCTACAACTGCACCCTCCCCCCGGGCGCCTGCCTCAGGCAGCCCCCGCCCCCGTGGGAGGAGGAGCTGGCCACCGCCGCCGGGATCCCGGCGCCTGAGCCTCCCGGGAGGCTGCCCCGGGGGAGGAGCCTGACCCCCGTCTCCCCCGGCGACCTGGAGGCCGGGGTCGAGGGCCCCAGGCCCGCGGGGGTGGTGGTCCACAGGGACTCCCCGGCGCTCACCAGGCCCTGCGACATCGCAGCGGCGGCCCTCGGCGTCGCCGGGGAGGCCCGGAGGGTCCTCATCGTCTCCCCCGGCCTCGCACTCGCCCGCGCCGTGGCGGAGTGCACCGGCGGAGTCCTCCTCGACGAGTCGGGCGTCGACGAGTGGGTGGCCCGCGGAGGCGTCGCGGTGGCCTCGTGGGGCTACGTGAGGGTGAACCCTGAGGTCCTCGCCGCCGGGGAGGTGGTGACACTCTTCCCCGAGAGGCTGGCCCGGGGGAGCGCGGAGGAGGCGCTCGCCGCCGCGGCGAGCCTCGGGGGGAGGAGCGTCTCAAGGGCGCTGGCCAGGCTGAAGGAGAGGAGGGGGAGCGGCTCCATAATCCTCTCGGGCGACTACGCCAGGCTCGAGGGCGACGTGGGCCTGAGCGTGGAGGACCTCATGGAGGAGTCGAGGAGGGTGTTCAGGCTCCACTGGCGCGGCGCGAGCCTGCGACCCTACCAGGAGGCGGCGCTCAGGATCCTCTACTCCATGGCCGCGAGGGGGGAGGCCGGGGTCGCCCTGGTGATACTCCCGACGGGGGCGGGGAAGAGCGCCATATTCCAGGTCGCCGCGAGGGTCCTAGCCGACAACGGGGCGGGCTACGCTGCCCTCGTGGTCTCGCCGCTCAAGGCCCTCATGCACGACCAGGTCAGGGGGGCGGCGGGTAGGGGCTTCAGGGCCCTCTATATAGACTCGAGCGTCTCGAAGACCAGGAGAGAGGAGGCCCTCGACGCCGCGCTCTCGGGGCTCCTCGACCTCCTCTACATCACCCCCGAGAGGTTCGAGGACTCGGCGTTCGAGGAGGCGCTCAAGGCCTCTCCCCCCGCGCTGATCGTGCTCGACGAGGCCCACACGCTGAGCAGGTGGGGGATGAGCTTCAGGCCCGGCTACCTCCACATGGCGAGGATGGTGGCCGGGCTCAGGAGAGAGGCCGGCTGGCCCCCCGTGCTGGCGCTCACCGCCACCGCTCCCCCCGGCGTCGCCGAGGACGTGCTCTCCGCCCTCGGGGAGGACCCGGGGAGGGCGGTGGAGGCGAGGGTGAGCCTCGAGGGCCCCGTGGACGCGCCGGAGCCGGTGGAGGGCAGGCCCTACATACTCAGGGCCCCGCCGCTCAGGCCCGAGCTGGAGTTCGACGTCACCCCCTCCCCCTCCGGGCCCCCTAGGCTAGCGGACGCCGCGAGGGTGGTGGAGGAGCTGGCCAGGTGGGCGGAGTCCCAGGGCGGCCCCTGGATAGGCCTCGTCTTCACGGGTTACGTTAAGAGCTCGAGGGCGAGGTGGGCGAACGCCGAGGCGGTCGCCAAGGCCATCGCCGAGAGGGTGGGCGGCGTCGCGGTCTACCACGGGCAGATGAGCGAGTCGAGGAGGAGGGAGGTCGAGGAGGCGGTGGCGAGGGCGAGCAGGGGCGGGGACGGGCCCAGGGTCATCGTGGCGACTAAGGCCTTCGGGATGGGGGTGGACATTCCGAACATAAGGTTCGTCGCCCACGTCTTCCCCAGCGACAGCGTCGAGGACTTCTACCAGGAGGTTGGGAGGGCGGGGAGGGACGGGAGGCCCGCGATCGCGCTGGCCCTCTACGACCCCAGCGACTTCGAGGCCAAGAAGAGGATGAAGATGGCCGAGGCGGTGAGGCCCAGCGCGGCGCTCCTCGTCTACAACGCCATAGCCTCCGCGGCCTCGGCCTCCAGGCGCGGCCTCGACGCCCTGGTGCCCATCAGCCTGCTCGCGGCGCTCGCGGGGGGCGAGGCTTCGGCCTACCGCTCCCTCGAGGCCCTCAGGCACGCAGGGATCCTGGAGTACACTGTTGTCAACCTCCCCCTCAGGCTCGGCAGGGGGCGGGGGTGCCTCCTCGACCTCAAGGGGGGCAGGTGCATTGACCCGGAGGCCGAGGGCGGGGAGGCCGCTGCGTGCCTCGCCGGGGACCCGCCCCTAGTCAGGGTCTCCTACGGCGAGTGCGGAGGGGGCAGGGTGTTCAAGCTGAGCGGCGCCAAGGCGGTGCTGGCGTCGCTCACGCCCGGGGCGAGCCACAAGCCCCGCACGTACCTGCCCCCCGAGGCGTTCGCGGCTATCGTTAGGATGAGGGCGGAGGAGGTGGACAAGGTCGAGGAGCTGAAGGCGATCATGGACGCCGCGGCGAGGGCGAGGCTCCGCGGCGGGAGGCCGGCGGCGAACGCGGTGGTGAGGAGGGGGATAGAGGAGTACTTCAGCAAGCCCAGGCCTAGGCCGGGGCTCCCCTGGGAGGTGCTTGGGAAGAGGGTGAAGCGGGCCAGCCCGGAGGAGTGCGCGGCGGAGGCCGCCAGGGACGCGGCGAGGATAGCGGAGAGCCTCGGCCCCAGCGGCTTCACCCTCGCAGCCCCCTCGGCGAGGCTCGCGGCCAAGCTGAGGACTGCGGTGGAGGCGGTGGTCTCGAGGCCCCTGCCCGACCCGAGGAGGGCGTACCAGAGGATCACGGCCACGCTGAGGAGGAAGGGCGCCTGGGCGCTGATGGACTACGGGGTGATCCTGCTCCTCGTGGAGGAGGGGTCGAGGAGCATGGAGGCGGTCGCCAGGAGACTCGACGGGTACCCCTACCACGCCCTCTACGTAGCCTCCGGCTAGCCCACCAGCGCCAGCCTAACCATGTTGACGAGGTCGCACGCCACAGCGTCGGGCCGGGCCCTTGAGAGCGTGAGCGGCCTCCTCACCACGAGCCCCTTGAACCCCACCCCGGCCCCAGCACCGGCCTCCAGGTCCTCCTCCGAGTCCCCCACGACGCCCGCGGCCTCGGGCGGGGCGTTGAGCCTATC
This sequence comes from Stetteria hydrogenophila, assembly GCF_054657575.1. NCBI lineage: Archaea > Thermoproteati > Thermoproteota > Thermoprotei > Acidilobales > Acidilobaceae > Stetteria > Stetteria hydrogenophila. The sequence continues at coordinate 514,094 of NZ_BAAHYL010000002.1, read as the reverse complement.
CAGGGCGAGCCTCACCACCGCCGGGTCCGGCTTGGCCCTCCCAGCCTCCTCCGACGACGCCACGGCGGAGACGTAGGGGTCCAAGTCGAGGGCCCTCAACGCCTCCTCCACCACGCCCCTCTCCCCCTCGCTGGCGATGGCCACGCCCTCGAAGGAAGTCGAGGCTATGGCGAGGGCCTCCACGGCGTCCCTGTAGGCGGTGAGCCTCCGGGGGATAACGTCGAGCACCAGCCTCCTCGCCTCCCCCTCGCCGAGCCGCACCCCAACCCTCCCAGCCGCCTCGACCAGCGCCCTCGTGAAAGGCGCCGCCTCACGGCGCCAGAGCCCCTCGAGGACCCTGGCGTAGAGCCGGGCGAAAGCGTCGGGCTCCACCTCAGCCCCCAGCCCCTGGAGCCTCCTAGCAAGGGCGGCGTAGGAGTCTAGGAGGGACCCCAGCGAGACGACCGTCCCGAAGAAGTCGAGGACCAGGTACTCCACCAACCCGAGCCACCCACCACCCCAACGGGTATAGGTGCTATTAAGCGTAAAGGCCCCCGGGGGCAGCCATCAGCCTGCTGGGGGGCGGTGAGGAGGGCTGGTATTGCCGACTCAGCCCTCCATGGGGACGGACACCAGACCACGAGCCCCCCATGCTTCTCATCAAACAGCTCCTCTGGGGGATCCCGGGGGCCCGGGCGTCGAGGAGTGTGAGGGTGGAGTGGGTAGCGCTCCAGGAGCGCCCCGGGCGCTGGAGGGGCTGGTTGCCCTTGGAGTGCTTCAAGGATTGCCGGGAGGGGCGGGCTAGGCTGTGATGACTATCGTTACTCCCTCGGGGATCCTCACGGGTGTGAAGGGTATCCCGGTTCCGCTGTAGAACTTGCTGAACCACTCGTAGAAGTGCAGCCTGAGGTTGTGGGCGAAGGCTATTATGCTCTCGAGCCCGGCGGTGAGCAGGTTGCCGGTGGCGTAGACTAGGGCGCCGGCCACGTAGCCCGCTGGCCCGTTGAGGAGCGGGATCGTCATCATTGTGAAGCCTAGCATGAGGCCTGAGTGGGCGAGGCCCAGGCCGAGGATCCTGAGGAAGCTCGGGATGTTGCCCACTACCATTAGTATCGACTCGAAGGCCTCCATGAACGCCTCGCCGAAGCCCGCCCCGCGACCCGTGGCCAGGCCTATGACCGGCTTCCCGAGCATCAGCCAGGCGATGCCAGTGAGCGAGCCGTAGAAGACTACCTTGGAGAGCGCCGACTCCCTCGGGCCGAAGACCGCCTCGCTGATGACGCTGCCCGCCTTATGTGGGTCTAGGGTTAGGAGGAAGGGCAGCGTGGCGCTGGCGAAGAGGATGAACTTCGGCAGCTTAGAGGCGACGGCCTCCTCCGCCTCACCCTTCAGGAGGGCGTCCACCACTGCGAGCAGCGTGCCCAGGGTTAGCATGAAGGCGGCTATCCACAGGGAGATGCCGATGCCGCGGTGGAGCAGGGCGGCCGCGAGGTCGGCCTCGCCCTCCACTGCCTCGTGCAGGCCCAGGGAGAGGGGTGGGGCCTCGAAGCCTAGGGAACGCCACATCTCCACCAGGGGCTTCCCGGTGAGGGGGCCGAAGAACTCGCCCGCGAGGATCCCTCCCACGACGCCGGCCGCCCCGAGTATAGCAGCGAGGATCCCCCAGTCCCTGCTCCTCTTAGCCATGTAGAGGAGGGCGAAGGCGATAACTAGGAGGCCGTGGCCCGCGTCGGGGAACATAAGCCCGAATATGACGGGCATCGTCACGGCCATGAACACCGTGGGGACTATCTCACCCGGCTCGGGGTGGCCGTATAGCTCCAGCACCCTCTGGAACGGCCTCAGGAAGCGGGGCACCTCGACCTTGCTCGGCACCCTCTCCTCGGCCCTCCTAGCGCCGAGGCTCACCATGAGGTAGGCCCCGCCCGTCGCGTCCCCCAGCAGCCTCTCAAGCTTCTTCCTGTCCCTCGTGTCGACGAAGCCCCTGATCAACGCCATCGTCTTGACGCGGGCGGTGTTGGCTAGGATCCTGAGCACCTCCCTAAGCACGTACATCTTGGTGTAGTACTCGGCCAGCTTGTCGGCGAGGCTCGATAGCCTCCTCTTTATAGACTCTATCCTCTCGCTCATCTCCCTCGCCGCCCTGGAGGCCTCCTCGTGCGCCTTAGCCGGGTTGCCCGGCATCCACTCGGGGAGCCACAGGGGGGACCAGCCGTAGCCCCTGAGCTGGGCGGTCGCGACTAGCACCCTAACACCGTCCCCGGCCACCGCGATGACCGCCTTCCCCTCGCCGGCCTCATCGACTGCAACCACTACCCCCTCCCTGGAGGCGATCTCGCCGGCCAACGCAGCCGCCTCGGCGGGTGCGAGACCCACCGAGAAGGACACCCTCTTGGCCTGGGAGGCGGCCCTCAGGTCGGCGTCCACGTGCTTTATGGACTCGAGGAGCTCCCTGATGGAGTGGAGCTCCCTGAGCCTCGTCTCCAACTCCTCTATCTGGGAGAGGCCCTCCTCGAACTCCCTCTCGAGGCCCGAGTACTCCTCGGCTACCTCGCGAACCCCGCTGGCCCAGCCGCTAATCCTGACCTCGACCCCCCGGAGGAGCCTGGGCTCCAAGCCTATGGCCCGGAAGAAGGACTCGATCTTCGACACCCTCTCCGAGGCCTCGTTGAAGGCTTGAATCATGCTGACGTCGGGCCTGACCCCGAGCTCCCTCGGCGGCTCGGCTACCTGCATCAAGCCCGCCTCGGCTATCTCCTTGACTACCCTATCGTAGAACGTGTATGGAACAGCCACGATAACCTCCTCAACCCTACGTGACACTAGCAACAGCGCCACCTCACCAACCGGCTTGCGCCATCTCGGGGATGAGGCCTAACCCCGTGGGTGCATTGCCTGGGTTTGGCTGGATAAAAAGCTTCAAACACCTGAATCTACCCTACCTGCTGGGGGCTGGCCTGGGTTGCAACGCGGAGGCGGCAAGCTCGTAGTCATAGGGGATAGGGACACCCTGCCCCTCTTCAGGACCGCGGGCCTCTCGGTCGCGGAGGCCCGCTCGACCAGCGACGTCCTGAAGGTCATCAGGGAGAAGGCGGGGGAGGCCGCTCTCTTCATAGTCCTCCGGCACGTAGTCGACGATGAGGAGGCGCTGAGGAGGGAGGCGGCGAAGCTCGGGGCGCAGGTCCTAATCCTCGCCTCGAAGTGGGCCCCCGCTAAGCCCTTAAGGGTGCAAGAGATGCTCGCTAAAGCCCTTGGCGTGGGGTGAAGGTCGTGGCCAAGCTCTACGGGGACCCGGGCAGGGTTGCTGAGGAGGCAGTAAGGGCTGAGCTTGAGAAGGCGCTTCGCGAGCTTGAGGAGGCCCGCAGGACCGCTCTGAGCATGCTCGAGGATAAGAGGGAGAAGCTCCTCGTAAAGGCCGAGGAGAAGGCTATCGAGGCGCACGAGAGGGTCATGGAGAAGCTGAGGAGCGAGAGGGCCAAGAGGGAGCTTAAACTCAGGACCGCCCTGGCAGAGGAGAAGAGCAGGCACCTCGACAAGGTCATAGAGGCGGTCGTGGAGAGGATCAAGGCGGCCAAGGCCGGGGCGGAGTGGTACGAGAGGTACATGAGGAGGGTTATGGAGGCGGTCGCCGCGGAGGCGGAGGCACACGGCGGCTTCGTGGTAAGCGTCGCCGCCGAGGACATGGACCTCGCAAGGGATATCGCGAAGCGCCTTAAGGGGGTCGAGGTCTCCAAGGAGCCCGCGAGCATCATTGGAGGAGTCATCGCCCGCTCCAAGGACGGCTACGTGACCCTGGACTACACGCTGGACTACCTGCTCAAGGAGGCTGAGCCAAGGCTCAGAAGCATAGCATCTAAAATACTCTTCAGCTAGCCCGCGGTACCCTGGAGGTGCCGCTTCGTGCCCGTGAAGGGCAGGATTGTTAGAGTCGCAGGCCCCCTCGTGGTCGCCGAGAACATGAGCGGCGCCCAGATGTACGAGATGGTCAGGGTGGGCGAGGAGGGCCTCGTCGGCGAGATAACGAGGATCCGCGGCGACCTGGCATACATCCAGGTCTACGAGTCCACCACGGGCCTCAAGCCCGGGGAGCCCGTTGAGGGCACCGGGGGCCCGTTGAGCCTCGAGCTGGGCCCAGGACTCCTTGGCGTGATCTACGACGGCATCCAGAGGCCCCTCACCAGGATCGCGGAGGTCCTGGCCTCCAAGATGCCTGAGAGGAGCATATTCGTCGAGAGGGGGATCAAGGTACCGGCGCTCGACAGGGAGAGGAAGTGGAGCTTCATCCCCGGCGACCCAAGCGGCGGGTTCAAGCTCAGGCCGGGCGACAAGGTCTCGGGCGGCGACGTGCTCGGCTGGGTGCAGGAGACGAGCCTCATAAGACACCTCATAATGGTCCCGCCCAACGTGCACGGGAGGCTCTCCTGGGTGGCGGGTGAGGGCGAGTACACGGTCGAGGACACCATCGCGGAGGTTGAGACGGAGAGGGGGAAGGTGCCCATCAAGCTCTACCAGAAGTGGCCCGCCAGGGTCCCCAGGCCGTACAAGGTGAAGCTGGAGCCCACCGAGCCCCTCATAACGGGCATGAGGGTCATAGACACGCTCTTCCCCATGGCGAAGGGCGGCACCGGGGCGGTGCCGGGAGGCTTCGGCACCGGGAAGACCGTGACGCTCCACAGCCTGGCCCAGTGGAGCAGCGCCAGGGTGGTGATCTACATCGGCTGCGGGGAGAGGGGCAACGAGATGACCGAGGTCCTGGTGAGGTTCCCCAAGTACAAGGACCCGTGGACCGGGAAGCCGCTGATGGAGAGGACCGTGCTCATAGCGAACACTAGCAACATGCCCGTGGCGGCGAGGGAGGCGAGCATCTACGTCGGCATAACGATTGCCGAGTACTACAGGGACATGGGGTACGACGTGCTCCTAGTCGCCGACTCGACGAGCAGGTGGGCGGAGGCCCTCAGGGAGATCGCGGGGAGGCTCGAGGAGATGCCGGCGGAGGAGGGTTACCCGAGCTACCTGGCCTCGAGGCTCGCCGAGTTCTACGAGAGAGCCGGCAGGGTGGAGGCGCTGGGCAGCCCCGGCAGGGTCGGGAGCGCCACGGTCGTGGGCGCAGTGAGCCCGCCGGGCGGCGACTTCACCGAGCCGGTCACGAGCCACACGATGAGGTTCATCAAGGTGCTCTGGGCGCTCGACACGAAGCTAGCCTACAGCAGGCACTACCCGGCGATAAACTGGCTCACTAGCTACAGCGCGTACTCCGACCTAGTAGCCGAGTGGTGGCACAAGAACGTCGACCCGAGGTGGGCCGAGTACAGGAATGAGGCGATGAACATACTCCTCAGGGAGAGCGAGCTCCAGGAGATAGTGAGGCTCATAGGCCCCGAGAGCCTCGACGAGAAGGACAAGCTCATCCTAGACGTGGCTAGACTCATAAAGGACGGCTTCCTGAAGCAGAACGCCTTCGACCCCGTGGACGCGTTCACCCCGCCGGTGAAGCAGTTCAAGCTCCTCCAGATGATCATAGACTACTACCGCAAGGCCATGGAGCTCGTGGAGGCGGGCGTCACAGTCAAGGAGATCAGGGAGGCGGTGGGCAGGCTCTACCTGGACATGGTCAGGGCCAAGTTCGAGGTGCCCAACGATAGGGTAGAGCTTATAGACGAGTTGAGGGAGAAGGTTCTCAAGGCCCTCGAGTCCCTGAGGGCCGGCGCCGCTTAGCCGGGGGTGCGTGCTTCATGGCCCTTGGAGCGCCTGGGATCCTAGGGGCTAAGGAGTACTCCCGAGTCACCGAGGTCAGGGGGCCCCTCATCGTCGTTGAGGGGGTCTCCGGCATAGGGTACGACGAGATAGTTGAGGTCGAACTCGCGAGCGGCGAGAGGAGGAGGGGCAGGGTCCTGGAGGTCCACAGGAACATCGCCGTAGTCCAGGTGTTCGAGGGCACCACCGGCATCACCACCACCGGCAGCAAGGTGAGGTTCCTCCGCAAGCCCCTCGAGATCCCCCTCAGCGAGGACATGCTGGGCAGGGTCTTCAACGGCCTGGGGGAGCCGATCGACGGCGGACCCCCAGTCGTCGCCGAGGAGAAGAGGGACGTGAACGGCGCCCCGCTCAACCCGGCGATGAGGGAGTACCCGGAGGACTTCATCCAGACCGGTATAAGCGCTATCGACGGGATGAACACGCTGGTGAGGGGGCAGAAGCTGCCCATCTTCAGCGGCAGCGGCTTGCCCCACAACACGCTCGCAGCCCAGATCGCCAGGCAGGCCACGGTTAGGGGCGAGGAGGAGGAGTTCGCAGTAGTATTCGCAGCCATCGGGATTAAGTACGACGACTACCTGTTCTTCAGGAAGTTCTTCGAGGAGACGGGGGCCCTCAGCAGGGTTGCAATGTTCGTGAACCTGGCCGACGAGCCGGCGATGATAAGGCTCGTCACCCCGAGGGCAGCCCTGACCCTTGCCGAGTACCTCGCCTTCGAGAGGGACATGCACGTCCTAGTCATTCTAACCGACATGACGAACTACGCCGAGGCGCTGAGGGAGATCAGCGCCGCCAGGGAGGAGGTCCCCGGCAGGCAGGGCTACCCCGGCTACCTCTACAGCGACCTCGCCAGCATCTACGAGAGGGCTGGGAGGGTGAAGGGCAGGAAGGGCAGCATAACGCAGATGCCAATCCTGACGATGCCCAACGACGACATAACCCACCCGATCCCCGACCTCACAGGGTACATAACGGAGGGCCAGATAGTCCTCAGCAGGGAGCTGTACAACAGGGGCATCTACCCGCCCATAGACGTGCTCATGAGCCTCTCTAGGCTGATGAAGGAGGGCATAGGCCCCGGGAAGACGAGGGAGGACCACGGCGACGTGAGCAACCAGCTCTACGCAGCCTACTCCAGGGGCGTCGAGCTGAGGAGCCTCGCCGCAGTCGTCGGCGAGGAGAGCCTCAGCGAGACGGACAGGAGGTACCTCAAGTTCGCAGACGCCTTCGAGCGCCGCTTCCTCAACCAGGGCGTGAGGGAGAACAGGCCGATAGAGGAGACGCTCGACATAGCGTGGGAGATACTCTCCATACTCCCCGAGGAGGAGCTAACCAACATAAGGGAGGAGTACGTTAAGAAGTACCACCCCAAGTACAGGGGCAAGACCGCCTAGAACCCCCTACCCCCTAGAGGGCCCATTTCCACCTTCCCTACTCGCTTGCTTCTCTACTCGTATAACGCGCGGCTGGCTCCGGGGCGTCGCCCTCCTGCTTAAGGGGCGGCGCTAGCCGCCAGCCGCCACACCCCTCCCCGAGGGCAACGCTTGGAGGGGGCCCTCGCCGCGGCGGGGTGTGACCGGCTGCGTTGACGCTAATAACTCCCTTAGGCTAGTGATTAGGTTTTAACCTAGGGGCGGCCGCCTTCCTGAAGCGGTTGCTCGACTAGCGGCGCTGCGCTGTGGGGGCGGTTGCTTTGGCTGTGGACCCGAGGAGGGTGCTGCCGACTAAGATTAACTTGATCATGCTTAGGCGTGAGGAGAAGGTTATCCGTAGGATTAGGAGGGTTATGGAGGAGAAGAGGGAGGTGCTCCTCCACTACATTAGGAGCGCGGCCGAGGAGTACAACAGGTACCAGGGCGAGGTGTACAAGCTCCTCGACGAGGTCTACTCAACGTACTACATGGGGGCAGCCGAGATGGGGGTGGAGGCCGTGGAGTCCGCCGCCTACATGGTCCCCGATAGTCTGAGGGTCCAGACGGGCATGATGGCTGTGTTCGCGGTGAAGACCCCCACGTTCAGGCTTGTGGAGGAGAGCATGCCCCCACTCGTGCTGCCCCCCGACGTGAGCCCCTACCTCCTCGAGGCAGCCGTGAGGCTCAGGAGGCTCCTCCCAATGCTCCTCAAGCTGGCCGAGCTAGAGGAGATGATTAGGAGGCTCATCGAGGAGCTGAGGGAGACGCAGAGGCTCATCAACGCCCTGGACTACGTCATACTCCCGAGCTACGAGGCTGCAATCAAGTACGTCAAGTCCGTGCTGGACGAGAGGATGAGGGAGGAGTTCGTGAGGCTGAAGATGGTTAAGAGGAAGCTCGAGGAAAGAGCAGCCGCCCAGGCCGCCTAGCCGGGGGCGGCGCGGCTAGGGGAGTAGAGCCCCAACCACTATGAGGGCTAGCGCCAGGCTGATCGTGAAGACTATGAACTTCTCCGGCGGCATGTTGGCAATAGCCCTTACCCCCCGGACAGTGACGATTCCGAGGAAGGCTACGCCGAAGACAGCCAGTAGCACCAGCCCGGCGAGCGCTAGGACGTAGCCAGCGTCGAAGCTGGGGCTCGGCAGCCTCGACGCCAGCTCGTTAACCGCTCGGGCAACGTCGGAGGCAGCCACTCCACTTCACCCCCCTCACACTGCACCCAGCAGGAATTAACCCCCCAGCGGCTGGTAACCTCGTAGAGGTGGTGCGACCCCGGGAATACCCGGGGGGATCCGGGAGGCGCTCAGGCGCGGCGGGGGCGCCGCGGGTGACGAGGGTTAAAAGCGGCGACTAAGCCCCCTCCGGGATGAGCGAGGCCAGGACAGCTGACGCTCCACCCCCCGCCGTTGGGGCGGTGAGGATCCCTGGGACTACCCTGGGCAGCCCTCTCCCCCCGGGAGGGCTGTGCCCTAACACGAGCGTGCCGAGCCTCCACGGGGGGCGGGACTTCCTCGGCGTGCCTCCAAATTAGCCCCCCCGAGCCGGCTCCCGCGTTGGGGGCCCGGCTTTGGCTGGCCTCGAGAGGGTCGTGGTTAAGGTTAGCGGAAGCCTCGCCGAGTCTGAGGGGTACGTGGCCCGGCTGGCTGGGGTGGTTAGGGATCTCAGGCGCCGCGGCGTCTCGCTGGCAGTGGTTGTTGGCGGTGGCTCGACTGCGAGGAGGCGGATCTCGGAGCTGAGGGCCGCGGGTGTCCCCGAGGCGGTGCTGGACGTCGTCGGCATTTGGGCTGCGAGACTGAATGCCCTCACACTCGCCGCCGCCCTGTGGCCCCTCTCCCCCCTCAGGGTCCCGGCTAGCCTAGAGGAGGCCCTCGACCACGTGGCCGCTGGGCTCGTCCCCATCCTCGGAGGCCTCCAGCCGGGGCAGAGCACTAACGCGGTCGCAGTCGCCCTCGCGGAGGCGTTGAGGGCGCCGCTCGTCAACCTGCTGCGCGGAGTCCCCGGCGTCATAGTCGAGGGCAGGGTGGCGGCGAGGCTCTCCTACGACGAGCTGGAGAGGGTGGTCTCCGGGAAGCCCCAGACCGCCGGGGGCTACGAGCTCTTCGACCACGTCGCCCTCTCGATGGCTAGGAGGAGCGGGGTCAGGCTCTACTTCATCGACGGCAGCGACCCGGAGAGGCTGAAGCGGCTAGTCCTCGGGGAGGCCCGCGAGGGGACCCTGGTCTCCTAGCCCACGCCCTCCCCCCGGGCGCCCTTAACCACGATAGGCCCCGCCCGGCCCCCTGGGGTACCCTGGGGGGCCGCGGTGGCGGCGAGGCTCGTGGTGCTCGTGGTCGGCCTTGAACCCGTGGACTCCGGGAAGACCACGCTCGCAGCCGGGATAGCGGGCGGCCTGGCCCGGATGGGGTTCGACGTGGGCGTCTCCAAGCCCGTGGGCGGGGTCGACCTCTGGAGGAGCCCGTGGGTGCTCAGGGAGGTTGAGAGGCTCGGCATCGTCGTCAGCGGGGACGCCGTCGCCCTGGCGAGGGCGGCGGAGCCCGAGGATCCCCTGGACGAGGTCAACCCGCTCGCCGTCCTCCTGGCACCGGTGGACCCCTCCAGGTCGGAGTGGAGGGTGACCACGAGCGATCTGCCCCTCCACCTGAGGGCGGTCGCGGCGAGGCTCACAGCCTGCGGGGGGAGGGGTAAGAGCACGCTGCAAGCAGTCAACACCGAGGCGGCGAGGAGGCTGCCCGGGCTCTGGGCCAGGAGGATCGAGGAGGCCGCCTCCGCCCTCAAGCCGGAGCCTGTGAGGGCGGGGGACGAGCTAATGGAGGGCCTGCTGGGCCCCGGCTCCCTCGCCCAGGCCGACTCCTGCCTGAAGGCGATCCTCGACAGGCGGGAGGCGGTGGTCATCGAGTCCCAGTCCGACGTCGCAGCCCCAACCCCGCTCTCGCTCACGGCAAACGTAGTCGTGGCGGTGGCGCCAGGCAAGGCGGCCGTCCTCAGCGGGGACAGGTACTCGAGGGCGGTCAGCGTGGCGGGCAGCCTCGGCTCGCCCCACCTCATCAGGGCCTCCGAGGCCGTGCGCCTGGCGAGGCCCCGCGCGGCGTTCGACCTCCCCGTGCTCGAGGAGCCCGGGCTGGGCTACAGCCCCGGGGACCTAGCGGAGCTTCTGGACGCGATCCTCGACACCGCAGGAGTCAGGTGAGCCCGGAAAACCCTAACGGGGCCCCAGGGTTGGCGTGGGCGCGCCGAGGCCGCCCGGCCCTTCAGGACCCCTCCTCCCTGCACGCCCTCTCCTCAAGCGCCCTGGACAGGCGTTTCACCGTCTCCTCCAGCCTGTAGAGGTGGTTTAGCACCTCGGCCGGCACGCACGGCTTCCGGGTGCCCTGGGCGCTCCTGGCCCTAACCCTCTCGGCGGCGAGGTTGATTATGTGCAGCATGTTCTCCGTGATGGCCTTGGCTACGTCGAGCGCGTCGGCGAGAGCGCTCCATCCCTTATCGGTTAGCCTGTAGACCTTCCTGAGCCTGCCCGACTCGATCACGGCCTCCTCCTCGATTAGGCCCTCCTCGGAGAGCTCGCGGAGCCAGGGGGTAGAGGCTGCCGGGGCTGGCCTTGACGTTGCCGAGGGTGATCTCCTCAATCGTCTTGCTCAGCTCGTAGCCGTGGCTGGGCTTAACGGCTAGCAGGGTTAGTATCATGAAGCGGAGCCTAAGCCTGACGGGGTCGCACGCCACGTTCACCCGGCTTCCTCCACCTCCGCCTTCGGCCCCCACGGCCACCACGCTCCCCTGCCCATTAACGCTATGAGGGCCGGGGTTAATGCTACCCCCGCCAGTATCCCCGCAAAGATCACTCCCAGCGCCAGCGACGCCCCCGTCATCCTGAGGCCCGGCGTCTTGCTGAGGACCAGGCCACCGTAGGCTCCAGCCATTATGGCCGCCAGGCCGAGCACCAGCCTAGCCGCCCTGGAGACGGCCCTCGCAACCGCCTCCCTGCTGCACTCGCGCAGGCACTCCTCGGCCGCCCTGCTTATGGAGAAGCTGTTGTAGTCCATCCCAACGCCCAGTATGGCGGTGAACACTGTTATCGGCAGGTACCAGGGCACCGGGGATCCCTCCACGCTCTGGAAGTAGTAGATGGTGAGGGCTATCGAGTACTCCGCCGCGATCGCCACGGCTGCGACGGCTGCCAGCGCGACGGCGACGCCGCCGTAGGCTAGGAGCATCGAGGCGAACATCAGGCTCACCGCCGCGGGGAGGACCCTGTGGTAGAACCTCTCGTTCAGCAGCTCCTCGAGGTCAAGGTTGACCGCCGCCATCCCGCCCACGAGGCTTCCCGGGTCGACGCTGTGTGCGGCCCGTCTGGCCTGCCTCGCGCACTCGACGCCCTCCGAGGAGAGCGGGTTCACCGAGGGCACTGCGACTACGTAGGCCCCGCCGCTGGCGTTGTAGACCTCAACCCTGGATATGCAGCTGAGGCCCTTGAGGGCCTCCGCTACCTCCCCAGCCTTGCCGGGGCTCGAGGGGACCACGTAGATGGGGTAGACCACGCCGGGGTCGAACCTCTCGTTTATGAGCCTGAGCCCCTCGAGGCTCTCCACGCCCTCGGGCATCATGATCGTCAGGTCGTGGCTCCCCTTGAAGCCCGCGTGCACGTAGACCGCCGGCACTAGAGCTACGAGCACGAGCGCCACCAGCACCGGGGCGCCCCTCGTGGCGAGAGCGCCGAGCGCCCCGGGCCGCCGCTGGGCCCTGGAGCCCCCGCCGTTGGAGGGGTGCCTTGGCCACCAGAGGATCCTGGAGCCGCCCACGAGGGCGAGGAGGGCTGGGATGAACGTGAGGCTCGCCGCGACGACGAGGGCTATGGCTAGGGGCACGCTCTCCCCGATGCTCCTGAGGAAGGGGAAGTCCCAGGCGAGGCCGAGGCTCCCGAAGCCTATCGCCGCGGTGGCGGCGCCGGCGAGCACGGGCCTAGCGCTGGCCCTGAGGGCGGCGGCTGCAGCGAGCCTCGGGTCCCTCCTCACCGCAAGCTCCTCCCTAAACCTCCTGGCTATGAAGGTGGCGTAGTCTATCCCGAGGCCGAGGCCCGTCGAGAACATTATGGTCCTAGACATGCTCGTCACAGTGATCGCTCCGTCCTTGGCGAGGACGTAGGCGAGGCCTAGGGCGGCCGCTAGGCCGAGCCCTATGCCGGTGAAGGGCAGGAGCACCGCCACCACGCTCTCCAGGATTAGGGCGAGGATCACGAGCACCAGGATCATGCTGTACCTGTCGCTCCTCTCCACGTCCTCCAGGGCGGCCTCCCTCATCTGCTTCTCCGTAACCACCCCGCCCGTCGCCTTCACGTCGACGGTGTAGCCGTGGGACTCGAAGAGGCTCCTGATGTCGGCCTTGACCCTCTCCGCGTCCTCGTAGCCGGCGTTGAATAGGAGGACTAGGAACGCCCTCCCGTCGCGTGAGACTAGGACGCCCCTAAGCTCCTCCTCCAGGCTCGGCCACGCCGCCTTGAGGGCCTCGGCGGCTAGCCTGGAGGCCTCCGCTTCGGGGGTGGACTCACCCCGGTATACGCGCAGCGCCGCGTCCACCACGGCTCCCGCGGCGCTCGCCGGGATCCCGGCTTGGGCGAGCTGCCCGGCTAGCTGGCTGGCCAGCACCTGCCTCGCCGCCTCGAGGAACTCGTCCTCACCCTCCGGGACGCCGTTGGCCTTGAAGTAGTCGAGCAGCGGCCTCGCCTCGGCGGGGGCCCTCGACGCGACCAGCTCGACTGCCAGCTCCTCGGGGTCCCCGCCGGCGGCCAGGCTCCTAATCACCTCGGGGCTGACGCCCCACTGGCCCGCGAGCGGCTCGAGGATCCTAGCGGCAGCCTCCAGCGCCAGCCGGGGATCCCCGGCGATAGCCCCCGAGGCGTTGGGGTCGAGCTCGAGTAGCACCTCGACCGCCCTGGTGGAGTTGAGCGCCTCGACGAGGAAGCCGGGGGCGCCCTGGGCGGCTGCCCCGGCGGCGACCGTGGCGAGCGCGGCCCTCGCCGCTACCTCCCTAGAGGCGTTGCCCTGGGCCGCCGCGGCTGCAAGCGCCTCGGCTGCCAGGGGCGGGATCCCGGTGGACTCCAGGTACCTCGCGTACGCAGCCCTGAGCGCTTCGGCCACCGCGCCGCTGCTACAGTTCCTCGCCGCCAGCTCCTCGTAGGCCAGCGCGACCAGGGGGGATCCCCGCTCCTCCGCGAGCGCCGCCCCGTACCTCTCTATGGCGTCGAGCCTGGCATCCGCCACGACGCTCCACACGACCCTGTAGAGCTCAGCCACGCCCTGCGGGCCCTGGGCCGGGAGGCCCCTCAGGTCCGGGATCCCGGCTAGCCTCTCCGAGGCAGCTGCTGCTAGCAGGCCGACGTAGCTCTTAGCCTCGGCGGGCAGGACCGGGCTCTCCTCGAGTATCAAGCCCGCCAGGCGGGCTGCGTGGGTGTTGTTGAACGCTCCGGGCCCCCCGATGCTAGTGGTGTAGTTGAAGACCGCCCTCACCAGGTCGGGGCTCAGGGGCGGGATCCCGAGCTCGGTTAGGTTGGACGCCTCCACCACCCTCGCGACATCGTCGTCGGTGAGCACCCCCTCCTCGTACGCCCTAGTAGCGTTCTCCAGGAGGAACTCCGCCCTCACCACGTCGAAGAGCGTGGAGGCGTAGAGCCTGGAGACGTCGCCGCAGAGGAGCACCGCGCCCTGGAGGGCGTTGAGGAGCTGGGGCGTGGCGCTCGCGAGGCCCGCGAGGGCCTGGTAGTAGCCGGCGTAGGCCTCGTCAGCCCTCGCAGCCAGGGATGCAGTGGCGTTAACCAGCCCGGCGAGCTCCCGGAGCTGGCTCGTGGCGTTGAGCGTGGCGAGCCAGAGGGCCCTGTAGCCCTCGAGCGCCGCCACCGTGCCGTTGACCGCCTGGAGGTAGCCCTCGAGCGCCTTGGAGTACACGGCGCCCGCCACGTCGACCCAGCTGGTGTGGTTCGCCCCGCCCCACCTGACCTTGCCCCAGTCACCCGCTATCTCGAAGTAGAGGTCTGGCCCAACCTCGACGCCGTCAACCACTATTATCGCGCTCGGCTCCGCGCTCGCCCCGCCGTTGACCCTGGCGATGGCCTCCTGGGCCTTGATGCTCTCCACGTTCTCGGGGAGCATGCCCCTCTCCTCGGTCACCACGACGTCGTTCAGCTTCGACGCTAGCGGGGCGGAGAGCAGCGCCACGACTACCCACAGAGCTATAACGACCCAGGCCCTCCTCGCTGTCCACTCGGAGGCGCCCACCACCGTCACCACATATCTTGACTCAACACATATAGTAATGCTATATATATCTTTCCATGGTCCCCGCCGATGCGTGGCGGTAGCACTTAACGCCCGGCAAGCGCCGCCCCAGCGGCCCCTGGAGGGGATCCCCGGCTTGAGCGGAGAGGACAGGCTCAGGGACTTCGAGGAAGCCCTGGATAGGCTGGGCGGCTTGAGGGTGGCCAACCTGAGGGAGGTGTGGATAGAGTACGACAGGGTCTCGGACACTATCTACGTGCACTTTGGGAGGGAGGAGGCGGAGGAGGCCATAATGGTTGACGACGACGTCATAGCCTACGTCACCGGCGACAGGCTGGTGGGGCTGGCGTTCCTGAACGCCTCTAGGAGGCTGGGGCTCGAGTCCCCCTAGCCCTGGAGGGAGGCGCCAGCCCCCGCGAGCCCCATGACGAGGGGCGTCACGTAGGCTTCCACGAACGCCGCGACCGCGAGCAGCGCCGCTACCGCTGCGAGCGTGAGGGCGAGCCTAGCCGCCCCCCTCAACCCTCTGCTCAGGTAGTCCACCGTCACCATCCCCGCCGCCGAGGAGGCTAGGAGCGCGGGCACCTCGAAGACCCCGTGTGGAGCGAGCGCGGCGGCCACCTGGAGCGGGGTCAGCCCCCTCCCCAGCGCGACCGCCGCGACAGCCCCCGCGATGTAGCCGTTCACCAGCACGAGCGCCAGGCCTACGTACAGGATTGAGGCCAGGTAGATCAAGCCGGCGGCCTTCAGGTTGTGGGCGTAGATCGGCCAGAAGGAGAGCGCAACCCTCCCCGCCACCTCCCTTTGAACCAGCTCCACGACCCACTCGCTGGGCTCCGAGAGCCCGGCGATGAAGCCTAGGGTGAACACGGCGAGCGCAGCCGTGAAAGCCGCCTTGAAGCCCTTCATCACCCTCTCCCGGCCCCGCGGCGCTGGGGGCAGGCCCTTCGGCGGGCGGTAATTAAGTCAGCGGGGCCTCACCAGTCGTAGAAGCCCGTGTGGGCCAGGCTCCCGTGCCTCCAGCCCTCGAGTAGGGCCCGGTAGATGCTCAGGTGCCTCCTCGCCACCCTGGGCCACTGGGTCTTCGCCGCGTAGGCGTAGACGCTCGACATGAAGGATGAGGCTTGGTCGTAGTTCTCCCTGAGCCACCTGAGGATCCAGGCTAGCGAGTCGGGATCCCTCGGGGGGACGGTGAGGCCGGGGGCTAGCTGGTACAGCTCGAATAGCCTGGGGACCCTCGTGCCTATGATGGGCTTCAGGCTCCCCATGCTCAGGTGCAGGATCCCGCTCACCGCGTACGCCCCGGGCTTGTCCCTGTAGGGGAGGAGCACGGCATCGGCGAGCGCGGCTAGCTTCAAGATCTGGTCGTGGCTCAGGTACCTCTCTATCAGGACCAGGGACTCCAGGCCCTCCAGCGCTTTAACGGTCTCCCCGCTCCGGACCTCCCCGGCCACGACGACGGTAGCCCACCCGGGCTCCAGCTTCTTCAGAGCCTCGGCGAGGACGTCGAGGCCCTTATCGGGCCTGAGGAAGCCGGGGATGGCTAGAGTCATGCCCCTAAGCCTGCCGGGGTCGAGGCCAACCTCCTCCGCCAGGCTCTTGAGCAGAACCCCCCGCGGGTAGCCTAGGTACTCGTTTATCAGGGTCCCATGGGGGACCCGGTGGATCTTCCAGGGGGGCACCCCCTGGACTTGTAGCTCGTACTCCTGGAGGTGGCTGTGAACCACCACCAGGTCCAGCTCGCCTATGAGCCTCTGGAACCTGAGGGCCTCATCCATACCGCTGAGGGGGTGGTAGACCGTGTGCATCGTGATGGCCACCAGCCTGGCGAGCCTCTCCCTCTTAGCCTCGAGCAGCGCCTCCACGAGGGACTCGCTCGCCCCCTGAATGCCGTACTCGTGCTGGACGTGGAGGACTTCAACTCCCCCGTCCTCGGCCAGCGCGTCGAGGACCCCCGTGAAGTCGCCGGAGAGCCTCTCGTAGGAGGGCCTAACCGTCACCCCGTGCGCCCGGTCCTCGTAGGGCTCCCTCCCGGCCTCGTACGTCGAGTAAACCACGACCCTCAGGTGGGGCGCCACGCTCCTAAGGCTCCCCGCCAGCATCCGGGTATACTCTCCCACCCCGCAGTGCACGGGGGGGTACCTGGAGACGAAGCCTACCCTCAAACCTTGAAGCCACCCCTCGAAGGCGCCCGCGGCGCCCGGAGCCCCCACACCCGTTAGGCCGTTAAGGCGTGGGGGCGGCTCCTGAAGGGTATCTAGCCGCGCCTGCACCTCTTTAACTCCTATCCTAACTCCCACACGGCTCTGCCCTCCAGGGCTGGTGCTTCACCGGGAGGCGCGCCCGGGCCTCTACGGCCCGCAGCGCGGCGAGCGATGTTAAGCCGAGGAGGAGGCAGCCGGCGCCAGCTACGTGAAGCCAGGCCCTAACTCCCAGCGCGTCCATGAAGGGGCCCGCGATTAGGTTCCCCGTGATCCACCCCCCGTTGAATGCTAGGGGGAACAGGCTGGCCGCGGTGTACCTCGCCTCAGCCGGCATCCTCGATATTATGTACCTGTTAGCCGAGACGTTGATGAGGGCGTAGGAGAAGCCCTGGAGCGCCTGGGCGGCAACGGCATCCGCAACCCCGGAGGCGGCCGAGTACAGGTACATCGTGACACCCGTGAGGGCTATGCCGAGGGAGTACGCCGTAACCTCCCTCCTGCGAGCTATCCTCGAGGAGGGGCCTGCGGAGAGTGCTTGAACGGCGGGGTTCACGGCTAGCGCCACGCCGGTGAGGAGCGTTGGGAGGCCCACCATCCTGGAGAATATGATGGAGAGCACGCTGAAAGCCCCCGTGGCGAAGGTGTTCCTCGCCACGAGGACGGCTAGCACAGCCTTAACGCCCAGCGGGGCCTTCCTCAGGGCCTCCAAGACCCCCCTGACCCCGACAGGCCTTGGGGCCCGTGGTGGAGGCTCCGAGGCCGCTACAACCGCAGCCGTGGCCAGGGCCAGGGCGGCGTAGGAGTAGGCCACGGCCGGCCAGCCGGCGTGCTCGTATAGAACCCCGGCGACGAAGGCTCCGAACGCCATGCCCGCGCCCTGGAGGGCGGCGGAGAGCTTGACCCCCTCCCCGACCCCGAAGATCCTCGTGAGGGCCCCCACCGAGACTGGGAACGCCATGGCGGAGCCAAGGGCTTGAAGGCCCCTCAGGGCCGCGAGGGCGGGGAAGGAGGTGGCGTGGGCCAGCTCGACCGACGCGGCCCCCAAGAGGGCCATGCCGGCCACAGTGAACCCCCTGGGCTTGCCGGTGACGTCAGCCAGCACCCCCGCGGCTGGCACAGCGGCTAGGAGCACGGTGAAGTAGACGGCCGCGAGCCCCGTGACCTCGGTGTAGCTGAAGCTGAGCCCGCGAGCGTAGAGGGGGAGCCAGAACCCCACGCTGCCAACGTTGAACATGTAGGTGAAGACCGCTAGAGAGTACGCCGGCCCAGCACTCAACCGCAACCCCAGCGCACCACCGAAGGCTGACCCCAGAGGCAGGGCCCCGCAAGCATAAGGGCCGCAATATATGGAATCCCCCAAGGGGAATGCAGCAAGCCGAGGCCCGCCCACGGAGGCTAACGCTCCTCGACCGCCGTGGCCCCGGGGGGAGGGGAGCGGTGCATGGGCGGGGGTAATCCTTATTAGGCAGTGGGCTGCTCTTCCCGGCCCCTCCTGGTGGGGTTGATGGAGCACCAATGGCGTTAGACTCCCTGAGGTTCGACCTCTCCCCCTCGGAGGTTCCTACCGAGTGGTACAACATCCTCCCGGATCTGCCGGAGCGGGTGCCTCCGCCGCTTGACCCGCGCACGGGCGAGCCCGTCGACCCGGCGAGCCTCGAGAGGATATTCGCCCGGGAGCTTGTGAGGCAGGAGACCTCCATGGAGAGGTTCATCAGCATACCCCCGAAGGTCCGCGAGGCCTACGTCGCCCTTGCTAGGAGGCCTACGCCCCTCTTCAGGGCCAGGAGGCTCGAGGAGTACCTCGGCACCCCGGCTGAGATCTACTACAAGTACGAGGGCGTCACGCCTACGGGGAGCCATAAGGTCAACACCGCGCTGGCCCAGGCCTACTACAACAAGGAGCAGGGGATTGAGAGGCTGGTAACCGAGACTGGGGCGGGCCAGTGGGGCTCAGCCCTAGCCATCGCCGGGGCCTACTTCGACTTGAAGGTCAGGGTATACATGACGCGGAGCAGCTACAAGCAGAAGCCGTACAGGCGCACGCTCATGCAGCTCTACGGCGCCGAGGTGTACCCCAGCCCCAGCGACAGGACCAGCGTGGGGAGGAGGTTCCTCGCCGAGGACCCCGAGCACCCCGGGAGCCTCGGGATAGCGATTAGCGAGGCGATAGAGGACGTCCTCTCCGACGAGAAGGCCAGGTACAGCCTCGGGAGCGTGCTCAACCACGTCCTCCTCCACCAGACAGTCATAGGCCTAGAGGCAAGGAAGCAGCTCGACGAGGCAGGCGTCTACCCCGACGTATTCGTTGGCTGCGTGGGGGGCGGCAGCAACTTCGCCGGCTTCACCTACCCCTTCGTGAGGGACAGGCTCAAGGGGTCGAGCGACTCCAGGTTCATAGCCGTCGAGCCGAGGGCGAGCCCCTCAATGACGCGGGGAGCCTACACTTACGACTACGGCGACAGCGCGGGCCTAACCCCCCTCCTCAAGATGCACACGGTAGGCCACGAGTACAAGGTGCCCCCCATACACGCCGGCGGCCTGAGGTACCACGGCGTAGCGCCGACGCTGAGCATACTCGTGAACCACGGCATAGTCGAGCCCGTGGCCTACCACCAGACTGAGGTCTTCGCCGCCGCCTCCCTCTTCGCCAGGCTAGAGGGCATAGTGCCGGCCCCGGAGACCGCCCACGCCGTGAAGGCCGTGATAGACCTGGCGATCAAGGCGAGGGAGGAGGGTAAGAGGATAGTCATAGCGTTCAACTTCAGCGGCCACGGCCTCCTAGACCTCCAGGGCTACCAGGACTTCATCGAGGGCAAGCTCTCCGACTACGAGCCGGAGGAGCTCCCGATACACAAGAGGCTAGGGGGCAGCTAGCGCACCACCACCCCGCGGGGCCTCCCCGCCGCCCCGGCTACTCTTTACCGCGCGCTGGCAGGGATCCCATGGCCTGCCTTATGCTCTCCAGGTCGATCACGATCTCCGCTATGTCCAGGCTGTAGGCCAGGATCCTCCTGGCGGAGTCGATTATTAGAGCCGCCTCGGGCAGGGGGCTAGTGGCGCCCGGCATCCCCCTGGCCTGGTACTTGTCTATAATCTCCGCAGCCTTCTCAGCAGCCTTCCTGCTCATGCTGATCAGCGCCCTCCCGGAGGTCTCGAAGGCTTTACACGACTCCTTCACCATCGAAAGCACCTCGCCCGGGATCCCCCGCCCCGCGGATAGGAGCCTGGCGGAGTTCTCGGCTATGAGGGCGGTGTGGTCTGCAACCCTCTCAATGCTCTTAACCGCCATGACTAGGAACGGCGCCTCCGCCAGGCTCCTCAGGCCCAGGGTCTGGAAGGGCTCGAGGCCTAGGAGGACCCTGTTAACCATCCTGCCGGCGTAGAGGTAGAGCCTGTCGACCAGCACGTCCCTCTCCGGGATGCCCTTGAGCGACTCCACGCTCCCCAGCTCGGCGGCGTTGATGGCGTCCCTGAGCATGGAGAGCGTAGCCTTGAACGCCCTACCCACCGCCTCCCAGAAGCTTATGAAGCCCGGGTCGACGGTGACGTAGAACTCCATGTACCCCAGGCCCTCCTCGACCAGGGTGAAGCCCAGCATGGTCTCCTCGAGCACGGGCCTGAGGGAGGAGATCCTCCGGTAGAGGCTCGGCGGGTACTCGACCCTGATCCTCGTGAAGCCGGCCAGGTAGGAGGCTACAACCTCCCTGACCACGCTGCCCTCGCTTGCCTCCTCGCCGACGCGGATAACCCTGGAGAGGGGGCCCTTGGCGCCGGCGCCCTTCGGGACTATCCTCAGCGAGCCGTCGGCCATAACCTCGACGCCGACCTTCATCCTAGCCCTCAACCCGTGGAGCCTCGCCCACCAGCTCGGCAGGGTCACGGCGAGGGCGGAGTCCCCGACCTGTATGACGCTCCTCTCCGAGAGCCTCCCGGGGGCGCCGCTCCCCTCCACTACTAGCACCCAAGTACTACTCCTTACACTCCTAAGTAGCTACTTAAACGCTAATAAAACTAGTACAAGCATCATTTAAGCCAACCCGCCGGGCCCCGGAGGGCTTGGTGGATGCATTGGACCAGAGGACCCTGATCATAGGCGGAGTGGCGGCGGTCATCCTGATAGTGCTGGCTGCCGCCGCGGCCGGACTCTTCTCCTCGGGCGGCTCCACCGCCACGACCACGGCCACGGCAACCACCACCCAGGCAGCAACCACGACTACAACCACCGCTCAGGCCGGCGGCACCCACGAGAAGGTGACGATAACCGGCTCCGGCTCCTCCTTCATCGCGCCGCAGATGTACGCCTGGGCCGACCAGATCAAGTCCCAGTACCCGTGGCTGATCGTGGAGTACGAGAGCGTCGGCAGCGGCGCCGGGGTCTCAAACTTCATCAAGGGGCTTAAGGACTTCGGCGCCAGCGACCCCCCGCTACCCCACGACCTCTGGCAGCAGTACCAGGGTAAGGTCATACAGATGCCGGTGATCCTGGGGGCAGTGGTGGTTGTGTACAACATTCCAGAGATCGGCGACGTAAGCCTCAACTTCACGGGCGAGGTGCTGGCCCGCATCTACAAGGGGGAGATCCAGTACTGGGACGACCCCGCGATCGCGCAGCTGAACCCCGCCGTCAAGCTCCCCCACGAGGAGATAGTGGCCGTGCACAGGTCCGACGCTAGCGGGACGACCAACATATTCACGTTCTTCCTCCACAAGGTGGCCCCCGACGTGTGGCCCGAGGACCTAGTGGGTAAGACCGTTGACTGGCCCGTCGACGCCACGGGCAGGGGCGTGGGAGGCAAGGGCAACGAGGGCGTCGCCAGCATACTCAAGTCGACCCCCTACAGCATAGGCTACGTCGAGTGGTCCTACGCCATCAACGCCGGCCTCCCCATGGCGGCGATCCAGAACGCCGCGGGCAACTTCGTGCTGCCGACGAGGGAGGCCATCCAGAGGGCTGCGGCGGCCGCCAAGCTCCCCGACAGCCCCCTGGACGACTTCAGCGGGTTCCTGGACTACATGGTCTACTCCTCCGACCCAGAGGCGTATCCGATAGCGGGGCAGACGTTCCTAATATTCTGGACCGAGTACCCCAAGGAGAAGGTCGAGGCCATCAAGAAGTTCATAGAGTACATTAACACCGTGGGCCAGAGCGAGGGAAACATCGTGGAGGGCTACATCCCGATACCGGAGAACGTGCGCCAGTTCAACCTCAAGGCGCTAGACCTGATTAAAGCGAAGGGGTAGCCCGGGAGTAACCCCCCGGGGTGTGGCGGGTGAGCGCCGCCCCGCGGGAGGACCGCCTCTACTACTACACCCTAGTCCCGTTCGCCTACTTTATCCTAGCCGCCCTCCTCCTGCTGGTAGCGGTTATCCTCTGGAAGGCGGCGCCCGCGTTGAGGCACTACGGCTTAGGCCTGATCACTAGGAACGTGTGGAAGCCCAGCGAGTCGGGCCCCGGAGAGTACGGCCTGCTCGCAGCGATCTACGGCACCGTGGTCTCCGCGGGCATAGCGCTAGCCGTCGCAGTCCCCCTCAGCCTCTCCCTCGTCGTAGCGGTGGAGGAGCTGGCGCCTGCGAGGCTCAGGGACGCGCTCGTCTTCCTGAGCGACGCGGCCGCCGGCATGCCCACGGTGGTGTTCGGCTTGTGGGGCGTCGACGTCCTAGCCCCCTTCCTGAGGGAGCACCTGTACAAGCCCCTCCACGAGAAGCTCGGTTTCCTGCCGCTCTTCTCCTGCAGGCCCCTCAGCGGCGAGTGCCTCCTAACCGCTGGGATACTCCTCGGCTTCATGGTGACCCCGTACATGTTCGCCCTGGTGAGGGAGGCCTACAGGATGATACCCTGGCACCTCAAGGAGGCCGCCCTCTCCGTGAGCGCCGCGTGGTACCAGTACGTGAGGCTCATGCTCGGCATGGTGAAGCCGGCCATAGTCTCGGCCGCCCTCCTGGGCTTCGGGAGGGCCGCGGGTGAGACGGTTGCGGTCTCCCTCGTCGTCGGCAACAGCTTCTCCCTGACGCACTGCCTCCTCGCCCCCGCCTACACGATCTCGGCGCTGATAGCGAACCAGTTCGGCAACGCCCCCTACTACCCGCTGATGACCGAGGTCCTCTTCGCGGGCGGCCTCATCCTGCTCGTGCTAGGCCTCGCCCTCAACTGGCTGGGAGTGTCGATGATGGATAGGGTGAGGAGCATTGCGGGTAGACAGGCGTGAGGCCATGGACTACGCCGCCAAGGCCCTAGTGCTGGCCCTGGCGGTGGCCGCGGTGCTGCCGCTGCTCCACCTCGTAGCCGAGGCCCTGGTGAGGGGCGGCTCCGTCATAGCTAGGGCCGGGGTGAAGTTCTTCACCGAGACCCCGCCGCCGCCGGGCGACAGGGTCTACGGGATCCTAACGAGCCTCACCGGGAGCCTGGAGCTAGCGGCGCTCTCCACGCTCATAGGCATACCCCCAGCGTTCATGGCTGCACTGCTCGCCGTCGAGTTCCCCTCCAGCATCCCGGGGAGGATCGTGAGGGTGCTCTCGAGGAGCCTGCTCGAGGTGCCCACGGTGCTCGTCGGCATGTTCATCTACGCAGTGCTCGTGGTGCCCCTCGGGAAGCCCTCCATACTAGCCGGGTCCCTCGCCCTCGCCCTGGTCATGCTGCCCTACGTCACCACCTACGTGGAGAGCGCCCTGAGGAGCGTGCCCCCAACCTACAGGGAGGCAGGCTACGCCATTGGGATGACGAGGGCGCAGACCGCCTTCAAGGTGGTCGTCCCCATAGCGAGGAGGGGGATAATGACCGGGTTCATCCTCGGCCTCGCGAAGGCCCTCGGCGAGACCGCCCCCCTCCTCTTCACACTCGGCAGGGCGAGGGTGGAGCTGAACCTGAACCCCCTCGGGCCGGGGGACGCCATCCCCCTCCTCATCTACGACTACGCTATGGCTCCCTACGAGAACATGAGGCAGGTCGCGTGGGGGGCCGCGCTCGTGCTCATCCTGATCCTCCTAGCCATCCAGGCCGCGGCTAGGCTGGCGGTGAGGGAGGTGAGGCTCTAGTGCAGGGCAGGGCCTGCGGTGTCTCCCTGGAGGGGGTCAGCGTCTGGTACGAGGAGAGGAGGATCCTCAAGGACGTGAGCCTCAAGGTGCCCCCTGGCAGCGTGCTCGCCGTGATGGGCCCCAGCGGGAGCGGGAAGAGCACGCTGCTCAGGGCGATAAACAGGCTGCTCGACCACGTCCCGGGGGCCAGGGTTGAGGGCCGCATAGTCGTCTGCGGGGTCGACGTGTACAAGGCGAACCCCTACAGGGTGAGGAGGATGATCGGGATGGTCTTCCAGACACCCAACCCCTTCCCCCACATGAGCATCTACGACAACGTCGCCATAGGCCCGAGGCTCCACGGCCTGGCGAAGAGCAGGGAGGAGCTAGACAGGATCGTCGAGTGGGCGCTGAGGGAGGCAATGCTCTGGGACGAGGTCAAGGACAGGCTCCGCGACCCCCCGACGAAGCTGAGCGGCGGCCAGCAGCAGAGGCTCGCCCTCGCCAGGGCGCTCGCGCTGAAGCCCAGGCTCCTCCTCCTAGACGAGCCCACCGCGAACATCGACCCGCAGAACGCGAGGAAACTCGAGGAGTCCATCAGGAGGATAGCGGTCGAGGAGGGGGTGACGGTTATACTCGTAACCCACACCCCCCAGCAGGCCCTCAGGGTGAGCGACTACGCAGCCTTCATATACGAGGGGAGGCTCGTGGAGTTCGGGAAGACGAGGGACCTAGCGCTTAACCCGACCCACAAGCTCACAGCCATGTACTTCAGGGGTGAGCTCTGATGGCCACGCCACGGGAGGCCGAGGCGAGGATAAAGGACCTCATAGCAAGGCTCCACGCCCGCGTGGACGAGTTCTTCGGGGAAATACTAGAGTCCATCAAGGCGGGGAGGAGGCTGAGCCTAGACGCGGTTGACGAGAAGCTGGCCCTAATAGAGGAGCTTAGGCTGAACACCGCCATAGAGTCACTCCTCTACATTGCCAGGTGGCAGCCCCTAGGCAGGGACCTAGCCAGGGCGGAGGGCTACATCAGGACATCCTACAGCCTCTACAGGATCGCACGGTACCTCAGGGAGATAGCAAGGCTAGACGAAGCCACAGGCCCCCTCAGAGAGGCAGGCGTCAACCTCGACGCCCTAGCGAAAGCCAGGGAAATGACGAGCAACGCAGTCAAGGCGCTGCTAGAGGAGAACACCTGGCTCGCCAACGAGGTGGAGAAGGCGGACAAGGACATAGACAAGTACTACGAGGAGTCACTCAAGAAGCTAAACCAAGACCCCATACCGAGAAACACCGCAATACAAGCACTATTCGCCCGACACGTCGAGAGAATAGCAGACCATGCCACCTACATAGCGGAGCTACTAACCAACCCCATCAAGTAACAACAAGGAACAACCCAAACCCTTCACTCTCACTCGTATCTCCGCGATAGAATTAAAGTGAATAAGAGGTGGATTTGGGGTTGGTCTTGTGGGGATGTTAGGGTGCTTCTTCTCTCTCCATGGCTAATTTTATTGCTTTGGCGATGTCTCTCAGGGTTATGATTCCTATTAGCTTCTTCTCGTTGCCTCTCTCGACTACTGGGAGTCTCTCTATGTCTCTGGCTTCCATTTTCTCTAGTGCTTCCCTGATGGTTTCGTCGGGGTATGCTACTACTAGGTCCTTGGTTGCTATGTCTATTGCGCGTAGCTTGGCTAGCTCTTCTCTGGTGTAGGTTTTCCTTGCTCTCTCCACGTCGGTCCTTGTTATTATCCCAACGAGTTCCCCGGCGTCGTTGACTACGGGGTATCCTCCGTAGGGGTTTTCCTCGAACATGGTCTCTACGAGGGTGAATGGTGCGTCGTGTCGTATGGTCACTACTCTCCTGGTCATCACCTCCCCTACTCGGACCGCGTCGAGTATGTAGGATGTGAACATTCTCACCTTGATGCCCTCCTTCTCCAGCCCGAGCGTGTAGAGCGAGCTGCCCTTCATGAACACCCATGATGCTAGGAAGCTTGTGCCGACCGAGGCCATGATTGGGGGTATCAGGGTGTAGCTCCTGGATATCTCGGGGATCATGACTATCATGCATAGGGGGGCCTGGCTGGCGCCCGCGAAGAGGGAAGCCATCCCGGCTAGGATGTAGCCGAGCCTATCCGTCACTATGCCGGGGGCTATGCGGGCGTAGAGCTCCCCCAGCGCGCCCCCGAACATGGAGCCTATGTAGAGGCTGGGGGCGAGGACGCCGCCGCTGCCCCCGCTGCCGACGGTGAACGCCGTGGCCACCATCTTAACCACGCCCAGCGTCGCCATGAAGCCCGCGGGTATGAAGCCGTTCAGCGCCTTCTGAACCCCCTCGTAGCCGCTGGCCCCTATGCCGTAGCCCGGGAAGAGGGCTAGGAACACCCCGGCCACCAGGCCGCCGAGGGCGGGCTTCACGGGCCGGGGCACCGGCAGCTTGGAGAAGAACTCTGAGACCGTGTGGAAGAGCCTGACCCATGCCACAGCTATCAGCCCGATGACGGCTCCGTGGAGCATGTAGAACAGGAGCTCCACGGGCCTCCACGCGGGGATGTAAGGGATCACGACCGTCAGCTCCGGCCCGAGGATTAGGGAGGTCGTGGAGGCACCCACTACTGAGGCTAGCACGACCGGCACCGCGTCGAAGGGGCCGAAGCCCCTGAGGAGTATCTCCATCCCGAAGAGGGCGCCCCCGAGGGGGGCGTTGAAGGTGCCCGCTATGCCCGCGGAGAGGCCGCTGGCGACGAGGAGCCTGATCTCGTGGGCGTTGAGCCCGGCGATCTGGCCGATGGTCGAGCCTATCGAGGCTCCGATCTGGGCTATGGGCCCCTCCCTGCCGGCGCTCCCCTGGGATCCCAGCGTTATCGATGACGCTATCGCCTGCACCGCCGCGACTCTAGCCCTTATCCTCCCGCCATGGCGGATGACGGCCTTTATGACCTTCGGGACCCCCTCCCCCCAAGCCTCCGGCGCCAGGGCGAGCACGAGGGGGCCCACGATGAGGCCTCCGATGGCTGGCAGGAACACGAGCGCCAGGATCTCGCTGTGGAGGAGCGACCCCAGCGCGGGGGCCAGGTGGCCAACGAAGAACTCGCGCGAGACCTCGATGAGCTTCCTGAGGACTACGGCGCCGAGCCCCCCGCCCACGCCTGCGATTATTGCGAGGGCGTCCAGGAACAGCATTCTCCGCATAGCCGCCTTGTGCGTTAAACGGGCTGAAGCAGCCACAGCCGGCACCCCTGAAAGCTTCAGGCCTAGGCTAAGCCACCCACTCAACCATGCCCAGCCGCGGGGGCTCCCCGGCAAATAAGGCTTAAGCGGCTCGCGAAGCCGGCGGGGGCGCGCCTCGACCTGGAGTCGCAGCGGGAGTGCCTCGCGGCAACTCCGCTTAAAGAGGGGCTGCGCCGCTCCGAGGCCCAGCCAGGCGTCATGGGTGGGGCTGGCGTTTAAGCCTGGGGGTACGCCGTTCATGGGTAGGAGGGCTCGGAGGGCGGCGCTGGCGGCGTTCGCTGCGCTCTCGCTCACATCCCTCTTCGCTGACGCCACGTACGAGGGCGCCAGGAGCGTCTCGGGCCCGTTTCTAGAGTACCTAGGCGCCGGGATCCTGGCGGCGGGCGCCCTGAGCGTTGGGGACTTGATAGCCTACGCCGGCAGGGTGGCGGGGGGGATCCTCGCCCACAGGTCCGGGAGGCCCGGGGTCTACTGGCTCCTCGTGTTCACTGGCTACACCGTGAACCTCGTCGCCGTCCCTCTCCTCGCCCTCGCCGGAAGGTGGTGGGAGGCCTTCGCCCTCTACACCGTGGAGAGGGTGGGGAAGGGGGTGAGGACCGCGCCGAGGGACGCCATACTCGCCTCGGTCGCGGAGGACCTCGGCCCCGAGAGGAGGGGGTTAATCTTCAGCCTCCACGAGACCGCCGACCAGGTGGGGGCGCTCGCCGGGGGCCTCATAGTCGCGGCGGCGCTCGTCAAGGCGGGATCCTACAGGCTGGCCTTCACCATCCTCGCGGTCCCGGCCGCCGCGGCGCTCGCCTCGCTCGCGGCGGCCTACCACTGGTACCCGGAGCCCAGGGTCTCCAGGCCCCCCGGGGGCCCCGGGCGGCCCGCGGTGCCCGGGTGGGCGGCTGGCCTCTCGCTCGCCGCGGGGCTGGGGATGGCTTCATTCATGCACTGGGGGCTCGCCTCCTACAGGCTCTCAACCCTCGGGATCCCGGCGGGGGAGGTGGCGCTCCTCTACACCGCCGCCATGGCCGCAGACGCCGCCGCGGCGCTGCCCATAGGCGTCCTCTACGACAGGAGCCCCGCGGCCACGCTCGCCCTCGGACCCCTCGCCTCCGCAGCCGCCACCACGCTCCTAGCCCTCCAGGCGAGCCCCCTCGCGGCGTCGCTGGCCTGGGGCGTGGCGATGGCGTTCTACGAGACGGCCTTCAGGGCTTCAGCGGCGAGGGCGCCGCCCGAGTCGAGGGCGGCGGTGTACACGATGCTCTACGCCTCAATGGGGGCCGGCTGGACTCTGGGCAACATCGCCCTAGCCAGGCTCCTCGCCAACCCCCACGCCGCGGCGAGCCTAGCCTGGGCCCTCGCCGCGGCCGGCGCGCTAACAGCGCTCCTGAAGGCCGGGGAGAAGCGGCTCTGAACCCCTCCCGGGTCCCCACGCACCGGCGGCCGCCCCATCCCCGCGGGACGGGGGCGGTACGCACTCAAGACCCACCCCATCACCCCTCCGCGAGTGGAGGGGTTAGGCTCTGCCGAGCTCTTCACCCGCAGCCCCCGCCACGCGGGGCGCGGGGCGGCCGCCGTGGAGGGGCCCCTTCTCTAGCTGGGGCGGGGCCGGGGCTTAAGCTTAGCCTCGGCGGCCGGGTTAACGCCTTAGCTCCGCGCCTCCACACCCCCGGGCCTCGGGGGGTGCCGGCGGCTTGAGGGTTAGGGTTGACCTCGACGCGGGGGAGGCTCTCCGGGTCTTCGGCCCCGCCCGCGTCGTGGTTGAGGGCGGCTTGGTCAGCCTCCTCGGGGCGGAGCTCGTTCGGGGCGACGTGGTTGACGTCGACGAGTACAGGAGCTACCTGCTGAAGGCTCTGGAGCCCTCCAGCGTGACGGTCTCGCTCTCGGGGGAGGGCAGGCTGGAGGCGCCGGTGGAGGGGGAGGTCCACTACGACTCGTGGCTTGAGGCGGCTGAGTCGGTGATCGAGGGCTGCGGGGGGCCCTGCAGGGTCGTCGTCGGCCCGGTCGACGCGGGTAAGACGAGCTTCGCGGCGATGCTCTCGAACAGGGCGCTCGCCCGCGGCCTGATCCCGGCGGTTATAGACGCAGACGTAGGCCAGGCCGACATTGGCCCCCCGGGCTTCGTCGCCCTCGGCGTCCCCGACAGCTGGGTCGCCTGGCTGAGGAGCCTCGACCCGGTGGATCTCAGGTTCATCGGCTCCATCGAGCCCGGCCCCGTGGCTGGGAGGATTATCTCCTCCACCGCCCTCCTCGCCGAGAGGGCTAGGAGGCACGACGCCGGAGTCGTCGTGGTCGACACCGACGGCTGGGTGGAGGGCTGGCAGGCCCTCGAGTTCAAGGCGGACCTTGCCAGGGCGCTCGACGCCGACTACGTCGTAGTCGTTGGGAGCGAGGAGCTGGCGGGCTACATGAGGAGGGCGACGGCTGCGACGGTCCACAGCATCCCCTCGCCGGAGGCGAAGGCTGAGCGGGACAGGAGGGCGAGGAGGGAGCTGAGGAGCAGGAACTACGCCCGATTCCTCCGGGGCGCGGAGGTCGCGGTGAACCTGAGGCGCGTCCCCGTCCAGGGCAGCTGCCTCTTCACGGGCGAGCCCGTGGACGGCAAGCTGGCGAGGGAGGCCGAGTCCACGCTCGGCCTCCCCGTCCTCGCGGCGTCGAGGTACCCCGGCGGGGTCTGCGTAGCCGTGGACTCCCCGGAGCCGCCGGACCAGGGGCTCGTGAGGCAGCTCCAGCGCCGCCTCGGCGGGGAGGTCATCGTGGTCTACACCGGCGGCTTCCGGGGGATCCTCGCGGCGCTCACAGACGGGGAGGGAGTCGACTGGCCCGCCATGCTGCTAGACGTAGACCTAGAAACCGGGGAGGCAGTGTTCCAGACCAGGCACGAGGTCGATGCCAGGAGAGTGACCTTCGGCAGGCTGAAGCTCGACCCGGAGAAGCTCACGGAGGAGGTGAGGGGCAGGATCCTCATCTAGCCCCCCGGGCTTAAAGAGCGCCGGGGAGGGGTAGCAGCTAGCACGGGGCCAGTGAAGAGCGATGGGCAGCCCGACCCCCGCGGGGGGATGGGGTGCCATTGTAGCCCCGAGGCCCCTTCAAGCGCGGCGCCTCCCGGGAGGGGCGGGGCCGGCATGGTGGTGCTCGCTGCGTTCGCGGACGTCCACTCCCCCGTCTACCTCGGCCTCCTTAGGAGCGCCCTGGCGGGGGCGGGCTTCAAGCCGTGCGCCGTCCTCTTCGCTGGGGACCTCGTCGATAAGGGGAGGGCGGCCGCGGCGGAGCCCGTCGCCAGCCTCCTGAGGGAGAAGTGGCCCGGGATCCCGGTCGTCGCTGTGCCGGGTAATGAGGACTACGAGGAGGTTATGGATGAGATCAAGAGGAGGACGCCGGGGTTCAAGTGGCTGGAGGACGAGTACACCGTTGTCGACTGCGGCGGCGAGGCGGTGGCGGTCGTGGGCACCCGGGGGGCGCTCGACAGGCTGACGAGGTGGCAGAGGAGGCACAAGCCCCACCTGGAGAGGGTGTACCGGGAGAGGCCCCAGCTCATAGCCAGGCTGATCGACGAGGCGAGGAGGGAGGCGGGGAGGGTGGTGCTCCTCAGCCACTACGCGCTGGCGAGGGCGACGCTCCGCGGCGAGGATCCCAGGATATGGCCGGAGCTGTACAGCAGCAGGATGGAGAGGGTGGTCGCGGAGAAGCGCCCCGACGCGGCGGTGCACGGCCACGCGCACAAGGGCACCCCGAGGGCGCTCGTCGCCGGGGTCCCCGTGTACAACGTAGCCCTACCCCTTAACAGGAGGATAGTTGAGGTGGAGCTGCGCCCCCGCGGCTTGGAGGCGTTCCTCTAGCACCCCCCGCCGGGGGGCGCGTTGCAAAAGCGATATATGGCCTAGGCCCCTCGACGCTCCAGTCGGGTGGCCGGTACTGAGGCTTGACGCCCGCCTGAAGCTCCTGCTCTCGACCATGGCCGTCGTCGCCCTAGTAGTCCCGGTCGTGGCCCTCTTCAGGGACATCCTGGGCTGGAAGGCTTCGGTGGGCCTGATAGCGGCCTCCTGGGCGGGCATCTACCTCCTGCTAGCCAGGCTCGCGGCAACCGCCCTCGGCGGCCTGGCGAGGATAGCGGAGGCCCTGGAGCAGGCGGGCGGCGTGGCAGTGGATGAGGCCGTGGAGGAGCTTGCCGGGATCCCCTACCGGGAGGACGAGGGCCTCGAGGGGGTCGACGACCCCGAGGGGGAGCTCTTCGTGTGGGCGCTCGCGAGGAGCCTCTACAAGGGCATGGGCGGCGGCGAGGACGTTGTACTAGTCGTGGTTGACGAGGGGATACCAGTCACTGCCTACCCCCCGGAGGCCTACATGGAGGTCGACAGCGAGGAGGTCGAGGCCCAGGAGCCGCCCAGGGCCGAGAGGGATCCCGAGGCGGGCATGGTGGTAGTCACCCTCTCCCCCAACCAGTTCCTCCAGCTCTCCAGGGCGGCCAAGACCGGCGAGGGGGAGAGCCTTGTGGTGGAAGACTATGGCACGCTTAAGACCCTCTACTCGCTCGCGAAGGCGCTGGCGGAGGCCATAACCGGCCCCGGCCCCCTGGCCTCCTACGTCGCGTACAAGGCGATACTCAAGGCCCACGAGAGGGGGTACATACGCTTCAACCCCGAGGGGCTCCTCGACAAGCTGCCCCTGGAGGACTCCCACACGAGGAGGAGGGTGAGGGAGCAGGTCTCGGAGGAGCTAAGCCTCCACAACAGCGGCAAGGGGAAGGCCGGGAAGGCCGGCTGAAACGCGCCGAAGCCTCGCCGGCGCCCGCCGGAACGGCGGGGAGGGGTTTGAGCCTTGGGGAGGCGCGTGTGCCTACTCGGCCCGGTCGCCGCCGTCACTGCGTGGGTGGTCATCGCCGCCGCCTGGGCGGTGAACAGGGACTGGTTCGTCTTCACGAGGAACGCCTTCAGCGACCTGGGAGGGGAGGGGGCGAGGCACCCCTGGCTCTTCAACTACGGCCTCGTAGCCACCGGCGTCTTGGTCGCAGCGTTCTCGGCTTGCCCCTACTCGCTCGCCCGAGACAAGCTAGAGGTCCTCGGGGCCGGCCTGCTCCAAGTGGCCGGGGTCTTCCTGGCCCTCATCGGCCTGTTCCCCGAGGGGACTAGGCCCCACGCCTTCGTCTCCGTGTGGTTCTTCATACAGATGGACGCCGCCCTAGCGGTCCTCGCGGCCGGGGCCTACAGGGCCACCCGGGACCCCCGGGCGCTCGCCGCCCTCGCCCTGTCGCTCGCAGGGTTCCCCGTGTACGCCGCCGTCGAGCTGGCCCTGGGGTGGCCCAGCATAGCGTCGGCCGAGGCGTACGGTGCAATCGTTATAGACGCCGCGACGATACTCCTAACCCTAAACTACCTAAGCTACGCGAGGCGGGCGGCTTAGCGGCTCAGGGGCCCCCGGGGGACGCCTCGGCTCTCGCGAGGAAGAGCAGCGCCGGCAGCAGTATCTTCACGGCCTCCTCCATGGTTGTGATCGCGTGGCCCATGTCCGGGGCTATGTGGGCCTCGAAGCTCTTCCCCTTCTCGAGCGCCTTCTCCATGAACCTGAGCACCGGCTTGAGGGGGGTCCTGGAGTCGTTCTGGGGGTGGATTATGCAGAGCGGGTCCCTGAGGTTGTCGACGTAGCTGGCGGGGCTCCTCTCCGCCCAGAGGTCCCTCCTGCCGGCGAAGAGGAGGTCTATGAACCCCTTGAAGGCGGCGTCGCTCAGCTCGTACATCTCCCCCCAGTCCACTATGCCCGCCCCTGCGACGCCCGCCCTGAAGAGGCCCGGCTTCCTGGTGAGGGCGCAGAACGCCATGTAGCCGCCGTAGCTGTAGCCCATGACGTAGACCCTGCTCGCCAGCCCGGACTCCAGGGCCCACCTCGCCGCGGCCGCCACGTCCTCCAGCTCGCCGCCGCAGGGGTCGCCTATTATCTTGAGCCTCCACTCGTCCCCGTAGCCCGTGCTCCCCCTGTAGTTGGGCATGACGACGTGGAATCCCGCGGCCGCGAGGCTGGCGGCGGTGACGTTCCACTCGTCGGCGTACTCGGAGAAGGGGCCGCCGTGTACCAGTACCACCGCGGGCCCCGGCTCCGGGGCGGAGCCGCTCCTCAGCACGAACACCGGCACCCTGGAGCCGTCGAAGCTCTCGACCTCCACGTATGCGCTCTCCCCCAGCCTGGAGTCGAGCCACCCCGGCTTCCCGCCGGAGAGGAGGACCCTGACCTCCCCCGTCTCCGGGTCGGACTCGTACACGCTGGGGGGCGACTTGAGGCTGCTGTGGCTGAACACGACCCTGCCGTCGACGAGGTAGGCGGAGTAGTGCACCCCCTCGGGCGCTGGGATCCTCCGGCCGTCGACGAAGACCGCGCTCCTCCCCCTCCTCCTGGCCACCGCCACGAGCCTCCCCTCGGGGGTGAAGCCCAGGTAGTTGAAGGCCACCGGCTTGAACGCCTCGAGGTCCCGGTGGGGTAGGCTTAGCTCTGCGTCCTCCGTGGAGGCGGGGTCGAGGACCCTCAGCTCCGCCCCCTCCCCCGCCTCCACGGCGTAGACCACCCTACCCCCGTGGATCACGGCGTGCGAGACACTGCCGCCCCCCGCCTCCTTGAAGCGGAGGGATCCCTCCTCCAAGTCCGCCACGAGGAGCCGCCCCACCCCGGGCTTGTCGGGGGCGAGGTAGACTCCGACGGCGAAGCGGCCCTCCACGCCGGTGACAATGGGCAGCCCCGGCGCCGAGGCGACCCTCCACGCCTCCCCCTCCCTCGCAGCGTAGACAGCCGCCTCCTCCCCGGTGGAGGCGGTGAAGGCAACGGTCACCCCGCCATCCGCCGCCCCAATGATCCTCATGGGCTCCAAGCCTGGCGCGAGCGGCTCCTCCCCAGGCCTGTCGACGTCGACTCTAACCAGGACCCCCTGCTCCCTGCCCCTAGCCACGTCCCTAACGAACACCACCCGCCTAGCACCGTAGGGGGGCTCGACGTGCCAGTTGACTCGGCCCCTGTTCAGCTTGGCAAGACCCCCGGAGCCCCTGTAGTCGTAGGAGTAGAGGTTGACCCCACCCTCCCTGAACGCTGGGACCAGGAGCCTGCCGCCCGCGAGGACCCCGCCCACGTTGAACCTCTCAATCGACAGGATCTCCTCGAGCGCCCCCACTATCTCGCGGTAGGATGGGCCAGCCAAGACGAGGCACACCCACCCGAACGCCCCGGGGCCCCTGGGGGTCTATTAGCGCTTCGACTACGCGCCCCGCAGGCCGCGGGGCTCCGGGGGCTGCGGCAGGCCCGCGGGACCGCGGGCCCGGGCTTGCCCCGTAGGGGGCGCCCCGGCCTCGACGCCCCTGAGGGCGGTGAGGGCGTAGGCCGCGGCGGCTGCTAGGAGGATGGCGCTGGAGGCGAAGGGCGCCCAGGGGGCTAGCGAGTCGTAGAGGTAGCCGCCCACGTAGGGGGCTGGGGCGCCTGCGAGGCTCCTCGCGGTGTTCGCAGCTGCGTAGGCTCCCCCGTGCCCCCCCGTGATTTTGGCTATTAGCTTGTTGTAGGCGGGTATCCAGGACGCCACGCTGGAGCCCGTCAGGACGGCGGCCGCCACAGCCCTCTGCCAGGGCTCGGGGGCGGCGTAGAGCAGCGCGGCGGCGAGGCCGAGGGACTCGCTGGCGGCGAGCACCGCCCAGGATCCCGCCCTGTCCGTGGCCCTCCCCGTGATGGGTAGGAGCAGGGTCTGCGTCACGCCCGCGAGCGCGACTATGTAGCCGACCTCGTCCTCCCTGTAGCCCGCGGCGTAGAGGTGGGCGCTGAGCAGGGGGAACCAGAGGCTCCACGCGAATCTGTCGATGGAGGCGAAGCCCAGGACCAGGGAGAACCCCCGGGGCGGGCGGAGGAGGTGGCGGTACGACTCCGCGACGCTCCTGGGCTTCGAGGGGGACTTGACGGGAACGCTTAGAGTAGTGAAGGCGGCTAGCCCCGCCAGCGTCGAGGCCGCCAGGGCCTGGAACGCCAGGCGGAACCCGTACCGGCTGGCGAGGAGGCCCGCGAGTGCGGGGCCAACTATCCTCATCGCGCTGAACGCGCTGCTAGTCACCCCCACGGCGGAGCCGAAGCCCGCGACTCCGACGCTGGCGGCTAGGAAGCCCATCCTAGCCGGCTGGCCCGCCATGAAGCTGAGCTGGAAGATGCCGTAGGCCAGCCCCAGCCAGGCGAGGCTCCCCGAGTAGGCGGCCACCAACGGAGCGACAGCCGCTAGGAGCCCCATCAGGGCAACCATGAGCCTGGGGCCGTACCTGTCTATCACGTAACCCATGAGGGGGAGGATCAAAGCCAGGGCCAGGCTCGAGGCGGATATCACGCCCCCAATAGCGTTCATCGAGTAGCCGAGGCGCTTCATGTACATGGAGAAGAGCGTCATGAACCCGCCGACCGTGACACCCCGCAGAGCGTTGAAGACTGCGAGCGCAACAACGTTTCTGTGAAGCCGCGGCCCCGGCACCCCCGAGCACCCTTAAACCCGCAACGCCCCAGGCCTAAGGGGTTATAACGCAGAGAACCCAAGGGACCCAGCAAGCCCTAAGATGGCCGGGCCGGTCTCCAGTTAGACTCCAAGCCCTGCCCGGCAGCCCCGGGGGAGCCCAGTCTCTTCCGCGGCAGGCGCTAGCCCGGGGCTCTCGCCTGCGGCCATGGATTTTGCCGTGGCTTTTAATCGCGCTGTATCGAAGCCCTCAGGCTTGCAGTAGATGCAATGGCGTGGGCTGGGCCTTGGGCTGCCTCAGGCTCTCAATGGAGCTTGCCTCCCTGGTCAATGACGAGCTCTCCAGGGAGGGGTGTGACTGCCTGCTCCTCAGCGGCGGTGTGGACACGTCGTTCACGGCAGTGGCCCGGATGCTCGCGGGGGGAGGGTTCCGGCTAGCCGTGGTTGTCTCGCCGTGGCGGGGCGGGGACCTGCCCTACGCCCTCAAGCTGGCGGATGCGCTGGGCTTGAGGGTGGTGCTCGTAGACTCGTCTCGGGGATCCTTCAGGGCCGCCGTCGACCTAGCCGCCCTGGCGGAGGCCACCGCCGACCCCGTCGAGGTCGCGGGCTCCGCGGCTGCGGCGCTCGGGCTCGCCGCGGCGAAGGCCGAGGGGTGCAGCTGCGTCGCCACGGGCGACGGCGGCGACGAGCTCTTCCTCGGCTACGGGTTCCTCCTCTCCAGGGGGCCGTGGGAGCTGGAGTCCTGGAGGGAGCGCATGGCGGGCGGGGGCGCCCGCTTCGGCGTCGACAGAGTCGCCGGGGCCCTCGGGGTCAGGGTCGCCCACCCCCTCTACGCGCCGGCAGTCAGGGAGTTCTCCCTCGGGGTCCCCCTCGAGTGCCTCGTCGCCAGGGGGCCCGGGGGGAGGGTCTACGGGAAGTACCTCATGAGGCTCTACCTCCACCACGCCAGCTTCCCGTGGCTGGCGTGGAGGCCGAAGACCCCGGTGACCCACGGCTCAGGCGCCCTGGAGGCCCTGGAGGATCTCTCCCGGGGGGCCAGGCCCGTGGAGGGCTGGGAGCCCAGCGAGCCCCACGCCTACCTGGTGGCGAGGCTCAGAGCCCTCGGCGCGCTCCCGGGGAGGTGTGGGGATCCTTCCAGGGCCTGCCCCGTCTGCGGCAGGTGCATGGACGGGGGCTTCTGCAGGTTCTGCGGCGCCTACCTGGCCGGCGGGGGCGTCAGCGTCTACAGGCCCCGGGGGGTCCGCTTCCACTACGAGCCTGGCCCGTCACGGGTGGAGGGCGAGGGCTAGGGTGAGCACCGCCAGCGTGTAGGCGGCGGCGACTGCGACGCTCACCCTGACAGCCCTCGCTATGTCACCGGGCCCCGGGGGCCTCCCCCGGGGGTTGATGACGTAGTGCCCCCGCTTCTCGAGCCTGACCCCCAGCGCCCCGGCCATGGCGGCCATGGGGTGGCCGGCGTTAAGGCTCTCCGTCGCCCCCCTCCACTCCAGCCAGGAGCGCAGCGCCCCCCGCACGCTGCCCCCCGCGAGGGGGGCCGCGAGGGCTATGAGGAGCGCCGTCAGCCTCGCGGGGATGTAGTTGAGCACCGTGTCTATGTGGGCCGAGGGCTTCCCCACCCGCTCGTACTCCGGGGTCTTGTAGCCTATGGCGCCGTCGAGCGTGTTGGCCGCCCTCTGGAGGAGGGGGCCCAGGGGGCCGAGTATGGGGTAGTAGGTGAGCGGGGACGTGTAGCCGTCCACGAGGTTCTCCGCCAGGGACTCTATCGCCGCCGAGGCCACGAGGTGCGCGCTCAGCCCCCGCGTCGGCCTCCTAACGATCTCCGCCACCGCCGCCCTAGCCTCCTCGAGGCGGCCCCCCTCCAGGCTCGAGGCCACCCGCCTAACCGTGTCCACGAGGAGCCTGAGCGAAGCCGAGAACTTGAGGATGGCCGCGGAGAGGGCTAGCCAGGCGACGGGGTGGCCGCCGGCCAGGCAGAGGGCGACCGCCGCCGGGGCGGTGACGGCGCAGCTGACGGCGAGCCAAACAAGGACCCCGCGGGCGACGCCGGAGTACGGCCTGGCGAGCCGCCTGGCGGCGATGAATGAGAGCCTGACGGGGTGGATCAGGTAGAGTATTCCGGAGTGGCGGGGGTACGCCACGTCCAGGGCCACCGCTGCGGCGAGCGCCGCGGCCCACCACCAGCCGCCGGGCTGAGGGCACCCCAACCCTCCTCACCCGCCCGCGGCGCTCAGGGCCAGGGCTGCCATGGTGAGGAGGAAGGTCCTCAGCGCCTCGTAGGCGAAGCCCGCCACGTCGCCGTTCACGAAGCCGAGCCTCGACTCGGCGTCCCTGGCCACGAGCAGGGAGAACGGGACGGCTAGGGCCGCCGCCACCGCCACCAGCGCTGCCTCGAGGGGCGAGCGTTGGAGGGCTGCGGCGGCTGAGAGGCAAGCCACCCCGGCGTAGGAGGCGGCGTTGACTGCGTGCCCCTCCCCGTCCATGCTGTCTTTGAACGCCCCGGCGAGGCCCTCGTAGGGCTCCCTCCGCCCCGCGGCGATGACGAGGTACATGGCCTCCGCGGAGAAGGCGTAGACAGCGGTGAGGAGGGGCAGGAGGCCGGCCCCCAGGGGGGCCAGGCTCCCCGCGGCGGCCGCGGAGGCGACGAGTGCCACCGTTGTCCACGCGAGGGCGTAGGACCCCCTCGACGGGTCCTTGAGCACCCTCAGGGCCCCCTCGCCCGCGAGTCTCGAGCCCACGACGTCGGCGTAGTCGGAGAATCCGTCGAGATGCAGGGCCCCAGTGATGGCAACGTGCAGGACGAGGTAGACAGCGCCCGCCAGGGATCCCGGGACACCCGCGGCCCCGAGCGCTGCTAGGGCGAGCGAGGCCAGGAGCCCCTCGAGGGCGCCGAGGAGGGGCGCCAGGGGGAAGGCCGCCGCGGCGGCCTCAACGCTGCCCCCGCCTAGGGGGATCCCGGTGGCGAATGCCAGGAGGTCCCTGAACCCCGAGAGTCTTGCGCGCAGGCCGCGGCGGCCCCTCAAGTCCGGGCGCCCTCCAGGATAGCCTTGAACGCCTCGATGAGCCTCCGGTTCTCGCTGCTGGTCCTCACGGAGACCCTGGAGTGGCGTGGCGTGAGGTACGTGAAGGAGGAGGCGTCCCTCACGTGGACGCCCAGCCTGTTCAGCTCCGCCTGGAGCTCGGGGTGCCTGAGGCGGGGGTGGTGGACGAGGATGAAGGGGGCCCTGGACTCGTAGGCCTCCAGCCCGAGGGCCTCGAGGCCCCTCCTCAGCCGCTCGGCCTCCACCGCCACCAGCTCCCGGGCCCTCTCGACGTGAGCCCTAACCTCCCGTGCCCCAGCGGTGAGGGCGTCCTCAACCACCGTGGCCGCGAGGGTGTTCACGTTCCACGGCTGCCTCGCCGCCTCCAGGAGCCGGGCGAGCCGCTCGTCCTCGGCGTAGGCGAAGCCCGCCCTGAGGCCGGGGGTGGCGAGCGTCTTCGTCAGGCTCCTCACCACCACCACGTTCCCCGGGGCCCTGCCGAGGAGGCTGCACCCCTGCCCGCCGGGGGCGAGCTCGATGAAGGCCTCGTCGAGGAGGACCACGCCCTCCCCCATGCACTCGGCCACCTCGAGCACCGCCCTCGCCGGGGCCAGGCTACCGGTGGGGTTGTTGGGGTTCGAGAGCAGGAGGATGGAGCCCCTCCTCAGGCTCCGCGGGAGGCTGCAGACGAGCGCGGGGTCGAGGCGGTACCCGCGGCCCTCGAGCCTCAGGGGGAGCGTCACCCACGGCAGCCCCAGGCCTGTCGCGGTGTAGCCGTGGTCGCCGAAGGTCGGCTCGACGCTGACGAGGGCCGCCGGCTTGAAGGCCGCCACCGCCAGCTGAAGCGCCTCCGCCGCCCCGTTGAGCGGCACGACCCTCCCCGGGTCCAGGCCGTAGTAGCCGGCGATCGCCTCCCGGAGGCGCCTGTACTCGTAGTCGGGGTAGCTGAGGCTGGCCTCCACGGCGAGCCTCCGGATGGCCTCCGCGACTCGGGGCGGGGGCCCGAGGGGGTTCAGGGGGGTGCTGAAGTCCAGCACACCCCGCGGTGGCCTGCCGCCGTGGCTCCTCAGGGGCAAGCTTCCTCAGCCTCCTCCAGGTCCCTCGGGGTGTCGACGTCGATCAGCGCGGGGCTCGGGGGGTACTCTACGTCCCACCAGGCGCCGCCGCGCCGCTTGAAGAGGGCCACACCCGTCGGCCCCCTGCTGGTAACGAGGTTCACCACGTCCCCCGGCGCCGCCATCGCCTTCACGAGGAAGTCCTCGAGAACCTCCCAGGTGAGGTGGGGCATGTCCGCCGGCAGCACCAGGACGGGCGTGCCGGCGAGGGCCAGGGCGTCCCTCAGGTCACTCACGTAACCCTCCCCGGAGCCCTCCAGGCACTCGACGCCCGGGAACGCTGTTGAGGAGCAGAGGGGGGCCAGGTCGCGCGTGTGGGGGGAGTAGGCTAGGATGATCCTCCTGCAGACCACCCCCGCCGCCCTGAGGACCCTGAAGACCATGGGCTCCCCGCACACCTCGATGAGGGGCTTCACCGCGCCGCCGAGCCTTGAGGCCCTGCCGCCCGCCATGACTATGCAGTCGACCCTCAACCCCGGCTCCCCCCGAGGAGCATGTCGTACAGGAGGGAGAGCGCCGAGCCCACGA
This sequence comes from Stetteria hydrogenophila, assembly GCF_054657575.1. Lineage (NCBI taxonomy): Archaea > Thermoproteati > Thermoproteota > Thermoprotei > Acidilobales > Acidilobaceae > Stetteria > Stetteria hydrogenophila. The sequence goes on along the minus strand of NZ_BAAHYL010000002.1, from coordinate 474,124 downwards.
GCGCCGAGACCACGTCGTCCTCGAAGGTGGGGGCCTCGATCCCCACCGCCCCCGACTCCTTGAGCCTCTCAACCCAGTACGCCGCCAGGAGGCCCTTGAAGCCCGCGGCGTAGAGGGAGAGGGCCACGGCTAGGAGCTCGTCCGCCACGATGCCCCTGGGGTCCCGGGCGAACTCCTCCGCGCTAACGCCGGGCAGCGCGCCGGCCGCGCCCCTCAGGTCGAGGTCCCTCGCGGCGATTACGAGGGAGGCCACGTTCGGGTCCCGCAGGAGCCTGGCGAGGATCCCCCTAACCATTCTCCTGGCCTCCTCCACGCTTACCCCGGGCACGGGGGCCCGGCTGTAGGCCTCCATGGCCAGGTCCAGGAGGCCCTCGAGGGAGTAGCCGAGGGCGTTCTCGGCGAGGCCGAGCGGCCCCAGGATCCTCGCTCCGAGCCCCACTATGAGCCTGTAGATGGACCAAGCCACCGGGCCCCCGAGCCTCGTCGACATGCCCGCCGTGACCGCGCCGCCCCCAGGCCCCCCGGGCCTCGCGACTACGGCTAGCCCGTCGCTCGCGGTGCCCGGGGAGCGGGTCCGGCAGCGGAGGAGCAGCTCCACCGCGGCCAGGGCCTTGGCCTCCGCTGCGACCCTGAAGAGGTCCATGAGGCCCGACCGCTCCAGCTCCACGTCGACCCCGACGGCTACGTTGATCGTCGAGGGCTTCAGGGGCTCGTGGACCCCACGGCCGGGGCAGGTTGGGGGCGTCAGGCCGAGCGAGACGGCCACGACGCCCGGCGGGTCCTCGAGCTCCTCCACGGCCAGCCTCTCCTCCAGGTCGACGGCGGTCAGGAGCACGACGGCGTCCTCCCTGCCGAGATCCCGCCTCACGCCCTCGTAGAAGGCCCGCAGGCTCGGGGGGTTGAAGTCCTCCCCCACCCTCCTGAAGACTATCAGGGACGCCTCGGGGGGCTGGTAGGGGGCGGAGGAGGCCACCACCCCCCTGAAGCCCAGGTCTATGACGGCGACGTCCCTAGTGTGCCTCGCCAGCCTCGCCGGCAAGCCCGGACACCCTGGCGTACTCCTCCTCGACGGCCTCGAGCACCGCCTCCCCGGGGATCCCGGCCTGGGAGGCGAGGGCCAGAAGGCCCCCCATCCCGACGCCCTCCTTCACGTAGCCCTCCTCGTACATCCTGAGCCCCCTGAACCTCGACCTGGAGAAGTCGACGCTGGAGACCAGGAGGGGGACCCCGGGGTAGACCTCGGAGAGCAGGCCCCGGACGTCGGAGGACCCGTCCCCGGCGAGCCAGCGGGTGGTCGCGAGGGTCACCCTGCCCTCGACGCTGACCCCGAGCCTGCGGAGTATGGCGAGGATGGCGCACATCTGCGTGCCCCCGCCCAGGACGACGCGGGACCCAGCCTCCACCGCCCCCGCGGTGAAGCCTGCTATGGAGACGTGGAGCGGGTCCCCGACGGCGTCCACGGCCTCGAAGGGGTCCCTGGCGGGCACCTCGAGCCCCGTGGCTTTCAAGGCCTCCTCGTAGACCCTGGCCTTCAAGCCGTGGGGGTTCACGGGGCCCGCGCTGCTAACCCTCCCCCGGGCCCTGAAGCCGAGGGCCTCCATCACCGCCATCGCCGTCGTAGTCCCGCCCGGCATGCTCTCCCCCACGACGAAGTCGAGCCTGCCCCCGAGGCTCCTCCCGAGGAGGCGGGCCTCACTGTAGAGCCTCTCAGCCGTCCCCGGCGGGAGCGCTCTGCCCCGGTCGATGCGCTCGCCGACCCTCCGGGAGGGGAGGGCTACGTGGGGGATCCTCGGCGCGAGGAACGCTCCGGAGTCGACTACCAGCGCCGGGATCCCGAGGAGGCGGAGGATTGCCCTCGAGACTATGGCCGGCGTGGGCACCCCCTCGGGGGAGACTGGGACTGCATCCATGCTGACGGGCCTCCCGGCTATGAGGTACTCGGCGTCGAGGGTTGGAGTGTAGAGCGTGGCCTCGGGGGTGGGGCCTGCGATGCTTATCCCTGGAATGGTCGAGGTCCGCGTGGATCCGATGAAGAGCGTGAACAGCACCCTATCCAAGTCGACGCCCAGGGCTTGAGCGGCCAAGAGATGCGCACCTGGACACCCCCTCCAACCCCTCCCGGGGTTAAAAGAGCGCTCCCGCCGCGCTAGTAGCCTGGGACTACCTTGACGAGCCTGTACCTGGCGTAGCCGGTGATCACCCTCCTCCAGCCGGAGAGGAGCCTGTCGAGCTCCTCGTCCCCCGTGTCGACTCGGAGCACGTTGAGGCGCCTGAGCTTGGTGGGGGTGGCGACTATTATGATGTTCCCGGCTCCCACCCGCCTGATGACTTGGGGGCTGAACTGCTGGTTCCCCCTGCCGAATATGAAGCCCTGGCCCCCTATCGGGGTGACGACTATCGCCGCCCTCTCGTGGGAGTCGAGGAGCCGGAGGATCCCGGCCTCGTCTAGGTCCCTGCCGACGAGCCTCCCGTTGTGGACGGCGTCGACTCCCAGCAGGGTCTTCTCGACCCCGAGGGCGTCGGCGACCGCCTTCACCGTGGAGCCGGGGCCGAGGAGGTAGAGCCTGCACTCCTCCATCGACTCCGCCACGTACTCCCCCAGCCCCGCGGCCTCCTCGCCTGCGGGGGCGGCCTCCTTACCCGACTGGACTAGGCCCTCCTCCACCGGGGTGGGGGCGTAGCCGTAGAGCCTCACCCTTAGCTCGTCCCTCCTGAACGCCTCCTCGTCTATGTCCAGCACCTCCCTCGGCTCCACCCTGCAGCCGCGCAGGGCGCAGTCCGCGAGGATCCTAGCAGCTGCCGCAGGGTTCACGGCGAAGACCGCGCTGTACATCTTCACCCCTGAGGGCACTCCGAGCACCGGGACCCCGCCCCGAGTGGCGTCGAGCACGTCCCTCGCCGTCCCGTCCCCGCCCACGAAGACGATGACGTCAACCCCGAGCCTGGCGAGTTCCCCGGCGCACCTCAACGTGTCCCCCCTGCTCGTAGGCCACTTGCCCGGGTCGACGCAGGGGACGCTGCGCCACGGGATCCCGGCCTCGCCGAGGAGGGATCCCCCCATGACCCCGGGAGGGGCGTGGAAGCCGAGCCTCACCCCCAGGGGCCCGGCGAGGGAGCGGAGCGCCTCGAGGAACGCCCTAGCCCTCCCCGGCGCGACGGGCCGGGCCCCCCTCCTGAGCGCCTCGGCGAGGGCGGGCCCGTCCGTCCCCTTCAAGCCGAGCCTCCCGCCCATCCCCGCCACGGGGTTGACCAGGAAGCCGACCCGCAGCGGCCCGGGCCCGAGCCTGCCGCCCCCCACGGCCCCTTGACCCCCTGGGGCTTCACCCGCGCCTCTCCAGCACCCTCCAGGGGAGCGGGATCCTCGGCTCCACCCGCGAGTCGAGGAGGATCCTCAGCGCAGCGTTCACCCCGGCGACCCCGTTGACCTCGCCGCCCGGGTAGCTGCTGGCCGAGGCATGGTAGAGGCCGGGCGCGTCGGTGGCGTAGCTGCTCCACTCCCTGAGGGGCCTGCCGTCCATCAGGTAGGGGTCGACCATCGGCACGTGGTCGGGGTGCCCGGTCTCGTTGCCGCAGCACGCCGCCTGGCTCTCCCTGCCCCTCACCCACCACGCCACCACATCGCCCTCGCCGACCCCCGGAGGGAGGGGGTCGAGGGGGTCCTCGATGCACCCGCTCACCTGCACTAGGTGCAGCCCCCTCCCGGGGGAGGCGTTGGTGTAGAGCGTGGGGTAGCTGTACTCCCCGCCGCGGCCCCTCCTCCAGTACACCAGTATCGGCGCCCCCCTCCACCCCTCCTCCCTCGGGGGCTCGGGGCGCCTGCGGAGGAGGTAGTCGACCCTCACCACCCGGGATCCCAGGCGCCCCGCCTCCTCGAGCCTCCTAATGCTCCCCTCCTCCAGGAGGCCCGCCGCGCTCTCGAGCCTGGGGAGCGTGTAGATGGGTGCGGCGTACACCACCCCCCTCCTCGCCCTGAGCACCCCGCCGCCGCGCAGCTCGACGCCGGCCACCCTGCCGCCCTCCACCAGGAGCCCCCTAGCCTCGGCGCCTGCGAGGACCTCGACGCCCTCCATCCTCGCCCTCTCCTCGAGCCTCCTCGACAGCGACGCCATGCCCCCGACAGGCTGGTCCCAGACGCCCCCGTTCTGGAGGTAGTAGGCCAGGGCGAAGCCGAGGGAGCGGAGCATGCTGGGGTAGATGATGGTTTCCCACCACTCCCGGGGCAGGTGCTCGGCTAGGATCCCCTCAACGCTCCTCTCCAGGAACACCGCCGCCTCCGCGTCGCAGGAGTCGACCAGTGAAGCCGCCTCCTCGGGGGAGGGGGGCGTGGGCGTGTAGTAGAGCCCGGCGGCCTTGAAGCACCTCCAGAACCTGCCCGCCAGGTCGAGGAGGTCCACGAGCCCCGGGACGCCGGCCTCCCTAGCCTCAGCCGCCAGGCGCCCCCTCCCCCTCCACCACCTGAACACCACGGACCCGTCGCCGTCCAGCTCCACCCAGCTCGGGTCGGGCCTGTGCATCCCAGGCAGCAGGCCCAGCCACTCCTCCAGCTCCCCCGGCACCAGCCCCACGGTGTAGGCGTAGAGCGACCAGGGCAGCCCCCCGGGGACCCCGGCGGCGAGCCCGCCGAGCCACGGGTTCCGCTCGACCACGGCGACCCTGAACCCGTGCCTCGCCAGCACTATAGCGGCGACGACTCCGTTATGGCCTCCCCCAACCACGACCACGTCGAACTCCAACGCCGCCCAGCCCCGCGGGATCCCGGCCCCGCCGCTTCGGAGACCCGGGGGGCGTGGGTGCTGGAATTAAACGCCCCCACGGGATCCCCCCGGCCGTCACGGCGCCCCCGGGGCTGCCGGGGGCGTGGGATCCTGCGGGCCGGTTCCTCGGAGCCAGCCGCCGCGCCGGGGTGGGCGTCTTGGTCGTCGTGGAGTGGGACTTGGACTCGGCGGTTGAAGTGGTCGGCAGGTGCCTGGGCAGGGTCCACGCCTACTACGCCCGGGAGGCCGCGGTGGGGGCGGGGGGCTTCGGCCTCGTCGCCCGCGAGGGGTCCCGGGTGGCCGGGGCCGTCGTGGCCTACCCGGCGAGGGGGCCGGTGTGCCTGGGCGTCATCTACTACGTCGCGGTCCTGGAGGGGTGGAGGGGCCGGGGGCTGGGGAGGGTGCTGGTGGCGAGCGCGGAGGAGGCCCTGGAGTGGGAGGGGTGCCGGTTCACGGTGGCGACGACGAGCCGGGGCAACGAGGCGAGCGTGAGGCTCTTCTCCTCGCTCGGCTACAGGGTGCTGGGCGTCGAGGAGGCCGCCGGGGAGCTGGGCTGGGAGGCGGTCGACGCCCTCCTCCACGCCTCCTGCAGCTTCGAGGACGACGTGTTAATGGTTAAGCCCTGGGATCCCTCCACGCTCTCCAAGCTGGCGCCGGACGACTACAGGGAGACGTGGTGGAGGGCCTGCTACAAGCCCTGGCTTAGGCTGTGGAGGCGGGGCCTCCGCGGCTAGACCGGGGGCTCCTCCGCGACCGCCGCTAGCAGCTCGACGAGGCCGCGGGCGTCGTCGAGGTTGAGCAGCTCCACCGTCGAGTGGGCGTACTTCACAGGGGCGCAGAGGGCGATGCTCCTAACCCCCTGCCTCTGGAACGCCGCCGCGTCCGTCCCGCCCCCCGCCGTGGCCACCTGGACCCGTATCCCCCTCGACTCCGCGAGCCTCCTGATCCTCGAGACGAGGGCGGGGTCGGCTATGTAGGCGTTGTCGACCGCCCTTATCACCGGGCCCCCGCCCCACCTGGCGGGCCCGGTGACCTCGGGCCTGCAGCAGGCCATCGTGTCCACCGCCACCGCCAGGTCTGCCCCGACGCTCCTGGCCGCCGCGAGGGCGCCGCGGAGGCCGACCTCCTCCTGCACCGTCCACGCCAGCACGACCCTCGCCTTGACCCTCAGGCCCCCGGCGATCACCCTCGCCAGCTGGACTAGGGCAGCGCAGCCCAGCCTGTCGTCGACCGCCCTCGCCGCCAGGGCCCTGGAGCCGGCTAGGAGCACCGGGCTCTTGTCGAGCGTCACCGGGTCGAGGGGCCGCACCCCCAGCTCCTCGGCCTCACGCCTGCTCGACGCCCCCACGTCTATGTAGAGCTGGTGCCACTGGGGCGCCTGCTGCTCCTGCCTCTCCAGCCTCAGGTGCGGCGGGGTCACCCCTATGACTCCGGGCACGTCGCCCTTGGAGGTGTGCACCGTGACCTGGGTGCTGGGGAGGATCAAGTCCTCTATCCCGCCGATCTTCCTGAACCTCAGGAGGCCGTCGTCAGTTATATCCGTGACGACCAGGCCTATCTCGTCCATGTGGGCGGCGTAGAGGATGGTGGGCCCCTCTCCCCCAAGGTCCAGGTAGAGGTTGCCCACCGAGTCAGTCCACGTCTTCCCGAGCCCCGAGACCAGGCCCCTAATGGCCTCCCTCACGGGGGCCTCGTACCCGGAGACCCCCGGGAGCTTGATGAGCCTGACTAGGAGGTCGGTGAAGCCCCCTTCGCCCTGCACGCCCCGGGACACCCCCTCCCCTCGGGGCTTTGGGGTTTGAGTTAAAACCCTGCCCCGGGGTCCACGGGCTTCTGTGGGGCTACGCTTTGGAGATCAACCCGGAGATGCCCAGGGAGAGGCTTGCCGAGATCGTGGCCTCGATCGACTCCTACCTCGCCGAGAGGGACCGGGTTAGGGAGGAGGCGATACGCCTGGCGAGGGACGTGGTGAGGAGCGCGGGGTGGGCGGTCACCGCGGTGCACAAGGGCTCCATGGAGGAGGCCTGGAGGCACCTGGGGGAGGCTGAGGAGAAGGCCAGGCGCCTCCTAGAGTTGACTAGGCCCTACCCTGAGCTCTACTACTCCGGCATGGTCTATAACGCTGTGAGTGAGTACGTCGAGGCGAGGGTGTTCATGGACCTCATCACCGGGAGGGGCCTCCCGGGCCCCGGGGAGCTGGGGGTCCAGCCGGTCCCGTACCTCCAGGGCCTCGGGGACGTGGTGGGGGAGCTTAGGAGGCTCGCCCTCGAGATGGTGAGGCACGGCAGGTTCGACGTGGCCTGGAGGCTCCTAGACGCTATGGAGCAGATCTACCTCCAGCTCCGCGGGCTCGACTACCCGGACGCCCTCGCCCCCGGGGTTAGGAGGAAGGCCGACGCCGCCAGGAGACTCGTCGACGACACCAAGGCACTCCTGGTCGACCTGGAGAACAGGCACAAGCTCACCGTCGAGCTGAGGATGCTCAGGGGTGCGGGGGGTGGCGGGCAGGATCCCGGCGGGGGTCAGGGTCTACACTGACCTAGACCACACCATGCTCGGCGACGGCGGCCGCCTCGGCGCCGCCGGGGAGGAGGCGAGGGACCTCCTAGCCCTAGGCGTCGAGGTAGTCCCGGTGACGAGCAAGAGCGTGGCGGAGGCCTACTACTACCTGGGGAGGCTCGGCCTCGAGGAGTCGACGCTCCCCGCGGCGATAGCCGAGACGGGGGCCGCGATAGTCCTGGCCGGCCGCCTGGAGCCCCTCGCGGAGGCCCGGGTCTACGGGGTGCCCATCATCCCCCTCTCCCGGGGGAGGGTGAGGGTCGACGAGGTGATCCCGGGGGAGTGCAGGGGGGAGGCGAGGATCCTCTCACGCCTCGACCCCCGGGAGGCGGCCGAGCTGACCGGGCTCCCCCCTGTGGAGGCCAGGCTGGCGACGATGAGGGTCTACGACGAGGCCGTACACGCCCCGAGCGGGAGGTGCAGGAGGCTCATAGCGGAGAGGGCCGCCGCCCTAGGCTACACGGTGCTGGAGGGGAAGAGGTTCATCCACGTCGCCAACACCAAGGGGAAGGCCCGCGCCGTCCACGCGCTCGAGAGGCTCGCGGGCAAGCCCAGGCTGAGGATCCTCGCAGGCGACTCCCCCCTCGACAGGGACCTCCTCGAGCTCCCCGGCGTAGCAGTCGTGGTGCCCAGACCCCCGGGGCCCAGGGTGGCGGTGAGGCCAGCCAGGGCCGACTACATCGTAGCCCCCCACCCGGCCCCCGAGGGCTGGGTGTGGATGGCTAGGAGGGTGGTGAAGCCCCTAACCCCCCTCGCCTCCAGCGGCTAGCAAACCCAAGCCCGGGACAAGCTCCACAACAACACCCGGGGCCGGCAGGGCTTTAAGCCCCGGAAAGCCCTAGGAGCCAGCCGGCGGGTGGGCCGGTAGCTCAGCCTGGAAGAGCGCTCGGCTTGCACCCGAGAGGTCCCGGGTTCAAATCCCGGCCGGTCCACCACACCCCCAATCCCAACCCTGCCAGCTCAACGGGCCAGCGGGCTGGGGCTCGGGTATGCCGCGCCTCGTCTTCCTTAATCGCTAGCAGAGTGTTAATAATGTAGTGGTTTTATACTAACGGGCGGGTAATCCCCGCGGGGATCCTGGGTGCCCGCGGATTGAGGGGCGTCGACAGGTTTGCCAGGCTCCTCGTTGACTACTGCGTCTCGGTGGGGAAGGGCGACGAGGTCCTGGTGAGTGCTGGGCTGGAGGCTATTGACCTGGTTAGGGAGGTGTACCGGGCGGTCGTCGAGAGGGGCGGCTACCCCAGGTTCGAGTTGAGGGATGAGGTGCTGCAGGAGGCGTTCTACAGGTACGCCCCGGAGGAGCTGCTAGACTACGTCTCAGACATTGACGTCTACGTTATGGAGAGGATTAACGCCCTCATCGGGGTCAACTCGGCTAGGCACGCGAAGCCGCTCATTGGCGTCGACCCGGAGAGGCTGAAGAGGAGGAGCAGGGCGGCGAGGAGGCTGACCGAGATATTCATGAGGAGGGACGCGGATGGGTCGCTCAGGTGGGTCTCCACAGCGTACCCGACCCCGGCGCTCGCCCAGGAGGCCGGCATGGGGCCCCTGGAGTTCGAGGACTTCGTCTACAGGGCGCTCAAGCTCCACGAGCCCGACCCTGTGGAGGCGTGGGTGAGGCAGGCTGAGAGGCTGAGGAGGATAGCCGGCTTCCTCTCCAGGGTCTCCGAGCTGAGGGTGGTGGGGAGGGACACGGACCTCCTCGTCGGGGTCGCGGGGAGGAAGTGGATCGTGGACGATGGCAGGAAGAACATGCCCGGAGGCGAGGTCTTTACGGGCCCCCTCGAGGACTACACGGAGGGCAGGATTTACTTCGAGTACCCCTCGGTCTGGAGGGGCTTCGAGGTGGAGGGCGTCAGGCTCGTCTTCCGCCGCGGCGAGGTGGTCGAGGCCACCGCGGCGAGGGGCGGCGAGTTCCTCAGGAAGGTGCTCGAGACCGACGAGGGCGCCAGGAGGCTGGGCGAGGCGGCTTTCGGCCTCAACTACGACATAACCAGGCCGGTCAAGATGATACTCTTCGACGAGAAGATAGGGGGCACCATGCACTTCGCTCTAGGCGCCTCCTACCCAGCCACCGGGGGGAGGAACCAGTCCTCGATACACTGGGACCTGGTGAAGGAGCTGAGGAGGGACGGCAGGGTCTACGCCGATGGGGACCTAGTCTTCGAGAACGGGAGGTTCATAGAGGAAGTCATTAGCTAGAGCGGTTAGCGCCGCCCGGCAACCCGGCCGGGATCCGGGTTGCGCCCGCCGCGGCCTACTCCGCCCCCTCCTCAGGGGCTGCGCCCTCCTCTACATCGCCGGCGTCGCCCTCAGCATAGTCTTTTAACTAAGTGGAGGGCTGGAAGCATACCTGAGGGCGTAGCGCTCCGGTGCCCGCTCTAGTGAAGGGTGTTTAAGGGTTGAAGCAGCGGAGGGTGGCTCCGCTACTACTGCTCCTCGCCCTCGCCCTATTGCTCCCCGCGGCCTCCGCCATGGTCAACGTGCCGAGCCGCCTGGAGCCGTTGATCGTTGAGCCGCAGTACAGCAGGCCCGTCGTGGTGGAGGCGGGCAGCAGCTTCAACGTGACGGTTGAGGGCGCGTCAAGCGTCGACTCCCTCGAGCTGGTCGGCTTCAACTACACCGCCAGCATCAGCTTCGAGACGGTCGAGTCCGGGGCCGGCCTGGTTACCGTTGAAGCCAGGCTGCCCGGGGACGTGCCGCCGGGCCTCTACGGCTTGAGGGCTGAGACCGACGCCGGCGTGGCGTGGATGCCCAGGTCCGTCTGGGTCCCGGGTGGGAGCCTCGAGTGCCTGACGATAATGCACGTCACCGACAACCACCTCGGAGCGAGCGATAGGGGGATCCCGAACACGCTCAAGGACACTAAGTACGTGATGCTCGCCGCGACCCTGGCGGAGCAGGCGGGCGTGGACCTAGCCTTCGTGACCGGGGACGTGGTCGACGTTGGCTCCGACGTCAAGTCCCTTAGGGACGCCTACGCGCACCTCAACCAGTACCCGATACCCACGTTCGTCATACCCGGCAACCACGAGTGGGCCCAGGTCCCGGGCAGGGACGCCTTCATGGAGAAGTACTACGGGCTCTACATCAACTCTCGGGAGTACTGGTACAGGGTAGTCGGCCCCTTCATATTCATAGGCCTCGACTCCCTGGGGGGAGGCTACCTCCCCGATGAGCAGCTCGACTTCCTGGACAGGGTGCTCAGCGAGCACCCCGACAAGGTTGCGGTGATAGCATTCCACCACCCCATCTTCAACGAGCCCGGCGAGTACTCGGGCCCCGTGGATAGCTGGATCGGGAGCGTGTACTCCAGCTGGAGGGCGCACGAGGACAGCCTGAGGAGGCTCATAAGCATAATCAGGAGCCACGACAACGTCAGGCTAGTCCTCAGCGGGCACATCCACAGGGACTCCGACGCCGTGCTGGACGGGAGGGTCTACTTCATAACGACCACGACGGCCAACCACGGGACCCCCACGTACTGGGGATTCAAGATAGTGAGGATCTGCAGCAACGGCAGCGTGAGCTTGGTGCTCCCGCCGGGCAAGAGGGACCTCTTCAGCGGGAGGACGAGCTTCAACACCATGTACATAGACAGTTACGAGATCGCGAGCAGCGACCTCACCACGGTGATCTGGGACCTGCACGCGAGCAGGCTGGCGGAGCTGGACCTGTCGAACGCCGTGGTCCTCTTCTACCTGAACGGCTCCTACCCGGCGAGCGAGTACAGGCTCTACGGGAACACCAGCCTAGTCCACGGGGTTGAGTACTACAAGTACGGCGACCTCCACGTCTTCAAGGTCCATGTGACTGTGCCCACCGGGGACAGGGCGGTCCTAGTCATGTCGAACGGGGAGGACGAGACGCCGCCGAGCGCGTCGATAGCGCTCGTAACCCCGAGGACACCAAGCCCCGGATCCCCAGTCATGGTCTACGTTAAAGCCTCCGACGAGGGCTGGGGCGTGAGGGAGGTGTACCTGCTCGTCGACAAGGGCAACGGGTGGGAGAAGGTAGGCCCCCTCACCAGCCAGGGAGGCTACTACACGGCCAGGATAGGCCCCTTCAAGCCCGGGGTGGTGAAGGTGAAAGCCGTAGCCATAGACTACGCAGGCCTGAAGGGGGAGTCCGAAGTAGTCGAGATCAAAGTGCCCGCCCCGCAGCCCGTAACCACGACGCCGCCGAGCACGACTACGACGACGCAGGAGGAGACGACCACCCAACCTGCGGTGACGGAGACGGCAACCACAACGGCAACCACTACGAGAACCACGACAACCACCAAGACAACAGCGGCCACTACGGCAACCCCTGAGACGACGGCGACACCGGCAGCAGCCGCCACCGGCGAATCCAAGGTCTACGCGGCAGCCGCAATCGGCGTGGTCATCATAGCACTGCTCTTCGCCGCCGCACGCTCGAGAAGGTGAAGCCTGCACAGCGAACCCTTCAAGCCCCTCTTTTCACGAACCCGCCTCGGCCAGCGCAACCCACCCCTCAACCCCAAGCCCTCCAGGGACACCCACGCTAGGTAGGGGGCATAGGCCCTCCGCGATGCGGGGCTTCTACCATCCCCCGAGGGAGAGGCTCCCTTCCCCCGGGGTCTAACGTGTTCAGGGGTTCCTCTTCACCGGGCTCGGGGGAGGAGCTTGCAGCCCCTCCACTTAATATTGCCTCGAGCCGCTAGACCGCCCCAGATCCAGCCCGGGCCCTCAAAGGGGGCGCCGGGGGTTTAGCGTCTCTCCCCCTCGGCGTCCCCCGCCGCGTGGCCCGTGTTGTCGCTGCCGTGCTTCTTGATTAGGCAGATGCAGAGGAGGGCTTGGCTGGCCAGCTCTGCCAGCCGTGCGGCCTCGAGTATCTTGGCGAGTATGAAGGCGAACGCCGGGCTACCACTAGCTACTACCTCGGCCAGCTCGTCCTCGACGTTGAGTATTTGACGTATTTTCGAGTGCGCCTCCTCGACTTTCTTAATGCTCGGCGGGTCTGCGCTCGACCCCATGGTGGTCACGGCTACTTCGAGGGCTTGGAGGAGGAGCGTGATCCTCTCGACCTCCCCCCTCTTGAGGCCCGGGTAGAGGCTTGCAGTGGTGGCCGCCAGCCTGTAGGCGGTGCTTGCGAGCAGGCTTAGAATAACGATGACATTGCCGATTATCTTGTTGACCCTGTCATCCACCACCTCCACGGGCCTCCAGGCCGAGGTGCTCCTCAAGAGCTTGGATGAGAGCCTGGAGGCTTCGCCGTAAAGCTTCGTGTAGTAGTCGAGGTCGAACCTGCCGCTTTCAATGCTTTCAGCCAGCGCCCTGAAGATCGCCCCGACGCTCCGGCCCAGCTTTGAAAGGAGCGCCAGGTAATCCCTTCTGGGCTCCCCAAACTCCACCACAACATCATTATTGCCCACGACGTTGACCGAGGCGCCTTCAACCCCCTTAAGCGCCTCGGTTATCTTTTCGACTACCTGATCCCTAATGTAGGAGGCGGGGTGGAGGTATAGCTCGTCGAAGCCGTAGAGGTAGGTGCATAAGGCTAGGCTTTCCAAGTGCTTGAAAACGCCGCCTCCGTTCACGCCGTTCAACTTGAGAGTGATGCTAGCCGGCTTAGACCCGGGCTCGGGGCTTACAACTAGCTTATCCCCCACATCATGAACGTAGACAATGTCCCCCACATCAATATTATGCCTTCGGGCCCAGCCCCGGGGCAGCGTGATTATCAGGGAGGAAGCGCCAAGCCTCTGGACCTTCCTCTGCGTGGCATCACCACGTGGCAAACCACATCCCCCCGGGGCACCAACTCCGTTCTCTGCATCGAAACATATATGTAGAATTGTAGAGTTTATAAAAGCTACTTCCCCTCACTGCCGGCGTGAGGCTTCCAGTGGAGAGGAGACCCGCTAGCCCCGCGCCTGAAGACGATGCGGCCTGGGAGCGCGGGCATGGTTTATAGCCTGGAGCCGGGCCACGCTGGACCCGGCGGCCCGGTGACCTGCCGTTGGGTGTCTGCCCGCATCGTCGGACGCGGTGAAGAATCCCCTGGCTAAGAGGGCCGCCCCTACTCGGCTCACGCCGCCAGCGCCTTGGGCTGGCTTTGTAGGAGTCCCCCCGTGGGTTGCCTAGGTTTTGGGCGCTTCAAATTAATCCCCCTCGAGTTCGGCCTGCTAGGCCTCGGTGGATACAGGGTTGAACGACCTCGTCGTGATCGCGGTGTTCGCCGCTACGGCGGCAGCTATTATAGCGAGAGTCGTCGACGAAACAGTCGCTGTGCTAGCCGGCGTCGCGGCAATGGTAGTGCTGGCCGGCTACCCTCCCGAGAGCGCCTTCCACGCGGTGGACTGGAACGTCATCATGATACTCTTGGGGATGTGGCTTCTCGCAGGCTACCTGGCGGAGTCAGGGGTCCCGGAGTACCTCGTGTTCTGGGCTGCCCGTAGGACTAGGAGTTACAAGGAGTTCCTGATGCTGATTAGCCTTATCGCTGGTTTCCTCACCCTCTTCCTCGACAACCCGTTCGTGGTGCTCCTCCTCGGAGAACTGGTAGTGGAGGCTGCGGTGAGGGCTCGCAGGGATCCCCTCCCAGCCGCGGTTCTCGTCGCCATCTCAGCCAACCTATTCGGGACAGCGCTCCTAATGGGCGACCTACCGGCGCAGATCCTCCACTCGGTTACCGGCGTGGAGTTTGTCGACTTCATAGTCTTCAAGGGGAGGCCCAGCAGCTTCCCGCTCCTCGTGGTGACATTCTTCGTTGTGATTCTAGCCTACTTCAAAACCGCCCTGAAGGACGACGATGCGGCTCTAGCGGTTGAAGTGGAGCGGCCAAAACTAGGCCCGGCGGCCTGGGTCTCGATCGCAGGCTTCGCCGCCACAGTCGTGGGTATGGCGCTCCGGCCGCTCCTCGGCTACCCGCTAGGGTTCATAACCTTGGCCGGCGCAGCGTTCACCGCGCTCGTGATGGAGTCTCTGAGGAGGGCCGGCGCCAGGGTTCCCTCGTTCGAGGCCGCCGTGAAGCACGTAGAGTGGAGGGCGTTAATGTTCTACGCCGGCCTCTTCAGCCTTGTCGGGGGCCTCGAGCACGCGGGGATCCTTGAGAGGGTGGCCAGGAGGCTCGTCCCAGTACTGCAGGGCGACCCGCTCGAGGCTTACACGGTGTTCTACTGGGTCACCGGCCTCCTCTCCATGTTCATAGAGCACGACGCCTTACTCCTAGTCTTCCTCTACATAGCCAGGGATGCTATGCAGCTAACCGGGGTGACCCACTGGGGCGTCTACTGGGGCATGGCTTGGAGCGCCACGCTCGGGGGCAAAGCCACGACCGCTGGCGCTCCAGCACTTTACCTGGCCATCCTCATTGCGGAAGCGAAGAGGGGGAGAAAGGCGTCGGCGAGAGAGGTGCTCAAGCTCAACACCCCCTACAGCCTGCTCGCGCTGACCACGCAATTCCTGATATCCCTACCCTTCTGGGGGGCCGCGGTGGAGCCGGCCGCCTAGACTCCCAGGAGGTTGAAGAGAGATAAACCCGGCGAGGCGACCCACGCGTTGGGGGGTGCGCTCCTCTTTGAAGTGGCTTGTGGACCATAGGCCCGCCTACTCCACGCTCAAGGTCCAGCTGGAGCCGGGTGAGGAGGTCACCGCCGAGGCCGGGGCCTTCATGCTCGGCAGGGGCAGGGTCTCGGTGAAGACGAGCACAGGCGGGATCTTGAAGGGGCTGCTGAGGCGGTTCATGGGCGGGGAGAGCCTGTGGCTCAACACCTACAGGGCCGAGGGTGGCCCAGCGGAGGTCTGGCTGGTCCCCCCGCTCCCAGGCGACATTGAGGCGTTGAATCTAACCGGGGACTCGTGGGTGATCCAGGACTCCTCCTACCTCGCCCACTACGGTCACGTCGACTTAAGCGTGGCGTGGAGGGGTTTCAAGGGGCTCCTAGCGGAGGGGGAGCTGGTCTGGCTCAAGGCCAGCGGCCACGGCACGGTCTGGGTCAACGCCTACGGGGGCATCGAGAGGGTGAAGGTGCCGGCCGGCGAGAGGGTGGTGATAGACAACTTCCACTTCGTCGCGATGCCAGAGGGCGTGAAGTACAGGATCACCAAGATAGGAGGCCTCAAGACGATGATACTCGGGGGCGAAGGCGTGGGGGTCGAGGTGTGGGGGCCCGCCGAGGTTCTCGTGCAGACCAGGACGCTCCCCGAGCTGGTCAGACTCCTCCTCAGGTACCTCCCACACCGCCGCTGACCCCTCCGGGGCTCCAAGGAGGCGGGCAAGGCGGCGGGGCCCCTGAGGGGACGGGCTACCTGAGGGGGCCGAGCTTGCCCTCCCTCCTAAGCCTATGAACCCTCCAGGTTGGGGTGACGCTCCTCGGGTGGTTCGCCTTCACCTCGTCCACCCTCGCAACGCTGGTGTTGCGGGGGGCGCTGAGGATCCTCGCCGGGTCCCGCCTCGCCTCCTCGGCTATCTCCCTCAGCGCCCTCGCGTAGGCCTCTATGTTCTCGAGCGTCTCGCTCTCCGTGAACTCTATCATCAACGCCTCGGGGACTATGAGGGGGAAGTAGATGGTGGGGGCGTAGAAGCCCCTGTCGAGGAGTGCTTTGGCCACGTCCTTCGCAGTGACGCCCGTCTTCTCCTTGAGGGGCTGGGCGCTGAGCACCGCCTCGTGCTTCCTCCACCTCCCCTCGCCGTAGTGGAGGCTGTACCCCTTGACCCCCCTCATTAGGTGGAGGAAGTAGTTCGTGTTGAGCACCGCCTGCTCCGTGGCCTCCCTCAGGCCGCGGGCGCCGGCGAGGAGCATGTAGACGTAGCCCCAGAGCACCACGCCCGTGTTCGCTATCGTCCCCCTCAGCGCCCCGGGGGCGGGGGGCTCGGGCCACTTGACCCTGAACCTCCCGCTCTCCCTCACCACGACCGGGCCGGGTAGGAGGCTGCTCAGCCTCAGGCCCCCCTTGACGGGGCGGTCCCTCACGCAGACGGGGCCCGCGCCGGGGCCCCCGCCGCCGTGGGGGGCGCCGAACGTCTTGTGAACGTTGAGGTGGGCGATGTCGAACCCCATGTCTCCGGGGCGGGCGTAGCCCATTATCCCGTTCAGGTTAGCCCCGTCGTAGTAGAGGAGGCCGTCGACCGAGTGGACTAGGTCGGCTATCTCGAGTATCCTCTCCTCGAAGAGGCCGAGCGTGCTAGGGTTGGTTATCATGAGCCCCGCTGTCGCGCCTGAAACCGCCGCCTTAAGCGCCTCCATGTCAACGTTCCCGTCCGGCGCTGTGGGGACCTCCACAACCTTGAACCCGGCCATCGCGGCGCTCGCCGGGTTCGTGCCGTGGGCGCTGTCCGGCACGATCATCTCGTCCTTGCCCTCGTTGCCCTTGACGTCGTGGTAGGCCCTTATCGTCAGGACCCCGGCGAGCTCGCCCTGGGCGCCCGCGCTCGGGTGGAGGGTGCACACGTCCATGCCCGTCACGTGCTTGAGCCACTCCTGCATCTCGTAGAGTACCTGGAGGATCCCCTGCACGGTCTCCTCGTCCTGGTAGGGGTGGAGCATCGCGAAGGAGGGGTCGCCAAGGTACCTCAGCGGGAGCTTCGGGTTATACTTCATCGTGCAGCTCCCGAGCGGCAGGGGGCCGGAGTCGACTCCGTAGTTCATCTGGGACAGCCTAACGTAGTGCCTGACCACCTCGACCTCGCTGACCTCGGGGAGCCTGGGCAGGTCCCGCCTCCTAACCTCCACGGGCACCTCGAGCGGGCCAACCTCCTCGGCCACGCCGGGCTCGAGGCGCGGGGGCAGGTAGCCCCTCCTCCCCCTCAAGCCCATCTCTAGGATGAGCGGCTCATCCCAGCGTGCCTGCCTGTAGCCCACCTGGCCACGCACCCCGAGCCCGGGGGGCTGCTCATCTCCAAAAAACTGCTCAGCCGCGGAGCCTCCTGGCGAGCCTCTGCAGCTTGAAGGCTTCCACCGGCGCTATCGCGAGGTTGACCCAGATCCTTGGGCTGGCGAGGATCCTGGAGACCTCCCCCCACAGGCTCCCCGAGGCCTCCCTGTAGGCCTTGAGAGCCTCCTCCACCAGCTCCATGGGGACCCTGAATATCCTTGCGTGCACCGCGAATACTGCGAGGTCCCAGGCGGCGGCCCTCGGGGTGTAGCCCCGGGCCTGCTCCGCGTCTATCAGCCTAGCCCTCCCCCCGGAGACTATGATGTTGCCCGGGTTCGGGTCCCCCACCGCGTAGCCTGCCCTGTGGATCGAGGCGAGGAGGGTGGCGGCGAGCCTCCAGTCCCCGGGATCCCTCGAGGCCAGCACCGGGGATCCCTCCACGTACTCCCTCGCCATCGCGGCGTAGGCGTAGTCGAGGCAGACGCCGTGGACCCGCGGGGTGCCGGCGATGGGCCTGAGCAGCCTCAAGTACCTGTACTCCGCGGCGAGCCTGGACTTCGGCGTGACCCTGTACCTCACGAAGCCCACGGCCACGGGCCGGACGGCGGCCCACTTGAACGCCATCCTGTAGTACTCCTTAACCGCAACCCTGCCCCCGGCACCCGTGCAGACGAGCGTCGACGACGCAAGCCACGGCGCCTTGCACTCGACGGGCTCCCCAACATACCTCGAAGCCAGCCGGGCCGCGCCGCTGCAGGAGAGGAGCAGCTCCCCCTCCGGGATCCTGGCCAGCCTCCAGGGCTCCCCTAGGATCCCGGCCACGCCCCGGGCCGGGCAGGCCTCCACCAGGGCCAAGGGCCTAGGGGCCGCCCTCGCCGCCCGGGCCCCGGCGCCGCGGAGCGCCGCCGTGAACGCCTTGACCGCCTCCCTCGCCCGGAGGGGCCTCGGCCTATACCAGCCGCCCCCCGCGGGCTCCGCGACTTCAGCCGTGAAAGGCTCGTACAGGCGGTCGAGCTCCTCGAGGGCGCCGGGCCTGGAGAGGTATTCCTCATACCTGCACCCGTGGATCCCGGAGAGGATGCTCATCCTGGAGACCGCAACGTAGGAGGGCCGGAGCACCGCGTGGGAGGCCATGGGGCCGAGGCGCAGGGCGAAGTCGTGGACCTGCTCCGCCGCAACCCTCCTCCTATAGGCCCTGGCGGCCGCCGCAACCCTCGACTCAAGCCCCTCATCGCCACAGTCGAGCTTGAACCCGGCGAGGAGCAGGCCGGCCAGCCTCTCCCCGTAAACACCATACTCGGCATCCAGCTCGAGGAGGCTCACGGGGATGCCCCCGCCCCTAGCCCTACCCGTGACCTCGAACTCGAACCCGGCGATCACAAGCGTGCAGGACGCCAACCCGACCAGCCCGGGGAGCCCCCCAGGGCTTCACGTGCGGGGGGCTGCAGTCTAAAGCACGCAGCAGAGCGTGCCGGGGAAGCTCAAGGGGGCAGGGCTCAGAAGCGGCGGGCCGGGGTCACCAGCCCCCGGGACTCCCGGGGGGCCTCCCCGCCCACTACTTTCCTCACCACCCGCCCAGGCTGGGGTGTTGCAGGGTTGGGGGCATAAGGCTTGACGGCCTTAGGAGGGTGTGGGGTACCTCTGCCTGAGGATCCTGATGAACTCCCTCATCCAGAATGGTATGTCGGCGGGGACCCTGGCGGTGACGAGGTTCCCGTCGACCACGACCGGCTCGTCTACCCACACGCCCCCGGCGACCTCTATGTCGTCCCTGATGCCGGGGTAGCTGGTGAGCCTCCTTCCCTTAACCGCCCTTGCGCTGATGAGGAGCTGGGGGCCGTGGCATATTGCGGCTATGGGCTTGCCGGCGTCGACGAAGTGCCTGACTATCTCCTTGGCCCTGGGGTGCTGCCTCGCCCTCTCGGGCCCCCGGCCGCCGGGGAGGACTAGGGCGTCGAACTCCTCAGGGTTAACCTCGTCGAATGACAGGTGGGCCTCGACCTCGTAGCCAACCTTGCCCTTGATCCTACCCTTCACGGGAGCGGCTATCACGACTTCGAAGCCCTCCTCTATAAGCCTCCAGTACGGGTATAGGAGCTCCACGTCCTCAAAGCCCGGGGCAGTCAGGATCAAGGCCCTAGGCATGCGCGGCCACCGCGGAGGCTAGAGGGCTCCCCGGCGGTTTAATGGCTACCATAACGTCCCTCCCCCTCGTGGACGCCTGCGGGTAGGGGAGGCTTGACTGGAGCGTGCGGCACGCCGCTCGAGTACGACGCCGGGCTCCTCGAGAGGCTGGAGCCGGTGCTCGGCGGGCCCGGGGGCGTCTGCAGGGAGATCAAGGCGCTCCTCGCCCCGACGAGCAGGCTCTACGTTAGAGTCAACACTCTAAAAATCAGCGTCGAGGAGTACCTTGACTTGCTGCGGAGCCGCGGGTTGAGGTTCGAGAGGGACCCGGACGTCGAGGAGGCGATATGGCATCCCGTCGAGGGCCCCCTGGAGGTGCCTGTGTTCGACGTGAAGGTGGTCGCCGACAAGAGGGCGGCTGAGTCGGTGCTCATGGGGAGCGACCTCTACGCCCCCGGGGTGGCGTACGCCCCCAGGAGCCTCAGGCCTGGCATGGAGGTCACCGTGGTCTCCGAGAACGGCGTCGTGGTGGGCTCAGGCGTCGCCGTCATGGGGTACAGGGAGATCGTGGAGTCCAGGAGGGGGGTGGCCGTGAGGATCCTCTACCCCCGCTACAGGGCTCCGAGGGTCCGGGACTTGCCGGGGTTCGAGGAGGGCCTCATCTACGGCCAGAGCCTCCCGAGCATGGTGGCGGTGAAGCTCCTCAACCCGAGGCCCGGGGATTTAATAGTGGACCTCACGGCGGCGCCCGGGGGGAAGGTGAGCTACGCCGCGCAGCTCGCGGGGCCCTCCTCGCGCGTCGTGGCAGTGGATAGGCCCAGCAAGGTGGGTAGGCTGCGCGAGAACCTCGAGAGGCTCGGGCTCCACTGGGTGGAGGTCGTCGCCGGTGACTCCCGAAGCCTCCCCGGCCCCCTCTCAAGCCTCAAGGGGAGGGTTGACAGGGTCATAGTGGACCCGCCGTGCAGCAACCTCGGCGTCAGGCCCAAGGTCTACGATAAGAGGGGCCTACGCGACGCTGTGGCGGCGTCACGCTACCAGCGGGGGTTCATCGACGCCGCCGCCAGGCTCGCCAGGCCGGGCGGGGTGGTCCTCTACAGCGTCTGCACCCTAACCTGGGAGGAGGCCGAGCAAAACGTGGAGTACGCCGAGAGCCTGGGCCTCGAGCCCCTGGAGCCCCCGGCGTGGGCGGCGGCGAGGGCCAGGAGGGCGTACGGGGGCCTCCGCTTCACGCCGGCCGAGCACGGCACCCCGGGGTTCTACATAGCCCTGCTCGGGAAGAAGGGGGGCGGGCAGGCTGGGCTCAAGCCTTGATGCCCCTGAGCCAGAGCCTGTGAAGCCTGGTGTCCCCAGTCAGCTCGGGGTGGAAGGCTGTGGCCAGGTGCGGCCCCTGAACGGCTACGACGCCCACCTCATCCCCGTTATGCCTAATCCTACCCGTGATCCTAGCGCCGCCCCAAGCCTTCACCATGGCCGGGGCCCTGATGAACACCCCCCGGAAGGGGGCGTCCAACCCCTCTATGTCCAGGTCCAGCTCGAAGCTCTCCCTCTGCCTCCCGAAGTAGTTCCTGACAACCTCGATGCTCATGACGCCGATGAGGGGCTGCTTCTTCTCGCCGACAACCTTGTCGGTGACCTTCTCAGCCAGCACTATAGCGCCGGCGCACGTCCCGAAGGCCGGCAGCCACTCCTTGACGGCGTCCCTAAGCGGGTCGAGGAGGCCCACTTTCTTCGCGAGTATCCCGATCGTGGTGCTCTCGCCTCCGGGTATGACTATCCCATCCAGCCCCTTGAGCTGCGCGGGCTTCTTCACGACCACGACCTCGCCCTGGACCCCCTCCTCCTCGAAGGCTCTGCGCAGCATGTAGACGTGCTCGTAGACTCCGCCCTGGAGGCCTAGGACGCCTATCTTCAAGCCTCCGCCCCCCTCACCTGGAGCAGCTCCTCCGGCTTCAGGCTCCTAATGTCGATACCCATCATGCTCTTCTGCTCGCTTATCATCCTCTGCGCCTCCGCGACAGCCTCCGGGTCGTCCCACATGCTGGCGGCGAGGACTATGGCCGAAGCCCTCTCCGGCGGGTCCCTGCTCTTGAATATCCCGCTCCCGACGAAGACGCCGTCCGCGCCTAGCCACATCATCAGCGCGGCGTCGGCGGGCGTCGCAATGCCGCCGGCGGCGAAGTTCACCACGGGCAGCCTGCCCAGCCTCGCGGTGAGGTCCACGAGCTCCACGGGAACCCCCAGCTCCCTGGCCTTCCTCAGCCTCTCCTCCGCGGGGAGCGCCCTGAGGGACCATACCTCACCCATTATCAGCTTCATGTGCCTAACAGCCTCCGCAACGTTCCCGGTGCCGGCCTCCCCCTTCGTCCTGATCATAGCGGCGCCCTCCGTGATCCTTCTCAGCGCCTCCCCGAGGCTCCTGGCGCCGTTCACGAAGGGCACCTTGAACAGCCACTTGTTTATGTGGTGCTTCTCATCCACCGGCGTGAGGACCTCGCTCTCATCAATCATGTCCACGCCTATCGTCTCGAGTATGAGGGCCTCGTAGTAGTGGCCAATCCTGACCTTGGCCATCACGGGTATCGTGATGCTGTTCATAACCTCCTCTATAACCTTCACGTCAGCCATCCTCGCGACGCCGCCCGACTTCCTCACGTCGTAGGGCAGCTTGTCCAGTACCATCACCGCAGTGGCGCCGGCATCCTCCGCTATACCAGCCTGCTCAACGTTAGTCACGTCCATGACCACGCCTCCCTTCTGGTACACTGGGAAGCCAAGCTTCACCCTCAGCGTCCCCCGGCGGGGCACGGTGATGGACTCCGGGAGCCTCTCGGGGCCATACGCCATCCAGAGGCCTTCCTCCCTCAGCCTATCAGCCGCCTCGGCGAGCTTGTAGAAGAAGTCGACGATCACGCTAAAGCCAACCTCGTAGAGCCTAACACTACCGCTTAAAGGCGCATAGCCCGGAAGCATCACCAGACACGCCCTCGCAGAACCACAAACCAAGAGCCTGGGGACAATAAAAATACCTTACGCCGGGGCTTGAAGGCCGCAACTCAAACCAGCACGCAAGCCCCCGGGCCACCGCCTCCCCCGGCCAGGGCGAGGCGTCAGAGTAGCTAGGCGCATCGCCAAGGCCCGGCTGCTTCAGGGATCCCCGTCTGGGTGACGCCCTCCCGGGTGTCCTTGCAGCCGAGCCGGCCGGCAAGCATGTAATGCGATAATTATTAATGCGATAATTATTTATGGACGGGGCGCAGCGAGGCTATCGACCCCCACTAAATGCAGGGTCGAGCGGGCTATGTATAGGCCTAGATATGGCCTGCACTTTAAGAGGGCTCAGGGCTTTAGGGAGGCAGCTACTGCTAGGCGCTTCGAAACAGAGGATATTGTTCGTAGGCTAGGTGTTATAGCGCCTCATCGCATTTATTTAAATAACTACCCTGTAAGTAACCCCGTAGCAGCCTTCAACCCCTCGTTAATAGTCGACAATGATGAAGCCATCATTTACGCCAGGATAATAGTAGGGTACTACATGTACGTCTCGGCAATAGTGGCGCTGAGGGTGCCGCTGGAAGACCTGTACTCTGGCAGCGTTAACATGAACCGCTATGCATGCCAGCTGGCAGTATACCCCTCAACCAGATACGACCTGTGGGGCACAGAGGACCCGAGGGTGTACGAGTTAGACGGCAAGCTATACATGACGTACACGGGTAGGACCGTGAACTACTTCGACCCACGCATTCACAGGGAGAGGACGGTGCCGGTGACTGCTGTCAGGGTGGGCAACTACCATGTGTGGAGGAAGGTGCACGTATACGTGCTCCCACCCGAGCTGAGGGAGCATGTTGTAAGCGATAAGGACGCTTTCCTGGTTGACTTCGGCGGTGACCTGCTACTATTTCACAGGCCTCACATGGATGATGACAGCTTCTACCTAACGGTTAGCAGGGTAGACTTAAAGAAGTCGAGAGACGGGGCCGACGGGTTGAAGGAGGTAACCGTGGATGACACTGTATGGGTGACTGACAACGCAGCCTTCGAGAGCAGGATCGGGTGGGCAACGCCCCCAATAAGGATTGGAAGTAACGAGATAATAGCACTGCTACACGGCGTGGATAATGATTTAAAAGCCTACCGCCTCTACGCCATGCTGCTAGAGTACTCGAAAACCGAGGGGATAATAGTGAAAGCCGTCACGCCGACGTACATAATGGAGCCGAAGCTTCCCTACGAGGTATTCGGTGACAGGCCATACACCATCTTCCCATGCGGCCTATGGAGGCTCGAGGGGGATAGGTTTTTGATCAGCTACGGCGCGGGGGACTACATGATAGGCCTCGGCGAGATAGACTTGGACGAGCTCCTGGGCCTACTCGATAAGGGGCGCATATACTAGCATAGCCACTAGCCCATCGGCCCCATTTAAAGACCTGTTGCCCCCCGGGTCTTAGTTTAAAAAGTGGGTGGACGGGCTTTAACCCCTGCTCTCAAGCTACTCCTGGACCTTGATCTCCTTCCTTGCCTCCCAGAGGCCGTGGAGGTTGCAGTAGACTATAGCGTAAAGGGTCCCGCTCTTCTTAAGCGCTATTTTCACGCTGCCCTCGGCCTCGGTGTACTCCGGCTCCCAGACAATGGTCGCTAGCTTGACGGGGTTGTACGGCCTGCCCTCCTCGTAGAACCATAGCTCCACGTACCTTATCGAGTGGTTCAGCTTCATCTCGTGGGGGCCAACCTTCACCCTGACCTCGAACGGCTCGCCCTTCTTAACGACGTCTGGAGCCTCGATCTTGGGCGTGTGGGTTTCAGCCTTTGAGATAACCTGCTGGGGAGCCTCTTCCTGGGTGTAGATCAACTCGCCAAACTTAGGCATTCTCCCCACACCCCACGCTCTCGCAGTCACTATTAGAGTAGTCAAGTTCTACTTAAAAACAGTTTGTATGTAACGGCAGCGGGTCAATCACTTATGAGTACGAGAACGCCGTTCTGCCAAGCGCTCCATGACGGCTTCTCCTAAAAGGCTTCCACGCCCTACTTCATGGATGAAGGCGGCGGTGCAATTAGGCTCCACCCGGCTTTAAGGCTCCCTGCGGATGGAGCCGTGTAAACGCGTGGAGGGCGTCATGCCTGAGACGGGGTTGCTGAGGCCCAACAGGGCTGCGTCGCTGCGTGAAGCCGTGGCGGGGTTGGTGCTGGCCGTTATGGGGGCGGCCGCCAAGCTGCTAGGCGGGGCTCTGTATGGCTCCAAGGCGCTCCTCGTCGACGGTGCGACGTGCGTGGCTGCAGTGCTTTCAGGCGTCTTCCTGGTGGTATGGCTGAGGAGGGCTGCCGAGCCGCCGGACCTCGACCACCCGTACGGCCATGAAAGGCTGGCGTATGGCGCGGTGATCTACACCCTCCTCCTCTTCACGTTCGCGGCTGGAGTAGGCTTCGCCGTACTGGCCGGTGTAAGGCCTTACAGCGTCAGCGGCGAGGCAGTAGTCTACGCCCTTGTGGGTCTCGCCTTCTACACTGGAGCCGTGGCCCTACTGCGCAGGGTCGGCCCCGTGGGGGCCTCCGTGGCCGCTTTCACCTCCAGCGAGATCCTCGAGAGCTTCATTTCAATAATCTCGGCTGCAGGGGGCGCTGCGTTAAGCTACATCATAGACTACGCCGGAGCATGGGTCATAGAGGCATTCATCCTGTACGAGGCGGCAAAGCAAGCCAACTGGATCGTGGCGAGCCTATCGGACCAAACAGACCTAGAAGTGTCGGAGCTTGTGAGGCGAGAGCTTGAGGCGAGGGGCTTCACGGTCAACAGGCTCAGGCTGAGGCGCGTAGTCCCGGGCAGGTATCAGGGCGACGCCATTGTCTCCCCGCCCAAGGACATGCCGGCGCAGGCCGCAGACATGCTTGCCGACGAGGTGATGTCAACCCTGGAGTCGAAGGGCATAGACCTAACCGTGCACGTGGAGCTCGCCCGTGGGCAGTCGACGCGTGCAGAGGGCGACGGCGGGAGAGCCGGGGTCGGACCCTCGCCTCCAGGCGTCTCGAACCCTGAGGGGGAGGGCGGTGCAAGAGAATGCGGCGCAAGACGTAGGGTAGCGTATTGGGGCGGCGAATCCAATAAATGAGCAAACAAAAATATATGGACTCACGTAAACCATGCATTCCAGGGTGTGGGATGTAATGCCGGAGGGGCTGGGGTATTCCAATAGGCTCTACGACTACTTAGGAGCAATATACTGCCTAGGAGGCTTACCGAGGGGTTGCTACGTCAGGATAACCAGCCTGGCTAGGGCGCTTAACGTCGCCCCCTCCACGGTTAGCATAATGGTTAGAAGGATGTCATCCAAGGGGCTGGTGGAGGTGTGCCCGGGCGTTGGCGCCAGGTTGACGGAGAAGGGCCTCAAGGAGCTCGTGGAGCACCTCTGGAAGGTGGGCGTCCTCGAGACCCTCTTCTGCAAGGTGGGCCTCGACGCCGACACCGCTAGGATTGTCAGCCTAGCCGTCTGCGACCGCCTACCCAGCGATGTGGTGAAGAGGCTGCACGACCTCCTGGGCAAGCCTAGGGTGTGCCCCCACGGTAAGCCGATACCGGAGCCCGGCGTAAAGCCCCGGGAGAAGCTGGACTTCTGCGGGCTCCCCTTCCCACCAGCGCAGCCTGGAGAGGAGAGGCGGTAGGGGGCGCTAGGAGGACTTCGGCTTCACCTCCTCCCCCTTGTCCACGTCGATTACCTTCTTACACTTCACCTTGGAGAGTACCTCCTCCAGCTTGTCCTCGGTGGTCTTGTAGGTGTACAGGTACCTCTTAGTCCTAGCCTTCACCTTCACGATGTTCGACTTCCTAACCCTTTTAACCCTGCACTCGACCGCGCGCTCCGTGATCTTAATGAACTCCTCCAAGTCAGTGATCTCCACAGGCACCCCTTCCCACCCCCGGGTCTTGCTCAGCGCTAGAAGCCCCCTGCCCGCTCTTGGCTTTTAAGCGTTGGCCCTCCTGTAGGCTAGTATGAAGCTGAACCCCACAGCGGCCAATGCTATGCTTACGGCTGAAAGCGTGTCATTCGACATCCTGGAGTACCCCACAATCCTGCAGTCAACCTTGTAGGGCAGCCTAGTCACGTTGTCGTCGGGGATTGCCACCACTATCAAGCCCTCCCTCTCCTCCAGGCTCTCCACTACCAGGCCTCCCTCAGCCGTCTTCGCCATGTTCGCGCTGGAGGCCTGCGCGATTACCCCCATCAAGACTAGGGGGTTCGCCTCGATCGTAGCGTGGCCTACTATAACGCCTGCCCTGAAGTCGTGGTGGACCTCCTGGTTGCTAAGCCTGACTCCAACCCTCACCGCCTGGAGAAGCAGGTTAATAGGGTCCCCCTGGACTTTAATGTAGTAGACGGCTTTAGCGCCGGTTACGTTAACCGTAACCCTCTGAGCCGAGGTCGGCGTCGACACCATGATGGCAGCCGCCGAGAAAGACCCCTTCACAGGGACCTCCGACGAGTAGGTTGACTCCACCTTAGCCCCCGCAACGTCAGCCACTATCCCGGCGACCAGCAACGCTACTGCCAGCGCCAGCATAACCCTCCCGGCAACCCACAAAGCGTCGAGGGCCAAGACCCCCATCCTCTCCCGCAAACCCGGCTACGCCGCAGTTATTTCGTATTCAAAAATACCCTCCATGAGGGGCTCCTTAAAACAGCTTAGACTCCGCGAGGCGGCGCATTGCGAAGGTCCGGCGCCGCGGGCAGCCAGCCCCGAGGGGCGGGGCCGGGGCCTCGAGCTGCTAAAGAGCTGGAAGCTGCACCTTGGCAACGCGCTGTTGGCCGGCTTCACTCCTCGAGCCTCGGCTCCTCGATAATCTTCTTGCCGGCGACCACCTGGTCTATGCTGTGTATGACGCATCCAAGCTCTTCTAGCTTGCTCTGCAACTGGCTGAAGTCAATGTTACTCCCCTCAATAGTCATGCTCAGCGTTATGGTGTCGACGTCAATCTCCTTCACGGTTATGTTGACCCCGTCGACTCCAGGTAGGCTTGCCAGAGAGCGTGCTACGTCAACGATGGAGGGGCCCTTTATGGGCTTTAGTATGTCCAGGAGCAACCTCCTCAGAGGAGCTTGCACTACCCTACTCACCCGGCGCCTGCGCCAAGACCCTGGCTAAGGCGCCATTTGAGCCTAAAATTCGCAAACTAAGGCTTTTTAAACGCTTCTTGGCCTCGCCCCGTGGCTAAAGCCTCCCTCGTGGGCCGGGTGCTAGGATCCGGTACTCGGCTGCCCCGGTGGGGACGGCGGAAGGGTCGGCGTGAGAGGCGGAGACTTACGCTGGCCTTGATGGGCCCGCGCGGGTTGAACCCTTGCACCACCATCTCTCCAGGATTCTGGCCACGTCCCTGGCCAGCTCGGCCTTGACCGGCTCGATGAGCCACCTGGAGACGCCGCTCAGCAGGTCACCCACCCTGACCCACCCCAGCCCGGCGACGTCGGTAAGCCTGTCGAGTGCATGGTCAACCACGTGGCTGGGCGCGGCGTAGAAGTAGATCGTCAGGAGGGACCTGTCGTGAGGGCTGCCACCCGTTAGCACGTCTTCAACTAGGCTGGAGAGGCCTGTGCAGTTGAAGGTGGAGTAGAGAAGCCTAGCCAGCCTGGTCACGGGCACCCTCTCCAGGGCGGTGCAGAGCCCGCCCTCAAGCACGTACTCCAGGATCCCCGAGTTGTCGGGCAGCCGCTTAACCCCCGAAACCCTCAAACCCCTCTCGGCGGCGAGGCGCTCGAGGAACCTCGCCCGTTCGGGGCTCGAGGCGCTGCTCTCCTTGGCGACTAGCTCGATGTGGCCGCTCCTCGAGTACCTGGGGAGGTATAGGAGGTCCTCCTTCTCCACCTCAACCACGGCCGTGGCGCTCGCCTCTAGCGCCTCGGCCACGCCGGGGCTTAAGCCTTGGAGGAGCCTTACAGTCATGAGCTGGGGGACTAGCGCTATGAAGGGCCTGCCCCTCTCTATGGCCCCCCTCACGAGCCTGGCTAGCTTAGCGTACCTGTCACCCTCCCCTCCGAGCTTCTCGTACTCGTAAATCTCCACGCCCCCCGGGAGGCCACGCGCGGCTTCAATGATCGACGCCATCACGGGCAGCTCGTCTATGCTCGAGTTCAGACTCTTAACCAGGACGAGCAGGGGGCCATCCCCCCCGGGGGCGCCCTCCTCCGCGGCCAGCCGCTGCACCCCAACGACTCTAACTCTCAAACCCACCATAGTCTCGTAAGCCAGCTGCGCGCAGTACTCCACGTCTACGAGGGGAGCCCTCAACGCCCAGCGAGACCCCTCCGCGACGCCCTCACCCCTAACCCACCCACTCCGGGGGGCTTCATAAGTTAGCCTCGGGCCGGGCTCTGCTGAAGCATGCACGCCACAGCGGCGAACCCCCACGCGCCACCCTAGCCTCTCGCCCCCCGGGTGGTGGAGAGCCTCCCGCAAAGCTGCCTTGCAGTGCTCTGGGCCGTGGCGCTGGGCAATTATGCCTCAACCCATGACCCCAGGGCTCCCCGGGCTTTGGTAAGGGGACTCAGGGGTGCCTAGGCGGGGTACTCGCCTTGGCCCGGCGGCGGTGGTCGCGTTCAGGGCTGCTGTCACACTAGCGGCTCTCCTCGCCAGCGCCGCGGCGAGCCTGGTCCTCGTTAGGAGGCTGGACCCGGCCTCGTACGCGGCGTTCCAGACGCTAACCAGGAGGGTGTCCCTCGTCGCAGGCTTCTTCATCGGCGTCTTCGGGTTCTGGGCCTACAGGTACACGGCCCAGGGTGTGGAGGGCGCCGTGGGGGCGGGCGTGCTCGTCGCGGCCCTGGCTGGGGTCATCGCCTCCGCCGCCGGCTTCGCCGTCGCCGGGTGGCTGGGGCTGGGCCTCCCAGCCTCCCTACTAGCCTCGGCGGCGCTGGGCGCCTTCACCGCCTACCAGGGGCTCTTGAACCTGGTCAACGCCGCCCGGCCGCTTAGGCACCCGGTCCTCCAGCTCTTCTACAGGGTCTTCTACTCGCTGTGCGTCATACTCCTAGTCTACTACCTGGGCGGGGGCCTTGCGGGGGCCCTCGCCTCCGTCGCCCTCTCAGCCTCGGCGGCCGCCGTGCTAGCCGCCCGGTGGCTCCGGGGGAGGCTGGAGCGGCTGCGCGGGGGGCTGAGGGGGTACCTGGCTCTGGTGCGCGAGTGGGCCAAGGGCTCCTCGGCCTCCTTACCCTCCAGCCTGGCGAGGCTGGTGAACGCTCTCGACGTAGCCATCGCTTACCCCCTCGGCGGGGGCCTCGTTGTCGCGGCCTACTTCGCCGTGAGGGCCCCCTTCACGCTTGCGGTTGAGGCTGTGGCAGCGGCCTCAGTGTACCTGACTGGCTTCCTCCTCGGCGGGGGCAGGGTGGAGAGCGCCGTCGGCACGCTTAGGCTCACGCTAATCCCGGCCGCGTTCATCTCGGGCTACGCGCTGGCTAACGCGGGGCCCGTCCTCTACCTCCTGAACCCGGGGTACTCCTGGGCCTCGAGGGCGCTGCGCCTCACGGCTGCCGCCGCCTACCTGGACGTGCTGTCCAAGGTGCTCCTGAACATACTCGGGGGCACGGTGGGGGGGAGGGTCCGCGAGAGCATGGGCGAGCTCAGGGCCCTAGGTTTAACGGCGCTAGCCGGCACCACGGCGTACGTTTCACTGGAAGCGCTCCTCCTACCCCTCGCCGAGACCCCAGAGTTGAAGGCCACGCTCTGGGCCCTGGCGTACCTCGCGGCGACCCTGCTACTCAACGCCCTCCTACTCGCCAGGGCGCCCCCAAGCCTTAGGGCCCTACTCAAGGGGAACGCGGGGGCAGCGGCCCTCTACCCAGCCGTAGCCCTAGCCGCTTCAGAGGCGTTCAGGACCAGCGCCAGCTACCCCCGCTTCTGGAGCCAGCTAGAAGCCATGCTACCCGGCTTCACTGCGTCGCTAGCCCTCTACCTGGGGATCCTTGCCCTCATAGACCCCTTCACCCGCCGGGCTGCCAGGAGGATCCTGGGGCTGCGGCCACTCTAGGGGCCTAAGCCGAGGAGCCCGGGAGTGGCCCGCACATCGCCCCGGCGGGCATGTGAGCAGTGGGGCACCGGTGGGCCGCGGAAGCCCTTTAAGGGGGCAGGAGCTGTCGAAGCCCCAGATCTAGGTGGCGCCCCGTGGGCTCCTCGGAGGCGAAGACTCCGACGTTGAGCGATAGGGATCTAGCCATACTCTTGACCCTATCCGGCCTCTTCGGCGGTGCCATAGTGCTGGCTAACATCATGGCTGGCGTGAAGATTGGCGTGTGGAAGCTAGGGTTCCTAACGCTGGTCGTCCCGGCGGGCACCGTAGCGTACTCCATCACCTTCCCAATAACCGATATAGTGGACGAGGTCTACGGCAAGCGCCCCGCCATCTACATAGTCTGGGGCGGCCTCGCAGCGGAGCTGGGCATGTTCATCCTAATACCCCTGGGGCAGCTGGTCCCAGCCCTCAGCGAGGAGATGCAGGAGCTGTACTCCAGAGTCTTCAGCCCCCAGTACAGGATAGTCCTGGGGAGCATCGTGGCGTACCTCGTGAGCCAGCACCACGACGTGTGGGCCTTCTGGAAGTGGAGGGAGGTAACCCACGGAAAGTGGCTCTGGCTCAGGAACAACGCGAGCACCATCGTGAGCCAGCTGATAGACTCGACGCTGTTCAGCACGATAGCCTTCACCAGCGTGCTACCGGCGTCCCAAGTGGTCTCCATGATACTGACGATGTGGGCCGCCAAGATAATCGTAGCACTAGCCGACACGCCCTTCGTCTACCTCGGGGTCTGGCTCATCACCAGGGGGCAGAAGCCAGCGCCCCAGCCCAGGCTCTCCAAGGTGGCGGCCCCCACGCTCTAGCCGCCCGGGGGAGGCGTGGAGGAGGAGAGCAGGCCCTGCCTCGTGGCAGCCGGGCGGGGATTCGAACCCCGGTCACGGGGGCCAAAGCCCCGCATCCTGGGCCGCTAGACGACCCGGCTACCCCCTCGATGGGGGGCGCGTTAAGGAGGGAAGTCTCTTGGGGTTTAATCCTTAGCGTGGGGCCCTGAAGGCTGGAGGGGGTTCAAGGGGTTACGCCCGCTTGAAGCGGGGCTCCCTCCCCTCCGGCCGCGGCGCGCCTCCCCTGGCGTCCTCCGCGGCGAGGAGTAGGCTGAAGAGCTGGGATTCCAGTGCGAGGCCGGCCCATATGCTGGACTCCAAGCCATACTCGAGGGCGTGCTTCGCCGCCATGAGGGCTAGCGGAGGCTTCCCGGCGAGCTCCAGGGCGAGCCTCCTGGCCTCTTCCTCGAGCCTCCCCGGCGGCACCACCCTCTCCACGAGCCCCATCCTCTCCGCCTCCCTGGCCGTCACCGTTCTACCGGTGAGGATCAACTCCTTCGCCCTCCCCCTGCCGATGAGGCGTGGCAGCCTCTGCGTGGCCCCGGCGCCGGGCACGAGGCCCAGGCTTACCTCGGGCTGGCCCAGCACTGCGTCCTCGCTCGCCACCCTTATGTCGGCGCTGAGCGCTAGCCCGAGCCCGCCGCCTAGAACGTAGCCGTGGAGCGCCGCTATGATTGGCTTGGTGTAGAACTGCATCTTGAGCGTGAGCTCCTGGAGCCTCCTGGCGAACCTGGCCGCCTCTATGGGGGTCGCGTTGGCGAGGGCTGTGACGTCCGCCCCGGCGCTGAAGGCCCTGCCCTCGCCTCGCAGCACCACTACTCTAACGTCGTCCCTGTCCTCCAGCATGTCTAGGGTCTCCGAGAGCTCTCTGACCATCTGGGGGTTGAGCGCGTTGAGCTTCCTAGGCCTGTTGAGGACCACCCAGGCTATGGGCTCCTCGATCCTCACGATGATGGTATCCCTCACGATCTCCTCGGCCCTGTACTCGTAGAAGCCCCTGCCGGCCTTCCTGCCCGTCCTACCCTCCCCGACCATCCTGATTAGGAGGGGGTCTGGGTCGTACTCCTCGAAGCCGGTCTCCTCCCTCAGCTTCTTCAACGCCTCCACGACAGCGTCGACCCCGTAGTCGTCGGCGTACTCGAAGACTCCCCGGGGCCAGCCGAGGCCCAGCCTCACAGCCTTGTCGATGTCCTCCTTCTCCGCCACGCCGTTCCTAAGCAGCCACGCCCCCTCATTGACTGCGGGCGCTATCAGGATTACCGGGTCAACCCTCCCGCCGGCCTCCCCGGGTATGCCGGGCCTAGCGTACTCCCCGGGGGCGGGGTACTGGTAGAAGCCCCTCCCAGCCCTCACTCCATACTCCTTCTTCTCAAGCTTCTCACGGTAGAGGGGGCACAGGTGCACCTTGAAGCCCCTCTCAGCCATAGCCTTCCACACCTGGTAGAGCAGGTCCACCCCGGCGTAGTCGGCGAACTCGAAGGCCCCCATGGGGAGGCCTAGCCTGTACCTCGCGGCGCCGTCGACCTCGACTATGCTGGCTACGCCCTTGGCTACGAGCCAGCACGCCGTGTTCAGGAACCTCGCGAGGACCCTGTTGACTATGAACCCGGGGACATCCCTCTTGACGACTACCGGCTGCTTCCCAAACCTCCTCGCCAGCTCCACGGCGAGCTGGAGCGCCTCATCACTCGTCCTCTCACCCCTCACCACCTCAACGAGGGGCACCTCCTGGGGCGGGTTGAGGAAGTGCATGCCTACAACCCTCTCGGGCCTCCGGGTAGCGGCGGCTACCTCGGAAACCAGCAGG
Organism: Stetteria hydrogenophila; assembly: GCF_054657575.1. Lineage (NCBI taxonomy): Archaea > Thermoproteati > Thermoproteota > Thermoprotei > Acidilobales > Acidilobaceae > Stetteria > Stetteria hydrogenophila. The sequence continues at coordinate 441,158 of NZ_BAAHYL010000002.1, read as the reverse complement.
CCCCCGGTGCTTGTCGCCATCACCGCGTGCGCGGGCATGTGCTCATCGGCGAAAGCGAAGACCCTCCTCTTCAACTCTATGCTCTCCGGCGCCGCTTCTATCATGAAGTCGCTCTCAGACAACGCTTTCGCGAGCTCGCCGCTGAACTCGCCGCCCACGACCCTCACCAGCTTTACCCTGGACATAACCGCGTCAACGCTCTCCTCCAGCAAGCCCTCCTCGGCGAGCCTCGAGAGGCTCCGGCGTATCTCCTCCAGCACGCTCCCCTCTGCTCCACCGCTTACGTCGGCTAGGAAAACCTCTAAGCCGCTAACGGCGGCGACTTCGGCTATCCCATAGCCCACAACACCGGCTCCGACGACAGTTACCCGTTTAACGTCATCGGCTCTCGTAAAGAATCACCCCCGCCACTGATGAATGCACCCCGCTCGTAGTATTAAGTTGCATGGTTAACTGGTTGGCGAATCACGGCTAAGCGAGCGAATAGCGGCCCCCCTTAAGCCCCAGCCGTGATTCATCTACCTTTAAAACCCGTAGTTAATGGGGGGTCACCGCGGTGAACGAGGGATGAGCGAGTACATACAGCAGCTAATCGAGATAATAAGGCCGGAGATTTCGAAGTACAACTTGAAGATACTGCCAAGGGGCAAGTCGAGCTTTAGCCTCATCCGCGGCACCGACGTAGTCATGACTGTGAGGGACGCCGGTGAGATAGTGGAGCTCTCCTATAAAGGGAAGAAGTACAACTACGACAAATGGTACACGAAGCCGCAGCACTTAGCCGATACTATCCTGCACGTCCTCCAGTTCCAGGAGTCCAAGTAAACCCGGCGCCCTAGCAGGAAAGCGGGGCCGCTGGCTACAGCAGCCGTTTTTAGCCGACCACAGGAGAGGCCTTCATGCTCCTTGACAGCGGGGCCTCCGCGGGGAGCCTTACCCGGCTTTCACGGTTTTAAACCAGCAGAGGCCTGACAGGGGTTATGCGAGCGCGTTGACGGGGAGCGGGTCTAGTTATGCAGGAGGGCTTGGAGGGCTCGGCGGGGGGTGGGAGCGGTAGCAGGCACCTCGCCGCCTGGTCGGCGCTGCTCGCCGTCACAGTGGCCCTGGCGCTTTCAGCGGTGGCCGGCGGCCCCCGGGAGCTTGCGAGGCTCCTGGCGGAGGCGGACCCTAGGCGGCTGGCGCTAGCCGCGGGCCTCATACTCGCAGCTGAGGCCTTGAGGGCCGTGAGGCTCGTGCTGGTCACCCGCCGGATGGGTGGAGGGCTCAGGTTCAGGCACGCGCTAGCCGCTAGGCTCCTCGGCAAGTTTGCGGGGCTCGCAACCCCGGCCGGCATTGCCTCAGCGCCTACCAGGGCGGCGCTTGTCGGGGCCTACACGGGGCTCCACGTGGGGAGCGCCCTGGGGGCTGCGACGCTTGAGGGCCTCGCAGACTCACTCACAGCCTCGCTGGTTGCGCTGGCTACCGCTCTACCCCTCCTGCCCCGGAGCGCCCTCGTGGTTCTCCTCTCACTGCTCACCTCGGCGCTGTGGCTCACGGGGGTCCTGGCGGCGTCCAGAGACGGCTTGGCTGAGAGGGTTTACGAGCGGCTGCGGCTACCGGCTAGGCTGAGGTGTATGATCGAGCTACACCGCAGGCTTTACGTGGAGGCCCTCGCCCAGGTTAGGCAGGCGGACTTCTCGGCTTACTTCGCGCTGCTAACCGTGGCAGCGTACATGGTTGAAGCCTTCAGCGTTGTGGCTGCTAAGCTCGGCCCTCAGGCCCTCGGGTCTGGTGGGCTCTACCTCCTCCCTGCCGCCCTCGGCGGGGTGGCCGCCACCTACGTGGCCATCATCTTCCCGACCCCGGGCGGTAGCGGGGCGGTGGAGTTCTCGCTCAGCGTGTACCTCGACCCCCACTCCCTCGTGACGTGGCGTCTCGCCCAGCTAATCGTGGTGTTGCTGCCCGCCGCGCTGCTGCTAGCCGCCGCCCCGAGCCTGCGCGAGTACTTTAACTCCGAGGCATCCCTGGGGGTCGGCGGGAAGTGCGATGGCGAGCCAGAGGATTTATGACATGCACGTTCACCTATACGAGTTCAGCAGGGACGAGGTTAGGGGTATAATAGAGAGCGATCCGGGCATCGTACTGGTATCCGTCTCGGAGGACGTCGAGAGCTTCCAGGCGGTGCTCAGCCTCCACGAGGAGTACCCTGACAGGGTGGTCCCCTGCGTGGGCTTCCACCCCTGGAACATAGGTAAGGAGCCACTCTCGCAGGTCGACGAGCTAATCAGGATGGCATACAGGAGCGACGTGGCCTGCGTGGGGGAGGTCGGGCTCGACAAGAAGTTCGTCCCGGAGACGTGGGAGACCCAGGTCCAGGTCTTTGGGAAGTTCGTGGACTACGCGGTGGAGGTCGGCGGCTTCCTCAACATACACGCCCCCGGCGCCTGGAGGGAGACGCTCTCAATACTCGCGGACGCCTGCGTGGAGAGGGCGATGTTCCACTGGTACACCGGCCCCAGGGACCTCATGTACGTGATAGGCGAGGCGGGCCTCAAGGTCTCGCTGAACCCCGCGCTGAAGATTCAGAGGAAGCACCTGGAGATAGCCAGGGAGGCCCCGCTCGGCTACATAGTGCTGGAGAGCGACGGCCCCTACAACTACAGGGGCCTCAGGCTCACGCCCCTCCTCATCAGGGAGGCCGTGGGCATCATAGCCCGGGAGAGGGGCGTGAGCGAGCAGGAAGTGCTGGAGGCTGCAAGGGCTAACTCGGAGCGCCTCCTCCACGCCGTGAGGTAGTCCGCAGCGCCCCGGGGTCCTTAGGCCGCCCTCCCGGGATCCCCGAGGGCCTCCTCGAGGAGGTGGGGGAGGTACCTCCTGGCGAGCCTGGCTAGGTCCTCGTCGCTCAGCGGCTCCCTCCTACCCCTGTTGAACTCCTCCACCACCGCCCTGTAGATAGCCTCGACTGCAGGGTGGTCCTTGCCGACCTCCACGCCGAGCCGGTGCTTGAGCCAGTAGACTATGGCGGACCTGCCGGAGTACTGGTCGACCACGACTGAGTAGGGCATGCCGAGCACCGATACTGGGTCGAGTGGGAGGTAGATCCTGGGGTTCTTGAGGAGGCCGTCTATGTGTATCCCCGACTTGGTCTTGAAGGCGTTCTCGCCCACCACGGGCTGGAATGGGGGCACCCTGTAGCCTATGGACTCGAAGAACTCCGCCACCCTCGCTATTGCCTTGAGGTTCACGCCCCGGGACCCCTTTATCCCGGCGTAGTGGATAAGCATGACTTCGAGGGGGCAGTTGCCGCTCCTCTCGCCGAGCCCTAGGAGGGTGCAGTTCGACCCGCAGGCCCCGTAGACCCAGGCGGCCAGGTGGTTCGCCACGGCGAGGCCGAAGTCGTTGTGGCCGTGGAACTCCAGGGCGTCGCAGGGCAGGCCGGTGTGCCTCCTCAGCTCCCTGACGAGGGCGGGGAGCCCGCGCGGCGGCGGGACCTCCGGGAAGGGGAGGGCGAGGCCCAGAGTGTCGGAGAGCTTGACCCCCACCCTAACGCCGTACCTCTCGCCTAGCCTGAGGAGGCGCCTGACGAACGGGATGACCATTCCGTGGAGGTCTGCCCTCGTCACGTCCTCGAGGGCGCACTTCACGCTGACCCCGCTCCTCAGCGCCTCCTCCACGACCGAGAGGTACTTCTCCATCGCCTCCCTCCTCGTGAGGCCGAGCTTGTCGTATATCTGGTAGTCCGATATCGAGGTGAGTATGACGGTCTCATCAAGCCCGGCCTCCCTGACTAGCCTCAGGTCCTCCCGCCGCGCCCTGATCCACCCGATAACCTTGGGGTACTCGTAGCCGTAGCTGAGCAGCCTCCTCGCCAGCTCCCTGTCCTTGCTGGTGTAGAGGAACACCTCCGTGGCGCGTATAGCGTCGCCTCCACCGTTCAGCTCGGCGAGCAGCTCGTAGACCCTGACCCCCTCCTCCACCGTGAGGGGCCTCCAGCCCTGCTGGCCCTCCCTCAGCGTCGAGTCCGTCAGGTATATGCCGCCGAGGTGCGGAGCCCCAGTGTCGAGCGGGATCCTTGGCACGTCGGTGAAGGGGAAAAGCTCCTCGTAGCGCCTCGCCTCACCGTCGACCCCACGCCCGCCAGTGTTCAAGCACCAATCCCCGGAGCCCTCGAGTAAGTGGTGCACGGGAAATAGTCGTTGCCGCCTTGGATGGAGTGGATTAAGCCCCGGCCAAGACTGCTGGAAGCGCTTTCCGCCCCATGCTCTTAAGCCCCGATGCCGTATGGGGACCGGTGAATCCACGGATCCCCCCGGCGGGGGGTCAGGCGAGGGTGGAGCCGTCGACTATGATGCAGGGCCCGCCCCTGGAGATCCAGGCCCTCTCGACGACTAGCTCGTGGGTGAACTCGGAGCGCGTGACCCTGCGGGCCTCCAGGCACACCCTGCCCTGCTTGTGGAGAGGCGAGTCGAAGGCCAGGGTCTCCGCCTCTCCCCCCTCGAACGCCGGGTTGAAGCCGTACCTCTCGGCGAGCCGTAGCAGCTCCCGGGCGACCGCCTCGTCCACTGGTACGCCGAGGAGCCTGGGAGGGATCCCCATCGCCGTTATCGAGGTTATGATGAACCTCACCCCCTCCCTCACGAGGAGGAGCAGGTACTCCCGCGGGTCCATGCCCCACTGGGGGGAGTAGACCCTGGCCCCGAGGGCTCTGGCGACGCGCTCCACCCTAGCCTTCTGGTAGCGGCTGGCGATGGCGCCCACGACTATGGTGTCGAAGCCGTACTCCTCTCTCGCCCTCCTGAGCCCCTCCAGCAGCTCGTCGACCTCCCTCTCCTTGACCCCGCTCACTCTGATCCAGACGTGCCTGCCCCCGAGCCCCATGGCTTCCGCAGCGAGGCGGGCGAGGTGGATGTTGGAGGCGTGGAACATCCAGCTGTCGCCCCGCTCCGGCTCGGCGGTGGCCAGGCAGGCGACCTCGTAGCCCTCCCTGACCGCCCTGAGCAGGGCGTAGGTGCTGTCCTTGCCCCCCGTGAAGAGGGCGCACGCCCTCCCAGCCGGCACTGCCCGGGATCCCCCGGCAGGGGCGGGTTAGGGGTAGATGCGGTCCCTGAACCTGGGGAAGGGGATCGAGTCCCTGATGTGGTCGAGGCCTGCTATCCACATGACCAGCCTGTCGACCCCCAGGCCGAAGCCCGCGTGGGGGACGCTGCCGTACCTCCTCAGGTCGAGGTACCACTTGTAGTCCTCGGGGTTCAGGCCCTCCTCCACTATCCTGGCGTAGAGGACCTCGTAGTCGTCCTCCCTCTCGCTGCCGCCGATGACCTCCCCGTACCCCTCGGGCGCTAGGAGGTCGAAGCCCAGCACCACGTCGGGCCTGCTCCTGTCAGTCTTCATGTAGAAGCTCTTGATCTGCTTCGGGAAGTGTGTGACGTAGAAGGGGGTCTCGAACTCCTCGGTCAGCAGCCTCTCCTCGTCCGCCCCCAGGTCGTCGCCCCACTTCAAGTCGACCCCCTTCCTCCTCAGGATCTCCAGGGCCTCGTCGTACGTTATCCTCGGGTACCCCGGCTTCCTGGCGGGCTCCAGGCGCTCCGTGTCCCTCTTCAGGAGGCTCAGCTCCTCCAGCCTCTCCCGGAGCACGGCGTCGACGGTGTAAGCCACCATCTCCTCCCCGATCCTCATGAGGTCCTCCATGCCCGCCCACGCCTGCTCGACTTCGAGGTGCCAGTACTCGTAGAGGTGCCTCCTCGTCCTGCTCCTCTCCGCCCTGAAGCTCGGGGTGAGGCTCCACACCTTCTCCAGGCTGTAGATGAGGGCCTCGAGGTAGAACTGGGCGCTCTGGCTCAGGTACGCCTTCCTGCCGAAGAAGTTGACCTCGAAGAGCGTGGCGCCCCCCTCGACTGCTGACTGCGTCAGGATGGGCGGGGAGACCTCCCACCACCCGTTCCTCTCCAGGTACTCCCTCAGCGCCTTGAGCACTGTGTGCCTTATCCTCCACACCGCCGTGAGGCGCCTGCTCCTCACCCAGAGGTGCCGCACGTCCAGGAGGTAGTCGACCCCCTCCCCGCCCTTGATGGGGAAGTTCCTGGACTCCCCGTAGACCTTGAAGTGGTGCGCCCTCAGCTCCACGCCCCCCGGCGCCCTGGGATCCCGGGCCAGCACCCCGGCCGCCTCCACCGACGCCTCGATGTCGGCCCTCTCGGCTTCAGCCACCGCCTCCCGCGGCGCCTGGGAGCGGTCTATGACCACCTGGAGTATTCCCTCCGAGTCCCTGAGCACTATGAAGATCTTGCCGCCGACGTCCCGCTTCCTGTAGACCCAGCCCCTCAGCCTGGCCCTCGCGCCCTCGCCCATCCTGAGCGCGTCCCTAGTCTTCACCAGAGGCTCCACGGCCCGGCCCACCCTCCAGCGCCTCCTCCAGGACCCTTAAGCAGTAGCTGCGGGCCTCGCTAATAGACCCCTTGAAGGGATCCCTGCCGGCCTCAACCGCGAAGCGGAGGCTGACGAGCTCCCGGCGCCCCTCCCCGGGGACCTCGACTATGACCGCCTCGCAGCCGCCGGGCAGGGGGGCGTAGCAGACCCTGGCAGGCGCCCCGACGTCGAGCACCTCCCTACACTCGAGGACGCCCTCCGGCAGCTGCTTGTAGACGTCTATCGAGTAAACCCTCACGCCCATGGACTCGACTAGAACCGCCCTCTTGAACTCCTCGTAGTACTCCTCCACCACGCTGTAGCCGCCGGGCAACGCTGTGGACACCCAAGCCCCGCGGGGCACGAGACGCGCCGGGGGGGCCAAATTAACGGGGGCCCCCAGGGGGCTCCGGCCACGGCTTGGAGGCGGTGCGCGCCTGTGCGAGGAGTATAATAGCGCCCCGCCCCCCGCGGCGCGCCGGTGCAGCTGCTCCATGACTAGGGGCAGGCTTGCGGTCGCGTACTCCGTCAGGGACCCCGCCGGCAGCGGGGCGGCGAGGATCCTAGTGGAGCTGGCCGGGGGCGAGAGGGCCGAGTGCCCCGGGGCCGTGGAGTGCTACGCCCTCAGCGGTGGAGTGATGCTGGGCGGCTTCGAAGTCGACACGCCGTTCATGGACATGCTCTCGGAGACGCCCGACCCGGCGGCGGAGGCTGTCATAGTGCTCTCCAGGCACTCGGGATCCTCGGGGGTCAAGACGCTCAGCGTGCATCACACGGGCAACCCCACGGATAGGACGCTGGGCGGGAGGCCGAGGGAGCTCGCGCTGGCGTACCCACAGCTCTCCAAGGCGCTCATGCTGGCCTACAGGGAGGAGGCCGAGGAGGCCGGGATCCTGGGCGAGTACGACTTGAAGCTCGAGGCCACCCACCACGGCCCGACCACAGTGGATAAGCCCGTGGTGTTCATAGAGATCGGGAGCGGCCCAGAGGAGTGGCGGGATCCCAGGGCCCAGCGGGCGATGGCTGCGGCGGTGCTGAGGGTCCTCGAGTCCGGCCCCGCCGAGGGGTGCACGCCCGCCACCGGCTACGGGGGCGGCCACTACCCCGTGAGGTTCACCAAGCTACACCTGGAGTCGGACTACTGCTTCGGCCACATCCTGGCGAAGTACGTGCTCCGCGAGGGCCTCGACCCCAATGTGATCAGGCAGAGCGTGGAGAAGAACTACCCCACCCGGCCGGTGAAGGCGGTGGTGGAGAAGAAGAGCCTGAGATCCGCGGAGAGGAGGGAGTTCGAGGGGATCCTCAGGAGCCTGGGCGTGGAGGTCGAGTTCATCTAGCCCTTCACTCCGCCCCTGCCGAGGGCCTTGTGGGCCCTGGCCAGGTGGCCCGCCGCGAGCGCCGCTAGCAGGTTGAGCTCCCCCGCAAGCACCGCGGCCGCCACTATCTCGGCGAACTTCAACGCGTTAACCCCGGGCGGGTCGCCCCCGCCGGCGACGCCGAGCATCGCCAGGGCCTCCCGCTGCGTTGGGAGCCAGGTACCCCCGCCCACAGTGCCGACCTCCAGGCTGGGGAGGGTGACGGAGACGTAGAGGTCCCCGCCGCGGAGCTCGGTCCACGTGTAGCCCATGCTGCTCTCGACCACCTGGGCGACGTCCTGGCCCGTGGCTATGAATATGGCGGCTATGATGTTAGCGTAGTGGGCGTTGAAGCTCAGGCTCCCCGCCGCGGCGCTCCCCAGGAGGTTCTTGGCCACGTTCACGTAGTGGATGTCCTCGGGCCTCGCCTTCAGCACACTCTCAGCCACGTCCCTCCTGATAACCGCCTCGGCGACGACGTACTTGCCCCTGCCGAGGAGCTTGTTGAGGCAGGAGGGCTTCTTGTCGACGCACATGTTGCCGCTCAGCGCCACACACCTCGCCTCACCCGGGTAGTTCCTCGCGATGTAGTCGCACGCCGCCTCGCTCGCTATCGTGGCCATGTTCATCCCCATAGCGTCGCCTGTGGAGTACACGAACCTGAGCCAGACGAGGTTGCCGACCTGGAAGACCTGCACGTCCACCAGCCTGCCGTGGCGGGTCGTGGACTCCGCCGCCTCCCTCACGCCGTCAAGGTTCCCCTTCACCCACTCCACGAGCCTCGCGGCCTCCTCAACGCTCGGTGTCCAGAGGAGCGGCGCCCTAGCCATGCCGTCCCTGAGCACCTTGACCCTGGCGCCGCCGCTCAGCGTTACAGCCTTGCAGCCCCTGTTCACGCCGGCCACGAGAGCCCCCTCAGTCGTCGCGAGCGGGATGTAGAAGTCCCCCCGGGCGTAGTCGCCGTTCACCCTCAGCGGCCCCGCGACCCCCAGGGGGATCTGAACGGCTCCTATGGGGTTCTCGATGTTCCTGCCGTAGAGCTCCTCGAAGTCGAGGATAGTGGAGGCTATCGAGGAGAGGTTGACCCGGAGCGTCTTCTCCAGGAAGAGCCTCCTCGCCACCGCTGCAAGGTTGGCGTTGCCCAGCTCCTCCTCTAGCCGGGAGAAGCTCAGCTCCCCCCTCTCGAGCTTCCTCACCACCTCGATGACTCCGATCTTCCCCCTACCTCTCCCCTCCTCTCTCCTCTCGCCACTTCTCCTCTCATCACTCACCCCGACCAGCCTCCAGGGCCGGCCTGAACTTGACGGCGTAGTATATGAAGCCCGCCTCGCCGTCCTCCCTTACCTTCCTGAGCACGGCCTCGACGCTCATGCCCGTCGAGACCTCGCCCGGCTCGACGTCGGTCAGCTCCGCCACCACCCTGACACCGCCCAGGTTGACGAGGCCCACCACGACTGGGGAGGCGTGCCTCGCCCCCTCCGGCACGCTGTAGACCACCGTGTAGCTCTCGAGCACCCCCCTCGATGAGAGCCTCACCCTCTCCAGCGACGTGGAGCCGCAGTACGGGCACGCAGCCGCCGGCGGGTAGTGGATCCTGCCGCACCCCTTGCACCTGGCAGCCTCGAGCCTGTAGAGGGGGCCCTTCACCCTCCAGTGCCTCGGGACGGATAGGCGCATCGACACCCCACTCCACCCCCTAGACTCTCCTGAACACCGCGGCGAACGCGCTTGAGCCGATGGCGTTGTAGCCGGCTGCAAGCCCTACCCTGGCGTCCTCGGCCCTGACGCCCTCGAAGCGGCCGGCGAGCTGGAGGGCCACCTCGGCGGCCTGGTAGACTCCGGTCGCGCCGACCGGGTGGCCCCTCGCCTTGCAGCCGCCGCTAGGGTTGACTATGGGGCCCTCTCCCCCCACGGTGAACCTGCCCTCCGCAACCATCTCCGCAGCCTTCCCCCTCGGCGCGATGCCCAGGGCCTCCAGGGAGAGGAGGCCCTTAATAGTGAAAGTATCAATAACCTCAACCACGTCGGGGAGCCCCGCCTTCTCTACGGCCCTCCTCCCGGCCTCCTCGAGCGCCGGCACCCTCAGGGGGTCGCCCGTGTGGCCGAAGGAGTAGGGGCCAACTGCGCTCTCAACGCCCACCAGCTCCGCCAGGGGGTGCCCGTCCACCACGTCCCCCGCCGCCAGGACGACTGCAGCCGCGCCGTCGCCGAGCGGGAACGAGTCCAGGAGCGTGAGGGGGTCGGCGACAGGCATGGCCTTAGCCACTGCCCCGGGGTCGATGGCGAACCTGAGCATCGCGTAGGGGTTCTCCTTCGCGTGGCTGTGCATCATCGCGGGCCAGTAGGAGAGCGTCTCCCTGGAGACCCCGTACTCCTCCATGTAGAGCCTCGCCTGAAGCCCGGCGTGGGCCGCGTGGCCTATGTTGTAGATCGCCTCCACCTCGGTGTCGTAGAGGCTCTGCATATCCCTGTAGACGTGGCTGCTCACGAAGTCGGTGAGCTTGTCGACCCCCACGACGAGCACCCTCGAAGCCTCGCCCGAGGCGATGAGCGAGTACGCAGCCTTCAGCGCGGCGAGGCCCGAGGCCTCCCCCGCCTCGACGGCGAGGGAGCCGACGCCGTGGAGCCCCATGTAGCCGGCGATGTAGCCGGCGACGTCGAGCTGGCCCGACTCAACGTACTGGATCGCGCTGGAGGCCACGATGTAGTCCACGCTACCCCCGGCCCCCTCGAGAGCCTTGGAGGCCGCCTCGAAGGCCAGGCCCCTCAGGCTCTTATCGAAGTGCCTCCCAACCCTCACCAAGCCAACGCTCTCAACGTAGACCCTAGCCATCCCCGGTCAGCCCTCCCTACTTGATCACCCTCAGCAGGCCCCTGGCCTTGGAGTAGTAAGCGTAGTCGACCCGCTTCGAGCGGGCGAGGTAGTCGTCGAACGTCGGGGCCAGCCCCCGGGCCTCCTCGACCGGGTCAGTCACTATTATGCTGTAGGCGTCGGAGCCCGCGCCGCTGCCGAAGGGGGCGAGGAGTATCCTCTCCCCCGGCTTGGCCACGTCGAGCACCCTCGCCAGGCCTATCAGCGCGCTGGCGTTATAGGTGTTCCCGATGACCGGTGTCACGAGGCCGGGGAGGATCTTCTCCTTGGGGATCCCCAGCATCTTGCCCACCCTCAGCGGGAACTTGCCGTTTGGCTGGTGGAAGACCGCGTAGTCGAAGTCGCCCGGCTTGAGGCCGAGCTTCTCCATGAGCCCCTTCACGGCGCTGACTATGTGGTGGAAGTAGGCGGGCTCCCCGGTGAAGCCCTCGCCGTGGAGGGGGTAGGGCTGGAGGCTCCTACGCCAGAAGTCGGTGGTGTCGGTGACGTAGGTGTAGCTCCCCTCGAAGTAGGCGACGCCGCCGTCGCGGGGGCCGAGGACGAACGCCGCGGCGCCGCTGGAGGCCGTGAACTCGAGCACGTCCCCCGGGTTGGCCTGGGCAGTGTCGCTCCCCACGACCAGCGCGTACTCCACCAGCCCCCCGGCGATCATGCCTATCGAGGCCCTCATAGCCTCGCTGGCAGCCCTGCAGGCGAACTCGAGGTCGCTCGCCATCGTCTCGGGGGTGATGCCCAGGGCCTCAGCGATCACGGTGGCGCTGGGCTTGACCGCGTAGGGCTTCGACTCGGAGCCGAAGAAGACCGCCCCGATCCTCGACGGGTCGACCCTAGCCCTTGCAATAGCGTTCCTAGCAGCCTCGAAGCCCATCGTGAGGCTGTCCTCGTCCGGCCCGGCGACCGCCTTCTCCTTCATGTTGAGGGCGGCGGCCTGGTGCTCAGGCCACCCCCAGATCCTGGCGATCTCGCTCATCGGGAGCCTGTAGCGTGGGACGTAGGATCCCCACCCGTGTATCGAGACGCGCTCCTCAGGCTTCAATAGTTAGGGCACCCCAAGCGCTGCCCCTCGGGAGCGGAAAATTTAAGCAGGGTGAATAATAAGCTTTAGGCTATCGCCCCTAATGGTTTTAGTCAAAAGCCTAAAAGTGGGGGCTTACCTCCTGGCGTAGAGCCAGCACGCCACGTAGTGGCCCTTCTCGGCCTCCACGAGCGGCGGCTCCCTAGCCGGGCAGTAGGCCTCGAGCTCCCTCCGCCGCTCGTCGAACACCACGCAGCGCGGGTGGAACCTGCAGCCGGGCGGTATGTTGGCGGCGCTGGGGACCTCGCCCTTGATCTTGAGGTCCCTGATCCTCTTCCTGTTCTCCGGGTTGGGCTCGGGTATCGCGGCGATGAGGGCCTTGGTGTAGGGGTGGAGCGGGTTCTCTATCACCCTCAACGCGTCGCCCATCTCCACGATCTTACCCAGGTACATTATCGCTATCCGGTCGCAGATGTACCTGGCCACCGCCAGGTCGTGGGTGATGAAGAGGTATGAGACGCCCAGCCTCTCCTTAATGTCTATGAGGAGCTCGAGTATCTCCGCCCTTATGGAGACGTCCAGCATTGAGACCGGCTCGTCGGCAACGATCAGCTCCGGGTTGAGGATCATCGCCCTCGCGATGGCGACCCTCTGCCTCTGCCCGCCGCTCAGCTGGTGCGGGTACCTCCACATGAAGTTCTCCGGAGGCACCAGCCTGACGGCTTCAAGCGTCTTGGCCACGAGTTCAACCCTCTCCTCCCTAGTCAGGCCCAGGCCGTGGATGATCAGCGGCTCCTCCAGCGTCTGCTCGATGGTGTACCTCGGGTTCAAGCTGCCGTACGGGTCCTGGTATATCATCTGGACGCTCCTCCTGAGGGGCTTGACGGCGGCGTCGGGCAGCGAGGCGATGTCCACCACTTCCCCGTCTAGGACCTCGGCCCCGTAGCCCCAGAGGTCCTCGAGAACGCTCTTCGTGGGCCTGAAGTATATGTGCCCGCCCATTATGGGGACCAGCCTCATTATAGCCTTACCCGTGGTGGTCTTGCCGCACCCGCTCTCGCCTACTAGGCACAGCACCTCCTTCCTCCTAATGCTGAAGGAGACGCCGTCGACGGCCTTCACGTACCTCCTAGGCCTGCCCCTTACGATGTCGCCTAGCCCCCTCCTGAGGGGGAACCACACCCTCAAGTCCTCAACTCTCAGGATCTCGTCGGGGGCTAGGAGGCTCCTCCCTGCTTCCTCAGCCGCCCTCACGCCCGTTCACCTCTTCGCGTGGAGCCAGCACGCCACGTAGTGGCCGTCCTCAACCTCCACGAGGGGCGGCTCCTCTCTGCTGCAGACGTCCATCCTCCAGGGGCACCTCGGGTGGAACCTGCAGCCGGGCGGGGGGTTCCTTAGGTCGGGCGGCGTGCCCGGTATGTACTCGAGCTTGTCCACGGGCCCCCTGAGCTTCGGTATGCTCTTCAGCAGGAGCCTAGTGTAGGGGTGCTGGGGGTTGTTGAACACCTGCTCCGCGGTCCCCAGCTCGACCAGCTTCCCGGCGTACATGACCCCCACCCTGTCGGCTATCTCGGCTATCACGCTGAGGTCGTGTGATATCATGATTATGCTCATGTTCTTCTCCCTCCTCAGCCTCTTCATCAAGTTCAGTATCTGGGCCTGCACCACCACGTCGAGCGCGGTCGTGGGCTCGTCGGCTATCACAAGCGGGGGCTCCAAGGCGAGCGCCATCGCTATCATAACCCTCTGCTTCTGCCCCCCGCTCAGCTGGTGCGGGTACCTGTTCAGCATAGTCCTGTGGAGTCCAACCATTTCAAGCAGCTCGGCGGCCCTCTCCAGGGCCTCCCTCTTCGTCATGCCCAGGTGGTACATGAGGGGCTCGGCTATCTGGTAGCCGATAGTGTACACTGGGGTTAACGCGTTCATAGCCCCCTGGAACACCATGCTAACCTTCTTCCACCTAACCTTGCTCCTAAGCTCCGACTCGCTCATCTTAGTGATGTCCACGCCGTCCAGGATAATGCTTCCGCCCACGATCCTACCCGGCGGGGGGACGAGGTTGATCAGGCTGAACCCTATAGTCGACTTCCCGGACCCGCTCTCCCCGGCGAGGCCCAGCACCTCCCCGCGCTCGAGCGTGAAGGAGACCCCGTCAACAGCCTTAACCACGCCGGCCACGGTGAAGTAGTACGTCCTCAAGTCCCGGACCTCAAGCAGAGGCATCCACTAGCACCCCTCGAGCAACCCCCCGGGACCGCCGCGCGGGCAACGCCGGTTCAACCCCCACCCTGAAGCCGCCCGCACCCTGGGCTCAAGCCCCTGGGCCAGGGCCCGAGGCCTTCCAACCCTCCTTCGCACCGTTTTCAGTTTTTTAATGCACCTATGCGACGACGCCGGCGACGGCTGGGCCTGTGAAGAGCCCTTTACCGCGCCCGGGGCTTCGGCGGCGCTTCCAGAAGTCCTCCCGGCTTTGGAGGGGCTTTTGGCGGGCTTGGGGCCTGCCTCGGCCTAGGTGGGTTAGGCCTCGTTGGGGCGGGTTCTCCGCCCTAAAGGGTTTAGAGCACTCGCCAGCGCAGCCTAGAGTCTTGGGCCCCGGCTTAGGCGTGGTTCAGGCGTCATGCCCGAGCGCGGCTTCCATGCTGTGGCTAGTTCCTCGTTTAGGGTTACCAGGATCTCCGGGCTGCCATTGATGGGTCACATAGCGTTCGGGGTCATCGATAGGGGTACTAACGTTATCCAGGTGAGGCCGTCCACCCTGTGCCCCCACGCCTGCATCTACTGCAGCGTCGACGCTGGCCCCGCGTCGAGGTGGCGCCAGACGGAGTACATCGTCGACGCTGACGACCTCGTTAGGTGGGTGGCGATGGTTGCGAGCGTGAAGGGGCCGGGGGTTGAGGCGCTCCTCGACGGTGTCGGGGAGCCGCTGACGCACCCCCGCATACTCTACATCATCTCAAGGCTGCGCGGGATCCCCGAGGTGAGGAGCGTCGCCCTCGAGACCCACGGCGGCTTCCTGTCGAAGCGGCTCGCGGAGAAGCTCGACGAGGCGGGCCTGCAGAGGGTGAACCTGAGCCTCGACACCCTAGACCCTGGGAAGGCTAGGCTGCTCGCGGGGGTCCCGTGGTACGACGTGGGGAGGATCGTGAAGGTAGTCGAGTGGATGGTAGAGAACACCGGGATCGACGTCGTCCTCACGCCGGTGATAGTCCCCGGCTACAACGACTCCGAGGAAGACATAGCCTCCCTCGTCGAGCTGGCGAGGAGCCTGGGCCTGGGCTCGAAGGTTGGCTGGCCCACGGGCGTCCTGCCGCAGAAGTACGAGGCCCACAAGTACGGCAGGAAGCCGCGCGGCGTCAAGCCCTGGAGCTGGGGGCGGTTCTACAAGTGGCTCAGGGAGATGGAGGCCAGGCTGGGCTACAGGCTCCACGCCTCGATGAGCGAGCTGGGGATGGAGCCCAGGCCCAGGGTCGCCAAGCCCTACCGGGCCGGGGACAGGGTGCCCCTTAGGGTGGTGGGCCCCGGCTGGCTCCGGGGGGAGCTGCTGGCCGTCGACGCTAGGGGGCTCAGGGCCGTGACCCTCATCGGGGGCGAGCACGTCAGGGTAGGCCAGAGGGTGGTGGCCCGTATAATCCGCGACAAGGACAACATCTACCTGGCCAGGGTGTAGACTATCCGGCCGTCCACGTACACTACTCCCCCGCCCCTGGCCTTGAGCCTCTCGAGGATCTTCAAGGCAGTCCTCCTCGTCGGAGTCGCGGTGTAGGCGCTCCTGTCGCCCCTTATCCAGGGCGCTACGTGGCCCGTGACCGCCACGATGGTCACCGAGACGCCCGTGGCCCCGACTTCCCGGGCGATCTCAACCAGGTCACCCGAGACCTCGGAGGCTTCAACGTAGGGCACCTCGATCAATGCTTCCTCGGTGCCCCTCTCCCAGTCGAGGCCGTAGACTATGACTGCCTGCCACTTCCTGGCGAAGCCCTCCACGAGAGCTGAGAGGAGCCCCGTCACCTCGTTAGGCCTGTACTCATCGTACCCCCTCTCCCTGGTAACCTCCTCGAACTCGTCCAGGTCTAGGACGACCACGGTGCCGGGCGGTAGGTGGGGCGTCGGCGTGAGACTAGGACTGTCACCGACACGCGCCTCCCAGGCTGCTCGCTTCCCCATCCCCCCACCAGGCCGCGTTAACCCGCCATGCTGTGCGCTTATATATCTCGGGGACCCGAGCCTTAAAAAGGGAGGGTGGGGCTGGTTTAGTTTTGCAGGAGAAGAGTGACGTACAGCGAGAGGAGCAGGAGCCTCAGCCCACCTACAACATTGAGAACATCGTGGCCACGGTTATCCTCCAGAACAACCTAGACCTGAACCTGATAGAGACCAGGATACCCGACGTCGAGTACAACCCCGACCAGTTCCCGGGCCTCGTCTACAGGATGCAGCAGCCCAAGGTGACGGCGCTCATATTCAAGTCGGGGAAGATGGTCGTCACGGGCGCCAAGAGCGTCATGGAGCTTGTTCAGGCTGTTAAGAAGATCCTGAAGACGCTGATCGAGAAGGGGATCCCCATACAGGGGAGGCCGCAGATACAGATCCAGAACATAGTAGCCTCGGCCAACCTCCACGTCTTCATAGACCTCGAGAGGGCGGCCGAGGTCTTGGAGAACAGCATGTACGAGCCGGAGCAGTTCCCAGGCCTCATCTGCAGGCTGAAGAAGCCCAGGGTCGTGCTCCTCATATTCAACAGCGGCAAGATGGTCATCACCGGGGCCAAGAGGGAGGAAGAGGTCAGGGAGGCAGTGTTTACCGTCTACAAGATACTCAAGGAGAGGGGCTGCATAAGAAAGCCTCTCTACTAGAATAATGCAACTGGCCGGATGATGCGAGTGGCTGGGAATACTGAGTCCCCGCCGGGCCGTGAAGAGCAAGGCTGAGCGCCGACGGCCCACAGCCCGTGCTGGCCTCGGGGTTTCTTTACTTGCAGCCATCCCGTGAGCCTTAGAATGGGGGCGCGGCCAGCGAGCCTAGGACCTCCCTGAGCCTGGCGAGCTTGTGTGTGCCGGCCTCCTTGTCGACTATCCACACTATGGCCTCCTCGATCAAAGCCCGCTCCTTTATGATGGGGGAGAGGTACTGCGTCCTGCTGAGCGTGACCGGGTTGCCTGTCTGGTAGACGCCCAGCGCTGGGAGGACTACTGCTGTGGACCCGTCCTCCAGGGGGGCCTCCAGCAGTGCCGGGAGCTTCACCCTCGCCCCCGCCACGTCGACCTGGAGCGCCGGGTGCTCGTGGCCTATTACGAGGACCTCGAAGTCAACGTCAACCTTCTTGTGGCCGTGGGCGAGCACAACCCCCCCGCCCAGGTCGAGGTAGTCCTCGACTACTTCGACGCCCAGCTTTTTCAGGAGCGGGGCTATGAAGGTGTCATGGTTGCCCCTGACGAGGACCAGCTCGACGCCGAGCTCCTCAGCCAGCCTGGCCAGCTTGACCGTCTCAATCCTCTCCTGGCTCAGGAGCTTCTCGTAGGCGTGCTTCAAGTCACCGTTCACGACCACCCTCTTAGCGTCGACCACCCGCAGGGCCTTCCTGATCGACTCAGCGGCCTCCTTCAACTGGAGCCTGGGCAGGTAGACGCCGAGCCCCGCCATGTACTCCTCGTAGCCTAGGTGCACGTCGGAGACTATGAGCGTCCTGCTCCTGCTATGGTAGACGGCCGGCAGGCCGTCCAGGAGGAGGAGGCCCTTCCCCACAGTCAGCTCTACCGGCATTAGCTGGCACCACGCACGCGCCCAAGCAGCTTCGGGGGCCTGCAGGGTTGAAGTAGTTTTGAACTAGGAGCCCCTGAGGAGGCGTAGTGGCGGGCCCGCCGGGATTTGAACCCGGGACTTCCGCCGGGCGGCCAGGTGGCTCTCGAGACCGCGCCGCCTACGGGTTAAAAGCCCGCCGCTCTACCTGGCTAAGCTACGGGCCCGCCCCTTGGGGCCCCTTCTCGCCGCGACCACTACGGGGGCCTAAAAACTTAATAGCATACCCCCACTACTTCTGGCCTTGGAGATGTACGCTGTAGCGGGCGAAGAAGCTGGTGAAGGCCGCGCGCCTGAGACGTGGGGGTCGGGCTAGTAGCACTAAGCGTGCCCACTCCTAACTCTATATTTAAACCCTGCCTGAGCCCCCCCTCATGGAAGGCTGGAGGGGGAGTGCCGGCTTTGCCCAAGCGCATGAGCAGGGTTCCTAAGAAGATACTTCAACATGAACTCGTACCCGAGCATAGGATACTGAGCCTCGAGGAGGCTGCCCACCTCATACGTAGCTTGGGCGTGCGCCCAGAGCAGCTCCCACGTATCAGCATTAATGACCCTGTCGCGCGCCTCCTGGGAGCCAAGCCCGGCGACATAATCGAGATCAGGAGGAAGTCCCCAACGGCCGGCGAGGCCGTTTATTACAGGATAGTGGTGACCTACGAGGCGTAGCTCCTCCGGGGAGGGAGCCGCTATGTCTGACGGTAAAGATGCTAGCCAGGGTAACAGGTCCTCTTCCTTCGACTACCGTAGCAGGGAGTACGTGGAGACATTGAAGAAAGTGTTCAAGGCTTACATTAGCGAGAGGGGCCTCGCGAGGCAGCACATAGACTCCTACAACGCCTTCGTGGAGGAGAGGCTTAAGAGGATCATTGAGTCGATTGGGGAGATTAGGGTAACGGTTATCCCCCAGAAGAGGGGTATACCCGAGCTCTTCTACGGCCTGCCCCGCGAGGTTAGGGTTAGGTTCGAGGACGTCAGGATAGGGAGGCCGATGACTAAGGAGAAGGATGAGATGGTTAGGGAGATAACCCCCCTGGAGGCCAGGCTTAGGAACCTCTCCTACACCGCCCCCCTCGAGGTTAAGGTGACCTATGAGGATGAGAATGGCTCGGAGAGCCGGTGGGTGAAGCTTGCCGACTTCCCGGTCATGGTCCGCAGCTCGATTGACCCGCTCTCGAAGATGAGTAGGGAGGAGCTGCTGGCTATAGGCGAGGACCCGGAGGATCCCGGGGGGTACTTCATTATTAACGGGAGCGAGAAGGTCGTCGTCATCCAGGAGGACCTGGCGGTTAACAGGATCATTGTTGGGACTCCGAGGCAGGGGACTAAGGCGACTCACACTGCTAAAGTGGTCTCCACGAGGCTCGGTATCAGGAGGCAGGTGATCGTCGACCTCTCAACCGACGGCACGCTCGAGGTTAGGACTGCCAGGCTCGCCTCGAGGGTCCCCTTCGTCATATTGATGCGTGCGCTAGGCTTCGAGCGTGACCAGGACATTATCCTGGCGGTCTCCGCGGACCCGGACGTTCAGAAGGAGCTGTGGCCCAGCCTGATGAAGGTCGCCACGATAGCCAGGACGAGGGAGGACGCCCTGGACTACATCGGTAACAGGGTTGCGAGCGGGCAGCCGAGGGAGATCAGGATCAAGAGGGCCGAGGAGTTCCTGGACAGGGAGTTCCTGCCCCACCTGGGATCCCGGCCGGAGGACAGGGTTAAGAAGGCCCTCTTCCTGGCCGAGATGGCTAACAGGGTCATCCAGTTCGCCCTGGGCAAGAGGGAGGAGGACGACAAGGACCACTACTCTAACAAGAGGCTGAGGCTGGCCGGCGACCTGATCGCGGAGCTCTTCAGGAACGCCCTGGAGGCGGTTGTTAGGAACTTCAGGCAGAAGCTCGAGGAGAGCCTGGCCCAGAGGAGGAAGGTGAACCCGTTCCTCCTCATCAGGAGCGACATTATATCCGACAGGCTCAGGAGCGCGCTCGCCACGGGCAACTGGGGCCAGGACAGGACGGGCGTGAGCCAGCAGCTTGACAGGACGAACTGGGTGAGCCTGCTCAGCCACCTCAGGAGGGTTGTGTCTCCCCTCAGCAAGGGCCAGGCCCACTTCGAGGCCAGGGACCTCCACGGCACCCACTGGGGCAGGCTCTGCCCCTTCGAGACCCCTGAGGGCGTTAACTGTGGCCTCGTGAAGAACCTCGCCCTCCTGGCCTACATAAGCGTGGGCGTCGACGAGTCGGAGGTTGAGAGGATCCTCGTCGAGGAGCTGGGAGTTAGGAGGATAGAGGACCTCCTCAAGGAGGCCAGGGAGACGGGCAGGGTACCGGAGATCATGGTTACCGGCGCCAAGGTCTTCATCAACGGCAGGCCGCTTGGCTTCCACCCCGACGGGGCCGAGCTCGCGAGGAGGATTAGGGAGCTGAGGAGGCAGGGCAAGATAAGCCACGAGGTCAGCGTGGCCCACATCGTCACCGAGTACCTCAACGAGGTCTACGTTAACACCGACGAGGGCAGGGTGATGAGGCCCGTCATCATAGTCGAGAACGGGAAGCCCAAGCTGACCCCGGAGCACGCCAGGATGCTTGAGGAGGGCAAGATAACCTTCATGGACCTGGTTAAGATGGGCGTTATCGAGTTCCTGGACCCGGACGAGGAGGAGAACGCCTACATCGCCCCGACGCCCGACAAGCTGACGCCGGAGCACACTCACCTCGAGCTCTGGCCGCCCGGGATCCTGGGCGTGGCCGCTAGCACGATACCGTACCTGGAGCACAACCAGAGCCCGAGGAACACCTACCAGAGCGCCATGGCCAAGCAGGGCCTCGGCCTCTACGCCCTGAACTACCAGTTCAGGATGGACAGCCACTCCTACCTCCTCCACTACCCCCAGAAGCCCCTAGTCCAGACGCTCGGCCTCGAGATCACAGGCTACAACAACAGGCCGTCGGGCCAGAACATGGTCGTAGCCATAATGTCGTTCACCGGCTACAACATCGAGGACGCTATCATATTCAACAGGTTCTCCGCTGACAGGGGGCTCGCGAGGGCGACGTTCTTCAGGGTCTACACTGCGACTGAGTCCATCTACCCCGGCGCGATCTCGGATAAGATAATGGTGCCCCCGCCGGGCCTCCAGGACCACAAGGGCGAGCAGTACTACACCAAGCTAGCCCCCGACGGCATAGTCGACCCAGAGGTCGAGGTCACGGGTGGAGACGTGCTCGTCGGCAGGGTGAGCCCGCCGAGGTTCCTCGGGGGAGAGTCCAGGATAATGCCCCAGTCATCCTACGCCTTCAGGAGGGACACCAGCGTGCAGCTTAGGTACGGAGAGAAGGGCGTGGTGGACAGCGTCATACTAACGCAGACCAGGGCGAAGCAGTTGATAGTCAAGGTCAGGGTGAGGGACCTCAGGATCCCCGAGATAGGGGACAAGTTCGCGAGCAGGCACGGGCAGAAGGGAGTCATTGGAATGATCTTCCCCGCCTACGACATGCCCTACACTGAGGAGGGCATCACCCCCGACGTTATACTGAACCCGCACGCCATACCGTCCAGGATGACCATTGGGCAGCTCCTCGAGGCTATCGCGGGCAAGCTGGCGGCGCTCGAGGCGAGGTTCGTCGACGGCACCCCGTTCTTCAAGGAGGACGTGAACAAGATAAGGCTCAGCCTCCTGAAGCACGGCTACGACCCCAACGCGAGGGAGGTCATGTACGACGGCAGGACCGGGGAGATAATAGAGAAGCCCATCACCATTGGCATCGTGTTCTACCAGAGGCTCTACCACATGGTTGCCGACAAGATACACGCGAGGGCCACGGGTAAGGTTCAGCTCCTCACGAGGCAGCCCACCGAGGGCAGGGCGGTGCAGGGCGGCCTGAGGTTCGGCGAGATGGAGAGGGACTGCCTCGTCGGCCACGGCAGCTCGATGCTCCTCAGGGACCGCATGCTGGAGAACAGCGACGCCTACATAATGTACGTCTGCAGGAAGTGCGGCCACATAGCGTGGTTCAACGCCAGGGCGGGCGCGTTCGAGTGCCCCTACCACGGCTTCGAGGGGGACGTGGTCCCGGTGAAGGTGCCCTACGCCTTCAAGCTGCTACTCCAGGAGATAACCAGCATGGTGATTAAGCCCGAGGTTAAGGTAGCAGATAAGATAAGCCTCCTGCGGAAGAGGACAGGCCAACCGCCGGCCCGGCTGGCGGCGAAGCGCCCCTCCAGCAGCGACTCGGACGGGTCGGGTAAGAGTGGCGAGTGAAGGCTTGGGGGGTGGTTGAGGTGGCGGTTACCCGGGGGGCTGAGCCCCGCAGGTTTGAGGTGCCCCGCTTCACTTCGAGGCCACAGTACTACACCGAGGAGCCCTACGTGGTTGACGCCATCCACTTCGGCGTACTGTCTCCGAGCGAGATCAGGAAGATAGCTAAGGTGACGCTTGTAACCTACACCCTCTACGACGCCGACGGCTCCCCGGTGCCCGGGGGGCCTAGGGATCCCCACTTCGGCGCCGTGGAGCCTGGAGAGGTGTGCCCCGTCTGCGGGAACACGAGGAACGACTGCCCCGGCCACTTCGGCAAGATAGAGCTGGCCAGGCCGGTGATCCACCCGCACTACAGCGTCTACATCAAGGACGTCCTCCAGACCACGTGCAGGGCGTGCGGCAGGCTCAGGATCCCGACGGAGAGGCTCCGCTACCTCAAGTCGGTCCACGACAGGCTGAAGGCTAGGTGGCCCGAGCTGGCCCGCGCCCTCGAGGCTCAGATCAAGGAGGAGGCCGCCAAGCGCATGGAGTGCCCGCACTGCGGCGCCAGGCAGTTCAAGATAAGGTTCGTGAAGCCCCTCTACTTCTACGAGGAGAGGCCGGAGGGCGAGATACTCCTAACCCCAACCGAGATCAGGGGTAGGCTCGAGAACACCATCGACGAGGACCTCGAGCTCCTGGGCTTCGACCCCAAGAGGGCCAGGCCCGAGTGGATGGTCCTCACCGTGCTCCCGGTGCCGCCCCTGGCGGTGAGGCCCTCAATCACGCTGGAGACCGCTATGAGGTCTGAGGACGACCTCACCCACGCCCTGATCGACATCGTGAAGAGGAACGAGAAGCTGAAGAGGGAGATCCAATCCAACTCCCCCGAGTCTGTTATAGAGTCGTACTGGTTCCTCCTCCAGTACAGCGTCGCCGCCTACATAGACAACGAGTTGAACATCCCATTCGTGCTGACGCAGAGGAGGAAGAGGCCGCTGAAGACGCTGGCGATGAGGCTTAGGGGTAAGGAGGGCAGGTTCAGGGGCAACCTCTCGGGTAAGAGGGTCAACTACTCCGCTAGGACCGTCATCTCCCCCGATCCCATGATCAGCATTAACGAGGTCGGGGTCCCGGTTGAGGTAGCGAAGATGCTAACCGTCCCAGTGGTCGTGACGCCCTACAACATCGACGAGCTCCGGCGCTACGTGATGAACGGGCCCGAGAAGTGGCCTGGAGCCACGCACGTGTTCAAGAAGAGGCAGAACGTCAAGATTGACTTGAAGTATCAGAGGGACTTGAGGGCGGTGGCGGAGAGCCTGGAGCCGGGCGACATTGTTGAGAGGCACCTGATGAATGGTGACATCGTGCTGTTCAACAGGCAGCCAAGCCTGCACAGGATGTCCATCATGGGCCACATAGTCAGGGTGATGCCCGGCAAGACCTTTAGGCTTAACCTACTCGTGTGCCCGCCCTACAACGCAGACTTCGACGGTGACGAGATGAACCTCCACGTGCCCAGGCTGGAGGAGGCGAGGGCAGAGGCGAGGGAGCTGCTGCTGGTGGAGAAGCACATACTCACCCCCAGGTACGGCGGCCCCATCATCGGCGGCAGGCAGGACTACATAAGTGGGGGCTACCTGCTCACGGTGAAGACTGCGCTCTTCACGAAGGAGGAGGTGCAGAGGCTCCTGGCGATAACCAGCTACGAGGGCGAGTTCCCCGAGCCGGCGATACTGAAGCCCAAGCCACTCTGGACCGGGAAGCAGCTCGTCTCACTCTTCCTCCCGGACGACCTCGTCTACAAGGGCAAGTCCAAGATTAACGCAGGCGCCCTCGCCTGCGACGGCCCCGAGTGCTTCCACGACTCCTTCATAGTCATTAGGAGGGGCAGGCTGCTTGAGGGGGTCTTCGACAAGAACGCTATTGGAGCCGAGCAGCCGCTGAACGTCATCCACTACATAACCAGGATCTACGGCCACTCCAAGGCCAGGGAGATACTTGACACGATGTACAAGATGTTCATTAGGATGCTCGAGCTCAGGGGGTTGACGATCGCCTACTCAGACGTAGAGGTGAGCCCCGAGGCCAGGAAGAAGCTCGCCGGGCTAGTCGAGGAGTACAGGAAGAAGGTGGAGGAGCTAATCCAGGCCTACAGGGAGGGCAGGCTTGAGCCTATGCCGGGCCGCACGGTTGAGGAGACCCTCGAGATCAGGATAATCGAGGTGCTCAACAAGCTCAGGGACGAGGCGGGCAAGGTGGCGGTCTCGGACCTCGACCCGTTCAACGACGCATTCATCATGGCCAGGACAGGCGCTAGGGGCAGCGACTTGAACATCGCCCAGATGGCCGCGATGCTTGGCCAGCAGACGGTTAGGGGTAAGAGGATCCACAGGGGCTTCAGGGGCAGGCCGCTGCCCCACTTCAAGCCCGGCGACCTGGGACCCGAGGCGAGGGGCTTCATTAAGGGCAACTTCAGGGACGGACTCGACCCGACGGAGACTTTCATGCACGCCGCGGCGGGCAGGGAGGGCCTGGTTGACACAGCTGTCAGGACCTCGGAGAGCGGCTACATGCAGAGGAGGCTCATCAACGCGCTCATAGACCTCTACGTGGACTACGACGGCACGGTTAAGGACGCGTACGGTAATATAATCCAGTTCAAGTATGGAGAGGACGGTGCGGACCCGATGCTGACCTACCACGATAAAGCGATCGACGTGGACATGCTCATCGAGAGGGCTAAGATAATAGAGGAGAAGAGGGGGTGACCGGGTGGTGGCGTCTAGGCTGGAGGAGGCCCTGAGGAGGGCCCGGGAGGTCCTGCCGCCAGCATACTACAAGGAGCTAGTGGAGAAGCTCGAGGCTAGCGGGCTGAGCGAGGAGGCCAAGCTTTGGGTGGTGGAGGAGGCTATCAGGGACTACGTCAGGGGGCTGGTGCAGCCCGGCGAGGCCGTTGGCACCGTGGCGGCGCAGTCCATAGGCGAGCCTGGAACGCAGATGACCCTGAGGACTTTCCACTACGCTGGAGTCCTCGAGTTCAACGTCACGCTGGGCCTGCCCAGGCTTATTGAGATAGTCGACGCCAGGAAGGAGCCTTCCACCCCGATCATGAGGGTCTACGTGTCGCCCGAGCTGTGGTTCGACGAGGAGAAGGTTAAGGCTATAGCGAGGAAGCTCGAGTACACCACGATCGAGAACGTGATCAAGGAGATAGAGTACGAGCTCGGCGACAACCTCTTCGTTATAAGGCTCGACCCCGACATGCTCGCCGATAAGGGCGTCACCATAGACATGGTGGTGGGCGCGCTGAAGAAGGCCAAGCTTGGCGACATCGAGGTTGACGAGGCTAACCACGCAATCTACCTCGCCGTCTCGGAGAAGCACCTGAGGCCCGCGGACTACGGTAACCCAGCTGCTTACAGGGCGCTCGAGAGCAAGATTAGGAAGCTCTACCTCAAGGGTGTGAAGGGCATACGCAGGGCAGCCATCCAGGTCGAGGACGTCGAGGTCAACGGCGAGGTCAGGAAGGCTTACAAGCTCATAATAACCGATGGGACGAACCTCAGGGAGGCCCTGAAGATTAAGGGCGTCGACCACACCAAGACGGTTTCTAACAACATACACGAGATCGCCGAGGTCCTCGGCATCGAGGCGGCTAGGAACGCTATCATCAACGAGATGAAGGAGGTGCTGGAGGAGAGCGGCCTGGACGTCGGCATCAGGCACCTGATGCTGGTCGCCGACATAATGACGTGGACCGGGAAGGTCAGGCAGGTCGGCAGGCTCGGGGTCATAGGGGATAAGAGGAGCGTGCTCGCGAGGGCGGCGTTCGAGATCACCACTAAGAACCTCTTCGACGCCGCGGCTAGAGGGGAAGTCGAGGAGTTCAGGGGCGTGACAGAAACCGTTATAGCCGGTCTAGTCCCCCCAATCGGGACAGGCTTAGTAATGGTTGGCGCGCCCGCGAGGCCAGCCGCTGCAGCGAGGAGTGGAGACGAAGGGAGGGGTGGAGAGGAGTGAGCCTATCCGTGGAGAGGGAGCTGAAGAACCTCATCAAGACGGGCAAGTACTACCTGGGCTCCCGTAGGACGATCAAGGCCGTGCTCAGGGGCGAGGCTAAGATGGTCATCGTGGCGGAGAACGCTCCCCCGGAGTACAGGGAGCGCGTCCTCTACTACGCGAAGCTGGCGGGGATCCCGGTCTACATATACCCGGGCACGAGCGTCGACCTCGGCATGGCCTGCGGTAAACCCTTCAAAATATCGATGATAGCCGTTATAGATGAAGGGAGCTCAAGGATACTCGAGCTAGCAACTGCCAGCGGGCAAGGCCAGGGTTAGGCGTGGCCCGGCAGGGGTGTCTACCGGGTTGTCCCAGGGCGGAAAGATAACCGTAGAGGAGATGCGGTACATATCAATCATCCAGGACCTTACCGGGGCACTCGTGTACCGCTGCCTGGACAGGGGGGACGGTCAGATAATCTGCGTCGTTAAGAAGGGTGACGCCGGGAAGGTTATAGGGAGGAGGGGTTCAACCATCAGGATGCTCCGGGAGCTCCTAAAG
The DNA here is from genome assembly GCF_054657575.1 of Stetteria hydrogenophila. Taxonomy (NCBI): domain Archaea; kingdom Thermoproteati; phylum Thermoproteota; class Thermoprotei; order Acidilobales; family Acidilobaceae; genus Stetteria; species Stetteria hydrogenophila. The sequence goes on along the minus strand of NZ_BAAHYL010000002.1, from coordinate 414,939 downwards.
AAGGACATCGACGTAGTCGAGTACAGCGAGGACCTCGTTGAAATGGTGAAGAACCTGTTCCCCAACGTTAAAATAAAGAACGTGAAGGTCGTAAAACGCAACGACTCAACAATAGTTGTGATCCACGTGCCCGAGGAGGACAAGGGCCGGGCCATCGGCCGCGGGGGCAGGGTCATAAACAGGGCCCGCCTAGTGCTGAGGGAGTTATTCGACGTATCCAAGGTAATAGTCAAGTAGCGGCTTAACTCTTAAACCCTGCAGGCGACCCGCCCCGGGGAGCGTGGGGGTCTAGGAGTGGCCGGGAAGAAAGCGCCTGCGGGCATGTTCGCCGCCAGGAAGCTTAGGAGGAAGAGGCTCAAGTTCAGGTGGAGCCAGAGAGAGTTCAGGATCAAGATGCTAGGGTTGAAGAAGAAGTACGACCCACTCGAGGGCGCCCCCATGGCTCGCGGCATTGTACTCGAGAAGGTTGGAGTCGAGGCCAGGCAGCCGAACTCCGCGCTGAGGAAGTGCGTTAGGGTGCAGCTCGTCAAGAATAAGAAGGTTGTGACGGCGTTCGTCCCCAGGGACGGCGGTATAGAGTACATTGACGAGCACGACGAGGTCATCATTGAGGGTATCGGGGGGCCTAGGGGCAGGTCTATGGGCGACCTCCCCGGGGTAAGGTACCGAGTCGTCATGGTCAACGGCGTCTCGCTGAAGGCGCTCTGGGAGGGCAAGCGTCAAAAGCCCAGGAGGTAGCCTCCCTGCCCTCGGTACCTACTCCTCCTCTCCCTCCCCCATGGAGTCTAGTTCTACAAGCCTCTCATCCACGTATATCGGGGCGTCGGATAGGACGGCTAGGAAGACCGCGTGGCTGGGTATCATCTTAATGCTAGTCCTGAACCCGTCATCCTCGAACTCCGCTGTGGCGGTGTAGAGCCCGGTGCTTTTGTCTATCTCGTTTATCACAACCCTCCTCAGGTTCCTGGCCAGTGCCTCCTTGAAGGGCTCGTAGTTCGCCAGGAAGTCGAAGACGCTCTTCCTCGCCGGGTAGTCCCTCTCCCCCCTCAGGGCCTCGAGGGTTAGGGCTACGTCCAGCGGGATATTGTACATGGTGAAGGCTCTCCCATCCTCGAGGTAGAGCTCCATGCCTATGATTACGCCCATCGACCCGGCTTGGGCTGCGAACACTCTAACGTCGTCTACCCTTAGAAGCCTCCCCTCGGGCATGAATGCTGACCCCCCAAGATTCTCGCGGAGAGCGCGGGGAGGGGAGAGTTAAAATAAGCCTGGAATGTTGGCGACCCCAGTGGGCGGGAAGGCGCTATAAGTTAAGAGGCCCCGGCAAGCCGTTGGGGGCAGGGTGAGGCGGTGAGGTAGCAGTGGCCGAGCAGCAGGAGCCCACGCTTCCGGAGGGCATAGAGGTAAGGGCGGACTCGATCAGGCTGTTCGGCAAGTGGAGCTGGGTTGGCGTCGAGATTCGGGATCCCAGCCTGAAGCGCTACATATCCCTGAAGCCGGTCTGGCTCCCACACACCGGCGGGAGGCACGAGCACAGGAGGTTCGGCAAGGCTGAGGTCCCGATCGTGGAGAGGCTCATGAATAAGCTGATGAGGCCCGGGAGGAATGGCGGGAAGAAGCACCTAGCCTACAATATAGTCAAGACGGCCTTCGACATCATATACCTGGAGACGGGGGAGAACCCCATCCAGGTCCTGGTGAGGGCGATAGAGAACGCCGCCCCCAGGGAGGAGACGACGAGGATCATGTACGGCGGCATAACGTACAGGGTCTCCGTCGACGTGGCCCCCCAGAGGCGCGTGGACCTGGCCCTCAGGTTCCTCACGGAGGGCGCTAGGCTCTGCGCGTTCAACAACCCGAAGCCGATAGAGGAGTGCCTGGCGGAGGAGATCATACTCGCGGCCCGGGGCGACCCACAGAGCTACGCTATAAGGCAGAAGGAGGAGATCGAGAGGATAGCCCTCAGCTCAAGGTAGCCCCCCGGTTATTCTGCCCCATTATAAGGGGTTTATTTATAGGGCTATCCTTTTTAAGGCGAAGCCGTCAGACACCCACCCGGCTAGCTGGGAGGGGGATAGAGATGCCGGAGAAGCCTCACTTGAACCTGGTGGTGATAGGGCACGTAGACCACGGTAAGAGCACCCTGGTAGGCCACCTGCTCTACAGGCTCGGCCTGGTGGACGAGAAGAAGCTGAAGGAGCTGGAGGAGCAGGCGAAGGCTAAGGGTAAGGAGAGCTTCAAGTTCGCGTGGATACTGGACAGGATGAAAGAGGAGCGTGAGAGGGGCGTCACGATAGACCTCTCATTCATGAAGTTCGAGACGAAGAAGTACGTGTTCACGGTAATCGACGCCCCAGGCCACAGGGACTTCGTGAAGAACATGATCACCGGCGCCAGCCAGGCCGACGCCGCCATACTCGTCGTCTCGGCGAGGAAGGGTGAGTTCGAGGCTGGCATGAGCCCTGAGGGCCAGACTAGGGAGCACCTACTACTAGCCAAGACCATGGGCATCGACCAGATCATAGTTGCGGTTAACAAGATGGACGCCACGGAGACCCCGTGGGACCAGAAGAGGTACGAGCAGGTAGTGGCTGTCTTGAAGAAGTTCATGAAGGGCCTCGGCTACAACGTTGACAAGATACCGTTCATCCCCGTAAGCGCCTGGCTCGGCGACAACCTGATAGAGAGGAGCCCCAACATGCCCTGGTACAACGGGCCCACGCTGATCGAGGCCCTGGACAGCCTGGAGCCGCCGAAGAAGCCTGTCGACAAGCCTCTCAGGATACCCATACAGAACGTCTACACCATACCCGGCGTCGGCACCGTCCCCGTGGGCAGAGTCGAGACTGGAGTCCTCAAGGTTGGCGACAAGGTAGTGATCATGCCCCCGGGCGTCGTCGGCGAGGTCAGGAGCATCCAGATGCACTACCAGGACCTGCAGAAGGCTGAGCCCGGCGACAACATCGGCTTCAACCTTAGGGGCGTGAGCGCCAAGGACATTAGGAGGGGCGACGTCGCCGGCCACCTAGACAACCCACCCACCGTGGCGGAGGAGTTCACCGCCAGGGTCTTCGTGATCTGGCACCCGAGCGCCATCGCGCCCGGCTACACGCCCGTGATCCACGCCCACACCGCCAGCGTGAGCTCCAGGATGACCGAGATAGTGGCGAAGCTCGACCCCAGGACCGGTAAGGTGATCGAGGAGAAGCCCGCGTTCCTAAAGCCCGGCGACGTCGCCATAGTGAAGTTCAAGCCCATAAAGCCCATGGTAATCGAGAAGTTCAGCGACTTCCCGCCGCTCGGCAGGTTCGCCATGAGGGACATGAACAAGACCGTCGGCATCGGCATCGTGACCGACGTCAAGCCGGCCAAGGTCGAGATAAAGGCCAAGTAGCCCCTATTACCTCGACCAGGAGGCTTGTAAGCAGCCCGTTTTTACCCTCACCCACCTTTTATACACACCCACCTCTCCACCGCCCCTATACCGGGTAACGCTTAGCTCCCTCTCCGCGGCGTTCGCGGGCCCCCCGGGCCTCCCCCGGCTGGTGCTTGCACGCACCGGCGCCCCGCCGGCTCTCCCGGAGGGATCCCGGCGCTCGGCGCGCGGGGCGGTGTGGGTGGCCATCCCCCTGGACGCTCTTAATGGAGTGGAGCGCTAGGGGGAAGGCTAGCAGTGGCGAAAAAATAAAAGCAGCAAATGCTGGGGCTAGCCAGAAGGGTGGCTGGAGGCGTGGCGTTGAAGCTCAGGATATGGCTCTGGAGCACCGACGTGGAGAAGCTGGAGAGCGTGGTCAAACAGATCAGGGAGATAGCCGAGAAGACGGGAGTCCCCATGAGGGGACCTGTGCCCCTACCCACGAAGAGGCTCCGCGTCCCGATATTCAGGCTGCCCCACGGAGAGGGCTCGAAGGTCTGGGAGCACTGGGAGATGAGGATACACAAGCGCCTCATCGACATAGAGGTGGATGAGCGGGTCCTGAGGAAGCTCATGAGGATAAGGGTCCCCGACAAGGTCTACATCGAGATAAAGCAGTTGAGGCCGAGCACGGCCAAGTAGAAGAGAAGCCGAGCACGCCCTCCTTAACACCCAGCCGCTACCCCTAGAGCCCCAGGGGCCCCGTTGAGGGATTGAGCGCTGAGCCTCCCTAGGCTTCGAGCCCGTTCTGCAGTGCAGTGGTTTCTTTAAGAGCCGCACCCGAGCCACTCATCCCTGGGCTGCGGGCGCCGGGGTGCCCGAGCGGCCTAAGGGGACGGGCTTGAGACCCGTTGCCCCGAGAGGGGCGCGTGGGTTCGAATCCCACCCCCGGCGCCACCCTGGGTGGCTACTCCTCGTCCTCCTCCCTCCCCCAGAGCGGCTTGGGGGGTTTGGGTATGATTACGTGCGTCTTCTCGGGTAGGCTCTGCCTGGTCACCTCTAGCCAGCTCGAGTCTAGGCGCTCCCTCGGCGCCTTTATCACGTTGAGGAACCTCTCGAGCGGGTCTAGGGGGAGTATGACTCCCTCGACCCAGTAGTGCATGGGGATTGCTATCCGCGGCTTCAGCTTCTGTATGACCTCCCAGGCCTCGTTTGCGTCGATTGTGTAGACGCCCCCCACTGGCACGAGCAGCACGTCGATCTCTCCCAGTGGCTTCAACGCCTCGTCGGGGGGTACGTGGCCTATGTCGGATAAGTGGAGGATCCTGACTCCATCCACTTCCACGAGGTAGGCTACAACCGAGCCCCTTAGCCTCCCCGAGGCCTTGTCGTGGTAGAACTTGAACCCCGTGATGCGGGGGTTCCTGGAGACCTCGCCGGTCCTCCACTTGACCACCCTCGACTTCGGACCCGCGGCGACCTCCACAGCGTTGTGGTCGAAGTGGTTATGACTCACCAGCACTACGTCGGCCTCGTACCTGCAGGTCTCCACTCCAACGCTTCCACCGTCGTGGGGGTCTATGGCTATGGATCCCCCCGAGTGCTCTATTATGAAGTACGAGTGGCCGCACCACGTAATCCTAACCATCCCGGGCCTACACCTCCCGGGGTAGCTTTACTTAGCTCGGGACATAGTATCTTTATTTGAACCCTCCACACTCTATAATCGGTGAGCGCGGTGGTAGTCAGACTCCTCGGGCTGGAGGTGCCCACGCTAGACGACGTTCCCTGCACGGGGAGGCTCCTGGTTAGGCTGGACCTAAACTCGCCCATAGTCGACGGCAAGATAGTTAATGACTCCAAGTTCAGGGCTCACCTGCCAACGCTGCGCGAGCTGCTGGACCGCGGCGCGGGCCTCGTGCTCCTGAGCCACCAGGGCAGGCCGGGGCAGAGCGACTTCACGAGCCTCGAGGCCCACGCCGTCCTGCTCTCGGAGCTGCTCGGGGAGCCAGTTGACTTCGTCCCAGACACCATAGGCCCAGCCGCGCTCGAGCGCGTCAGGAAGGTTAAGCCGGGCGAGGTCGTGATGCTGGATAACACCAGGATATACTCGGAGGACTACGTGGAGGCGGAGCCGGAGGCCCACGCTAATAGCATACTCGTCAAGCGCCTCTACCCCTTCTTCGACTTCTACGTGAACGACGCCTTCCCGGTAGCCCACCGAAGCCAGGCGAGCGTCGTAGGCTTCCCCCTCAGGCTGCCCAGCGCCGCAGGGAGGCTCATGGAGAGCGAGCTTAGGGGGGCCAGCAAGGCCCTCGAGGCCGAGCGGAGGCCGAGGGTCTTCGTCCTCGGGGGCTCGAAGCTGAAGGACATAGTTAGGGTTATAGAGAAGCTCCACAAGAGGGGGCTGGCGGATGAGATACTGACGACGGGGCTCGTCGCGCTCCTCTTCATAGCGGCTAAGGGCGGGGACGTCGGTGAGGCGGCTGTCCTGCTGGAGAAGAAGGGTGGAGCGCAGCTGCTTGAGAAGGCGCGGTGCCTCCTCGAGGACGGGGCGCCGGTGAGGGTTCCAAGCGACTTCCTGGTCGAGAAGAACGGCGAGGTCCAAGTCATGAGCGCGGGGAGGCTGGAGGGATCCCCGAAGGACATAGGGCCGGAGACGGTCGAGGAGTACTCGAGCATCATCAAGTCCGCTGGCATGGTGGTGATGAAGGGCCCCGCGGGCGTGGTGGAGGATGAGAGGTTCAGGAGGGGGACCCTGAAGCTGGTCGAGGCCGCGCTCCGGTCGAACGCCTACACCGTCTTCGGCGGCGGCCACTTCAACCTGATCCTCTCGCTCCTGCCCCGCGAGCTCCGCGAGCGGGCTGGCCACGTGAGCGTCGCGGGCGGCGCCCTACTCTACATGCTAGCCGGCGACACCCTGCCAGGCGTCGTCGCCCTCCATAAATCCCTGCAGATCTTCAGGGAGAAAATCCAGGGGGGGTGCTAGCCCGTGGTCCGGGTGGGTGTGAACGGCTACGGGACGATAGGGAAGCGCGTGGCTGACGCCATCCTGAAGCAGGACGACATGGAGCTGGTCGGCGTCGTCAAGACTAGGCCGGACTACTCCGCCCTCCAGGCGGTGAGGAGGGGGATAAGGATCTACGCCCCCGACGCCGAGTCCGCCAGGAAGCTCGAGGCTGGAGGCGTACCCGTCGCGGGCACCATCCACGACCTCCTAGGCCAGGTGGACGTCATCATCGACGCCACGCCCGGAGGCGTTGGGGCCAAGTACAAGCCCCTCTACGAGGAGGCCGGGGTTAAGGCGATATTCCAGGGGGGCGAGGAGGCCGACGTGGCGGAGGCGTCGTTTAGCTCGCTCTGCAACTACGAGCAGGCCGTCGGCAAGAGGAGCCTGAGGGTTGTATCCTGCAACACCACGGGCCTCCTCAGGCTCATATGCACCCTCAACAAAGCCATCGGGGTGAAGTCGGTCAGGGCCACCCTCGTCAGGCGCGCCGCCGACCCGAGGGAGACCAAGAGGGGCCCCGTTAACTCGATAAACATCAGCCCCGTCAAGCTCCCAAGCCACCACGGCGAGGACGTTAAAACGGTGCTCCCAGGGCTCGACATAGTAACGGCTGCCGTAGTCGTGCCCACGACGCTGATGCACGTGCACCTAGTCAACTTGAGGCTCGCGAGGCCCGCGTCGCTGGACGAGGTGCTGGAGGCCCTCCAGTCCACGAGGAGGATCATGCTGGTCGACTCGGGCCGCACCGGGATCAAGAGCACGGCCGAGCTCATCGAGGCCGCACGGGACGCCGGCAGGCCCCGCAACGACATACCCGAGCTCGCGGTCTTCAAGGACTCGATAACGATCAACGGCGACGAGCTCATACTCTTCCAGGCGGTGCACCAGGAGTCGATAGTCATACCCGAGAACATCGACGCCGTCAGGGCGATCATGAACATGGCGAGCCGCGAGGAGAGCATTAGGAAGACCGACGAGTCACTAGGCCTCGGCACCCCGCTCTGGTAGCACGCCCCGGCCCCTGCTGTGGGATCCTCCATTTGATACGCTGAGTGTTTGACTAAACCTGTTAGTAGTAAACTTTATTAGAGGGGCCTCTGCTTCGCGTGGTCGAAGGGGTATAAGCCGTGCCTTCAACTCCAATCACCCCATCCAGGAGAGTCGGCAGCGCCGCGTCCTCCAGTGACATCAGGGAGATTCTCAAGCTCACCGAGGGGCGGAGCATCATAAGCTTCGCTGGCGGGCTGCCGGACCCGGCGACTTTCCCGAAGGAGGAGCTTGCGGAGATAGCGCGCGAGGTGATAGAGGAGCACGGGGAGAGCGCGCTGCAGTACTCCCCGGCCCCCGGAGTCACCCCCTTCAGGGAGGCTCTAGCAGGGTTCCTCAACAGCCACGGGGTCAGGGTGGCGGAGGAGGATGAAATAGTAGTAACCACCGGCAGCCAGGAGGCGCTCTACCTCGCCGCGTTCACCCTGGTCGATGAGGGGGACGTTGTATTCGTGGAGTCGCCGACGTACCTGGCCGCCCTGAACGTCTTCAAACTCTTCAGGCCCAGGCTCGTCGCGGTCCCCATCGACGAGGAGGGGATGAGGACCGACGTGCTCGAGGAGAAGGCTAAGAGGCTGGCCTCCGAGGGCTACAGGCTGAAGATGATCTACACCATACCAACCTGCCAGAACCCGAGCGGAACCACGATGAGCCGCGAGAGGCGCAAGCACCTGCTGGAGGTCGCAGAGAAGTACAACCTGGTCGTCTTGGAGGATGACCCCTACAGCTTCTTCAGCTTCGAGCCCGTCGACGCCGAGCACCTGAAGACGATGGACCGCAGCGGCAGGGTCATCTACCTCGGGACGTTCAGCAAGATCCTGAGCCCCGGCCTGAGGATAGGCTACGCGGTGGGCCCCGAGAGCCTTGTGTCCCACCTAGTGCAGGTCAGGCAGCTCGTCGACCTCCACAGCTCCACGCTGAGCCAGTACATCGCCATGGAGGCCATCAGGAGGGGGGTCGTGGACAGGACGGTCGAGAGGGCCAGGAGGATCTACAGGGAGAAGAGGGACGCCATGCTCGAGGCGATGGAGGAGTACTTCCCCGAGGGAAGCCGGTGGACGAGGCCCGCCGGGGGCCTCTTCATATTCGCCTACGCCCCGGCCGGCGTCGACACCAGGGCGATGCTGCCGGAGGCCGTCAAGAGGGGGGTAGCCTACGTCCCCGGCTCCAGCTTCTTCGTCGACGGAGGCGGCGCGAACACTATGAGGCTCAACTTCAGCTACCCCAGCGTGGAGCAGATAAGGGAGGGCATCAAGAGGCTCGGGAGACTCCTCTCCGAGAAGGCAGGCCAGAGCAGGCCTGGAGCTTAAAGGGGCCAAGCCCACGCGGGCCCCCTCCCGGGATCCCTCGCAGGCGTCCCGGGAGCCGCCCCCGGGGGAGGCTACGCCTATAGGGGCCCGACGCCGGCTATCCTTCTCTGAGGATAGGTGGCGATGCCCAAGCCTAGGAGGCCCCCGTTCGCCACGGGCTCGGTGGTGGAGTCCTACGACTTCCTCTATGCTTACTGGGAGGAGGCTAGGGAGTCCGGGGACGAGGCGGCGGTTGAGGAGTCGATGCTCTCCAGGGAGGATTTCGACAGCCTCCAGAGGCTGGTGGAGGAGGGGGTGTACTCGCTGGAGGAGCTGCTCTCAACCCTCACCGAGAGGTTCAAGGCCAGGGTGAAGCCTGAGCTGGCAGCCCGCGCCCTGGGGAGGCTCGGCTTGAGTGTCGGCGGCGAGGAGGCAGCGCACCTGGTTGCGAGGCAGCTCGCCGCGTGGCTAGTCGAGGCCGGGGAGCACTGGGGGATCCTGAGGCTTAGGAGGCCCTGGGAGCCTGGCGGGCGGCGGCGCGGCTGAGCTCGGCTAGCACGCCCTCTATCTCCGAGCGCTCCAGGAGCCCCCTGGACGCCGCCCACGCGATGAAGCTCCTGAGCCCCCCGGCCAGGTACTCGAGGATCATGAGCGCCACCTCCCTAGCCTCCTCCCGGTCCAGGGCGTCGAGGAGCCTCGCCAAGCCGGCCTCGCTCGGGGACATCCTCCCACTCATATACTTACTCACGGCGGCCGGGCTCACGCCCATGATCCTAGCCAGCTCCCTGTAAGTCCTCCTCCTAGCAGCCACCCTGAGAACGGCCAGCCTCCCACTCCTCCCCAGCATCTCAACGAACTCCACGCCGCCCGACGCCACGCCTAGACACCCTTGAGAGGCCTTCCCAAGGCTAACGCCTAAGCTTCAACACGGTAATTTGAGGGGGTCACGCGCCCCCACGCCCGGCACGGATTCGCTTAGATCAAGTGAAGGAGGCCCGTGAGAGCCCGCTTAGAATAAAACCCGCTACAACCCCCCATACAGGCCGGAGCAGAGGCTAGAGGCGCCGCCGTAGCTCAGCGGTAGAGCGCCGGCCTCGTACCGGCCCTCAATGGGGCCCGGATCCGGGGTCGAGGGAGAGCCGGTGGTCGCGGGTTCGAATCCCGCCGGCGGCTCCACCACCCCTCAACCCATCCAAGCCCACCGAAACCCGCATCCTCCACGCGACAAGCCAAAGCTGGACGCGCAGGGGCCGCCATGCAAGCAAGAAGGCGCAGCGCAGGGCCACCCCGGGATTCCACTCATTCCATAGAGGTTAGGAGCGAGTACTACCCGCCTCTAGGCGGGAGGCCCAGCAACCCGGGATCCCGCGCCGAGGCTTCATGGGGGGAGTGGTGCCGCGGCCGGGATTTGAACCCGGGTCACGGGCTCGAAAGGCCCGCATACTGGGCCGGGCTATACTACCGCGGCACCCAGGGCTGGGTTCCCACCAGAGCCCCGGGGCTCCCGGGTAAGATACTTATAGTTTGGGCTCTCCCCTTATAAAGGCCCAGCGCCGTTGGACGAAGGTAGCCCTTCGACCCCTCTTGCCCGGCTATGGCGCTAGCGAAGGCTTCCCTGGAGAGGGGGCGCGCCTCGAATGCGTAGCGGAGGCTAGCCACGGTTTAGGGCGGGTTAGCGGTGCCCGGCAGGGCACGCTTGGCTTGAGCGGGGTCCCACGGGATCCCTAAGGCTTTGATGCGTGGAGAATTGCGTTGGGAAGCTAGGCTAGGTACTTGGTGAAAGCTAGAAATACCAGGAGAAGATAGGTATATAGGGGAGGGAGTTAGGTAGAGAGCCTAATCGACTCGAGTGGTGCTTACACTTGGGTGCGCCGAGGAGGAGGGCTGCCGGCCTGGAGAACTGGCTCGCCGCTACTCCAAGGGGGAGGGGGGTTACTAGGGATAGGCTTTTCCGCTCGCTCAAGGAGGCGGCTGACCTGATACGTGGAGGCGTGGATTACAAGGTTTTGCTGGTGTTCCTGTTCTACAAGGCTGTAAGCGATAAGTGGATGGATCTGGTGAAGAGGAACCTGGAGGAGGGGTTTGCCCAGACGCCTGAGCAGGCATACTTCCTAGCTAATAGGGAGTACTTGGCGCTCTACGATGAGGATGAGCAGAAGCTCCTGACATGGCACGAGGTCACCAGGGAGAGGGACACGGTAAGGGAGATGGCGAACGCGCTGATTAGGATAGCTAAGCTGAACCCCCACATCGGGGAGCTGTCGAAGCTGGTGGAGGTCCTAGGCCTCACCGGGTTCATTAATGAGGACAACATGCATATACTGGAGGGCATAATACGCATATTCAACGAGCTAGACTTCACCGATGTCGACTACGACGTCCTGGGGGAGGCGTACCAGTGGGTACTATCATACTTCGCCCCGCAGAAGGCCAAGGAGGGCGAGGTCTACACGCCGAGGGAAGTTATCAAGCTGCTCGTCAGGCTCCTAGACATAGAGAATGGGAGCGTAGTAATAGACCCGGCCGCGGGCTCGGGCGCTATGCTCATAGAGTCGTACAAGTACGTTCTAAGCAAGATACTGAAGAATGGGGGAGAACCCTCAGACGTCGACATGAGGCTCTACGGCCAGGAGAGGAACGAGGTCACCGCCATATTGGCGAAGCTCAACCTCATAGTGAACAATATCATCGGCAACACGGAGGCAAGCATAGAAGCCGAAATATACATTGGAGACAGCCTCGTAAACCCCAGGTTCGAGGAGGAAAAAGACCACCTAGAACGCGCTCCTGTATACACCCTGTCAAACCCTCCATGGAACCAAGACGGCTACGGGGAGGAAACACTCTCCAAAGACCCACGGCTACGCAGAATATACAGGTACGGCTACCCGCCCAGGAAGCAGGCGGACTGGGCGTGGATCCAGCTACTACTACACTACGCCACGAGAAAGGCTGGGGTGGTGATTGATAACGGGGCACTCTTCAGGGGAGGAGCTGAGGGGAGGATAAGAGCGAAGATAGTGGCGGAGGACCTAGTAGAGGCAGTAATCCTCCTACCAGAGAAGCTCTTCTACAACACGCAAGCCCCAGGAGCAATCATAATATTCAACAAGAACAAACCCCCAGAGCGAAGGCGCAAAGTCCTATTCATAAACGCGTCACAAGAATACGAGAAACACCCTGAAGTAAGGAGGCTAAACAGGCTCGGAGAGAAAAACATCGAGAAAATAGTTAAAGCCTACAGGGAGTTCAAGAGCATCGAAGGATTCTCGAGAGCCGTAAGCCTAGAAGAGATAGCCAAAAACAATTACAACCTGAACGTAACACTCTACGTCTCCCCAATAGAGGAAGAAGAGGAGATCGATATAAGCAGAGAATTCAGTGAACTAAAGAAGCTCGAGGAAGAGAGAAAGAAAGTAGAAGAGAAAATAGAAGAGTACGTCAAGGGAATAATTGAGGCTCTAGGTGGCTGGGATCATGATGTTCTACAAGGAAACTAACTTCAAAGACACAGAAATCGGGAAGATACCAGAGGATTGGAAGGTTGTTAAGATCAGTAGCCTCTTCGATATGTACAAGGGGACAACACCCTCTACAAAGATAAAAGAGTATTGGAATGGTGAGATACCATTCGTAACACCTACTGATATAACAAAAATAGCTAATCAAAACAAAATATATCTTGAATCCACTGAAAAATATATTACGAAAAAGGGTTTAGAGTCAAAAGGGCTTAAATTAATTCCTGAGAACTCACTACTCTTTACATCAAGAGCAACAATTGGATACGTAGCAATAAACAAAATCAAAGTAGCAATAAATCAAGGAGTAATAGCATTAGTACCTCGAGGCGATATTGAAATTGCCTTCTTTTACTATCTTTTCCAGCAAATGAAAGACGTATTTAAAAAATTAGCGGGAGGAAGCACCTACAAAGAAATTTCTATGTCTACCCTAGGTGATGTAAAAATTCCACTTCCACCTCTTCCAGAGCAGAAGATAATCGCTGAAATACTATCAACAATTGATAAAGCGATAGAGAAAAATAGTGAAATTATAGTAAAGACTGAAAGACTGAAGAAGGGTTTAATGCAGGCGCTTTTAACTGGGAGAGTTAGAGTTAAAGTTAAGAGCGGAAAAATTAGCTTCTATAAAGAAACTAATTTCAAGAATACTGAAATTGGGAGAATTCCGGAGGATTGGAAGGTTGTAAGGCTGAAGGATGTTGCAGAAATAAGGAAGAACAAAGTTAGAGTTAGTAAAGGCCTTAGAGAGGTAGCTTTTATTCCTATGGAACTCATTCCGAATTCTGAAATCTTTGTAAAGTATGAGATTCGAAACATTAACAGCATCAGTAGCGCAACATACTGTGAGGCGAATGATTTGCTTTTGGCTAAAATAACACCTTCCTTTGAGAATGGGAAGCAGGGAATTGTTCCAAAAAAGGTACCAAATGGATTTGCTTTTGCGACAACTGAAGTTTATCCTATAGTTTGCAAGAAAATTGACAACCTATTTCTCTTTTACATCTTAAAACTTAAAAGATTTAGGAAAATACTTGAATTTTCTATGAGAGGCACTACAGGAAGGAAGAGAGTTCCAAAAGAAGCGCTTGAAAACTTACGCATTCCACTTCCACCTCTTTCAGAGCAACAGATAATTGGTGAGATCCTTTCAACTTTGGATAGGAAGCTTGAACTTGAGAGGATGAAGAAGGAGAGGCTTGAAAGGATAAAGAGGGGTTTGATGGGTGTTTTGCTTACTGGGAAGGTTAGGGTTAAGGTTGTGGGTGTAGGGGGTGGGAGTTGAGGGGAACTGTTCGGAATGTGTTGGGGCTTGGCTTGTGGGCTGTGTGGGGGTGATGGGTTTCCTCGGGAGGGGGCTGTTTCTTGAGTATCCGCCTTGAGGAGGCTGATGTTGAGGCTTTCCTGGATAGGCTAGAGGCTAGGGGGTGGGTTGACGGCTCTAGGGTTGTGGGTGTGGGTAGGAGGAGGCTTGCCCCGCTCTTTTTTGAGGGCGTCTTGAGGGGTTACTTGAAGAAGATTAACTATGACGTGTTTTCCGGTCTTTCCGGGGGTGAGGAAGAGGAGGTTTTGAGGGAGGTCTTCGACCGTCTTAGGAACGGCGATGAGGTTGGGACGCTTCAGTATTTGAAGTATGGGGTTGAGGTTTACCTGAGGAGGAGGCAGGTTAAGGTTTCCGTGAAGCTCATTGACTACGATGAGCCTGGGAACAATTCGTTCTTCTACCTTGTTGAGCCCAGGTTCCGGGGGTCTCCTTCGGATATTGTGCCTGACATCGTCCTCTACGTTAATGGGCTGCCTGTGGTTGTTGTTGAGGTTAAGCAGATGGTTAAGCCTTACTCCTACGTTGAGGCGTTGGAGCAGATCCGCAGGTATGAGGTGCAATGCCCTGACCTGTTCCGCTTTGTGCAGTTTGGGGTGGCTGTTGGGGATGAGGAGAGGGTCACGCCGACGTGGCCCAACCCTGGGGGGGAGGATAGGGAGGCTCCCTGCTTTAGGTGGGTTGTGAGGGATGGAGGCGGGGAGCGTGAGGATGTAACCTACATCCTTGAGCCCAGCCGGCTCCTAGAGTACATTCGGTACTTCACCTTCTACCGCAGGGAGAGGGGCGGGGCGCTGGGGAAGATCATTGCGCGCTACAACCAGTACTATGCCGCTAAGAAGGCTATGAAGCGTATAGACGATTACATGGCTGGGGGCAGGCTTAACCGCGGCTTGATCTGGCACTGGCTCGGCAGCGGTAAAACCTACACCATGTTCTTTATCGCGAACTACTTCCTAGACCGCTACTGGAGCCGCGGGCCGGTTGTGTTCTTTATCGTTGACCGCAGCGATCTCGAGGAGCAGCATGAGAGGGTGATTAAGAACATACGGGAGCCGAGGTTCACAAGGCTCTTCAAGAGGATAGACAGTATTGGGGAGCTGCAGGACAGGATAAGGGTTATGAGGAGGAGCGAGTACAGGGAAGGGATCCTGGCTCGCGGCGTGTACCTCACAACCATCCAGAAGTTCCAAAGGGGCTCCAGGGCCCCCGCGACCAGGAGGGAGCTGGAGGAGGAGACGGAGGAGTTCCGTAGAGGCCTTCTCAGCCTGCTCAGGGAGCTTGGCAGAGAGTACCTTGAATGGCTCAAAGAGAAGAGGCCGGAGGAGTACAGGAGGCACTTCAGGGAGCTAAGCAGGCTCCGCGGGAGGGATCGGGAGGAGTACTTGATCAGGCTCGGCCAAGTTAAGGGTAGAAACATCCTCCTGCTAATAGATGAGGCACACAGGAGCCAGTACGGGATACTCGCAGCGATGAGGAAGATCGCCTTCCCCAACGCGATGGTGTTCGGCTTCACGGGGACCCCGATCTTCAAGTACGAGAGGAACACGTTCCAGGAATTCGCTTACCCCCAAATGGGGGAGTTCTACCTGGACGTGTACTTCATCAGGGACTCCATACGGGACGGCTTCACGCTCCCACTAGTCTACCAAGCCATAGGCGAGGGCGAGGTTGCAGAGGAGGGCATTCAAATCAAGCTCTCCGAGGACGATATCAGAGAGTTCATAAAGGAGTACATGGAGAGCCGTGAGGCGGGCCTGGACGTTATAGACCAGCTCGACCCAAGCGTTTACCGGAGGGTGAGGAAGCACATTAACAAGGTTAGAGTGTTTTTGATGAACGAGAAGCGCATCGACAAACTGGCCAAGTACATAGCCGATAGGGTCAGGGATGACACGGAGAACTTCAAGTTCAAAGCGATGGTGGTGGCGGTAAACAGGGTGGCTTGCGTCCGCTTCAAGCGTAGGCTAGAGGAGTACCTGGTTGAGAGGTATGGGGAGAAGGCTAGGGGCTGGGTGGAGGTAGTTATGACTTATAACTACAACGATAAAGACAAGGAGATAGTATCGTATAGGGAGGAGCTCGCTGGAAGGTTTGGAACCAGCGACATGAACGAGGTAAACAAGGAGATCCAGCGGAGGTTTCTGGAGGAGGAGAACCCGAAAATACTCATAGTGACGGACATGCTTATAACGGGCTTCGACGCCCCCATGCTGAAAGTCATGTACCTGGATAAACCTCTCTACGAGCACAGGCTGCTTCAAGCCATTGCGCGAGTCAACAGGCCTTACCCGGGCAAGGAGTTTGGGTTGATCGTTGACTCTGTAGGCTTGCTGGAGCACTTATCCAAAACGCTTGACTTCTACAGCATGCTAGCAGATAAAGAGGTTGCCAGCGACTTCAAGGAGAACCTGCTTAGAAACATTGATGAGGAGTTCGAGGAGTTTACCCAGCTACTCGACAGTGTAAAGAGTAGGCTCTCCAACCTAGTTCTTGGAGACATGGATGCGTCTATAGACTTGGATTTACTGAAGAAGAAGCTGGCGGGCAAGGATTTCGATAGGGAGGAGTTCGAGGCTAAGATAGGCACGATAGCCCTCTACGCTTCAGCCGATGAAGCAGTTAATGACGTTGTTAAGGTTAAGAGGCTCCTCAACGACATGAGGAGGGCCATAAAACTGTTTAGAGCCCTGGGAAGCCACCCGCGAAAGCCGTTATACCAGGATGACGTCGAGGTACTAGCGTTTGTCTACGGGAAGATACTTAGGAAGATGAGGTCGCAAGCTAAAAGGCTAGGCGAAAGATTCTTGAAGGAACTGGTCGAGCTCATACACTCCAAGACGATTGTAGACGAGTTCAAGGAAATATCGGAGATTACGATTAGCGCTGAAACCCTGGAGAACCTGCTGGAAGCCGTGCCCTCCAACGAGTTTTCTCTAAGAAGAAGGGTTGCCGAATTCTACTTCTACCTCGAGGAGGTGCTGCTGGATAAGCAGCATGACCCGATTTACAGGGAGATATTGAGGAGGCTGAAGAAGCTTCATAGAAAATGGGTTGCAAGGAAGATAGATATCAAAACCTTTCTAGACGGGCTCAAGGCTCTAGAGGGCGAGAGGAGAGGATACGAGGAGAGAGTTAAGGGAAAGCCTGTGGAGGAAAAGATTGCGGAGGTAGTAAGATTATACATTCAAAGCCAGCTCCCGAACATACCTCAGAGCTTGAAGTTGAGGCATACTAGAAACGAGGTCAAACGCTTGTTCAAGAAAAAGGTTACACCGCCCCTAAAACAGAGTGACAAGCGAAGCCTCTCAAAATCCCTACTGATAGACCTCTTCCAGGAGCTTGGCGGGCGATATAGTGATAAGGAGCTGTCAAGGCTTGCCGACCAAATAGTTGATGAAATAGATGATCTCATAGCGAAAGAGCTTGAGAAAGTGGCGGGAAATGAAAGTGAATAACGATAGATTCAGGGTGCTAAAGCTGCTCGAGCAAGCCAAGAATCTCCTAGGCTTAGCGGATAGAGTCGAGCTAGTACTGTACCCTATGAAGCATAGAGTTGCCACGGCGTCGCTGAAAACCAAAACCATAAGGCTGAACAAGAACCTATTAGACGTGCTAGACGACGACGAGATCCTCTATATCCTTATACACGAGTTGATACACATAAAACTCTCGACACTTAGCCATGGGAGGAAGTTCTACGAGCTCCTCCACAGGATCTACTCGCCGCAAGAATCCGAGGAGCTAGAAAACAGGATAGTGGAGAAAATCATCAGAAAGAATATGGCGGCTAAAAACTGGCTAACATAAAACATAAGAAACGCGCTAAGCCATTAAAATGATTAAAACAATTTCTTAACGCTCAACTCCCCGGTGAACGGGAGGGCTGTAGAGGGGTTGCGTCCGCCAAGGGTTATCCTTGGCAGCCGGGATCCCTAACCATGCCGAAGGAGGGGCTTGGAGGGTGTGGAGCCGGGGCCGGGATTCGAACCCGGGAACTAACGGGTCTCCGACGGGCGTCGAGGGCTGCCCACTGCAGCCCGCCGCCTTAGACCGCTCGGCCACCCCGGCCCTCGATTTGTTTAGAGGGTTTCCCCGGGGTGCTTAAATCCTGCGCGGCGCGTGGTTGGTTTGGCTGAAGGGGGGCTGCTCCTCCGCGTGGGGTGGTGTGGTTGGTTTCGAGGCGCGAGTTCGCGGCTGCCGTCAGGCTCCTGGTTGACGCTGGCTTCAGGTTTACGGTGATCGGGGGTACCGTGGTTGAGCTCGCCCTCAACAGTAGGGATCTGGGGGACGACATTGACGTGTTCGCTGAGAGCCCGCAGGTGCTCGGCGAGGAGGAGGTGTACATGGCTGTCGCCGAGGAGAAGGGGTGGGAGTACGGGCAGACCTGGCTGGGGACCCCCCGCCTCGGGGTGAGGGTTGGCGAGTCGGTGGTCCCCGTCGAGTTCTACGACAACCTCTACGACTTCTACGTGCCGCCCCTCATCCTCGAGAGGGCTACCACGGAGAGGGTCGAGGACGCCAAGGTTAAAATGGTCACGCTGGAGGACCACCTCGTCTTGAAGGCTAACGCTGGAAGGCAGAGCGACCTTGAGAGGCTCGCGGAGATCGGCAAGTACGTGAAGAGGGGGAGGCTCAGGGTTGACAGGGATAAAATATTCGAGGCCGCCTCGGAGTTCGACGACCCCGAGGTCATAATTAGGAGGCTCAGGGACGCCGGCGTGCTCTAGCTGCCCCGGCCTCTGAGCCTGTAGCCGCCGTCAACCCTCTCCAGGATCCCCTTCTCGACGAGGGAGTCTAGGGCTAGGTCCCAGTAGTCCCCTAGGTCCTCGGGCTTGATGCCGTACCACTCTATGAAGAGGCTCCTGAGCTCGTCTGGGCTCAGGGTTCTGCCCTTCGCCCTCTCGTCCTCCGTGAATATCCTCTTGATGAACTGCGTGGTGTCCTCAAGCCTCGTCCAGGGGTACTGGAACCACGTCCACTCCTTGACCTCGATGTAGTAGTAGTCCGGCTTGAACTTGGCGACGGGGCTTATCCACTGCATCGCGGCGGTCCTAACCTCCTCGGCGCCCCACTCGGCCTGCACGAAGTCCCTCGCGAGCTTGAGCGTGTCCCCGGTGTCGACTATATCGTCTACTATGAGCACCTTCAAGCCGGAGGCGTCTATCTTGAACGGGTGCCTGAGTATGGCCTTCTCAGCCGCCTTGGCGGCCTCGACCCAGTGCTGGCTCTGCACGCTCAGCAGGTCGGTGATGTCGAGGAAGTCGCAGAGGAGCCTGGCGGGGACGAAGCCCCCACGGGAGACCGCCACGACGAGGTCGGGCTTGTAGCCGCTCTCCCGGATCCTGAAGGCTAGGCCCTTGACCCAGTCGACTATCTCGTCCCAGGTGACGAGCTTAACCGGGACCCTAGCCAATACCTGCTTCACCGGAGGGTAGCCTCCCGCCGCTGGTTTTTAACGATTCACCTCTCCATCCACTGGGGGGCTGCACTCGGCGTACCCCAGCCAGTCGAACTCCACGACCTCCCAGAGGGCGACCGTGGCGTAGGCCCCGGGCGGGAGGGCTAGGACTACCTCCGCGGAGCCCCGGGAGGGCCTGCACCAGGCGGTGCAGACGGGGTAGGCTAGCGGGCGGAAGACCCTCCTACCCCACGAGGCAAGCGCCCCGGTGAGGCCCTCCTCCTCCGCCACGCTCCGAACGAGCCTCGACCACGCGCTCCCAGACCGCAGGTGGTACCCTCCCGGCAGCCTCGCCGCTGGCGCCCTGAGAACAGTTCCCCCGGGGCACCTCACCCTAACCCAGTGCTCCGCGTACCCCTGCACCCCGCCGCTCCTCGCCGCCCTGGAGAGGGCCCTGTTGAAGAGGTATGCCCTCAGGGCCTGCAGGGCGAAGTCGAGCCACCAAGCCTTCCCGGCGGCGGCCCAGGGGCTCGCCGCCTCCCGGGCCCTCCTCCACGCCGCGGCCTCGTAGCCTCCCAGCCCCCTCCTCCACTCGAGCGGGTACCTCGACGCCATCTCCCGCAGGAGGGATCCCCAGAGGCCCTGGGAGGCGAGCAGGCCCATGTAGTGGGTGTTGGGCCTCTCAACCCCGAACCTCTGGGGGCCGAAGTAGCCGGGGACCCACCGGAGCCCCCGGAAGGCGCTGCAGAGCCCAGCCGGGTCCGGGTGCTCCACGGTGAGCCTGAAGAAGTTCCCCGAGTGGAGGCCCGGCGCGACCCTCCCGCGGCCCACGAGCCAGGCCTCCAGGCGCCCCTCGGGATCCCTGACCCGCCCCGGGGCCCCGGCCGGCCCCGTCTTCACCGAGATGTACTGATACTTCACGGCGCAGGCGTCCTTCAACCCGGCGTAGGACGCCCCCCGGCCCCCCACGAGGCCGGCGAGCAGGCGGGCCGCCCTCCTAGTGTCGACGCCCACAGCCCTGACCAGGTAGAGGCTCCACCCCTCCCCCCTCAACGGCCTGGGCCCGGCCTCGATCACCCTGAACCCCCAGGGCCTCCTAACCACGGCTACCCCGCCCACCCGCGGGCGCCCGCCGAGGCGCTCCTCCAGGCCCCAAAGCAGCTCGAGCGACTCAGCCACGCCGCGCAAGCAGAGCCTCCCACCAGCGGAGCCCCGGGGGCCGGGCTCAATTACCCTCCGGCACCCTCTACCCGCCGGCGGAGGGGTGCAGGCCCTAGTGGTCGGCGAGTCGTTCAAGCAGACCATTGTGTTGAGGAGAGACCTCGGGATGGGCAGGGGGAAGGCGGCGGCGCAGGCGGCGCACGCGAGCTGCGAGGCCGTGTTCAGGATCCTCGAGAGCGGGGATAGGAGGTGGATGGAGTGGCTGGAGGCCTGGAGGCGGAGCGGCCAGGAGAAGGTGGTGCTCCGCGTCGACAGCGAGCGGGAGCTGCTGGAGGTCTACACTAAAGCCGTGGAGCTAGGCCTCCCCGCCAGCCTAGTCGTAGACGCGGGCAGGACCCAGCTACCCCCCGGGACCAAGACCGCAGTGGCGGTCGGCCCGGCGCCCGAGGAGCTGGTCGACAAGGTCACCGGCCACCTCAAGCTCTACTAGGGCTGCGCCCGGGAGTGTAGGGTGTTTAGGGTAGGACCGGCCGCGCTCCAGGCTTGAAGCGCTGGGGGTGCGCCGGGGTTGAAGGCCATCATACCCCTCACCAGGGACCCCGTTAGCCTCCTCGCCGCGGAGTCCTCGGGGGCCAGGCTGTTCGAGGAGTACTCCGTGGACTCCTACCTCATCCTGGCGAGCAAGCCCATAAGGAGGGATGACGTGGACGCGCTCACGGGCTTCCTGGGGAACCTCGTCGGCCGCGGGAACGTGAAGGCTCGGTGGGTCGACACTAGCCCGGAGAGGCTCGCGGGGGAGGAGGCGGGCGCCCTAGTCTCCGGGATCCTCCGGGTCATAGACGAGGAGTCGGCCGGTGAGCCCCTGGTGGCGGCGGTCTCCCCGGCCAGCAGGATCCTCGCGGCCGCCCTCTCCGTGGCGTGCGCCCAGAGGCAGTGCACCGTCGCGCATACACACTTCTACTTCGGCCCCTGGCGGGGGCTCCCCTACCCCTACACCCCGAGGCGCCTCGAGCCGCTGATCATCATCGCCGGCGAGAGCCGCCCCGGCGGGGAGGCGGGGAACGCTGCCAGGCGCGCAGTGAAGCTCTACTGGGACGAGGGCGTGGGTTGCCCGAGGATCCCGGGTGTCGGGCCGCTCCCCCCGCTGAGGTGCGCCGTCGCCGAGACCGCGAGGCGGCTCAACGACGTCACGGGGGCCAGGGTGGTGGTGCCTGGCCGCCTAGGCCCCTGCGGCAGGCTGGCCGTAACCGAGGCGGGGAGCAGCGTGGCCGAGGCCGAGCTCTGCGACGAGAGGAGCGTTGCGAGGGCTGCGGAGAAGATCGCGGGGCTCCTGGGGGAGGTGGCGGAGGGGCTTGAAGGCCCCGGGGCGCAGGTGAAGTCGCCGCTGATCCAGTCCCTTGCCTGGGCGGGGCTCGCAACCCTCAAGGTTCACTCCTCGGACTCGAGCGTCTCCGGGGCGCCTCTGCCGGAGGCCCCGGTTGAGCTGGGCCTCGTGGCCGACACTAACCTCATCTACTACGGGATCCACGTCTACGCCTGGGAGGGAGTCCCGGTCAAGGTGCCGGAGTGCGCCGAGATAGAGGTGGAGAAGGCGTGGAGCGAGGCCCTGAAGCACGGCAGGCTGGAGACCGCCAGGGACGCGGCCGCCCTCCTAGCCTACCTAGCCCTCCTGGACCTCAAGGGGGCGGGGAGCCACGTGCTGCCAACGCTCCCAGTCGCATGCGACGTCGCAGTAGCCAAAGCCGACCCCCTAGCACTGGAGGGCTACAGCCCCGCCACCGCGGATGACGGGGCGTTCAGGTACTGGAGCAGGCACCCCCGCCTCCGCGGGGCGAGGGTGTTCAAGGTCTCCTTCGACCCCAACGTCAGGGCGGCCCGGCTGATCGACGAGCTGGAGAGCCCCGAGCGACTATCGAGGCTCTACTACGCCCTAGTCCAGAGCCTGGTGATCCTGGAGCTTTTCAACAGCCAGGGTATCACGGGGAAAGCACTCGGCGGCCGGGTTGAGTTCACCCTTAAAACCCCGGACGGGGAGGAGAAGAGGTTCAAGCCCGCCGCGCAGATCATAGAGAAAGCACTCGGACTCAAGGCCAGGGCAGGGTAGCCCGGCCCCTGGGATCCCTCCTCTCTAGTGCTTCCTCCCCTGGAGCTGCTCTATCAGGTGGCCCAGGAACCCCTCCACTATGTCGATGGCAGTTTTAACGGCGTCGGGGTTCCCGGGCGTCACCGCGACGAAGGAGCCCCTGACTATGAAGGCTGTGGCCCTGCTCAGCAGCGCCCTGGGTCCTATCTTCTCGTAGCTCACCATCCTGTGCCGCTCGCCGAAGCCCGGCAGCTCCTTGGAGGCGAGCCTCTCCACGACGTCTACTGTTATGTCGTGGGGGGAGACCCCTGTGCCGCCTGTCACGAATACAACGCCAGCCCTCTCCACCGCCTCTAGCACGGCCTCCTCTATCCTCTTCGCGTCGTTGGGGACCACGGCTGCGTACGCCAGGTTCAGCCCGTTCCTCTCCGCGAACCCCCTGACCAGCAGGGTGACCCGGTCCTCCTTCTCGCCCCTGTAGACGCTGTCGCTGGTGACCACTACTGCGATGCTCCCGTACTTCCCGCTCACCACTCCCCACCGGGCTCAGGGCATCCTCTGGTAGGCGGCGGCGGATAGAAGCATTCCGTAGATCCCCGCCGTGAGGGGGTCCGTGTTCACCGCCACCTCGACGAACTTGACCCCCCTCACCCTGGCGGCCATCACCTTCTCCCTCAACGCGTGCCTCTCCAGCTCGGTGTACATGGCCACTGCCGGCACGCCTCTCCTGGCCTCATCCAGGTACTGGAGCGGCTCGACGCAGGGCCTCGAGCCCCCCGCCTCCCCCGCGAGCCGGGCGAGGTAGAACGCTGCGGGGGCCATGGCTGGCGTGTAGTACACAGCCCCCGGCTGCTCGCCCGCGATTGCCTCGATCTGCTCCCTGAACCTCTCCACCACCCACTCCGCCGCGGAGGGGAGGCTATCCAGCTCCCTGCGGAGCCTAGCCGCCCTGGCCCCCAGGGGGCGCGGGGCCCACTCGAGCGCCGCCAGGGTGGCGGCCATCACGGGGTGCCTGCCCTTAACGGTCACCCTCTCGACGCCGAGCATCCCAAGCTTCTCCTCATACACCGGGTGCAGCTCGGGGCCCACGATGTACGTCTCCGCCCCCAGCATCGCCGCCTGCTCCGCCGCGACCACGGTTAGGGCGCTCTTACCCCCGTCGGTGAAGACGACCACCGCCGGGGCGTCCTCGCGGTAGGGTAGCACGTGGAGCGCCGCCTCGGCCGCGCCCGCCAGCAGCGCCCTCCTGCCGGCGTGGAGGTACGCCAGGTAGAGCTGGTGCGCCGGCGGCTCCGCCCCCGGAGTGTAGACTATCAGCAAGTCGTCGCCGGGGAGGCGGGGCGCGCTTATCGCCCCCGCCTCCCCGAGGGCCTCGCCTAGCCAGCGCGAGAGGTTAGATGGCTGCATTTTCCAACGCCTTGCAGCAGCTGCACTTCGACTCGTCGGGGTCCCCGGAGAGCTTGGGTATTAGCTCGCGCAGGATCCTCCTGGCCCTCTCCGTGTTCTGCTTCATGATCCTCTCAACCTCCTCGGCCGTCACCGGCTTCTCGGCCCAGACGTCGTAGTCCGTCACCATCGCCAGGGTGGCGTAGCAGAGCTGCGCCTCGCAGGCCAGGTTGACCTCCGGCACGAGGGTCATGCCTATGATGTCGGCCTTGAAAACGTCCCTCCACACCCTGCTCTCGGCCCTCGTCGAGAACCTAGGCCCCTCGATGCAGATGTAGGTGCCCCTGTCGTGGACCGTGTACCCGAGAGCCCTGGTGACCTCGACCAGCCTCACCCTCAAGTCCTCGCAGAAGGGGTCGGCCATGCTGACGTGGACGGTCACCGGCCCGTCGTAGAAGGTGTAGTGGCCCCTGTTCTTAGTCATGTCGATGAACTGGTCTGGGACGACGAAGTCGCCGGGCTTGTAGTCCTCCCTAAGGCTGCCGACGGCTGACACGCTGACAACCCACTTCACCCCGAGCGCTTTGAGGGCGTAGATGTTCGCCCGGTAGTTTATCCTGTGGGGCGGGATCCTGTGCCCCCTCCCGTGCCTGGGCAGGAAGGCTACGGAAACCCCTCCCACCCGGCCGACGGTTATGAAGTCGCTCGGCTCCCCGTAGGGAGTATGGACCTTGACCTCGACAGGCTCCTCCACTATTTCGGGGTCGTAGAGGCCTGAGCCGCCAATTATGCCGACGTGGGCCCTGACACCCTCAGGCTTCATAAGCACCTCGGGAGCCAAGCCCTCATCCACCAGCCCCGAGACGAGGCCCCCAACCGGGTTAAAACCCGAAACACTCCCCGCCCCAGCCCCGGGGATGGCTGGCTGCGAGCCGAGAACTACCCGGAGGCTCCGGGGCGCCCAAAGCAGGCCGGGGGTGCATCCCGGGATGTTTAGCGTTTTCTGCCCCTAGGGCCTCTGTCTAGCCGAGCGCTGCAACGCCTGCGGGCCCCGGGGTTTTGGGGTGCGGATCCCGTGGAGGGTGAGGGTTTGAGCGTCATATACGGGCACGTGGCTGTCGTTAGGCGTAAGGGGAAGATAGCCTTCATACTGCTCAGGACCTTCGACGGCGAGGAGCAGGTTACAGTCAAGAAGGGCGAGGTCCCCGAGGACCTCTGGCAACTGGTGAACGAGCTCGGGAGGGAGTACTTCATAAAGGTTAAGGGTAGGGTTGTCGAGAGCAGCATAGCCAAGCTCGGGCGGGAGATTATACCCCAGAGCATCGAGGTAATCGCTCCCAGCCCGCCGCCGCCGATAGACCTCTACGGCAAGGTGGAGGCTGAGTGGCCCACGAGGCTGAAGTACAGGTACCTCGACATACGGAGGCCGAAGGTGAAGGCCATCTTCAGGGTGAGGAGCACCCTGATGAGGGCTGCCAGGGAGTTCCTCTACAAGCAGGGGTTCGTCGAGCTAAACTTCCCCATCATAATCGCGACGGCCACGGAGGGCGGGGCGGAGCTCTTCCCAGTCCAGTACTTCGGCAGGCAGGCGTACCTAGCCCAGAGCGGGCAGCTCTACAAGCAGAGCGCCGTCGCGGCGTTCGGCAAGGTGTTCAGCATAGCCCCGAGCTTCAGGGCGGAGAAGAGCAGGACGAGGAAGCACCTCACCGAGTTCTGGCAGATAGACGCCGAGGTCGCGCTAGTCGAGCCCAGGGACCTGATGGACCTGCAGTTCCGCCTGGTGAACTACATCGTCGAGAGGATCGTAGAGGAGAACGAGAAGGACCTCCAGCTGCTAGGCGTCAAACTGGAGCCCTGGCAGAGCTACCAGGTCATAACGTACGACGAGGCCCTGGAGATCCTGAGGAGGAAGGGGTTCAACGTGGAGTGGGGCATGGACTTCGGCGCCGACGAGGAGCGCGCCCTAGTCTCCGAGTTCGAGGAGCCATTCTTCATACCCCAGTTCCCGAAGGAGGTGACCGCCTTCTACTACATGGTCGACCGCGAGAACCCGAGGATGGCCCACAGGATCGACTTCATGGGGCCGGGGGAGTACGGCGTCGAGTGGAGCAGCGGGGGCCTGAGGGAGCACGACCCCGAGAGGCTCACCCAGCGCATCAGGGAGGCGGGCATGAACCCCGAAAGCTTCTCCTGGTACCTCGACATGTTCAAGTACGGCTTCCCCCCGCACGGCGGCTTCGGCATGGGCGTGGAGAGGCTCCTCCAGTCACTCCTAAGGCTCGAGAGGATACACGAGGCCGCACTCTACCCGAGGACCCCGGACATCGTGGAGCCGTAGCCCCCCAGGAGGGATCCCTCCCCGGGGGCTCCGCCTTTCAGCCCGCCCCGGGGGAGGGGCTCCGGGCTGGCGGGGCTAGCCTAGCACGTCGCCCGTCTCGATCTTTCCGGGTATATACTCGTCTGCCAGGAACCTGAGGCCCTTGCTCGCCAGGGCCTCTATCTCCAGCTTGACCTTCTTCTCGAGGAAGATCTTCAGCTCCCTCTTCCACTCCTTCGTCTGGAACCAGCTATAGTTCATGATCTCCTTCGCCCGCTTTATGTCCCTGTCAGTCGCCTTGATTATGAAGTTCCTCCTCTCCCTCTCGCTGAGGTAGGGCTTCTTGCCCCTGGAGGGATCCCCGAATATATC
Source organism: Stetteria hydrogenophila (assembly GCF_054657575.1). Taxonomy (NCBI): domain Archaea; kingdom Thermoproteati; phylum Thermoproteota; class Thermoprotei; order Acidilobales; family Acidilobaceae; genus Stetteria; species Stetteria hydrogenophila. The sequence continues at coordinate 388,673 of NZ_BAAHYL010000002.1, read as the reverse complement.
GGTCATGCTGACGCCCAGGAACTTCGCCTTCGGCGTGGCGAGCCTCTCGCTCTCGTAGGAGAGCTGTATGCTGCCCACCTTGTAGACGCTGTAGATGTAGAACCCGTACGGGTCGCTGTCGGTGAGCACGTAGACCGGCAGCTTGAGCTCCTCGTGGAGCCTCCTGACGAACCTCCTCGTAGCCCTGTCGGGCTGCCCGGCCCCGGTGACGAGTATCGCCTTGTGCTTCTTCCAGAACTTGATCCTGTGCAGCTGCTGGAAGACTGCGTCCTTCTCCACGACGAGCACGTACTCCGCGTCCCAGTCGAGGAACTCTATCAGGTCGGGGGTCGACTCTATAGCGTAGGCTCCGTGGCCGAGCCTGGAGAGGTCTATAACGTCCCCTCCGCTCCTGATCGTGAGGTTCCCCACGACCTTACCCTTCTCCTTGCTGAGTATGAGCATCTCCTCCCTCAGGAGGCCGGTGAGGACCTCCACGTCCCTCAGGGCGGCGTCGCTCTCGGCCTGCTCATCCCAAGTGTTCTCCTCCATCAGCCTGCCCTTGAGGCTCCTGTAGACTATCGTGTGCTTACCCCTATAGTAGAGGTCCCTAATGGTCGGGTACTCGTTCTCCACGAGGGCCTGGTAGATTATCGCTGCCATGAGGAGCGTCTGCATGAACCTCCTAGCCTCACCCATGTCGAACAGCTCGCGCTCCAGGGTCTCGCTGCCCAGGAGCAGGACCCCCTTCTCCGGGTCGAAGATAGTGTTCGCCAGGGTCCTCTTCGGGATAACAAGCTTGGGAGGCTTACCCTCCATGATGTCCTCTAGCAGCTTCTTCAGCTTCTCGTGTATAACCCTTGCAGCCCTCTTCCTAGCCTCCAAGTCAACCTTGTCGGCCGGAATAGCCAAGACCCTTCACCCCCCGGGCTCACTTTACCTCCACGCTGCTAATGATCTCCCTCACAACGTCCTCGGGCTTCTTACCGTCCTCCGCCGGGACTTCTATATGCTTCACCGTGAGCTTTATAAGAGCGTCTAGTATCTCCCGCTCCTCCTCCGGCGTCGGCGGGCTCCACTTCTCCGGAGGCTTGGCTAGGATTGCGAGGCTCCTAGCGATTTCAGGGAGGTACTTTGCGATGGCGGCTACCCTCCTCTTGGCCTCCTCCTCCCTCTTCTTCCTGACCAGGTAGGCCTTAAGCCTCCTAGCGACCTCCTGGACGGCGTTCTTTATCTCGCTCTCAAGCTCGGGCACGTCGCTTATGCTCTCCTTGCCGACCCCCCTGTAGGGCACCTTGGTGCTGGCGACGTGGACTAGTATGACGAGCGGGGCGGGGAAGTCGACCTGGTACAGCTTCCAGTTAATCCTGGAGATAACCTTCCACGAGACGTCCTCCCTCTCCTCGTAGAGGAGCGGGATCTTGTTGGCGTACCTCAGCAGCAGGGGCTCGGGGGAGGGCTTTATGGCGCCTCCCCACGCCATTCCAACCTCGACTATGAAGGGGCGGCCCTCGAAGGCCCTGGGGGGCCTTGTGACTGCGTCTACCCACTCGGGGGCGAACATTCTCTTGAGGCCAAGCTTGATTAGATCCGCCCCTATGGGGCTGAGGTAGTTGCTCCGCGGGGGCCTGAAGCCGGTGTACCTCTTCATCTCGTCAACCAGCCTGGTGAGGACGTCCTTGTACTCCTTCCTGAGAAGCTTCTTCGGGTTAAGATTGGGGTCTATCCCGACTTCGCTTAGGAACCTGCGCGCGGTGACGACTCCAACGCTCTGGAACTCCTTGACTAGGAGCTCCTCAAGGGTCTTAGCCTGGCTCTGCTTTATGATGGCCTTCATCTGCTCAAGGTCAATGCCGTGGGGGTGGGGCTTGGCCTCCTTCGGGGGCTCGGGCATCTTCCTCGTCAGCCTTGGGAAGTAGTAGACGTTGCCGTCGGGGGTCTCGAGGACCATGTCGGCGTAGGGCGCTATGATGGCGGTCCTCTTAACGTACTCGATCACCCTCCACCTTATCCTGCTCCAGTCGCCGGCGAGCGTGATCGAGACCCTCGTGCCCCCCCAGCGGCCCCTCTTCTTCCACTGGCCGTCCTCCACTATCCTAGGCTCGTTCTTCTTAACGTCAATGTAGAGCTTGACCCCGTAGCTGTACATGCTCTCCCTGGTCGAGCTCTCCACCGCCACCGGCTCACCGGCGGTGGCCTGGCCGTAGAGCACCGCGGCCTTCACGCCGAGGCCGTACATGCCCCTGCTCTGCTTCAGCACGTACTTGCTGCTGTAAAGGACTTTACCGAAGGCCTCGGTCATCACGGAGCGGGGGACGCCTATCCCGTTGTCCTCTACCGTTATGACGTACCTCATCTGCGTCTTACCGTTGGAGGCGGGGGCCGCCAGGTCGGGCCTCTCCCTTATCGTTATCGTTATCTCAGGGAGTATCCTGTGGGTGTCGGTGGCGTCGAGGGCGTTCTCTACGAGCTCCCTTATGGTCTGGTGTATGGCCCTCGCTGGGTTGGAGAAGCCTGCCAGCTCCTTGTGGCGGGCGAAGAACTCGGCTACGCTCATCTCCATGTACTGCTCCAGCCGCTTCTGGCGTCCCGCCATCCAGCGCCACCTCAACCATTAAGCAGGCCGTGGGGGCGCCGCGCTATCCCAGCGTTCCCATTAGATGGCTGGGCGCGTATCCAGTATACGCTCGCCCGGATAGCGTTTTTTAGTTTACCTACGCCCCGGCTCCAGGCTCTTCGGTGGCTAAGGTAATGCCCGAGTGGAGGCTAGAGCCGGTCGAGGACATAAGGGTATCACCCAGCATGACGCTCTCCGAGCTCATAGACGCCTACGCCAGGATGCACGGCTTCATGGCCGGCCACCTAGCGAGGGCTGTGGACCTGCTGAGGAGGGGGCTCAGGGAGTCGAGCCTCAGGGTGCTAAGCTTCACGGGCAACCTCGTCTCTACGGGCTTGAGGGGCGTACTCGCCCAGCTCGTGGGCTCCGGGCTATTCAACGTCGTCGTGACGACCACCGGCGCCGTGGACCACGACGTGGCGAGGGCTGTGGGCGGCGTCTACTACAAGGGCTACTTTGAAGCGGACGACGCCGAGCTGCTCGAGAAGGGCTACCACAGGCTAGGCAACGTATTCATCCCCGTCGAGAGCTACGGGCCCAAGGTCGAGGAGTTCGTGAGGAGGCTGGTGGAGGAGGCCGTCCGGAGGGGGATGAGTGAGGCCGGGACGTTCGAGATCCTGAGGCTGGCGGGGGAGCTGCTGGAGGACGAGGGGAGCATACTGAGGCAGGCCTACAAGGCTGGGGCGGACGTCTTCGTCCCCGGCTGGCCCGACGGGGCCTTCGGGACCAGCCTGTTCATGGAGGCCCAGCGCGGTAACAGGGTGAGGATAGACTACTACCGCGACATGAAGAGGCTCGCGGACCTCTTCTTCGGCACGAAGGGGAAGGCGGCGGCGCTAATAATCGGCGGCGGGATCAGCAAGCACCACACCATATGGTGGAGCCAGTTCAGGGACGGCCTGGACTACGTGGTCTACGTTACGACCGCCGTGGAGTACGACGGGAGCCTGAGCGGCGCCCACCCCAGGGAGGCCGTGAGCTGGGGCAAGGTGAAGCCCCAGGCCGAGAGGGTGGTGGTCTACGCCGACGCCACCATAGCGCTCCCAATAATAGCCGCCGGCATACTCGACGCCAGACAAGGTGGGTCTGAGTCGTGACCAGGCTCCTAGTCGTAGCGGCCCCCACCATCGACCTGCCGGGCGGCGGGGGCAAGCCCAGGCCCGGCGGGCCAACGATCTACGCAGGCTGCGCCGGCGCGCTGCTCGGCTGCGAGGCGCTGGCCTCGGGCCCCGTCGGCTTGGAGCACGCCGGCCCCGTGGTCGAGGCTCATAGGAGGCTGGGCGTGAGGCTGGAGCCCATCTACTACCCCGGCCCCTCGTTCGTGTTCAGGCTAACCTACGAGGAGCGGGGGCGCAGGGCGGAGCTGGCAGCCGCCCCCAGGGGAGGGTCGATCCCGCTCACGCTGCTGGCCTCACTCCTCTCCAGGGCCAGGCCGGACGTCGTGGTGTTCTCCCCCGTCGCCTTCGAGGTGCCCCCGCCCGCCGTGCCCCTGGCGCTGCTCTCGGGGGCCAGGGTGGTCGCGGTCGACCCGCAGGGCTACTCGAGGGTGCTCGGCGGCGCCTGGCCCTCGGCGCTCGCCCGCGGGGGCTACACGTTCATCCACTACTCCGCCGACGACGCCCAGCCCGCGGGGAGCGTGCCGGGCCTGGTCTACTACACCCGGGGCGCCGAGGAGGGCGCCGTCATGCTGAACGGTGCAAAGCTGGGGGTGATACCCAGGCCCAGGAGGGTGCTCAGCGACCCCACGGGGGCCGGCGACGCCTTCACGGCGGCTGTGGCCTGCTGCTTGGCGGGTGGGGGGGACGTCGTGGAGTGCGCCCGGGAGGCAGTAAGCATCGTGCCCGAGGCGCTGGAGGAGGCCCACAGGGCGGCCGAGGAGGCCTCGCGAGCCCTAGGCCTGCTCCCCCCACCGCCTGTAGAGCCTGTGGGGGCAGCCGAGGGCGTCAAGCACCTTCCCGGCCATGAAGTCTACTAGGTCCTCCACGCTCTTGGGCTTGTGGTAGAAGCCGGGGCAGAGGGGGACCACCACCGCCCCCATCCTGGCCAGCCTCAGCAGGTTCTCCAGCTCCGCCACCCCCAGCGGCGTCTCCCTCGGGGCCACCACGAGCCTCCTGCCAAGCCTCAGGATGGCGAGGGCTGCCCTGGCGACGAGGTTCGACGCTATGCCGTGCGCTATGAGGGCGATGGTCTTCGTGCTCGCGGGCACCACCGCCATGGCGTCGGGCTGGTTGCTCGAGCTAGCGAGGGGGCTGGAGTAGTCGTCCTCCATGTAGACCGGGGCGTGCCTAGCCAGCGCCGCGGCCAGGTCCTCCCCGCTCAACCCCAGCTCGTGCCTGGCCACCTCGACTGCGGCCCGGGTTAGGATGATCCCCCTCAGCTCTGCGCACTCCTTGACTGCCTCGGCGACTCGGAGGGCTACAACTACCCCGCTGGCGCCGGTGACTGCTAGGGAAACACTCTCAGGCCTGCAGGACACTCGGAGGGCTCACCCAGGGCGGACTTAACGCCCTCCACCATCTCCCTATAAGCGTGGCCTCCATAGGCGACGAACACCACCACCCTGGGCTTCCCCCACCCGGCCCTGGAGACGACCTCAGCCATGGCCCTAGCCACGGCCTCCAACGATAGGCCCACTAACCGCTTGCCCCTGCAGCGCCATCCTAACATGTTCCTCTGCATGCCCCTATGCTCCATCCACGGCAAGGGTTTCCGCCCCTCCCGCAGCCCCTCCAGGCTACTGCGGCGTAATGGGCGGCGGTCGAGGCCAACGACGCCAGCCTCCCATCCACATGGAACCCCCCTGGGGGGCCCGGGGGCATTGTCCCCCTCAACCTCCAGGGGCATAAACCAGCACGAGGAGGCGCAATCCGGAATACCACCTAGAGTTTCCCACCCCCCGGGGCCCGTGGCGGGCTGGCACCCGGGCCGACCCCGAGCCCGGCGGGTAGGGAGCCTAGCCCAGCCCGAGGCCCACACCACGACAGAAAGCCAGTCAAACTCTTCACATAACTTCCCGGGTAAACCCGGGAAGTTTAAAACTTACGCCACCCCCGGCCATCATCAAACGTTAAACGGTAGGGGGAATCGTAGGTTAAGGGTATTTAAGTGCTCCCGGATCTCACCGGGAATATATACGTCTCAAGGTGGCAAACTATTTAGCCGCTGGAAGCGGTGTATGCTCGTGAGCACCCGGTGGGAGAGGCCCCCCAGCGGGGCCCCAAAGTATCTCTATAGAACTGGCTGAAGAAGCGGATGAGTATTTAGTGGATAGAGCTGATGAAACACTTGGATGGCGGCCCTGAACAGTATCTCCGCGATAGAATTGAAAGACCCCTGCCCCCATCACCATCAGGCTGTTGGCGGCGTTGACTATCGCGTCGACCGCGGCCTGGGTAATGTCGCCCTCCACGACCACGAGGACCCTGCCGCCCGGCAGACGCCAGCACTCCATCGCGCCTCACCCCTCCAGTGCTCCCGGGGCGGGTGCTAGGCTTTCACGCCCCGCCTCGCCGCGAGCTCCCTCAGCATGGGGATCTCCTCTAGCTTGGAGGGGTCTAGGAGGTCCCAGAGGATCCCCGGGGGCCTCCCGGGCCTGTCCTCGACGCGGATGAGCCTCGTCGGCGTCGCCACGACGTCTACGGGGACGTCCCAGGGGTCCTGGGGTAGCCTGCCCTCAACCACCTGGAGGTCGTGGACGCTCGTCGCTATCGGGACCTCGGGGTCTATGAGGCCGAGCTCTCGTAGTATCGCGTACTCCAGCTCCCCGTAGCCCTCGCCCTTCCCGAGCCTCTCCCCCCACCTGTTCACGGCGACGCTCCCCTCAACTATGAAGTCGACCCGCTCCACCCGAGACTCCAGCTTGCCCAGGCTATCGAGCAGCTCGCCGTACTTGAAGGCGCCGCGGATCGTCGCGGCGTAGCGGTGGAGCCTGCCCGGTATCCTGTCGGGGTCTAGGAGCAGGAACCCCCTCCTCAGCCTGGGCGTGGGCATCACGAGGAGCTTGCCCTCCGCGAGGGCCGCCAGCCTCACCTGCCTCTGGGGGGAGTCCGGGTTCACCTTGACAACCCTGGCCCTCGACCACTCCGGCAGCGAGGTTATCCTCCTAGCCGCCTCCTCCGCCCTCTTGAAGTTGGGGATCCTCCCGTGCGGGGGGAGGGGCGGCCTAGCCACGCCCGCCGACTGGAGCCGGTCCCACACCATCCTCCGGATCCTCGCCTTCTCCTCCCTGCTACCCACCCCCAGCCACCATCCGGGCCTCCCTCACCGCCTCCGCGAGCCCCTCAGGATCCCCGGGGGCTGAGAGCAGGATGCCCGAGGCGAGCCCCCAGTATTTCTCCACAGCCTCGCGGATGCGGCCTAGCCTCCAGGGCGTCCTGATGCCCAGCCTCTCGAGGAGCCCCTGGTTCCCCGGCGTCTCGACTATGACGTAGGGGTAGAGCTTCACGCCGAGCCTCCTAGCCTCCCTGCTCGCCTCCACGTACCTCTCCCAGTTGTAGTCAGCGTTGGTCACGAGGAAGAAGTCCGCCTTGGCTAGCCTCTTAACCACCTCCTGCAGGGGCTTCCTCATGCTCAGGATCAAGCCCGCCTCGACGGAGCCCGCGTACCTCTCCCTAACCATCCCGGCGGCCTCCTCGGGGGCGACGTCGTTGAGGTAGGTCGCACCCTCCGGCGTGTCCCCCCTGAGGAAGACTATCCTGCGGAAGCCCGCCACCCCCAGCGAGCCTATAATGGACTTGACGGCGATGAGGTTATGGTCGATCACCCTCACGTGAGGTATCGCCGCCAGCCCGTAGGAGCACTGGAGCTTGTGGGCGACGAGCAGGCTGAGAGAGCGGGGCACCCCCATGGGGCTCTCGGGCACGTCGACCCAGTCCGCCAGGCGGGCGGCGGAGGCTAGCCTTGATAGCCTCTCAGCGCTCCTCGTCGGCTCGATCTCCACCAGCAGCTCCAACCCTTAGGCCACCTCCAAGCCCCCGGCCATGAAAGCCACGAGGCCTATGAGCATGTACGCCAGGACCCTCGCCTTGTGCCTTAAAGCCTCACCCCTGCACGGCCGCCTCAGTATCCTGAAGGCCTCGTAGACAAGCCCCGCGTCAACCACTGCAACCAGGGCGGCGTAGGCGGCTGGGTGCCTGAGGAGGCCTAGGACGACGGGGGCCGGGCTCACGGCCACCGCTGCCAGGTAGAGGGCCGCCGCAACCGCGGCCGCCGCCCGCTCCCCCAGGGTGGCGGCTATCGTCCTCACACCGGCGCGCCTGTCGCCCTCCACGTCGGCTATCCCCTTAACCACCTCCCTGCCGAGGACCGTGGCGAACACCATGAACCAGTACACCGCTACCCTCCAGCTCCACGACCCCGTCAGAGCCGCGCCGTAGAGCAGCGGGAGCGCCACGGAGAACGCGACCATCACGTTGCCGGGGAAGCCCAGCCTCTTACCCCTCCAGCTGTAGGCCACCCCGACCAGCCAGCCGGCGAGGGCTATCGCGAACGTCGCGGCGCCCGTGAGGGCGGAGAGGGCCAGGCCCCCGGCGCTGAACGCTGCGAAGCACGCCCACGCCGCCCCAACGCTCACCCGGCCGCTCGGCAACGGCCTCCAGGGGGCGTTGACCCGGTCAATCTCCACGTCGAAGATATCGTTGACCACCATAGCGGAAGCCGAGATCAGGAACCCAACGAGGAAAGCGTTGATCGACTCCGGGATCCCCGGCAGCCCGCCCGACGCTATGACCGCGCCCACCAGCACCGCGAACCCAACCATTACGGAGTTAACGACCCTAGCCATCCTAAGGCACGAAGCAATCAACCACCGGGCACCCCTCCACCCCCACGGGCCTTAAGCCGGGCTATAACGTGTCCACGGCGGAGGCTAGGGCAAGGATTGGTGGGCCCGCGGGGATTTGAACCCCGGACCTCCGCCGTGTAAGGGCGGCGTCCTAACCAGGCTAGACGACGGGCCCACAGCCTCGGAGGGTTTCCGGTTCGCTAGTAAGGCGTGGAAACGGGTTATAAGGACTCCGCGTGGGGTTGAGACCCCCCGGCTCTACGCCTACCAAATCCTAGGGGCGTGGAGAGCGGTGCCGGAGGCCATTCCCTGCATAGGAGCCGTGGCGGCGGGGCCGCCCGTGTGGGCGGTGGTAGCGGGGGGTGGATTTGAACCACCGACCTCGGGGTTATGAGCCCCGCGGGCTACCAGGCTGCCCTACCCCGCTAGGTTACCCCGCCACTTTCCACGGGTGTTCCGGCCTGGGTTTATGTACCTTTCACCCGCCTAGCTATTTTCAGGAGCCTCTCCAGCTTCTCCTTAACCTTCTCGGCTGGAAGAGTCTCCCCGTCGAGTATAGCTATGAGGCCTTTGGGGTCGAGGAGTGCTGAGTAGCAGTCCCTAGGCACAGTGACCAGTTTAACCACTACCGAGTCACTATACCTTCCGTTGTAGGCGTAGAGGAAGAACGACTCGCCCCCATACTCCACTATGGCCTCGGCGCAGCCCCCCTTATCCTCCGGGGGGTACACTTTAACCCCCAGCCTCTCCAAGCCCTCGAGGAGCGCTTCAACCCTCCTCCTCAGAGTCGTCATAGTCCACCTCCACTCCCTGGGCTCCCGTCGTCTCTAGTTGCGGGCACGCAAAGTCGAGCCCCTCAGCTTTAATCTTGTACCTGGCCAGGAACGCGCATAGAGTGTCGGCGGGGATCACGGCCTTCTGCCCGTACTCCGTCTCAATGACTGCCAGGGACCCCCTAACTGTGACCCTAGCCCTAACCGTGCCCATAGGCTGCGCACCCACACCCCCACTCGACGGGGGCCCGTCATCCAGGTAGGCGGCCCCGGCTTAAATCGGCGCCTCCCACTCCCCCCGCCGTCTGCTGCTGGGGAGTGGGAGGGCTGCGGCTCCCGTAGTTGGGATCCCCGCTTCTAGGAGGCTATGGCCCCTGCTCCGCTAGGCTTTCGTGCTTGAAGGCTGTGGGGTTCAGTGTTTTGCCCTGGGAGGGCTTGGAGGAGCTGCGTGGCGGGCTACTGTAGGCCGTAGCTGCTGGAGCCGCCCTCCTCGGCTAGCTCGCGCTCGCGTGACCTCCTCCTGATGGCTTCGGGGTTCTTTATCTTCTGGATCTCGCTGGGCGACACGTACTCCGGCAAGGAGTACCTGGTCCTAGTCAGCTCCGCTATCTCGCCCCTGGCCTTCAAGTGGCTCAGGATCCTCCTCAGCCTGTCCTCCCCGACGACACCCTGGAAGATCGCCTTCAGCTCCCTCCAGCTCAGCGGCTCCTTAGCCTCGCTGAGCACGGCCTTGACTAGAGACTCTATTACGTCGTCGGACAGCGCCGTTATCACCTTGATACCCGGCTCCTCGACCAGCGGCGTAAACGCTCCGCTAAGCTCGCTCTGCAGCTTCTTCCTCAGCCTCTCCACCACTTCCTTCCTAACCTTCACACCCGCGACTGCACTCATATGAGTCACCTCCCACACTTCTCTACTATAACAGTGTTCAACTAACCTATTTAAACCTCTATCTAGACCCGCCTCTAGGCAACCCCCAGAGAACCCGGGGGGCCGGCCGCCGCGTGACAGGGGGCCGGAGGAGCGGGGCTACGCCCTCACGGCTGCGCCGCCGCCTTCCGCCTCGACGTGGTGGAGCGCGGCCTCCGGGAAACTGGGGCCGTTCCAGTGCAGCGCCTTGTTTAAGTGGTCCAGCTCGTTCTCCAAGTGCCTCTTAAGAGCGTAGAGCACGATCGCCTCTACTCTATCCTCGTCGCTGCCGCCCAGCTCTGCAAGCCTGCGGTCGATCCACTCAAGCTCAGCCTCGATGCCGCGGGCCTGCTCCGCCAGGAGGACGGCAACCCTCGATCCTAGCCTTGCGTCCACAGCTAACACCGTGCAGAAACTAGGCCTCCGGGGGATATCCCTCGGAAGTGAAGGTAACACTCCGGAATCACTCCAGGCGGCTGGTGGGGAGAGAGGAGGGGCCGGATCCAGGGGCGGGGGGCGGCTGGGCGGGCCCGGGATCCTACGCCTCCCCCTTCTCGATCTCCACCTTGAGGAGGCCGTCTCTCAGGAGGCTCTTAGCCTTGGCCCCCCCGACTGCGGAGACGAGGCCTGTCGTGAAGGGGGTTGTAATCAGGTTAACTGAGGACTCGACCTTGGACTCTATGACAAGCTTTCTGGCCCTCAGCCTGCCCACGCCGGGGATATTGACTTGGATCCCGTTCTCGTCAACCTCGAATTTAACTGTGAACACCCTAGCCTCTACGGTGATGTGGCCCTTCTGCTCCTTCACAGCCTTAATCGTTGAACCTAACGGGTCTAACGCCAGCCTGGCCCCGGACTTCTTGACGCTAACCGTATCCCTCTCAACACTCTCCACTGCAGGGGCTTCACTAAAGGAGGCCTCAAGCGTTACACCCTTCTCGGGGTCAACGTGAACCTTGAGGGAGTCTGCCCCCACCACGATGACGTGCTCCCTTACGTACTCCCTACCGGCGACTATTAACCGGGAATTCTCAACCCGAACTTCAACGCCCGCCGAGGACTTTACAAACATCTCCGGGCAGACCCCCCGGCTCTTAGCGCAGCGTCCAGGGCTTATTTACTATACCCCCAGTTTTCCCACGAATCAGGGAGTGCCTCAGGTATAGCGGGGCATGCCCCGGTGCCGAGTAACCGGTCTGAGATAAAGACCTGTATAGGGGGATGCCCGGCTTCAAGGCCCGGGGGAGCCTCCCGGGGGAGCGTAGTGCAATGAGTAAACTGCCACGGTTCGTTAGGGCTCTACAGTTCAACATCGAGGACCAGTACGGCTTCTACGCTGATAGAGTGACAGCTGACCTACTCCTGGAGATAGCGGAGAGGATTAGGGCCAACACGCTGATCGTGTTCGCCAGGGATGCCTGGGGGAGGGTCTTCTACGAGGGGAGCAAGCTGTACCCGAAGCACGCGAGGAGCAGGCTGGACGTCAGAGAGCTCGTGGCCAAGGCCAGGGAGAGGGGTGTTAAAGTCATAGTTATGGCGCTCCACACGGCGAATAGGCACATCTACAGGCTCCACCCCGACTGGGCGCAGAGGACTAAGGACGGCGAAGTCGTCGTCCTAGAGCACGTCCCCGTCGACGAGACTATTGTGGACCCGCACTGGCCGCTCATATGCATAAACAGCCCCGCCATGGACGAGTTCTTCATACCGGAAGTCAAGGAGGTCATGAACGCCACGAAGGCCGACGGCCTGCTGCTCGACAGCTTCAGGTATCTTCCCGACCTCTCGAAGGCCTGCTACTGCCTCTACTGCCGTGAAGCCTTCAAGAGGGAGACCGGCTTCGACCTGCCCCGCAAAGTGGACGTTGACGGCGAGGCGTACAGGCTGGCGTGGGAGTGGCGCTACAGGAAGGTGGTGGAGGCCCTAAGGAGGATCAAGACCGCCCTCGAAGAGGTAGCGCCCGGGACGCCGCTGCTCTACAACAGCCACCCCGCCGGGTGGGCCGGCCGGGCCAATAGGACCGCCGAGATGGCTAGGGACTATCTGGACGGTTTGTTCGCGGAGGCGAGCGAGGTCGACGCTAAGGGGCCCGGGCTGATCACGTTCATAACGAAGCTCTCGAGGAGCCTCATAGGCGTGGACTCCGGCAAGCCCGTGCTCGTGACCCGGAACCTCTTCCACTTCGTTAGGACGCCCCAGAGCGTCCCCGCCCCCACGGTGAGGCAGGGGGTCAGGGAGATCGTCGCGTCGGGGGGCATGCCCGTGGCCACCATGTTCTCCAGCCAGCTCTTCACCGACCCGCGGGCTCTGGACGCCCTCGCCGAGGTCTACTCCGAGCTGGAGAGGATCGAGGAGTACCTCGTCGGGGCGGAGCCCCTGAGGTACGCTGCGGTGCTCTACAGCACCTTCACCCACGACTGGTTCATCCACGACAGGCCAGACTACTACGTCGGCGAGGTTCAGGGCATAGCCTACATCCTCATGCACTCCCACAAGCCCTGGCTCATGCTCTCCGACAGGGACCTCGACAGCGGGCTGGACCCGGAGGAGTGGCCCGTGGTGATCGCGCCCAGCCTCGGCGTGCTAGACGACAGGGCGGAGGAGGCCCTGAGGAGGTACATCCACGAGGGCGGGGTGCTCGTGGCCACCTACACGCTGGGGGTTATGAGGAGGGACTTCACCTACAGGTTCGGCCTCGCCGCCCAGGACGCCCTTGGCTTCTACTACGAGGGCAGAATGAGGATGGGGTACACCTACGTGAACCTCGGGCGCCCCGGCGACCCCGTCTACGACGAGTACTGGGCCGGGCTGCCAGAGGCGGTTCCATTCGGAGACTACAACACCGCCTTCAGGAGGAAGAGGTGGGATCCCAGGCTAGGCGAGGTCTCCAGGGTAATCCCCGCGAGTGCCCGTGTACTGGCGCGGCTCCAGATGGCGAGGAAGCCGTGGGGCTACGAGTACATGCTCGGCAGGACCCTGCCGCCCCCGGGCTCCCTGCTCGACCTCCCAGCGGTGACTGTGAACGATTACGGCTCCGGCCGCGCGATCTTCTACGCCGTCAAGCTCGGGCTGCACTACAAGAGGCTCGGCCACCCCGACTACCTGGAGCTGCTGACCAGGGTGCTCGACAAGCTAGCCCCCAAGCCCCCCGCCTCCGTGGAGGCCCCCGACACGGTGCAGGCCGAATACTACGTGCAGGGAGGCGACAGGGTCATAGTGCACCTCGTCAACCACACCTACAACCAGAAGATCCTCGACGCGGTAATAGGGAGCTCGCGCCAGGCGCTGCCCCCCTTCGACCCGTCCTACAGCATCCACCCCATCAGGAGCGTCATACCAGTGCCGAGGGTCAAAGTCAAGGCCAGGCTGCCCGAGGGCAGGTACAACGTGAGGCTGGCCATATCGGGGAAGGAGGACGTGGTTGAAGCCGGCGGCGAAGGCCTGGAGTACGAGGTAGGCCCGCTTGGGGAGTATGAAGTCGTAGTCATCGAGCCCCGGCATTAGGAGACGGCGTTTTGCACTTTTAATAATCCCCAAACCGTTACAAGCCCGTGGGGGCCGGCAATGGCTGAGAGCTACGTTGCAAGGCTTGCCGAGGCCATACAATGGCTTGACAGGGAGCTGGAGGCGCACTCCCAGGAGGCATCGAGGAAGGCCACGAGCCTGCTTAAGGTCGCCGATTCCCTGGTAAAGGAGTTGGAGAAGGAGGTTGACAAGGAGCTCGACGAGCTGGTCCGGGAGCTGGAGTCGAATGTGGACGAGGCCATTAAGTCCATTGAAGCCGAATACGATGAGAAGCTGAGGAAGTCCGTGGAGGAGGTCAGGGAGAAGGCCAGCGTCAACTTTGAGAAGGCTGTAGAAGCCGTTGTAAGAGAGTTCATCTCGATGATTGAGGGGGCTCAAGGTTGAAAGCCTCCAGGTACGCCAAGGTAGTCCCAGTCCTCAGGACGCTGAAGGGCGGGCTTGCCGACGTTGATAAGATTAGGGAGCTAGCCTCCTCTGGCAGCGTCGGCGAGGTAATAGCTGGGCTGAGAGAGACGATCTACGCCCCCGCTGTTGAAGCGAAGACCCCCGATGAAGCGTCCAGGTTGATGTATGAGATCTACTGGGGTATCGTCGGTAAGATCGCCTCCAGGGCCCCTCCTGAGGCCCAGGACCACGCCTTCTCCTTCGTGAGGGTTGACGAGATCAGCGACCTCGTTGTAATCGCCTACAGGATAGCTAGAGGCATGGATTTCGAGGGCTCATTTATAACCGCGTCGGTGAAGGAGTCGACAGTCTCCAAGCTGCTCGCGAACCCTGAAGCAGCCTCCAGCCTCCAGAGGCTTGTCGAGTCAATCCCTAAGTGGGCTAAAGGAATAATTGCTGACGCCATCGAGGTTTTCAACGCAGCCCGTGACCCGATGGTGTTCGCCTACTACCGCCCACTGGCTAAGGCTAGAGTCCTCTACGAACCCCTAGCCAGCCTCGACCGCTACAGCTTGGAGAGGGTTCTCCGCGTGCTCTGCCCCCTCATACGCTCCGAGGCGGCCGCCGCTGCCATCGAGGCCTCAGCCGCGGGGATCAGGGACAGGGGCTTAGAGGCCGCGTGGAGCGTTGAAGTCACGGACTACTGCGGCGTCGACTGGAAGGGGCTCGCCGAGCTGGCCTCGCGCGAGGAGGACCCCTCGGGCGTTGCGGCTAGCGTGAAGCGCATGATGCCGGACGTTCGAGTCGAGGGGAGGACCCCGCTCGAGCAGGCGGCCAGTGCGAGGCAGTGGGGCAGGCGGGAGTCCAGGAGGAGGGCTGAAGCCGAGTTCTACGGCTACCCCTTCCACGCGGGCCTCATAGCGGCCGGGCTACTCCTCCTCCGCATGGAGATGGAGGACCTCAGGACGATCCTGCTCTCAGCCAAGTACAGGCTGGAGCCGGAGAGGTACGCAGTGCTCCTCACGAGGCAGGGGGTAGCGTAGCCCGGCTACTCCTCGCGGAGCCTGTAGTAGATCCTCCTCTTCTTCCTCCCCTTGCTCTCGAGCCCGACTAGCTCGACGTCGCCGATCTCGCACGTGTTCCTGACGTGCGGCCCCCCATCGGCCTGGATGTCAACCCCGGGAATCTCGACTATCCTGAGCACCTCAACGCTTGGGGGGAGCTTGTTCGCGAGCTTAACGAGCCCCTCTATCTTGAGGGCCTCCTCCCTGGGAAGCCAGTAGACCTTGACCTCTATGCACCTCTTGGCTATCTCCCTCGACTTCTCGAAAGCCTCTGTGAGCGCCTTCTTCCAGTCGCTGACCATGCTCAGGTCGAAGTCGTCCCTGGCCTTGTCGGGCGCTATGTGGCCGCCCGTCACGAGGGCCCCGTACTCCTTGTAGAGGACCGCGGCTAGGATGTGGCTGAAGGTGTGGAGCTTCATCATCCTATACCTCCTCTCCCAGTCTATGACCCCGCGGACCTCGACCCCCGGCTTGAAGGGGCTTGCATCCTCAACCACGTGGGCAACGTCGCCGTCCTCGTAGACGGCCCTGGAGACCCTCACCCTCCGGCCGCCCACCTCCAGGTAGCCCGTGTCGCTGTCGAGCCCCCCATGCGGGTAGGGGTGGAAGGCGGTCCGGTCAAGGTAAACCTTGCCGTCCTCGACCCTCACAACCCTGGCCTCGAACTCCCTCAGGTAGCTATCCCTCTGGAAGAGAAGCTCAACCATCCCAGGACGCCTCCCCGCAAGGCGGGCAGTCTACAGCGGGCCACCCGCTTTAACCATTAACCCCTCCAGGCGCCTGGGGAGGATTGGTTAGAGGCTATGGTGCGGGGGGTGGGATTTGAACCCACGCAGGCCTACGCCATCGGGTCCTCAGCCCGACCCCTTTGGCCAGGCTCGGGCACCCCCGCACCCAGGGACTGGTAACGCGAAGGCGCCGGGGGTTTAAGGCTTCTCCTCCCCAGGCCTGGGGCCTCGGCCCGCTGAAAGTAGCACATCCCCCCTCCTCGGGGTCGCACACTAGCGGTTGCTTCATCGGCCCGCCGGGGGTTTAGGTGAGTGCCAGGTTGATAATTGCCAGCGTCGCCTGGAGGGCTTCCTCCGTCCGGACGGTGAGCGACCCCTGCCCTGGGACGGTGTTGACCACTGCGTCGTAGAGGCTTTTATCCGTGTAGTCGAGCAGCCCCCTCCTGGGCCCGCCGAAGACGAGTAGCAGGCCCCTGGGGCCCACGGGCACGTCGCCCGGCGCCTTGACGCAGTCCCCGAGCCTGCTGGTGGCCACCACCGCTAGGCCCCTGCGCCTCGCCCTCCCGGCGACCTCCTCGACCGAGCCGGCTGTGTGGACGGTGAACCCGGCGTAGACGTCGCCCCAGCTGGACTGCACCCCGAGGAGGCGGCCGGAGGGATCCCTGCCTGTGACCTTGACCGTCACCAGGGATCCCGGCCTCGCCCTGCAGCCCCGCACCTCGGCGTAGCCCGGCGAGCCCAGCCAGGCGAGGCACCTGTCCCCCCTCGCCTCCTCCACGACACCGTCTATCAAGTCGCCCGGCCTGGGGTCCCGCGGGGGCAGGTGCCTCGGGATCTGGACGGGCGGCATCAGCCCTGCGTACCTCAGGCTGGGCTTGAGCGGGACAAGCCTCCTCCGCAGGTGGGGCGGGGTCATGGCGTACCTTAGGAGGTCCTCGAGCAGCCTCAGGTCCCGCTCGCTCGTGTCGGGGTCCATGAAGACGTGGACGGCGTCCACCCTGTAAACAGTGAGGACCCGGGCTATAACGCCGGCCTTAACGGTCTTCCACTGGAGCCCGGCCTCCACGGATAAAACGCTGGCGGGGAGCGCTACCTCCACCCGCCTGCCCCGCCTCCTAGGAGGCCAGGAGCTGCACGTCATCTCCTACCCTTCGAGCCCCTACCCTTACCGCGCTTCTCCTCTTCCTCCTTCTTACCCGGCTCCATGAACAGGGTCGTCCTCTGCCTTCCGCCCATGAAAGCCCACCCCGGCACTCCGAGAGCGTTGGCCGCGGGGTTTAAAGCCATTCAGCCGTGGGCCGGGCCGCCTTGGCCGGGGTTTTTATCTTTTTGCATCTTGAAACGCATACACCGCCCGGGCCGCCACTTGTTTCTATGGGCATGAGCCATGGCGCCCGCCCAGCACGTGGAGGCCGCGCCGGGGCGGGCCGCGAGCGGGGGGATCCCGCGGGGGGTGCGGTATGCCTGTTGACACGCTGATAGACTTCATAAACGGGGTTACCCACAAGATCACCGCGCTAGCCTGGGCGCTGTTTCTGCTGACGTGGAGCATAGGCTGGACGCTGAGAGGGGTGCCCATACCTTTCTCGAGGCTGAAGAGGATAGGCGGGAGCCTAGTCGAGGACTCCGTATGGGCCGCTTTCTGGCTCGCAGTCGGCAGTACGGTGTTCTCGATAGTCACGTACATCGCTAGCCTCCTATCTAAGGGAGGCGGCTAGTGAATGGCCGCCGGGGTCTACGACGTTCTATCGATAGCCTACTACCTGGCCCTGCTCACTTTTTCCACGGGCGTCCTAATCTACGCCCTGCCACTGCCCTGGAGGAGCGTTAAGTCGTGGGCACCAAGGCTCATAGGGGACTCGATCTACGCCGTCGCCCTCATATCGACGTACCTCGTCATCCTCAAGTTCACGGACTACCTGCTGGGCCTCCTCGGCGGGTCCTGGGACACGTTCTGGTCCTGGGTCTCCAGCGCCGTCGGCTTCATCACTGCGCTCAAGACCCTGGTTGTGACGATCCTAGCGGCGGCCAGGGCCCTCCAAGCCTCCTGGGTCGTCTCGTCGATAACCTGGCCCATAGACAGGGTCGCCAACCTCGTGCTGGTGACCGCGGCGACGCTCAGCGGCCTCGGCTGGCTCGTCTCGAACTACCGCGACATCCTGATAGCGCTGGGCATCGTGCTTTTGAGCCTGCCGCTCCGCATAGGCCGCTGGGCCGGGGCTTGGCTCATAGCGTTCGCCATAGTGTTCTACATAGGCCTCCCGCTCCTCCCGGCCTTCTCGGCGTGGCTAGCCCAGCCCCCCAGCGAGGGGGCCAGGTTCAACTTCACCGTGGCCAGCGTGAACCTGCTGGACACCACTGGGGGGAGGGTCGACTCGGGGGTGCTGAGGCTCTCGCTAACCCCCGGTGGCGACCCCATAGGAGTCTACCCGGTGGAGGACGGCATCGTCGATGGCAAGCTCGGCCCGGGCAGGGTCTCGCTCCCAAGCAACACCCCCATCTACGCCTCGCTGGAGCTCGACGGCCTCCTACTCCCCCTAGCCCCCTACCCCTTCACCGTGGAGGAATCCGGGATCCTCGCCCCAGGGCCCACCCTGAACCTAACCGCGGTGAACCTAGCCTACTCCGACGGCCTGCTCGCAGTGGTCACCAGCTCCTCCATGGTCTCCGTGGCGCTGGAGGTTGAAGGCGGCAACGTGACCATATACACCTGGGCCCCCCAGGAGTACTACGTCGACGTAAGGTACCCTGAGGGCTGCGTGGTTAACGTTAGCCACACGGCGGTCGCCGTGGAGGAGGGGAGCTGGGAGTGGAGGGGCGTTAAGGGCAAGACCCTGAGGCTGCACAGCGACGGCGCCATGGCCCTCACGCTATCCTACAGCGGCTCCTGCAGCCCCGACTTCAAGAAGCCAGAGGCCAGGGACTACCTCCTAGACGTGTGGGGCATAACCTCGCTCATCAACAGCGAGACCATAGCCTCCATCATACTCTACTACATCACCCTGCCAATCATGTACAACCTGACCCTAGCCTCCCTGGCGTACGGCCTGGCGAGGGTGCTGGGCGGGCGCGAGAGGTTCATGCCCAAATTCATCTAGCCCCCGGGGGCTGGTCGGGCTTGGAGCCGATGCTGGTCGTCACCTCAATCCTTGGCGCCGCCTCGATGGCTTTAATGGTTAGGAACATGCTCTCCTCGAGGGAGTCCGTTGGGGGGTCGAGGATAGAGTTCGCCGAGGAGAACCCCCCCGTGGCGGTTATTGACGGGAGGAGGGTTATACCGGTAGCCTACACGACCGTGGATTACACGAGCAGGTCGGTGAGGAGTAGCGGGGAGTCGCTGGTCAAGCTGGCCCGCAGCATGGGGCTCTCGGTGACCTTCATCTCCAGCCATCTGAGGCTTAGGAAGGACAAGCTGCTCAGGGAGATCGAGAGGGAGATGCAGAAGGCTGAGATGGCCTACAGCTCGACTAGGATGATCAAGTACAGGGAGAGGCTAAAGTTCCTCGAGGGCCTCTACGCCGAGCTCTCCAGGGTCCACATCCCCTACGCTTCCTCCTTCTCGTTTATAGTCTGGCTCCCCGCCGGCAACCCCGACGCCCTCTCGGAGGCCGAGGCGTTCAAGGCTATAGTGGAGGCCGAGCTGGGGGTGAGGCTCAAGCGCGTCGAACTCAAGAGCTTCAGCGACCTCGTGGAGCTCCTGGCCCACAAGGCCCTGCCCGGCCCGGAGTCGATGGCGCCCCTCCCGCCGCCGGAGAGGCCGGTGAGCCCGAGCGGGATCCTCCTCGGCAGGAAGGCCGGCGACCCCTCGAAGGTCGTGGCGGCGGAGTGGCCCAGGGACCTGGAGGCCCACGGCACAGTCATCGGCCCGACGGGGAGGGGTAAGACGGTGCTGCTCGCCGGCATCGCAGCCCAGCTAGCGCTCCGCTTCGGCGTCAACGTCACCGTCGTGGACCCGAAGGGGGACCTGGCCAGGCTCCTGGCCAGCGTCGCGGACGCGGTGCTGAAGCGGTCCGGGGACTCGCTCGGGGAGGGCCTCGTGGTCTACTCGCTCGCCGAGGCCCCCCAGGCCGAGAAGGGATCCCTCGCCGCCTCCCTGCTGGCGAAGGCGCTGGAGAGCGCCTACCGCGAGCCCAAGAGCAGGGTCGTGATCATCGACGAGGCGTGGCGGGTGCTGAACACCGACCCGGAGCCCCTCGAGGCCGCCGTAAGGGAGGGTAGAAGCCTCGGGCTCCACGTGGTCTACGCCGTCCAGACCCCGCACGACATACCTGCAACAGTGCTGGAGAACACGAGGTTCTACGCAGTCTTCGGGGGGCCGGGGAGGGAGTACGCGGAGGATGTCAAGGCTATAGGCCTGGAGAGCGTCGCAGGCAAGCTCCCGAGCATGAGCGTGGGGGAGGCCATAGTGAAGACTGCCTCCGGCATAGAGCACGCGCTGCTCTTCGATTTCAGTAAATACCTTTATAATCCTTAAGGGGGCCCGGCGCCCCCGCGGGAGCGAGACGCTTAGGGGGTCCACTCTTGGGCAAGCGGCTGAGGCAGCAGAGACTGGGGAGGGGCACGCCCACCTACAGGAGCCCGGGCCACATCCACCCGGGCCCCGCGAAGTACCCGCCGCCATCGAACGAAACTCTGAAGGGGAGGGTCGTCGAGCTGATACACGACCCCGGCAGGTACGTCCCGCTCGCCAGGGTTGTGCTGGAGAATGGAGACGAGTTCCTGATGCCCGCCGCTGAGGGCATGTACGTGGGCCAGGTCATTGAGATAGGCCCGGACGCCAAGCCCGTACCGGGCAACATACTGCCAGCCTACAACGTCCCGGAGGGCGCGCAGATATTCAACATAGAGCTTGTCCCAGGCGACGGCGGCAAGCTGGCGAGGCAGGCGGGGAGCTACGCCCTGCTCCTAGGCAAGAGCGGCGGCAAGGTTAGGATCAGGCTGCCGAGCGGGAAGGAGAAGGAGATACCAGGCGCCAGCAGGGTCACCATAGGGATCCCGGCGGGCGCCGGCAGGGTCGAGAAGCCCCTAATGAAGGCCGGGAACGCCTACCACAAGTGGAAGAAGAAGGCGAGGAAGTGGCCGAGGACCAGAGGAGTAGCGATGAACGCCGTAGACCACCCGTTCGGCGGCGGCAGCCACCAGAGGAGGAGCCACCCGTCCACCGTCGCCAGGGAGGCGCCGCCCGGCCAGAAGGTCGGCCACATCGCCGCCCGCAGGACTGGGAGGAGGAAGAAGTAGCCCCCGCCCTCACAGGAGGCCCATGATCCTCTCAGCGGCCTCCACCAGCCTCGAGGCCACGATCCAGGCCGGGAGCGGCCTCCCCCCGGCTATCCTGTAGGCCTCCACCGCCTTCCTCAGCGTCGACTTCTCGAAGTCCCCGCGGGGGAACATCCCTATGCCCACGGGCATCCCCGTCGCGAGGCCCCGGACGGCGACGTAGCCCGGGGTGGCGTCGCCGCCCTTCTCCCACATGAGGATCACGCCGCCGAACCGCCTCGTGAAGTCTGCGAGCCTGTCGGCCACCTTGTAGATTAGGGGGTCCCCCGACCCTGGGGGGACCCGCTCCTCCCTGAGGAGCTGGGCCATCAGCCCCTTGAAGCGCTCGTAGTTCTTGGGGATCCTCACGTCCGGCCTGAAGGCGAAAACCCTGCCGTCAATCACGTGCATGTAAACCTCCAGGGCTCCCGCGGCGTTGAGCGGCGACTCCAGCAGGTTCAAGAGGGTGACGTGGACTATGTCGGGCCGCCCCCTCTTCCACTTCCTCGGCAGCCCCGCCATGGCGTGGTAGTGGAGGCTCTTGTCGACAAGCATCTCGGAGGGGTGGATCCCGTACCGGAGCGCCGCCCGCCTCACCTGGGGGTGGTCCCACAGCTCCCTGGGAACGGTTTCAACCCCGGACTCTAGGAGGAGCACCCTAAGCCTCCACTCGCCCCCGCCGGGGGGCCCCGAGCCTGGCGCATCCACCCCCAATCCCCGGGGAGAGGGAGCCTCCTGGGATCCCCCGTTTTGACGGCAAAAAGAGGGGCAGGCCCCGGGGGGCTTCAGCTTGTTCTCCCCCAGAGCTCCTTCCTCCTCGCCTCCAGCTGCTCCACGGGTCTACCCATGTACTCTGCCGCAGTCACCATTCTAACCCCGAGCCCGGCGGCGAGGGAGTAGTGGCTCTCGATCCTCTCCTGGTACTTGAGGTCCCTGAGGAGGTGGTGGTCGTAGACCAGGGTGGCGGGCCTGACGCGCCTTATAACCTCGGCCATGCCCCTAAGCCCAGCCTCGACCGCCTCGACGGGCACTTTGAACCCTGCGAAGTACGTCGGGGGGCCTCCCAGGAAGACCACGCGGGGCCTGGGGGTAGACCACTCGGCGAGGATCTCCACCGCTTCAGGGTCTGCCGGGCCCTGGACGTCGCTGGTGTAGATTACCGACTCCCCCTCGCAGAGGATCCTCACCATGAGGACCCGGCCCACCTTGGTCCCCGGCTCCCCGTGCCAGACGGGCTCGGAGAACTCTATCGTCAACCCGCCGTCGAACCTGAACACCCTCCCATCTGCGTACTCGACCCTTACCCCCCTGCCCTCGAGGGACTTGAGGAACCTGGCCGCCCTCCCCCTCTGGCTCGGGTTTATGTCCTCCCTGGGGTGCTTCACGAGCAGCGTCTTGCCCCGGTAGAGGTCCGGCTCCCCCCTGACGTAGTGGTCGTAGTGGTAGTGGGTGACGGTGACCACATGGGAGTCCTGTATCTCCCTCCTAATCAAGTCTAGGGACTGCTCCAGCCTCTCCAGCTCCACCTCGTGGGGCGGCAGGCCGTAACGCCTCGGGGCGATGCTCGCTCCCAGGTCGACTCCGATCTTGTAGCCGCAGGCCTCGACTACCACGGCGAAGCTCCTCACGCCCATGCTGTCCGCAGCCAGCACCCTGGCCTTCATCCGGCTATCTCAACCCCCGCCTTCCTGCAGACTGTCACAAAGTCCTCCTCGCTTATCGGAAGCCACTTCCTAAGCCTGTGGTAGAGGCCCCAGTCGACCACCCTCGACTTGCCAACCTTCCTAGCCGCCCTGTTCACCTCAACGTAGAGCCTGGCGTACACGTCCTTCTTAGTCATGGTTGATATTATGGCCTTCTCCAGGTCGCCCTGGTACACGTACCTAGCCTTGAGGAGTATCTCGATGATCCTGTTAATCCTCTCCGGGACGCCTATAACCGAGCCCCTCAGGCTTATCCTCCTAGCTACGCCCCACGGGACGAGGTTGTCTAGGACCCTGCTAACGCCCTTCCTGGGGATCTTGTCCACGATCCCCCCTATGAGGAATGCATCCGCAGTCATAAGCTCCTCACGCGTGAGGTCGCGGGGCGCGTCGGGCCTGAGTATGTAGACCCGCTCCGCCCCCACGTCCCAGAGGACCTCGTTCGGCCTAGCCCTGGTTATCATAACCTTGTGGTACCCGAAGGCTTCGGCGAGCCACTGGCTGGTCTGGGCGTCAACGCTGGTTATAACCAGGTGCCTGTCCCAAAGGTACTCCCTGAGCGTCGAGAGCGCCACGGATATCTGGACCCTCAGGCTCGACAGCTCCTCCTCGGTGTGCAGGTGCTTAAGGACAAGGTCGACCACGAAGAGCGGGAAGGGAGGGTCTGGGAGCCTCTCCTCCACCTCCCCCGGGCTGACGGCCACCGGCCCGCTCGCCTCATCCACCAGGAGGGAGTCGGCCTCCTCCTCCCCCCTACCCATGAGGATCCTGAACTTCTCCCCGCCGAACTCCTCCTCCCAAACGCTACGGTAACCCCTGAAGGCGCCCTCCACCACGCTATACCCCTTGACGAGCATCTCGACCGCGACGTGCTGGAACCCGAGCCTCTCAACCCTCCTCTTTTGAAGCCACACCTTCACGCCCAGGTTGTGGAGCCCCTTCTCCTTCAGGACCTGCAAAAGGGCCTGCCGGGGGGTCTCGGCTTTCCTCACAAGGCATCACCCTAGGAACTCGTCCAGAGTGCGCCTCCCACCCCTCCCCTTGCCCGAGGTCATCTTGCCCTTCCTGACATAGGCCTCTGTCCCCTTGAGGGTGGACCAGGAGTACCTTATAACAGGGGGTCTATGCCCCGACTCTATAACCCTTAAGACCCACGACACCGTCCTGGGGTCGCTCGGGTAGCCCGAGCCCTCGACGCCGTACATCTTCCTCAGGACGCTAATCCTAACGTCCCTGGTGCGCTTAGCTATAATACTGGCCGCCGCGACCTCTAGGTACTTCTCGTCGGCCTTCTCCTCCAGTATCACCGGGGCGTGGTAGCCCAGCCTTCTCACCCTCAACTCTAAACCGTGGCTGCTCCCGAACTTATCGATAACAATGCGCTCAACAGGCCTCCCCTGAAGACGCCTCTTCAGGATGCCCAGGCCAGTAACCACCGCGTCCCCGGTCAGCTCGTTCAGGTTACGCTCGTCAATCTCACGCGGCCTCACGGGGACGACGACAAACTTACCTATCCTAGCTAGCTCCCAGTAAAGCCTCTCCCTCTCCCTGGGAGTGAGCTTCTTGCTATCATTAACGCCCAGCCGCTCGAGGAGCCCAAGCTTCTCCTTCTCGACCGCGAACGCTGCAACCATCATCTCCCCAACAAGGCTACCCCTACCCGCTTCATCAACCCCGATCACATAAGCGCCCCCTCCGCTCCCGCCAGCCATAGCCCATAACCCTTGCCAGGGCAACGCTAGGGTTGAGGCTACAAGCTTGAAATCTAACCGTGAAGCGGGAAGAACATCCCTGCCCCCCTCAATGTAGACGAGACACCCTGGAGCGGCGGCAGATCCTAGCCGCGACGCAGCACCACACAGCAGGGCCTCCCGTTGCCCAACACGCGTGAAAACCAAGTCTCCAAGGGTATTGAGGCGGCGCGGCAGGTGAATGTCTGCCGCATCACCAGCTCTGCGGCCCCCCGGGCCGGGGGCAATTCCGCCAGCGTTCGCACCAGTATTTATTTAATACTCCGCGCCCAAAACTACTGCTAGACAGAAGCAGAAAGGGGTAGGGGGGTTATTTAAGTCGCTGTGGAAGTGGAGGCAGCCTAAGTATCGTAAGCTGCTAGCGAAGCTTGGGTCTAGGGTGAATGAGATCTCAGAGTCGATCATAGAGTACGACTACTTGGATCTATTCTTGGAGATCAGCCCTGACGTCGAGGAGCTGCTAAGGGCCCGGCTGAATTCTGCGAAGAACTATAGTGAGGTCTATTCTTTGCTGGGCGAAGTCAAGGGGGTGTTGGAGAAGCTCCTCCCCGTCGCTACCCCGTTGGCGATTATTGAATCCGTTGAACGCGCTTTGAGGCATGCCGAGTCCCGCGGTCTAAGCCTCGAGGAGGCCGGGGATCTCGCTCTGCAGGTCATTGCGCAGACAGGCACCTACATGAACACTGCGATCAGTAACATCGCCCAAGTCTTAACCCGGGAGATTAAGCAGGATGCCTCGATTCTAAGCTTGGGGTACTCACGCTTCCTGAGGGACGTTCTCGCCTCGCAAAAGGGCAGGGTGTCCTCGGTTCACACCACGTTCGGCAGGCCCGTTTTGAGCGGTAGGAGGATGGCTGTGGAGCTTCTGGCGAGGGGCATTAAATCCTACTCATGGCCCGACGTGCACCAAGCCTCGGTGATGAAGAGAGTCGACTACGTCGTCATGTCAACGCCCGGCGTTGGAGTAGACGGTGTTCTCGCCTTGGATCCCGAGTGTTATTCAGCCATAGCGCTAGCTAAGCTCATGAATAAGCCCGTCTACCTAGTCCTTACGGGCCTCGCAGTGGTCGACGCGGATGTGGACCGCAACGCGGACAAGAGGATTGAGGTCGACCTTGTAGATAGGCAGGTTGAGGTAACCCTCTCTCTAGCCCCATTCTCCTACGCGTCAATCGCCGACGTGGACTTGATTATAACGGAGTTCGGCGAGATCGCAAAGGGCACCAGGAAGGATCTCGAGGAGCTAGCGGCGAAGTCTAGGGAGGCGCTGGTCGGGCAGGCGCTTAGAGCTTTAGGAGGGTAGGCACCTAAACCAACCCCTCCAGGTGAGCTGCGTGGGGAGGCTCTTCGGGACTGACGGTGTAAGAGGCGTTATCGGCGAGACTTTGACGCCGGAGCTCGCCTTAAGGCTTGGAAGAGCTATCGGGGCATACTTCGGCCCCGGGAGCCGCGTGCTGGTAGGCAGGGATGTAAGGGCTGGCGGCGAGGCCATCCTAGGCGCCGTGGCGGCCGGCCTCATGTTTGAGGGGGTTAAGGTCTACAAGGCCGGCCTGCTCCCAACGCCGACGCTGCAGTACTCAGTGCGCCGCAACGGGTTCGACGGGGGAGTCATGGTGACCGCCAGCCACAACCCTCCAGAGTATAATGGGGTCAAAGTGATAGCCGCCGACGGCGTTGAGATACCGCGTGAGGACGAGCGCGTGATAGAGGAGTACTACTTTAAAGGCGTGGGGGGTAGGCCCGCCTCCTGGAGGGCTCTGGTCGATGATCCGAAGCTGCACACCACTGCTATAGAGGACCACGTTAACGGGATAATAGAGCAGGTTGACGCCGAGAAGATTAGGAGGAAGGGGTTCAAGGTTGTGGTGGACTGTGCTAACAGCGTTGGAAGCCTTGAAACCCCCCTGCTCCTGAGGAGGCTCGGCGTCAAAGCCATCACCCTCAACTGCAACTTGGACCCGGAGTTCCCCGGGAGGCTCCCGGAGCCGACGGTGGAGACCCTGCAGCTGGCGGCTAAGCTTGTAGTCGCCTCGGGCGCCGACTTCGGGGTAGGCCACGATGGAGACGCTGACCGTGCAATCATGATCACCGATAGGGGTGAGGTGCTGTGGGGCGACAGGAGTGGGACCCTCCTCACGGCGTTCGCCGCCGAGGCTTGGCCCGAGCTCCCTAGGAGGACGTACACAGGCGTCTCCAGCAGCATACTAGTCGAGGAGTACCTCAAGCCCCGCGGGATCGAGGTTGTGTGGACGCCGGTTGGCAGCGTAGTCATCTCGAGGACCATCCTCCGCGAGGGCGGGGCGATCTCCGGGTTCGAGGAGAACGGTGGCTACATGCACACCCCGCTCCAGACCGTTAGAGACGGCCCCATGAAGACAGCGCTCATGCTCTACATGCTAGCCGAGCAGGGGGAGAGCCTCTCACAGGCAGCCTCCCGGCTTCCAAGGTACTACCCCATCAAGACCAAGCTGAGGGCGTCGAGGGAGGAGGCGGAGTGCGCGGTGAACGCTGTGAAGCGCTTCTACTCCGGCCTGCGCAGGGTGGAGATTGACGGAGTCAAAGTGTTCGGGGAAGACTTCTGGCTACTCGTGAGGCCAAGCGGGACGGAGCCTGTCGTCAGGATAATGCTGGAGGCGAGGAGCCCCGAAAGGGCTTCAGAGGTGCTAGAGGAGGTGAAGAGAATCCTTAAGGCTGAGTGCGGCATCGAGGGCTAGCGCCCCGGGAGGAGAGTGGGGGCGGCATGAGGTACTATTTCGTCGAGCTCCTAGTGTGCCCCCTCTGCAAGAGCCCCATGAAGCTTTACCCGCTGAAGGTCGTTGAAAGCCCGGTAAACGTTGACGTGGAGCGCGTCAGGTGCAAGAGGTACTGCGCCCTCCACGGCAAGAGCGCTAGCGAGGTGCCGCTAAGCGAGTGCAGGAGATGCGTGAACCTAGACGTCGTCGAAGCCGTGTTCGTCTGCCCGAACTGCGGCAGGTGGTACCCCGTCATAGACGGCATACCCCGGCTGCTCGACGATAAGGTTAGGAGGGCTAGGCTCAAGGAGGACCTGGAGTTCATCAAGTCGAGGCTGGACAAGCTCCCAAAGGAGGCCAGGGAGCTCATGAAGATCCCGCCCATCGAAGAGGCGGCTGATGAAGGCTGAATCAACTAAATATTTAGGTTCTTAGCCGCCGAAGGGTGAAACCAAACGGGGAGGGGTGTATAAAAGCTTGATGCCGAAAAGCAGGGAGATGCGTGAGTTCCTCGACAACCTTGAAAGATGGGTGAAGATGCAGGAGGCTGTCCTGGACACTTTCAGGACCTACAAGGATCAGATAGACAAGAGCGACAGGCTGGAGATGGTTATAGCAATCAGGATCGCATTCAACCACATGATAAGGACTTTGAAGGCTTTCGACCAGTGGCTACAGGACCCGTTCATCGTGAGCCACATACCCAGGGAGAAGCTCCTCGAGGTCTGGAATGCAACATTCAAAATGCTGGAGATGCTCCTCGAGCTGGACATAAACCACACCAGCGACGTCAGGGACATAATCGAGGAAGCCTATCATGAAGGAAAGCTCAACCCCATAACAAGCCAGCTAAAGGAGATACTGGGGTTCAGCGAGAGAAGGAGCGATTCATCTTCAACGCTGAGCATCTAGCTCTATCTGCGTTAGCCAGCCGCCGAGGCTCCTTTTAAAAGCCTGTTTCCCGGATCCCGCTTTTAACGCGCCGCGGTGAGGAGCGAACCCGCGATCGAGCCCTCTCACCCCCCAGGAGGGGGCGGTGAGCGCTTTAGACCGCTGCCGAGCGGTAGCTTTGGGTAGGTAGAGGTGTCACGAGCTGAGCTACAAGCTGGCTGCCAGGAAAATCATGGGTAGCAGGAGGGCCCTCAGGTCGCTCTACCTAGTCTCACTCGTGTCGACCCTGCTCGCAGTGGTAGGGTTCCTGGTCTACGTCGCTGTCTTCCCGTCCCACGTGGTCCTCGTCGAAGCCTTCATTTGGCTCGTGGAGGGGATCTCCTTCTTCTCGCTGGCGATAGCCTTCCACATAGCGTCGTCTAGGGCCACAATGTACAGGGCTAGGTTCGAAATTTTCAGGATAGAGGTGCTGTCAACACTATTCCTCTCCATTATAGCCGCCTCGATAGTAATCCTCGTGGTCGCCGAGAGCCTTCACGGCGGTAAAGGCAGCACCCCTATTATCCTATCACTCTACCCCCTCGCCAGCGCCCTTGCCTCCTACCTGCTGGAGCGCTTCCTCCACAAGAGCATGCACTACTACGAGGTCCGCCTGGTGAGCGTTAGAACGGTTGCGAGCAAGCTATCCCTGGACATCGTCTTCGAGCTCGCGGGCGGGCTATCCATTATAGCCAGCAACGTCTTCCACAACGCAGCCATAGAGACTGCGGTCGTCCTGCTTGTGGGAGTCTACACGCTCTACGGCCTCTCATCGATATTCCTTGAATCCATCTACTACCTCATAGGCGTGGGCCCTAAGGGTGAGGTTGAGAGGATCAAGGATAAAATGCGCCAGCTACTGGAGGGCGACCCCGACTTCAAGCCCCGGAGCTTCAGGGTTGAAATGTACGGCACGTTTGGCGAGGCGGAGGTTTGGATTGAGGCCCCTCCACACATAACCCTCGCGGAGGCCAGCTTTCGATCCACCGAGATCGCCCGCAAGCTGGTATCCTCGATCCCCGAGCTGCTCAGAGCCCTGGTCATCATGGTTCCCAGGAACAAGGCCTCCACCAGGAGCTTGAGGAGGGCCGGCAAGGCGAAGCGTGTCAGGGGCAGGAAGCCCAGGCACTACAACAGGGCCGCGAAGGCCGCGGCGGGGAGGGGCAAAACCGGCGGGAGGGAAGCAGGGGGCCAGCGGCCCGAAGGGTAGCCCGCGCCCCCCTACTCGTAGAGGCTGCCTTAGACAGGCCACGCCTCCATCCTGTAAGCCATATCCCAGAACATCCACTCGAACCTGCTCGATGTGAGGAATATGTCCTTGAGCCTGACGTACTTAGCCCCAGTGTAGAGGCTATCAACCACCTCTATCAAATCCTCCACTAGCTTCTCGTACTCGCTGCTCAAGTAAGCCTTAGCCCATTCAACGTAAACCTCGTTATTATTCCTAGCCAGCTTCTCCTCGTGAACCCTAGCTATCTCCAGATAGCTCCAAAAACACGGGAGCACCGCCACGAAGCCCTCGAGGGCGTCTCCCAGCGAAGCCGTGGAGATCAGGTAGCTCATGTATCCAACGTTCGTGGGGGCCGGTTTAGCGTTGACCACCTCGTCCAGCGTGAGCCCTATCCTGGCTAGCAACCTCTTGTAGTTCTCAAGCTCCACCGTGGCGTCAGCGCGAGCTATCTCGAGGGCCTTAGATGCTACCTCTAGATCAGCCTTGGAGGCGATGATGGAGAAAACCCTGACCATCGCTAGTAGGTAGTTGTAGTCCTGGATAACGTAGTACTTGAATCTCTCGAAGTCGAGGCTTCCCGTATAGAGTTCAACCACGAAGGGGTGCTCGATTATCCTCCTCCAAATAGGATCTGCCTCTCGCCGCAGGGACTCGCTGAGCCTCACTCCGCCCCGGCACCCCCGGCGGCCCGGCCGTTCACCCAGCACGAGCAGGCCGAGCCTGGAGCGACTTATCCCCGCAGCCGGCGAAGGCGTAATAGGGGTTCAGGGGGTTTTGGCGAGTAATCATTAAACGAGGCCCACGCGTGCAGATGCCTGCGGCACTGAGGGGCAGCCGGGGATGAAGGGTAGAAGCTTGCGCGACCAGGTCCTCTCCGCGCTGCTCGACGAGGGCTTTGAGGTGGCGAGCGCGCCCATTCCTCCTAACGCGCCGGTTGAGTGGAGCCTGCTCGTGGAGGTTAAGGTGCCGCTCCAGGTTAAGATTAACATTCAAAAGCCGAAGGGTGTTGAGGGCAAGTTAATCGCCACGATGGCTTTGAAGTTCTCGCCCTTCCACCTTAACGCCCTCTCCTCGCTCCCACCCCAGCGGAGGCGGGAGGTGGTCGCCTCCATAGTGCTGGGGCTTCTAACGATGTGCCCGGACTGCATAGTCATACCCCAGCCGCCTGACTTGGAGAAGACTGAAGCCCTGGTGGCGAGCAGGGAGATCAGGCTTAAGGAGGGGGAGCTGGACGGTCAAGACCTCGCTAGGACCGTCAGGGTGCTCTCCAACGCCTTCCAGTACACCGTGGTGTACCTAACCTCCCTCTTCGGCCAGCCCGGCCCCGGGAAGGGCCAGACTACAATAATATAACAACACCCGCAGCACGAGGGCCTACCGCGCGTCCTCCCCCGCTGGGATCCCGGGGCTGAAAGAGGGGGGCCGGGGGTGGCTGGGTACAGGGTGGTCTGGCTTGGAACCCCCTTCGTGGCCCGCCTCTCGGGGGGCTTCTGGGTGGCCGGCTGCCTGAAGACGAGGGATCCCGGGGCCCCCTCGTGGCTGGAGGAGTTGATCCGCCGCTGGGCCGACTCGGGCGCCCCGCCGGCTCCTCCGGGCTTGGTCGAGCAGGGCCTGCTGGAGGCCTCGATCCACGGGGGCCTGGTGCTGCTGTACGAGTACAGGGGCAGGCTCGCCCCTATATCGAAGAGGCTTACGGGCAAGCCCCTGGGCCTGGCTTCCACGCCCGGCCGGGCCGGGGGGGCTAGGAGCGTTAGCGCCCTGGAGGGGTGGGCGCGGCTAACCCTCTACGATGACGTTGACTGGCTTGACGGTCTCGGCCTCGAATACCCCGAGGGCTACATGCTAGTTACGGGCTCAGGCCCGGGGCTCTGCTCCCCCTGCGCCTACGTGGAATCCGGGAGAGCGCGCTAGGCGTGACGGGCGCATGGGGTGCGGGGGGTTAAAGGCGCCGGCAACGATGCGGGTTAGCGGGATCCGGGCGTTATGGGCTCCTGGGAATCTCTTAGCTGGAGGTTCGTGCGCCCCGACGCCGTGACGATATGGAGCGACCCCGAGGTGAGGAGGAGGCTTTCGTGGTACCTCTCCGTCATGAACGAGAAGCGTCCACCCAAGTACATCATCGCCAAGCACGTCGATGCCCCGGGCTTCGACTCGCCGGAGGAGCTGGAGGAGGCTGATGAGCGGAGCCTCTGGAGGAGCCACGACACCGGGGCCGCCGAGTTCCGGAGGCTCTGGAGCGAGGTTAGGGAGGGCTCCGCTAGCCTGAAGCGGGCCGAGCGGCCCCGGGTGAGCCTGCTCCACGTCAAGGCCGAGCTTGCTAGGAGGCTTGCAAGCCCCTGCAGGCTCTGCGAGAGGAGGTGCATGATTGAGAGGCTCAAGGGCAAAATAGGAGCCTGCCGCGTAGACGGCAAGGCCTACGTGCACAGCGCGTTCCTGCACCTCGGCGAGGAGGCCCCCCTAGTCCCCAGTGGGACGATATTCTACGGCGGCTGCAACTTCACCTGCGTCTACTGCCAGAACTACGATGTAAGCCAGACCTCCCCCCGCTCAGGGATCCCCGTCGACGCTAGGATGCTGGCCAAGATACAGGAGGAGCTGGCGAGGCGTGGGGCCAGGAACATCAACCACGTCGGCGGGGATCCCACCCCGAGCATGCACGTCATAATCGAGAGCCTCCTCTACCTGGAGGAGAACATCCCCCAGCTCTGGAACAGCAACATGTACCTGACCACGGAGGCCATGAAAATACTCGTCGACGTTATAGACATCTGGCTCCCGGACTTCAAGTACGGGAACAATAGGTGCGCGCTGAGGCTCAGCGCGGTACCCAGGTACTTCGAGACCGTCACCAGGAACCTGAGGATCGCCGCTGAGAACGGCGACATGATAATTAGGCACCTAGTCCTGCCGAGTCACCTTGAGTGCTGCACTATCCCCGTCCTCGAGTGGATAGCCAGGAACCTGCCTAAAGACAAGGTGATAGTCAACGTGATGGACCAGTACAGGCCGGAGCACCTCGTCGCCAGGTACCCGCAGCGCTGGAGGGAGATAGCGAGGAGGCCGACTTGGGAGGAGCTGAAGGCTGCCCACGATAAGGCGAGGAAGCTCGGGCTCTTCACTAAGGTTTAAGGGCGCAGCGAGCCAAGCAGCTAACACGGCTCCGGGTTATAACTCTACGATCCTCAACCCCCGCCCTGGGGGTATGAAGGGTAATGCCAGCGAACCTGCCGGCCGAGGCGAAGAGCAAGCTTGCGAAGTACTCCGAGGCCAGGACTGTCGAGGAGAAGATTAGGGCCCTCGAGGAGTTCCTGAGCAGCGTGCCCAAGCACAAGGGCACCGAGAACCTTAGGGAGTGGGCCAGGCGAAGGCTGGCCGAGCTGAGGGAGGAGCTCGAGGCCAAGAGGCGGAAGAGGAGCGGCGGGGGGCCGAGGTTCTTCGTCGAGAAGTCGGGCGCTGCCCAGGTCGTGCTGGTGGGGCCGCCGAACTCCGGCAAGAGCAGCCTCTTAGCAGCTCTAACCAACGCCAAGCCCGAGGTTTCGCCCTACCCCTTCACCACGCAGAAGCCCACCCCCGGCATGCTGAAGTATGAAGACGTGGAGTTCCAGGTGATAGACACGCCCCCCGTGGTACTGGATAAGCCCGACAGCCCCGTCAACTCCAGGGTCCTAGGCCTAGCCAGGAACGCGGACGTGCTAGCGCTAGTCGTGGGCTTGGACGAGGAGAGGCCGGCTGCAACCCTGAACAGGCTAGCAAGCCTCCTAGCCGAGCGGGGTATACTGATAACCAAGTCCAGGGGGCTGGTTAGGATCCAGAAGACCCGCAGCTCCAACGGGGTCAAGGTCGTCGGCTCGGGGAGGCTCGTCGGATTCACCGAGGAGGACCTCGTAAGGCTCCTGGCAGAGTACCGAATTTACAACGCCATAGTCGAGATCGAGGGGCCAGTGACCCTGGACGACGTCGAAGCTGCCATCTTCACCAGCAGGGTCTACAAGCCAACCATCGTAGTCCTAACAAAGCTAGACGTGCCCGGAGCGCGCGAGAAAGCCGAGGCCATAAAGTCCAGGGCCCCGAGCGACGTGCCAGTCATACCGGTAAGCACGAAGACCGGGGAGGGGCTCCAGCTCATAGGGCCGGCGGTGTTCAAATCCTCCGGGATAATCAGAGTGTACACGAAGCAGCCGAACAAGAAGCCGGACCCGAGGCCGCTCATAGTCCCGAAGGGCACCACGGTGCTCGAGGCAGCCGAGCGCATCCACCCAAGACTCGCTAAGAACTTCAAGTATGCGAAAATATGGGGGCCCAGCGCCAAATACCCGGGTCAAAGGGTTGGAGGGAGCCACACCCTAGAGGACGGGGATATTATAGAGATACACGCCTAGAGGAGAGCAGCCCTTCCACGGAAGCCCCCTAGGCAAACCACGCGGCTCCCCCCGGGGGCAGTCTACTTAAGACCCTATAACCCCCCGATGGAAAGTTGCGGGCGAGGGGAGCGCCTGCTCTATAGTGGAGGGATGAAGAGGAATCCGGGATCAGAGGCGGCTGGGCTCGGAGCCCGCCGCCGTTGAAGTGGCTAGACTTCACGGACCCGCCCTTGAAACGGCACAAGCAAGCATCCTGTGTGTGTAGTTATGGTGTTTTCAACCTCCTTCATCCACTTTAACAGGGAACAGGGCTGGGCTGGCGGGTTCCTAGTCCTGCCAGCTAGGCTGGCGCGCGATGTTAACCTTCCCCCGCTTCCCTTGCTAGATGCAAGCGCTTTTCGAGGCGAAAAGATGTTTATGACGTAAGGCGATTTATCAGAGTAAATACTTTTACCAGGAAAGCGTTTAAAGGTTCCAGTGGAATAAATTCAAAATAAACGTCGGGGAAGGTGAGGGGGGGTATGGGCGTTATAGATGTTGTAGAGCAGTGGAGGCAGTACCCAGCGTTCCACGATAGGGTCCTATCGATAATTGGAATCGAAGTCCACTGGGCTGTACTCCAGTATGTCCTTGGCCTCAGCTTCCTGTCGTTCATAGCTTACCTTATATACATGAGGACTAACGATGAGAAGTGGAGGAAGCTGTCCTACACGCTATTCAAGGGCTTCGTCATAGTATTCGCGGTTGGAGCCGCCACGGGGACTGCGAGCGAGTTCGGCCTAGTGCTTCTATGGCCCAACGTGACGGAGGCCGCGGGCAGATACATCTACTTCCCGCTCTACGCTGAGGTCTTCGCTTTCATAATGGAAATAGTATTCATTTACCTCACCTACTATGCATGGAGGAAGTTCGGCAGGAGAGCCCTAGCGGTTCTCCTGCTCCTATCATTCGTGGGGCCCTGGTATAGCGCCGCCATGATTCTCAGCGTTAACAGCTACATGGTGGCGCCCACAGGGATAGTGCCGGCCTACGACGTAAAGACTGGCCACTGGCTCTACGACCAGGGTTACCCCAAGGTGACGGTCGTAGTCCCCAATGATATAGCCGGCGCGCTCAACGTGACCGCACTCCAGGCTGTCGGCGCTTCCATCGTTGGCCAGGCAGATAACGGTGTGATTGTGCAGCTGCCTTCTAGAGTGGTCCAGAGGCTGGTTTATGAGGCGTGGCGTGGCTACAAGGTTAAGGACAGCATCCTGGCGGCGGTCATCAGCACGACGTACCTGCAGGGATCCGGGAGCGGGTCTGAGCTGCTGAACGCGCCCGTCAAGGCTGTGCTCGACCAGGTTCTAGTGAATACCGTGATGTATGTAGGGCCGACAATGGTCACCTTTAAGAGCCCCGTGTACCTGGCAACGCTCTTCCACTCCATAGGAGCAGCTTTAACCGTCAGCATCTTCACGGTACTTGCAGCTTACACTATAAGGCTTGTGCAGACCAGGAACACGTCTGATGAAGAGTATAAGGAGTACGTGAAGGCCGCGTTCAAGTTCTCCGCAGTAGCAGCGCTGGTAATCATAGCGGTGCAGGGCTTCGTCTCCGGTCACGAGATGGGTAGGGCGATAGCTGAGTACAACCCTGAGAAGTTCGCGGCTATAGAGGCTACAACTAACAAGATCTTCAGAGTGACAAGCCTCCTCCCCGGCGGCGAGAAGCTGCCAGCACTCCTAGCCTACGGCGACCCCAACGCTCCGCTGCCGGACTATGACGCCATACCGGATGACTACTGTGCGTGCATACTGCACGAG
Organism: Stetteria hydrogenophila; assembly: GCF_054657575.1. Lineage (NCBI taxonomy): Archaea > Thermoproteati > Thermoproteota > Thermoprotei > Acidilobales > Acidilobaceae > Stetteria > Stetteria hydrogenophila. The sequence goes on along the minus strand of NZ_BAAHYL010000002.1, from coordinate 353,143 downwards.
CAGGAGGACATGGCTAGGATTGGCTCGTGCAAGCCGCCGCTGATAATACACTACATGTACTACACCAAGATAGGCCTAGGCATACTCCTAGGACTCTACGCTCTGGCGATAACCTACTACCTGTGGAGGCTGAGGGATCCCGAGAAGCTGCAGTCAACGTTCCTAGGGAAGTGGCTCCTTGGGATCCCGCAGGCTGTGGCGGTAATCTTCATCGTGCACCTAGTCAGCTTCCTGGGATGGGGCGTTAGGGAGATTGGGAGGAAGCCCTGGACCATCTACGGCGTCATGACCACCGACGTTGCCCACACAGCTAACCCGGCCAGCCCCGGCGCTGTAGCCCTCGTAGCAGCGTTCTTCCTAGCCATGCTAGGCGCGCTGGCCTACAGCGTCTACAGGTTCCTCTGGGTCCCCGGCCTCCCTAGGGAGGGTGAAGCCTAAGACCAAGGAGTGGGGGGTTAAGCCAGGGGGAGCAACCATGATGTGGACGGTCTTCTGGCTTGCCCTGAACTTCTCCCTCCACATAGCAATGGTTAACCTCGGCATTTTCCTGGGGCTCTACGTACCCTACCTAAAGTGGAAGGCCGACACTAGCAACGACAAGAGCCTCGACAGTGTAGCACGCAAGCTTATGAGGTTCTACGCTGCAACCTACGGGTTGGCCGGAGTCTTCGCCACCGCCTTCACTGTTTTCCTGCTAAGCTTCTACCCCGACTTCCTCGGCCTGGCAGGCAATATAACCCTCATACCGTTCGGGCTAGCGATACTCTTCATAGTGCTACACTTCTTCGCCATAGCAGCCTTCTACTACGGCTGGGACCGGTGGAGCCGGCAGGCACACCACACGATCGGGTTGCTCCTAGCCATTTCATCCCTGCTGATACCCTTCGGCTTCAGGGCGGTGTTCGCATTCCTAAACATCCCCACAGGCCTGCACTTAGCCGCTGACGGCAGGCTTTACCTCAAAGTCACTGAGGCCCTGGGCAACCCAACGTTCTGGCCCCTCTACCTTAAATCGATAGACGGAGCCATAGCCGCCGGGTCCCTGGCAGTCATAGGAGGCCTCGCCTACTCCTACGTCAGGAACCCCGATGAAGCCTATAGGAGCGCGGTGAGGAGGGTCGTCAGGGAGTTAAGCGTCATCGCGGCCGTAAGCCTTGTCATAATGTTCTTCCTGGGAGCATGGTACGCGATGAGCCTAATAAACGCTGCACCCTACAAGTTCAACAACATATTCGCCTCTTTCGGCTGGAAGCTTAGCAGTGCCAGCCCGGGCAGTGAGGCGTACGACGTCAGCTGGGTGTTCGCGCTGAAGATGATATTCTTCGCGGCGCAGTTCTTCATACTACTATGGGCATTCCCCTCCCTGAGGGCCGGCATCATAGAGGAGTCAAAGGCTCCACTTCTGCTGGCAGGGGGGATCCTGGCGCTTCTAACCGTAGTGCTAGGCGAGCTGATTAACGCCTTCAGCCAGTACCCCTACTTCATCGCCTGCCTAGGGTCTCCGGAGGTGTGCAGCGACCTACTCTCCAAGATCCCGCCGGACCGCCTGACTATCCTCGCCGACGTGCTAAACCTTAAAACGTACAACACCCTAGCCACCATCAGCAGCGTGAAGGCCTTAACCACAGTACTCCTAGCACTACTCTACGCTTCGGCGGCATACTTCTTCTACGCGGTCTTCATCAAGAAAGAGTAAAGTCAGTACTCCACAAAGGCGCCTCTCCACATTTCCCCTCTTTCCGCGCCGCTTTCCACTCTTTCCCTCCTCTTACACGACGTAGAGCGCCATTCCGAATCCAAGGATTAACTTAATGTCGAGCGGGCAAGTCGACGCTGAATGGAAGCTTTTATGCCCTCAATTAGAGGGTTTCCCTATTCTAACTGCGGGGTATGACCGGTCTCAACGGCCCCCGAGGCCTTGGGAGGGCCTGTGAGGCGGCGGCCGCAGCCTGGGAGCCCCGCGGCCCTTGAGGGGATCCTGTCATGCGAAGACTTGCCTTGATAGCTAGGGCTATCCGGGGCGGCAGGAATGCTTTCTCCGTGATAGCCGGGGCCCTGGAGCGTGAGGGGCTCCTCGGGGGGCGTGTGAGGCTCTACTTCACCGAGGAGGATCCCCGCCCCCTGGCCCGTGGGCTCCGCGGGAAGGGCTACGACGTCGTGGTTATGTATAGCGTCTCGAGCCCCTTGTTCCTTGAGCTGGCCGGCGAGATAGAGGAGGTGGCCTCTGAATTCAAGGTGGTGGCTGGGGGGCCCCACGCTGCGGGGGCGTACTGGCAGCTCCTCCGCCTGGGCGTCTACGCGGTAGTCGCTGGCGATGGCGAGCCCGCGATTGTGGGGCTTGTGGATCACCTGCTCGGGGGGAGGGACCTGGACAGGGTCCCTAACATTGCATTCGTGGAGGGCGACAGGTTCGCCGTGGCGGGGTTTGAATACGCCGACCTCGACAGCTACCCTCCCCATAGTAGGGCTGCCTCGATATACCCCCCGATAGAGATTATGAGGGGCTGCAGCTACAGGTGCCTCTTCTGCCAGGTCCCATGGCTCTTCAAGGGCCGCGTCCGCTTCCGCAGCCCCAGCGTTGTACTTGAAGCTGTGAAGGACTACGTTAGCAGCGGCAGGAGGAGGATCAGGTTCGTGGCACCCATCGGCTTCGCGTACATGAGCCGCGAGCCGGGGAAGCCTAACGTAGCCGCCATCGAGGAGCTCCTCTCCGGAGTTAGGAGGCTCGGCGGCGAGCCCTACCTAGGCAGCTTCCCGAGCGAGACCCGGCCGGAGTACGTGACCGACGAGGTACTCTCAGTGGTAGCCAGGCTCGCCGCGAATAGGAGGGTATCAGTGGGGCTCCAGAGTGGAAGCGATAGGCTACTGAGGCTAGTACAGCGGGACCACGACGTTGAATCAGTCTACGAAGCCGTGGAGCTAATCAAGAAGCACGGGCTGACCCCAGTCGTCGACATAATCTTCGGGCTCCCGGGCGAGACCGATGAAGACGTCGAGTTAACCGTTAAGGCCATGATGAAGCTCGCCGAGGACGGGGCGACGCTCAGGCTCCACAGCTTCATGCCACTACCCGGCAGCCCCCTCGCCAGGGCCAAGCCTAGGCCCATACACCCACTCTACAGGCGCGCCACGTTAAAGCTGCTGGGGAAGGGCGTAGTCGAGGGCGACTGGGAGGCCCAGGAGACCCTAGCGTTTGACATCTACTGCCTCACCGCTGCAGACCCCGCCCCCACGCCCAAACCCGCGCCGATCCCCTCAGCCGCCAGCGTCTGCCGCGAGAGATGGAAGGCGTGGAAGAGGAAGCCGGGCCTGGGATCCCTACTCTCAGGCCTCGAGGAACTCGAAGAATGAGCAAGGGCAGGGTCAGCCACACTAGGGCTCTTCACTCCCCTCGTGGAGTCCGCGTTGCTTCCCCTCATCACCCGGCCAACCCAACGCGCCAGCCAGCCGCTTAAGCCTAAACAGCAGCGCAGCTACCCACCTCTTCGCGTTTAAAGTTGTTAGATGCTATAACGGATTCTACATCGAAACTGTATTAGAAAAACTTTAAGTGTTTCGAAACACCTTCTACGGGGGCGAGCCCAGGGAGGTTAATGGGAGCAGCGCTCCAAGACCTCCCTGGGCTCGCCAATACTTTCCATTGAAGGTAAGCCAATGAAGCCCTGGGGAGGGAAGGATCGGCCGTGGTATTCGTGGTATCTCCTACTTCCACTACCACTGGCCAATATGGAATGGAAAAGGCCGGGGCATGATAGCCGTGGCCGATGAACTTGACGTCTTAAGAATAGTGAAGGAAGACGTATTGGAAGCGTTGGGCAGGAAAAATGGAAGAACCCCACTGGATTCTATGGAGTTGGAGGTCGCCGCGCCCCAGCATGTTATAGCCAAGGCCATTAGGGAGCTTGAAGAGGAAGGCTTGATAAAGGTTTCCACGGAGGAGGGATCCGGTAGGAAGTACATACAGTTAACGGAGAAAGGGCGAGCCAAGGCCGATGCCATCGTTAAAAAGCATTCTATTCTAGAAAAGTATTTTAAGGAGAGGAGGGAGGGCGAGGAAGCAGTTAAAATAACCAATATTCTAGAGCATTACATCCCCACAGAAGCCGCCTACACTATCAGGAAACTATCAGCGCTCAAAAAGAAGGGCGTCCCCTTAACGGAGTTCAAAAACAGGGAATGCTTAATTGCGGACATTAACCTTGACGGTAGACTGTTTGAGAGGCTAATCAGCATGGGGCTATACCCAGGGGAAAAGCTGAGGATTGTCAAGAGGCTTCCAAACACCATCATTGTCGAGGTGAAGGGCAAGAAGCTTGCTCTAGACAAGAACATAGCCGAGAGAATCGAGGTGGTGGAGTATGAGGACTCTTAAAATAGCCCTGGTCGGCCAACCAAACGTTGGGAAGTCGTCGCTGATTAACGCATTGGTTGGCCCGAGAGTCATAGTCTCCAACTATCCCGGGACTACGGTTGAGATAACTATGGCTGAAAAAACGGTTGGCGACACAAAGATAGTCTTCGTGGACACCCCGGGGATATACTCTATATCCGATAACAGCGAGGAGGAAAAGGTTACTGAGAGGGTTTTATTCGAGGAAGGAGTGGATGGGGTGGTTGTGGTTGCCGATGCAAGCTTTCTCGAAAGGAGCCTTTACACTGCTCTGCAGATATTAGAGGCGGAGATACCCGTCATTATAGCGTTAAATTTTGTGGAGGAAGCCGAAAAGAAGGGAATAAGAGTTAATTATAAGAAATTAGAAGAGATTCTTAACGTCCCAGTTATTCCAATCAATCCTATAACTAAAAAGGGCATCAATAAACTAGTAGACGCGGTATTGAAAATTAAGGATAGGCAGAAGCCTAAATTTAAAATTAAGTATGACGATCACATAGAGAAGGCGATACACAGGATAGCTGAGCATGCTACTGGGAGGCTGCCCAAGAGGTTTATTGCCGTAAGGTGCTTGGAGGGAGACGAGGACTTCTGCAAGTATCTAAATGATAAAAAGGTTATTGAACAGGTCAGGAAGGAGTTGGAGAAGTATCATCCGGAGGTCGCAAAAGATATAGCTATAACCAGGTATGGGCTTGCTTCACTTATAGCGGGAAAAGTTATCGAACTAATCCCAATAGAGAGGTCGGCGAGGAAGGCGGGAAGGCTTGAAGAGAGGGTTGATAGGATCCTTCTGCATGAGAGCCTGGGCCCCGTCATCACAGGCCTATTCTTCCTCGCTATCTTCGGGACTCTCCTCTACCTCGGCAACTTTATTCAAGGGGTTTTCACGGATTTAACCGATAGATTCTTATCCCGCCTAACTGTGGAGGAGAACACTGTCGCTTCTGTTGTGCTGGATAGCACTCTAAGCGGGCTTGCGGCGGGCATAGCCGTCGCCCTGCCTTACGTGTTCCTGTTCTACCTGCTGTTGGGGCTACTGGAGGACGTAGGGCTCCTGCCAAGGTTTATCGTGAACGTGGAAAGGTTTTTGAGGAAGCTGGGCCTGCCCGGTAAGGCGTTTATCCCCCTAGCGTTGGGGCTAGGTTGCTCTGTACCCGCAACTAGAGCCACTAGGGTCTTGTCGTCCAAGAAGGAGCAGCTCTACACCGCCTCCCTCCTCGCATTCGTGCCGTGCTCCTCGAGGACGGCTATAATCATGGGAATAGCCGGGTTTTATGGAGGCGTGAAGCTAGCGTTTCTCGCCTACATGACTCTACTCGCTGCCGGCTTAATCTGGGCGTTCGCCCTTAAAAGAATACTCCACGTGGAAGCCAAGCCTCTGCTCCTGGAGTTGCCCCCCTATAGGAGGCCCTTGATTAGAAACGTTCTTGCTAAAAGCTGGATTAGGATGAAGGATTTCGTGTACATAGTCATACCTCTACTGATACTTGGAGGAATGATCTACGGCATCCTAGACGCGATTGGCGCCACCACCACTGTCCTAAAGCCCCTTTCGCCGGTCGCCGCCTGGCTAGGGCTGCCAGCGGTGACCCTCATTTCCCTGGTTTTCGGCTTCTTGCAGAAGGATTTAACGATAGGAATGCTAGTATCGGCCCTCGGCAGTGACCTGTCTTCAGCGTTAACCCCACTCCAACTCTACACGTTTAGCGTTGCGGCTATCACTGGGGTTCCATGCATGAATGCCATGGGGATGCTCATCAAGGAATTCGGGTTCAAAAAGGGAGTAACTCTAACGGTGACGACGATAGCTTACGGCTTGCTGCTCGCAGGGCTTATATGGAGAATAGCCTCCCACATACTATCGGGGTAGCGTCAGCAAAGTAATGCCTACTGGGACCGGGTCATTAATGCGTCTTGGCGGGCGTTAGTGATTACCCGGCTAACCCTCCCTTCGGCCCGGGCTGGCCGGCGAAGCGCGCAGGTCCCGGGCCTTCGGCTTGAATTAGGCGTTCTTCGCGAGGCGCGGATAAATTTAACTAGAGGCAACGCGCTACTATTTCTCCGCGAAGAGCCAGGCCTCTTGGTGGGTGGTGAGCCTGAATGGTGAACGTGAACATTGACGTTGTTGAGGTACCTATTCCTGAGGGTACGAATATTATAATAGGCAGGACGCACTTCATTAAAACGATTGAAGACGTCTACGAGGCCCTGGTTACCAGTTGTCCTACGCTGAAGTTCGGCATCGCCATGTGTGAGGCCAGCGGTAAAAGGCTTATCAGGCATGATGGAAACGACGAGGAGCTGGAAAACCTAGCTGTAGAGGCTTGCAAGCGCATAGCCGCCGGCCACGTCTTCGTTGTCTACATTAAAAACGGGTGGCCCATCAACGTTCTCAACGCGCTGAAGCACGTCCAGGAGATTGTCACCATTGACGCTGCCACGGCAAACCCCGTAAGGGTGCTAGTGGCTGACCTGGGGGAGCAGAGGGCGCTACTGGGGGTCGCCGACGGCTTCAAGCCGCTCGGAGTCGAGGGAGAAAAGGAGAAGCGGGAGAGGATAGAGTTCCTCAGAAAGATCGGCTACAAGAAGGGGTAGCGGCCCCCACGGCTCTACCCTTAAGTCTCCCGCGAGGCCTTGAGGCCAACTCTTTGACTCTTTATTTACCTAGCCTTCCTGGCCCGCGAAGCCTTTCAAGGTGGGAGTGTGAAATGGCTGCTGGCGGCGCTGGGGACAACGTTCCTGTGGGGCTTATGGGGGGTCGCCATTAAGAAGGCCGAGATCTACTCCAGCACGTGGTACCAGGTGTACGTCTCCAGCAACCTAGCCATACTCGCCGTAATAGCTGCCCTCGCGGCGGTGAAAGGCCGTGCGGCTCTGCCGTACAACCTGGAGGGCTTCTCGTGGGCGCTGGCGGGGGGCTTCGCGGGCACCCTGGGCTACATACTCTTCATCCTAGCCCTGGAGTGGAGCGGCAGGGCGGGCATCGTGGTCCCGCTGACAGCGCTCTACCCCGCTGTAACCGTGGTTCTGGCGTGGCTCCTACTTGGGGAGGCTCTGACGCTAAGGCAACTCGTAGGAATAGTGCTAGCGGTTGTCTCAATCATCCTGCTGTCGGGCTAGAAGCTTAACAACCCCGGCTGAACAAAAGAGGCTTTAGCCTGGGGGCTGTGACGTGCGGGCTATAAGTGGAGCCCCATGGGCTGTGAAGCGGTGCCGCGGCTCATCCCCTCTGAGCCCCCAGCCAGCTCGTGACCCCCTCCCTCACCATTGAGACTGCGAAGCCTGCCATGACGAGGCTCATCATTTTATCCACCAGCAGGGCTCCGTGCCTGCCCAGCAGCTTCAAGAACTGGCCGCCAGCGACGAGTATGGGGTATGCTAGTAGCGTGTTCACCAGGGCGCTGGCTACGGCGTAGTGCACCCCGTAGTTGTACTTGATGTAGATGAGCACCGAGATGCTACCCGGGCCCGCGAGGAGCGGCGTGGCTAGCGGGAAAATCGCCGCTCCAACGCCTGAAGCAGCGGCGGCCCCGATGTGGATCTCAAACAGGCTGGCGACCGCGTAGACGAGCAGAACTAGCCCCGCGGCCACCTGGAAGTCCGCAACGCTCACCCCCAGCAGGCTGAAGAGCAGGTCGCCCAGGAACGTGAAGAAGAGCATGATGACGAGGGCCGCGGTTATCGCTATCCTGGCTAGCCTAGGCCTCTCCTCCTCCGAGACTCTCAGCGCTATCGACTGGTAGTAGGGGAGGATCCCGATCGGGTCGAGGACCACGAACAACATTATGAATGGCTTCAACTCCATAACGCCGCACCATCCTCCTCGACCTTGGCGGGCGCCGTTACTAGGCTAAATTACCAGGCCAGCTGGAGCCGTGGGAAGGAGGGGCTCTTACGGCCCTGCCCTCAGGTACTCCTCGGGGGGCACGTAGAACGGTATCTTGGCCTTATGGTAGTCCCTTATGATTGTCCTAGCGGCTTCCTCTATCAGGGGCTCCTTGGTGGTCTTGTAGAACCACCCCCTCTTCACCGCGAGCCTCTCCAGTATCTCCATGGGGTTCCTGGAGTTGATGCCGTATGCTTGCATGAAGGCTTTCGGGTTGTACTTGACTATCCTCTCTATCAAGGCCAGGGCCGGCGGGACGGGGTCCGCGAGCTCCTCGGGCGACTTGCCCCTAATCAGCGCCTCCGGCCAGCCGCCCTCGACGGGTATGACGCCCGGCGTGTCTATCAGGTAGAAGTTCGGCTCCACCTTGTAAAGCTGCACGTGCCTCGTGTAGCCGGGGCTCCCCGGGACCGGGCTTGTGAACGCGCTCCTCTTACCCTTCAACGCGTTAATGATGCTCGACTTACCCGTCTTCGGGTAGCCCACAATTGCGGCGGCGAACGGCTTCATAGTCGCCAGGGCCTTTATCCTAGACCTCAGCACCCTCGTTCCGTAACGCCTAGTCGCCGCCATGTACATGACCTCGTAGCCCATGCCCTCGAGTATGCGCTGCCACTTCTCAGCCACACTCCGAGGCACCAGGTCCGCCTTGTTGAGGACTATCAAGAGGGGCTTCTCAAGCGCCTCAACCATCCTCTCGAGTCTCCTACTCCTAGTACTCATGGGATCCCTGATGTCGACTACCTCAACCACGACGTCAGCGTTCTTCACGACCCTCGCTAGGAGCCTCCAGCTCGCCAGCTCCAAGCCCCGCTACCCTTTTACTCAGCCAGCTTCTACCCAGCGGTTTAATTCCCAGCCTCCCCGCTATGCCTTTACCCGTACGTGGCCCGCTCAACAGGCCCGTTGACTTGGGGGGACTTGAGGGGGAGGACGCCCGCTCAGGCCCTAGCCTCTAGCCAGCCCTCACCCGTTGCCCGCAGCGACGCCGCCATCGTGCTCTGCTTTCTAGCTAGCCCTCGTGGCCATGCAAGTCTTTCCTGCCCCCGCAGTACTCCTTAAACGCCTCCTCCCCCGCCGCAAGGTGGCGCAGCAGGCTCCCCAGGAAGGCAGCCCAAATGGTTGCCTGGAAAACCTCCAGGGCTAGGGCGGCTGAGACTGCCAGGAGGAGAGCCTCCGCTATGAGGGTAAGAGCCTCGTGCCCGGAGAGCGGCTCAGGCAAAGCCAGGGCCAGAGCTAGCACGGAGAGCAACAAGATGAGGAGCCTGGATTGATGCCTGCCCAGCTCTCTCAGGGCCTCCCTCACCGACTCACGCGCCCCTTCGGGGCTCCCGCAGTCAAGCCTCCACCCGGCCAGAACCCTTGGAGGCGGGACCCTAGGGACGCGGGGGCGGCGCGCCGTCAATTTGCATCTAACCCTTCCCCATCAGCCCTCTCTCCCAGGCACCCCTGCGGCCCGCGGCGCCGCGCATTGTCGCCCTCTAAGAGGGTTGACCGCCGGCGACCTCTAGTAACGCCACCCTCACGGGGACCTGCCTGTTCGCCGTGGCTAGGGAGACTCCGATCATCACTAGCGAGGCTGCGGCTCCGATGAGGGGGTAGACTGTGAGCGACACGGCGGAGGAGATCTTGTAGACGGTGAGCGCTGACGGCACCAAGTCGTCGGCCTTGAATAGGTTGTATGCGAGGTTTATGCTTGGCGTTATCGACGACGCGGAAAGGTAGAGCGCTATGGAGCCTATTATGGCTAGTAGGAGTGAGACTAGCACGTTAGCCGTCTGGCCCGTCTCCGGGTCGACGAGGCCGACCCACCACAGCATCGCGGTCCAGCCGGTGTACCCGTAGAAAAGTGAGGCTGAGAAGAGCAGGATCCCCCAGGAGGCGAGCCCCTCGAGCAGCAGGGTCCACCCGCTCCTCCTGGCCACGTCGCTGAAGCCCTTGTACACCATTAGGAAGCCGAGGAGGACGGGCAGCGTGGCTATAACCGCTCTTTCAGGTACGGGGAGGGACCCTACACGGGCAACGTTCGGGACCCAGAGCACCCCGGCGCCCATCAGTGGAGCTAGCAGGAGCCCTAGCCCGGAGAGGGCAAAGCCTGTGGATGCTAGTCTCAGGCTCCTCCCAACGTCCACAGTCTTAACCTCGCCCAAGCCGCTCAACATCGCTGCAAACCCCAAACGCTGGAGGCCTATGGCTTCACTTAAACATCTCAGCCGACGATTATTTAACTGCTCCCCCCGGGCGGCGTTGCGGCGTCCCCGGAGGGGCATTGGGGCTTCCCTAGCCTAGGTCCAGGCCTAGCCTCCTCAGAAGGCGCCTGTCCCTCTTCAGCCTCTTCATGAGGTTCTTCATGCTCTTGTAGTAGGCGAGTAACTCCTTAACGTCTTCAATGGACGTCCCGCTTCCATAGGCTATTCTGCGCATCCTCCTCTTATCCCTCTCTACCAGCTCGGGGTTGTCGAGCTCCTCGTACGTCATGCTCTGGATTATCGCTATCCACCTCTTCACCTTCTCCTCGCCGAGCTTGGCCTTCTCCCTGTCGAGGCTTCCCAGTAGAAGGCTTGCCCCGGGCAGCATCTCCAGGATCTTGTGGAGGGGGCCCATCTTCTGCATGCTGACGAGTTGATGGTACACGGTTCTCATGGTTATCTTGCCCTTGAACGCGTCCGCGGCTTCCTTCTCGAGCCTCTCAAAGGACTCCAGGGCCTTGAGCCTCTCCAGGAGCCCCTCGATGTCGCCCATGCCAAGGACTCTCGCCACGAACCTCGTGGGCTTGAACGGCTCTATCTCATCGATCTTCTCGCCTGTCCCGATGAATTTGACTTGGGCCCCGGTAGCGGCTGCTGCGGATAAGACTCCGCCACCCCTTGCGGTGCCGTCCATCTTGGTCACTATCAGGCCCCCGATGGGCGCCGCCTCGTGGAACCTCCTCGCCAGGTCATAGGCTTTCTGGCCGATTGAGGCGTCTATGACTAGGATCACTTCATCCGGCTTCACCGCCTCGGCGATGCGCCTCATTTCATCGAGGAGGGCCTCCTCCTCCCCGTAGCCGTGCCTGCCGGCGGTGTCGATGATAACGATTTCGGCCCCCCGCTTGAGGAGGAACTCCACTCCATCCCTCGCTATCTCCTCGGCCCTCCCCTCGCGGCGGCCGTAGAAGAGGGCGCCAGCCTGCTCGGAGAGCGTCTTAAGCTGCTCCAGAGCGCCCGGCCTGTAGGTGTCCGCGGCCACCAAGCCAACCTTGAACCCCCTCCTCGCGTAGTACCATGCAAGCTTGCCCGCAGTCGTGGTCTTGCCGGAGCCCTGGACGCCGACGAGGAGTATAACCCAAGGAGTCTTAGGGGGCAGGATCCTAGGCTCAGAGTCGCCCCCGAACAGCCTCGTCAGCTCCTCGTACACTATCTTAAGGAACCACTCCCTCAACGGGAAAGCCGGCGGGGGTTTCTCCTTGGAAGCCCTCTCCTTAATCCTCTTAGTCAAGTCGAAGACTAGCCTAACGTTGACGTCCGCCTTGATCAGCTCCCTCTGAAGGTCCCTTATGAACTCGTTAACAGCCTTCTCGTAGGTCCCCCCACCCCTCAAGAACTTGGATACTGCCTGCCTCAGCCCGTCGAGGACCATCCCGTATACCCCGGCTCCAAACGCCACGGCCGGCCTCTCGATCGATTAATGTTAGCCTGCTCCCATTAATCGGCTATAAAAAGGAAGGATGCTAGAGTCCGGCGTACGCCAGCCCAGCCGCCTTAACGGTGGAGGAGGGTTAGCTCTCCAGCCCGCCACTCCTCACCCTGATTATCTTCGGACGGCCCATGATGAGCCAGTACTCGACCTGCACTCCCGGCTGTAGCTTACTCGCCAGCTGCTCGTCGTCGGGCTTCTCAACCTCGAAAGTGTCGTAGCTCTCCAAGTCCATCAGCTGCAGCGAGTCCCCCATATCGGCGAGCACCTGGGCGTGTCTCTTCTCAATCACGGGCACCTGGACCCTGGCATCGACCGGGGCCACTAGCGTCTTCTTCTGGCCCGTGAAGAGGCCGATGGCCACCACGTGAGCCTTAGCGCTCCCGTGCTTCCCCGTCTTAGCCTTCGACATCTCAACTATCCTGCAGGGCTCGCCGTCGATCACTATATAGCTACCCTTCTTCAACTCGCCCAGCGTAGCGTAGTTGACACTCATAGCCGGCCACCCAACCCAGCCGCTTTGCAGTGGACGCTTTAAAATTATGAGCATTTCCTCCTCTTTAAGAACGCTTCCATTCTAGCCTTAGCCTGCGGAGTCAGCGACAGTTTAACGAGTTCCTCGAAGGACCCCGATTTCTCGATGAACCCGAGTAGGGGTGCAAACAGTATCCTCCGCGTTACCGCTACCGCGTTAGCGTCAACACCGTCCAAGATGGAGGCCTTCTCCTCTACATGCCTAACCGCATCCTCTACACTCTCAACCACGACATCCACTAGGCCGATGTTCCTCGCTTCGTCCACGTCAATAGGCTCCCCCGAAAGTGCCATCCACCTAGCCCTCCGGCCTAGCAGGAATGAGCCTATGGGTGAAAGCATAGGTGGAATCAGGCCTAGACTCACCTCGGGCGCGGCTATCTTCGCGCCCTTAACCCCGACAACGTAATCTATTAGGAGCAGTATCTCAGCGCAGCCCCCGTAGGCGTATCCATGCACCACAGCCGCAACTGGCACCCGACACGAAGCCAAGGCGTCAACAGCCCTTCTTAGAGACTCGAAGAACTCCCTTGCATCATCCTCACCCGCAAAATCATACATAGCTTTAATATCGTCGCCCGTGCAGAAGGCCCTGCCCTCACCTCTCAACGCGACGAGCCTAGCAGTGGAGGCGCAACCCTTTCCCAGCTCGGCCGCTAGTTGAAGCCACGCCTCCTTGGTGAGCGCATTAAGCTTCTCAGGCCTTTGCAGGACTACCCAGTAAACCTTACCCGTGCCGGACAAGAAGCCCTTAACGTATCTTCTAATTTCTCCCACTCTATTCACCTGAGATACCGCATTCACTCTTGCAGTATTTTTAATTATCTACGTAAAACTTGTTTGCTTAGCTAAGAGTAGATATATTGTTTTAAACGTATTTAAGACATTCTTTTATCCGATCCAGTATTTCGAGATATCGGCATTTAACACTTTGATTATAGCATCAGCTACTTTATTTACTATCTCGTTTACATCAACCCTGCTCTCTGGAGTGCCAAGAGCCCTCAACTCCCTCCCCCTGTAGGCGTAGATGTAGACTCCTCCGCCGGAAACCGCGGCTTCCCCGCAGTGACTCCTGCCTTCCCTAGCTTTCACGCCGAGGGCCCTGGCTATGTTGGCCTCTAACTCCGAGGCGTGGCCGAGGTTTAACCCGGCCACTCTCCAGTAGTCGATTAGGGCTGCGATCCTCCCCTCCCGCATTAGGGCTGCCTCGGCGAGCGCCGCTCTTAGGGCCGGGCTGTTACCCCCGTGAGCGTTTAGGTATACGACGCGCTCGACTCCCCAGTCCCACAGGCTAATAGTGATTGATTTAACTACCTCGGCGAAGACGCTTAGCGGCAGCGTTATCGTTCCGGGGAGCCGCCTCCACTCCGGGCTGAACCCGTAGCATAGCGGCGGGGCTATAACGCATGTGAACCCCGCCCTCGCCTCGGCGGCCTCGCACGCCCTCCATGCCAGCCTCTCCGCTATGAGGCAGTCCGTGCCTAGAGGCATGCTGCAGTGCTGCTCAATGCTGCCGGCGGGTACGACTACCAGCCTGGGCGGGTGACGTGGTTCGTCTAGCAGCCTCAAGTCCATGGGCATAACTAGTCACCCCTCTAACTCGTCCCACGTGACCCCTCTCTCAAGCAGCTTCCTCACACGGCTCGAGAGTAGGGGCTCCCCGTCCTCCCCAACGGGGTACGCGAATGGCAGGAACACCTCTATCTCGCCCTGCAGGGTGTTAACCTTGAAGGAGACCCCCACCTGGATCTTTAAGTCCTTCAGCCTTTTGCCCTTGAATACTTCAACCACAACCCTCGCCGCGCCGTCGACGCTGAACTGGTGGGGGCCAAGGTTTCTCTTAGCGGCGTCGGTGTACATGAATGATATGAGCCTGGTTCTACCCCTTGGCGGGTGGTCCCCCATGATTCCCCCAATAACCACTGTATCCGCTGCAGCCAGCTCCCACGGCTCAAGCTGCTTCTCCGCCTCCAAGTCAAGCACTATAGTGTAGGGCGTGTTGAACAAGCTCCACCCGGGCCTAGGGTCCACCCTGGCCCCGCTCTTCTCCAGGAGAGCGGCTAGCGCTTCATCCCTTACGTTGGTGAAGAAGGGGGTCAAACCCGCCTCCCTGGCTACTTTTATCACCTCAAGGTACTCGGCGACGAGCCACCTGGTCGCTCTCTCCTCTAAATGCTCAACCACCACGTTCCTCAGCATGAACGCCACCGCTTCCAGCAAACACGCTGCAAGCATAACGTTTAAATACGAAGCGACTCTTCAGCCTGTTACAGGCCAAAGACAGACACGCGTGGAGAGATCCAGGAGAGGTGTAGAGTCATGGCGAGCGAGCAGATCCCCGAGATTAGGGTCGGCCAGAAGCCTGTCATGAACTACGTGATGGCCATACTGGCCACTCTCAACGAGCCCGGCGTGAACAAGGTCGTAGTGAAAGCCCGCGGTAGGAACATAACTAAGGCCATCGACGCCGTGGAGATCCTGAGGAACAGGATCAACCTCGACCTGAAGGTCGAGAAGTGCGTCATCGGCAGCCACGAGGTCACCTTCACCGACGAGCAGGGCCAGCAGAGGACTAGGAGGGTAAGCAGCATCGAGATCTACCTCTCCAAGGAGTAACGGCGGCCAGGAAAACAACCAGCAACCAGCAATACGTATAGTTACGGTTTTTCTATGGCGCCATTATTTCCGTGGTAGACGCCTGCCAGCGCTAACCGCTCCTGGCCAGCTCCTCCTTGAGCATTGAAAGCAGCCTGTTGTACTCATTCCAGACGTGCTTATGGCTCTCCTTGACGTCGTCGCGTATGGGGTCGCTCTTGCCGAGCAGCCCGTAGAGCAGGGCCGGTAAGCCCCGCTCTAGACCGGCCCCATAGCCTCCTTCGAGGAACACTGCAACTGGGACGCCTAGCCGTCTAAGCGCCGAGCCGGCTTCGTGGTAGTACTTCGACCCGGCCTCGATGAGGCCCATGTCGTTGTCTCCCCTGTAGGCGTCGAAGCCTGCGCTGACGAGGACGTAGTCGGGGCTCCACGAGCTTATGAAGGACACTGCTTCGGAGAGGGCGTGTAGCATTATGTCGTCGCGAGCGTCTACGGGCACGTTTATATTTATCTTCGTCCCCCTCCCGGGCCCTCTACCCACCTGCCAGGGGAACCCGGTGCCCGGGTAGATGGTCCTGGAGTCCTGGTGTATGTCGACGTGCAGCACGTCGCCTCTCTCATAGAATATCTCCTGCGTCCCATTGCCGTGGTGGAGGTCTATGTCTAGCACTGCAACCCTAACGCTCCTCCCCCCTGCCTCGATGAGCCTCTGCGCTAGGGCTGCAACAGTGTTAACGAGGCAGAAGCCCAGAGTGGGTGCCCCCAGCGCCCTCCCCCCGACCCCCGCGTGGTGGCCGGGGGGCCTGCCCAGGATAACTACCAGCTTCTCTCCCGAGGTGAGCAGGTTGACCGCGTCGACCACGCTGCCGGCTAGTCGCTGAAGCGCCCTCACCGTGCCGTGCGAGATGTAAGTGTCGGGGTCGACCCATAAAACCTCGCCCGGCGGCGGCTCTCGTAGGATCCCCCTCAAGTAACCGGGGTCGTGGACGCTGGCATAGACGCTCAGAACGTCGGCCTTGGACGGCTCCACGAGCGTAGCCTCCTCGAGCAGGCCGTGGGAGGTTAGGCTGTACATGGCCACGTCGAGGCGGTAAGGGTTCTCCGGGTGATAGTAAGGGGCGGGGTTGTGGACCCTAAAGTCGCCGTGGTAAAGGATCTTCGCCAAGCACCCGCACCCGCATAGCAAACTCGGTGTGGGCCTGCTTTACATTAAAGCGTTTGGGTCACGCTTAAACCATGCGGGCGTGAAGAGGGGTGGGGGGCCTAACCCGCGCCTCCAGAGGCTCTTCGCGGGGGTGCCGCGTCGTAGTCGCGTAGATGCCTCACCGCGGCGCGAATGCGATAAATGTGGTGGCGCCTAGTGCCTGTTGTGGTGAATGACTGCGATGGTAGCGAGTCGGGTGCCTGGCCTCCTGGGCTCGCAGCTCTCCTCCTGCAAGCGCCTAGTCCAGGTCGCCTTGGACCTGACTAAGGCGTGGGACGCGCTGAGGATAGCGTCCCAGGTCTCCGGCCTCGAAGGCGTCATCCTGGAGGCCGGGACGCCCTTAATTAAATCGGAGGGCGTCGGCGTCGCCCGGCTGCTGAAGGCCTTGCCGGGCTCGCCGGCCGTGGTTGCAGACATGAAAACCATGGATACCGGCGCGCTAGAGGTCGCGCTAGCGGCCGAGGCGGGAGCTGACGCCTCGACAGTGCTCGCCCTCGCGGATGACGCCACCATACGGGGCGCCGTCGAGGAGGCGGAGAGGCGTGGCATAGCCCTAATGGCTGACTTGATCAACGTGAAGGACCCCGTAGGGGAGGCGGAGAGGCTTGCAAGGCTCGGGGTCCACGTCGCCATACTACACATAGGCATCGACGTCCAGCGCAGGCTGGGGATCACCGCCTCCAAGGTCCCAGAGCTGATAAGCAAGGTAGCAGAAGCCTTCAACGGCCCCGTGGCGGTTGCAGGCGGGATCAAGCCGGAGGAGGCGGGCAGGGTCGCCGAGGCCGGCGCGTCGATCATAATCATTGGTGGGGGGATAACCAAAGCCGGCGACCCGCGTGGCGCGGCAATCAAAGCGCTCGAGAGCGCGGGCGTGAAGTGCGGCTAGCCCGCGAAGAGCGCGAGGCAGCGGCGAGGCCCGGGACGCTGCCCGGGGCTGAGCTGTAACATTAGCTAAGCCGTTAATCAATTTAAAGAGGCGGCGCTCTCCACGCGCCAGTCCAGGGCTATCCCCCCGGGTGCACGCTGATGGTTGAGGTTAGAGTTGTCGACGTGACGCCGGAGGAGATGGGGGACCGCCTGATATCAGCCTTCCTCGTCATCGGGGGTGAGAGGAGCGCCCTGATAGACCCGGGCCCCGAGTCTTCTAGAGGGAAGCTGCTGAGCGAGCTGGAGTCTCTGGGGGTGAAGCCTGACTACATCATTCTAACCCACATACACTTGGATCACGGGGGCTCCGCGGGGGGCCTGGCTAGGAGCCTGCCTGGGGCTAGGATCCTGGTTCACCCCCGCGGGGCGAAGCACCTAGTGGACCCGTCGAAGCTGTGGAGCGCTAGCAGGCAGGTGCTCGGGCGCATTGCTGAAGTATTCGGTAAGCCTGTCCCGGCGCCCGCGGATGCCGTCGTCGAGGCTCAGGACGGCGGAGTGGTCGAGCTGGGCGGGGCCACGTTGAGGATCATATACACGCCGGGGCATGCAAGCCACCACATGAGCATCCTACTGGAGGAGGATGGGACTCTGTTCACCGGGGACTCGGCCGGCGTAATCGCCGGGAGGGGCGGCTACAAGGTCATGGTGCCGACCACGCCTCCCCCCTTCAGGTTCGACCTATACGTTAAGAGCCTGGAGAGAATAATCGAGTTGAAGCCGGCCTACGTGGCGCCTACCCATTACGGCTTGCACGCCGCGGACGGCTACCTGGAGAGGCACCTAGCCCAGATCAGGGAGTGGGTTAGAGTGGCAGGCGAGGCTGACGTCGAAAGCGTGGATGAACTAGCGGCTATCCTAGCCGGGGTGGATGATAACGTGAAGCTTTTGCTCGGGGTCCCGGAGCTGCGCCCGCTCAAAGAGGTGTTCTTGGACCCCACGCTGGCGGGGATACTAGACTATATAGCGAGGGCCCGCGCTTCAAGCAGCTAGCGGGAACCCGGGGATAAGGTGAAGCCTTGATGCTAGCGGCTGGGGTAATAACTCCTCTCGCCACGCCCCTGACTGCAGATGGAAAGATCGACCTCAAGGCCTTCTCCTGGCTCGTCTCCAAGCTCGCGGAGAGCGGCGTCGACGGCTTCTTCGTCGGCTCCAGCGTGGGGGAGTACACCCGGCTCGAGCCCAGGGAGCTGCTCGCCCTAACAGGCGTCGCCCTGGAGTACTCTGGGGGGAAGCCCGTCTTCGCCGGCGCCACGAGCGACAGCACCCTTGGCAGCGTCAAGCTCGGCCTCGCCCTCAGGGACCTGGGCGTCGACGGCTTGGTGGTGGCTCCCCCCTGCTTCCTAAGGCCCCCGCAGGACAAGCTGGTGGCGCACTTCACCGAGATCGCGTCGCGCACCGAGCTGCCGGTCATAATCTACAACGCGCAATCCCTCACGGGCTACGAGGTCAGCCCCGAGGTGGTGGCCCGGGCGGCCTTCGAGTCTTCAAACATCGTCGGCCTTAAGGCTTCAACATACGACCTCTCCTACCCCAGGAGGGTGCTGTACAGCGTTAAGTCGATGGGCGTGAAGGAGTTCTCGCTGCTGGCGGGCCACGACGACCTACTCCTACCCTACCTTGCGCTAGGCGCGTTCGGCGGCGTGCCCGGCCTCTCAAACGCCGTGCCGGAGGTCCACGTGGGCCTTTACCGTTCGTGGGTTGAAGGCGACTACTCCAAGGCGCTAAATTATCATAGGGCGCTCGTGGAGGCGGCCAGGCTCTACGACATCGCCGGGAGCCCGGCTTGCGCTGTGAAGGCCCTTCTCGAAGCCCGCGGGGCCCCGGTGAAGGCTATCTGCCGCATGCCCGGCGAGCGCCGCCCCAACGGCATAATAGCTGCGGCCAGGGCTCTACTCGTGGATATGGGCGTTGAGCCCTGGACGAGGGGAAGCTGAGGAGGCTCGGGGTGGCCTCGACTCTCACGGCCCTCCTCGCCTCGATCCTGAGCTTCGTCGCTGCCCGGGTGAAGGGGGGCTCCACCTATGTCCTAGGCGGCGTTGCCTGGATCCTGGTCATGCTCGTGAACATGAGGGTCACCCTCGGCTTGGGGCGGCGGCGAGAACCTCGTAGACGCGCCGAGAGTACCTCCTGACGTACCCCTTCCTCTCGAGCGCCGCCAGTATTTTGCCGGCGGTCCTCGTGGACGTGCCAAGCATTAGCGCCACGCTTGACACGGCTATGAACCTCTTCCCCTGCACAGCTATGAAGGCCGCCAGCAGGTCGGGGTCGATGGTCACCCTCACCCTCCCGGCTCTCGCCATCTGCGCCACCCTGCTTGTCAGCAATTATTTAAGGCGGGGGCGGGAGGGAGCCCGGAAATACGGGGCGAAGGCGGGGGCGAGGCAGCAGTGGCGTCCAGGGTCGTCTACAGCAGGTACAGGAGGCTCGTCGAGGCGCTCGGCCTGCGCCAGCTCGACGTTTACAGGGTCCGCGACCAGTCCACGGGCAGGCTGAAGGACGTTATACGCCTCCTGGACCCGGCTAGCGGCAAGGTTGCGGTCATAGACCTCGGCACCCTTAGGGAGTCGCTGACCTACCAGGAGTTCCTGTCCAAGGTACTGGAGGGCGTCGAGAAGGCTGGGATCACGCTGCCCGAGAGGATCGTGGGCAACGTAATGGAGAAGGCTAAGCAGCTAGACGAGTCAGGCGGGGCCTCTTAAGGCGAGTACTTCCTCTACCTCTCGGCGCGACGGCATGAAGCTGCTCCCCTTCTTTGTAGCCTTGACAGCCCCGGCTGCAGCCGCCGCCTCCAACGCCTTCCTCACGTCCCCGGTCTCCAGGAACCAAACGTTAAACGCCGCGTCGAACGCGTCGCCCGCCCCGGTCACGTCGACGGGCTTCTCCACCCTAAACGACTCCACCCGGTAGACCATGCCATCCCTGCCGACGAGCACTGCGCCCCCGCTGCCCAGCTTAACCGCGACGTACTTCAGCCTGCCCCTTAGCAGCCTCCTGGCCGCGTCGACGACGGGGCCCCCGGCGACGTATTCTAGCTCCTTATAGTTCAGCATTAAGACGTCGACCATCGACGACGCCCTGCCGACCCCGCGCGGGTCGTGCTGAGCCTCCCCTCCAGGGTCGTAGCTGATGTAGTCGTAGCTCGTCCTCTCGCACGCCTCCATGACTAGCTTCGGCTTCACGCTGGCTAGGTGGAGCACGTCTCCCGCCGCGTCTGGTATCATGTCGCTCGTCAACGCCTCGTTGGCCCCCCTAATCGTTATCATGCTCCTAGACCCGAGGCTGGGGAGGAGTAGGACAACGACGACTCCGGTGGGCTCGTCGACCACCCTGACATGGCTTATGTCAACGCCGCTCCTCCTCAGCTCGTCGAGCAGGCCGAGCGCCTCGGCCTCCCTGCCAGTCCTGGCTACAAGCGACGCCTCATGGTTGAACTTCACAGTGGCTATCGTGTAGTTGACAGCCGCCCCGCCGAGGCCCAGCCAGAAGTCAGCCGCCCTAACGTTCTCGTCGGGGCCGGGGATCCTGGGCACAACTAGCGTGATGTCAATGTTAATGTTGCCGACAACCACATGCCTCTGCCTGGCGGGCTGAGGCGTGCCCAACAAGCATTCCCCTCACGTAATATGGGCTGGGGGATTCATTTAGCCTCAACGCGGGGGATGCGGGCCCTACACTCCAGGCTCTAGCGCAGCCGCCCCGGGCCAAGTGGCTGCGAAGGGCTCGGCGGCTCCGCAGGGGCCCGGCCCCGCCGGCTTAGGCTTCACCGGCTTCGGGGAAGCTGCTCCAGCCTTTTATCTCAACGGCTTCCCCCTTGTAGGCTACGAGGGCCCCTCTGGCTTCGACTATTTCGCCGACGAGCCAGCACTTCAAGCCCAGGCGTTCGCAGTGCTCTAGGACGCACTCCGCTTCGCTCCTGGCCACCGCCGCGGCTATGTTGTAGTCCTCCCAGCTGTTGAGCCCGAAGCGGTCCACCGGGCCCAGGCCGTGCTCCTCCACGACCCTACCAACCTCCTCGTCGACGACTACCCGGTCGAGGCGGACTGAGACCCCGCTGGCCGCGGCGAGCTGGGCCAGGCTGTAGGCCCACCCGTCGCTATTGTCTATCGCCGCCTTCACCCCGCACTCCCTCGCCACCAGCTCGAACCCCCTGGGCACCCGGGGCCTTGCAGCCCTCTCAAGCAGGCTCCGGGGGACGTCGTCCACCCTCAGCCTCCCGTCGGTGACCGCCTGGGCTAGGCCCCCGTAGCCGAGCTCCCCCACCTGAACGACCGCATCGCCCGGCTCCGCACCCGCCCTTCTAACCCAGCGTAGAGGCCTACCCACCACCGCGACGTCTATCCACTCCTCGCCGAATGCCCTGTTCAAGTCGCCGCCCGCCACTGCAACGCCGTGCGCCACCGCGGCCTCCCTGACCCCCTCCATCACCTCCAGGGCGTCCCCGGGCCTCCTCACGCCGAGGCTAACCACGACCGCGAAGGGCTCCCCGCCCGCGGCCACGACGTCGCTCAGCGCCGCCGCCACCGCCCTCCAGCCCCAGTCACGCCAGCTAACCCACCAGGGCCTGCTCTCCACCGAGGAATAGCCGTCGATGCTCACCAGAACCCCTCCAACTAGGCAGGCCTCAGCCTCAACGCAGAGCCGCGGGACTCCAGCCCTCGACGCCGCCCTCCTAGCAAGCACCCACTCAGCCGGGAGGCCTACTCCACCACCTCCCTCAGCACCCATTCCAAATCCCTCTTCACCTCATCGAGAAGCGCGACAGCCTCAGTTAACCCCCTCGCCCTAGCCTCACCCAGCATCTCCTCAACCACCCCCACCAGCGCCGCTAGGAAGAGGTCAGGCGGGAGCCTACCACCGCCACCCGCCAGCTCCCCAAGCCTCCCGCAAGACTTGAAGCCGTACTCGCCGCAAACCCTTTCAAGCAAACCCAGCCAACGCTCCAACAAGCAACCCCCCAAGAGCCACGGGTCCAACCCCGGCACTAACCGCTTAAAGCAGAGACGAGCAACCCCACCCCTCTCAGCTCAACAAGCCACCCAACAATTTTAGGCGCGCCAGGGATCCCGCCCCCTAGCGGAGCCGCCGATGAAGAAGCTTAGCAGGACGGACCCCAAACCCTCCAAGGGTAGGGTATGACTTAACGCGGGGACTGAGGCTCCCCTTCAATTTTTCGATTCTATCACGGAGATACGCGCTTCATGGTCCTCTACCCGACCACGGGCTGGGAGGTGTGACCTGCACTTTCAATTCTATCGCGGAGATACCTTCACGTCGGCGTCGCGTATGAACGGCGGGACGGCCTTCAGGTAGCTTTCAATTCTATCGCGGAGATACCGTGACGGACACGGCGGGCTACGCCATCCCGCGCGCCAAGATACTTTCAATTCTATCGCGGAGATATACGCGCCTCGAAGACCTGCTGAAGCGCCCTGCTAACCACGACTTTCAATTCTATCGCGGAGATATCTATGGATACTTTGTTTAGACTTCAGGGCATTATACAAAGAGCTTTCAATTCTATCGCGGAGATATATATACGCGGCTGTACGGGCCTGTAGGGGTGTCTCTGGTGGGCCGTACTTTCAATTCTATCGCGGAGATATCCCCCAAGGCCGGCCTTCGCGCCCGCCAACTTTTGAGTATCCCTTTCAATTCTATCGCGGAGATATGGAAGTGGAGCAACACACACGGCTACTACGAAGTACTCCGCCCCTTTCAATTCTATCGCGGAGATATTTACTCCAGACGCCCAACCATCAACACCCCCACTCGGGGCTAGCGCTTTCAATTCTATCGCGGAGATATGCGTGTAAGCAAGTCGTGGTGCCTGCCGGGTTGGCTAGGCTTTCAATTCTATCGCGGAGATATTTGCAGAACCACGCAGCCTCGCCCCGCTCGGGTATGACTTTCAATTCTATCGCGGAGATATAATACTCCAGTCTGGAGTAAGAGGGGCGTGGGCGGAAAACGGGATACTTTCAATTCTATCGCGGAGATATACGGGGTGCTTCGCTTGAATCGAGGCAGGGCCCTACTCGCTTTCAATTCTATCGCGGAGATATCTCCGGCTCCATGTAGATGGGTACCGCCCTCACGTAGTAGCCGTCTTTCAATTCTATCGCGGAGATATGCCTCCGTGAGGAGCTCCTTGGCTTCGTCGGGCTCCATGTAAATCTTTCAATTCTATCGCGGAGATATGGGCTACGCGACAGGATACGCTTCATACTGATACCCCCCGCCCTTTCAATTCTATCGCGGAGATATAAGCGCCTTGCTGATAACGTAAGTGTAGTCCACCGTCTCGTCTTTCAATTCTATCGCGGAGATATCGATAGTCCTCGTCATCTGGCTCCAGCCAAGCATAGCGCCACTTTCAATTCTATCGCGGAGATATGGCTACACGGACGACCTCGGCATGTTCACGGTGAACAAGACTTTCAATTCTATCGCGGAGATATGGACGCGGGAGGGCATGGCGAGGGCGCGGCTGGAGGGGAAGCACATCTTTCAATTCTATCGCGGAGATATCCTTCTTCGTGCACGCGGGGGGCGACTACTGGCTTAGGGCCTTTCAATTCTATCGCGGAGATATATGCACACAGCTGGGTGTAATGGCGGCGGGTGCAAACTGGGTGCAAAGCCTTTCAATTCTATCGCGGAGATATTGGCTAGGGCGTTCACGTCGATGGCGCCGAACAGCTCGCTGTAGTCTTTCAATTCTATCGCGGAGATATGGGCGACGCGGGGGTTGCGGCAATCAAGGAGGGGCTTCAGGCTCTTTCAATTCTATCGCGGAGATATGCAGCTAGCCCCCGCCTCCCCGCCCCTTTTTGTTAGCCAGCTACCTTTCAATTCTATCGCGGAGATATAATTGCTCATTCACGCGCGCCCGGGCCTCGCGGGCCCGGTCCCTCCTTTCAATTCTATCGCGGAGATATTAGCAGTATCTACCTCATACGTAACGTTTGTGTCAGAATAGCTTTCAATTCTATCGCGGAGATATGAGGCGAGGATAGTCGTCTACGCCTCCGAGGAGACGAGGAGGAGGCTTTCAATTCTATCGCGGAGATATTTGTGGTCGAGCTCAGCGCCACATTGAGGGCACTCCGCTTTCAATTCTATCGCGGAGATATATGTTCCTGTACTCCAGCAGTAGCTTGACGGTGTCGCTGATGTCTTTCAATTCTATCGCGGAGATATGCTACGCGCCAAACCCTGGGCTTGCCCCGGCCCGCCTTGTACCTTTCAATTCTATCGCGGAGATATGGAGGCAGAAAAAGGGTTAGCCTAGGGAGCCGGCTAGGGGAAACTTTCAATTCTATCGCGGAGATATCGTTCAAGGCTACCGTTCAAGTACTTCATCAGCTCTATCCACTAGATACCCAAACATTCCTTCAATCAGCTCTAAACAGATACTTTAGGGCCCTGTTGGGGGCCCGCTCCCACAGGCCGCTCACGGTCATACACTGCTATCAGGAGTTAAATCATTTACCATCTTGAAAAGTATGTACTCCCGGCTGGAGCCTGGAGCGCTTAAATACCTCCAGCCCACCGTTCTCCTACTAGTTAACGTTTGATGGTGGCCGGGGGCGCCGAAAGGTTTTTAAATGTCCCGGGTTTACCTGGGAGTAAAAGTGAAGGTGTTATACCGTTCTTTATTGTGGTTAGGGTTTTGGGTTAGTGTGAGTCTTGCAGTGGGTCTTCGCGGGGGGTTGGTGGGTTCATGGCTTGTGTGCTGTGAGTAGGTATAGGAACTTTACCGCTACGTAGGTGTGTGAGAGTGCTGCGACGGCGGCTAGTGCTGGGAGGGGTTGGCCTGCCGCGATTAATAGTGCTAATGTGAATAGTCTCACGTCTCGTGAGGCTGCGGAGTCTAGGGGGCCCTGGGAGGCGGGGTGTACGCCTAGGTCCATCTGTCCTCTGGCGTGTATGTAGCTGACCATCAGGTCGCCTGTGACTGCCGCGAAGGCTAGGAGGGCGGCTGCCTCGGGGCTTGCGGCTCTGCTTTCGAGTAGGTGGTGTAGGGTGGCGAGGTAGATGGCTATGTCCGCGTATCTGTCTAGCACCGTGTCGAGGAAGGCGCCGCGCCTGGATGCGAGGCCGAGCGCTCTGGCCAGCTCGCCGTCCACGCCGTCGAGTATGGATGAGAGCTCGACTAGCACCCCGCCTATGAGCAGTTCGCCCCTGTCTATGAGGGCTGCCGCCGCTAGGGCGGTTGCGAAGGCTATCAGGCTAACCTGGTTGGGCGTGAGCGGCAGCCCGCGGTTCAGTATGAAGCCGGTTATCCTCCCCGAGACCCTCCTGTTTATGAGCCTCGATACGGGGCCCTCAGTCTTGCCCGTCAAGCCCTCCACCCCCTCACGACCTCCTCGACGAGAGCCCTCCCGGGCCCCCGCAGGACGAAGTCCAGGTCCTCGGGGGTGTCGACGTCGGTCCACGGCTCGCCGGTCACGTCGACCACTCCCGCGAGCCCGTGGGAGGCGTTGCAGCGGTTCAAGTCGTTAAGCGTGAGCACGGGCCCTGTGCAGGGGCCCGTGAGGGGCCCCCAGGAGTGGAGGTGGACCCCGACGTCTACGTGGGTCCACTCCGGGATCCCCTTGCCGAGGGCGAGGATCCCGCCGTCCCCGGAGGCCTTGATCTTCGTCGCCTCCCCGACGTCCACGTACCCGGGCTTAGCGTCGCCCCCTATGCAGAGCGGCCTCCCGCAGCCCCTAGCCACCGCCGAGGCTATCCCGGCGGTGTAGATGTGGTCGGCCATCGACACCAGCCACTCGCCCCGGCCCAGCTCCTCCAGGGCCTCCAGGAGCGTCCACGCGTTCCCGGCCCACCACCTCTCAACCTCCAGGACCTCCACGTGGGGGGCCAGCGGGCACTCGCCGACCAGGCTCCTGACCAGCCCAACCCTACTCCTCCGCGTGGCCACGTAGACCTCCGCCACGCCGGCGGCTGCGAGGGACGATATGGGGAAGCACATGAGCGGGATCCCCCCGATCTTAACCGCTATCTTAACGTAGCCGAGGACGCCCCGCAGCCTGCTACTCTCGCCAGCCGCCAGCAGGAGGCCCCTAACCTTCACGCTCATCCCCCCGCGTCAACCGGCTTAGAGGCGCGTTGCAATCACGGAGCTAGCCGGGGGAGGCGCTCCACCGGCAAAAAGGCCCCAAAGGGGTCCCGCCGCCGTTAGCCCGGGATCCCAGGCGGCTTAAAAGAGTGGGGGAGCCGGGGCGGGCACTGCCGCGCTGCTGTTGCGAACCCTAGACGGCTCCCGGCTAGCCCGTGGGTAGCAGGCGCGGCGGGCAGCTGCTCCAGCCTAGGAGGCTCAGGAGCCTCCCGAGCTCCCTCAAGGTTTCGAGGAGCGCCTCGCCCGGGATCCCGGGGACCCCGGCTGCGAGGGCTAGGATCCTGGTTGTTGAAGGCTTGACCGCCGTCTCCACGGAGTCGCGGTGGGGGTACACGTGGACGACGCGGCCCCTGGAGTCTACGAGGACCGGCACCCCTGGCGGGAGCCTCTCCGGGCGCCCCCCGATAGGCTTGAACTCCTCGCCTCCCCGCGTGACGGTGAGCCTCGCCGGAGGCTCCAGCGAGTCCAGGTCGTAGAGCCCCACGGGCACCATGTGCCTCGCGCTGGCCACGTTGCCAGCGTCGACGAGCGGGTTTATCCTGGGGAACCTGCCCCGGAGGCCGCGCCTAACCAGCGCCTCGCTGCTCGGCCTGGTCTTCGTGGGGTCGACGCCTATCCTCCAGTAGAAGTCCCGGTAAGCCCTGACCCTGGGATCCCCCCTCAGCCCCTCAAGGCTGTACCTGCCCCGGAGCTCCTCGAGCAACCGCTCGACCTCAGCGTCCAGCACGCCCTGGTCGAGGCTTGAAACGCTGGGACCCCAAGCGACGGTGTAAGCCACCGAGACGCCGAGCCGGGACGCCCCCTCCTCAAGGATTACAAGCTCCCCCTCACACCCTACAGAGCGGCCGGCTCCCACCCGGGTCCCCCGGGCCTCCGGAGGCGCGCCTCTGCCACGGGTTTAATTGCTAGAAGCCCCTGGAGCCAGCGCCTCCAAGCGGGTAGCAGTTTTAGCCCCCAAACCGGAGAGGCTACACCACGGCGGGGCCGTCGTCTAGCCTGGTAGGATGCGGGGCTTGGGCCCCCGTGGTCCGGGGTTCAAATCCCCGCGGCCCCACCACGCCGTTGAAGCCAAGCACCGCCCCTAAGGCCCCGGGGGTCATAGTGAATAGCTAGGAAGCAGGAAGTCTAGAAGCCCACCCTCGGCAAGGCCAATCGAGCCCATCCCCTTGCGGGTGGGCGTGGGGCAGATTCCTCATCGGCCCCGGCAGCCTCCCTAACCCCCAGCCGGCTCTTAAGCGTTAGCAGAACCACCCACAGCCGCCTCCAAGACCCCCGCGGGGCCCTCCAGGGCCCCGAGCCCGGGGCCGGGGCTCGCCATTATCCCCGGGGTCTCTCCTGTGTCTTAGCTAGCCTACTTAACCAGCCCCGGCTTAGGGGCCCCTCGGGGTGCTCCCGGGCGTGGAGATCCAGGACTCTCCTCCAAGCGTCCCCCTGCCCCTGGCGTGGGTGGGCTTCCGGGGGCTCAGGGTCCGCGTCTCCCTGGCTACCCCGGAGGGGCCTATGCTCCTCAACCTCAGCGTGGACGCTGAGGTGTCGCTGAGCAACGCGATGAGGGGGGCGCATCTGTCGAGGAACGTCGAGGCCCTCGTCCAGGCCTTGGAGCCGAGGAGGACGTATAGGAGTATAGAGGAGTACCTCGAGAGCGCCGCGAGGGAGCTGCTCGACCGCCACCCCTACGCTGAGAGGGCTAGGGCCTCCGCCTCCACGACCCTCTACGCTGACCTGGAGTACGCCGGGATCAGGGGTGTCGAGCCGTTTGAAGCCAGGATCTCAGTCGTCGCCTCCAGGGGAGGGGGGAGGCTGATCGAAGTGGGGGCCAGCGTCTACGGGATGACGGTGTGCCCCAGCGCGATGGAGACCGCGTCGGTGAGGCTTGGCGTGCTCCCCGGGGGGGTCTCGATCAGCCACAGCCAGAAGGCCCGCCTCTCCGGGGTGCTGCGCTACAGCGACGGCTTCGTGAGGGTGGAGGAGGTCGCCCGCGCGCTCTGGAGCGCGTTCTCCGCTCCCTCGTTCACGTTCCTCAAGCGCACCGAGGAGTCGAGGCTGGTCGAGGCGGCGCACAGGAACCCGCAGTTCGCCGAGGACGTGGCTAGGAGGGCTGTCCTCAACCTCTACAGGCTGGCCAAGAAGCACGGGCTCCCATCCACCGCGGAGATAGTGGTCGAGGTCGACTCCATGGAAAGCATTCACCCGCACAACGTCCACGCCCAGGCGGCGTTCACGGTCGAGGGGGTTGAGTCGTACCTGAGGAACGCCGCGGAAGGTGAGGCACAGGCGCTGCGAGCATAGAATCCAGGCCCTCCACGCGCCGGGGGAGCCGCCGCGGGGCCCGCAGCTACTTGTGCGCGAATATCACCTTGTAGGAGCCCTTCGCTGCCTCGTCTACCCTCACGAAGCCGAATCTCACGAACTGGAGTATCGAGTCCACCCGGTACCTCTCCAGGTGGGGCTCGGCGTAGCCCTCGACAGTCTTCAACTCTAGCCCCTCCGGGATGAGGACCGTCACCTTCACGCTCCCCTTCACCGGCGCCCACTGGATCACGCTCAGGGACCTCTCCCTGGCATACCCTAAGTCCACCGAGACTAGGCGCAGCGAGCCGTTCTCCAGCGAGAAGTTGCCTAGCCCCATCAGCCTGACCTCGCGCTCCCTGGCGTCGTCCTCCTCAATGTAGACCTCGTCCCCGTCGCAAACCGTTATCTCCCGGGTCTCGTTGGGCCTGTTGGGGTGGAGCGGGATCGAGGCTGTGAGGCACTCGCCGCCTGTCACTACTCTGAGCTTGACAGGCTTGGAGACGAACATCACCCGGTCCGCCCTCTCGTCGAGTAGCTTGCGGTTTATCGCCGCGAGGTTCGCCCAGCTGAGGGTGGCGTCCCCCGGCCTCACGCCGACCTCCAGTATCGCCTCCCGGATGGCCTCGGCTAGGATCCCGCGCCTCCTCAGCCCCGCTATCGTGCCGAAGCGCGGGTCATCGTAGCCCATGAACCTGCCCGGGTTCTCCTCTATGAGCTTCCTTATCTTGCTCTTACTCATAATGAAACCCTCGAGCTTCAGCCGGCCAAAGTGGATGAAGACGGGGGGATCCCAGTTGAAGCACTTGTAGACGTAGAGCTGCTTCTCCGTGTTGACCTGGTGCTCCTTCCCCCTCAGGACGTGCGTTATCCCCATCAAGTGGTCGTCAATGCTGACGGCGTAGTTGTAGGTTGGCCACACCCTGTACTTCCCGCCGACGAGCGGGTGCGGGTACTTCTCGGTGTCGATTATCCTGAACGCCACCCAGTCCCGAACGCTGGGGTTCGGGTGGTTCAAGTCAGTCTTAACCCTGACAACCGCCTCCCCCTCACCGTAGGTTCCGTCGAGCATCTTCTCCCACTGCTCCAGCTGCCACTCCGGGGGGTTGTCCCTCGTGGGGCATGCCCTCCCCTGCCTCAGGAGCTCCCTCGACTCCTCGCCGCACGTGTCAACGTAGGCGCAGCCCCTCTCGAGCATCTTCCTCGCGTGCTCGTAGTAAATCTCCATCCTCAGGCTCTGAATGTACTCCTCGTCCCACTTGACCCCCAGCCACTTCAAGTCCTGCCTGATCAGGTCGTAGGCCTCCCTGAGCGGGGTCTTCGTGCGGGGATCGGTGTCCTCGAACCTGAGCACCATTCTGCCCTTGTACATGCGGGCGTACTCGTGGCTGAGTATCGCCGGCCTAGCGTTGCCTATGTGAATGACGAAGTCGGGGTTGGGGGCGAACCTCGTCACCACCCTGCCCTCCACGGCGCCGGGAAGAGGCGGGAGCGAGGGCCTCCTCTCAGCCCTAGCCCTCTTCTCAGCCTCCTCCCTGAGGTGCCTCTCGTAGATGTCGGAGTAGTCCCTCTTAAGCAGCTCCTCCTGCTCGCTTGGAGTGAGCTGGTTAACCCACTCCACAAGCCTCCTAGCTATAGCCGCTATCTCCCTAGCCCTAGGCCTGAGCTCCGGGTGGTCGGAGAACAGCATTGACATGACGCTGCCGAGGCTAGCCTTCCCCCCATACCTCACGGCGTTCAGCAAAGCGTAACCCTTAACCAGCCTCTCGACGTCGCCGGCTTCAGCCAACTCAGCACCCCCGCGCGGGCTAAGCCGGCCGCCGAGTCCTTTATAGGAGCCCTCCACTTATGCAACGCAACCAGCGCGGCGATGAGGAAACCGCGGGTAGCAGACTGAAGCCCGCGACCCCCCGGGCTATGACACTCTCAGGCGGCGCCGAGCTCCCACACCCTCTAGGAGGCCTTCGCGTAAGTTTAATGGCCGTAGGGGGCCAGCGCTATAACGGGTTCACGGGGATTGAGCAAGCTCGACTCTAGGCCCGAGGATTACGTGATCCAGATCATAGCTAAACGCATAGCCGGGGACATAGTCTACGCGGACCAGCCCGGCCGCGCCCTGAGGAAGTGGAGGGAGTACTTCAGGGCGAGCCAGTCAGACGTGGCTAAAAACATGAACGTCGCGGTGAGCGTCATAAGCGAGTACGAGAAGGGCCGGCGCCAGCCGGGCGCCAGGTTCATCAGGCGCTTCATAAACGCGCTCCTAGCAATAGACGCCGAGCGAGGGTGGCCCAGGGTCCTAGAGCTGTCGCGCAGCCTGGGCCTGCCGCCCGGCGTGGTCCTGGACATGAGGGAGTTCGAGACCCCCCTCTCGATAGATGAAATCGTTAGCCTAGTCAAGGGGGTCGTCTTATCGCTCGAGATCCCAGTCGACAGGAAGGTGTACGGGTACACCGTCGTCGACAGCATTAGGGCGATAAGCACGCTCAGCGGGACACAGTTCTACATGCTCCTAGGCCTGACCTCGGAGCGCGCGTTAATATTCACCGGAGTCAGGCTCGGGAGGAGCCCCATGGTCGCCGTTAGAGTCTCCCCGGTTAAGCCCAGCCTCGTGATAATACACGGGCCTCGGGAGAACGTCGACCCGCTAGCAATAGAGCTGGCGAGACTGGACAGGGTGCCACTCGTGCTCAGCCTAGCCCGGGGGGTGGACGAGCTGATAAAATCACTGAGGCGGAGCACGCAAGAGGCTAATATAGCCTTCTACAGCGTCTAAACCCCCTGCCCGCGGGCCAAGGCTCGCGACTATACTTCCACACCCAAAATCCTGGATAGGTGGAGATCCAAGCAGAGCCGAGCCCCGGCGACTCTAAGGGCAGAGGAGTACCCCCTCAACGAGGGTTTGGTGGGGGACGACACCCAACCCGGGGAGGGGGACACGCTACCCGGGAGCGGGGCAGGTACACCCCAGGGGCCCTGGTAGGCCCGTTAGGGCCTGTGCGGGTTAAACCCCGGCTTGGCCGCCCTTCTTCTCTTGGAGGCTTAGAATGGCTCTAGCTATATCCCCGCCTGCCTCCTCGAGGGCTTTCCTGGCCTCCTCCCTGCTAACGCCGGCCTGCTCGGCTACCAGTTCAACGTCTTCCTCGCTGAACGCCTCTCCTCCGCTGGCCTCTTCCCGTTTAGCCTCAACCTCCCGTGGCTCCCCGATAACGTAAATCATTGGTGGCTGGCCCTTGGCTTTCAGCAGCATGACCGAGCGGGGCTCGCTGACCTCAAGGGTTCGACCGTCAACCAGTTCTATTGCAACCCTTGTCGCGTCGAGTTCTTCGATCGCTATCCCCATGCGCTTAAGGATTCTCTCGATGTCCCTAGGGTTCAGTGGAAGGGCTACCATGGCTCCACAACCTCGGCTAAACGCTCACTCACAGCGTCGGCGTCTAGACCTCTTATTTCAACCACCTTGGCCCTGCTCCTGGCCCCGTGCACGATTTCTACCTGAGACCTGTTCACCCCCAGTGCCCTCGCCAGAAACCTGACCAGGCTAGCGTTCGCGCGGCCCTCTACTGGTGGCTCCTCGGTTAGGAAGACGAGCTCGTCCCCCTCCAGCACGAGTGCTGTCCGGTTCGACTCGGGTCTAACGTAGACTGGGAAGCGCACCCTGTCACCGTAGTCCTCTAAGAGCTTCCTAAGGGTCTCAGCGGGTACAGGCAAGTCCGTCACCCAACTCCACGCGCGCCGTGTTCAAGCTTAAACAGTTTAAGCTGCAGAGGTGAAAAGGCGTAACAAGCTAGGGTGTGCCCCCGCGAGGCGTTTCATCCACGGCCAGAGCCACGGGTGGGCCCCACATGCGGCTGGAGGCAGGGTGCGACGCGTACTGGTACCTCACGCTAATCGCGCTGTCGGCACTCGGGCTTTTAGTGTCGCTTCTAAGGCTTTACAGGGCGAGGGGCGCTAGAGGTTGACTACCTGGGAGGTATGCGCCTCTTCCTGGGTCAACGTCACGCTGAAGCTGAAGAGTAAGGGGTACCCTGTCCACGGGCACGATGTCTACGTGACTGCCTGCCTGAGGGGCAGCCGGAGCGGGCTGGTCTTGTTCGACATCGAGGAGCTTAGAGTCATGCTTGAATCAATACTAAGCAGGCTCCACTACTCGGACCTGGCCGAGTCTCTCAAGCTCCAAGAGGCCTCGCTTGAAGATCTAGTGTACCACGTCTACTCAAAGCTGGAGGAGCAGGTGAAAGGGAGGGGTCTAGAGGTGAGTCTAGTCGAAGCCAGGGTTCCCTCGGGTACCGTGAGGCTTATTCCATAGCTTAAACCCGAAAATCCAGGCTGATGGCGAGCATAAACTCGGGCCTCTTCAGCCTTTTAAGCCCTTCAAGGCTCCACGCTTTTAAAGACGCCCGGCTCCAGAGAGAGGTGGTTCAAGGCATTGTTCGTGTTTGGCCCGGCCTCATGGATATTATCGTACTGGTGGTTGCTGCTGGTAGAATCGCTTGCACTGTCGGCGGCGGTGGGCCTCGTAACCCTGGGGGCTCCGCGGTTCGTATCGAGCCACCCGAAGAGCCTAAGGCACCTTAAAGCGTCGATGGCTGTCACCGCGCTGGCAGTGTTCCTCGGCGGGTTAGCCCTGATTGTAGGAGTTTCAGAGTTCATCGCATCATACTACGGCTACCACGCCGCGGGGTCAACGCTTGTGGCTGGAGTTGCGGTGTTCCTGGCCATCCTTATGATCCTCCAGTGGCTCTTCTCCCCCTACTTGATTAACGCCGTCTACAGGACTAGGCCTCCTCGGACGAGCTACGAGGTTGGCCTCCAAGTCGAGCTGGAGAGGATTGCGAGGAGCAGCGGGGTAAAGCCGCCCAGGCTCAGGATAGCCCCGCTTTGGGCGCCTAACGCCTTCGCATACGGGAGCCCCCTGGCTGGGAACTACGTCGCCGTAACGCAGGGGCTGCTTGAATCGCTGCCCAGGGAGGAGGTGATCGCGGTACTGGGCCACGAAGTGGGCCACTTGAAGCACAGAGACGTCGCCTGGATACTCTCGCTAAGCCTGATACCTCTCGCCGTCTACTTCCTGGGCAGGTCCCTCCTGTGGGCGGGGCTACTCGGCGGGGGGAGGAGGGAGGAGAGGTCAAGCCCCCTAGTGCTCCTAGCCGTGGGCGTGGCCCTCATAACAGTGAGCATCCTCTTCAGGTTCATAGTCGCCCACTTTAACAGGCTACGGGAGTACTACGCGGACGCGCACAGCGCCCTAGTAACCGGGCAGCCCAGGCTGCTGCAGAGGGCGCTGGCGAGGATCCACCTGGCTATAAGGGGCAGGCCGGAGGTTCGCGAGGAACTCCAATCGCACAGCCTTGCCTTGCAGCTCTTCATAGTCGCCCCCCTCATCGAGCTCTCGGGCGGCTTCTACGTAGACATCGACGAATTGGTTGAGGAACTAAAGCGTGTAGAGCCAGACCCGTTAGAGGAACTCTTCAGCACCCACCCGCCGGTGCCGAAGAGGCTCAAGTTCCTAGACGCGCTAAGCGCTAGGCTTCCGTGACGCCCGCGGGGAAGGAAAGGCGGCTGGATCACCTGGCCGCTTCATTCACCCCCGACACGCGGGGGTCCACTTGGGTCTGCGGCCACAGCTTACCGGGTCAGGCGTGAGTTTTTATCTCCTTTATTGAGGTCAGCGCCTACTCTATGCTTGGTGCAGCCTCGTTGATCCCCATCTACGGCCAGGGCTTCTTCCACCTCTCCCTGGAGGGCAGGCTCTGGTACACCATAATATTCGACTACTACGATGAAAAAGGCGAGTACCACAGCCTAGTCAAGAGCGGAAGCCGAGCGCTGAGAGAGGAACTTGAAAACCTCCGGTCCAACATGCAGAAGCTCATGGATGAAGAGAGAGTCATAATAAACGGGGCTCAGGTGAGACCCGTAGTCATGGAGTCATTCATCGAGGTACGCGGTGATAAAACGAGGCCTAGCATAGTGTTCATCACCCGGATGGACTTCGATATAGTCAGCGGCAGGAATGTCTACGAGAACTTCTACGAACCCACGGTGGCCGAGTATGACTACACAGTGACCTGGATAGCGCCTCCCTGCGTTAAGTTCACGAGCTACGAGGGGCCAGGAAGGTATAGGCTGAAGGGAAACATTCTGAGAATCGAAGTCGAGGCTGGCAGGAGTATTGATGGCTATGAGAGTATAGTGTTCGACACGTCGACCTGCGGGACGCCGTATTCGCATAGTTCCCCGTAGGATGTGTAAAGCTTTCTTACCAGCTTAACAAGGCTTTCAAGCCGGTGGTGGGGTAGACCGTTTCTCCTTAGGTACCTAACTATGATCTCCGACCTCTCTATAGTAGACTTCGCCACGCGACCGGTTAGAGCCTCCTGGGCTAGTATCTCCAGTATCTCAGCCGCTACACTCAGCATTGCATGATGGTGGAGCGCCTTATGATTCCTAGCCATTCTCCTGTAGTACTCAGCCAGCTCTTCAGCCAGCAGCGCAACCGCCACATCGCCGGAGTCCTTGTGCAACACGCGCCCCCAGACTCGATTTTAAAAGTATATTTTAATTAATATAAGGCTACCCCAGTATTCCCTCGACACACTTCGAGCAACTTCGCAGTTGAGCGGGCTAAAGCCCCGGAGGTGCCTGCCTAGCCTGCACATCATCAGAACGACTCCTCGGCGCCGGCGATCTAGGCATCCCTCCGGGGCCTCTGTTTAAGGGAGGCTGGTCTGCACGCTAAAAACGGTGTAAGACGGGCTAAAGCCTTGAAATAAGTTGTCTCGTAAAATAAAAGAGGGGTGCTCTTAAGGGTTCAGCATCATTAATCAGTTGAGAGCCTACATAAAGCCTTTAGGGCGAACTCCTTCACCACTATCGCCATGCCGTAGATTAGCCCATAATATGCATCCTTACCCTTCTTATTGTTAATGACAGCTATTATCGCGTCAGCTATATCCGCCGCGTTTGCAACCCTCTTCAAGCTTTCAGAGGCCAGGCCGCCTAGTGCCTCGCTGACTGCCAGCTTTAGTTTCCCGATAATTTCCGGTAGCTCGGAGTCCTTGGATGGCGGCGTGTACTCGAGGAGTGATAGCGCCATTTCGATCATTATATTGATTAGGGTGGCTACATCATCGTTGGTCCGCGGCGGCTCGCCGGCCAGGGACCTCACTAGTCTGGCGTGGAGCTTAGCCTTGCCTTCAGCATTTTCCTTCTTAAGGCTTGCATTGAGTCTTACCTTAAAGTCGGCCAGGTCTAGGAAGCTTTGAATTACGCTGTTAGCCTCCTTTAGCGCTCTCGCTTTATTGCTTGTTGCATCATCCTTAAACTCGATCACGACATCGCCGTTTTCGAAGCTTACATTCTTTATGACATCATCCAGTCCGCGCTTAACATGCTCAAGCTTCTCTACCATCTCCTTCCTAAACCTATGAATGGACTCGATGACCACCCTCTTATACCCCTGGTAGTAGGCGCAGCGGATAATCTTCGCCGGGTCGACGGTTCTAGTTAGAGCAGTGTAGCTTATTCGAAGGGTTTTGTTAGAAGCGCCGTTCTTTATTATGCTGGAAGGCGCTATTCTTAGAGAATCGCCGTCATCAATAATTACGACATTATCGCCGGGCTTGAGCTTCATCCTGTGGGCCCAAGCCTTTGGAATGGTTATGATGAGGCTTGAGCTGCCCAGCTTCTGCACCTTTCTCTGACTTACAGTCTGCTGCACCGACCCCCACCCCGGGGAGATCCCACTTCCTGCAATACACTTCTAGTCCCAACCAGCTTTATAATCTTTAACAGCGTTAAATTGGTATTATGGGTTAAACCCCTCCAAGCCTTGCCATAACTCGTTCTTCAGCTGGGCTATCCCTATCTGGTAATACTGAAACCCGGGCAATTGGAGGCATTACCGAGAGCCTCACGGGGTTAGGGTAAATGGTATCCTACATGGTTTGGAAGGGCAAGCGAATGGAGGACTTAGTCGAGGAAATGCTGAGGCTTAGAGGGTTTAGGTATGAGAGGAACGTTAGGCTACGGGGCCGCTCTGGCTCGCTGCACGAAGTAGACTTCCTAGTCTACACCAGCGACGGGTTGGTCATTTACGAGGTTAAGAACCAGGAGAAGCCTGTCCCAAAGGAGGTGGTGATAGAGGCCTATGAAGTTGCGCGCGACGTCGGAGCCGCCGGGGCGGTCGTTGTCAGCTCGAGCGGATTCACGGAAAACTCGGTGAAGCTAGCGAAGACTCTAGGCGTTGAACTCATAGATTTCAACGGCTTGCTGGATATTCTCGAGGCCTCCAAGCTTCAAGGTAACGCGGTGTACCTGGAGGCTGGCCTGGATGAGGAGAGGGCTTACCGCTTCGCCGAGAAGAGGCTTAAACGGGTATTCTTATTCATCAAATCCGAGAGGATCGCCTGCTTCAAATGCTTGTACCTGCCATTCTACTACTTTGAGGGCAGCTTCAAGGTTGGCGAGAACACCTACAGGAGGGCGACTGCTGTGGCCAGCGCCCTATCCGGGCTCCCAGTGGCGGAGTCGAGGGAGGGCCTAGTGGAGGCTGCCAGGAGGGCGGCGCTCATCCCCTCGGATCTCCTGCCGCTCTACGCCAGGCTCGCGGGTAGGAGGGTGAAGTCCTCCGACGCGGCGGCGCTCTACGGGGAGGCTAGGTGGA
The DNA here is from genome assembly GCF_054657575.1 of Stetteria hydrogenophila. Lineage (NCBI taxonomy): Archaea > Thermoproteati > Thermoproteota > Thermoprotei > Acidilobales > Acidilobaceae > Stetteria > Stetteria hydrogenophila. The sequence continues at coordinate 315,845 of NZ_BAAHYL010000002.1, read as the reverse complement.
AGAGGCTCCTCTCCACGCTCGAGAGCCTGGGCCTAGCTGAGAGGGTTTCACGCAGGCCATTAGTCGTCAGGGTTGTGAACGACAGGCCCAGCCCGGCTAGCCTCGAGGGGGCCGCGTCGCTCTTCGCCTCCAAGAGGGCGCAGGTGCCGGCGAGGGGCTGCAAGATAGTCAAGGCCAGGCTCTCGCCGGGCGCCTCGAGGCTCCTCCTAAGCGGGCTCTACGGCTTCAACGCTGAGCGCGAGGTTCTAGTCTACGCCCCAGTCTACGTTTTCCGCATCGAGGAGACCCGCAGGCCTGTCTACAGGCTCCTGTACCTCACCGGCTGGCTCAGGAAGCCCCTCTCCTACAAGCCGGCCTTCGACGTCAACGCGTAGAAGTGCAGGCCCAGCGCCGCGGCTATTACGTCGAGGACCGCCCCCGGGTTCCAGCCCCTGGGCCTCCAAAGGCCGTCCAGCCACTCGGCGGCGGCTCGCACCCCGCGCCGCTCGGCGATCAAGAGCGCCTCCCGGGCCTCGAGCTTCGCCTGGAGGTACGCCCTGGACCCCCACTTAGCCCGTATCAGCGTGTCTCCGTGGCTCGCGAGGAGCCTTAGCATCTCGGCCAGCGCCCTCTCCTCGAGCTCCTCGGGCCTGAGAGGCCTGCATCCAAGCCTCTCGGCCACGGAGAGCGTTCTCCGGTAGCCCCCTAGCACTTCAGAGTGCACCAGATCCCACGAGGAGGCCCTAAGCACATCCACCAGCGGGGGCAGGGGTCCTCTGGCGCCAACCGCCGGCACAGGCCCCTTGTACCGCCTGAGGTGGGATGGCCTCAAGCGCTCGAGCAGCCTATAGTATTCCAGGGTGGCCCGGGGCCCCGAGGAGGCCGCTATCTCCGACGCTAGCGACGCCAGCTCGCGTGCGCTTAGACTCTTCCCAGCCGCGCCCAGAGCGGCGGCTAGAGGTATCATGAGGAATGCGGTACCTGCCGCCACGTTTCCCCGGATGCCCAGCCTGTCGAGCATGAGCCTGTAAACCCTTAACCCGTCAGCCACCCTGTCGCCTCTCGACGCGCACGAAGCCATCATGCCCTGCGCTAGGGCAACCGCGTGGACCGCGAAGTCCAGGACGCTCTTATCCCTATGGCCAACGAGCCTCGTGACCGCTGCCGGCTTCGGGTGGAGCAGGGGCTCCACTAACGGGCCGGCTAGTAGGGCGCTAACCCCCCACATGCAGGCGTATAACTCTCCATGCCCGTAATCCCCTACCATTACCCGGGTGCCCCGGGGAGATGAACCCTGTGGAGGCTCTGCTGGAGACGTTAAAGGCGTACCTGAAGAGGAGGGGCGACATAGTGATCCCCACAGCAGTGGCCGCGGGCCAGAAGCGCTTGAAGATAGCCTTCAGGGGGCTATACAAGAGCCTGCCGAGCAACACGGGCTACGAGCTATTCGAGGATATAGTAAAGGATATAGTGTCTAGCGACAAGTACTCCCGGGAACTCGAAAGGCTCGGCCTCAGGATAGTCGAGGATGACGGTGAACACTATATTGAGGCCCCGATTGATCTCCTAGAGAGGCTAAGGAGGATGCCTCGGGATGAAGCCAAGGCCTAACTACCGCGACTACGTGGAGTACGCGCGCCACGTTAAGCCGATGCGCGCGTTCAGGATCCTGAAGGCGTTCACTAGCTTCAACCGAGTGCAGCTGGGGCGGGGGCTCCGGGAGGCTCTCGAGTGGCTCGAGTACGAGGTGTACGAGAGGGGGCCGGAAACGGTTGAGGCAAGCCTCGTCGAGGTGAGCACCTCCCACCTACCAGACTCCTACCCGCCGCCCCCCGGCTGGACCGTCCACCAGGCTTGGCTCGAGGTCTCCGGCGGTGCTAGGATTGACCTGGAGAGCGCGCCCACCCTCGCCGCGGCCCACACGCCCCCCTCTGAAGGCGTGCTGGAGGCCGAGTTGAGGCTCATAAGGAACCCCCTCGACCCCTGGGAGTACGAGAAAGCCAAGGGGAAAATTGCACTCGTCACGGGGGTAAGCCTCCCCCTGGCCTACGTGATGGCGGCGGAGGCGGGCGCCGCAGCGGTCGCCTACTATAGGAGGGACCTGCCGCCGGGCGCGACGCCGTACGCAGGCATCTTCCTGCCGGCGAGTCTAATCAGGAAGTACGGGATCCCAGCCGTCTCGATCCCCTACTCCATAGCCGCCAACGGCGACGGGAGGATCGCCCGGCTCTTCGTGGACTCGGACGTGGCGGAGGAGAGCAGGGTGCCCATACTCGAGGTCACGGTCCTGGGGCGGGATGGGCCGGAGTGCGGGGGCCTGGCGTCCGCGGTCGCCCACGCATGCCACCCGGAGCCCGGGGCGAACGATAACGGGAGCGGGGTCGCAGCCCTGATTGAGGCGGCGCTCGCCCTAGCCGAGGCCTCGGAGGCGGGGAGGCTCCCGTGCAGCGTGACCCTCTACCTACTGCCGGAGTTCACGGGCTCCATACTCGTCGCGCTTCGGCGCAACAGGCCGCGCTTCGCGGCGAACCTGGACATGGTCGGCGGCAGAGACGGGGACGTAGGCGGGAACTGGTTCCACGCCCCTCCCGCGCCCATGATAAACGCTGACGTGGCTGAGGCTTACACGCTCGCGAGGATAGCCTACTACAATGAAGGCGTTGAACTCGAGCTAAATCCCTTCACCGCCGGCAGCGACCACGTCCCATTCCTCCACGCCGGCGCCTCCTCCTTCATGCTGAACCAGTGGCCCGATAAGTATTATCACAGCGACTACGACGACGTCGATAGAATCTCCAAGACGCACCTGAAGGCGGCGGCCGCCGCCCTTGCCTCGATACTAGCCGCCCAGGCCGGCGGTGGGGGAGGCCTCGGCGCAGGGGCTCTCGACAGGTTCGCCAGCTACTACGTGCTGAGGCTGGCGGAGAGGCACGAACTCCGAGGGGACAGGGTGGCTCTAGCGCTGGCCTTAACCACGCTCAAAACGGCGCTGGGCCTGCCCTCCAGGGTGGAAGAGGCGGGCGCCTCTAGCGATGTCTGGGAACAGTGGATGAGGAATACTTACCCCAAGCTAAAGTCGTACCCGTTAATGACTGTAAGCGTTTTAGCCGGCCTAAACCTGGACGTGGCGCTTAAACTAGAGGAGACCTTGAAGGGTGAGGGGCTGAAGGCTTCGAGCCTAGACCTCTACACGGCAGCGCTCATCGAACCGCAGCTGCTAGCGGACGGCAGCAGGAGCCTCGCTTACATTCTTGAATTGATCGCCGCCGAGCACGGCACGCGCGCCGCTAAAATAGTGCCCAAAACCCTTGAGTTGCTCGAAGAAGCCGACGTCGTGGACCTCGCTTAGAGGGACACGCCTCCGGCTCGAAGGGGAAATAAGGCCCTACACCCCCCGGCTACTTGGGGGATGGTGATACCAGCTATCGAAGACCCCTTCGGGGGATGTTTGAAGTGGCCTTTGCTGACCCCCGACTGCGCGGCGGCTTCGCTCTCCCCTTCTACAGGCTCCGCCTCTCCCTAGGCCGGGGAGTGGAGAAAACCATTGACGCCGAGGCCCACCTGATCACCAAGGCTAAGCCCCACCACGTCTGCCTGCTCCTTGAGCCCCCCAGGGGCGGCCTCGCCTCTCCCCCGGAGGGGGTTCCCGCCGCCCAGCCCCTCCTGGGCCCTGAAGGCGTGATTACCCACATAGCCCGGTCCATGGAGAGACTCGAAGAGCTAGCGGCCCGGGGAGGGGGCTCTGAGACGCGCCGCTCCCTGCTAAGCATCATCGCGGGCCTCTTCCTCCCCCGCGAGCCGCTGGGGGAGGCCGTGTTTCCCGGCTTGGAGTATAGGCTCGCCTACAGCTTGTGCCTCGACGCGTTCGGCGGCACGGCGCCGGGGTCGTGGAGGATACTAGGGTCTAGGCTGGTGTGGAGAGTCTACCGGGCTGAAGCTGGCAGTGGAAGATTTCGCGTGGTGAACCCCGAAACCGGGGGCCTGGAGAGGAGGCTTACCGTGATCCTAGCCGAAAGCGAGGAGGCTAGGGGGGCTATCCTCAGGCTCCTAGGCGCTACCTCTTGAGCTTCGGGTTCAGTATTGCATCTATAGCGTTTCCAATGAACACGAACGTCATGCCAACGAGGGCTATGGCTAGGCCCGGCGGGACGACCCACCACCACATGCCGTTTAGGACAGCCGAGGCGTTCTGGGCGTCGTAGAGTATCTTGCCCCACGTGAGCGTGTAGGGATCCCCTAGCCCAAGGAAGCTTAGGCCCGCCTCGGCCAGTATGGCGCCCGGCACGCTGAGGGCTATGCTGGCGAAGAGGTATGGCAGTATCTGCGGGAACACGTACAGCATGATTATCCTGCGGTCGCTGGCGCCGAGGGCCCTAGCCGCCTCGACGTAGACGGACTCCTTTATCTGGAGCGCCATGCTCCGCGTGACGAAAGCCACCCCCGGCCACGAGAATAGCACTAGGATTAGTATCAGGGTCCAGATGCTCGGCTTAATCACGTAGCTTAGCAGGATAAGCAGGGGGAGCACCGGCAGCGAGTAGATTATCTGGGCGATCCTCAGCATTACCTCGTCTACGAGCCCGCCATAGTACCCGCTTATGACGCCGTAGACTGCCCCCAGGAACACTGAGATCACGCTGGTTAAGAGGCCTATTATCAGGGCCCACCTTACTCCATAGAGGACTCCCTGCCAGATATCCCTGCCCATGTTATCAGTGCCCAGGAGGCCGTAGCAGGCGCCGGTGGAGATCGCCCTGCTAACGTGGAAGCTCGCCTCCGTAACGTTGGCACCGCTTATCTCCAGCACAAGCCTGTACTTACCCTTAAGCGCCGGCACGTTAGCCTTTTTCTCGAGCACTACCGCCGTGAGGTTCTCGCCGAACACCAGCGACCGCAAGTCGATCTGGGAGGCATCCGTTATTGTAACGTTGAAGAGCTCCTCCACGGCGCCGCTGGCTATAAGCTTTGAGACCGGTTCACCGTTAACAGTGACTGTTATCTTCCTCGAGAGCAGCCCCTCTACGAGTTTAACCCTCTTCACGCCCGTCGTGCCGGCGCCTCCAGCCCCCTGGCCGGCGGTGCCGCCACGGGTTAGGTTGTAGCTAAACGGGTTGGTGCCGAACGCTTCCAGTATGGAGACAGGGCGCTGGGGAGTTATAAACTTCAAGACGAGGCCGTCGGGCCTGTAAACGTAGAGTTTCGTCACGTTTAGAGGCATCCTTTTCATCAAGCCCGCCTTCACTAAATCACTTAGGGTCAAGTTCTCTCTAAGCTTCTCCTCCAAATCCTTAAGGTAGAGGCAATAGGCGATCTCGTCTACGGTCACTTGCCCGCCGGCTTTCTCGGGGCAGAGCATTAGAGCCACCGTGTTTAAGTCGTAGCCTGTGCTGAGGAAGCTCCTAACCAGAGACCTGTAGGGGTCAAGGTTGGGGGCGTACAGGGTGACGTTGTAGGCTATCCTATCAAACTCAAGCGTCACCTCTCTGGGCGGCACGTCTCCGTCAACAATGAATTCGAACTCAACCCTATACGTGTACTTCGGCACCTCCCTAGCCTCACCCGTCACTGGATCCAGAACTTTAGCAGAGCCCCACTCCTCGGCTTGGATTAACTCGTCACCATTCACCACTTGACGCGTGCTATAGGACTTCCCGGTAAACTTTGAAACCCAGCAGGGCGGCACTCTCTTGGGGTAGACTCCGTCGAAGTACTGGGGGTTCCGCAGCCAGTTATTCACGATCTCCGGCTCCCCGATAACTGGGTACGCCACGACGGCTGCTACGAAGAGCAGCAGCAGTATCAGCCCTGTCATGCCTATCTTGGAGCGCTTGTACTCGCTGAAGAACCTCCTCACCGAGCGCGCCAGCTCCCGCCAGGTCCTGGCACCCGCGAGCGCCACCACCCTACACCACCTAGAGCCTCACCCTTGGATCAAGCAGGACGTAGAGGAAGTCCAGTATTAGAATGACTGTGACGAATAGTAGCACGCTGACGTAAGTGATGGCTACGACGAGCGCCGTGTCGCTCCCCTGTATTGCCTGCCAGTAGAGCAGGCCCATGCCGGGCCACCCGAACACGGTCTCGGTTATTATAGCTCCACCGAAGCTACCCACGAGGCCTAGGGCTAGGTACGTGACGATGGGCGGGCTGGCTGTTCGGAGCACGTGGCCGTAGAGCACTCTCCTCTCCGGGAGCCCCTTGGCGCGGGCTGTTATGACGAAGTCCTCCTGAAGCGTTGAAATGACTAGGTTCCTCGCAATGTAGGCCCACCCGCCGAAGGCTACGAGGACAACAGTCATTAGTGGAAGGGCCATGTAGTACATCCAGACCCTCACGACGCTCAGCGTCATGGTGATGCTCGTCTTCATATTGTGGAGCGCCGCCTTAACTATTTCCAAGCCCGAGAGGCCGGACATGCTAGCGTAGGGGAAGGAGTTGAGGAACTGGCTGCGAACCTGGGCAGCGGCGCTGTACACCTCCTTAGCCTCAGCCGGGAAAATTGGGATGTAGAAGGAGAAGATGAGTATCATCAGTAAGCCCACCCACCACATGGGCAAGCTGTAAGTAATCATTGCTATGAGGGAGAGGCTCCTGTCAAGCAGGCTCCCCGGCCTCCTAGCCATGGCGAAGCCCAAGAGGATCCCTATTATTGATACTATGACCTGGGCCGTCGTGAAGAGTATGATAGTGTTCTTAAGCGCTATGATTAGCTGCTCCTTTATATCATACGTGCCGCCGAGATACCTCTCGCGAGCCTTGCCAAAATCCATCTTCAGATTCATCTTCATAAGCTTAATAGTCCTCTCCAGGACGGAATCGTAAAGACCGTATCTTGCATATAGCTGCTCCCGGAGCGCCTGGCAAGCCTCCTCGTACTCCTCGGGGTTAGTGTATAACCTCTCCATCTGCCTGCAAGCCATCATTGCCTCCTCGTCGGCCCTGCTCTTGAGAGTGCTCTGCGCGAACACCGAGAATATCAGCGATATAAGGAATAACGCGACGAAAAGCGTTACAACAGCGTTTGTCAGCTTTACAACGACGAGCCTCCCCAGCGAAGCCACCGAGTCCACCCTCGCCTACCGCCTGCGTCACGGCAGGGCTTTAAGTAATACTAGTCATACGCAAATCCTAGCAGGCAAACAGCTACACCCGCCGGGAGGTGATAAGAAAGGGGAAAGGGGAGGGGGCGCTGCCGTGGCCTCCCCGTTTTCAGCGGCTTCCCTATTCCCTAGGCTACTTCTTCCGCAGTAGCAGCACCGCAGCGGCTGCAATGATTATTATGACTATAGCAGCCGCGATGGCCACCGTTCCAGTCCCTGCACCGCCTGCTTGAGTCGTTGTTGTGGTTCCAAGCGTAGGCTGTGTTGTGGGCGACGTTGCCGGAGTAGTTGTTGTAGTGGTGGTAGTCGGGGCGGTTGTAGTCGTAGTAGTGGTGGTAGTGGTAGTGGTCTGTGTCCCAGTAGCTGTTGGCGTGGTCTCGGTCCCAGTGTAAGTGGTTGTAGTGGTAGTCGTGGTCGTAGTGGTGGTGGTAGTCGGCGTGGGCGGGGCCGGCATCGACATGCCCGGCGGCACGGGTGGAGCGGGCTGGTAGACCTCCTCGGGCGGGTACACGCTGAGCGGGTAGTCCTTTACCCTCTCAAGCTTTAGCACGTAAGCCGTGGGGTCGTAGAAGACCACCTTGAACGGCCCGTCGGATATGGCGAAGTTGTTGTACTCGTCCATGAACGCTAGCATGTCCTGTATCCTCTCCTGTAGCTCTCCATCCCTGAATATGACCCTTCCAGCCTTCTCGTTGAGGCCGTTCAAGTACTTGATGCTGCCCTCGCTAAGAATGGCCTGGGCGGCCTCCTTCACCGCCTTCACGTGCTCGGGTGTGAGCATGTCAATCCCTATCTCGCCAGTGGCCTCCCTCGTGGTCCAGCCTAGGTTGGTGCCCGGCAGCGGGTCGTGGACCACCGCCCACTCCATGGCGGCGTAGAGGTGTATCGGGACCGACGGGAACAGGTCTACCTGGTACGCTATCAGCCTCGGGTGTACGTCCAGGTAGTCGGTGTAAACGGCGATAGCGGTGTCGTTAATGACTTCTATGCCGAGGATGGAGTCAAGCACTCCCGCTACTCCCTCGGCGAACTCGCTGTCATAGTATGGGTCGGGCTGGCCGGTGACCTCCGAGTCGTCCGTAGCCCACTCCATTGAGAAGGCGTAGCCTCCAAGCACGTCGGCCAGCGTGAACGGGCTGCCGTCGTGCCACTTGCCCAGGACGTAGTTGAATACTACCTTCGCGTAGGCCTTGGTCTCCCCGGAGATGTACCTGCCAGCGCCTAGCAGGTACGTTGCGTTCTCGCTCTTAGCCTCGCCTATTGTGATCCACTGCTCCTTTACCGGATCGTAGACTAGAGCGTTATCCGGCATCTCAGTGCCATTCTTATATATCTCAACGCTGACGTGCTCCCTGATCTCCACGGGTATCCCCGTGACCGGGTGCGGGTAGAGGCCGTAGTCCCTGACCTGCTGCCAGATTAGCATGCTGTACACGTCTTGGAAGCCCAGCACGGGGTTCCAGGGGCTCATGAAGAGGGCTCCCTGGGAGCTGAACTCTATAACCCTCAGCGTGCCGTCGAGTGTCCAGGCGTACCTGTAGCCCCAGAGGCTCCAGAGGCCGCTCGTCCTCCCGTAGAACGTCTTAGTCACGGTGTTCTTGTTGACGCTGAAGTACTCGGCGGTGTTCACGAGGAATATCCTCATGCTCTCCCACAGGCCGGCCTTAACCATCTCCTTTACATCGTTTATTAGCTCGTTTACCCTGTCGGGCGTGTAGGTTTCAAAGTAGAGCTTGTAGCCTAGCTTGTACAGGGTTTCATTGTACCAGTACCACCACTGGGTCACCCTGTGGTTGGGCCCGTAGCCCCTGAGGGGGGCGTAGAAGAACGCCGCGTCGTACCTCGCCCAGAATATTGGGTCATCCGTCATGCTGACCCAGCCTTCGGTGTACATGTGGGCGATCCCGCCTAGCTCGCTCAGAGTCTTGACAGGGTTGTTCCCGTAGAACATGGGTATGACGACGTACCTGCTCCTGATGAACCTGTTGACCTTAATGCCGAAGTACTCCTCGATCCAGGTGGCTATCTGCTCCCCTATATCCTTCCTCTCATCCTCCTCTCTTATCAGGAAGTTGACGGTGACCTGCTTGAGGCTTCCATCGGGCATCTGCAGGTATAGCCACTTGTGCCCGTTGCTGTCCTCCTTGAACACTAGCTTGAAGCCGTATGGAGCATAGATCTCGTTCAGCTCGTTAATCGCCTCCTGGTACAGCTGCACGGCCCTCTGCGGATCGCCAGCCGGGACGATGCCGAACTGCGTCGGTAGATCCTTGACCCACTCTATTGCCGCGTGGGAGGGCCTAATCGCTGATAGCATGACCTCCCCGCTTCCGCCGAGGATCTGGCTCAGCAGGGTCTCCCTGTCGATTAGTATGTTGAGGGCTAGCCTAATCTTCTGGACCCCCCACGGGTTGAACTCTATCTTAGCGATGTCCTCCGCAGAGAGCTGGCTTATGTCAACCCACTGCTTGGGCCACTTGTTGGGGTCGGGGTCCCTGTAGAGGAGGCCGGGCAGCGGCTGCCCGGTGATGTTCTCATCCTTTAACTGTATCACGCCGGGCTGGCTTCCATCGTAAACGTTGGAGGCCGGGTTGAGCGCTATGTCATAGAAGGCGGTGTACGTCGGGACGAGCACTATGTTACTCTTTATATCCTCGGAGATGTCCTCGTAGGACTTCAGAGTCAGGGGCCAGGCGTAGATGTCAGCCGACCCCTTGCCAACGAGCGCTACGCCTTTCTGAGGCTCCGTAACGCTGCTAATGTCCAGCTTTGATATCGGCATGCCCTCGAGCTGAGCCCTCGAGACTAGTGTCATCGACGCGGCGACGGAGAGTGCTAGGAGCGCTAGCGTCATGTATATTGCGAGCTTCTTCATAGCCACACACCACGCCTCAGAACTCTCAAATTGCCCCATTATATTCTCCCGTATTTAAAATTTGCCCGTCTTGCCACTTGCCCTGATCTAGGAGCATTCTCAATAGTAGTTAGCAAGGAGGTGGGATTCCGGCATACCTCAAGGGCGTAAAGGGGTCAAGCGGGGGTTCCACGCTTCCCCGCCCGCCTCTTCACTTTAGCGTGCCGCCACGTCCTCACCTCTTGCACCTCCCACTCATGGGCACGTACTTCAACCCTATGGGGCCCACGTACTTCTCCGCTGGCCTGATGAGCTTGTTGTTCCTCACCTGCTCAATGTAGTGAGCGCACCACCCGACCACTCTGCCCATAGCGAATACAGGCGTGTACATGAGTAGGGGGATACCCAGCTGGTAGTAGAGGATACCGGTGTAGATGTCGATATTGGCCGGCAGCCGCTTCGCCCTCCAGGCCGTTTCCTCGGCCTTCCTTACCACTGCCAGCCAGTATTCTCCCTCAGGCAGTTGCCGTATGTACTCTGCTATAACACTCGTCCTGGGATCCCGGCGCTTGTAAATCCTGTGGCCGAATCCTATTATCTTCTCCCTCCTCTTCAGCTTGTTGAGTATGAACTCTTCGATGTAGTCAACGAGGTCCCTCCCCCGCTCCTCGGCCTCCTTCCTGGCTTCAAGCAGCATCTTCAAGGCCTTCTCGTTGGCTCCCCCGTGCAGGGGCCCCTTCAAGGCTCCTATGCCGCCTGCCACTGCGCTGTAGAGGTCGCTGAGCGTGCTAGCTATGACCCTCACGGTAAACGTGCTCGCGTTGAACCCGTGATCCATGTAGAGAACGAGGCTTGTCTCGAACGCCCTAGCCTCCAGCCACGTGGGTTCCCTGCCCGTTATCATCCTAAGAGCGTCCATGGCGTGGGGCAGGCTGGGATCCGGGTCGATGTAGGTGCCCGTTCGCGCAATATGCCACCCCGCCGCAAAGATCACCGGCATGGCTGCGATTATCCTGAGTGCATGGTCATAGATGTAGTCGTCGTCGAACCTCCACTCCGACGATACTAAGTGCTGGCCCATCACTACAACTCCAAGGCTCCCATAGTACATGGGGTGAGAGGGCCCCGCGTTCCTCAACGCCTCGAAAACCTTCCTGGGAACGGCTCCCCTGTACCCATCAATCTTCCTCTTAATCTCCCTGTACTCATCCTCGCAGGGAAGCCTCCCATAGAGGACTAGGTAGGCTGCCTCATAGAAGTCAGCGTTCCTACCAATATCGACCACATCGTACCCCCTATAAGTCGTATACAACCCCTTAGGGTCGACGCCGCTTATTGATGTAACGTCAACGACTACGTTGTAAAGACCCTTAGGAACGTGAATATACCTGCCCCCAGGGCCTTCCTCCACCTTGAACCCAAGCTGCTGCTCCTCAGCCAAAGCTCTCACCGGTACATTTATCCTCACTCGGATTCCCACAACGGTGGCGAAGCTTACTCTTTATATGCATTTCCCCCGCTCCGCCTAGGCTAAACCTTAAACGGTAAATTCATTTTTATTCATTTTTTACCGAATTATTCAGAAAACCGTTATATGACCGGCCGGCTGATGGCTTAAACTATTTTTGGAGGCGTAGCCTGGATGGCCCACGTCTGCATCGTTGGCCCGGGAGCCGTGGGTGCTACGCTGGCCTGCTCCGCGGGGAAGCTTCCAGTAACAGTTATAGGCAAACGCGCCGAGCGAGTCGAGGTCCACGGGCTCTGCCCTGGCTACTCCTTCACCACGCTTTCATGGAGCGACGTCGTGGGGGAATGCCTTGCAGTCTTTATATGCGTGAAGGCGCATCAAACCCCCTCCCTAACGGGCTGGCTGAGCCGCCTGCACTCCCCGCTGTTTCTGGTCGTCCAGAACGGGTTCTACGGCCTAGAGATCGTGGAGCGCACGGTTGAAAGGGGGCTAGTTGCGGGCGGCGTGGCGGAGTTCGGGGCGGCCAGGCGGCTGAACAGGGTTGAAGTCCGCGGGCCAGGCAGGCTCATAGTGGGCTGTCGAGGCCGCGACTGCCGGGGGGAGCTCCAAATCCTCTCCGCGATGCTGGAAGCGCCGATCCGCGTTGAAACGGTTAGCGACATAGAGCCCTGGCGCTGGCTTAAGGCAATAGTGAACTCGGTGGTTAACACAATAACGACTATCCGCGGGATCCCCAACGGTGAAATACTGGCCGATGAGGAGACCGCAAGGCTGGCCCTCGACTTGGCAGCCGAGCTCTCCGGTATTGCAGAGAGTATGGGAGTCATTATGCCCGAAGACCCATACAGGTACCTGGAGAGGATAGTTAGGGAGACGAGCGAGAACATATCCAGCACACTTCAAGACCTCATGTATTGCCGTGTACCCGAGATAGGCTGGATAGTGCACCCATTCCTGGACCGCTCAAGACTACTCGCGAAGCTGTTTCGAGAGGTGGTTAACGCTTTCCAGAGCCGGTGCGGCGTGGACGTGCCTCTCCCCCCTCCAAGCCCACCCGGCTGGAGCGCAGTACTATGAGACCCCATCCCCGCCGGTGGCTCCCTCGTAGCAGTATTCGCCGGCATCGCCCCGCCACGGATACAACTTACATTTTAAGGCGGTCCACGTGAAACCCTTACATGAGAATCAAGAAGTGGTACGAGCGTGGTCAACGTGGACAAAGGCCTGGAGCTGTTTGCCCTGTGGAATGTAGGCTTCGGGCTCGCAACTACTATTCTATGGCTTGCAAGAAGGGGGAAGGAGGGTAGGGGCAGGCTTAGCGTGTACCCATTCGCAGTCATCTTCAGGCTTGGAGTGGCAATGAAGCCGTCGCCTAGCAGCCGGCTCGCCCGGAGGACTTCATGGGTCTTCGTGGCCTTAATGTTGGCAGCTATGGCTTTCTTCTACACCAACATATTCTACTTCGTCTACCGGAACTACTTCGCGCCTAGCGAGGAGCGTGTTGCACCCCTCTCACCCCTCATACCCGGGGTAACCATTGCCTGGCGTGATGTTCCCCTGGTACTAGTTGCTATAGGGATAGGGGTGCTCGTGCACGAGGCAGCCCACGCCATCACCGCTAGAATCGAGGGCGTGGGAGTCAAAAACGCTGGCCTAGCGCTGATAGCGTTCATACCAGCCGCATTCGTCGAAGTCGACGAGAAGAAAATGGCAGAGGCTCCTCTCTCCGTCAAAGCAAAAGTGTACAGCGCGGGCGTAGCGGTCAACCTCCTGCTAGCACTCCTGGTCGCACCCTTACTCGGGCACTTCTCGTCGGGAGCCCTAGTTCTCAGAGTCGAGCCCGGCTCGCCGGCCGATGTAGCAGGGTTAATGCCCGGCGACGTAATAGTTAAAGTGAACGACGTCCCGGTCAGGGACGTGAAGAGCCTTAGCGACGCTCTCATCGCGCTGGGATTCAACGAAGCAGAGAAGAAGGTTGAGTTCACGCTTACCGTTCTCCGCGACGGGAGGGAGCTAGTGCTAAACGTCGTCAAACCGCCAAACTACAACAAGCTCGGAGTCGAGGTTATAGTGAAACTCAGCGGCCCCGGGCCACTCCTCTACTCGGTACACATGATTAACTTGGCCCTAGCTCTCATCAACGCTGCCCCATTATTTGTAACGGACGGAGGCCAGCTAGTCAGGGATTTCATGCTTCACGTCGCTGGCAGGAGAGGCCTAGCCCTCTCGGCGGGTCTACAAGCTTCAACACTGATACTAGTGCTAAGCCTGACCGGTTTCAATAAAATAATTATACCACACTAGGACCCTTGAGCCCTAATTTAGCGCCTTAATAATTCCACTATTCCCCGATAGAGGCGGTAGCGAAGGACTACATGCCGGGTGGGTCGCAGTGAAGCACAAGCTTTTATCTGCACTCACCTTCATTCTGATCGCAATCATCTCCTTTGTAGCGTTCACCGTTAACGTTCAGCGCCTTAGACTCGAGGGCGGCAGCGTTAGCTGCGAGGGCTTCACGCTAAACCTCCCCCCGGGCGAGTACGTGCTCAACTACGCCGTCTACGGGCTCGATGGAGTCGACAACATCACGGTTCGCCTCATCCTAGACTCTTCATCGTGTAGCTACGTAAGGGGGGTCACCTTCATCGACGGGCAGAGAATGGGGCTACCCTGGCTTTCACCCACGAGGCTCGGCCCCTACGCCCTGCCCAGCCTAAACGACACGGTCCTAGTCAATATTGTCCCGTTGTTCTACACGAGCCAGGCCCTGGCCATCTACTACCCCGTAAATGCCACTAAAGTCGCGTCTGGAGTTCTCGAGACGCCGTATGGCGTCCTACCGGTCGACGTCTATGAGTGCTCGCTTGAATACCAGTTCGGTGAGACTAGGAGGTATGATTACGCTAAGCTATACTATGACAAGGCTACCGGTTTGCTTGTAGGCGCCAGCTACGTAGCCCGCATAGAGGGCTTAGGGGAAGTCGCCAGCTACTCATTCAAGTTATCCGGGTTAAGCGTTAAGCCGCTACACGCAGACTTCATCGTTAGAGACCCGCCTACCACTCTAGCATTGATAGCCTCCTCAGGCATGCTCGGCGGGGTCTCCGCCTACTTAGCTGTAGCCGAGCTAGCTAGAAGGGAGGACTAGCCGCACCCGGGCAGCCCGTTGCTCTACCGGATCGTGCACCTCCTAATCTCCCCGATCCCCCCGCCGCTCCCCCCGGGCATGTATGCACCTAACCCCCTCGGGGAGGCGACTATCCAGACGATGGGCCAGTTCCTCATCCCCTCCCTGTCTTTCGCGCTCACCACCGGAGGACATGAGGGGTGGGTGTGGAACACACCTACAACGTCGAGACCCAGATTCTCCGCGACCGTGTGCGCTACTAGAATGTCCCGCGGCTCTGCGATAAACTCCTTCTCGGCGGCCTTCGACATGTTCCTAGCCATTATCAAGGCGCTGGCGTGAATTTCACCCTCGTGCCCCGCTTTGTAGCCGATTACGTAGCCGACTAGCTCCACGCTCGAGGACGCTGCGAGGTGCATCATCACCTCGCGTAGCGGCCCAAGGTTTATGGTGCACAACGGGGGTTGCACCACAGCGGCCGCTCACTCTACCTCCACCTCCTTTAGTTTATAGATCTTAGCCCTGAGCGTGTCGGTCTCGAGGAGGGCTACCGTGGGCTCCGCGAACACGCCTGCGGCCTCGCCTGGGTTCAAAATTAGGCGCCCCTGGAGATACCTGTAGTCGGTTTTATGGGTATGACCGTAGAGCACCCCGTCCCAGTTGCCTCCTAGAGCCAGGGCGTCCACTATTTCACGCGTCGTCTTGGGGTCCCCGTAGCCGTGCAGGATTAGGAGCCTCTTGCCGCCGACTTCAATAGTCCTGGGTCCATCGCTTATATTGGCGCCGACCCTCTCGGCGGTCTTAATTAGAAGGGGCTTCTCGCCGCAGTTGTTGCCGAACACTGCCTCTATCCTCACGCCCCCAAGCGCCTCTGCCAGCCTCGCGAGCGTGAACGGGGAGACCACGTCGCCCAGGTGTATAACCAGCTCCACGCCCTCCTTCTTGAAGAACCTAGCCGCTTTAACCGTGTTCTCAATGTTGTCGTGCGTGTCACTAATCACGCCAACCAGCATCGCTCAATGCACCCCTCTACGTAGTTAATAGCCCGCATTTACCCTATTTAGCCATTTAACCCTTTAGGAATGCCGAGGAAGTGTAGCTAGGTGCCGGGGCCTATGGAGTCCATTGAGAGATTCGACCCCTGGGGCCACGTGCTCATTGACTACCACAAGCTCTTCTCCGTGTTTGGAGTTGAGCCCATGAAGAACCTGCTACCGAAGCTCGAGCAGCTCGGGCCCCTTCATAGGCTCTACCGGAGGGGGGTGGTTTTCGCCCACCGAGACTTCGACAAGATAGTGAGGGCCTTAAAGAACGGGGAGAAGGTTGCAGTCGTCACGGGTTTCATGCCGAGCGGCCCCTTCCATTTTGGGCATAAAATGGTTGCCGACCAAGTGACTTACCTCCAGAGCCTGGGCGCGAAGCCGTTCATAGTCATCGCGGACGCCGAAGCGTACGCTGTCAGGGGGCTTCCTAGGAGTAAGATAATCGAGTACGCTAAAATCTACGTAGCCAACCTTATAGCGTTGGGGGTCGACCCGGAGAGGGCCACCTTCTACATGCAGACGAACTACAGAGAGCCGTACTACAGGCTGATCCAGATGGCTTCAGCTAAAGCCACACTGGCGGAGATGACCGCTATCTACGGTGACCTAGACCCCGGTAAAATCATGGCAGTCCTCACTCAGGTCGCCGACATACTCCACCCACAACTCGACGACTTTGGCGGGTACAAGCATGTAGTTGTACCTGTCGGGCCGGACCAGGACCCCCACATAAGATTCACGCGCGACGTAGCCGACCGACTCAGCGGCGAACTCGGCACCCGCAAGCCCGCTTCAACATACCACCGCCTCATGAGGGGGATAGACGGGTCCGGCAAGATGAGCAGCAGCAGGCCCGAGAGTTACATAAGCCTCAACGACCCGGTCGACGTCGCCGTTAGGAAGTTGATGAACGCGTACACCGGGGGCAGAGCCACCGCCGAGGAGCAGAGGAGGCTCGGGGGTGAGCCTGAGAAGTGCGCGGTGTACGAGTTGTACCTCTACCACCTCGCAGACGACGATCTACTCAAGCGGGTGTACAACGACTGCAAGGCCGGCAGGCTACTCTGCGGCGCGGACAAGCAGATAGCGTCTAAGCTTCTGAGAGAGTTCCTCGAGGAGCACCAGAAGAGGTTCAAGGAGGTTTATGATACTGTAGAGGACTACATTAAGCTCCCATCCTTCTAAAACCCGGGGGGCAGAGGCCCGCGGCTGGTGGCCATGAGCCGGGAGGACTACGTTGAAGTATACTATGACGAGAGCAGGTGGCGGTTGCTGTGGGAGAAGCGTAGGAAGGCCGCAGCCGTGATGCAGGCGCTGAAAGCGCTCGGGCTCCCGGTGATAACTCACGGCAGCATAGCGCGCGGTGACGTGAATGAGGATAGCGACGTCGACATAGTCATTGTGGAGCCGCCGAAGCCCTACATGGTCGACATAGTGCTGGAGCGCGCCGGCTTCAAGGTGTATAAGAAGGTGCTGATCCAAGCCACGCCCAGCTACACACCGAAAGTCTACTACTACCTCGACCACAGGGAGGAGGTCGTGGTCAGCTACCCCCTGGCGAAGCTGAGGCCCCGAGAGAGGGGCTTCTACAAGTGGGGCGGGGAGCTGGGGCTGGAGGGCGTCCTACGCGGGGCTAGGGTTCCAGGCGTTGACAAGAGGCTCAAGCTGATCAAGCCGACTGAGTGGGGCCACATCGAGTACTCGATAGTAGGCAGGGAAGCCGAGGCCGCCCGCATCGTGGGCGTGGATGTCGACGTGGCCCTTGAGAGGCTGAGGGTCCTCACGAGGAGGAGGGAGCACGGGAGGACGGGCGTGTTCATCCAAGTCGAGCTCGACCCCGAGGAGCCCGTGGAGGAGGCCATCAAGCGCGTGGCCCGGGAGAACAAGTTCTTCAGGAAACGCCTCGCCGAGGCAGGCCTCTACTAATGCCCGCCCCCGGGAGCGATTCAAGCCCTTTTACCTACCGCCCTAGCGATCTCGAGCGCCCTCTCCATGCTCACCGGGGCCTCAGTCCTCCCGCCTACCTTAGCGTAGGAGCCGACGATGAATCCGTCCACTACGTCAAGTAGGGTCCTGGCTAGGCTCGGCGTGACCCCGCTCCCCACGAGCACGGCGAAGCCCGCGTTCCTCGCCGCCTCGGCGAGCCTCCTCACGTATTCAACGCCTGGAGGCGACCCGGTACGCTTCCCACTGACCACTATAGCCTTCACCGGGACGCCTCCCCTTCTCGACGCGCACTCGTGTATCTCGTCCTCCGCAGAGTAGCCGGGAGCGGCTGGAAGGCTATGCTTGACGTCCACATCGGCGATTATGTCAATAGGGGCCTTGACTCGGGCCAGCGCCTCAGCGGCCTCCGCGAGAGCGGGGCCTATGCGGCCCTCCGGCGCCTCTCGAGCAGAGCATAGTGCGTTGATTCTCGCGAAGGATGCCCCGGCGAGAGCCGCGATCCCAATGGCGGCGTCGGCGTCGTTCCGGAGCACGCTAACGCCGATGGGGCGGTCGACGCGCTCCACCACCTCCGCAACAACCATGGCCATAGACGCGTAGATTAGCCTCCCAACCCTCCTCTTGAAAGGTTTATCCCCATAGTTCTCGACTATTACAGCGTCAAACCCTGCATCCACGTACTTCCGAGCCTCGCCCACGGCGTACTCGGCTATCCCCCTCACAACGGCGGGATCCACGGGATCCCCCTTCAGCGCGTAGGCCAGGCTGCCCGGCAGGGGTGGGAGGTGCACAACCCCTATGAGCAGCGGCCTCAATGACCAGTCTAT
The DNA here is from genome assembly GCF_054657575.1 of Stetteria hydrogenophila. Lineage (NCBI taxonomy): Archaea > Thermoproteati > Thermoproteota > Thermoprotei > Acidilobales > Acidilobaceae > Stetteria > Stetteria hydrogenophila. The sequence continues at coordinate 297,500 of NZ_BAAHYL010000002.1, read as the reverse complement.
TCCCCCCACGACTCCCAGCCCCTCCTACACTCGGGGACGACGTGGCTGACTAGCCGGCCCTCGTCTATAATATGCACGACATCGACGCCTTTAAGAACTAGCACGTCCGCCACCAGCTTCCTATGGCAACGCCAGGGCAGCCTCTCCCTACACATTATGACGACCACCCTCTCCCCGGCAACCCTGGCCAGCCACTCCAGCCTCCGCCTGGCCGACTCGTTAACCCTCAGGTACACGAAATAGGCCCGGAACCCAGGCGACTTCAGGCAATGTGGAGCCCTCTCCTCGAGCTCGCGCGGCACGTCGACTCCGAAGCGCCTGTAGCCCCCGAGCTCCGGGGCCCACGTGTACTCTATCCCATGGGCGCGCAGCGCTTCCCCGAGCCTCTCACTGGCGAAGTGCGGAAGCCTCCTGCTAGTTGGCCACCTCCTAACATCGACGACTAGCGACGCGTCAACCTTCAACAAAAGCTTGATGAATTCTTCTAGGGACCTGTTCGAGTGTCCTACCGTGTAGGCTACAGGCATCGCCGTCCAAACACTTGATGCCTAGCGGCCCTATTAAGCCGCATTAATGCCGTATAAATTTAAACCACAGTTAAATCGTTATAAACGAGGCGACGCCTGTCTTCCGCGCTGTGAGGTGGAGGGCTTGATCTTCAGCAAGCCTCCGAGGGTTGAAATCTCCTCCGGGGACCCCCTTGAGGCCCGCGTTAACTCTATCATAGTCCCTGTTAGGAAGAGCGGCGAGAAGCCGCTCCTGGAAGGAGTAGCTGCCAGAGCCGACAAGCTGGCGGGAGGCGTCCTCTCGGGGGCTATTGAGTCGGGCGACTTCAAGGCCGACGTGGGGGAGATTGTTAAGGGCTACCACGACGGCCGCATCATCCTGTTCGTCGGCCTGGGCGGTGATGCCGGGAAGCCCAGGCTCCTCGAGAACTTGAGAGCGGCCTACGCTAGGGCTGTCTCCTTCCTCCTAGACAAGGCGGAGTCCGCAGTCGTCATCGTCGAGCCCACTGAAGGCGTTGAAGCCAGGGAGGCGGTTGTGGGAGCACTGCTGGGCGCCTATAAGTTCGACTACTTCAAGACTGATAAGAGCAAGAAGAGGAGGCTGTCCTTAATCTACTTCACCGTAGCCGAGAGCGTTCTCCGGGAGGCCCTCGCCTTAGCGGAGGGCGTTTACCTCGCCAGGGACCTAGCTAACGCCCCACCCCACGAGGTGGCGCCGTCGAAGCTCGCGAGGCTAGTGCGCGACCTCTTCTCCAGCCTCGAAAACGTGGAGGTTGAAGTGCTGGACTACGAGAGGCTGGTGGAGGAGGGCTTCGGCGGCATAGTAGCGGTTGGCAAGGGCAGCAAGGAGAAGCCCGTGCTCATAATTGTGAGGTACAAGGGCTCTGGAGGCGAGCCCGTAGCCCTCGTAGGCAAGACTATGGTTTTCGACAGCGGCGGGATAAACCTGAAGCCCAGCCAGTCGATGTTCGACATGAGGGCCGATAAGGCGGGCGGCGCGGCGGTGCTGGGAGTCACCTGGGCCGCGGCCAGAGCCGGCTTGAAAGTCAACATCGTGGCCCTCCTCCCCGCTGCCATAAACGTTCCGAGCGGCGAGTCCTACCTCCCCAGCGACGTGATTAGGATGAAGGATGGCACGACGGTAGAGGTAACAAACACCGACGCCGAGGGCAGGCTGACGCTAGCGGATGCAATAGCCTACGCCGCCAAGGACTTGAATGCAAGGGAGGTAATCGACGTAGCCACGCTCACCGGGGCGGCGGCCGTGGCCCTCGGGCCCTTCATCGCCGCCGTCTTCACGAGGAGCCAGGATCTCCTGGAGGAGGTGAAGAAAGCCTCGGAAGTCACCGGGGAGAAGGTGTGGCAGCTCCCGCTGGAGGATGACTACAAGCCGGCGCTCGAGAAGAAAGCGCCCCTTGCCGACCTGGCAAACGCCGCCATGAGGTACGGCGGGGCGATCTGCGCGGCGCTGTTCCTAGAACACTTCAACCACGGCAAGCCGCACATCCACCTCGACATAGCAGGGCCGGGCATAGGCCTGGGAGGCGAGGCGGTCAAGCCGCCAGCATACTGGCCCCAAGGCCTAGCGCCGGGTTGGGGGGCAAGGCTCCTCTACGAGTACCTGAAGGGCAAAGCTGGAGAGTAAAGTGGGCGAAGCCACCCCTTATTAGGCTCCCACACCGTTTCTATCTAACCGACCCGTGCCCGCTGGAGGCCCGCGAGTCCCGCGGACGCGGTGAAAGCGGGTGCCTTGCGGCCGGAACCCACTCACGCTTCCACCTCACACTTAGAAGGCGGCGGGATCCCTGGAATATACGAACCCGCCAGTGCCGAGTAACAACTTCTCACGGCTTCTCTCGGCTAGAAGACTTTGCAGAAACCCGGGGGAGGGCTTCACGGGTAGCGGCACCGGGGCTGTGGAGGGGTTTACTCCCACTCTATTGTGGCGGGCGGCTTGGGGGTTATGTCGTAGACTACCCTTACAACCTCGGGTATCTCGCCCGTTATCCTCGAGGCTATCTCCTCCAAAACCTCCCATGGCAGCCTTGCAGGCCTCGCCGTCATCGCCTCCCTGCTTTCGACGACTCTTACTGCAACTACGTAGCCATAGGCCCTCTTATCCCCCTTCACGCCCGTCGCCCGGGAGTTTGTCAGCACCGCGAAGTACTGCCACAAGTTCTTGTGGAGGCCCCTGCTCTCTATAACCTCCCTCACTATAGCGTCGGCTTTCCGGATTATCTCGAGCTTCTCCCTGGTGACTTCCCCCTCGACCCTAACCGCTAGCCCCGGCCCTGGCACGGGCTGCTTGTACTCCAGCTCCGCATGCAGCCCTAGGGCGCGGGCGATTTTCCTGACCTCGTCCTTGTAGAACCACCTGAGGGGCTCGACCACCTTCAACCCAAGGCCTCTGGGGAGGCCTCCCACGTTGTGGTGCGTCTTAATCACGTCGCTTCCAGGCCTCGCGCCGGATTCTATCACGTCAGGGTAGATGGTGCCCTGCACTAGGTACTCGGCCCCCCTCCTCCTAGCCTCTTCAACGAGGACCTCAGCGTAAACCCTGCCCACGACGCGCCTCTTCTCCTCGGGGTCGCTGACCGACTTGAGGGCCTCCAGGAACCTCTCGGAGGCATCGACGACTACGGGGTCCAGCCCCGACCTGCGGAGGAGGGAGAGGGCCCTCTCAACCTCGCCCTGCGGGTGGAGGCCGTGGTCTATGAACACTGGGATCAGCCTGTCGCCAAGAGCCTTCCTCGCAATGACCGCTGCCACCGTCGAGTCAACGCCGCCGCTGACGGCTGCCACCGCAACGCCGCCGCCCACCTCCCGCCTCACGTACTCGATAAGCTCCCCGACGAGCTTGCCGGGCCTCCACGTGCCGGGTAGCCCTGTTAGCTCGAGCCAGTTCCTAAGCAGGCGAAGCCCGTGCTGGGTGTGGGAAACCTCGGGGTGCCACTGGACCCCGTAGACCAGCTCCCCGTATTTCATGGCCGCAACAGGGCTCCCCGGGCTGACTGCTAGCACTTTAGCTCTTGGGGGAGGCTCTATTACCGCGTCGTTGTGGCTCATCCACGCCGTGAACTCTTCGCCGTGGCCTCTAAGTATCACGTCCGGGTCCAGCACCCTTACCCTGGTGGGCCCGAACTCCCCGCGGGGGGCCCTAGCGACCCTCCCCCCAAGGATCCTCGCCAAGAGCTGGTGCCCGTAGCAGATCCCCAGCACTGGGACGCCCCTCTCAACAGCCCACCTGGCTATGTCGTCGTGCTGTTCCTCCCACACACTGCTCGGCCCACCGCTCAAGACTATGCCTCTAACGTCGTACTTGGAGGCCTCGCTGGCGACGTGCTCCAACCCCAGGTAGCCCGAGACGAGTACTGAGAACGCTTCAAGCTCCCTAATCCTCCTTGCTATGAGGTGCGCGTACTGGCCCCCGAAGTCCACCACGAGAACAGTCTTAGGCTTGGGGGAGGGGGCCGCCACGCTCTCCACCTGCCCTAAGCCTTATCAGCCTCCTGGTACACCTCGTCTAGGTCTATCTCTATTATCTCCCCCTGCCTGGGCTCGGGGGCTTCCTCCTCAGACTCCTCGTCGCCTCCAACCTTTATCTTACTAATCACCGCCCTCCACTTGTAGCCGCATCTCGGGCAGGTGAAGGAGCCCATCACTGTAACCGTTATCCTGCCCTTCTTGTCGGGTATTGGAGACGTCAGCGTCCACGTCTTGTCTGGAGACTCGACTACAGTCCCGCAGCGCGGGCACACGTTTGGCTTCTGCTTCTGCTTTCTAGCCATGCCTCCTACTACCTCCCCGGCCACTCGGGCCTCTCCAGGCTCACGCGGAATTTTGTGTATCCCGCCTCGCGCAGGGCGAGCGCTAGCAGGTGTAATATGGGCACCAGCCTATACTCCCTGCCGACCATCTGCGTCGTCACAAAGGTTACGACGAAAGTCGCTGAGTTGCCGGTGATCTCCTCTAGGTAGAGCCTTAGGGCCCTCTCAGCCTGCGGCGCCACCGAGATCTGGCTCCTAACCTCAAGAGCCCTCCTCTCAATGATATCCCTCACGGCATCCAGCATATCCGGGGTTACCCCTTCCACGGTGACTCTGACCCTTACAATGCAGACATCGCCGGCTATGGTGAAGCCTTGGGAGAACAGCTCCCTGTAGGGTATGAAGTACCACCTGCGCGCGGGCCCTACGCCGCTGAGCACAAGCCCCATCGGCCTCAGGTCCTCGATTCGCCCCGCTCTGCCGTCACTCATAATGATGAGGTCGCCCTTCTTGGGGTAGCCCATGAACAGCACGATGTAGTAGTATATAAAGTTCGCCATGACCTGCCACGACGCAGCTAAAACTAGAAGCGCCACTCCAGCGGTGAAGGCTATAATGCTCCTCGACTGCGTCAAGAGGTACGCTATCGTGATTAGTATCAAGACTATGACGACTGGCTCCATTATCTTGTATAGCCTGGCGGACGCTTCCTCGCTAAGCCTGCCGGCCTCAACCATCTTCCTGAGAACGCCTCTGTAGGCGTAGAGGAACAGGGTGAAGGCGATGAGAGAGGCCGTGGCGAGGACTAGCCTTGACAGCAGCTCGTTGGACAGGATTTCATAGTACAGCCTCTTCACTGTTTCAATGAACGAGTATGCCAAGCTCAATTCCTGCAACTGCTGCACCCCCGGCCTGTAGTGCCAGGCCTAAACTAGCTTCGAGATCTCCCTCACGGCGTCGGAGGGGGCAAGCACTATTAATAGCATGTCATCGTTTATGTAGGACACCTCGCTGGGCTCGTAGAACGCCGCGCTTTCGTTGTCGTAGATGACGAGTAACCGGCTGCCGTGCTTGTTCAGCTCATCTATAACCTCCTCGACGGGCTTCCCCCTTATCGGGCTGGTAGGCCTAACCAGTAGCCCGACTACCATGTAGTCCCCCGCGAACGCCGGTATGAGGTTTACTAGGGTGTAGGATCCCTGTATGAAGGAGTATAGGACCTTAGCCGCCAGCTGCGGTTCAGGGATGACCCCGCGTATTCCAAGCATTTCAAGCATTCTAGCGGTCTGGGGGTTCCTCACCCTAACGTATATCTTCTCGACCCCCTTCATCTTGGCTATCGCCGCTACGAAGAGGTTAACCTCATCCCTATCCGTAGCCGCTACGACGACGTCGAATGAGTCTATCTGGATCTCCTCGTAGAGAGAGGGATCCGTGGCGTCCCTGGTTATAGGTTCAACGTCGTACTGGGACTGGGAGAGCCTCGCAATACGCTCCTCGTTCTTGTCAACAACTGTAACCGAGTGACCCGCCTCGCTCAGCTCCTCCGCCAATATACTGCCGACGCTGCCCGCGCCTATTATTAGTATTTTCAATGTAGACCCCACCCGCCGCCTCCCGTGGGGCTCAAATTCTATTTACAACCCCTTACCCCCTATTAGGACGTCTTAGAGGAAAGGCGGGGGTAGTGGCGAGGTGGACTCCGGCTTCTACATATCCAGCGTGAAGGGCTTCATGGCGCTCGACTCGCGCGGCAACCCTACAGTCAAGGTTGCAGTCAGGACGGAGGGAGGAGGCATAGGCGTGGCTCTAGCCCCAAGCGGGGCCAGCAGGGGGGGCAAGGAGGCTGCCGAGCTGCGTGATGGAGGGCGTAGGTGGATGGGTAAAGGCGTCAGCCTTGCCCTCGCGAGGCTGGAGCACGTAGTTGCTCCGCGGCTCATCGGCATGGACACCAGGAGGCAGGCGTATATAGACCAGGCTCTAGAGGCGATTGACGGGAGCGGTGACTTCTCTTTCATCGGCGGCAACGTGGCCACAGCCACCAGTATAGCTGTTGCAAAGGCCGCAGCGGACACTGCCGGGATCCCGCTCTACACCTACCTAGGCTCGCCGTCAACGCCCTTAATCCCAGTCCCACTCATGAATGTCATAAACGGTGGCGTCCACGCCGGGAACGATCTCGACGTGCAGGAGTTCCTGCTAATCCCTGCTGGGTTCGACGCGCTGACAGAAGCCCTAAGGGCGGCGGTCGAGGTGTACCACACCCTCAAGTCAATCCTCAAGGAGAGGTATGGAGCCTCAGCCGTTAACGTAGGGGACGAGGGGGGCTTCGCCCCTCCAATGAGGGAGACGAGGGAGGCGCTCAACACCCTGCTCGACGCCGTCAAGAAAGCGGGCTACGAGCCTGGAAGGGACTTCGCCCTGGGCTTGGACGTTGCGGCAAACCAGCTCTACCTGGAGGACAGGGGCGTTTACAGGGTCGAGGGGAGGGAGCTGGAGCCCGGAGAGTTGCTAGCGCTCTACGAGTCCCTAGTAGACGAGTACCCCCTAGTGTACCTCGAGGACCCCTTCTCGGAGAGCGATCCCAGCTCCTTCGCGGAGCTCACCAAGTCTCTGGGGTCGAGGGTGATCATAGTGGGGGACGACCTCTACTGTACTAATCCAAGGATACTCTCCCAGCTTAAAGACCTCAAGCCCACGAACGGTGCGCTGCTGAAGGTCAACCAGGTCGGCACGCTGAGCAGAGCCCTCAACTACGCGAGGATAGCGATGCTGAGCGGGATGAGGGTTATAGTGAGCCACAGAAGCGGCGAGACGGAGGACACGTTCATAGCCGACCTCGCCGTCGCGCTGGGGAACGGGTTGATAAAGACGGGTGCCCCCGCGAGGAGCGAGAGGACAGCCAAGTACAACAGGCTCCTGGAGATAGACAGTGAAAACGCCGGCATCGCAAGGTACGCCGGCTGGGAGCCCTTCCCCGCTCGCCCATGCTAGACAGCGCGAGGAGCACGCCCGATAGCTGATGGCTAGGGGTGACCCGCGGGGCGCTTGACGCCGGGGTGTGACAGGGTGGCTGCCCGACAGGCTGTCGTGGTTGGCCCCAGGCTGGTGGAGACGCACATAGCCTCCTCGCCCCTGCTGGCCAGGGCCTGGAGCGTTCTCACCAGCGACCCGGAGGTTAGCGCTCTACTCCACATGTCAAACGTTAACGCTGTCTCGAGGCTCCTCTACAACGACCACGGACCCGTCCATGCTAGGATAGTGGCTGGAAGCGCGTTGGAGATCTTCGAACTCCTCGCTAGTAGCGGCGTGGAGTTCGACACTATTAAGAGTGGGACGGCTAGCAGCGTGGAGGAGGCGAAGCTCATAGTCCTGCTCGCGGCTTACCTCCACGATATAGGGAACAGCGTCCATAGGGTTAACCATGAATTGATCGGAGCGCTCCTAGCTCGGGGGATCCTCTACAGGCTCCTACCCCAAATCATGGATGGGAGGATCTCGCGCAGAATCCACCTCATAGTAGCGGAGGTCATGAACGCCATCTACTCCACCGCCATGGACGTGCCGGCCCTAACCATTGAAGCCGGCATAGTTAAAGTAGCCGACGCCACCGACATGGCTGAGGGGAGGGCTAGGTACCCCTACAGGAAGGGTAAGAGCGACATCCACGCACTCTCAGCGCTGGCCGTGAAGAAGGTTGAGCTGGCCCGCGGGGAAGAGAGGCCGGTGAGGATAACCGTGTACATGACGGACACCGCAGGCTTCTTCCAGATCGAGAAGGTGCTACTACCCAAGCTGGAGTCGAGTCCCCTCAAGAGCCTAGTGGAGATCCAGCCGGTAGTCATGGAGCCTAGAGGGTATAGACGTATATCGACAATAAAGTTGGGCTAGGCGGGCTTAATACCTATTTCAACGCAGGCCGCGTGCACGGGAATCAGTGGGGTTCCCTTAGTGGCTAGGAAAAGCGTTTTCCAAGCGAAGATCGCGGAGTACACTGCAATGCTAGCCAGCGGCCTCATGGATCCAAGCGAGTTGGAGCCCCGGGTGCTGTCGAGGCACGTAGTCGAGGCCATTAAAAGGGTCTCCCAGCTGCTCGTCGACGAGGCGGAGGGGGGTAACCTGTACTGCAGGCTCTGCAATAAAGGCCCCTACACCCGGAAGGGGATGTACCTCCACCTGATCAGGGTTCACAATTCAACGATTATTGACCTGGTTACTGCTGAGTCCGAGAGGATTTACTCTTCCTCGAAGCACGTGAAACCCTAAGATACCTCCTCCCAGACTCGGTCTCCAGGATGACCAGAGCGACGTTACTTGTCTCCGGATCCCTCAGGGCCAGGGTTCCCTCGTAGACGTATACCTCCCCCTCAACGTCGTGCCACTCAACGTCGTCTAGTTTGAACACGTAGGCCCCGACGGATTCGCCCCCTGCCAGCTTCTCAGCCAGCTCTGCCTCCTCCAGCTCCTCCTCGCTGGGGGGAGCGCTGACGAGAGGGTTCAAGGCATTCCTCCTCACAATCCCCACCCTCAGCAGCCTCTCCGGCTTGAAGGCGAGCCTCCTACCCCAAGTGTACCTTGGGCCCTCGCCCAGCACCCTCCTCGTCTCGCCATCCTCCACTATAACCTCGTAGTAGTCGGTGTCGGGCCTCCTCCCCCTGGCTTCAGCCTCAGCCGTGGAGAGCAGTACCTCAAGCGGGTTACCCGAGGCCTCCCTCTCCTCCTCGCCCTTAAGCCTGAGCACTCCAAGGACTACCTCGCCCACCTCGAGCTCCTCTGCCTTGTACCTTCTAACACGGATCTTCAACGAGGGCATTACCGGCCCATCCCCCTCCCCAGCGGGCGCTGGCCTCGCTTAATAATCCCGGGCTTCGCCCCGTAGCCGATGGGGAATCCTGGAGGTGTCAGGGATGCCGGGTAGCCCCGCGCTTAACCTTAACCCTGTGATGGACGAGATCATGGGTGAGACTGCGTTCGCCTACCTAGAGCTGGCTAGGAAGCTCAGGTCGCAGGGTCGGAGGGTGATAAGCTTCGGCATAGGCCAGCCCGACTTCGTCACCCCGGAGCATATAAGGGAGGCGGCCAAGAAGGCGTTGGACGAGGGCTTCACCGGCTACACGGAGACAGCCGGGATCCCGGAGCTTAGGGAGGCCATAGCCGACTACCTTAACACCCGGTACAAGTCGGACGTTAAGCCCGAGGAGGTCATAGTGACCACCGGTGCTAAGACGGCGATCTTCCTGGCGCTCGCGGCTTACATCCGGCCCGGCGACGAGGTCATAATACCTGAGCCCAGCTACTACGCCTACGCCCAGGTGACGAAACTATTCGGGGGGAGGCCCGTATACGTCCCCATGGACTTCGAGCCGGGCTACGGGTTCAAGCTCAACATTGACAGGATAGAGGAGAAAGTGACGAGCAAGACCAGGATCATAGTTGTCAACAACCCCCACAACCCCACCGGTTCTATATTCCTCAAGGACCAGCTGGAGGCCCTCGTCGACCTTGCCAGGGAGAGGGGCATACTGATCGCCGCAGACGAGATCTACGACAACTTCGTCTACAGCGGGGTTGAGTTTACGAGCCTCCTCTCCTGGGAGGACTGGAGGGACTACCTCCTCTACGTTAACGGGTTTAGCAAGACGTTCAGCATGACCGGCTGGAGGCTTGGGTACCTCGTTGTGAGAAGGGAGGTGGCGCCGAAGATAATCGAGCTAGCCACGAGCGTGTACAGCTGCCCGCCCAGCATCGCCCAGAAGGGGGGCGTAGCCGCCCTGCGGGGCCCCTGGGAGCCCGTCAAGAGGATGATAGAGACGTTCGAGGAGAGGGCAAGGATCCTCTACGAGGAGCTCTCCAAAGCACCCGGCATCGAGGCGTACATGCCGCAGGGAGCCTTCTACATGTTCCCCCGGGTCAAGGGCCTAGCCGAGGCCCTCAACGCCGACGTTGACACCCTCGTGAACAAGCTGCTCTACGAGAAGGGAGTACTAGTCCTGCCGGGCAAAGCCTTCCCGGACAAGGCCGGGCGGTGGCACGTGAGGATAAGCTTCGCAACCTCGACAAGCGAAGTCAGGGAGGGAGCCAGGATAATAAGGGAGCTAGCCGAAAGCACGGCAGGCTAGCCTCCCCCAAGGAATCCACGCAAACCCCAGGCTCTCCGCTCAATCATTACATTATTCAATTCAACCCGAAACCTGGGAGCCTGAAGCCGGAGAAGGCCGCCTCCACGTCGAGTCCAATACCCCCGTCACCTCTTCCAGATCAAGCATTTGCCCTTCCCGGGAAGGCCTGAGGACCGGAGCTTCACCACGCCTCTAGCTGAATGTCGTGAAGTTGGCGGGAAGCCCGCACGGAGCAGCTATGACGACTTTATAGTTACGTTTACGGAGCCATAAGTGTACATGCCGGGCGAGGGGGTGAACTCCTGCCGCAGCCTGACCTCGCAGACCCCCATCGGCACGTACACCACTAGCTCTATGTAGCCTGCCTCCCATTTACCGCTCCAGCCGGGGGGAGGCTCCATCCAGATGTAACTCGTAGCATTGGCGGCCAGGCTCCCGTTTACAATCTCTATGGGGCCAACCCGGTACCCCGACGCGTTGTAGAGGTAGATGTATACATAAGTGTTGCCGGCTGTGCAATTTGTAGAGATGAGCTCGAGCCTGGACTTGAACGCTGTGGCCAGGTTCGAGTACACGCTAAGGATGACGCCCTTAAACCTCGTAACCTCGTAGACGTCGCCGCCGACAACCAAGTCAAAAGTCCTATTGGCGACGAGGTTCCCGGCCGAGTCATACACTTTAATCGTTGCATTCGGGACTATCAAATACCCCCAAACCTCAAGCACGGCAACACCATCACTACCCGCAGTAGCCTCATCCACAACCCCCCCAGTGGAGTTCTCCAGCACAACACGCCAGCCGGGTTGAAGCCCGGTTACGTTAACAAGCCATGGAGGAGCATCAACAGTTATAACCAAGTTATCGAAGTAAACTATACCGTACCACCACCACCACTCTACGTACTCTACATGCACGCCAACCCCAACCCTATTAGGCATGATCCTATACGTCTCATTTATATGGGCCTCAAGAACCTGAAGGGTATCCGTGCTATTAATTGTAAGGCCCTTGCCCCAAAGCCCGGCCTTCCATGTAGAGAAATCTATGCCAGCACTCAAGTTGTGACGGTACCCGTACTCAAACCCCCATGCACCACTTGGGAGAGACGACTGTTTAAGTAGGTAGTCAGTGTAGCTGGCAGCACTAGTGTATTGATAATAGTATGCTGTAGCATTAGCATTATCCCCTGTATTCCCCTGTAAGGGCTCGTTACGCAAGCCTATGAGGTAATTATCCCATGTAGAATCGTTTAGAAACGTGTAGCCAACTCGGAATACGCCCACACGTAGAAATCCGTTACGCCACGTTATAGCAGCCGCATAGACTTTGCTTCCATTATTCACGTAGCTACTAATGTCAATGTTTGAAGGGTAGAGGTAGCAATATGATGTCCCCATGCTGCCGACATCAAAATAGATGTAATGCCCTGTGGAGTTCCACCCCCACGTCCCACTACAGCCTGGCGACGCGTTAAGCTCTGAGGGGTTCTCGTCGAACGTGTTGTAGTATATTGCATGCCTCTTTTTGAGGATTATGTCTGGGGGGTGGGTTTCCACTGTTATGTTCGCCTTCAGCCAGTTCTCTATGGATACTGTTACATTAGGGGTTCCCGGGTCTTCGTACCATATGATTGGTGTTGGCTGCACCTTCATTTCCCCGTTGAGGCTTCTGACTGCGAGTGCTGACTGGTAGGCTGCTATGGCTAGTAGCGCGGCTACTAGCAGCGCGACGGCTGCGAGGCTCCTCGCCGCCGTGCCCCGCCGGTGCATGGCTCCCCCCACCTGGCCCCGCTCGTGCTAGGTTGGGCTCACCGGTATGGGTGGTAGCTCAAGTACTTCCTCGTAGTACCTGAATAAGTGGTATACTATCGCTATGGCTGAGCCTATCTCAACGCCCACGATTACCGGGTACAGGGGCCATAGGCGCAGGCTCAGCAGCCCCGCCTCCGTGTACCAGCCGCTGGAGCCGTAGAAGGTGAAGACTCCATATGTTGTGGGTATGGAGTGCGTGACTGGTATTGAGGGTATTATGCCCGTGTACAGGACGCGCAGGAACGACATTAGCAACGCAGTGGTCAGCCCCCCCACAACGTTGCCGGCCGCGGCTATCTCGAGGTAGACGCGCGCGATCCTCGGCTTCACAGCAGCCATTACGAGCGCCGGGGCTACCAGGGCGGATGACAGTATCGACCCATGTATTAGGATGAACGAGAGCCTGTTGATCGAGTCCAGCACCGGGACCTCGAGAGGCCCCCCGGCGAAGGAGAGCCTGTAACGTACAAGCCCCACCTCGCCATGAACTAGAAGGCCTCTAAACGTGTACAGCGGCTTCACGTGCAGCCAGAGTATGAGGGCTGAGGTCGCTAAGACTACTATAGAGCACGCGGCAAGGCCCATTCTAGCTAGGCGTCCAAGCATGTAGTACCGCGTCGCCTCCAAGGCGGCTTCCTCGTAGACCCGCGTAGCGGGACCTCCCCTCCAGTCAGGCATGCACAGTCACCCTTACGCCTCTAAGATGCCCTAGGAAGACGTAGTAGACTCGGACCTCGAGCACGTCCCCCTCCCTGGTCTTAGGCAGCTCCACGACGCTGCCGGCGAAAGGCTCCAGTGCAACGTCCCTCCTATAGATTACCTTATTCTGGTAGTGGCTGTAAACCTCCACGCTCACATTGAACGGGACCGGGTTGTGGTTCTCTATAAGCACGCTAAGCACGCTGCCGTTACCGTAGGAGGGCTTAATAGTAGGCTCCATCCAATACATCAGGAGGGGGTAGGTGCTCCTCAGAACCCCCTTGTTGAAGGGGAGCGTGCAGTTGAGCACTATCGCTGTGGCCACCCTGGTTGGAGGGGGTGGAAGAGCCTCTCGGGAGAAGCGCTCCGAGTCCACCCTCCAGAGCTCATGGAAAAAGCTGGGCGGTATGCGTAGAACAACGTTGGCACTACCATTAGCCGCGGAGACGGTGAATTCTTCGAGAATGGGTGTTGCATTGACGGGCGCGACTACCCTACACTCGGGTGCTTGAATGGGGAAGAGGGACGAATTGTAGCTTAGCGTGATGTTTACAAGGCCCAGGCGGGGGTTGAAGGATAAGTCCTCCATGTAAAGCCCTGGGAAGTTGATAGTCATAGGTGAGACGTCGAGCGCGCTCAAGCCTATGAAGGCGACTTCAAGGATTATATAATATGCGATTAAGAGTGACGCCATTACCCCAGGGTAGAGGGGTAAGCGTCGCCTGTGAGAGGTGTAGGGGAGGTAGACGTAGCAGTACATTACGCCGGCTCCATAGAGCAAGGCGATCAACAGGAGGACGACGTAGTTTGGAATGTGGGCAACGACAACGTAGGATACCCTAGACGAGCGTATAGGCGGGTCGGGCTGTGGGAGAGCGTCACCCTTAGTAATCAAAATGTACTCCCCATCAACCTCGCGTACATCAATAACCCTATGGACAACGCAGCTAGTCCTCCACACATCACCCGGGTAGCACCAGACAACAATGTCACCCCTCTCAACGCCTCCAGCAAGGCTCGGGTCAACGCCGAGGACCAGGTCGAAGGGCTGAAGACTGGGCTTCATGGAGGACCCGTACACGACCATCAGCGCTATTGGCAGGCGTAACAGCTTCCCGGCAAGCAGCACCAGGGCGATTGTGACGCCCGCATAAAAAAGCTTCGTTCCCGTGCCTAGCGCCACGTCGCGCCACCCTTAGACGCCGCCTCGACGTCGCATAGGCTAGTCGTTAGAGACCCACCTCAAGCTCTCCTCAAAACTAAATAATTAAGCTAAATAAAAGAAAAGCTGCGTTTAAGGCTGTGCTGGCGGCGCTACCTTGGAGTCTCAGGGCTTGTTGCCACGTAGAATCTTACTGTGAAGCTGTCAGAGCTCACTGAACCCGTTGTGGACAGTTGTAGGTCTATTTGCAAGCCATCGCCCGGATATAGTTGGATGGGCGTGGACATGGTAGTGCTCTTCAGGTCAATGGAGGCCTCTAGAGCCCCCGTCGCTGCATTGTAGACTATTAGCCTAGCATTCGTTATGTTCGAGTTACTGAGGGGCGTGACTACGTATAGGGTCACATAGATAGGAGCTGGGCTTGTGATGACGCTTGGGTAGCCGAAGCCAAGTATATCCTTGAAGTACCAGTCTCCATTGGTTACATTGATGTATGCCGTTGCATCTCTGTAGAGGGTGTTCGTTTCACCCGTAGTGCTCTGGGTCCACTCGCATGCCTTGTCGCCAAGCACTACCTTCACGCCGTACCAGTTCGTGCTGTTGCCCCCTGCTAGCGCCTCATTGTTGGTGCCAGCGTCCGGTAGCGCGTCTTGTGTTTGAATCGTGTTCCCTGAGGGTGCGCCCTTTATGTAGAATCCTGTGCAGGCTATGCCATACTGTGCTATGGTTGCCTCAGTCTGGCCCGCCGTTATATCCGTCACCTTCACCTCTCCGTACAGCGTCCTGTAGATGAATGCCGTAGCGTTTACAACGGCCACCGTAACTGCGGCGACGAATACTACGGCCATTAAGGCGTACCTGCGCCTCACTACTGCCGCCCAGGTACGCCAGAAGCAAGTGGTTGCAGTATATATTTTTATTTATAAGTATATATTTTTATGGAGCGCTTTAACCTCTTGCAAAAGCTTGTATCTATATATTTAATTTATGTGGTTGTCCTCGCAAGTAGAGGCTACACACTACTGCGCTATGGCGCCACCACTTCACACCTACCCATAAGCCAAGCCGCTACACTCCACTGGAGGGGGGGTAATATAGCTGAGTCCAGCGGTAATGGCGTGATTCACTAAGAACGCGCGCAAGACGCGTCAACCCCGCCTTCCTCTGGGGCGGGTTGCCTTTCCGGTTTTGGGCTCACACTTAGCATTAGCACTTGGCACGCGGCAGTATAGAAGGGTAGGGGGTGCTTAGCCCCACGCGGCCATGGGGTCCAGCCTAAGCTGCCTGTTGAACGTGGCGGGCCCGCCGGGATTTGAACCCGGGACCTCCGGCTCCGAAGGCCGGCGCCCTGTCCTGGCTAGGCTACGGGCCCCAAGGCTCCTCCTCATCGGTGGGGCGACTGTTTTATAGGCAGCACCGGGGTGGGGTCGAGCGCGGCGGGCTCCAAGGCAGCTGGGCGTACAAGCAATTAGCGGCGGCCCAGCGCGTTAACGGGCTGCAGCGACTTGTTCGATAAGATAACTAGTTTATCGTGTTTATATGATTCTTAATTGTATACTCGCTCAAAATATTAGAGAGGCGGTCTACCATTAACCTTTAGCATTAGTAGCTAAGCTTATTGGGTGCGTGGGCATGCTGAAGGCGCCTAGTAAGGTTTTGGATGTAGACTTTGTGATAAGCACCGACAGGTGCTTGATGAGCGACCACCACGGGCGCGCGTTCATAGGGTTCATGGCTACCGGGCCGGCAGTGTTTATCCCAGAGAGGGTTTGGAGGTGGATAGCCTGCCCCAAGCCTAGGGTTGACAAGTACGGCAGGCCCCGGGTGGCTCCCTACGGCCTGCGCAAGATAGAGGCTGCCCTGCAGGATGCCGGCTTCAAGGCTTACGTGATCGACCCAGACTACGTCCCGTTCTACGCTGGGAGGGCCCGCGCGCTACTCATCGGGCACCACGACTACTTCGCGTTCGGCCCGCCCAGCAATGAGTGGTGGATGACGACCGGCAGGGAGCCCGTGAACAGGAAGAGCTTCATCGAGTTCATCAGCAACCCAGCCATCTGGGAGGCGAAGTCGAGTAGGGGCCTCAAGGTGATAGTTGGAGGCCCCGCCGTGTGGCAGTGGGAGGTGTGGCCCGAGGCACGGAAGAGGTGGCCCGTGGACACGCTGGTGGACGGCGAGGCCGAGAAGGTTGTGGTCAAGCTTGCGGAGATGGTGATCAACGGGGATCCCCTGCCCGGGAAGGTTGTGGTGAAACCTGGAGAGGAGCCTACCATCGAGGAGATACCCGACATTAAGGCTCCAAGCTCCACGGGACTAGTCGAGATAATGAGGGGGTGCCCCAGGGGCTGCAGGTTCTGCAGTGTCACCCTGAGGCCGCTGCGCTTCATGCCCCTGGACAAGATCGAGAGGGAGATAAGGGTTAACCTCGAGGGCGGCGTGAGGAACGTGCTCCTCCACAGCGAGGACGTACTGCTCTACGGGGCCGACGTCGTGAGGCCCCGCGCTGAGCCCCTCCTCAAGCTCCACGGCATGGTGGCAAGGTACCTGGAGAAGTACAGGGCGGGATTCGCGTGGAGCCACGCGAGCCTGGCAGCCGTCAAGTACGCCGAGGAGCATGGCCGGATAGTATCCAGGATCTCCGAGATGATCCTAGACAACGACGTTAGGAAGTTCTTCGGCGTCGAGGTGGGCATCGAGACGGGGAGCGTTAGGCTCGCCCGGAAGATAATGCCGGCCAAGGCGGCGCCTTACAGGATCGAGGAGTGGCCGCAGATCGTGGAGGAAGCGTTCGCCATACTAGCGGATAACAACATAGTACCCGCCGCCACCTTTATACTAGGCCTGCCAGGCGAGACTGAGGAGGACGTCTACGACACTATAGAGCTCATAGAGAGGCTCAAACCCTACCCAAGCCTGATAGTGCCCATGTTCTTCGTCCCAATGGGGGTCTTAAAGGGAGAGAAGCCCTTCACCAGAGACCTCGTTAAAGACTACCACATCGAAGCAATGGTGGCCTCGGCCCTCCACACCATTAAATGGGCTGAACGGATAATCGAGAGAGGCTACCTGGGAGGCATCCACGGGGCACCCATCAGGCTCATCCTAAGGCGCCTACTAGCATACTCGGAGAGAAAGATCAGGCAACACGCGAGTGAGTATATAGAAGACCTCACAGTGCACGGTTTAACGCGCCAAGCAGAAGCCACAGCGTAAACCCGCGCGCCCCCGAGGATTCCGAGTCCCCGGAGCCGCCCCAGCGCCCAGCCGGGTAAGGGTTACGAGGGCTGTATAACGGGGGGAAGGCAATTGATGAGGCAACCCTTACTCTTATATATATGCTGTAAAAATAAAAATTAATATTGTTTAAACAGTAACTCCGGGATCTTGACGGCTGGATAAGTGGGCTGGGCGGGTGTCAGCGTTGAGCGACGAAGCTACAACTTTCGTGAGCTGCATAGGCATCGGAGACCCCGAGGTGGTTGCCGAGATAATTGAGATGCTGCTCGACAGAGGGTCGCTGACTGCGAGGCAGATCGCCGAGGAGCTGGGTGTAAGCTACCCTCTAGTCTTGAGAGTGATTAACATCCTCTACAACAGGGGCCTGGTTAAGACCAGTAAGCTGAAGGGTGAACGCGGGAGACCCCGGAAGCTGATAATGCTCAACAAGGAGAAGGTTATAGAGATGGTGGACAACTGCATAAAGTCGCTGCAGAGGTTCAGGGAGATCGTGGAGAAAGCGCCTGAGCCAAAGCACGGCGTGGAGGGCACCTACGAAGCGTGATCCAAGTGAGTTTTTAATCATCCAAACCCGTAACCCGCAGCCCTAGCTTCCCCGCATGTTTTTAGTTATTTTAGTTATAGAGGAAAGTGCTCTCATTCTAGGAGCCCGGCTAGATGGAGGCTAGGGGTTCAGCTAGCTCCCAGAGCTTTTGGGTTGGGGATTTAGCCTTCATCACGGCGGAGGCCACGAGCACTCCTCGGGCCCCTAGCTCGACCGCTCTCTCCACGTCGCTGGAGCCCGTTATCCCGGCGCCCGCCAGCACTGGTATGTCGGCCACCCTCCTCACGGCCTCCACGGCGCTGGTTATGACTTCAGGCTTGGCTTTGGAGACGGGGATCCCGGTGCCTATGAGTTCTGGGGGCTCAACGGCTATCATGGTCGGCCCAAGGTGGGCCAGGCCCTCGGCCTCCCCGGGGGTGTCGGCGCACACGAGGCTCTCCAAGCCAGCGCTCCTCAAGCCCTCAACTATACGGGCCACATCCCTGTAGATCAGTTTGTGCTCGCTATGGTTGACTATGGAGCCCCTGACCCCCACGTATTTCAGGGACTGGGGCGGAGTGTAGCCTGTGTGGGCTCCAAACCCTACTGGGTCAACGTGCTGCACGTAGACGTCGTCATAGACCCCTGTAACCCTGACGGCGACGAGGGACGGCACGGCTAGGATAACCCTAACCCCGAGCTTGCCGGCGACCTTCCCGGCCTCCTCGGCTAGCTTCAGCCCGACACCGCTAAAGGCCGTCTCGTAAGCCTTGTAGTTGACGACAAGGATTCCGGGCACCGCTCAACACCGCCGCGCACCACCGGGAGGAGCCCGCCTCGTATTCAACCTTACCCCTCCCTTGAGGCTGAAACATGGGTCGAGGAGTGGGGGCTGAAAAGTATGGGAAGGGTGCCTGGCGGCACTAGTAGGGTGGGTGGGGCCGAGCAGGGTTGCCTGCTAGGACGCTCAGTCGTGCTCGGGCCCGGAGAGTTCCTCGCTCCTCTTCACGTGGGGCGTGTAGCCCATTTCCACCTTCACGAACCTGTCCTTCAGTTTCTCGAGCACTGCCGGCAGGGTGGTGTACTCCATCTCCTCGGGTCCCAGCCTGTGCGGCATGAAGGGCCCGTGGCGCCTCAGGTAGTCGGCGATCTGCTGCGCCAGCCTCCTCGTCTCGTCGAATGCCACGTCGTCGAAGAGGTCCGAGGGCCCGATTAGCTCGCCGTTGTGGACCTGGAACCCTAGAGCCACAACCCTTGGCGGGCCGTCGAACCTCGTGCACTTAGCGTCCTTGAGGCCCACAGGCATTAGCGGGCCGTGGTGGCTCCCCCTCATCCAGCCTGCGACGAGGTGTGGGAAGCTGAACGGCTCCAGTATCTCGCCCAGCGCAGGGAAGCCGCTCTGAGCCCTCACTATCATCACTGGGTCGTCTTTGCCCACGTACTTGCCTGCGATTAGGTTTAGCCTCTCGCTGCTGACGACAGCGCCTATCTCGCCGTCGCTCTTCCTGTAAACCCTCTTCACCACGTACCTGCCGGGCGTGCCGATGAGTGCCAGCAGGTCGTAGGACTCCTCGGGCGTGTTGAGCTTCACCATCTTACCCTCGTACACGTCAAGGACCTCGAAGGTGAAGCCGTCATGCATCCTGGGGTCGATCACTAGGCCTGCGGTGTTGAATGGGTCAGCGAAAATCCTGTAGAGTGGCAGGTTGAACGCGCCCGGCTCGGTCTTGTCCGCCATGAAGACCACGATTGGCTCGGACGGCCTCTCAACTATCTCCATCTCAGCGACTCCCGGGCCCAGACCCCTAACGTTGCCGCTGAAAGCGTCGCTGAGCAGGTCCTGGCCTGCAGCGTAGAGGCCGAGCTCCTTGGCGACCTTAGCAGCCTCCTTGAAGGCGTCCCAGGCCAGCCCGTGAATCTCAGGGCTGTCAACTCCCTTGAAGTGGGTCATAATCAACTGGAGGTCGTCGCCCACGTGAGTCACGTAGAAGCTCTTGATCACACCCTTCCTCTTCGCCTCCGACAGGACCCTGCTGGCGGCGAGGATAGTGTCAGGGTGAACCTTGTGATGCCCAGCAATGCTCCCAATGTCAGCCTTTATCACGCTTATAGTAACCTTCTGACCCGGCAAACCTCAATCACCACATTATATCAATCAGAGACCCCCGGGGGCTACTAATACCTGTTACGCCAGCCGGCAGGGCGTCAAAACATTTAACACAAGACGATTTGGTAATATATTAACTAGTTTAAGTTAATTAAGAGTTAATTAAGTTAAATAATGCTTCGCCAGCAGGGGAACACGCCTGACTGGAGAGGTCGAAGAACGCCGACCGCGTCGGCTTAAACACGGCCGATCACCCCCCAGAGGGGGTCCTCTCACGGCCGTTGCCTCACCCGCGGCCTCCCGCTTCTCCTGCTTTAAAACAGTGAATTATCTTCCTTATCTACACGGCTTTAAGGTTTCGTGGTAGCTGCGATGCTTGCCTGGTGCAGATTATGATCCAGGCGGGCTTGGAGGCTCCGGACTTTGAGCTGCCGGCTCATGATGGGAGCACTGTTCGACTCTCATCACTTAGGGGCAGGGTTGTGGTTCTCTACTTCTACCCCAGAGCAATGACCCCTGGCTGTACCAGGGAGACCGCCCGATTTAACGAGCTACTCGGCGAGTTCGAGAAGCTAGGGGCGGCCGTGCTGGGTGTGAGCACGGACCCCGTCGATAGGAACGCCCGCTTCGCCAGCAAACTGGGGGTGAAATTTAAGCTCCTCTCCGACGTCAATGGCGAGGTCGCCGGGAAATACGGCGTCCTCCGCGAGGGCAGGGGCGGCGTTAGGGCTGAGAGGGTAACGTTCATAATAGACGGTAACGGGGTCATAAGGGAAGTCATTAGAGGGGTTAGGCCCGCGGAGAAACACGCCGACCTAGCGCTTGAGGCGGTGAAGAAGCTAGCTGGTTAGAGTAGGCGCCCCCGTGTGCCCGGGGGCTTCAAGGCTTCGGCCTTGCAGCGGTTAGGCTATGTGGCCTAGGCTTACGGGTAGCCTTGGGGCGTAGCCTATCAGCTTTCTGACAGGCTCCTCTAGCTTCAAGGCCTCGGCCTCGACGACGTCGACTGCCTCGCTGGTGCTGGCCGCCTTCACGTTCCTCAGACTCCTCTGCCTCCTCTCCCTGTAGTCGTAGATCCTCATGCTCACCGTTTTCTGGAGCGCCTCGCTCTCGCCTATGAACACGGTCACGGGCGGCTTGACGGTCGACTCTATCCTCCTGATCTCCCCGGAGAGGCTCGTCTTAGTAGTCTCCAGTAGGGCGGCGCGCAGGCCCCTAGCCCTTAGCCCCTCAACTATGCCCCTCACCCTCTCCTCTATCGCGGGATCCGCTCCTCCACCCGTCTTTATGGCGACGACGAGGACTTGGATGGGGGCTAGGACGAACGGCAGCCTGCCCCTGACGTGCTCGAGGTATATTCCTAGGAACCTCTCTATCGAGCCCATGAGGGCCCTGTGGATTATGTAGACCTCCGAGACTCCGTAGATGTCCCTGACCAGCTTGTAGAGCTTGAACCTCCTTGGCAGGTTGAAGTCGAACTGTATCGTGCCCGCCTGCCACTCCTTCGTGGTCCCGGCCTCTTCAACCCTCATTATCACATCGATCTTCGGGCCGTAGAACGCTGCCTCGCCCGGCTCCACTGTGTACTCTAGGCCCAGGCTCCTCCTTATCCTCCGCGCCGCCTCCTCGAGGATCCCCTCTGCGGCCTCCCACTCCTCCCTCGTCCCCATGAACTCGGTGCCTATGAGGCTCTTGTCGGAGAAGCTCAGCCTGAGCGCCACCGTTTCCCTGTTGACTGGGAGGCCGAAGAGCTGCTCGTAGAGCATCTTCATCTCCTCGACGACGCTGAAGACGGACTCCACCGCGGCGTCCCCGGGGGCTATTATGTGGGCGTCGTCCTGGGTGAAGCCCCTCACCCTCAGGAGGCCGTAGAGGCTCCCGCTCGGCTCGTACCTGTGGACCCTGCCGACCTCGAAGATCTTGAAGGGGAGGGGGACCTTGCTCCTGTACCTGGCGAGCTCGTGCATGAATATGAGTATGTGGTAGGGGCAGTTCATTGGCTTTATAGCGTACTGGTGCCCCTCTATGTCGAAGAGGAACATGTTCTTCCTGTAGAAGCTGAGGTGGCCCGAGGCCTCGAAGAGGGTGCTACTAGCTATTATCGGAGTCTCCACCACGAAGTAGCCCCTCAGCGCGTGGAACTTGACCAGGATCTCCGAGATGATGCTCCTGTAAACCCCTCCCCCCAGGCTGAACAGCGGGATCCCGGCGCCCGTGAACGCGCCGAACTCCCGGCCGAACTCCGGCACGCTAGAGTCAGGCTTAACCACGAGGTCTAGGTCGTAAGCGTAGTCCATGTGCGTCTTCTCCATCCTCCCCCGCCTCCGCCTAGGCCACGCTAATCGAAACCCTTAAATATTTCAGCAATATAAATGGCGAGCGACCCCACCAATCTAATCCCCCAACCTGATGGGTATCAGTGGTGCCAGGCCGCGGCGAGGCTAATGAGGCTAAAGACCCTCGTGAGCCCCTGCGTGGGCTGAACCCCGCCCCTTACGGCTTAAAAGTGGGCGGCACAAAGCTTCCGGTTTATTTAAGAGGACCACCCAGCATCTACCCCCTGCCTGGCCCGCAATGATGAGTGGTGACGGCTGCCGCCCCGCCCCCTTGGCGGGGGATGGGCGTATGTCACCCTCGCTGAGCACCCCTTAAACCTCGAGCCGTCCACTCTTCACTTCGACAGCAGGTTGAGCCTTTGGAGGGTGACTGCCTCAAGCTCGTCCTCCACGCAGGGCGGCCCGGGCCTCCAGCTAACCCTTCCCCGGACCCCTAGCCTGCGGAGGGCCTCCTCCACCCCCTCCCTGCTGTGGGAGGCTAGGGCTACGCCCTCATAGGGCTCAGCGGCCTTGACGGCGTCGCGTATCTGCCTCACGCCGGTCATGTAGAGCAGGAAGTGCATGTTGTCGTCTCTAGCCCTGACTACCCCGATCTCCTTGTCCTCCTGGACGTAGACGTACGCCAAGGCAGCCCTGCAAGGATGCAGCTTTCCCCTGTCCAGGAAGCCGGCTAGCACCTCTGGAGGGATCCTCTGGGCCAGCCGCTCAACCTCCCAGCGCTCCAGCCTCCTCGAGGCTAGGAGGGTGGCCACGTAGACGGTGACACCGGAGACGTCGTAGGCTAGAGCGCTTGATAGCCGGAAGCTGAGCCCCTCGAGCTCAGCTCCCTCATGACCTCGTTCTTCTCCCAAGGGAACACCACCCACTTATCGGTCGACCTCGAGTAGTAGTCTGGCACCAGCTTCGTCCAGGGCTTGATGTAGAGGGTCGCAGTCTTAATGCGTCTAGCGCCGTGGAGGGATACAACGTTGACAGCCAGCTGCAGGGTGAGCCCTGAATCGCTGACGTCGTCAACCACTAAAACGTCCTTGTTGAGCACGTCCTCTATCAGGGGGCGCTTCAAGTAAGGCTTGCTCCCCCTCACCCCGACTCCCTTATAGAGCTTGACCTCCATGATTCCTATCTCCATCACCCCCAAAGCGTCGGCAATGAGTCTGGCAGGGACCACGCCCCCCCTCATCACTCCCACTATAACGTGGGGCCTGAAGCCGGACTCCTCGATCTTCCTCGCCACGTCGGAGACCGTCTCCTCGATATCATCCCAGCTTACGTGGAGAAGCTCCGGGGCACCCTCACCCCCATGGTTAACGGGGAGTATCACCACCTTCTCCGCCGGCCCCGGCTCCTTGAGCCGGTAGTCCACCCCATCCACGAAGACGAGGTAGCCCGCCTCGGGCTCGCCCTTCTCGGAGATCACGCTCCTCAGCCCTGGGTACATCTCCCTGAGCTTCCGCAGCGCCTCCCTCCAGTCCTCCGCCTCGACTTCAACGTACTTCCTACCGCCAGCCTCCTGCCTTAGCCCCGCCAAAAGCTCTATTCTTATAACCCTCTTCTGCCTGGCGACTCCCTCCAAGCCTCTCCCCATGTTAAAGGGCCCCAGGTGTTGAACTTAATCAATCTAAGCACCCACCCCCGGCCCCGGCCAAGGACAGGCACGCGCCGGGCATGACAGACCCGCTCGGGGGCTGGTTAAACGGCTGGCCGGGGGCCTCACGGGCCTCGAAATTACGATGCGCGCGGGGCCATTACTCCTTCTTCTCCATCTCCTCCCGGCGCATCCTTATCTTAACCAGGTGCGTTATGTAGCCGGCTATTTGGTTCCTGAGCTTCTTAGAGTTGTACTCTATGAGCTGGCTGACTACCTTCTTGTTGTGCTCGAAGTCCCTGGTGAAGAGGTCTGGGTACATTGCCAGAAGCTTGCGGGCGGTCCGCTTGACCAGCGCGGTCCTCACCTTACCCAAGCTCTCACCGCGCCCTGGACGAGCCTGCTAGGCTCTAAATAACTATCCCGGCGAAACATTTATATAGAAGTGGTCCCACTTAGGAGACGCGGAGTGCCAAGTGGCAGGGGTGACATGGGATGGCGCTGCAGGTTGCTGAGCCCACCGGGATACCTGTGATAATACTGAAGGAGGGCACTCAGAGGACCTACGGGAGGGAGGCTGTTAGGAACAACATAATGGCTGTCAGGGCGATCTCCGAGATCCTCAAAACAACCTACGGCCCTAAGGGCATGGATAAGATGCTCGTTGACAGCCTGGGCGACATTACTATAACGAATGACGGCGCCACTATACTGGACAAGATGGAGATCCAGCACCCTGCCGCCAAGATGCTGGTGCAGATAGCTAAGGGTCAGGACGAGGAGGCGGGTGATGGCACCAAGACTGCTGTGATATTCGCGGGCGAGCTCCTCAAGGAGGCTGAGAAGCTTCTCGACAAGAACATCCACCCAACCATTATAATCGAGGGCTTCAAGAAGGCCCTGGCCAAGGCTATTGAGACCCTGAACGAGATCTCGGAGCCCGTAACCATTAACGATGACGAGAAGCTGATGAAGGTCGCCCTAACCAGCCTCAACAGCAAGGCTGTCAAGGATGCGAAGGAGCACATCGCCAGGATAGCCGTGGAGGCTGTGAGGGCTATTGCGGAGCAGAGGGACAGCCGCTGGTACGTCGACCTCAACAATGTCCAGATAATCAAGAAGCACGGCGGCAGTCTCTTCGACACTAAGCTAATCAAGGGCATAGTCCTAGACAAGGAGGTCGTCCACCCCGACATGCCTAGGAGGGTTGAGAACGCTAGGATCGCCGTGCTGGACGCCCCGCTCGAGATAGAGAAGCCCGAGATAGACCTCGAGGTGAGCATTAACAGCCCGGAGCTTATACAGAGGCTCATGGAGAAGCAGGAGAAGATACTTGCCGAGAAGGTCGAGAAGATTGCTGCGACTGGGGCTAACGTTGTGATCACACAGAAGGGTATCGACGAGGTTGCCCAGCACTACCTTGCCAAGAAGGGGATCCTGGCGGTTAGGAGGGTGAAGAGGAGCGACATCGAGAAGATAGCCAGGGCCACCGGGGCTAGGATCGTGACTAACATTGACGACCTGAAGCCCGAGGACCTAGGCTACGCCGAGCTAGTCGAGGAGAGGAGGGTCGGAGAGGACAAGATGGTCTTCATCGAGGGCGCCAAGAACCCCAGGAGCGTCACGATACTCATACGCGGAGGCTTCGAGAGGCTAGTCGACGAGGCTGAGAGGGCTATTAGGGACGCCCTCAGCGCCGTGGCCGACGCTGTTATGGATGGCAAGCTCACGGCGGGCGGCGGCGCCAGCGAGTTGGAGGCCGCGAGGGGCGTGCTGGACCTGGCCAAGACGCTCAGCGGCAGGGAGAGGCTGGCCGTCGAGGCCTTCGCGAGAGCCGTGGAGGCCATACCGCAGACCCTCGCCTACAACGCCGGCCACGACCCGATAGATGCGTTGATGAAGCTGAGGAGGGAGCACGAGCAGGGCAACAAGTGGGCCGGCATCGACATCGAGACCGGGGAGCCCGTAAACACCTGGGAGCTGGGCATCATCGAGCCGGTGAGGGTTAAGGCTAACGCCCTCAAGGCCGGCACCGAGGTGGCCACGCTAATACTGAGGATAGACGACGTCATCGCTGCTAAGAGGACTGAGGAAGAGGAGAAGGGCAAGAAGGGCGGCAAGGAGGAGGAAGAGTAGCCCCCTCCAGCCCCCTTTAATGGTTGATGGTTAACGCCGCCCGCCTCTTTCCCCTCCCGGCTAAGCCTTTTTCTTTTACGGCTGCCTACCCCTTCTAGCCGTTGCGGCTTGTGGGGTTCTGCATGAAGCGGTATGCCGTGATAGTTACCGGGGTACCGGGTACCGGCAAGTCCTCGGTTTCCCGCTGCCTCGCTGAGGAGCTGGGGTGCGTCCACCTCGACGTCTCCACGCTGATCTACAGGGCTGGGCTTGTCGAGCGGGATCCCAGCCTCCGGGACACCCACATCGCTAGCGAGGCTGGAGTGGAGTACGTGGCCTCGAGGGCGCTGGGCGTGATCAACCGGGGGGGCTGTGTCGTGCTCGACACCCACTACCCCGGGGAGTTCGTCTCGAGGCTTGAGGAGCACTACGCCTTGATAGTTGTGCTCAGGACCGAGCCCCTCACGCTCATGAGGAGGCTAGAGTCCCGGGGTTGGAGGAGAGACAAGGTGGTTGAGAACGTTCTAGCCGAGATCTTCGGGGTCATATACGACCACCTGGGTGAAGGCGTCTACTCAAGCGTTGAGGTCGACACCACCAGCACCGAGCCGTGCGCGGCCGCCGGGGAGGCTCTGGAGCTGGCGAGGAAGTGGAGGGTTGGGCCCCGGATTGACTGGCTGAGCCTGGACTACGTAGTGGAGCTGGCGGGGAGGCTGTCAGCCGAGCTTGACCTTTACAAGGGCAGGCTCGGGGTTTGAGGGCGAGACGAGCACCGCCTCCCCCGGCTTGAGCTTGTCTAGGAGGCCGATAACCCTCGGGGGGAGGCCGGCTGCCTCCGCGACGACGTCCTTGTCCCTCCCGCTCCTGAGGGCGTGTATGATCTTGGTGTTGGTGTTGAGCAGCACGTTGTTCGATATGGCGGCTGGTGACTGGGTGATCACTACGAAGTGGAGCCCGTACTTCCTGGCCTCGGCCACCATGCTCTCCATTATCCCCGCCTCGGGGTGGTTGAATATGTTGTGAGCCTCGTCTATGACGTATACAGTCTTCCTCCCCCCGCCCTGGGAGTAGCGGAGCGTGTAGGCCCACGTGGTGAGGAAGAGCACGTAGGCCCTCCTCGCCTGGGTCACCCTTATCTCGTCTAGCCTCACGACCGTCAGGCCCTCCCCGAAGAAGGGGGACTCGATGCTCCCGGTGAAGGCCAGCTTGGACCTGCCGGAGGTGAGGGATCCCAGCTTCCTGAGGAGGGCCCTCTTCACCTCCCTATCCCACCGCGCCTGCTCCTCAGCCCCGGCTATGAGGGAGGCTAGCTCCTGGAGGGAGTGGGGCTTGAAGCGCTCCATGACGGTGGAGAGCAGGTACTCCTGGGGCGGGGTGAGCGAGAGCGCTCTGGAGATCGTTTCAACGGCGAGCTCCACGTCGCCGCTGCCGGCCAGGATGACGGGGTCCACTGGGGCCGGGTCGCTTATTGGCCTCACAACTCTCGCAGGGGCGCAGGGGAGCTTCCCCGGGTACTCGCCCGTCCAGTCGAGGACTACGACGTCGAACCCCGCCTGGGAGAGGCTGCAGGCCAGCAGCGCCGCCGTGGTCGACTTGCCTGAGCCCGTGGACCCGAATATGGCGACGTGGCCCTCAATATCGACGTCACGAAGCACCGCCTCGCCCCCGGGAGGGTCGACGCGCTCGCCGAGCCTGGCGACTACCCTGCCTCCTCCGGACTCCCGGGCCTCCCAGTGGAGCGGTATCCTGGCCAGGACCGCCCCGCCGCTCCCCCCGGTCGATGGGGGCATCTTGTCGGGTAGGCTAGCCACGCCGGTGAAGGGTTTAGCGTCCACCCTGCGAAGCCTGACGCCGCCGACCGCGGAGGCCAGGCTCTTCACTATCTCGGCCTCGACGAGCGCAGAGTTCCAGGCCTTCCCCTTCACGACGAGGTACGACGCCACCCCCCTGTCCATGGAGGTTACTAGAACGTAGCTCGCGACCCCCGACTTCGCCCTCTCCTTGAGCGCCTCCACGAACCTGCCCGCTGCGTCGCCGTCACCTAGGGCTTCAACCTCGTACACCACGAACTCCCCGGCCTCCCCGGAGATCCCCGCGGGGCCCCCGACCGGCTCCACGGCGTAGCTCTGCTCGAGGCCCTCACCGCTGCCCCAGCGGCGCCGGACGTGCCAGGCAACCACCGCCGCCAGCGCCGCCCCAGCCGCCAGCGCGGCGGGGGCGAGGAGGCGCCCCAGCCAGCCGGGGATCCTGGAGCCCTCAGCGTAGACGATGAGGCCTATAGCAGCCAGGGAGGGGAGTAGCCTCAGCGGCCTCGGCACTGAGTCGAGGAACCCCAAGCCGGCCCCCGCGCGGAAAACCTGACCCCACGAGGGGGAGGGGGGTGGCTGGAGCAGCTACCTCTTCTTCTCTATGCAAAGGTAGTACTTGACCCCGTCACGCAGCCCCAGAGGGGGCTCGGCGGCGAAGATTATGCCCCACACCGAGAACAGGGTCTTCCCCGCCTCCTCCTCGGGCATGACCAGATAGCCGTGGCCGCAGAAGTCGTACCTGTCCAGGTCCCCGGGCTTCGACTCCGTGAAAACCAGTCTTAACTCGTCCCCCACGGAGAAGGAGACCAGCCCCTCGATCGCGTCGAACCTCACCGTGAACCCGTCACCCCTAACGGTCACGATGCTCTGGCCCTTAAGGCGGCCCGGCTCCACTGACTCCACTCTACCCTCCAGCTCCACCGCCACCTGCGCCTGCACCCCGCGTTGAAGGCCGCAGGGCTTGATGTATGATAAATTTTCCCCGGACCCCGGGGCGAGCCGGATAAGCGGGAGGTGTAGCAGGGAGTGTCCGCTCTAGGCGAGGCGGCGAGGAGGCTTACTATTAAGCTTAACAGCCTCCTAGGCAAGGAGGTCACGGTCGTGCTGAGGGACGGCAAGCGCTACACGGGCAAGGTCTCCGGGCTCGACGCGGGGAGCCTAACGCTCGCCCTGGAGCCTGCCCGGGACGGGGAGGGTAACAGCTGGCCCCTCGCCATAATCTCGGGCGGCTCCATCTCCGAGATACTGGTCACCGAGACCAGCAAGTTCAACGCCGAGGAGTTCGCGGAGTTCCTAATCAAGTACGGCGGCTTCGCGCCGCACTCGGTCAAAGTCTACCCCGAGTCCAACGTCGTAGAGGTAAGCAGGTCGGTGAGAGTCACCAAGGACGGCGTCGAGGGCGCTGGGCCGCTGGCCCAGAGGGTTTACACCCTCTACAAGGAGTACCTGAGGAGGAGCGCCAGCGCCTAGGGCTCGGGTAGCGCCAGCCCATAGCCCGGGTAGGCCGGTGGCTCCGCGTTGTTCGAGATCAAGGACGTCGACCTAGCCGGGAGGATTGGGAGGCTCCACACAAGGCACGGGGTCATCGAGACCCCCGCGTTTTTCCCCGTCATCGACCCCGTCCGGCAGGAGCTGCCCGTGGCCGAGGTGAGGAGCGCCGGGCTGAGCCAGGTGCTCACGAACGCCTACCTGCTCTACAAGAGGACAGGCGGGGCTCCGGTTAAGGTTCACGACTTCCTCGGCTGGGACGGCGTGGTTATGACTGACTCGGGGGCTTACCAGATACTCGAGTACGGAGACATCAACGTGACGCAGGACGAGATACTGGAGTACCAGAAGGCGATTGAGACCGACATCGGCGTCATACTAGACGTGCCCACAGGCAACGTTCCCAGGGAGAGGGCGGCCGAGACCGTTGAGGAGACGCTGAGGAGGGCCAGGGCGGCGCTCAACACCATAGACCCCGAGAGCGATGAGACCGTGTGGATCCTGCCCATCCAGGGCGGCAAGTACCTCGACCTCGTGGAGAGGAGCGCCAGGGAGGCGGTGAAGCTCCCCTACAGGATGTACGGGATAGGGAGCCCCACCGTCTTCCTCGAGGAGTACAGGTACGACGTTATAGTTGAGATAATCTACACCGCCAAGAGGATCCTGCCCGGAGGCAGGCCCGTCCACCTCTTCGGCGCGGGACACCCGCTCATAATACCCTTCGCGGTCGCGCTGGGCGTCGACACGTTCGACAGCGCCTCCTACATAATCTACGCTAGGGACGGCCGGTACATGACCGAATACGGCGTCTACAGGCTGGAGCAGCTCGACTACTTCCCCTGCAACTGCCCAGTCTGCAGCAGGTACACGCCCCGCGAGCTGGCCGAGATGCCGAAGCGGGAGAGGACGAGGCTCCTGGCACTGCACAACCTCCACGTGATCCAGAAGACGGTGAGGAGAGTAAAGCAGGCGATAAGGGAGGGCAGGCTCTGGGAGCTCCTCGAGGAGACTGCTAGGCGGCACCCGGCGGCGAGGGCCGCGCTCGCGAAGTTCAGGAAGTACTACAGGTACCTCGAGGCCGGCACGCCCACCGCCAAGGGGGAGGTGAGGGGGGTCAGGGCCTACGGGGGCGAGAGCCTCTGGAACCCCCGCCTGCTCCGCTTCCAGGAGCGCGTGCTCGCCCGGTACCAGCCGGCGCTGGACGGCGCCAGGAGAGCGGTCCTAGAGCCCCTAGCCAAGGACTCGCCCTGCACGCCCCCCGGTGAGGGGGAGTACAGGGCCTACTACGACTACTTCATTGGAGTGGTGCCCTGGGAGCTGTGCGGCGTGTACCCGAGCATCCACGTGGACCACGGGGGCCCGACGCTCGAGGCGGCGAGGCACCTCGAGAACGCCCTGATAGCCTTCATCCACAAGCTGCTCAAGCTAGGCGTTGAGGAGGTCGTCGTGAAGGGCCCTGCCGCGGCTCTCCTGGCGAGGCGGAGGCCCCCCAAGACCAGGCTGGAGTACTAGAGCCGGCGGGTGCTCTACATGTATATCCCCTTCTCGCCCCTCGACCTCTCAACCTCGCCGGCTTCGACGAGCTGCTTAACCCTCTCAATCATCTCCCTCTGCTGGTCTATGAGCCTCTCGAGGCTTCCCAGGTCGATCTCGACCCCGAGGAGCTTCGAGACCACCTGGAGCGCCGTCTTCGCCGCGGCGTAGTCCGCCTCCTCCACGTAGGAGTAGGGCAGTATCATCAGCGCCGGGATCCCCCGCATCTCGAGGCTGGCGAAGAGCAGGGCCAAGGGCCCGACGACGCCCAGCCCCTTATGTATCATGGGCGCCTCCAGGTCTGGGCCCGTGTAGTAGCTGTTCTTGAGCCACCTGTACCCGTACTCCTCGCCCTCCGGCATGTAGCTCTTGCTGAGGCCGCCAATTAGTATGGCGAGGCGCACCCTGGCCTCCGCGGCTAGGTCTGCTATCAGCTCCACAAGGTCACCCTGGCCCTCCGCGGGCGGCAGCGCCCTGTTAACGATGACCGTAACCCCCTTCTCGGAGTAGTACACGTCGTGGGGGAAGCCTATGCCGTCGTCCTCCACTAGTAGGACCGGCTCCATGAAGGGCGAGTAGATGAAGCCCACCTTGCTAGCCCTGAGGCCCATGGCCAGGTACTTGGAGGCCATGTAGCCTACCATGCCGAAGCCGCGGAAGCCCGTGACTAGAACCGAGCCCTCAAGCCGCTTCAGGGCGACCCACAGCTTAAGGCTCCACTCCACCCCGCCCCACCACTCTCCTAACCCTGACCACCTCGCCCCTCTCCAGCCCGGCGAGCATGCTGGGGGGCACCCTGAGCCTGCCCACGCCCAGGAGCCTGTCCTCGGAGTCCACTATTATCACTTCATCCCCAGGCCTCAGGAAGCCGTCGATCCAGTCAACGTTAACCGCCAGGACGCCGCCTGAGACGTACTCCGGCTCCCTAACCGCCACCCTGAACCTGGGGGGAGGCTCCACGCCGAGAACCACCGAGGCGGCTTTGAGTGAGAGCGAGAAGAGCCCGTCCCCCGCCCTCCTCGTGAGGATCCTCTCACCCTGCAGCCTGACGAACCTCACCCGGCCCGTCGATGAGTACTCGACGGAGACCTCCTCCTCGGGCGTTGTCAGCGCTTCAGCCACTCTAGGGGTGAACTGGTAGGAGAGCAGGCCCCTGATCACGCGTAGCACGGAGCGGGTGGCAGGCTTGACGGGCAAGCCATCCTCGACCTCGAGTGGCCGGGGGGAGGGCTAGGAGGGAGGGCTATATTAGCGTTACCACCGAGGAGCCCCTAGACCTACCCAGGGCCTTCGGGTAGGTGGTAGGCCTGGACTTGGCCTTCTCCAGGGCGGCCAGGAAGTCCTGCATCGAAACCCTCCTAGCCCCCCTCCTGATGGCGTTGTACCCGGCCTCCGTCACGATGAACTTGATCTCGGCGCCGCTGAAGCCCTCGGTCATCCTCGCCAGCGCCCTCAGGTCGACGTCCTCGTCCAGCTTCATCCTCCTCGTGTGGATCCTGAGTATCTCATACCTACCCTCCTCGTCCGGGAGCGGGACCTCGATCAGCCTGTCGAAGCGGCCGGGCCTCAGCAGCGCGGGGTCCAGGAGGTCGAGCCTGTTGGTGGCTGCCATCACTTTAACGTTGTCCAGCGGGTCGAAGCCGTCGATCTCCGCTAGTAGCTGGACGAGCGTTCTCTGCACCTCCCTATCCCCGCTCGTCCCCATCTCCACCCTCCTAGCGCCGATGGCGTCTATCTCGTCTATGAACACTATCGCCGGCGCCTTCTGGCGGGCGAGCCTGAAGACCTCCCGCACGAGCCTGGCGCCCTCGCCTATGAACTTGTTCACGAACTCGCTGGCCACGACCCTTATGAACGTGGCGTTCGACTCCCTAGCCACCGCCTTCGCCAGCAGAGTCTTGCCGGTGCCGGGCGGGCCGTAGAGGAGCACCCCCTTGGGGGGCTCGACCCCTATCTCCCTGAACAACTCCGGGTGCTTGAGGGGGAGGACTACGGCCTCGTAGACCTCCCTGATCTGCTCCTTGAGGCCCCCTATATCGTTGAATGTGACGTTAGGCTTCTCGACGACCTCCATAGCCTTGACTAGGGGGTCGTAGTGGCCGGGGAGCACCTCGACTATAGCCGACCCCCTACTGTTCAGCGCCACAGTAACGCCCGGGCGCAGCTGCGAGGGGTCCACGGAGTTCGAGATCTTCACTATGAGGTTCGGCCCCGTGGTGCTCTTCACCACGGCCCGGCCGTCGTCGAGGACCTCGAGCACCGTGGCCTCTATGAGCGGGGGCGACAGGAGGTTCGCAACCTCCTTCTTGTAATAGTCCAGGTCCCGCTCCAGGTTCACCTTGACCTGCGTCAGGTAGCGCACCCTCTCCCTCAGCAGCCTAACCTCCTCCCTCAGCCTCTCAACGCTGTCGGCGTGCTCCGCTACCTCTCCAGCGCTGCGTCTAGCGCTGCTTATCGACATTGCCTTACCCACCGCCTTCAATTAGCCCCACGTTAGGCATAATAAGGAGGTAGGGGTTATAGGCTCCTATTCCCTACTCTTAACTCAAGGCGTAGGGGTTAGAATGGTATGACCCGCCGCTCGGGCCAGCAGCTGTACTGCGAGATGTGCGGGGCCCCGATTGCTGGGAGGCCGTACTACGCCATAGTGGATGGGGTTGAGATGGTCCTCTGCGCGAGCTGCTACCTCAAGCTCTACAGGAGCGGGAGGGCGAAGCCCGTCACGAAGCGCAGGGAGGAGTCCCTCGAGAAGTCGCTGGAGCGGGTTAGGCGTGTCGAGGCGAGGGCAAGGCGGCCTAGCATTGGCGAGTACGAGATAGTGGAGGACTACGCTGAGAGGGTGAGGGAGGCGGTGGAGAGGGCCATGGCGACGAGGGGCTGGAGCAGAGCGGTCATAGCGCAGCGGCTCAGGATCAGCGAGTCGCTTCTCAGGAAGATCGAGCAGGGGAGGGTGAAGCCTAGCATAGACCTTGCCCGCAGGATTGAGTCCCTCCTGGGCGTGAAGCTCGTCGAGAGGGTTGAGGAAGAGGAGGAGGCCTCCGCCGAGGAGTTCTACCCCACCCTCGGCGACGTAGTCGTGGTTAGGAGGGACGAGGACTAGCATGGCGGGGGCCGCCTACCTAGTAATCCCGAGGAGGGACGAGGGCGACCTCGAGGAGGCCATAGCACTCGCCGAGACCGCGGGCTACAGGATAACCAGGATATGGAAGACGAGGTACCTCAACAGGCTCGGTAGGGGGCTCATCGAGGAGATAGCTAGGCACGCCCTGGAGGAGAGGCCTGACAAGATCATCTTCTACGGCGACCTCCAGCCCTCCACGTACTTCAGGCTAGTCAAGGAGTCGAGGACCCCCGTCATCGACAGGGTCCAGCTGATCCTGGAGATATTCGCGCGCCACGCCGGGTCGAGGGAGGCGAAGCTCCAAATCGAGATGGCCAGGATCAGGCACGAGATCCCCCTGGTGAGGGAGTGGATTAGGAGGAGTAAGATGAGGGAGCTACCCGGCTTCCTCGGCCCCGGAGGCTACGCTATAGACGCCTACTACAGGCACCTGACGAGCAGGCTCGCTAGGCTGAGGAGGGAGCTTGAGGCTCTGAGGAGGATAAGGCGGGTTAGGCTGGAGAGCCGCAGGGCGGCTGGGCTGAAGCACGTCTCGATAGTGGGGTACGCGAGCGCGGGTAAGACCACGCTCTTCAACCGGCTCACGGGCCTCTCCAAGCCCGTGGGCCCGGAGTACTTCACCACCCTGCACCCGAAGCACGCCTCGATAACGCTCAAGGGCGAGAGGGTGGTCGTGTCCGACACGGTAGGCTTCATCAGGAGGGTCCCCCCGGAGGTGATCGAGGCGTTCTACAGCACCCTCGAGGAGATCGCCTACTCCGACGCGGTCGTATTCGTCGTAGACGTGAGCGAGGAGCCGTCGAGGGTGAGGGAGAAGATGCTGTCTGGCTTCGAGACCCTCGCTAGGATCGGGGCGGTCGGGATGCCCGTGATAGTGGCTGCAAACAAGATAGACGCTTCAACGCCGCTCCTAGCGGAGTCGCTGAGGGTCGCCGAGGAGGTGGCGGCTGAGCACGCGGATGGCAGCGTGGTCCCGATCTCGGCTAGGAGGGGCGTGAATATTGACCTTCTCCTCGAGGAGCTGGCTAGGGCCCTGGGTGTGACCGGTGGGGCTGGCGGAGGCCCTCTACGGGAGGGTGTACGTGCTAAGACTGGGGCACAGGCCTGGGAGGGATAAGCGGGTCACCACCCACGTGGCCCTAGTAGCCAGGGCGTTCGGGGCGAACGGGTTAATCCTGGAGGGCGTCTGCGACGAGGCTGTGGAGGGGAGCCTGCTCAAGGTCCTCGACCGCTGGGGCGGGAGGATGCACTACGAGTGCGGCGTGAGCGGGAGGAGCTACGTTAGGGAGTGGAAGCGGGCCGGCGGCGAGGTCGTGCACCTAACCATGTACGGTCTCCCCGTGGATGAGGTCATAGGCGCCATAGCCTCCTCCCCCAAGCCCAAGCTGGTCGTGGTCGGCGCGGAGAAGGTGGAGCGCTTCTACTACGAGGAGGCCGACTACAACGTGGCTGTGGGGAACCAGCCCCACTCCGAGGTGGCCGCCCTAGCCGTTTTCCTCGACAGGCTATTTAAGGGCAGGGAGCTATACCAGCACTTTGAGGGGGCGAAGCTACGGATCATACCACAGCCCCGCGGCAAGAAGGTGGTCAGGTAGTGGCGAGCGAGAAGCACGCCAAGGTAAACGGTCAGATTGTGGACCCCAAGGTAGAGGCATTCATAGAGCTCCTCAAGAGGGCGGGCGCCTCTAACAACATAGACCCCCAGGTCGTAGCGGACGTCGTGAAGGCTCTTATGAGCGACACGAGCGGGAAGGGGCTCAGCGACGAGGACCTGGAGAGGATAACCGGCCACAGGCAGGGGGTGATAAGGAGGGCTCTCCGCCTCCTCCACGACCTCCAGCTGGCGAGCTACAGGAGGGGGCGGCACCCGGAGACCAAGGCCACCAGGTACTACTGGAGCCTCGACGCTGACAGGGTGAACATAGCCCTCTACCAGATAAAGAGGAGCGTGCTGGGGAAGCTCAAGGCGAGGCTCAAGTACGAGGAGTCGAACGAGTTCTTCATCTGCCCCCGCTGCGGGATAAGGTACAGCTTCAACGAGGCGTTCGAGTACGACTTCACCTGCCCGCGCTGCGGCTCGCTCCTCGTCGAGTTCGACAACAGGAAGATAATCGAGACGCTGAGGTCTATAGTCAGGAGGCTTGAGGAGGAGATTAAGAGGGATGAGGAGGAGATATTTAGTCATTGACCTCTTCTCCGGGGGCGGCGGCTTCGGCAGGGGCTTCGAGGAGGCCGGGTTCAGGGTCGTGCTAGCGGTCGACAACTACCCCCCGGCCGCCAGGACCTACAAGGCCAACTTCCCCCACGCAGTCGTGGTTGCGGACGACGTCAAGGAGGTCACCGGGGGCCTGGTGAGGAGCCTCACCGGCCTCTCGCCGGGGGAGGTTGACGTTGTCATCGCCAGCCCGCCCTGCGAGCCCTTCACCGGGGCGAACCCGGGGAGGATGCGCGACCCCCTGGACAGGCTCTACACCGACCCGGCTGGGCAGCTCTTCCTCCACGCCATCAGGCTGATAGGAGAGCTCAGGCCCCGCGTTTTCGTGATAGAGAACGTCCCCGGCGTCCTGGAGCCTCCCATCACCTCGGCCATCAGGAGGGAGCTGGCGAGGGTCGGGTACCGGAGGGTGTACTTCAACGTCCTCAACGCGGAGGAGCACGGGACGCCCAGCAGGAGGACGAGGGTGTTCGTCTCCAACCTCAAGCTCTCGCCCCCCAAGAGGAGGGGGCCAACGGTCGAGGAGGCCCTCCAGGGCCTCCCCCCGGTGGGATCCCCCTGGCCCCCGAACCACGAGTACCCGCAGACGGTGGGGAGGAGGCACCAGGCGAGGCTCGCGAGGCTGAGGTGGGGGGAGGCGCTCATCCACTACCAGGGGGCAGGGGGCAGGAGGATCCCGAACTACATACGCCTCCACCCCCACAGGCACGCCCCGACCGTCATGGGGAGCAGCAGGTTCATCCACCCCTACGAGGACAGGCTCCTCACCGTGAGGGAGCAGGCGAGGCTCATGGGGTTCCCCGACTACCACGTCTTCCTCGGCAGCAGGGACGCGCAGTACGACCAGGTGGGGGAAGCCGTCCCCCCGCCGCTCGCCAAAGCTATAGCTGGGGAGGTGGCGAGGGCGCTGGAGGAGGGGGTTGAGGCGAGTGCCAGGCCTGAGGCTGGTCCCGGTGCTCCACAACGTTAGCAGCATCCAGAGGCTGGTGGACACCGCCAGGCTCGTCTACTCCCTGGGGCTGGGGGAGCTGGTGGTAACGAAGGCCTACGGGGCGGCGGCGCAGCACGGGCTGGCGGAGGTGGGGAGGCTGGCCTACAAGCTCGACAGGAGCTTCTTCATCCTCCCAGACCTCAAGGACGCCGTGGAACTCGTGAGGCCGGACAGGGTGCTAGTCGTCACCCTCGAGCACGCCAGGGCGAGGATCGACCCGGCGAACCCGCCGAGGCTGGAGGGCGTCGTGCTCGTAGCGTTCAACGGCGGGGACCCCGACTTCACCGCCCAGGAGGCGGCGCTGGGCGAGCCGGTGTACATCGAGGGGGTCGACCGCCGCCTCGGCGCACCGGCGGAGGCTGCGCTAACCCTCTACCCCATCCTCAGGGCCGCCCGGGGAGCCGGGGCCTCGAACCCTTAAAGGCCCCCGGGGCCCAGGGGGCTCCAGGTAGTTGAGGGGTGCCCAGCGGGATCCCTCCCTCGCTCTGCGTTAGGTGCAAGGGCTACAAGAGGCTCTGCGGCCTCCCACGCTGCCCCATCATGGAGAGGTTCCAGGCCCAGGTGGCTGCCGCGGCGAGGATCCCGGGTAGGAGCCTCTCGGGCCTCACCCCGCCCGGCGTAGTGGTGGGGGAGCACGGCTACCCCAGGGTGAGGGTGTACTACGCAATACCCCCCACCCGGGATCCCGGGGAGGCGGCGTACAGGGAGGCCCCCGCCGAGTGGGCTGCGAGGCGGGAGCCGCTGGGGAGGATAGTGGAGCTGAGGGCCTCCACGCCCACGGCCGCGGTCGAGGCCCCCGTCCGGGACCCCTGGCGGCTCTACGAGCTCGAGCTCACCCCCGCGGCCCTCTCCTCGAGGCCCGTCGACTCGGAGGCCAGCCTCTCCAAGCCCCCCATCCCGAGGCTGAGGTTCGACGGCGTAACCAAGCCCGTCGGCCCCACCGCCCCGGCGGAGAGGGTGAGGGTCACCGGCTCCCCCAGCCTCCACTCCAGGCTGGAGTCCGTGATCTGGGACGACGCGAGGGCCATGGAGGCGGTGGAGGAGCTCTACGACGCCGGCGTCGACGTCTACACCATCCAGAGGGCGCTCAGCCTCGGCGCGCTGGGATCCCTGCGGAGGCGCAGGCTCGTGCCGACGAGGTGGGCGATAACCGCGGTGGACGACATGCTGGCCGGGATCCTGAGGCGGAGGCTGAGGGACAAGCCGTGGCTGGACGGGGTAGAGGTCTACACCGCCTCCTACCTCGGGAACAGGTTCACAATCATACTCCACCCAGGCCCCGGGGCGTTCGAGTGGGTCGAGGCCTGGCACCCCAGGGGGCTCTGGACGAGGACGGCGAGGGAGCCCACGGTCTGGAGGGTGTCGGAGAACGCCCTTGGGGAGGCGTCGGCGGTGGACGGAGGCTTCTCCGCCGCGAGGACCGCGGTGCTCGAGGCTCTCGCCAGGAGGGGGAGGAGGGCAGACGTGGTGATAATCAGGGAGATCACCCCCTCCTACTACGCCCCCGTCGGGAACTGGCACATAAGGGAGACCGTGAAGGCCGCCCTCACCCGGCCCCCCGCCCGCTTCGGGAGCCTGGAGGAGGCGGTCGCCTACGCCCTCTCCAGGCTCGAGGTCGACCCGGCGAGGGTCGCGGCCGCGAGCCCCCTGCTTAGGGGGGTGAGGCAGGCCAGGATAACCGACTACATGGGCTAGCCCGGGATCCCGGCCTCCATGCAGGCCTCCAGCCTGCCCTCCTCCAGCCAAGCCCGCCCCACGGGGGCCCAGTGGGGGGTCGAGTACTTCACCCGGTAGAGCCTGGCGGCGGCCCGCCTGGCCCCAGCAAGGATCCCTGGCTCCCCGGGGCACCGTCGGGGATCCCGGGCGCCCAGGGCCTCTAGCGCCGAGTCGATGAGGGCCTCGACGGCGTCCCGGAGCGTCACGCCTGGGGCTAGTCGGGCTACGTTGGCCGGGTTGTACTTAGCCGGCGTCACCTCCCCCCGGGCGACCCTGTCGAGCCTGGGCTTGACGAGCCTCCTAAGCGCCTCCATGTCCGCCTCGACTAGGAGGGTTGCGTGGAACAGTGAGGCCCCGGCTCTCACCGCGGCCGCGGAGCCCGAGACCTTCCACTCCCCAACCACGACGTCGTTAACGTTCTCCACGTGAGCCTCCAGGCCGAGCCTGGCTAGGGCCCCGATCACCACCCCCGTCCCGAGGCGGTAGAGGCGCTCCACGCCCAGCCTCCCCGGGATGAAGAGTGAGACGTTAACGTTACCCGGGTCGTGGTACACCGCCCCCCCGCCGCTTACGCGCCTCACCACCGGGACCCCGAGCCTCCCCGCCTCTTCGCAGTCAACCTCCTCGCAGGGCTCCAGGCTGTAGCCGATGACGACGGAGGCGGGGTTCACCCAGACCCTCACCACCGGGATCCCCTCCGAGGCGACTGCGCCGAGGAGGGCCTCCTCCACCGCCAGGTTGAAGTGGGGCGACCCGCCCCTCTCCACGAGGACCAGCACGCCCGCCAAGCCCGCGGGTCCCCCGGTGGTGTAGGGGCTAGCCTCGGGGCGGGTGGGACCAGGCTGTGGTTGAGTACTTCGACTCGTAGAGCTTGACTGCGAGCGCCACCTCCTCCCCAGTGAGGGATCCCGGCTCCGCCCTCGCGTCGAGCGCCCTCTCGAACCCCTGCACCAGGGCCTCCACCGCCTCCGGGATCCCGGGGGCCACGCCGTACTCCGCCAGGCCCGCTGCAACCCTCGAGACCGCCTCGGGCGTCGCCCCCCTGATCACGGCGGCCCAGTCGCGCGGGTCGAGGCGGAGCATTAGAGTGCCGTGCTGGAGGAGGGACCCCGCCATCCTGGCCTGGGCGCTCCCCGAGACCTTCCTGCCCCCGACTAGCACGTCGCTCGAGCCGGGGATCTCGAGGCAGAGGCTGCTGGTGTTGGAGCCGCTTGGGGCCGGGGATCCCCTCACCCTGGCGGGGAGGCCGAGGATCCTCACAGCCTCCGCCACCCCCTCGGCTATGGCGGCGGCTGACTCGGGGACGCTGAGGGAGGCTAGGGGGTGGCTGGCGGAGAGAATTACGCTGTAGGTCACCTCCCACCGGGAGTCGTGGAGGAGCGCCGCGCCCCCGGTGGGCCTTCGGACGGCCACGTAGCCCCTCCTAGCGACCACGCCTAGCCTGAGGGCCTCCTGGAGCGACTGCCTCCTCCCCACCGTCACGCCCGTCGGGCTCCACGTGTAGATCCTGAGCGTGTCCACCCCCACCCTGGCCCTCGCCCTGGCTAGGGCCTCGTCGATCGCCATGTTGAGCCTGGGATCCCTGGGCCCGTCAACTATCACCCTGAGTCTTCCCGCCACCGCCCAGCGCCCTCAAGGCGGCCTCGTACGCCTCCCGGGCTTTATACGAGGTCCTAGCGAGCGGGTGGGCGAGGACGTAGGCGAAGCCCATCCTGTACGCCTCCCTCTCGAGCTCCCTGAACTCCTCCATCGTGTAGTACTTGGCGACGGGGAGCTGCCTCCTACTCGGCCTCATGTACTGGGAGAGCACCAGTATGTCCACGCCCGCCTCCCTCAGGTCCCTCATAGCCTCCAGGACCTCCTCCACCGTCTCCCCGAAGCCTAGGAGTATGGAGGACTTCGTCACCAGCCGGGGGTTGAGGCGCTTCGCCTCCCTCAGCACCCACAGGCTCCTCTCGTAGGACGCCCTGGGATCCCTCACGTGGGGGGTGAGCCTCCTAACCGTCTCAACGTTATGCGCCAGCACGTCCACTCCCGCCTCGACGACCGTCCTCAGCGCCTCCCTGGAGCCGCCGAAGTCGGGGATGAGCGCCTCGACCACCGCCCCGGGGATCTCCCGCTTAACCGCCCTAATAGTCTCGGCGTAGTGGCCCGCGCCCCCGTCGGGGAGGTCGTCCCTCGTGACCGAGGTGATCACCACGTACCTGAGCCCCATCTCCCTCGCAGCCCTCGCCACCCTCACGGGCTCGGTGGGGTCCAGGGGCTCGGGCCTCCCCTTCCGGACGTAGCAGAACCTGCAGCCCCTAGTGCACACCCTCCCCATTATCATGAACGTAGCAGTGCCGGACCCCCAGCACTCGAGGATGTTGGGGCAGAGCGACTCCTCGCACACTGTGGCGACCCGGTGCCTGGCGAGCACCTCCCTGACCTGAGTGAACCCCGGGGTGAGGCGGATCCTCAGCCTCGCCTTCCCCGCCCCCGCCTGGCTCACTGCTCGGGCACCTCTAGTCGGGCGATAACGTCGCCGGGGCCCACCTCGTCCCCCGGCGCCACGCCCACCTCCACGACGACCCCGGAGGCGGGGGACTCGACGACGAGCACAGCCTTCTCAATCTCAACCTCCGCCAGGGGATCCCCCTCGGAGACCCGGGATCCCGGGGAGCAGTGGACGGCCACAACCCTCCCCCGCCAGTCGCTCCGGCTAGGCCACAGGTCACCTGGCACCCGGACCTCGACAACCCTACCCACCAAGCCCACCCCTCGAAGCGCGGGTTCAACGCCTCCAGCAGATACCACCCACACCCGCCCCGGGGGGCGCCCCTTATGCGTAACGACAACTCCTACCGCAAGAAGCCGCCCACGCGCCCCGGGGCTCCCGGGAGCGGGTGTGTCTTGTCAAGTAATACCCTCACATTAGCCAAACGGGTATTACGCGGCCCCAGCCAGCCCCCAGCGACCCGGGCGGGGCTCGGTGCAATAGTACGGGGTGATTGTAGGGGTAGAAGCAGCTGCCCCAGGCCCTGGGGGTTACCCGCTGCAGTTCTTGAGTATCTCCTTCAGCCTCCTGCTCAGCCCTATCCTTAGGCCGAGCCTTGGGTCGGTGTAGATGTATACGAGGTTCTTCGCCTGCAGCTTCCTGGCGGCCTTCATGAGCCAGGAGTAGTCTGCCTGTAAGCGCTCCTGGAGCTGGTCTATGTAGAGGTAGGTGCTCCCCCACCTGGCGTAGTGGGAGAGCAGCGCGTTCACGACTTCGAACTCGTCGTCGCTCAGCTCGCCTCGGAGGGCCTCTAGGGCGCAGACGACTGTGGAGGCCCTGTCTTGTCGTTTATTGCCGGCTAGACTGGTTTGGCTGGCAATGAATGACTGGAAACCGCCCGCCAGCCCGCTCCTGGCCCTTGGCCTCTTGTGGTTTATTGCCGGTTTAACGTGTTCACTGGCCAGGCTACGGGCTAGCGCCTCGAGCTCGCTGTCAACCGCCCTCTTAGCCCTCTGCACGACGGAGTAGGCGTACTCCTCCCCCTTCGGGGTGAGGTACCAGAGGCCAGCCTCGTAGCCGACGTAGCCCCTCGCCTTCCAGTAGGAGAGGTAACTCGAGACGTACTTGCTCTCCAGGCCGAAGACTGCGGCTATCTCAGCGGCCCTCATGGGCTTGGAGAGGAGGAGGACCATTATCGCGTCGACCAGCCTGCTCCTCGGCCCCTGCCTCGGCCTCCTCTCCAGCCTCTCCTCTGCGAGCTCCCTCGCCAGCTCCCAGTACTCGCGCTCATCCACAGCTGCCCCTTCACAATAATTACGGCTACAGGCAAGTTCAGGGGGGCAGCAGGGTAATAGCGGGGTGCTAGCTGGAGGATCCCCTGCACCTGTCTATGAGGGCTTTGAGGATGGCGTTGTAGGCTTGGGGCCTGCACCGGGCGGGGACTATGAGCAGGAGCATGGCTGGGGGGCCGCCTAGGGAGCGGGCGAGCCCCTCCACGGCGCCGCGGATCTCGCCGGCTAGCCTGTCGCCCCACGGGATCCCGGGCAGCTCAAGGGAGCCCCGGGTGTAGCCGGCGATGACCGCCTCCCTGCAGCCCTCCTCCACGAGG
The DNA here is from genome assembly GCF_054657575.1 of Stetteria hydrogenophila. Taxonomy (NCBI): domain Archaea; kingdom Thermoproteati; phylum Thermoproteota; class Thermoprotei; order Acidilobales; family Acidilobaceae; genus Stetteria; species Stetteria hydrogenophila. The sequence continues at coordinate 254,579 of NZ_BAAHYL010000002.1, read as the reverse complement.
TAGTCCCTCACCCTGTAGACGTCCACGAGGCTCCTGGGGGGCTCGAGCGCGGGCGTGGCGAGGAGGACCGCGGGCCTCCACGGGATCCCGCTCGCCCCGGCTAGCGGCGCCTCCCCTATCAACCCCAGGATCCCGGCCAGCCTCTCGCCCCGCGGGGTGGCCCTGTGCCCCTGCCTCCCCGCAGGCTCCAGCAGGCCCAGGCTCCTAAGCCTCCTGAGAAGGCTCCTAGCCGAAGCCTCCCCCAGGCCCAGGCTCCGCTCCAGGTAGGGCCGCCCCACGGGCCTCGCGGAGGCCTCCCTCAGCGCGGCTAGCACGTGGAAGAGCGTGAAGCCAGCCGACCCCCCGGGGCCCGGGTTAGTCGCCCTCTCCAGCTCCTCTAGCTCCCCGCAGGGGGGCTGGCCTCGGCTCCACGCTCCACGCCCCCTCATCGGGCTCCACTCCCGCGTCCATGAGTAGAACCGCCAAGTCCTGGGGGGTGACCTCGTCGCTCCTGAGTATAGCCCTCTCCAGCTCCCCCCACCTGGGCCGCGCCCTGATCCCGTAGTCCTCCCAGAGCCACTCCGCCACCTCCCTCGGCTCCAAGCCGGACTCCCTGAGCTGCCTGAGCAGCGCGGCCTTCACAGCCCTATCCCTGAGCCTCGACCACCTCGAAGCCTGCAACGCCGTGCACCTCGGGGGGAGGGATCCCCCAGGGGCGGGTGGGTGGCGGCGTGGGAGGGTAAATACCGCTCGGCCCTCCAGGCCACGCGCCCGGGTGGGTGGCGGGTTGACGCTCTACTCCTTGAAGGGTAGGGACCTCCTCTGCCTCACGGACTACGCGCCCTGGGAGATAAGGGCGATCGTCGAGGCCGCCAGGATGATGAAGGAGAGGTTCTACGCGGGGGAGAGGGTTATACCTGTGCTGAGGGGCAGGAGCGTGGCCCTGGTCTTCGAGAAGCACAGCACCCGGACGAGGGTGAGCTTCGAGGTCGCGGCCTACCAGCTGGGCGCGCAGAGCCTCTACCTGGGCTGGGACCAGCTCCAGCTCGCCCGGGGGGAGCCGTTGAAGGACACCGCGCGGGTGCTCTCCAGGTACGTCGACGTCATAGTGGCGAGGGTGAGGAGGCACTGGGAGCTCGAGGAGCTGGCCAGGTACGCTGACGTCCCGGTCATAAACGCCCTCAGCGACCTCTCCCACCCGGTCCAGGCGCTCTCCGACATGCTGACGATACTCGAGAGGACGGGTAGGCTCGGGGGGGTGAAGATTGCCCTCGTCGGGGACGGGGGAGACAACGTGTTCCACAGCCTCATAGTCGCCGGGGCGAAGCTCGGGATGCACGTGGCCGTCGCAACGCCGCGCCAGCTGAGGCCCCGGGAGGACATCCTGAGGCACGCCATCGAGTGGGCGAGGGAGACGGGGGGCTCGGTGGAGGTCACCGAGGACCCCTTCGAGGCCGTTAGGGGGGCCGACGTGGTCTACACCGACGTCTGGGTCAGCATGGGCCAGGAGGACGTGGCCGAGGAGAAGAGGAGGATCCTGCGCCCCTACCAGGTGAACGAGAGGCTTATGGATGCGGCGGGCGATAAAGCCATCTTCATGCACTGCCTCCCCGCCGTGAGGGGGGAGGAGGTCACAGAGGAGGTTCTGGAGGGGCCAAGGAGCGTGGTGTGGGACCAGGCTGAGAACAGGCTCCACACGCAGAAGGCGATCCTGGCGCTCCTCGCACCCTAGCCGGCCCTCAGGGGGCCCCTGGGGGCGTGATCCTCCTCTGGCTGAGCGCCCTGAGGACCAGGCTCCAGGGGATGGGGCCCTCCCTGATCAGCCTGGCCTCGGGGCCGCGCAGGTCGACCACCGTCGAGGACCTGCCGAGGGGCGCCGGGCCAGCGTCGACGTAGAGGTCGACCCTGTCGCCGAGCTGGAACATCGCCTCCTGCGCCGTGACGGGCGACGGCCTGCCCGAGATGTTGGCGCTCGTCCCTATTATCAGCCCGCCCACCCGGCGGGCGACCTCCCTGCAGATCGGGCAGTTGGGGAGCCTCACGCCAACCTGCCCCCAAGCCTTCAGGTACTCCGGGGCGTCGCCGCGGGGCCTGAGGACCACGGTCAGGGGGCCGGGCCAGAAGGCGTGGGCGAGCTCCCACAGCCTGGGATCCCACTCCGCCACCAGGAGGACGTGGTGGCTCTCCCCGGCGAGGAGGGGGACGGGGTTGTCCCGACTCCTCTCCTTGACCTCGTACACCCTCTCAACAGCGTCCGGGTTAAAGGGATCCGCCACGAGGCCGTAGACCGTGTCCGTCGGTATGACGGCCACGCCCCCCGACTTGACAACGCTCACAACAGCCTCGATAACGTCGTTGGAGGGGCAAGAGTAGCTGGCCTCAAGCACCTCAGCCAAGTGGCTGACCCCCTGCCAGGCGAGGCGGCCGTGTATACTTTTAGGGGTTGGGTTAGCCGGCTTTAATTAAACCCTGGCAGAGCCGGGGGGCTCAGTTATGGTCGACGTCAGGGCTTTGGAGGAGAAGCTGACAGTCACGCGGAGAGAGCTAGCGATGATACTGAAGGAGCTGAAGAAGTGGAAGGCCCCGGCGACGGTGCTGCTCTCCCTCTACATCCCCCCGGGGAGGCCGATAAGCGACGTCATGCAGCTGCTGAGGCAGGAGCACTCGATTTCGGATAACATTAAGCTGAAGAAGACCAGGCGGGCAGTCCAGAGGGCCCTCTCGGCGGCGATGGACAGGCTCTCGATGATCCAGAAGGTGCCCCCGAACGGGTTGGTCGTGTTCTGCGGGGAGGACATGGAGACGGGGGACTTCATCTGCCTAGTCTTCTCCCCGCCCGAGAAGGTGCCCGTGTTCTACTACAGGACGGACAAGTTCTTCCACACCGAGTGGCTCGAGGACATGGTCGAGGAGAGGGAGGCCCTCGGAATCCTGATCGTTGAGAGGGACCAGGCCACGATAGGGCTCCTCAAGGGGGCGAAGCTGGAGGTGCTCGAGGAGCTGGACGGCTACGTGCCGGGCAAGCACAAGATGGGAGGGCAGAGCCAGAGGAGGTTCGACAGGATCATAGAGCAGCTCGTGGAGGAGTTCTTCAAGAGGGTGGGGGAGCACGCCAACAGGCACCTCCTCCCCCTCCTCGAGAAGGGCGTGCTGAAGGGCATACTCGTCGCCGGGCCCGGCTACGCTAAGCAGGAGTTCCTCAAGGGGGACTACATGGACTACAGGCTTAAGCGGATCGTGGCTCCGCAGACGGTCGACGTTTCATACCAGGGCATCCAGGGCCTCAAGGAGGCGGTGATGAAGGCTGAAGGGGTCATCCAGACGCAGCTCTACAGGGAGGCCGCCAACACCCTGGAGGAGTTCAAGAAGCACCTCGCCCGCGACACAGGCATGGTTGTCTACGGGCCGAGGGAGGTGAAGGCCGCCCTGGAGATGGGCGCGGTGAAGACCCTCCTCATCCACGAGTCGAGGGAGGACCTGGAGGAGTGGAAGTCCCTCGCCGAGTCCATGGGGGCCGACGTAGTGGTTATACCCGAGAGCCTCCCTGAGGCGGAGTGGTTCAAGACGACCTTCGACGGCCTCGCCGGGATCCTCAGGTTCAAGCCTAGTCGCTAGAGTAGAGGTCCCTGAGCCTCCCCGGAGCCCCTATGGACTCCAGGTACTCGGCGACCGAGGGGGTCACCGCCTCCCGCCACGCGGGATCCCCGAGGGCTAGGAGCCTCCTTACCCGGCCGCCGTTCCACTCGCCCCTCCTGAACGCGGGGGGAGTGAGGACCCTCAACCCGTGGTCCCGGAAAATCCTGGCCAGGATGGTGTTCCCCGTGATGAGGGCGTCGACGCGGGGGACGTAGGAGAGCACGTAGCCGGCGAGCCCTATGCTAGTCTCGAGCGTCGGTATGGTGGCGGTGATAACCCTGTCGAGCGGGATCCCGGCGTCCCTCATCGAGAGCCTTATCATCTCAATCCTCTCCCCCGCGGTGAAGGGGTTCCTCCTCGTGTAGCTCTCCGAAGCCATGCCGACGAGGAAGACTAGCTCGTCGAACCCGGCCTCCCTGAACGCCCAGAGGGCTATGGCCACGTGGCCCCTGTGGAACGGCTGGAACCGCCCGTATAGGAGGGCGCGCCCCGGCACCTCAGCCCCTCGGAGGGCCTGGCGGGGGCACGTGCTATAATGGCCTTACCCTTAACCGTAGCCGCCTGCAGGCTATACTTGGAAACCCGCTAAAAGCCCCGGCCCGGAGCCCGCGTAGCAGCGCTGTCGCGGGGTAGGGTGACGAGCCCGGTGAACGTTGTTGGAGCCATCCTAGCAATAGTCGGGGCCTACGGCACCGGGGTCGTAGCGGCGCTGACGGGCATTGGCGGGGGCGTCATACTGGTGCCGTACCTCTCCCTGGTCCTCGGGCTCCCGCTAAAGGTGGCTGGCGCCGTGAGCCTGCTATCCATGGTCTCCATTACTACGGTCGCGTCGGCCAGGTACCTCGTCTACAGGTTCGTGGACAACGTTAGAACACCCATCTACGCGCTGGGGGCGATTATAGGCGGGGTCCTGGGAGGGGCCGCTGCGAGCCGCGCGGGGGAGCGCTTCCTAGCAGCAGTCCTATCGGTGATACTCTTCTACTCCTCGCTGCACATGCTGGGCTTTAGGGAGGAAGAGGGGGCCCGGAGGGAGGCGCCGTTCAGGCCGCTAGTCTCCCTGAGCATTAGCATAGTGAGGGGCGTGATCCCAGGCCTACTCGGCATAGGGGGAGGCTCGGTTGTCGCGCCGCTCCTCCTCTTCGTCGAGGGCCTGCCGATAAGGGTTGCCGTGGCCTCGAACAGCTTCGTCACCGCAGTAGCCTCCTCGGCGGCGCTCTCGGTCAGGCTCCCCCAGCTCGAGGGCTTGTGGTACGCGCCCCTCGTAGCGCTAGCCGCCTCGGCCGGGTCCTACACGGGGTCGATATTCATGCCCCGCATCCCGGCGAGGCATCTCGCCGTGCTGCTGGCAGTAATCCTGTTAATAGTCTCCGGCGTGCTAATGCTTAAGGCCCTGGGGGTCACGGCTTGAGGCTGGACCGCGTTGTGCAGGCTTACGTAGTGGCGACCGCCTTAGCCGCCGTCCTCGCCAGCCTCCGTGGAGCGCGTGAGGGGCTCGAGGCGATGGCCCTACTCGGAGCCGCCCCGGTCGTGGCCCTAATAGCCGCCGGCCTCGAGCACTCGAGGCGATACCTTCCACTCGGCTTTATCTTGCTAGCACTGTGGCTCTACAGGTTGAAGGTGTTGCTACATTGAGGCGGTGGCGTGGGAGGGGATCCACCCTCAGGCCGGGGCCCTGGAGCGGGGAGGTGGGCGAGCCCGCCTCGTGGATCCTAGCCATTGCAGCCCTATCCGTGGCCCTCGGCGGGGCCAGGGTTCTCTCCCCCTCGTTCTACACGAGCCCCGTATTCGCCGGGATCCTCCTCGGCTTCACAATCCACGAGCTCGCCCACAGGCAGGTCGCCAGGCGCTACGGCGCCTGGTCCGAGTTCGCGGCCTCCACGACGGGGCTCATAGTGACGCTCGCATCCGCCGCGCTCCCTATCAAGATACTGGCGCCCGGCTACGTGAGGATCGCTGGCTGGGGCCCACTGAGCCAGGAGGGGATCCTTTACAGCGCGGCGGCAGGGCCCGCGGCTAACATCGCCCTCGCACTCCTCTCACTACTACTATCCCTCGCAGGCCCGGCCCACACCTGGGCCTGGTACCTGAGGGGCATCGCAGCGGTCAACGCCTACCTGGCAGCGTTCAACCTGCTACCACTGCCGCCGCTAGACGGGGCGAAGATCGCGAAACGCGACGCTATGCTCTGGGCGGTACTAATGGCCCTCGCGCTCGCAGCATACATAGCATCCACCTAAGGCTTGAAGCCAGGGCGCTCGGGAGGAGCCCGCAATTACCTGTTGTGAAATTAAAAATATTCCGCCTCAACCGTGGAATGAAATAGGCTACAGGGGTGCAGCGGCCGTGGCCTCAAGGGAGAAGCATAGGGTTAACGAGGAGCCTGAGGAGGAGGCTACGCCCGAGAAGCGGTGGATCCAGAAGATGATGAAGAGCGCTAGGAGGTACCACAAGCTGTGCCCATACTACGACAAGAAGACCCGCCAGTGCCTACTAATGGTCACCGTCGAGGGGAGGCAGGGCAAGTGCGACAAGGACGGCAAGTTCGAGAACTGCCCAGTCTTCATCAAGTTCCTCGAGAAGATGTACAAGTACTACACCGAGCGCAGGAAGGTGCTCCCCAACGACTTCCAAGACGTTGTAAACCAGGCGTTCCTGATAGACTTCAACGCGTAACACCCAAGACGCTGTGTGTAAACGTCTAAGGACTCCTCAAGGTCTTCGTAAACCCCCGGGTTTGAGTGGTAATAGAGCCCTTGGCGTGGGATTCAGAAGACAAACATCTTCCTCTTTAAGCCAACGATTATCTAAGCTGTGCTAGCTGCTATGGCCTCCACTTACCAGCCTCGCTGCGCCGCTAATGCCCTCGTGACCTGGTTAGAGGCGGCGGGATCCCGGCCGGTGCTAGCGGGCGTGAAGCTGGTGGCGTAACACCCACCTTCGATATTATCGTTTACCTCATCCACCCCATTCGCAGGGCTCTCCACAACCGCCTAGGCCCGGCGAGTGCCTCTATGAGCGTTCCTGGCGCCTGGGGTAGCGCCCGATTCCGGGTGTCGACCTAAACACTTCTCCACATGCCTGGTGGGGTTTTTGCGGGTATTTCCCGTGGGGAGCTTTTGTTTTTAGCTACCGGCGGGCATGCTAAGCTAGACTGCGGTGTCTGTGCATGCCTAGAAGGCGCGTGGCTAGGGAGCTGGCTGAAGTGTTTAAGGCCCTAAAGGATGTTGCAGGCGCTCTAGAGGAGGCCCTGAGCAGTGTTGAGGCGGCTGTGTTTAAGCCTGTGACAGAGCCCTTGGAGCAGGCCTTCAACGAAAACCTCTTGAGGGAGCTGTACACGTTCAAGTTTAACGCTGAGAACGACCCCCGCGTGTTGGAGGAGAAGATAAGGCAGCTAACGGGCTTCGAGGGTAGTGTCGAGGAGTTCCTGAGGGAGTTCATTGAAGGCAGGAAAGGCGGGGGCAGCGCCGGCGGGAAGAGGTTAGAGGATGAAACAGCCGGCTCCACGGGCTCCACAGGCAGCGGCCAGTAGCCATCGCCGCCTAGCTGGCGAGCCCTTTAATTGACCCGGCTGCGCCGCGGGTTCAACACGCACCCGCCGTCCAGGGGCTAGGCGTGGTGCGGCCTTCGAGGGGGTGCCTTCGCTTGCTTAGGATTATAGGGATAGGGAACAGGATATACGGCGACGACGGTGTAGGCCCCTGCCTGGCGGCCGCGCTTAAGAGGTGCTCCAGGTACGACGGGGAGAAGCTGAGCATAGTCTCCTTGGACCTTCCCAGCCACGGCGACGTGGCCCTAATGGAGGGTGCCGACGTGATCATACTCCTGGACGCAGCGGTGGATGGGGAAACAAGGCTTTACAAGGTAGACCTTGACAGGGCGCTGCCGGACGAGTTAATGGACTTAGCAATGTCAAGCGCGGGCCATGGTATTTCGGCTCTTAACCTTCTAGCGCTAGCGAGGGCAGCCGGCGCGCTAGGGAGGGACCAGGAGGTTTACATGCTCGACATAGGCCCGCTGGCCCCATCCTTCGGCAGCGGGTTAAGCAGGGATGCCGTCTCCAAGGCCCTTGAAGCACTGCGCCTCCTAGTGAGAGTGGCAAAGAGCCACGGCTACGAGCTAGAGGTTGACGAGGGCTGTGTACGGTCATTCCTCGAAGGCCCCTGCTCCGACCCGCTGCTACCACTCGATATGGACTCAAGGGATTGACGGTATAACTCCTCGAGGGAGCCGTTCTCCCAGTTCTCGCGGAGAAGCCTGGAGGCGACGTCGCAAACCTCTCTAAGACTCCTCAGCACGGCCTCGTAGGCGGCTTGAGGCTCCGAGCCGCTGAGCCTCTCAGCAGCGTACTCGCCGCTCATAACCATAACCAGGAACAGTGGGGTGAAGCCTAGAGTTAGCCTCCTCTCGGAGAGGTCAGATATCAGGGGCATCAAGTAGCTCAAGGCGCCGTCAAGAATCTTCCTACCATCCTTGTGGTTTAGAAGGTAATCCACCTTAACCTCGATATCAGTCGGCAAAGCAGACCCGCCCGGTTCCAAGGCACGCCCTAAGGCAGCGGGATATAAGGATATGAAGTCAATTTGAACCATTAAAATTATTAAATTAACTTTTTTAAACGATGTTAAAATATTTAACAGAGCATGTATTATGGCTTTGGAAAATTCTAATTAGAAATGGTTGTCCTTGACTAACAAGAGTGAGAGCCAGCCGCATGTACATACACTTGTCCATAGAAGGTTTTAATTATTAAAACGGTATATCAAGAGGGATTCGTGAGGAGAACAGGGCCTAGCTCTTCGGGGGTGTCTGCTCAGTGGCGCTAAGACTGTCGAGGAGGGACTTCCTGAAACTGGCCGGCTTCAGTGGTTTAGCGGCTACACTAAACTGGGACAGAGTTATCAAGAAGGCCGTCGCCGCCGTCCAGTCGGGCGCAATAAACGTGGTGTGGTTCGAGGCCCAGGACTGCGCTGGGAACACGACGGCTATCATTCAGGCCACGGAGCCCGACCTCATCGAGGTCCTCGGGGGGAGCAGCCACATAGTCCCGCCCGGCAAGGTGAGGCTTATCTTCCACGAAACCGTGATGCCTGAGTGGGGCGAGTCAGCCCTCGAAATACTGAGGAAGGCCGTAGAGGGCGAGTACGACCCATTCGTGCTGGTGCTGGAGGGTAGCGTGCCCATAGATGAGAAGGCCGGCGGCCCGCCTGGCAGCGACCTCTTCTGCTACGTTGGGGATGAGAATGGTAAGCCGGTAACGTGTCTGGAGTGGATGAGGAGGCTGCTTAAGAGGGCTGTCGCGGTCATCGCGGTAGGGAACTGTGCATGCTACGGGGGCCTCATAGCCAACAGGGTGGTCGACGAGGAGCTATTCGACAAGATGGGCTTCACGGAGTACAAGGATTGGGCTAAGAATGGTTGGAGCAGGAGCCCGACGGGTGCTGTGGGCTTCTTCCCCGACCCGAGGAGGGGCCACAAGGGCCTCGTCGACCTGATCCCGGAGGCGGAGCCGTTCAGGAGGTTCGTCTACAAGGAGTGCACCCCCGTGAATGCGGGCGACCCCAACTGCAGGCCTGCGATAGCGGTGCCCGGCTGTCCCGCCAACGGTAACGGGCAGCTGAGGGTGATAGCGAACGTCGTGCTCTGGGCCCTAGGCCTCCTACCGCTCCCCGACCTGGACGAGTTCTGGAGGCCCAAGTTCATCTTCGGCAACACGGTTCACGAGCAATGCCCGAGGGCAGCGTTCTACGCGGCCGGAGACTTCAGGAAGTACCCAGGCGAGCCGACGGCGCAGTGCCTCTACGGCGTCGGTTGTAAGGGTCCGATAAGCCACTGCCCGTGGAACAAGGTAGGCTGGGTCAACGGCGTCGGCGGCCCGACGAGGACTGGAGGAGTCTGCATAGGCTGCACCGAGCCAGGCTTCACTGACTACTTCGAGGGCTTCTACGAGAAGCTACCCTACGTCGGCGCGTCCAAGCAGGAGTTCAACAAGTACGTGAAGGCAGCGGCGGCAGCCACCGCCGCAGCTGGCGTCATAGCTGGAGTCTGGGGCGCCATGCGCGGCAAGAAGAGTGAGGGTGAGAAGGAGGGGTGAGGCATGGGCGAGCTAAAGGTAATCTCCTCCAGGAAGCTGAAGGCTTTAATAATCATTGACGCAATAATACTGGCGCTCATAGTCGGTGTAAGCTGGGTTCTAGTGTACGTGGTAGCACTAGAGCCGCTGATTCACGGTGGCTTCTCCAAGCTAATTCACCTGCTGCTCCACCCGCGCCTAACGGAGACCCTTTGGTGGCGCGACTTCCTAGAGCAAGTATTCAACATACTGATCGTGTTCGAGGCAACCGCCGGGACCTGGTGGACTCTAGGGAACTTCGCGGTCTCCTACAGGGAGATAAGGAAGTGGAAAGAATACTATAAGAGGGAGGGCAAGCAGGACGTATGGGTTGTGAGGTTTGGAGTCTGGGAGAGGGTTCAGCACTTCATAGTCTTCATCACCATGGCGACGTGTATATTCACAGGCTTCGTGATGTACTTCGGCAACAACCCCTACTGGAAGTTCTTCTATACAAACAGGGATCTGTTCGTTAAGATACACGTGATAAGCGGCGTAATCATGGGTGCCCTGGCGATAATACACATCATATACTACACGGCCGAGGCTATAGTTGCTAAGGCTAGGGGGGAGAAGATCATGGATAGGTTCCCCCTGCTGAAGCTATTCACCAAGACCGACATCTTGAACTACATCAAGGCCTACCTGTGGCTCTTGACGCCTAGAATCAAGCCTGGGCCCGCCGACAAGTACGGACCGGAGGAGGAGTTCGAGTACTGGGGCGTATACTGGGGTATGATAGTGCTTGGAATACCCGGCGCCATCATGGCCCTCTACGGCCCCAAGGTCCTCGATGGCATATTCTGGGTGACGCACGTCAAGGAGGCCGTGGTGGCTACCATCTACCTGCTAATAGTGCACATGGGCTACACTCACCTAAGGCCCGAGGTGTTCCCCATCGAGCCGAGCTTTATTACCGGGAAGATGCCTCTGAAGAGAGTGAAGGAGGAGTATCCCAGGTGGTATGAGAGGCTTGTTAAGAAGGGGGTAGTTAAGGGTTAGGGGTGATGGGACGTGCCCACGCGTGAGATGGTTATAGATCCCATAACCCGTATCGAGGGCCACCTAGGCCTGAGGGTAGTAGTGGACACCGAGGCAAGGAGGCCCATACCCGACAGCGTGAGGAGCTTCGCAACGATGTTCAGGGGCTTCGAGGTATTCAGCATAGGAAGGCCCCCCGAGGACCTGCCTCACATAACGAGCAGGATCTGCGGCGTCTGTGGTGCCAGCCACGCCAACGCCGACGTGATAGCCGCCGACATGGTCTACGGCGTCTCCCCGAAGCCCATGGGCGTGGTGCTGAGGAACCTGGCCTTCGCCATGACTGACCACACGTATGACCACACGATAATCCTGAACATGCTGGAGGGCCCTGACTTCAGCGAGGCCATAGTGTCGAAGCTGACGCCCAGCGTGTGGCAGGAGGCGCAGAGGACTCTAGCGGAGCACAGGGACATCCACGGGTTCACCAAGATATCCGACATCATGACTGCCCTGAACCCGATTTCAGGTAAGATGTGGCAGTACGCCGTCAAGTTCCAGAGGCTGGCGAGGGAGGCGGGCGTCCTCATCTACGGCAGGCACAGCCACCCCTCCACGCTCATACCCGGAGGGATCTCGACCGACCTAACCATGCCGCAGTACCTGCTAACGGGCTACATGTACAGGCTAGTCAAGCTAACTGCTTGGGCCAAGTTCAACTACTACGTCTGGCATGACCTCCTCTCTTTCTACGAGAGCCTGGGCTACGCGGACAACGGGCTGACCTATGACCCGCCGATAGCTATATCCTCTGGCATATTCGAGGATCCGGACACCTACAGCAGCATCGGAGACTATGCTGAGCCGGAGGACTTCTACAAGAACATGGATGAGGCCGCCAGTAAGAGGATGGTCAAGCCGGGCATTGTGCTGAAGGGCGAGCTCGTCACTACTAAGTACACTGAGATACAGGCCAGCATAATGGAGCACGTGGAGAAGGCGTTCTACGAGGACTGGGCTGACAAGATTAAAAGCTTAGAGTTCTACACAGAGGAGGATCCCGCCGGCAACAAGCTACTCTGGGGCAAGTACGATCCAGCCTACCACCCGTGGAACAAGATAACGATACCCAAGCCTCAAGCGCGCGACTGGGCCTCAAAGTACACGTGGGCGACGCACGTAAGACTCGTGTGGAAGGATGGAACCATCACGCCGTTCGAGGTAGGCCCCTACTCTAGGCTCCTAGTCACGTCAATGCAGCCGAGCGAGTACGGCTCAGGGAACGGGGTACTAAGAGTAACCCTGCCCAGGGCGTGCGCCGACGAGCTACCGGCGAGCGTCTGCGACGAGATGACGATCGAGTGGAGGGTGCCGAGGAGGAGCACGACCATCTACAGGCTGTGGGCGAGGGCCTACAACCTGCTAATGGACATCCACGCCGCCTGGACCAACCTCTACAAGGCGCTGGATCTCGTAAAGGCTGGGAACACGGAGACCAGCAGGCCCTGGAAGACGCCCAACAGGATAACCCGCGGAGTAGGCTTCACTGAGGCGCCTAGGGGTACTGTCAGACACTGGATGGTCCAGAAGGGCGGCAAGGTGCTGAACGTTCAGATCCACGCGCCGACAACCGGCAACGTGAGCCCCTTCGACAAGTACGGCAGGAGCCCGTTCGAGCAGAGCATCGTCAACAGCTACGTGACCGAAGAGGTGCCGCCGGAGGACTGGGCGGGCCTAGACTTCGTGAGGGCGATCAGGAGCTTCGATCCCTGCATAGCCTGCGCCGCACACTTCGAGGTAAGAAACGGGAGCAACAAGCTGCTAAAGACCATTAAGAAGATCCTTGTGCCTCACACCTACACGCCTTAATAGCTCGCACGCCTCCTCCATTTTTTCCTCCTCTACCTTAAACCATTTGGCGATCCATTCTTTACTGCACTCCACTCGACCCAGTAGCTTCTGGTACCATCCAATGTAGAGGCGCTCCCCCCTCAGCCTCACAGCCATGCAGGGTTGCTCGGTGTGCTCTATAACCTGCAGATCTCCCTCATCCTCAACGACCCTGAACTCGTCTTCGACCATCCAGCGAATCCTCTTAGACCACACGTCGGCCTCGTAGTTTCTAAAAGCCGCCATGTTGAGGGCGACAGCTATTGGCGCCATCCAAGGGTATTCCTCCTCGACCTCCCCCTGCCTGCCTAGTTTAGCGAGAACCACCTCCCCGAAGCCGTAGTCTACCCCGAGAGCAAGGTACCTGACTCCATCGTCCTCTATGTCCTTCAAAACCCTTATGATGTAGACGAATTTACCGTGTGGAGTCTCAATCTCCACGTAGTTGCCGCCTATACGCGTGACGTATAGAGGCGCGCCAGACCTCGCGGCCTCCCTGAATACTTCACGAATGACCTCATGCATTTTCATCGGTCCTACCCTCGCCGGCGCCCCTACGGCTTTACAGTTCTTCACTAGCAGTGCCCGCGTTATAAATAGCTAAAAACGCCTGAGCCCAATCCGGGGGCGTGCATTAACCTTACTCGGATGGCTGCTAGAGAGGAGTTAGATTAAAAACATTAAAAACTGTTTTACCGTGAATGTTGTGGGGCGGGGGTTCCTAGCCTTTACTCTTCATTGAACTCGTCGTAATCGTAGGACTCGTAGTCGCTGTAGTAATCGTAGCCTACATCGCTGACTTCCGCAATAGCGTACCTGCCGTCGTCGAACACGTACACTTTATTATTGAGGGCAAGGTGGTTGAGAGCCTGCCTTATCTTATCCTCGCTCGCGAGACCCGAAAGGAGTGCGTGGAGATCTCTTATAGTCATTGGCCCATGCTTACGGAGCAGGTCTAGGAGGAGTTCCTTCAACTCATCCTCGTTAGGAGCCGTGTACACTACGATATCGTCATCCTCATAGATGCGGGAGAGGCGGGAGGATATATCAGCCTCGTTGACGCCGTTATACTGGCCAGGCTTCCCCCATACGCTCCTCACTCCTCCTCACCCCCTTTAAAACCCACACTGGGCTTAGGAGGGGTACGGTTCTTATATACCTCACATAGAAGTGTTCATAAGCCGGGACCGTGGTGCCATGTTCCTGTAGGGTCTCACCCCCTTATCACCTTACCCTAAGTAAACGCTTCCGGGGGAGGCCTGTGCAGGCTTACCTGCCCGAGATAGAGGCATACCTGGATATGCTGAAGGCGGAGATGGCTAAGCTGAAGAGGCTCAAGGAGGCGCTCTCGTCGAGGAAGGGCGCGTCGGCGAGTGAAGCGCTCAGCGACGTGTGGCAGTGGGAAATTATCCTTAAGCGCGTTGAGGCATACCTGGCTCAGATAACATACTACATGGAGTATGGGAGCACTCTGAAGGCCTCCGCTGAGGCCTGCGCCGCTCACTCGTTCGTCAAGTCGGTGATAACGAGGAGCAGTCAGCTGACAGGGCTAGCAGGGCACATATACCAAGTCAACCTCCAAGCGCTTATGGCTAAAATAAGCGACGTCCTCTGGAGGATCTGCAGGGTCGATGTTAAGGAGGCCACCTAGCCTGGCTGGAAAGTAGGAGGCTCCGATGGTTTTGCGCCCGGGAAACTCCACTAGCCGCTCTCCGGCGGTGACTCGATTTGCAGCCCCATCTTCCTGTAGGGGCACGTCTGCCAGTGCTTTTCGCACTTGGCGACCGCGTACGCTGTGAGGTACCGACCAAGCACCTTGCAATAGGCTAGATAGCCTTCCTCGTCCTCCTCGACTTTGAAGAATTCGCACTGGGATGAGGGCTTTCTGGAGAGGAGAAAAATCTTCTTGTAGGGAAGCTTACCCCGGCCGGCCACCGGCGCCTGCACCTAGTGTTTATGCAGCCTGGATCCGAGGGGTTATAGCTGGGCTATCAGCTCCTCCAGCCGGGACTTTACAGCGGCTATTTTCTCCTCGAGCTTCTTCTTAGCCTCCTCCAGCTCGTTAATCTTGGCTTTTAGCTCGTCCCTCTCAGCCTTCAGCTTCTCGACTTCCTGGTTGAGTGCTTCAATCTTGGACCTGCACTCCTCTAGCTCTTTGGCTATGCTCCCCTCGTGAACGGGGACCGCTAGCTTTATCTTGCCTTTAGCGAGCATTGAGTAGGTCTCTTTCACGATGCTCCCAGCCTTCGTCTCGCCGGCGAGGTGCCTCCTTATAGTGGCCTCCGTCCTGCCAAGCTCCTCGGCTATCTTCCTAATGGGGTAGCCAGCCTTCTCCCTGGCCAGAGCCCCCGCAGCGACGGCGAGGCTGTCAACCCACGTCGTGAACTCGCTCGGATCCATTATCTGCTTCAGCACGTCGGGCCTGAAGAGGCTGGCAATGATTAGGGCTACCTCAAGCTCTCTAACCTCCTTGGCGGTGGTGGGCTTCACGGGTATGTGGGAGAAGTCGACCTCTATAGCTACAGTCCCTGGCGCCGCTTCAGTCGCTTCCTTCTTCTCCTCAGCCAACTCTATGCACCCCCTCTTGCTTCAACAGCGTCGAGAATAGTATTGGCGCCGGCGCCTTATACGTTTAACAAGGAAGTGTGTTCTAGTAAATCTCGGCCTGCAAGAACCCCGGGCTCTAGTGCGCCCGCGCGCAGGCCCCTACGTCCTGAAACGCTTCAAACTTACGCCTAGCTCCCTCGCTTTCCCGACTAGCTCGCCGCTAGCGCGGGGGCCGGCGCCGTAGAGGACTAGGACCGGCCTGCCGGATAACTCCTTGGCGGCGTTAGCCACTTTTACAACAGCCTCAACAGGAACCTGGCCGCTTTTAGCGTAGACAGCCACAACAAGCCTCTCGCCTCTCCTCTCCGCGACAAAGTTATAGTCAGAGCCGGGCTCAGGGTTCTCAACCTTAACCTGGTACCCGGCAGTCCTGTAGCTAGCCGCGACTTTACCTACAACACCATACCTTGCAATGAGCTTCTTTGCCTCGAAAGCCTCTCTGGCGGTAACCATGCCGGCACCCCCCAGCTGCCCTGGCCGGGTTAAGGGCATATATGTGCTGCCATAGCCGCCGCGCCGAGCACTCGCGTGGCTGCCTACATAGCCCGTTAAATCCCGTTAAATCTCCTAGGCTAGTGGAAAACAGCCCCGAGGGCCTCAAAGGCCTGTAGGAGATGGGGGCCCTGCGGGATTCAGGCTTGCTTCAAGCGGTCTCCAGCTTCGCCTTAGCCCTCTCGAGGAACTCGTCTACTAGCTCTTCAATCGATGGTCCTTCAACGACTTTCACTTCGAACCTAACCCTGACTATGGGCTTGTCCACGCTTATAAGCCTGGATAGGTCAGCGGGGGTCCCGGATACTATGACGTCGGCTGGGATCCTCTTAAGCGTCTCCTCCAGGTCTCTAAGCTGGCGCTCAGTGTAACCCGTGCTCGGGACTACTCTCTCCATGTGCGGGTACTCCTCGTACATCCTCTTTATGACTCCAACCGCGTAGGGTCTTGGGTCAACAATCTCGGCGGCGCCGTACTTCACGGCGGCCACGTACCCGGCGGCGTAGGGGGCCTCTCCGTGGGTGACGGTTGGTGAATCCTCAACGACGACTACCCGCTTGCCTCTAACCGCGTCTGGGTCGTCGACCTCGACCACGCTCTCTGCGACGGAGATTCTAGCCCTAGGGTTTACCCTAGCGATGTTAAGCTTAATCTCCTCCACAGCCCCGGGCCTCGCCTGGTCAGCCTTATTTATCACGACTGCGTCCGCCATCCTCGCGTTCACCTCGCCCGGGAAGCTTAAGACCTCCTGGCCGGGCCTCATGGCGTCCGCCACGGTTATCATGTAGTCGGGCTTGATGAACGGCCAGTCATTGTTGCCGCCGTCCCACAGGATTACGTCGGCCTCCCTCTCAGCCTCCATCAGTACTCTCCCGTAGTCGACGCCGGCGTAGACCGTGAGGCCCATCCTAATGTATTGCTCGTACTCCTCCCTCTCCTCCACGCTAACCTCGTACCTGTCCAGATCCTCGTAGCTGGAGAACTTCTGGACGGCGGCCCTCCTCAGGTCCTTGTAAGCCATTGGGTGGCGGATAGGGGCCACCCTGAAGCCCCTAGACAATAGCACGCGGGTAATGGCCCTGGACACGCTACTCTTACCCGCACCAGTCCTAACGGCGGTGACGGCCACCACGGGCTTCGATGACTGGAGCATGGTGTCCCTAGGCCCTAGTATCATGAAGGAGGCTCCGGAGGCGAGCACCCTGCTGAGCTTCGACCCCACGCTGTTGTAGGCCAAGTCGCTATAGGCCAGTACCACCAAGTCAACGCCGTGCGACTTAATTACCTCCTCCAGCTCGTCCTCGGGGACTATAGGGATGCCCTCAGGGTAGAGGCTGCCCGCGAGCTCCGGCGGGTAGCGGCGCCCGGCAATGCCAGGTATCTGCGCCGCCGTGAATGCGACGACACGGTACTCGGGCTTGCCGCGGAAGAACACGTTGAAGTTGTGGAAATCCCTGCCGCCCGCCCCCATGATTAGAACCTTCACAGGGCGAGTCAAGGCTTCTAGCACCATAAGGTAAATCCCGGCCGTTCCGGGTAAAATGGGCGAGGCCCCGCCGCCTTAAGGCTAAAATTAGTGGTGGTTGAAGCAGGCTCCTCCCTCCCGGGGGCTAGCGTTTGCCTGCAGGGAAGCAGAAGAGGACGCCCGTGGGTAGGGAGTCGGGTCGGTTCTATGAAAGGCTCCTCTCCGTGCTCTCCGCGAGGTCGGGCTTGCTCACAGCGGCCACTCTCGCGGCGATACTGGCTATAGGGGTCTACCTGAGGATCCTGCCCGCTCTTAAGTACAAGCTTGAGCTGGACGCCAACGACCCCTGGATAGCTTACTGGCTGGCCAAGTACTTCACTGAGAAGGGGCTGTTCAGCTTCAGCGGCTTGAGGGACGTGAAAGAGTTCTGGTACCCGACGGGCCGGGACTTCCTGAGGACGGAGAGCATTGGAATACCGTGGCTGGCAGCCGCGACTTACCCCATCGGCAAGGCTGCAGGCCTGACTCTCCGCGAGTGGCTAGCCCTATTCCCAGTCTTCGCGGGGGCCGCAGCTATTCTGACCTCCTTCCTGCTCGCCTACAAGCTGACGGGGTCTAGGCTGGCAGGCCTAGTCTCGGCTTTCTCCATGGCCGTAGCCCCGGCGGCCATAGTTAGGACCACGGTAGGCTTCGTGGAGAAGATAGGGTTCAGCACCCCATTCCTGGCCTTGATGTACTACTTCCTCTACTCAGCCTACACGTCAAGCGGGTCGAAAAGGCTGGCCTACGCCATCCTGGCCGGGGCCACAGGAGGCTTCATAGGCTGGATCTGGGGCGGCATACACCTCGCGGTAGCGACGCTGGCCACAGTCATAGCGCTCGACCCCCTCATGGGCGGGCCGAGCCTGGAGAGGTTTTCCAGGATCCACCTGCCGGCTTCGCTTGCGTTAATCCTGGTCTCCGGCGCTTACCCCGCGGTTGGTTTCAGCTACTACGTAGCCGGCGTCGGGCTGCTCGTGCCCGGAGCCCTCCTGCTCTACGCCACCGCTCTAGCCTTAAAGAGGTGGCTGGGCGCCTACAAGGCGTCCTTCCACGTCTGGCTCATCCTGGTAGCTGTAGCAGCGGGCGTCACCGCAGTTAACGCGGGCCTCGTGAGCGTGCCGGGGAGGATCGCCGCGGCGCTCGGCGCCCACACCCTGAGCCCGCTCGTAACTAGCGTCCAGGAGCACCAGCCGACAAGCCTGCGGAGCCTGATATCCGACGCCGGCTTCCCGTTGTTCCTAGCGCTCCTAGGGATGGCCTACGACCTGTATCTGGCCGCCCGGGCGAGGAGCCTCAGCGCGCAGAGCCTGCTGAGGCTGACTATCTACCTAACCCTAGCCTTCACCATATACGCCTCCATGAGGATGTCCTACTTCACCCAGCTCGTCGGCTTCTACGCGGCGACGGCTTCGGGCTTCATAGTGGGCCTCCTACTCCAGCAGAGGCCTGAAGCCGGTGGAGCAGGCAAGAAGAAAGCCGGCAGGGCGGAGCAGGGGATCGACCCGCTCAGGCTGATCAGCGTGGTACTCATAGTAATGGTGGTTGCCACGGGCGGCATCGCCCACGCCATGGAGTCTTATTTGAGCAATAGTTTAAGGGCGCCAGCTATAATGACTTCGATGCTGCCTACCCTCCTCTATAGTGGGGGCGAGGGCGGTCAGAGGATAGTCGTGCCCCTAAACGATGCCTGGATAGACGCGCTTGAGTGGATCAGGGAGAACACGCCCGAGAACGCCCTAATAGTATCGTGGTGGGACTACGGCTACTGGATCACAGTCAACACCGGAAGACCCACCGTGGCGGATGGCGCTACGTTCAATGAGAGCAGGATCAGGCTTCTCGCGCTCGTACTCACCGGGACGGAGGATGAGGCATCCGCACTGCTACCCCTGCTAGGCGCCAAGCCGAACGAGACCTACATAGTCGTCTATGACGCATTCAACGCTGTAATCGACGAGAAGGGGTTCGCGATCCTCCTACCCATGTTCTCTGCCTGGAGGAGCCCGGTGAACCCGAACGAGTACTTCGTGGTGCACGGCAGAGGCGACCTCCCGAAGTCCTACCAGATGCTGAGGATAGCGTGGAGAGTAGACCCCTACAACTCCACACCCTTCACGACGGAGTACTCGACGACTACTACCGACGCCTCGGGCAGGATGTACCACCACTACCCAGGCTACACCGGGGAGCCTCGGGAAAACGCTGAGAAGGTAAGGAACACACTCATCTTCAAAATGGTGATGCACGGGCTACAGCACATACTAGACAAGGGGGTGCCCGGCGCTCACTGCGAGGGGTTGCTCGACAACGCTACAATAGCCATACCCGCAGTCTACGCTGGCCAAGGGTTGGGCGCAACGCCCGTGGTCGTGGATGAATTCAAACGGTTCACGCTTGAGGCAGTAGTCTACGACTGCATCAACGGAACCGTGAACCGGGGCGCCCTCACAACTCAAGCATCGTTTGTGGCAGTGTTCATATACAAGTGGAATGGATAAGCCAAAGCCCTCCCTAAGTGAAAGGCGAGCTAGTCCAGGTGCCCCCTGTTTAGACGAGTCCACACGCGGGCCCGGGGGGTGCCCCTGATTTAATCCTTGCCGGGCCAGTGTTAGGAAGGGGTAGCCGTTGCTGGGTGCTTAAGTTATGCTGACCCGGAAGAGGCGGGAGATAAACGTTAGGATCGCCGCGGTGGAGACTCTGAGTATTGTTAGGAAGGCGCTGTATAGGGTTCGCTCCTCGAAGCGCATGGTGGAGGCTGTTTACTCAAGGTCGGGGGATCCCGCCTTAAGGAACCTGATCGAGTCTCACGTAAAGCTGGAGACTATCCTAGAGGCGGTGGCGCTCAGGCTGGAGACTATAGCGGCCCTAGGCATGGTGACCAAGGAGATGGTTGAGGCCCCTCTTAGGGTGGTTAAGGAGGCTCTCTCTCTCAGGAAAACGCTCCCCCCCGATGTGGCTGGCATGGTGTCGGAGCTGGATGAGGCGCTAACCGTAATGTACGAGGTGGCGGCCCCCGCCGAGTTCTACGGGTTAGACCCGGCTAGCTATGGTGACCCCTCGGAGGAGGCGAGAAGGGTATTAAGGGAGGCGGAGGTCCAGGCTCGTGAGAGAATGAGGAAGCTAGGCCTGTGAGGAGTCCTAGCCAGGCCGACCCTTCCCCGGGGGATGCCGAGGAACCCTTAGCCGAGGCTTTAGTGTTTAACTTTAGGCTCCTCCGAGCCCTTTAGCGGGTGGGGGTGCTGGCTTGGCTCAGGAGGCAAGTACTTGGAGCGTGCTAGCGCTTCTAAGGAGTAATCCCGACGAGCTTAAGATGCACGTGAAGAAGAGGCTAATGGATCCATCCATAGTCGACGAGGCCCTGCGGCTCGACGTGGAGTGGAGGAGGCTTCAGACGGAGATTAACGAGTTGAGGCACAGGCATAATGTCATAACGAGGACGATAGCTAAGACCCGGGACCCAGCTGAGAGGGCTAAACTCATCGATGAGGCTCGCAGGCTCCTCAAGATTCTCGAGGAGAAGGAGAGGATTCTGAAGAGCGTTGAGGAGGAGAGGGAGCGGGCGTTGATGAGGCTGCCCAACCTTGTTGACGACGATGTCCCCGTTGGGGATGAGACGGCTTCAAGACCCATAGAGTACTGGGGGCGCCCGAGGGTCTGGAGGGGGCACCTTGACTCCTTCCTCGCCGAGACTGAGGGAAAGGGGTTTAAGGTGGACTACGAGGTTATAGACTGGAAGCCCGTTGGGCACGCGGACATGCTTGAGTTCAAGCTTAAGCTGGGGGACACTCTGAAGGCCTCCGAGGTTGCAGGGTCAAGGTTCTACTACCTATTCGACGACATAGTGTGGCTGGACTTCGCCCTGCTCCTGTACGCGATTGACTACTTGACTCGTAAGGGGTACACGCTCGTCCTGCCGCCCTACATGCTGAGGGGTAAGATCATTAAAGGTGTTATAGACGTTGAAACATTCAAGGACGCCATATACAAGGTGGAGGGGGAGGACCTCTACCTGATAGCGACCTCGGAGCACCCCCTTGCAGCGCTCTACGCGGGCGACGAGCTGTATGATGACGAGCTGCCGATAAAGCTCGTGGGCGTCAGCCCCTGCTTCAGGAAGGAGGCCGGGGCCGGCAACAGGGACTTGAAGGGCATATTCAGGGTTCACCAGTTCCACAAGGTGGAGCAGTTCATATTCTCAACGCCCGAGGATAGCAGGAAGTTGCACGAGGAGCTAATTAGCAATGCAAAGGAGCTATTCATGGGGCTAGGGATACCCTTCCGCATAGTCAACATAGCCTCAGGCGACTTGGGGGCAAGCGCAGTGAAGAAGTACGACCTCGAGGCGTGGATGCCCGCCCAGGGCAGGTTCAGGGAGATGGTGAGCGCCAGCAACTGTACCGACTGGCAGGCCTACAGGCTCAAAATCAGGCTCATCAGGAGGAAGGGGATGAAGCGGGGCTACGTCCACACCCTAAACAGCACGGCTATAGCGTCAACGAGGACTATAACAGCTATACTAGAGAACTTCCAGGAGCCAGATGGGACAGTGGTTATACCAAAGGTTCTAAGGAAATACCTGGAAATATTCCCCAAAGCACCCCACGACGCCATTCACCCCAGGGGGAAGAAGATCACTAAAACCTAGCAGCCCCGGCTTACCCGCCTCTGCGGCGGCCTAGCAGAGCGTCGAGGAAGGCTAGCAAGCTCCCCTTCCTCCTCTCCTCGCCGCCCCCCATTCGAGTGAACGCCAGAGCCCTAGCCGCCTCCTCATCCATGAAAGCGTACTTTTCAGCCTTCTTGGCGAGCATCCTCAGCTCATCCTCGCTGGCATAGTCTATAGGCATGTTCCTCCGGCCCGCCCTCTCCCAGCGCTCGTAGAGGCTTGCCACCACCTCGGAGACGTCAGGGTCGGAGTAGAAGGCGGCCTTACGCCATTGGAAGTGGCTCTCATCGATTAGGCTAATGATTCTCCTTTTAAGCTCCTCACCCGACACGTGGGACACCTTTTTAGTGATTAGGGCCCTGAATGGCTATATCCCCTCGGCCGCTACGCCTCCTCTTGCTGCTCCATCTCCTTCATCTGCTTTATCCACTGCTCCACGACGTCGTAGCCGTAGATCGCTTTCAACTGCTCCCTACCCTCAGGCGTTATCCTCTCCGGAGTCCAGGGTGGATCGAACACGAGGTCTATTGTAACGTCCTCCGCCTCGGGGATAGCCTCTCTAACAGCCTCCTCGACGTAGGCAATTACAGTCCCTGCAATAGGGCAGCCCACTGCAGTTAGCGTCATAGCTATGTAAATCCTGGGCTTGCCGCTCTCCCCCTTCTCAGCCCTAATCTCGTAGATGAGTCCGAGGTCATAGACGTTGACCGGTATCTCTGGATCGTAAACCTCCTTGAGGGCGTTAATTATGCGCTGAATTAGCTCCTTGTCGCCCTGCAGCTTAACGCCCGCCGCGCTCATTACCGCACGCACCAGGTTCAAGGAGCAATTAAACTCGGCTCTTAAGAGTATACGTAGAGGGCGCTCTAAGTCACGAGCCCTTAAGTCCCCCGCCGCCTTCCCTCTTAAGTCTTAGCAGAACGATTAGGGACGCCATGAATGGTGAAGCGGCGAGGAGTGCTAGGCTTAGTATCAGGAGGGGCTTAGACCCGGCTCTCGTGGAGAGGAATGCCAGCAGGGCGAAGGCGACCGCGAGTAGGATGAAGACTTTAACTTGCTCCCTTACAATGTTCCTCTTCAAGGGCACCACCCAGCTCCCTCGCTTTACGCTTCACCTCCCCTATGATGTTGCGGGCGAGTTCTAGCGCATCCTCCTCCCTCTCAGCCGAGGCCAAGACCCTCACGTCTACTACAGGCTCCTCCACCTCGTGGCCTTTGGGGTGGCTCTTAATGTAGGCGCTTGGGTTGCGCCTGGCCAGCTCGCCGAGCAACGGGGCCAGCGAGGACTCCGGGACGCCCCTGACCACCACTCCGCACTCGACCACCGCCAGCTTCGGGGCGAGCCTCTTTATCCGGGGCACCACCTCGCCTTCGAATATTGCCTCCATCTCCCTGGGCACGCCTGGGAGTGCGACGATGACCCTTCCGTCGACTTCGAGGAAGACCCCTGGAGCGGCTCCGACAGGGTTCCTCAGGGGGATAGCACCCTCCGGGAGCATTGCCATCTTAACCCTCTCCCTAGTCATCGGCAACCCACGCCTCTCATAGAACTCCTTAACCTGCCTGTAGGCCTCCTCGTTAACCTGGAGCGGGCGGTTGACCGCCCTGGCTATCCCCTCAAGGGTTAAGTCATCCATAGTGGGGCCCAGGCCGCCCGTCGTGATGATCAGCCTCGCCCTCCCGAGCCCCCTCCTGAGCTCTTCCACGATATCCTCAACCTTGTCGGGAACCGTTATAATCCTGTCAACGTTGAAGCCGAGGAAGGTCAGCCTCCTAGCTAAGTACGATGCGTTGGTGTTAACCACTCTCCCTATAAGCAGCTCGTTGCCGACGCTGATAATCCAAGCCGCGAGTCTATCGGCCGGCAAGCCTAGACACTCACCCGCACATCCAATGCAGCCGCTGGTAGCGTTAAATCTATTGGAATTGGATTGGAATTCATAGAAAATCGCGTCATTCTTAAATGCCGATGATAGACGCGCTGGGAGGATCTCGGCGTCAACGTGAACCAGAGCCTGACTCGGCCGGCGCTCCCCCTAAGCATGTAGAAGCACGTAGATAGGTAGGAGTAGCCTCCAGTAGTACCCGCTTTCATCCGGGCCCCTAAGGGCCTGTCTGCGGGCCGGCGCGCAGGACTTCACAGCGGGATGTGAAGCCTAAAATAGCTATGATGCACTACCCACTGGGTCAGGCCCGTGCGGCTCAACGCGTCGGCTGCGTTTGCCCTGCAATGCCCTCCCGGCAAGCCCCCAGGCAAGGGGTCAGGCCTGGAGGCCTCCAGGGGCTTTGAGCGGGTTAGCGTAGCAGGCTTAGCACGTCTACGTAGCCTGCTTTCGAGGCTAGCTCCTCGGGCAGGGTGTAGTGGACGCTTGAGAACTGTGCCCTGATCTCCTTGACCTTCTCGCGGGCCTTGGCGGGCTCCATACTGCCGCTTGCCACGTCGTAGATGAGCTTGGCGACCTCGGCTATGTCGTCCTCCTTCATGCCTAGCCTGGTCACCTCCTGGACGCCGAGCCTTATGCCGCTTGGATCCTTCACGGCCTCCGGGGGGTCGTAGGGGAGGAGGTTCTTGTTCACTATAATGCCTGCCTCCTCGAGCTTCGCGGCGACTTTTGCCCCTCCCCCGAAGCGCCTCACGTCCGCGACGACTTGGTGGCTCTTAGTGTAGCCTAGGTGCTCGCCTAGAACCTTCACCCCGAGCGCCGCTAGCTCCTCGGCTAGCCTGCGGGCGTTCCTAACCGTCTGGGCTGCGTACTCCCTGCCGTAGAGCTTCATCTCCAGTGTAGTGATTGCCGTGGCTGGGATCCGGTGGAGGTGGTGGTTGCTGACGAACCAGGGGAATATAGTCTTGGAGACGGCCTTGAACCCGTCCCTGTCAGTAGCCGCGACGAGGCCGCCCTGGGGGCCCGGGAACGTTTTATGCGTAGACGCAGTCATGAAGTCGGCCCCGTGCTGTAGGGGGTTCCTCCAGGCCCCGCCGAGTATGAGGCCAAAGACGTGGGCAGCGTCGTAGACTAGCTTCCCTCCAACGCTGTGGACTGCGTCGGCTATCTCCCTTACCGGGTGGGGGAAGAGGTACACGCTGCCGCCGAGGACGGCGAACTTCGGCTTAACCTCCTCTATAACCTTAACGGCCTTATCCACGTCGATGTTCATCTGCTCCTCATCGTAGGGAAGGTTGACCTGCACAATCCCAAGCGCCCCCAGCGTCCCGAACTTGGTGTGGCTAACGTGAGCCCCCGCCTGGACGGGGGCTATCACAGCCTTATCGCCAGGGTTGGCGAGCACCCTGAAGACGGAGGCGTTCGCTATCGTCCCGCTGACCGGGCGCAAGTCGACCATGTCTGTTCCGAGCATTTCACCGATAAGCTTGGCGGTCAGGGATTCGAGCTCGTCTATGTACTTGGTTCCCTGGTAGTACCTCTTGAAGGGCTTGCCTTCCGCGTACCTGAACATGAAGTCGCTCATGTAGACCCTCAAGGCGAGCGGGCTCATGACGTTCTCGCTGGCTATCAGGTTAATGGTCTCCCTGGACCTCCAAATGTTATGGTCCCTCGCTATCTCTAGGACCCGTAAAGCCAGCTTTTGAACATCCTCCACCGTAGGCACCTGTTCTAAGCTTGTGCGAGTGTGAATAATAGTATTTCGCCGCCCGCCACCCGGGGGAGCTAAAGGCTTAATGAGCAGTGCTGCGTGGCGGGGAGGCTGGAGGCGATCCGGGGCCCCAGTTTGGCCTCGTTTAGTGGGGGTGCCACCCACCTTACCCCGCTTAAATTTGAGCGGCACGACTCCAATTCCGGGAGATTAGCTGAAACTCCGAAGACCCGGGGGGTGGCGTCGTGGAGGCATTCGTGCGGGCGACGCTCTACTTCTCGCACACCGATGGGTCGCCCCAGAGCGCGATTGAGAAGGTTCTTAGGGCTAACGACGAGTTGTTCAGGAGCTATGGTATCCGGGTGTCGTTTGAAATCGCGGGCTCCCCCGGCGAGGCGTACGCGCTGGAGAGCGCGCTAGGCCTCGGGCTGCTCGGGGCCTGCGGGGGTGGGGTGGTTGACCTCGACAAGAGCTACGTGGTGATAAACGGTAGGATGATACCGCTAGACGGCGATGTGAAGGTGCTAGCGGACAGGATGGCCGAGGCGATCCTGTCGGCGATAGTCGAGGCTAACACCGCAGCGGAGGGCGACGAATACATCGTGAGCCTCAGGGAGCCTCCAAGCACGTTCGGGGCCGCAGAGTACCTGGTCGAGGCTGCCTAAACTTAGCTCGGCTGCCGAGGGGCGCCCCCTAATTTTAGAGGAGTCGTTTGCCACTAAGGCTTGCCCAGGCTCCTGTTCCTGGCGTGGTAGGCTATGTGGTAGACGAGGTCCTTAACCGAGTAGAACCTAGCAGCCCCGCATACCGGGCACACCAATGCCCCATTGCCGTCGACGGGCGCCTTAAAGGAGCCGTGGACGCTCTTGACCTGGACAATCCTCAGGCGAGCCTTGACCCCCGCCATCCCGGCGGAGGAGCCCGGCCCCTCCTCGGATAAACGCCTCCACTTCAAGGCGCGGCCCCCGCTCCAAGCAGCAAAGCCTCGGCTTGCCGTTGACGTGAGGCGGTGCATTAAGGGGTGCACCGCCCCCAGGCCTGGGGCCTCGACTGGCCTCTATCTTGTGGAGGGTCTCAGCCAGTTTGCAGCCGAATTCGCCGGTACTACTATTTACTTGAAGGGCGTGCTACCCCAGCGGGGTCACGCAGTCGCCGCGATTGGCCGCTACCTGTTGCTTGAGCTTGACGCTGTGGTAAGCCTAGAAGCGTGGCGGAAGCCTTTCGGGTCCTCACCGGCTCGGCACGCATCACAGCCGCTTCCAGCGGCTTAGGCCGGGCTAGGGTTTAGTCATCCCCAGCCCGATTAGGGTGTGCCCCGCCTAACCGTTCCGCCGTCATTTTCATCCCCCCAGGTGGGGGTCTCGGCGGACGTGAGACGGGCGGGGCCAGTGTGTCCCTTAGGGTGGGGAGGCTCTTTAACCTAAAACCCGTCCCTGGCTGGGACCCGTTTAAGCCCTGGCCGGGAAGAGGCAAGGCGGGGGAGGCTCTGGGTTGCACGAGGCCCTGGCTGCTATGAAGGAGATCGCCTCGTTCATAGGGAGGGCTGCGGACGAGATTAACGAGGAGGACGTGGAGAAGTTCGTGTCCCTCTTGGTGGATGCGTATAGGCAGAATGGGAACAGGCAGATCCTGGTTATGGGCGCCGGGCGTAGCGGCCTGGTGGGAAGGGCCTTCGCCATGAGGCTTATGCATATGGGTTTCAGGGTGTACGTTCTAGGCGACACGATCGTCCCCAGCGTGAGGAAGGGGGACATTGTGATAGCCATCTCAGGCTCCGGCTCGACGAAGCTGATAGTGACAGCCGCCGAGGCCGCGAAATACGTGGGCGCAACCGTCGTGGCTATCACGACTTACCCGGAGAGCCCGCTCGGCAAGCTGGCGGACCTCGTGGTCAGGATCCCCGGCAGGACTAAGAAGGCTGAGATGGAGGACTACTTCGCCAGGCAGATCCTCGGCATGCACGAGACCCTAGCCCCGATGGGGACTTTGTTCGAGGACACCGCCATGGTGTTCCTCGACGGGGTTGTCTACAGCCTGATGAAGAGGCTGAACATAAGCGAGGAGGAGATGAAGGCGAGGCACGCCAACATAGAGTGAGCCCTCTGGGGCCGGGCTGAGAGTGGCCTCGTCATGGCCCGCGGGGCTCGGACCCGCGCGGTGAAGGGCTCCGTCCTGGCCCCCTTCGACCCCTGGTCCAACCCTCTCTGCACCTGCCCCTTCAAGTACAGCCTGAACCCCTACACGGGCTGCAGCATTGGCTGCCTCTACTGCTACGCCACCGCCTACGTGGGCAACAGGCCAAGCACGCCTAAGAAGGACCTCCTCAAGAGGCTCGCGAGGGACCTGGCCAGGATCCCGCCGGGGTCCATAGTGAACGTGGGGACGAGCAGCGACCCCTACCCCCCGGTGGAGGCCGAGCTCGGGCTGACCAGGAGGGCGCTGGCCCTGCTCCTCGATGGGGGCATGAGGGTTCTGGTCACGACAAAGAGCGACCTAGTGGTTAGGGACGCCGACCTGATGAGGGGGCGAAGCGCAGCGGTCACGCCCACGATAACAATGCTGGACGAGCGCATGGCCCGGCTGGTCGAGCCGCTGGCGCCCTCGCCCTCCCGGAGAATCGAGGCCGTCAGGCGGCTCACCTCCCAGGGGATCCCGGTGGGCGTGAGGGTGGACCCCGTCATACCCTACGTCAACGACGACCCAGCCGAGCTGGAGGAGCTGGTCTGCCGGGTGGCGGAGGCCGGGGCCAGGATGGTGGTCACGTCGACCTACAAGGCGAGGCCCGACAACCTGGCCAGGATGAGGGCTGGCCTCGGGGAGGTTGGCGAGAGGATATACAGGCTCTACAAGGGCAGCGGGGTGAAGGTCCACGGCTACCTCTACCTCCCCAGGCAGGCGAGGGAGGCCCTCCTCAAACCCGTCATAGAGGCGGCGAGGAGGTGCGGGCTGGAGTATGCAACCTGCCGCGAGGGGCTGACGGGGAGGGAGTGGTTCAACGCGGGATCCTGCGACGGGTCCCACTTAATACCTCCCCCGCCACGGGCGCGTGGGGGTCCAGCGCTTGATCGATGGATGGATAGTCAGAGCGGCGTGGGGGGGAGTTGACGCCTACTGGGTCGTCAAGGGCTACGAGCACCCAGAGTGGGGGGTCGTAGCGGTCCCCTACAGGGTCATGGGGAGGAGGCTCCCCTCGAGGCCCGACCCAGCCCTCTTCCCAGGCCTTGAGGCCCGCCTCGACTGCATGGGCAGGGAGGTCCCGGTCATCCCGCGCAGGGCGGTGTACGCCGTGGTAGACCCGGAGAGCGCCCTCAGGCTCAGGCTCCGCGACCTCCCCGAGCCTGTGAGGGAGCTGGTGGAGCACGTTGAAGCCGAGGGGCTCACGGGCTCCTGGGCGGTGGCGGCTGAGAGGCCAGGGAGCGACGTCGACCTGATAACCTTCAACCGGGGAGCCTACGAGGCGCTGAGGGACCTAGCGGCGGAGGGATCCCTCAAGCCCTGCCCGCGGGAGCCCAAGTGGGGGCCCAAGCCGCCCCCGCGCGCGGGCCTACTCGATGCCTGCTACAAGGGAGTGCCCTTCACGCTGAGGATCCTCCGGCGCCGCGAGCCGCTCCCCTGCACGGCCAGGCGCTGGCTCACCCGCTGGCACCGGGGCCCCGTGGAGTTACGGCCCACCGGGGAGGAGTTCCTGGTGCCCGCCAGGTATGACGCATATATCCCCGGCCTGGGCTGGGTCACCCTCGAGACCTGGCACACCCGCTATCAGGAGCTGCCCCCGGGAGTGTATGAGGCGAGGCTCGCCCTGTACTATGTCGATGGTGACGGCTACGTTGCGTCCCCAGACCTTCACGGGGGACTGGAACCCTCACGGGGCCATAGTCTACACTAGGGACGGCGGCATCCTCCAGGCCATAGGCCTCCCCGCCCCAGCCGGCTACCTGGCGGTCATACCCAAGTACGCGCCCTGCAGGGGCGAGCGCACCCCCTGGGCCAGGCCCTCGGGGAGGTACTGCAGGGTGGTCAGGGAGTACGGCCCCCGCGGGCTTGAGGACGCCCTAGCCAGGTACCCGGGCCCCGGGGGTGTCCGGCTCCTCTACGACGGCTCCTACGCCGCCCCCATGCCCTACGTGAGCTTGGAGCAGGCGGCTTGGATCGTGGACCCCCGGGAGGCGCTCCTGCGCGTAGCCTCGAGCGGGGAGGGCTCCGCGGCTGAGGCCGCCTACACCGTCCTCCGCGGCTCGGGGGTCGGCTTGGGGGGCGCGGGCTTGACGGGCTCCTACGCCGCCGGCATAGCATCGCCCACTGTTTCGGACGTCGACTTCGTAGTATACGGACCCGAGGCGGCGTTGAGGATGTACGAGTTCTACTCCCGCGAGCTGCAGCCCGTCGAGGCGCCGCGGGCCAGCTTCGGCGGCGTCACAGTGCACCCCCCGCAGGGCGTGGGGTGGAGGAGGGCGGCGGTGGACGGGATCTCCTCCTCCTGGGTAGGCGTCCCCCACCGCCCAGCCGGCCACTGCGAGCCGCTGAGGAGGTACCCTAACACCGACCCGCCATCCGGGAGGCGGGTGAGGGTGGAGGTGAGGGTTGAGGGCGGGGATCCCGCGGCGCTCCTCTACCCGCCCTGCGTCGAGGCCGAGGGCTACTACATCGTGTCGTTCGAGTACAACCTAGCCGGCTTACTCTTCGAGGGAGGCCGGCTGGAGGTTGAAGGGGTGGCCTCCGCGGGGGGCACAGTGGTCTACCTGGGGCTCAGGGAGAACCCCGGCAGGGTAGTGGTGAGGGCCGGCCAGGCGCGCCCCTAAGGCTCGGGGCGGAGGCCTACTTCATAATGCTTATAGCCTCCATTAGAGCCCTCCGCTTCGAAGCCTCGTCCTTGGAGAAGCATGCCTCCACTATCTTGGCGAGCACCCTGTACAGCCTCGCAGTCTCAGCCGCCTGCACCTTGACCTGGCTCTCAAGGTTCTTCACGCTAGCGTTGAGGGAGTCGATTAGCAGCTCGAAGACCGTGAGTAGCTCGTCAAAGTCCGCGGCGTGGTGATGGTGGTGGCCGTGCCCGCCATGGCTTTCCTCAACCTCCTCCACAATCTTCTCGAGGTCCTCCTTCTTCTTGGGTAGAGTCATACCTTTACGCCTGCGCTGCTGGCCGCTCACGGCTTAACCCTCCCTCCCTTTGCGCCTCCTCGCAGCGGCCCGTTAATGTTATAAATACTTAAATACTTAGCCCGATAACCAAATCGAAGCTAATGCGCGGTGGGGTGCATGCCCTGGATTTCAGTGGGCTTGATCGAGATTGAAGGAATGGCTATGAACGGCCTCGTGGAGAGCGTCAAGCTCGAGGATTGCAGGGAGCCGAAGGGCTGGAAGAGGATAGTGGCAGTCGACCGCGAAGGGAGAACCCTAGCCTCCAAGTGTATCGAGCCGGAGGCCGCGAGGAGGAATTACATG
Source organism: Stetteria hydrogenophila (assembly GCF_054657575.1). NCBI lineage: Archaea > Thermoproteati > Thermoproteota > Thermoprotei > Acidilobales > Acidilobaceae > Stetteria > Stetteria hydrogenophila. The sequence continues at coordinate 223,679 of NZ_BAAHYL010000002.1, read as the reverse complement.
GTGCTCACCCTCTACTCCAAGAAGTGGGGCAGCCTCATCTTCAGCGGCGAAGAGGTGATTGGAAGACCCGAGGAGGAGTAGCCCAGAGCCCTAGACCCACCCCTTTCTATGGGCGCCCTCAGGAAACTGGGGCCTCACCACCCATTATTCAGCGGTAATACCATTCATCATTGGGCCCCAGCGCCTAACCCCTCCGAGTGCCAGCTGCGCTGCCGCGCCGCCTCCTCTGCCCGCAGGCTCCATGCCCGCCAAAAACTTTATTAAAAGTTTCATTTCCATAGGCGGGTATGTGTAGGGGGTTTAGCGCCGACCCCGACGGGCACGGCGGCTTTGCATCCATGTGTAGAGCGTTAACCAAACCCCCTCCCAGCCGACCTTCGGTGAAGTACTCAGCCTAGCCCGCCGGGTCCTCCTGAACTCGATTTAACTAGATGCCAGGGCTAAATCGGGGGTGTTGAGGGGTGGATGGCTCCGGTGTCGGCGGGTAGGAGAGGCTTGATTAACACTTTATACGAGGCCCTCTTCACTGAGCCCTACTTATTCATCGTTAACCGGGGGGACGATGAGGCTATACAGGCTGTTGAGGAGGCGCTGAGCGGCGAGGACTTGAAGCGGCTGGTGAGGAGAGAGGATCTCGGGGACCTGGCTGTTTACTACCTTGACATCGATAAGCTGGCTAGGCTTTGCTCCTACGAGTCGTGCTCCAACGCCCGCAATAGGGTCGAGTTTGAGGCTTGCATTCAGAGGTGTATCGATGCCAAGATAGATGAAATCAGGAAAAATGTTAAGGAGGCACACGGCAGTGCAGCTTCTCGTAGTCCTCCAACGACTTCTCAAACAGCTTGACTAGCCCCGAGAGATAGCCCTCGTCCTCGCCGCCGCACCTCTTATAATAGTCGACTATGAGCCTCCTGATAGCTATGCGTATGAGCGTGCTTTGACTCACTCCAAGCTTCCTGGAGAGGAATGCCAGGGCGTTCTTCTCGGCGGCGCTAACCTTAGCGCTAACAGTCTTATTCGCCGGCAGGGTGGGTGCAGCTAGGCTTAAGCCTTCGGGAGGAGAGGGCGCTAGGGTAGCCTCTGCGAGCACGCTATACCTCCTCTGGTGATCCACTGCTACTCTCACCCCTTAAAGCCGGGCTTGGCACGCCCTCGCTGGTGGGCGGGGCGTCCCTCCGGCTGCTAGTTGCCACATAAGAAAGTATTACCTTACATTATTTAATTTTAGTCGTTGAGTGTAAGGTAACGCGCAAGCGGCGGGGAGGAGTCCCCGTAGCTAGGGTGGCGGAGGCTTGGACATCACTGATGAAATAAAGGCTTCGGGCAGGGAGCTGAAGCTGCTTGCCCGCGAGGTCGCGATATGCCCTGTCTGCGGGCGCAGGACCCTGGACCTCTCCGTGTACCTCTACGAGGTGCCTTACTTCGACCAAATACTAGTCTCGGTCGGAACCTGCAAGTCGTGCGGCTTCAAGTACAGGGACGTGGGGCTGGCCAAAGCCACGAAGCCCAAGGAGATAGTCGTCAAGGTCCAGGGCGAGGAGGAACTCCGCTACCTGCTCGTGAAGCCGGCGGGCACCGGCATCATAATCCCGGAGCAGGGCTACGAGATAAGACCGGGGCCAGCTGATACAGGGTTCATTTCAACCGTCGAGGGGATCCTGCACAGGATAATGGAGGCGCTAGAGGTCGCCTGCAAGGGAGTGGAGGATGGAAGCGGCGAGTGCGAGAGGCACCGGCGCTGGCTGCAGGAGGCGATAGACGGTAAGAGGAGCTTCACTCTGATACTATGCGACTACACCGGCATGGCCAAGGTTCTAGGCAAGAAAGTCGAGGAGAGAGAGATGGGCGAGGAGTGCAAGCGGCTGCTTGGCGAGTAGCCCGGGGACGCGCCCCGGACTCCCGGGTAGGTAGGCGCCGCGGCTACTCGACCTTGACCTCGACGCCGCCCTCCTCTTTGGGGGCGATCTTCTTGAGCTTAACCTCTAGAACTCCGTTCCTGTAGGAGGCCTTGGCGGTGTTGGGGTCCACCTTGGCGGGGAGCTGTATCTCCTTGTAGTACTTCCTCTCGCCCTCGGCTTTAATGATGACCTTGTCCTCCGTCGCTCTCACCTTGATCTTATCCTTATCCACGCCTGGCACCTCAGCCACAACCCAGATCTCGTCGTCGTGCTCGATCACGTCGACTAGAGGCTCGGCCTCCTCGCTAATCACCGGCCTCCCGCCGCGCCCACGCTTAATGTTCCCGAACTCCTCGATGCGGGGCACGCCGTCGGGGCCTATGGTTATCCTTACGCCGTAGTAGTAGGGCCCCCTGATGCTGGGGGTTCTCTTGAGCGCTTCTATGATCTCGTTCTCGAGGTCCATGAGGTCCCTCTCGAACTCCCTGAATATCTCGTCGAACAAGTCGAATATGCTCCTTCTCCTCCTGAAGACGCTCACTCCGCTCACCCCAAGCAGTAGTTCATGTTACCCTCGGGGCTCTTTTATGCTCATAGAGCGCCTTGAGGTGTGGCGTGGTTATTTTAAGTTTGAGCTTAAAACCCAAAGCTCTGTCCCCGCCTAGGTGGGTTAGGGTGCACGTAATGGCGCGCACGCTCGACTACGACGTGGTCATCGTCGGGCTGGGTCCAGCTGGCGCGTCGCTTGCTTGGTTCCTGCGCAAGTCGGGCCTCAGGGTGGCTGGAGTCGACCTCGTTGACTGGGATGGCTTGTGGGGCAAGCCTTGCGGCGACGCTATAGGGGCCCACCACTTCGACGAGACCGGGCTCCCCCACCCTCGCGGCGAGGAGGTGCGCCAGGCCGTGGAGGGCATCGACATCTACAGCCCCAGCGAGAAGGTGAGGCTGAGGGTTAGGGGCAAGGGGTACGTGATAGACAGGAACAAGCTGGGGAGGAGGCTCGTCCGGGAGGCGCTGGACGCCGGCGTCGATATACACTTGAACAGCAGGGTCACCGCTCCCATCATTGAGGACGGGAGGCTGGCCGGCGTAAGGGCAGTCGGCCCCGGAGGGGATGCTATCGAGTACCGTGCCAGGGTCGTGGTCGACGCCTCGGGCTCGAGCGGGGTGGTGAGGAGGAGGCTGCCGGAGGACTGGCCTGCCCGCGAGGAGTTGAAGAAGGTTGACGCCAACATAGCCTACAGGGAGGTGGTCGAGCTCGACTACGAGATAGAGGAGCCGGAGTACATCAGGATATACGTTAACCAGGAGATAGCGCCGGGCGGCTACTGGTGGTTCTTCCCCGAGGGGAGGACGGCGGCGAACATAGGCCTCGGCGTGCAGGGCGGCAGGGGGTACCCGAACCCCAGCTTGATCTACAGGGAGAAGCTCCTCAAGAGGCCCGAGGTCAGGCCGGTTAAGGTGCTGAGGGCCGGGGGCTCGATAGTACCCACGAGGAGGCCCGCCAACACTCTCGTCTGGGACAACTTCGTCGGGATAGGGGACAACAGCTTCACCGTGAACCCCGTGCACGGCGGGGGAATGGGGTACGCCATTTTCGCCGCGCACAAAGCCTCCAAGGCGATCCTTGAAGCGTTCGAGAAGGGCGACTTCACCGCGAGAGGACTCTGGGGGTTGAACCTTGCCTACATGAGGACCATTGGAGCCAAGCAGGCAGGCCTCGACATCTTCAGGATCTTCCTCCAGGAGCTGTCGAACGACGACATAGAGTACGGGCTGAGGCACGGCATAATGAGGGCCGAGGACGCCTACGAGACGAGCGTCACGGGGGAGCTGAAGGCCAACCTCGGGGTCCTGGACAAGGTTGCCAGGCTAATCAAAGCATTGGGCAGGCCGTCGCTGCTCCCGAGGCTCGTCAAGGTGGCCGAGTACATGTCGAGGGCCAGGAGGCTCTACCTGGAGTACCCCGAGGACCCGGAGGACCTGCCGAGGTGGGTCGCGAGGGTTGAGGAGCTCTACGCGGAGTTCAAGAGGGCCATAGGCGTCAAGTGGTAGCCTCCCCCTCGGAGCCTTCAAGCGCCCCGGCCTCCTCCCTAAGCCTCTTAACCATGATGTAGGCGTCCTCCCCGTCCGCGTAGTACGCGTGGGCTATCCTGACCTTCCTGAAGCCTAGCTTCTCGTAGAGGCTTATGGCGGGCTTGTTGGAGACCCTGACCTCCAGGTATATGGCGTCAACCTTGTAGACGTCCCTCATAACCCTAATCGTCTCGGATAGGAGCGCCTTGCCTATCCCGCGCCTCCTGTAGGCCGGCATCACCGCTATTGAGACCAGGTGGCCTACGGGCCTGCTCGAGGCTAGGAAGCCGTAGAGGCCGCCGGCTATCTTGGAGAGTAGCCCCCTAGACTCGGGGGGCCGGCTCGCGGGCTCAAGCTCGGACTTGAGCCCGAGCAGGACGGGGTCCCTGGTCTCCTCGACGCGGCTCATGGCGTACCCGACGACTCTACCGTCGGCCTCCGCTACGAGGAACGCCTCGCCCCAGTTACGGAGCAGTGTGAGGTAGAAGCCGAACCAGTACCTCTCGGGCAGGCTCGCCATGTTGACCTCTATGACCTGGTAGATGTCGTCCTCTCTGGCCCTCCTGATGATGAACTCCCTGGACTCCCGGACCCCGGTCTCCATGACGTCCAACGCCGGCGCTACCCGCGGAGTGCCCGGCGGCTTTAAGAGTGAGATGCCCGGAGCCTTAAGCGGTGCGCCACGGCGTGCACGAGTTCTGGCACCCGGTGGAGTCGATAAGGTCGACGCTCTCGAGGAGGCTTGAGGGTAGGTGTATACTCCTCGGCGTTACCGGCAGCACTGCGGCCTATAAGTCCGTCGACACCGCCCGCTGGCTGATCCGGAGGGGCGCCCGGGTCGTCCCGGTGCTCACCCGGGAGGCGGCGAGGCTCGTCACCCCCCTCCTCTTCGAGTGGGCCACTGGGGAGAGGGCGTTCACCGAGTTCGCCGGGGAGGTGGGCCACATCGGAGTCGCAAGGACCTGCGACCTCGTTCTTGTGGCCCCGGCGACGCTGTCGACGCTTGCGAAGATAGCCTGCGGGGTGACCGATAACCCCGTGGCGCTTGCAGCGGTCTCGGCTCTAGGGGCCGGCGTCAGGGTCATGGTCGTCCCGGCCATGCACGAGAACATGGCTAGGACGCCTCAGTACGAGAGGATCGTGCGGGAGCTGCGGGACATGGGGGTTTTCGTGCTCCCCCCATTCACGGCGGAGGGGGTGGCGAAGTACCCGGACCCCCTGCTGGTCGCCAGGGTTGCCGCCGCCTACGCGGACCGGGGTGCAGACCTCAGGGGCGCCAGGATCCTGGTCACCGCGGGGCCAACGAGGGAGTGGATAGACGACGTCAGGTTCATCTCTAACCCGAGCAGTGGCTTGATGGGGGTCGAGGTCGCCGTCGAGGCCTACGCCCGCGGGGCGAGCGTGACCCTTGTCCACGGGCCCCTCGCAGTCGAGCCCCCCTACTTCCTCGAGAGGGTCAGGGTTGAGACTACGGAGGAGATGGCGGAGGCAGTGGCCAAGGCGACTGAGGCCGAGGAGTACGACGCCGTCATAGCGGCGGCCGCCCCCGCGGACTACAGGCCGTCGAAGCGGTTCACGGGCAAGGTGAGGAGCGGCCAGCGGCTAGACTTGACCCTGGAGCCGACCCCCAAGGTGCTGGCGGCTCTGAGGAGGAGGCCCAGGGTCCTCGTTGCATTCGCGGCCGAGGCGACGGGGGACGTCGGGGCCCTCGTGGAGTCGGCGAGGGAGAAGATGGCCAGGTACGGGGCCGCGCTCGTCGTAGCCAACCCCGTAGGGCCGGGGGTGGGGTTCGCGAGGAGGGAGTCCAGGGCGGTGCTCGTCTGGGGGGAGGGCTACATGGACGCCGGGGTTCTAACCAAGGAGGAGGTGGCGAGGCTGGTGCTGGACAGGGTGAGGGAAGCCCTCCAGCGGGGTGGGGAGCGGTGAGGGTCACGATTGAGGACCTTGCCGGGATAGACTACTCCAGGGTCGAGGAGTACCTAGCCGGCTTCCTCAAGTCCTACCTGGAGGCCTCCGGGGCCCGGGGGTACGTTCTAGGCCTGAGCGGGGGGGTCGACTCCGCCGCTGCGGCGGCCCTCGCCGCCAGGGCAGTGGGGCGGGAGAGGGTGACCGCGCTCGTAATGCCTGACACAAGCGTGACGCCCAGGGAGGATGTCGACGACGCGCTGGGGGTCGCCGAGATGCTCGGAATCGAGAGCGTCCTAGTCGAGATCGACGGCATAGTGGAGGCTTTCCGGTCAGCGCTCCCCTTCTACGAGTCCCCCGAGGCCGACAGGCTGCCCCTGGGCAACGCTAGGGCCAGGATTAGGATGGCGATACTCTACTACTACGCCAACAAGTACAACTACCTCGTTCTGGGCACGGGGGACAGGAGCGAGGTCCTCATAGGCTACTTCACCAAGTACGGGGACGGGGCGGCGGACGTCGCACCCCTCAGCGTGCTCTACAAGAGCCAGGTGAGGAGGCTCGCCCTCCACCTCGGGATCCCCCGGGGGGTCGCGTTGAAGCCGAGCAGCCCCAGGCTCTGGCCCGGGCACCTGGCGGAGGAGGAGCTGGGCCTGAGCTACGAGGAGGTGGACCTCGTCCTCCACGCCCACCTCGACAGGGGGATCCCCGCAGAGAGGGTGCCGGAGGTGACCGGGGTCCCGCGGGGGAAGGTCGAGGCGGTGCTCTCCATGGTAGAGAGGTCGAGGCACAAGAGGGAGCCCCCCGCAGCCCCCCCGCTCGGGCCTATACTGGAGTTGATGGGTGTCAGGCGTGCCGGCGGGCAGGGTGTGCGCTGAGGTCCCCCACCACATCACGGCCTTCTTCATCCCCGTCGTGGTGGAGGGGGATCCCCTCGCCTCGGGATCCCTCGGGGCCGGCCTCGTCGTCGACCCCCCGGCGAGGGTCTGCGCCTCCCCCGAGGGCGTGGAGGCCGAGCGGCTGGGCGCCACCGAGGGCCTCGCGGCCAAGCGCCTCGGAGCCGGGGGGCTGCGCTTCGAGGCCCACGAGCCCCTGCCCAGGGCGAGGGGTTACGCCACCAGCGCCTCTCTAGCGGTCGGAGTCGCCCTGGTCTCCGCGGCAAGCCTGGGGCTGCCCGTGAGCCGGGCGCTCGAGGCTGCCCACGCCGCGGAGGTGGAGGCGGGGACGGGCCTGGGGGACGTGGTGGCGATCACCAGCGGGGGCTACGGCGCCGCGGTCAGGCTCAAGCCGGGCGGCCCCGGGGTGGCGGTCGTCGACTACCTGCCTCCGCCCGGGGGGCTGGGGGTAGTGGTCGCGGAGTACGGCGGGATGACGACGAGGGAGCTGCTCTCGGCGTACACCGAGAGGATGAGGGTTGAGGCCGAGAGGAGCCTGAGGCGCCTCGAGAGGGAGATGACGTTCGAGGCCTTCCTGGAGGAGGCCCAGCGGTTCTCCACCGCCTCGGGGCTCGCGGCCGCGCTGCTGGGCGGGGAGGGGGTTGAGTTGGTGAGGCGCACCCCCGGGCTGGTGGGCTTCTACGTCAAGAAGAGGCTCGCGGTGCTGGTGGTGGAGGAGGACAGGGTCCACGACGCGGTCGAGCACCTGGGGAGCGGCGGGCGCGGCTTTAGCCTGAGGCTGCTCAGCGTCTCGGGCGGAGGGCCCCGGTTGAGGTGGTTGTAGGTGCTCGACCGCTTCGAGATACCCAGGAGCCACCCGAGGTACTGGTCCCTACTGCTGAGGGAGCGCCTCGTTGAAGCGTTCGAGGCGGGCATAGTCGTGCCTCAAGGCCTCATAGCCCACGGGAGGGGGGAGGCGTTCGACTACCTCCTGGGGGAGGTGAGCCACGGCTTCGCCTTGAAGGCTGTGGAGGCCGCGGTCGCGGGGCTCATCTACTACAAGCCACGAAGCGTCATCAGCGTCAACGGTAACATGGCCGCGCTCGCGCCCGAGCTGCTGGCGGAGCTCTCCGAGGCGCTGGAGGTCCCCCTGGAGGTGAACCTCTTCTACAGGACGGAGGAGAGGGTGAGGAGGATAGAGGAGCACCTGAGGGCCCACGGCGCCAGGAGGGTGCTCGGCGCCGGCTGCCGCCGGACCCACCTCCCCGGCCTGGAGAGCCCCCGCGGGATAGTCTGCGTCGAGGGCATCCACTCAGCCCGCTTCGTCCTCCTAGGGATAGAGGACGGGGACAGGACCGAGGCGCTCAAGAGGGCTGGGAAGACCGTCGCCGCGGTGGACTTGAACCCGTTCTCCCGCACCGCCCAGACGGCGGACATAACCATCGTGGACGAGCTGACGAGGGCCCTCAAGGCGGCTCTGAAGGCGGCTGAGAGGCTCTCAAGCGCTGAGCCGGGCGAGTTGAGGGGCATACTCGACTCCTACGACAACAGGGCGGTGCTCTCCTCAGCCTTCAAAGCCATCCTTGACAGGCTCTCTCACGCGGTAGAGAGGGGCCTGATACTGGAGCCCGGCCCCGGCCGGGGCGACCTTTGACTCGGCCTCCGCCAGGATTCTCTCGGCGAGGTCTATCTCCGCCGAGAGCTCGTCGGGGTACTCCGACCTGGCCCGCTCCAGGAACTCGACGAGGAGGGGGAGGTCGCGGAGGGCTATCCTCCTCAGCTCATCCTCCTCCCTGCTCCCCCTCCTCGGCCTGGCCGGCAGCCTCCTGAGCTCCTCCAGCAGCCTGTCGGGCTGGAGGGCGTAGAACTGTATCCTGAGCAGCCTGAGCCTGGGATCCCCGCCTCCCCCCGGCTCCCTGCCCTCGTACTCCGCTATAGCCTCCTCCAGCGCCCTGGGGTCGAGGATCCTCCACCAGTGCTGGCTCCCCGACTTGTACGTGGTCTCGATGAGCCCGTACTCCTTCTCAAGCCTGGCCAGGAGGAGGGAGGGGTTGTAGTCTACCCCCAACTCCTTGAGGCGCCTCTTGACGCTCTTGTAGTCGAAGTCCCCGAGCCTCACCCGGCCCCCGGGGGTGAGGCGTGCGGCGTCCCTGATCGCCCGGAGGACGAGGTAGCCCCGCTCGCCGTAGACGGCCAAGAACTCCCTGGCAGCGTCCGCGAGGCCAGAGGCCAAAGCGTACCCCCCGGGGGCGGGTCCCCAGTGCTCTAGGGCGGGGTTTGGGTAGTTAAGCAAACCCCGGGGCTCCGGCGTGGCGGGGGTTCGCTTGGACAAGAGTATTGTCGCGGCGATGGAGGGGGTTGAGAAGCGGGTCGGGGGCAGGCTCGTGCTCCGGGGCGTCTCGCTCGAGGTGCGCGCTGGGGAGGTGCACGTCCTCGCCGGCCCCAACGGGGCCGGTAAGACCACTAGTATAAGGGTGCTCCTGGGCCTCCTAAAGCCGGACGCTGGTAGGGTCTCGCTGCTGGGATCCCCGCCCGGGAGCCTGGCGGGCGAGGCGTCGAGGCTCATCGGCTACCTGCCCGAGGACGCCGAAGTCTACGAGCGCCTCACGGGGTGGGAGAACCTCCTCTTCTACGCCCGCCTCTACGCGGGATCCCGGCGGGAGGTGGTCGAGATCGCCAGGAGGGGGGCGGAGATCTCGGGGCTCCCCTGGGAGGTGCTCAGGAGGAGGGCGGGGGAGTACAGTAAGGGGATGAAGAGGAGGCTCCTCCTCGCCAGGGCCCTCATGCACCAGCCCAGGCTCGCCGTGCTCGACGAGCCGACGTCGGGGCTCGACGTGTTCTCAGCCGTCCGGGTCAGGGAGGCGGTGAAGTCGATGGCCTCCCGGGGCACCGCGTTCCTGGTGACGACCCACAACCTCCTCGAGGCGTCGCTGGTGGCGGATAGGGTCACCTTCATAGCCGGGGGGAGGACGGTGTTCACCGGGACTCCTGGGGAGGCGCTGGAGAGGTACGGGGCCAGCAACCTGGAGGAGGCGTTCGTCAGGGCGGTGGGGCAGGTTGACGTTTAGGGTCATACTCTGGAAGGAGCTCCTAGACCTCTCCAGGGACAGGAGGACCCTCGCCTCCACCGTGCTCCTCCCCCTCCTCGGCCTCCCCCTGCTAGCCGCGCTCACAGGCGCCCTCACGGGCGTCAGCCGGGTCAGCGTCGGCGTCTTCTACGAGGACGAGGAGGCCGCAGGGTTCGCCGGGTGGCTCGCGGGCCAGCTCAACGCCACCCTGGCCAGGTGGGGGCTGCAGACCAGAGTCGCCGTGGCGCGCGGCCCCCCGGGGAGCCTCGCCGGCTACGACGTCGTCGTCCTACTCCCCAGGGGTTTCGCGGCGAACTACACGAGCCTCGACAGGGTGGCCTGGGTCAGGGTTAGCGTGCTCGCCGGCAGCCCCGCCGCCGAGGCCGTCAGGGGCGCGGTGGAGCAGCTCATCGCAGCCGTGTCCAGCCAGCTGGCGAGGGAGAGGGTTGAGAGGCTCGCAAGCATGGCGGGTGTGGAGGTGGACCCCGGCGCGGTGCTCGCCCCGGTTAGGGTGAGCCTGGGCTACCACAGGCCCACCGGGGCCCCCGCGCCCGGGGAGGCGGCTGAGGCGGCGGCGGCCGCCAGGGTCCTCGAGTTCTCCCTGGCTTTCGCAGTCAACCCCGCCGTGGTCTACGTGAGCGACGCGATCGTGGGCGAGAGGGAGAGGAGGACGATTGAGGCCCTCCTGGTCGCCGCCGGGTCGAGGAGGAGCCTCCTGGCCGGGAAAATAGTCGCCTCAGCCCTCCTCGGCCTCGTAGCCGCGGCGGCCGACACAGTGGGCGTGGTGGCCTACTTCAAAATGGTGGCCCCGGCGGGGCTCAGGCTCACCCCGGGCCTCATAGCGGCGCACGCGGGGGCCACCGCCATCCTAGTCGTGATGACCGCATCGCTCACCGCCCCCGTAGCGGCTAGGAGCGGGAGCGTGAGGGCAGCCCAGGCCTCATCCTTCGCGATCCTAATGCTGGCCCTAGCAGTCTACTTCGCCGCGCTCACCGTGGACTTCCTCAAGCTCGAGGGCTGGGTCAGGCTAGCCCTCTACCTCGTGCCCTTCACGCACCTCGCCCTCGTGATCCACCGCTACGTGATGGGCGACGTCGCGGGCATGCTCCTCCACGCAGCGGCGGCAGCGGCCTTCACTGCGGCGTCGCTAGCGGCGGCGGTGAAGGCCTTCGACTCGGAGAAGCTGATACTCATCAAGAAGTAGGGGGCGGGAGGCCTCGGCCGGTTGACTTCAACCCACACCCCGCCCCGGATTGGGGCGGGAGTCGGCGACCGCTATCCTCCGCATAGCCCCCCAGGGAGGGGCTCCGCGGCGGGGGGCGTTAAGGGTTAGCGGCTGAGGAGGGAGGCTATGGCTTTGAGGCCCCTGGTTATGAGGCCCATTATCTCCTCCGCGAGCACGTAGAGCGCCGTCTTTGCGCCGTGGCTCGTGTAGGCCGTTATCACCCTGGGCCAGTCGACCTTGTAGATGAGCGCGGTGAAGAACGCCATTGAAACCACGAAGGCGACTAGGCCCTCTATGATCGAGGACGTGGTTGCCTGGGGCCCGGTTATCAGGGAGAGGTACCCCCTCGCGGCCCTGGCGAGCGCCACGACTATGAGGGTCATCACGGTCTTGCCCGCCAGCACCGCGGCGGCGAAGCTGGTTAGCTTGTAGCCCGCGGCGCCGAGCGGGAGGTAGAGGGCGTCGTCGGGGAGCGGGAGGCTGGCGAAGAGGAAGACGGTTATGAACAGGCTCCTGCCTGCGTGCTCGACTAGGTACCTGGCCCTGCGGGCGCTCTCGCCCCGGGCTATCCTGTGGCCCAGCCCCCTCGCGGCGAGGAAGAGAGTAATCTTGCCAAGGCCGGAGCCCAGGCCCCCGGCCAGCACTAGGAGCGCGTGGTAGTAGGGGTCGCTCACCGCCAGCGCCAGTGAGGCTATGACGATCAGGTAGACCGCCGGGAAGCCTGGGATCAGGTTCGCCATATACGACATGAGGGCTATGCCTGGGACGCCGTAGGTCTTCAACGCCAGTATGACGTCGCCCAGCCCCGTGGCGTTCAACGCGCTCCGCACCCCAGTAGCGGCGGGGTCGTCTCGCTCCAGACCCACCGCATCGCCCCTCGTGGGGGCTCGGCTCGTCCCTGCAGCGTCACTCCCCGCCGCTGCCTAGAAATAGCCAAGCCCGGCATAAATCCGCGCCCAGAGCGTGGGAGGCCACCCCTTTGCGCGGCGCCCGCGTCTTCGACGAGCTCGCCGGCCGCTACGACTCGTGGTACTCGAGGCACCCCATTACAGCCGAGAACGAGGTGAAAGCCGTCGCCGCCGCCCTCGGGGGTGTGGATCCCTGCCTAGAGGTGGGCGCGGGCTCGGGCTTCTTCGCCTCCCGCGTCGGCTGCCGCTTCGGGGTCGACCCCAGCGTTGGGATGCTGCGCATCGCGAGGGCGAGGGGCGTCGAGGTGGCCCAGGCCCGGGGGGAGAGCCTGCCGGTGGCGAGCGGCAGCCTCGCCGGGATCCTGGTCTCGGTCACCATCTGCTTCCTCGACGACCCCCGGGCGGCGCTCGGGGAGGCCTACAGGGCCCTCAGGCCCCGGGGGAGGATAGCGGTGTGCATGGTGCCCGCGGAGAGCAGCTGGGGCAGGCACTACGCGGCCCTAGCCAGGGCGGGGCACCCCTTCTACTCCCACGCCAGGTTCTACACCGTGGCCGAGGCCGGGGAGATGCTGGAGGAGGCGGGCTTCAGGGTCGACTCCGTTATAGGCACGCTGACCTACCCACCCTGGGGCCTGGAGAGGCCGGAGGACCCTGAGCCCTACAGGGAGGGAGTCCACGGCTTCGCCTGCCTCTCCGCCTCCAAGGGGGAGTGATGTGGCTCGAAAGGGCGGAGCCGCCCCCGAGGCCGGGGCGGCGGTGAAGTGCCCGCGCAGGGCTGACCCCCTCCTCCACTGCGCGGCCGTCCGCCTCGATTCATAAGCCCCGGGGGACTCTCAGTCAACACTGCGCCCGCGGCTCACCCGGCGGCGCAGGGGGCGACTCGGGGTCTCCCCCCGCAGGATGACCTCGACTGCCTCCAGCCGCGGGCACACCACGCCAGAACGCTTAAAACCCCGGGCCGGGTTAGAGGGAAGGGTGGCGCCCAGCCCCTGGGGCGGGAAACCCCGGGGGTCGGGGGCGCTGGTGACGCTTGGAATGGGGACCCGAACACCCCCAGGTATTACTATACCTGGGGACGTTCGGGTCCGACGAGGGCCCTAAGCGGGGGCGGTGCTGCACGCCGGCCCCTGGAGGGCCGCGAACCTCGGCCCCTCCGCGCCGCTCCCCGCAGCGGTCGCGTCAGCCGCGGCCGTAACTCCGGTTGATCCTGCCGGACCCGACCGCTATCGGGGTAGGGCTAAGCCATGGGAGTCGAACGCCCCGCCGCTGCGGGGAGTGGCGCACGGCTGAGTAACACGTGGCTAACCTACCCTCGGGAGGGGGATAACCCCGGGAAACTGGGGCTAATCCCCCATAGGCGGGGAGGCCTGGAAGGGTTCCCCGCCGAAAGGGGCCGCGGGGGGTTATCGCCCGCGGTCCGCCCGAGGATGGGGCTGCGGCCCATCAGGTAGTTGGCGGGGTAATGGCCCGCCAAGCCGACGACGGGTAGGGGCCGTGAGAGCGGGAGCCCCCAGATGGGCACTGAGACAAGGGCCCAGGCCCTACGGGGCGCACCAGGCGCGAAAACTCCGCAATGCGGGCAACCGTGACGGGGCTACCCCGAGTGCCCCCCTCGTGGGGGCTTTTCCCCGCTGTAGGAAGGCGGGGGAATAAGCGGGGGGCAAGTCTGGTGTCAGCCGCCGCGGTAATACCAGCCCCGCGAGCGGTCGGGGTGATTACTGGGCCTAAAGCGCCCGTAGCCGGCTCGGCAAGTCCCCTCCTAAAGCCCCGGGCTCAACCCGGGGAGTGGAGGGGATACTGCCGGGCTAGGGGGCGGGAGAGGCCGAGGGTACTCCCGGGGTAGGGGCGAAATCCATTAATCCCGGGAGGACCACCAGTGGCGAAGGCGCTCGGCTGGAACGCGCCCGACGGTGAGGGGCGAAAGCCGGGGGAGCGAACCGGATTAGATACCCGGGTAGTCCCGGCTGTAAACGATGCGGGCTAGGTGTTGGGCGGGCGTTGGGGCCCGCCCAGTGCCGCAGGGAAGCCGTTAAGCCCGCCGCCTGGGGAGTACGGCCGCAAGGCTGAAACTTAAAGGAATTGGCGGGGGAGCACCACAAGGGGTGGAGCCTGCGGCTTAATTGGAGTCAACGCCGGGAACCTCCACCGGGGGCGACAGCAGGATGACGGCCAGCCTGAAGGGCTTGCCCGACGCGCTGAGGGGAGGTGCATGGCCGTCGCCAGCTCGTGCCGTGAGGTGTCCGGTTAAGTCCGGCAACGAGCGAGACCCCCGCCCCTAGTTGCTACCCCGGGGGAGACCCCGGGGGCACACTAGGGGGACTGCCGCCGCTAAGGCGGAGGAAGGAGGGGGCAACGGCAGGTCAGCATGCCCCTAAACCCCCGGGCTGCACGCGGGCTACAATGGCGGGGACAGCGGGTGCCGACCCCGAAAGGGGGAGGCAATCCCTCAAACCCCGCCGCAGTTGGGATCGAGGGCTGCAACTCGCCCTCGTGAACGTGGAATCCCTAGTAACCGCGCGTCATCATCGCGCGGTGAATACGTCCCTGCTCCTTGCACACACTGCCCGTCGCTCCACCCGAGGGGGGAGGGGGTGAGGCCCGCCCCGCAGGGGGCGGGCCGAACCTCCTCCCCCCAAGGGGGGAGAAGTCGTAACAAGGTAGCCGTAGGGGAACCTGCGGCTGGATCACCTCCCGAACGGGGAGCGGCCGGAGGGGCTGGCGTGAGAGCCCTCTCAGGGGCCGGCGTAACCCCTTTATGCCCCCGCTTAGGGTCCTCCCCTGACGCTTGGCGCTTGATGCAACCCGGGAGCCGGGGGCTCCCGGGTGAAGGGCGCGAGGGAGCCCTGGCTGGGCTCTGCTGTGGCGTTACGCTTACCCTGGCGGGGCTCCCAATGCGCGCCGCTCACAGGGTCCAGGCCCGGGCTGCGGGACCCGGGGGCGCCGATAGCGCCCGGCCCCCGGTTAGGGGGCTGCCTCTCCGGGTCCTCGCTCCGGGCCCCGCCCCAGGGGGCCTGCGGCACCGTCGCCGCCCGGTGGATGGCTCGGCTCGGGCGCCGAGGAAGGGCGTGGCAAGCTGCGATAAGCCCGGGGTAGGCGCAGGCAGCCGTTGAACCCGGGATCCCCGAATGGGACTTCCTGCCACGGGCGAAGAGCCCGTGGCGCCCCCGTATGGGGGCGGGAACCCCCCGAACGGAAACATCTTAGTAGGGGGAGGAAAAGAAACCAACAGGGATCCCCCGAGTAGGGGCGACCGAAAGGGGGAGTGCCCAAACCAATTCCCCACGGGATAACCGTGGGGAGATGAGGGGTTGCAGCTCCACGGCTGGGGGCTTCGAGCCCCAGCGGGCCGACCCACGGTAGCCGAAGTGGGCTGGAAAGCCCCGCCGTAGAGGGTGACAGCCCCGTAGGCGAAACCGTGGGGGCCCGCGCCGTGGAGCTGAGTACCACGGCTTGGTATTGCCGTGGGAAGCTGGGAGGAACCGACTTCCAAGGCTAAATACGTCCCGAGACCGATAGCGAACTAAGTACCGTGAGGGAAAGCTGAAAAGAACCCCGGGTAGGGGGGTGAAAAGAGCCTGAAACCGGGCGGCTACATACGGTGCGGCCCGAGAGGGGTGAGGGCCCCCCAAGGAAACCCGGGCGACCGGGGAGTACGAGGGGGCCGGACCGGGGTCGCACCGTCCGTCTTGAAACACGGGCCGGGGAGTTCACGGCCGTGGCGAGCCTAAGGGGGTCAGCCCCGAAGGCGCAGGGAAACCGACAGGCCCGCAGCCGGGGGTTACCCCGGCGAGGGGCGGGGTCCGAAGAGGGCCCGGAGTCACGGCCGTGAAACCCGAAACCGGGCGATCTAGGCGGGGGCAGGGTGAAGCCGGGGGAAACCCCGGTGGAGGCCCGAAGGGGTTCTGACGTGCAAATCGTTCCCCTGACCCCCGTCTAGGGGTGAAAGGCCAATCTAGCCCGGTGATAGCTGGTTCCCGCCGAAGTGGGTCGCAGCCCAGCCCCGCCGGAGGCTGGCCGTGGGGTAGAGTTACTGATTGGGGGTGCAGGGGGCGTAGTGCCCCCGGCCCCCAGTCAAACTCCGAACCTGCGGCCGCCGTAGATGGCGGGAGTGGGGCTCCCCGGGGTAAGCCCGGGGGCCGAGAGGGGAACAACCCAGACCGGGGTTAAGGCCCCAAAGTGCCGGCTAAGTGCCAAGCGAAAGGGCGTCCCCCGCCTAAGACAGCGGGGAGGTGGGCCTAACAGCAGCCATCCTCTAAGGAGTGCGTAACAGCTCACCCGCCGAGGCGGGGGGCCCCGAAGATTGGTCGGGGCTCAAGCCGGCCGCCGAGACCCCGGGCCGCGGGCCGTTGGCCCGCGTGCGGTAGGCGGGCGTCGGGGCGGCGTAGAAGCCGGGCCGTGAGGTCCGGTGGAGCCGCTCCGAGTGCGGATCCCGGCGGTAGTAACAGCGAAGCGGGGTGAGAATCCCCGCCGCCGGAAAGGGCCAGGGTTCCCCGGCAACGGTCGTCGGCCGGGGGTTAGCCGGTCCTAACCGGGGCCGTAACCCGGACCCCGGGAAAGGGAAACGGGTTAACATTCCCGTGCCGCGGGGGTACGCTTCGCGGCAACGCGAGGCCCGGCCTCCGACGCCTCGGGGTAGGCGGACCGGGGGCCCCCTTAGGGGGGCGACCCGGCTAACTGCCCGAAGGCCGGGGAGGCCGTCATGGCGAGAACCGGCCGAAGGGGGGAATGGCCCGCCTATGGCGGGTTCCGCCGATCCCCGGGGCCCATGAAAAGGGGGCCGGGAAGGATCCCCCGCGCCCGTACCGAGAACCGACACAGGTGCCCCTGGGTGAGAAGCCCAAGGCGTCTGGGGGCTAACCCGGGCCAGGGAACTCGGCAAATTGGCCCCGTAACTTCGGGAGAAGGGGTGCCTGCGGCCCTGGGAGACCCCTGGGGCCGCAGGTCGCAGTGCCTAGGGGGGCCTGACTGTTTAACAAAAACATAGCTCCCCGCTAGCCCGAAAGGGTGTGTACGGGGGGTGAGCCCTGGCCACTGGCGGTCCGTGAAACCGGGGTACAACCCGGCGAAGCGCCGCTGAAGGCCGGGAGTAACCCTGACTCTCTTAAGGTAGCCAAATGCCTTGCCGGGTAAGTTCCGGCGCGCATGAACGGGTTAACGAGGTCCCCACTGTCCTGGCCCGGGGCCCCGTGAACCCCCTGAGCGGGTGCACAGTCCCGCAACCCCCCGCAGGGAGAGAAGACCCCGTGGAGCTTTACCGCAGCCCGGCGCTGGCCTCCAGGCGGGGGTGCGTAGCGTAGGTGGGAGCCTGTGAGCCCTCCTCTCCGGGGGAGGGGGAGGCGCCAATGAAACACCACCCACCCCCGCCTGGGGGCCTAACCCCGCCCGGGAAGGGCGGGGGACAGCGTCGGGTGGGCGGTTTGGCTGGGGCGGCACGCCCGCGAAAAGGTAACACGGGCGCCCAAAGGTCGGCTCAGGCGGGTCAGAACCCCGCCGTAGAGTGCAAGGGCAAAAGCCGGCCTGACCGGACCCCTAACAGAGGGGGGTCCGGCCGGGAAACCGCGGCCTAGCGAACGCTCGTGTCCCCCTCGGTGGGGGCCGGGCATGACAGAAAAGTTACCCCGGGGATAACAGAGTCGTCGCGGGCGAGAGCCCCCATCGACCCCGCGGTTTGCTACCTCGATGTCGGCTCTTCCCATCCTGGGGGTGCAGCGGCCCCCAAGGGTGGGGCTGCTCGCCCATTAAAGGGGAACGTGAGCTGGGTTCAGACCGTCGTGAGACAGGTCGGTCTCTACCCGCGGGGGGTGTCGGCCGCCTGAGGGGAAGGTGCCCCTAGTACGAGAGGAACGGGGCGCCGCGGCCTCTGGTGTACCGGTTGTCCTCCAGGGCAGCGCCGGGCAGCTAAGCCGCAAGGGGTAACCGCTGAAAGCATCTAAGCGGGAACCCCACCCCGAAAAGAGGCGGCCGCTCGGACCCGCCCCGAGGGGGCGGGCCGACGAGGGCTCCCGTAGAAGACGGGGTTGATGGGGCGGGGGTGTAAGCCCCGAGGGGGCCTAGCCCCCGAGGGGTTCAGCCCGCCGCTCCCAATCGCCCGAGGCCGCAGGGCTTCTCACCTGGGGGCGGGGCGCACGTTGTATAACAGCGCGCCCCGCAGCGGGCCCGGGGCGAGGGGCCCGGGAGGCTAGCCTAGCCCCGGGGGCCGGGCGCTCGGTAGAGCCCCCTTAGGGATCCCGCGGCCCGGGAGAGAGGACCCTGTGGGCGGCGCGCTAGCCCCCTTCAATGCTCTCCTAGTCCTTACCCTGGTGCTACCACGCGTCACCCGGCAAACCCCCGGCTTGGGCTACGGGCCTGCTTGGGGGTCGGGGGTGCCAGCGCTTCGGCTTGGCGCAGCGCCCGAGTGGGTTAAGGGTGCAACGCTCCGCGACGCCGTCGAGGCCTTCCTGCAGGCCCTGGAGGCTGCGGGTGCGAGCCCCTCGACGCTCAGGGCTTACCGTGCGGCGCTGAGGGACTTCGCCGGGTACGCCGGGTGGGACCGCCGCGTCTCGGAGGTCGACGTGGGCCTCGTCAACGCGTGGGTGGCTGAGAGGGCTAGGAGGGGGTTCCCGAGGGAGAGGGGCGGGAGGAGGAGCACGCTCCACTACTACACAGTGTTCGTCCGCCGCTTCCTCCGCTGGGCGGGGGCTCCCGCGGAGTTCCCGGCGGTCCCGCGGGGTAGGAGGGGGTTCAGCCACGCCCTCACGTGGAGGGAGGTCGAGGCCCTCCTCAACGCGGCGAGGGACCTCATCGACGCCCTCGCCGTGGCGTTGATGGCGGAGTCCGGCCTCAGGGCCGGGGAGCTGCTGGGGCTCACCGCGAGGGACGTTGACCTCGACTCGGGGACGGCGAGGGTTAGGGGTAAGTACGGGAAGGAGCGCATCGTCTTCCTCGGCCCCGCCTCGAGGGTGCTCCTCGCCGCGAGGCTCGCCCAGGCCCGGGATCCCGGGGAGAGGCTGGTGCCCCTCAGCTACCAGGCCCTCTACAAGAGGCTGAAGAGCCTCGCCAGGAGGGCCGGCCTCGACCCCGGGAAGGTTAGGCCCCACGTGCTCAGGCACACCTTCGCCACCGAGGCGCTGAGGAGGGGGGTGAGCCTCGCGGCGCTCCAGAGGCTCCTCGGCCACAGCGACTTGAAGGTGACCCAGCTCTACCTCCACCTGACGGTGGACGACGTGAGGGCGGAGTACGAGAGGGCCTTCACCCAGGCAGCGGCCCAGGCCCCGGCGGCGTACCAGCCAGCGCCCGCCCAGTACTACCCCCCGCCCCCGCCGCAGGGGCAGGCGTGGAGCCCCCAGCGGTGGAGGGCGTGGGCCCCCGGCGGGCCCTAGAGGCGGCCCGCCGCGTGGGACCTCTCCAGCCTCGAGGCTATGAAGTCGAGCAGCACCTCCCTCGCGCCCTCCCCTATGTCGAGGGCCCTGGCGTCCCTCTGCAGCCTCTCCACCCTCGACCACCTCTCCAGCCCCCTACCCCCCATGAGCTGCACCGCGACCCAAGCCGCCCTCTGGGCGAGCCTCGCGGCTAGGAGCTTCACGGCAGCCGCCCCCTCCGGGTCCACCGCCCCGGAAGCCTCAGCGGTCCCGGCGAGCCTCTCCAGCAGCGCCTCCACCGCCAGGGCCTCGGCCCTCACCTCGGCGAGCATCCACCTCACCCCCTGGTAGTCGAGGAGCCTCCTCCCGAACACCGCGCGCTGCGAAGCCCACGAGAGCGCCGCTTCGAGGGCCCCGTCGGCGATGCCCAGGCCGACCGCTGCGTAGCCCGCCCTCCCGTAGTTGAGCACCTCCAGCGCCTCCCTCAGCCCCCTCCCCGGCGCGCCGACCCTCACCGCCCTCGCGCCGTTGAAGACCGCGTTAGCCACGCCCGCGCCCCTCATCGCGGAGAGCTCGACGGGCTCGAGGCTCACACCCTCCCCCGCCTCGGCGAGGTAGAGCGTCTCCCCTCCAGGCCCCCTCGCCAGGACGAGGTAGTGCGTGGCGTACAAGCCGTTGCTCATGAACGCCTTCCTCCCGTAGACCCGGGCCTCCCCGCCAGCCTCCTCCGCCCTCGTCTCCAGGTTGCCCCTAACATCACTCCCCCCACCAGGCTCGGTCACGCCTATAGCCAGCAGGGACCCCCGGGGCGGGTCGAAGCCAAGCATGCGGAGCCCGAGCTTCGCCACCCCGTCAACCAGGATGACGTGGCCAACCGCGGGGCTCCACCTAGAGGCGAGCCTCACGAGCCCGAAGAGCTCCCCCGGCCCGCGGGCCTCGAAGGCCCCCGCGGCCGCGAGCTCCTCCAGGAAGCCGCGGGGGACGAGGTTGCCCCTGTCAATCTCACCCGCCAGGCCGGGGAGGCGGGAGGAGAGGACCCCCTCAACGCCGGAGGCAGGCAAGCGCCCGACACCCACCCCTAGCAGGCCGCAGCGGAAGCAGGAAAAAGGCAATGAACACCGCGGCCGCCCCTCCCCCGCGCCCCCAGCAGCTGCCCGGGCACCCGCCGCTAAACCGCGAGCCCGGCGTGCATGGAGGCCCGGGGGATCCCTCGCGCTGCGCCCAAGCCCCGGGGGCCGGTAGGACCGGTAAGCTTGCAGCCGTTGCTAGTGTTGCGCGTGAAGGGTACCACTCCTAGCGCTCCACTTCCCCAGCTCCCCGAGGGGCCTAGTCTATGACGCCCGTGGTCCTGGCGAGCCTCTCGGCCGCCTCCCAGGTGAGCCCCTTCTCGCCTAGGATCGTGTACCTGTCCCTTACCTTGACCGCGTTCACCAGGGCTTCTATGATGTCCACGTCCCTGACGCCCAGCTCCTTGGCGGTGACGGGTGCGCCGACTCGCTTGAGGAGCTTCCTTATCTTCCTCCAGTTCTTCCCGTGGAGGTAGCTCATCATGATCGTCCCCACGCCAACGAGCTCGCCGTGGAGCGGCGGGTTGGGGTGGAGCATCGTCATGGCGTGGGCGAAGAGGTGCTCGGAGCCGCTCGCGGGCCTGCTGCTGCCGGCGATGCACATCGCCACGCCGCTGCTGACGAGCGCCTCGAGCAGGATCCTCAGACCCTCGGGGGTCCAGGAGGCTATCTCCTCCACGTGGCTCGCCACGTGCCTGGCGGACATGAGGGCGAGGCTCGCCGCGTAGGCGCCGTAGTACTCCCCCTTGAGCTTGTGGGCCAGCTTCCAGTCGAGGACGGCGGTGAACTTGCCTATCACGTCCCCGAAGCCGGCGATGTTGTACCTCCTCGGCGCCTTGGCTATCACGTCCACGTCTATCAGTATCAGGTCCGGGGCCTTGGCGGGCCTCGAGACGGGCTTCCCGAACCCCCTGAGGCTGGCGAAGGGGCTCGTTATCCCGTCGTGCGACGCGGCGGTCGGGATGCTCGCGAAGGGCTTCCCAGCCCTGGCGGCGGCGTACTTCGCGACGTCGATCGCCTTACCCCCGCCCAGGCCCACGACCACGTCCACCCCGTCCCTTATCGCCTCCTCCGCGACCTCGTCCGCCTCCGCGACGGTGGGGGCCTTGACCTCTCTAACCCACACCGTGAAGCCCTCGTCTTCCAGGCTCTGCTTGAGCGCCGGGTAGACGAGGACCCTCACGTGGGGCCCGGTGACTACGAGGACCTTCTCCTCCTTCTCCATCACCCGCCTAGCGTGGAACCCAGCCTCCTCAATAACGTTGCCGCCGACGATTATGCGCCTCGGCAAGTCTATAACGTGGGGCCTCGCCATGAACCGGCACCACGCGCCCCCAGCCTAGGCCTAGAGGGCCGCGGAGGCTTTTTAGTAGAAAAAGCCAAACCCCCAGCAGGGCGGCTACTAGCCTCGAGGAGGAGGGTGCAGAGTTGACTGGCCACGCTAACCCTGGCTGGCCCTGGGTGGGCGGGGCTCTCCCGCAGCCAAGGCCGCGGGCGCCGATCGAGCCCTTCCACGGCACCACGACTGTGGGGCTCATCGCGGCGGACCACGTCGTGCTAGCGGCGGATAAGAGGGCCACCGCCGGCTACCTCATAGCGAGCAGGAGGGTCAAAAAGATAGTCAGGATAACCGACTACGCCGCCATGACCATCTCGGGCCTAGTCGCGGACGCCCAGTCCCTCGCGGACGCTGTGAGGGAGGAGGCCAGGCTCTACGAGCTAACCTACCGCGTGAGGCCCTCGGTGAGGTGGCTTGCCAGCCTGCTCTCAGCCATCCTCTTCTCCTCCAAGTGGTACCCCTACATAGTCCAGCTCATAGTGGGCGGGTACGACGAGAAGCCCAGGCTCTACACGCTCGACCCCTACGGGAGCCTGGTGGAGGAGAAGTACACCGCCACCGGCTCGGGGAGCCCCGTCGCCATTGGAGTGATTGAGGACGGGTACCGCGAAGACATGAGCCTGGATGAGGCCATGCAGCTGGCGGCCAACGCTGTGAAGGCTGCCACCCTCAGGGACGCCGCGTCCGGGGACGGGGTCGACGTGATGGCTATAGGGAAGGGCGGCAGGGTTGTAGAAAAGCTTATACCCCTCAGGTAACTAGTCTAGCCCCTAAACCGGAGACGACCCGGGGATATGCTCCTCCCGCAGCCACGGGAGCCGGTTAGCGGCCACTCCCCGGGGCGTCCGGGCGCTGCGGCTAAGGGTGGCTGGGTTTGCACCTGCGACAGAATGGTGTAGCTCCTGGAAGCCAGGACCTCAGGGGCTTCATAATAATAAGCATTTACAAGGAGCTGGGCGGAGCCGACATAGCTTCGATAGAGTTCGAGGGCCCGGAGATAGCTGTCTACGTGAAGAACCCCAAGTTCATACTGGAGAACGAGGAGAAGATCAAGGCGCTCGCGAGGAAGCTGAGGAAGAGGGTGGTCGTGAGGACCCATCCGGACGCCAGGAAGGATAAGGAGTACACCAAGCGCTTCATCCTCGAGAACGCCCCGGATGACGTGACTGTCGAGGGCTTCATCTTCGACGACGTCCTCGGCGAGGTCAGGGTTCTAACCAACAAGCCGGGCAAGCTGGTGGGGAAGGGGAAGTGGTTCGCCAACAAAGTGCTCGCCGAGACCGGGTGGAGGCTCGTCTCCTTCCGCTCCCCGCCCCCGCCGTTCTCGAGCAAGATGATACTCCACGTCTTCACGTGGGTCGAGAACAAGGAGAAGGCCAAGGAGAGGAGGAGGGCGCTGAAGGAGGCGGGGGAGCGGATATTCAGGGATACCGTCTCCTCGACGAGGTACGTTAGGATCATCGGCCTCGGCGGCTTCGGGGAGGTAGGCCGCAGCGCCATACTCCTAGACACGGGGGAGAGCAAGGTCCTCCTCGACGCCGGCGCCGCGCCTGACGCGTTGGGGGACAACATGTACCCCCACTTCAACGTCCCAGAGTTCCTGATCGACCAGCTCGACGCCATAGTGGTCACGCACGCCCACATGGACCACATAGGGATGATTCCGCTGCTCTTCAAGTACGGCTTCAGGGGGCCGGTCTACGCCACCCCGCCGACGAGGGACCTGATGTACCTCATGCTGCAGGACTTCATCAAGGTATCGAGCGAGCAGATGGGGTACGCCCCCTACTCGAGGAAGGAGATTGAAACAATGTTCAGCCGCGTGATAACGGTCGACTACGGCGTCGTCACTGACGTGGCGCCGGACGTCAAGCTAACCTTCTACAACGCGGGCCACATACTCGGCAGCGCCATGGCCCACCTCCACATAGGCCAGGGGAAGCACAACGTGCTCTACACGGGCGACATCAAGTACTACAGGATCAAGGGTGACAGGGCCATCAGGATGCTCTCCCCGGCGCACACGCAGTTCCAGAGGGTGGAGACGATCATAATGGAGTCCACGTACGGGGCGACCGAGCAGCAGCCTAGGCACGAGGCTGAGGAGGAGCTGATCAGGACGATCAACGAGGTCTACAAGAGGAGGGGGAAGGTGCTCATCCCAGTCATGGCGGTGGGCAGGGCGCAGGAGATACTCCTCATGCTGAGCAAGGCCGTGGAGGAGGGCAGGATCCCGCAGGACATGCCCATCTACATCGACGGCCTCATATTCGAAACCACCGCCATCCACACCGCCTACCCGGAGTGGCTGGCCCCGCCCGTCAAGAACTCCATACTCAGGGACGAGAAGAACCCCTTCGCGCCCCCGAACCTCGTGCCGGTCCACGACAGGAGCAAGAGGCAGGAGGCCATCTGGAGCAACGAGCCCGCTATAGTGCTGGCCACCAGCGGCATGATGACGGGCGGCCCGATAAGGGAGTACTTCAAGTACCTCGCCGAGGACCCGAGGAACGCCCTAGTCTTCGTGAGCTACCAGGCCCAGGGGACGCTGGGGAGGAGGATCAAGGACGGGGAGCGGGAGATCCAGGTCGAGGACGACGGCAAGATAAGGGTGCTCAAGATAAACCTGGAGGTCAAGGCGATCGAGGGCTTCAGCGGCCACGCCAGCAGGAGCGAGCTCCTCTACTTCCTCAAGCACCTGACCCCCAAGCCCAGGACGGTTATACTCAACCACGGCGAGCCAGCAGCTCTGGCCTCGCTCTACAAGGCGATAACGGGGAGGTGGGAGAGGCTCGGCTTCCCCTCGCAGCCGGAGGTGTTGGTCCCGGAGAACCTGGACGCTATAAAGGTCTACCCGAGGACGCTGAGGCTGAGGTGACTAGCCCAGCAGCTTGCACGCCTCCCACACCCTGTCCCCGACGTGGTGGAGGTTCCTGGCCACCCTCCCCCTCCCCCGGGACTCCACCCTAGCCCGGAGCGACTCGGAGTCCTCCAGCGCCTCCGCAACCGCCACCGCGGCTCCGGACTCCTCGTCCACTACGGCGACGACGTCGCCGGCGTTGAAGGACCCCTCAACACCCCTCACCCCTGGGGCCATCAGGTCGGCCCCCCTGGCAACCGCCCTCGCCGCCCCCCTATCCACGAGGATCCTGGGGAGCCAGGAGCTGCCGTGCCTGAGGAGGCAGGCGAGCGTCGGCACCAGCCTCCCCCCGGCCTCGTAGAGGCAGGGCGTCCCGCCTACTATGTAGACTGTGACCCCGTCCACCACCGCGGCCTCGGCGTCGTCGAAGCTCAGGGGGAAGCCGGGGTAGAGGCTCATCACCCTCTCCTCAAGCCTCCTCCTATCCCTCTTGGAGAGCGGGTGCCTCCTCGAGACCCTCAAGACGCCACCCTCCACGCCGCACCCCCGGGGGGAGGGGCGTTGGAACGCATTTTAGCCGGCCCGGGCGCTTAGCTTTAAAGCACTCAGGGAGCCGGGGGCGAAGCTCGGGAGGGCTCGAGGTGCTCTGAGCCGTGCCGGCCGACACGTTTAAGGTGCTATCGAACTACCTGGACTCGAGCGTGCTCGTGAAGCTCAAGGGGAGCAGGCTCATCAAGGGCACCCTTAAGAGCTACGACCAGCACTTGAACCTCATACTCGCCGACGCCGAGGAGATAGGCGACGGGGAGCCCCGTGGCCTGGGCACGATACTCGTCAGGGGAGACAACGTTGTACTAATAAGCCCGGCCCCCAAGTAGCCGAGCGGGGTGCACGGCGGTGGTCAAGGGGACGACGTCGTTCGGCAAGCACGGGAGGAGCAAGACGCACATCGTTTGCAGGAGGTGCGGCAGGAGAGCGTTTAACGTGGCGAAGGGCTACTGCGCCGCCTGCGGGTTCGGAAGGTCGAGGCGGATAAGGCGGTACAGCTGGCAGAGGAAGAAGGTTAACAGGGTCAGGATTTGGTAGCCCGCTATTAACCCGGATCCTCCCCCAGCCCCAGCGGTGCCCTAGCCTTGGATGCCGGCCGCTTTAGGGGGAACCTCGAGAAGCTCCTCTCCCTGGCCGAGGAGGCCGGGCTGGACGCGGTAGTCCTCGCGGGCAAGGCTAACGTGGAGTACGCCACCGGCCTCAGGGAGCCCTCCGGCGCCCTCGTGGCGTCGAGGAACTGCGGGGCGACGCTGCTGGTCAGCCTGCTCGACTATGACAGGCTCTCGGTGCAGGCGCCGAGGTGGCTGGAGGTCAAGGCTTTCTACAGGGGCGGCGAGGAGGGGATCGAGCCGCCCCTCCCCCGGGGGAGCCTGGTTAGGGGATCCCTGCTCGAGGCGGTCGCCGAGGTGCTGAAGGGCTGCGGCGCGAGGAGGGTCGGGGTCGACCTCGACTGGGCGCCCCGCCGGGTCTCGGAGCAGCTGGCGGGCAAGGCCGGCGTCGAGGTCTCCGACTTCTCCGACGGCGTGAGGAGGGCTAGGAGGGTTAAGGAGGACTGGGAGGTCGAGGCGATAGTCGAGGCCGCCCGGCTCGCGGAGTCCACTCTGAGGCGGCTGCTCGGCGAGCTCTCCGAGGACTCCACCGAGGCCCGCCTCGCCGGGCTGGCGCACATGCACATCCTCTCCTTGGGCGGGTGGGGCGAGGCGTTCCCGACGATAGTAGCGTTCCACGAGAACACCGCTTACCCCCACCACACGCCCACCACTAGGAGGCTCGGCGACTCTGGGGCGGTGCTCATAGACCTCGGCGCCAGGCTGGGGGTGTACAGGAGCGACATGACCAGGAGCCTCTGGTGGGGCGGCGGGGGGCAGCGGTACACGAGGCTGGTCGAGGCGGTGGTCCACGCGCTCGAGGAGGCCCTGGACACGGTGGAGCCCGGGGTCGCCGCGTGGGAGGTGGACAGGGCGGCGAGGGCCAGCCTCGAGAGGGAGGGGCTCGCCAAGTACTTCATCCACGGCCTCGGCCACGGCGTCGGGGTGGAGATACACGAGGAGCCCTACCTCAGGCCGGGGAGCAAGGCGGTGCTCGAGCCCGGCAACGTCGTGACGATAGAGCCGGGCGTCTACCTCACGGGCGTGTACGGAGTTAGAGTGGAGGACATGGTGCTCGTGACGGGGAAGGGGAGGAGGCTCATAACCTCCATGACCCGCCTTATACTATAAAGCCCCCGCACCGCCGGGATCCCCTCGCGGCCGCGGCGGTGCCTTGCGCTCTCGAGCCGACGCCGGCCAGGGCGGGTGCGGAGTAACGGGTCTGAGTAGGCCGCGGCCGCCTCGAGGGTGACCCCCTCCCTTGAGGGCTGCAGTGGTGGGCGGCGGCTTCTGGGGGCTAGCCTCCGCCCTGGCGCTGGCTAGGAGCGGGTTCAGGGTCACCCTCTTCGAGGAGCACAGGCGGGTGGGGGTCCCGGAGCACTGCACCGGCCTGGTCTCCCGCAGGGTCCTCGACTACCTGGGCCGGTCCGTCGAGTCAAGCGTGGTTGCCCGGTACTCCTGGCTCAGGCTCTGCGGCCCCACCCACTGCGCCAGGATAGCGCCGCGAGGCGGCGTCTACAAGCTGGACAGGGTCGAGGTTGAGGATAGGCTCCTAGCAGCCGCGGAGTCGGAGGGCGTTGACGCGAGGCTGGGGGTTAGGGTCTCCAGGGTGGAGCCCTCGGGATCCCTCGCCTGGAGCGGCGGGGGCTCGGCCTCCTTCGACGTCGTAGTCCTCGCCGAGGGGGCATTGGGGAGGCTGCGCCGCCGCCTAGGCATCGGCTACTCGGGCGGCTTCACCTACGCCGTCAACGCTGAAGCCGGGGAGTGCGGCCTCGACGCCGGGGGGTTCACGGTCGCCTTCCACCCGGAGGCCCGGGGGCTCTTCACGTGGCTCATCCCCCTCCCGGGCGGCTCCTGCCTGGCGGGGAGCGGCTCCCGGGATCCCAGGGCGATCCCCCGGGCGCTCAGGGCCGGGCTCAGGGTCATCGGCGCGCCCGGGGGGCTCGAGTTCACAAGGCACTACGGCGGCCCCCTCCCCCTCGACGGCCCCGCGCGGAGGCTCCGGGCGGGGAGGGTGGTGGTAGTCGGGGACGCGGCTGGAATGGTTAAACCCCTCACCGGCGGCGGGCTCTACCCCGCCGCGCTCTTCCACCGCCTAGCCCTCGAGGCCCTCTCCTCCGCGGGCGACCCGGCGGGGGCGCTGGAGGCAGCGGCCGCGAGGGTCTCCAGGCTGCTCGCGCGCCAGGCGAGGGCCGCGAGGCTCCTAAGGGAGGACCCCTGGCTCGTCGACTGCCTGGCACTGGCCGCCGGGTCCTCGGGGCTCGACTCGGCCCTCGCAGGCCTCGTCGACTACGACCTCCACCACAGGATCCCGGCCACCGCGGCGGCCCGGGCGCCCCTCAAGACCATGGCCGCCGGCTTAAGGATCCTCACCCGCTGCCCCACCGGCGCGGCCAGGCTCGCCTGGGCCCTGGCGGCCGGCCTAGTGGGGGGAAGCAGAGGCTCGGGCGCCTAGGAAGCGGGGCGCGACCAGGCCCCCTCCCAGCCCGCGGCGCCGCTCCACGGGCCGCCCAGCCCAATGGGGCCCCTAAGGGGCCGGCCCGGGCGGTAAAGCCTAAGATTCCCCCGGCCCATACTTTACAGTCATGGAAGGGGTGTGTGCGTGTGACCCTTTTCCCTAGGAAGAGGTTCCCCGTGCTAGCCAGGGACATCATGAGCACCCCGCCTGTCACCGTCGACGAGAAGACCCCGCTCAAGGAGGCCGCGAGGAGGATGTGCGAGTCTAGGGTTGGAAGCGTGCTCGTCGTCAACTCCGAGGGGCGGCTCGTGGGGATCATAACCGAGAGGGACCTGATCTGCCTCGCCTACAAGGAGGAGGGCATGGACTTGCAGGCCTGGATGGCTATGACCGAGAACCCCGTCACCGTAGGCCCCGACACTCCGGTGGACGAGGTCGTGGAGAAGATGGCCAGCTCTGGCGTGAGGCACCTGCCAGTAGTGGATAAAGACGGGAGGCCGCTGGGAGTCATAAGCGTCAGGGACGTCCTCGGGCTCCTACACTTGTTAACCAGGCTCGCCTCGAAGTAGAGCCCCCCGGAGCCCCCCGGGGAGGAGTGGTGCGGGGGGTGGGATTCGAACCCACGCCGGCCTACGCCAACGGGTCTTGAGCCCGCCCCCTTTGGCCGCTCGGGCACCCCCGCGCCGCTTGAGAGTCTTGGGGGCTCCGGGGGGTTTAACCCTCTACCCGCCCTGGGAGGGGCTTGCTCCCCAGCCCGTTTTTGCCTCGCTAGGGCCCGCCTTCTGGCTGGCGGCGTCAGGACCCTGAGGCCTCCTCGGCCCCGCCCTGGGGCTTGGCTTCCTTGGCTCCCCCTGACGCCTCGGAGCCCTCGCCTGAGCCTTCCGCTCCCCCGGCCTCGCCGGCTTCCCGCTTCTCCTCCTTCTCCTTCTCCCCCTCCAGGGCTCCCCGGGCCTCCTCCAGGTTGACGGTGAACTTGACGGTGACCTTCTTAACGTCGCTGACTAGCTCTGCTACGTCGCTGATGAACCTGGCCAGCCTCGCCTCGAGGTCGCTGACCCCCAGCACGCTGGGCGGGAGCTTCACGAGGGCCTCGCCGTTGCTCAGCTCCACCTTGACCTCGCCCTCGGGGATGCCGATCCACTTGCTGGCCAGGTACTTCACTTTCTCCGCGGGATCCTCTATCTTCCTCGTCACCTCCAGCTCGATCTTGATCCTCTTACCCGCGAGCGGGTGGTTGAGGTCCACGTAGACGAAGCGCTCCGTCACCTTCGTGATCACGCCGCGCCTCCCGCCGACCTCGAGCTCCAAGCCCACCGCGGGCCTGATCCCCCTCTGGAGGAGCGTCTTCTTAGGCAGCCTCAGCACGAGCCTCTCGTCCCTCTCCCCGAAGGCCTCGCTGGGCTCGGCTATGATCACCTTCTTCTCCCCGACATCCATCTCGCTGAGGGCCTTCTCAACCGCCGGCAGGAGGCTCGTCTTGCCTATGACTACGAGCGTGGCCCCGTACCTCTTCCTTGCATCGTAGATGTTGTGCTTCACCGCTACCTCCTCGCGGGTCGTGTCTATGATCCTCTCCTCGCCGTCCTCGATAGCCCACAGGGTGTAGTTTACCAGCACGAAGTCTCCGTTCTTCAACGCCAAGACCCGCCACACCCCTCTAGCCCGAGCGCGGAGTCCATGCAGGGAGTCGAGCCAGCGCCCTCCCTACTTTAGCTTTAACCTTAGCCGCGGGGCGGGCGGCCCGCGCTTTAAGCCAGGAGGGCGCTGGAGGGCGTTGACCCCGGGGGTGGCGGTGGCGAGGCACGGCAGGCTCGTCGTCCCCGGCAGGTTCCAGCCACCCCACCTGGGCCACGCGAGGCTCGTCGAGCACGCCCTCAGCCTGGCCGACGAGGTTATCCTCGTCATCGGCTCGGCCCAGGAGAGCCACACGCTCGAGAACCCGCTCACGGCGGGGGAGAGGTTCCACCTTCTCAGGGTGCTCCTCGACGAGGAGGTCGACTCCTGGAGGGGCCGGGTCTACATAGTGCCGGTGATGGATATCCAGATGAACGCGGTCTGGGTCCAGTACCTGAGGATGCTCCTCCCCCCCTTCGAGGGCGTCGTCTCCGGGAATCCCCTCGTGAGGGTCCTCTTCGAGGAGATGGGGTACGCCTCCTATAAGCCGCCGATGTACAGGAGGGAGGCCTGCAGCGGGAGGAGGATCAGGGAGCTCATACTCCAGGGGAGGAGCGAGTGGCGCAGCTGCCTCACCCGGGGCCTGCTGGGGGAGTTGGAGAGGCTCGGGTTCGAGGAGAGGCTTAGGAGGCTCGCCGAGACAGACGAGGCAGGGTGACGCGGCTTGGCCAGGGTCGCGGTTATAGACGGCTCGATGGGGGAGGGCGGGGGGCAGATCCTCAGGACCGCCATCGCGTTGAGCGCGGTCACCGGCATACCGGTGAGGATCTACAACATCAGGGCTAAGAGGAGGAACCCGGGGCTGAGGCCTCAGCACCTCACAGCCGTGAAGGCGGTCGCGGAGCTGTGCGGGGCCAGGGTTGAGGGGGCCCGCGTCGGGAGCATGGAGCTAACCTTCACCCCCGGCCGGGTGAGGTCGGGGTCCTTCAGGTTCGACGTGGGCACCGCTGGCAGCGTCTCCCTGGTGCTCCAGGCGCTCCTCCCCGTCCTCGCGTACGCCCCGGGCCCCGTCGAGGTGGAGGTGAGGGGCGGCACCGACGTCCCGATGGCTCCCACGATAGACTACGTCAGGTTCGTGCTCGCCGGGATCCTCCGCGCCGCCGGCTACGAGTTCGAGGTCCAGCTCATCCGCCGCGGCCACTACCCGCGCGGGGGCGGGGTGGTTAGGGTCAGAGTCGACGACCCGCCCGGCGGCTTCAGGGCGGTCCGCTTCACGGAGAGGGGCGGCCTCAGGGCGGTGAGGGGGGTGAGCCACGCGGTCAGGCTCCCCAGGCACGTCGCCGAGAGGCAGGCGAGGGCGGCGGCTGAGGTCGTGAGGCGGGAGCTCGGCGTCGAGGCCGAGATAGAGCTGGACGTGCCGGAGCCGGGGAGGGATCCCCACCTAGGCCCCGGCAGCGGGATCCTGGTCTACGCGCTCTTCGACGGCAGCATCATGGGGGGCGACGCCCTCGGGGCGAGGGGCAAGAGGGCGGAGGTCGTCGGCCGCGAGGCGGCGGAGAAGCTGGTCGAGGACGTCAAGACGGGGGCGGCGCTGGACAGGTACATGTCGGACATGATCATAATCTACGCCGCGCTCGCCCGCGGCGTGAGCGAGTTCACGGGGGCGAGGCTGACCATGCACGCTTGGACGGTGCTCAAGCTGGTCGAGGCGATGGTGGAGGGGTTCACCTACAAGGTTGAAGGCAGCATAGGGGAGCCTTTCAAGGCCACAGTCCACGGGCTCGGGGTCACCCGCTAGCCCGCTGGAGGAGCTTGAAGGCCTCCCTCAACGCCTCCACCGCGGAGCCCGGGTCGATCGCGGAGAGCCTCGGGTGGCAGCGGTCCGCCACCCCCTCCTCCTCCAGCCTTCTGCAGACCCGGATCGCCTCCAGGAGCCTCTCCTCGGGGGCGGCGTCAGCCTTGTTCACCGCGGCCACGAGGGGCTTGCCCCCGGAGAGCTGCTTAACGTTCCTGGCGAGAGCCTCCTGCCTCTCGAGGCCCATGTAGGCCTCGACTGTCGGGTCGAGCAGGAACAGCATGACCCCCTGGAGCTCGGAGAGCGCGGCGGCCGCCCTCCTCTCGACGGGGTTCATCTCCTCCACCGGCCTGTCGAGGATCCCCGGCGTGTCTATGACTTGAACCTTGACCCCGTCAATGGTGGAGTGGCCTATGTGGATCTCCCTCGTGGTGAAGGGGTAGGGTGCAACCCTGGGCCTGGCTCTGGAGACGCTGCGCACGAACGTCGACTTACCCGAGCTCGGGGGCCCCGCGACTATGACCGTCGGGAGGCTCGGGTCGATCGCGGGGAGGTCGGAGAGGAAGACCACGAGGCTCCTGAGGAGGGCGAGCTGCCTCCTGCACCTCTTGAGCTGGGAGAGCATCCTCCCCCGGGCCTCGGCTGAGAGCCTCTCCAGCTCCCTCCTGTCCTCGGCGGCGAGGAGGAGGAAGCGGTACTTCTCCCAGAACTCCCCCGCGAGCTTCCTAGCCTTGGCTATGCACCTTATGGCCCTGTGTATCTCCCTCCTGTCGAACTCTATCTCGATCAGCCTCCAGAAGAAGGGGTGCAGGGTGTCGAGTATGCTGAGCAGGTCCCTTATGAAGTTCGTCTTCGATATTATAATGTTGTACACGGTCTGGAGCCTGGCCACCTCCCTCTCGTAGGGCCTCTTGCCCCTCCCCTTCGGGTACCTGGAGCCTATCCTCTCCAGCACCTCGTCGTACGTCGGCACGTGTATCCTCTTAGCCCTCGACGCCGGGTCCCAGGTCTCCTCCGCGGCCTTCAAAAGCGTACCCTTGAAGGTTGAGCCGTCTCCTAGGCCTTATATTTGGCGAGCGCGCTCCTGATAGTCCTCACCGGCAGGCCCGTCGCCTTCCTGGCGAGCTTCAGAGCCCTGCGGGAGGGGATCCCGGCCCTCACCGCCGCCCTGTAGACCGAGACGGCCACGTCGACCCTGAGTCCCACGGGCTCCGGGCTGGCGAGCATAGCCCTAATGCTCCTCCTGGGAGGGGAGGGGGGCCCCGACTCCACCCCGTGGAGCTCGCCCCCAGGGATCCAGTAGTGGTCGGCGTCGCTCCTCGCCGGGCCGTCGTAGATTATCTCGTCCACCACCGCCCCGCAGCTGCTGCAGACCACGTAGCCGCTCCTCTCGTCCCACACCATCCTCGTGCTCCCGCAGACGGGGCACCTGTAGACGCCGCGCACCACGGCCACCCTATGGGGAGGGGATCCCCTGGAGGGCATTGTTGAGGAGCCCTGGACCCCCGCTGCCCTAGGCGGTCCCCCTCATCCCCGGAGACGTGGCCCGGGAGCCGGAAGAGCCCTCCCCCCGGGGCCCGCGGCGGGCTCCTCCTAAGTCTAAGTCTAAGCCATTAAACCCCGGGAGGCGCCGGGTGGGGCTTGGAGGGGGCGCTGGAGGAGTGTCGACGCCCTACTATGGCGCCACGGCGGTGGGCATTAAGACCCGGGCCGGCGTGGTCCTGGCGGCTGATAAGAGGATGAGTTACGGAGGCTTCGTTATGAGTAGGAACGTGAAGAAGGTACACCCCGTCACTAGGAGGGTTGGCATAGCCATAGCCGGCTTCTACGCGGACATGCACGGGCTCATAAGGATCCTGGAGGCCGAGATAAGGTACTACGAGACCAGCAACAGGGTGGTGATGCCGCTCCGCGCCGTGGCCAAGCTGCTCTCCGCCATACTATACTCCAACAAGTTCTTCCCCTACTACGTCGAGGCTATCGTCGGCGGCATCAACGGGGACGGGGAGCCGAGGATCTACGTCCTAGACCCCGTGGGCGCTATAACCGAGGAGGACTATATCGCCGTAGGCTCGGGCGCCACGGTGGCCCTCGGCGTGCTTGAGAGCTTCTACAAGCCGGACGCTAGCATTGAGGAGGCGGAGGACCTCGCCGTCAAGGCGATGAGGGCTGCGATAGCTAGGGACTCGAGCAGCGGGGACGGGATAGACTTGCTGACAATAACCCCCGACGGCTACAGGGAGAAGACGATTAAGCTGAGGGTGGTCACGTCCTGACGCCGGGGAGCGGCTGCGAGCGTTTGAGGAGCCTCTTCTCCCCCCAGAGGGCGGCGAGAGCCCAGGAGCTGCTGAGGTCCAAGCTCGTCCTAGAGGGATCCCCCTCGCCGAGGGTGGTCGCCGGGGTCGACGCGGCCTACTCTAGGAGGGGCGGCGTCGAGGTGGGCTTCGGCGTCGCCGTGGCCCTGGAGTGGGGGTCCTGGAGGCTGCTCGCCTGCAGGGTCGCCGTGGCCGAGGCCTGCGTGCCCTACATCCCTGGGCTGCTCGCCTTCAGGGAGATGCTGGTCATGGCCCCCGCCCTCGCCAGCCTCAGGAGGGCCGTAGACTTCGACCTGGTAGTGGTGGACGGCCACGGCATCGCCCACCCCAGGGGGCTCGGGATAGCGTCCCACGTCGGCGTGGCGTTTAACAAGCCCTCGATAGGCGTGGCTAAGAGGAGGCTCGTCGGCAGGGAGGTCGAGGAGGGCGGGGTAGTCTACATCGTCCACGAAGGCGTGAAAGTCGGCGTTGTGCTGAAGACGAGGAGGGGGAGGAAGCTCTACGTGAGCCCGGGGCACCGCGTGGGCCTAGCCGAGGCGGTCAGGCTGGTGGAGGAGATGCTGGGCGACGCCAGCCTCCCCAGGCCGGTGCTGGAGGCCGACAGGATCAGCAAGGCGGTGAAGAAGCTCGCCCCCGCCAGGCCCGGGGGGAGGGTGATTGTCACGGAGTGCCCCCGCCTCCCCTGGAGTCTTGGTTGAGGATCTCCCTGCAGAGGGGGGAGAGGCATATCCTCCTAACTATGTCGCTCGACGACCTCAACCCCCCCGCGAACACCCGCTTGCCTTCGAGCCTCTCAACGCGGGGCCTGAAGCCGAACCGCTTCTCCACCTCCCCAGCCAGGCGCTCCGGGTCGAACGGCTGGTCGGGGCCTAGGAGTATCACGTGCGGCCTCACCCTGCCGACGGGAGCCAGCATGTCCTCGGGATCCCCCAGCATGGCCTTGTAGACGTAGCGGACCGCCGACACCAGCTCGAGCCTGACGTCCTCCGGGAGTATGGGCCTCTTCCCCTTCATCTTCTCAACGTTCGAGTCCCGGGCGACGACCACGTAGACCCTGCCGTGCCGGGCGGCTTCGCGGAAGAGGTGCAAGTGGCCGGGGTGGAGTATGTCGAACGTCCCGGCTACGAGGACCCTCCGCTCCACCTCCTCCCCCGCGGGGCTCTCCCACCTGGCCTCGGCGACGCCGAGGTACTTCAGCGAGTCTATGAGGCCCTCGGCGTACGAGACCGCTGCCAGGGCGGTCTCGCAGTCCCCCCTCTCAAGGTAGTAGGCGGCGTCATCGGCGTACCTCCTCGCAGCGTCGAGGAGGCCCCTGTAGCGGGGGCCGAGCTCCCCCTCGAGGCCCTCGAGGGCTTCACGCACGCCTTTGAGGTACCGCCTTACCCTGGCCTCGCACGGCTCCACGGACAAGAGGCGTACCCCCGGCTGGACTCGGGGGCGGGGTTGAGGAAGCGTAGTGGCGGGCCCGCCGGGATTTGAACCCGGGACTTCCGCCGGGCGGCCAGGGACGCTGACCGCGTCGTCTACGGGTTAAGAGCCCGCCGCTCTACCAGGCTGAGCTACGGGCCCGCCCTTGAGGCCCGGAGCCCCTAGCACGTGCCCGGGGTTTAAAAATGTGACTCTACCTCAGCATGAGGTCCCCGTACTTCTCCGCGAGCTCAACGCTCGTCTTGACGTCCACGAAGAGCCTTGAGGCCTCCTCGACGTCCTCCCTCTCCACCTTAGTCTTACCCTTCCTCATAGCTATCACCCTCGACGGCTCCAGGAGCTGCACGGCGTAGCGGAGGCTCTTCTCCACGCCGATGTCGGCTAGGAGTTCGAGGGCGTCCTCGCTGAGCGGGATCTCCTCCTCGTCCGCCCTGATCTCGATTATCGCCTTGATCTCGTCGCGCGTGTAGGGCCTAGTTGTGACTATGAGTAGCCTGTCGAGTATGTCGCGCGGGATCCCGTGGGGGGACACGATGTCCGTGCCCCTGATCTTGGTCATGCCCCTGTTGGTGGCGAGCACTATGAGCGGCGCGAACTCGCTCTCCATGGCCTTGGAGAGGAAGGAGAACGCCTCGAGGTCGAGTATGTGGGCGTCGTCTATGAAGAGCACTCCGGGCACTATCTCAGCCTTGCCCTCGTCGAGGAGCTTCTTGACAGTCTCATCCGCCCTCCTGCGCACCTCGTCGTCTATCTCCCTCTCCGACGCCAGCAGGCCTAGGAGGCTTGTCGCCACCGCCTTCTGGGCGGCGATGCTGACGTCTATGTCGTGGAGCGTGAAGACGCGGACGACGTCCTTCCTCTTCTTCACGGGGCCGCTCGGGATCTCCACGGTGCGGTACAGGTCGACGTCGAAGGTGCGCCTGGCCCTCCCCTTCGCCCTGCCGATCCTCCTCACCGCCCCGGTGTCGGCGTCGATCATTATCACGTCCCCCTTCTTCACGTTGAGGCTTATGAGCTGCTCGGCAATCTCCGGGCCGAGGGTTAGCTTCATGCTGTCATCCGTGGTCTCCAGCGTGATCTCGGCCCCCGCCAGGACGGGGTAGGGGTAGAAGGCCGACCTGCCCCTCAGGTACTTGAGGCTGGCCACCACGCCCTCGTAGACCGTCCTCTGCTCCCTCACCTTCACCCCTATCGCCTTCCTGAAAGCCTGCATGAGCACCTCCGTCTTCTTCTTCTCGACGCTGTAGATCTCGCTGGCGTTGATCGCGACGAAGGGAGTGTCCTCGCCGAGCTCCCTAGCGATCGCTATGGCGAGCGCGGTCTTCCCGGTGCCGGGCGGGCCGGCGATGAGGATCCCGCGGCCCGAGAACTTGCCCTGCTTGACTATCTCCACAACTACGCCAGCCGCTTCCCTCGCCTTCTCCTGGCCGACGAGCCCGTCGGCGATCTTGATCGCCTTACCATTCTCGTCGAGGCCGAGCCCCCTAATGTGGCTGTGGATCGACACCCTCCTCGCAGCCGCCGCCCTAGGCCTCAACTCACCGCTAAGCCCGCCACTCAACCCTGCATCCACCCCTCCAAGCGCTCCACGCTCCTCCAAGCACCCGGGTGCCCGAGGGGGTCTAGTAAGCTAATTACCCCTACCGCGCCTTGAGGGGGTGCGGGATGAAGAGGCCGACATAGCTTGAAGCCCCCTAGACCCACGCGGGGGCCAGTGATAGGGGGTCGATAGTCTGACCGCCGCCCCGCTAAACCTCCAGGCCCCCCTCGGGCGCTCGCCGGCCGCGGGATCCCCCGGCCAGTCCTAGACTGGCACCACCGCATCCGGGTGCAGGGATCCCGGGGGGATGCGAGCGGGGCGGGCAGGCGTTCACGGGCGTTGCCCGGGGGGAGTGGTGGCATGCAAACGCTGCGATAGAAACGTTATTATGCTTCCGCCTCCTAGGCGCTTCCCTAGCCCGCGGCGAGGTGGGTGGAGTGGGCGGCAAGCACGGGAAGTACGTCTATGTGCGGCGCAGGGACGGTTGGTTCGTGAAGGTTCGAGTCTTCAAGAATAGGAGCGACGACGACCCGGAGAAGTACCTCATAGTCGGCCCTAAGGTTAGGGAGCCCCCCCTTACTTTCAAGGTGATCCACGAGAACGAGTTGCCGGAGGAGGTTAGGGAGAAGCTCTACTACGCCTAGACCCGCCGGAGGCCCCGGCCCGACGCGCCTGGGGGCCCTCGCCTGCAGCGGCGGGGCTTGCCAGCGAGCCTGGTGTGGGTTATGCCCGGTAAGCCCCTTGTCTCCGTGGTTCTCCCGACTTACAATGAAGCGGAGAACGTGGCCGGGATTATCGATGCTCTCGAGCGCGTCCTCACCCACGCCGGGTTCGAGTACGAGATAGTCGTGGTTGACGACAGCTCCCCCGACCTGACGTGGGTCAGGGCCCTCGAGAAGGGGTCCCCGAGGGTTAGGGTGCTGGCTAGGAGGGTCTCCAGGGATCCCCCGCTGGGCGGGGGGCTTGCCTCGGCTATACGCGTCGGCGTCCTCCACGCCCGCGGGGAGTTCGTGGTGGTCATGGACTCGGACTTCCAGCACCCGCCCGAGGTGGTGCCTAAACTGGTGGAGAAGGCGCTTGAGACAGGGGCCGACGTCGTGATAGCGTCCCGCTACGCCAGGGGCGGCGGGGTGGAGGGGTGGAGCAGGCTCAGGCTCCTCATGAGCCGCGCCGCCTCCCTCCTCGCCTGGGTCGCAATACCGCAGGCGAGGGCGACTAGTGACCCCATGAGCGGCTTCTTCCTCCTCCGCAGGAGCAGGGTGCTCGACACCGTCGAGGCCATGAAGCCGAGGGGGTTCAAGTTCCTCCTCGAGCTCCTCGCCCGCTCCCCCAGCTTGAGGGTGGCGGAGGTGCCCTACGTCTTCAGGAGTAGGGCTGCGGGGAGGAGCAAGCTGGGCTACAGGGCCATACTAGACTTCCTAGTCCACACCGCCCTCCTCTCCCCCATGACTCGGTTCGCCGTCGTCGGCCTCATCGGCACCCTAGTCAACCTGGCCGTGATGAAGGCGGTGCTCGGCGCCACGGGCCTCGTAGACGCCGCGAGCCTTGCCGGGATAGAGGCTGGGCTCCTCTCCAACTTCGCCTTGAACGAGGCGTGGACCTTCAGGGAGCACAGGCGGGGATCCCTCCCCGCCCGGCTGGCCGGCTACCACCTCGCCTCCGCGGGCGGGGCGCTTGTGACGTACGCAACCATGAAGGCTCTACACGCCCTTGCTGGCGTAGACCCGCTCCTGGGCCAGTTCACCGGCATAATCGCCGGGTTCCTCGTTAATTACCTTGCGTCATCCACGGCGGTGTGGAGGTGCGGGGTTGAAAGGGTTGAAGGTGGAGGAGTACGAGAGGCTCAAGGCCGAGATTCTCTCGTGCACCAAGTGCCCCCTCCACAGGACGAGGAAGAACCCGGTGCCAGGCGAGGGCCCCCTCGACGCTGAGGTCATGATCGTCGGCGAGGCGCCCGGGAGGAGGGAGGACGAGCTCGGCAGGCCCTTCGTCGGCATGGCCGGCAAGCTCCTCGACGCACTCCTAGCCAGGGCAGGCCTGCGGAGGGAGGAGGTCTACATAACAAACGTCGTCAAGTGCAGGCCCCCGGGGAACAGGGATCCCAGGCCAGAGGAGGTGGAGGCCTGCCTGCCCTACCTGGTGAGGCAGATCGCCCTGATAAGGCCCCGAGTCATCATCGCCCTCGGCAGGATCGCGGGCTCCACGCTCTTCAGGCTCGCCGGGCTCAAGTGGAGGGGCGTGAAGGCGGAGCACGGCCTGGCGTACAACGCCGTAGTCGCCGGGGTCCCGGTGACGCTCACCGCCACCTACCACCCGGCGAGCGCCCTCTACAACCCCCAGCTCAGGAGGGTGCTGGAGGAGGACTTCCAGGGCCCAATAAAGGAGGCCGTCTCCAGCCGGGGCGCCAGGGCTAGGAGGAGCCTGGACGACTTCCTCTAGCCCCTCAGAGCCTCGAGAGCACGGCCTCCTCCACCCTGCTAACCCTGCCCGCCACCCCGGCCGCGTAGCCGGCTACGAACGCCAGCGCCGCCAGGGCCACGGCCTCGGCGGCCCGCGGCAGCCCCGGCTGGGGGGCGCCGCCCGCTCCCGGGTGTCGTGGGCCGCCCAGCCCGGCGGCCTTGGGTGCGAGGTATGAGGGGGTGCAGAGCGTGAGCATCCTTGTTATAACGAGGGAGAACACAGCGGCCTCGAGGACACGCACCGCTGAGAGCACGTCGCCGTCGCTGAGCAGCACGCCGGCGTACTCCACGTAGGAGGGGGCCAGCACGCTGTAGACGCCGCGCAGGGCGTTCACGGTGGCGAGTGCCTCGATGACGTTCTCCAACTCGTTGACGTACTCGTTGAGGACGTCCGGGGCCTCCCGGGACGCGCTGAAGTAGAAGATGTAGTAGGAGGCCTCGCTCAGCGCCTGCCTCAGGTAGCCTATCGCCGAGACGTAGTCGCCCGCCTCAAACTCCTTCACGCCCCTCGAGTGGATGTAGTCAATAATGTTTATCGCCGCCTCCACGTCTCTTGAAGTGAAGGGGTTCTCCCTCCCAATGCTCTCTAGGAGGCTGGCGGAGTAGTTGACGGCTACGCCGGAGTACTCGAGCAGGCGGGCCGCGAGGAGCCTCAGCGCGCCCCTGTCCACGAGCGCGCCTGTCCCGTTAACCGCCTCGGCGGCCTTGATCCAGGTCCTCACGCTCTCCAGCCTGGCCAGGGCGTAGCTGGCCTCGCTGGTCGCGTTATCATTCAAGCCGTCCCTGAGGAGGGTCTTCGCTTTGAGCACTGCGGACTTCGCGTCGGCCAGCCTCGTGTAGGCGACGCTGAGCAGCTCGGCGGCCTGCCAGGAGGCCGGGCTGGCGGCCATCGAGCCCTCGAGCTCGTCGACCTTGCTCTCCACGCTCGAGATGAACTCGGCGACTTCGGAGGCGTCGCGGAGCTCGGCCTGCATCCTGAGCGCTAGCGCTTTGTAGAGCGCCGTGAATGCCAGGCTGGCCGCGCTGTAGGGCTTATCCCCGGCCAGGTCTAGCGCCCTGCTCGCCAGGCCCTCTATCTGCTCGTACACCTCCCGGGGGACGGAGGCCATCCTCGATGCCTCGGTCAGGTTGCCCTTGGCGTACTCCGCCATCTTAACGGCCTCCCTCGCCATCACCTCGGCGTATGCTTCAGGGTATCCCATCTCAACGTCCACCCTCAGGGGGGCGGAGTAGTTGGCTAGGAGCCTTAGGCCGCTGAGGAGGCCCGTGAGGGGCCGGGCCCCGCTGCAGGACGAGGCGTCGGCCTTGTTGGCCATGGGGTAGAGGAGCGTTAGCCCCCTCTCCTCGGCGGCCCTGCACTTCTCCGGGACCCCGCCAACGCTGCTGTCCAGGCCGTCGGGCGACACGGCCCCCGTGATGGCGTACCCCTTGAAGGCGTCCTCGACGGGAAGGGGTAGGAGGAGAGCAGCAACCGCGAGGGCGATGGCGAAGCTCCCGCTAGGCCCCTCCAGCGTGCCCCTGGAGTGGAAGTGGACGCTGAGGTCCAGAGTGTTCCAGTCGACGCCCAGCAGGGCGGAGGCTGTGAGGAACGCCATCCTGGCGCTGTTAACAGTAGTGGCCCCGACGCTTCCCCCATCGTTCTCGACTTTAACCGAGCCGTTCCCGGGGAAGGTGAGGGTGACCGTCACCTCTATCACGTCCCCCTTACCCGTATCCGTGACCGCGGGGACGTAGAGGGTCACGGACCGGGACACGCCGGCCCCGCCCTGGGGCGCCTGGGCCCACGCCACGGGCGAAGCGGCCGCTAGGACGGCGAGCAGGGCCAGCGCTATCGCAGCGAGTCTCTTCAACGCCGGCAGGCACCCCCTCCAGGTTGAGGCCTTGATTGCTAAAATACTAATTTAGTGCCGGGGCCGGGTTTAACGATTTGGGCGAGCCTGGGGGTGCGTGTGGTTGGCTAAGAAGAAGGCGGGCCAGGAGAAGAAGGGCGGGGAGCAGAAGGGCTCCAAGGAGCTGAAGATAGTCACGATCCAGGTCGTGACCAGGGATAGGGTCCTCAGGAACCCGAGGCAGATGGGCCTCCTCTACGTGATAGACACCTTCGGCCCCCTCTTCGAGCGGACGCTCCAGGAGGTGGTCTACGAGCTCCAGCAGGCCGGCGCGGACTTCGGCTACGACTTCAAGATCATAGGGGGGACCCCCTACAGCCCCACGCTGAAGAGCGACCTCTCGGCGCTCCTCTACGTCGGGTTCGTGGAGGCGAACCCCAGACTGCTGAGGAGACTCCAAACCACCAACGACGGGAAGGAGGCTCTGGAGAAGCACGGTGCCCCCCAGGGCCTGGTGAGCCTTGTGAAGCAGCACTTCGAGCAGTTGAAGAACAAGGCCTCCCTCATCGACAGGCAGATCGAGCTAGAGGTAAGGAGGCGCATGGCGGAGACGGCGAGGCCTAGGAGGAGGTTCCCCTTCTAGCCCCGGGTTGGAGGAGCTGGGCCTGGATGGGCCTGCACCCCTGGCTGAGGAGCCACGCCGCCAGGGGCTCCCTGTTTCTAGTCTACGGGCCCCCGGGTTCGGGGAAGACGGCGCTGTCCCTCGAGCTGCTCAGGTTCTCGGAGGAGGAGCTGGGCCTGGACACCTGCCTCATCGCCACGGAGACTGGCACGCTCCTGGCCGTCCGGCACCGGAGCTGGGCCCCCGGGGCGGTTGTTGAGGCCTACTCCCTCCTAGACCTCCTCCAAGCGGTGGTCGAGTGCGCCGGGAGGGGCGCGGCCGTCGCGGTGGACTCGGCTAACAGCCTCTACAGGGTGGAGGGGGCGTCGATCGACGCGGGCGCCATGCTCTCCCTCGCCTCCGCGCTCCTCAGGAGCCGCAGCGGCCGAGGCGTGCCCGCGGTGATGACCGCCCAGGTCTCGCTGGACGGCTCCGAGGTGCCCGGGTGGAGGTTCATGGCGCCCTGGGCCAACGTTATACTTAGGATGGAGGCCCGCGGGGGCCGGAGGATCGTGGTGGGGGAGAAGCCGTCGAGGATGCTGCTCGAGTACAGGATCGGGGAGGGGGGCGTGGTGGAGTGGATCTAGCCGGGGCCGCCGCCTGCATCCTCGAAGCCTTCAAGTACTACCTCCCAGCCTACGTCGCCAACGCCGCCCCAGTAGTGGTCAAGGGGAAGAGGCCCATAGACGGGGGGCGCCTGTTCATCGACGGCAGGAGGCTGCTGGGGGACGGGAAGACCTGGGAGGGCCTCGCCGGAGGGATCCTGGCCGGCGCCCTCGTGGCGGCCCTCCTTGCAGCACTCCTCAGCGAGCCGAGCCTAGTCCCCCTGGGCCTCGTCGCCTCGGCCTCCGCTCTCCTAGGGGACATGGCCGGCTCCTTCATCAAGAGGAGGCTCGGGCTGGAGAGGGGCCAGCCGGCCCCGCTGCTGGACCAGCTAGACTTCTACGCCGCCGCGACGCTCGGCCTCTACCTCGCCGGCGCCAGGCTAAGCCTTGGCGCAGTGCTGGCCCTAGCCGTGGTCACCCTGGCGCTTCACAGGGCGACCAACTACGCGGCCTACAAGCTGGGGCTGAAGGACGTCCCCTACTAGGAGCCGCCCCGGCGCCGGGGCGGGGGGCTAGCAGTCCTCCGGAATCTCGCCCGCCAGCTTCTTCATCATGTACCTGTACTTCAAGTACTTGTCCTCAGGCGAGAACCTCGGCGGGTGCGGCACCTTCACCGGCCCCCCGCAGCGGGGGCACGCGTCCCTGCGGAGCGTGTACGCCCCGCACCTCGTGCACTTCCTGAGCAGCCACTTCAACCCCTCCAGCCTCCGCGCCTAGGTCTTGAGCCTCTCGAACTTGAACGTCACGCCAAGCTCCTCCGCGGTCTCTCGGGCCTTCTCGACCGCCTGCGCCAGCGCCTTCTCCAGGATCTTGTAGTCGTGGCCGGTCAGGTCGATCCTGTACCGCGGGGCGCCAAGCGTGTAGATCCTGACCTTCACGTGCTCGGGGTCGACGCTGAGAGCAGCCTCCCTCGCTG
Organism: Stetteria hydrogenophila; assembly: GCF_054657575.1. Lineage (NCBI taxonomy): Archaea > Thermoproteati > Thermoproteota > Thermoprotei > Acidilobales > Acidilobaceae > Stetteria > Stetteria hydrogenophila. Next base: position 180,365 of record NZ_BAAHYL010000002.1, on the reverse strand, counting down.
CCTGGAGGACCTTCTTCACCCTCTCTATCCCGTCGCTTGCGAGGCTGGTGAGGGTGAACACCCCCGATATCTTGACTTGGCGCACCTCGATCCTGGTCTTGGCGGTCTCGTATATGGCCTTCGCCCACTCCTCCGGGATCCCGGCCTCGAGCAGGGGCTCGATGCCGTAGATCACGGCCTGCTCCAGGGCGGTTAGGGCGTCCCCATAGTAGTCGTTGAGCTTCCAGAGTATCTTGTGGGCCTCCTCGGGCTTGGCGCCCAGCTTCTCGGCGGCCCTCTCTATTATCGCGGCCGCCTTGAGCGTCCTCTTCCACCACATCATCTTGCGGCGGCGCTCGCCGTCGGTCACCCTCTTCAGGCTAACGTCCACCTGCCCCCTCTTCTTGTAGACCCTGATCACCTTCACCACAACCTTCTGGTTCTCCCTGAGTACCTGCCTGATGTTCCTCACCATCCTGGAGGCTATCTCGCTCCAGGGGAGGAACGCCCTGACCCCGCCGTACTCGTCAAGGTCAAGGTAGGCGCCGTAGTCGTATACCTCCTTGACGGTACCAACGACTAGCTCCCCAACATCCGGGAGGGGCTTCCTGGGCTTAATCGCTACAGCCACTACACTCCACCCGGTGAACCAGCTCAGGGGAGGGGTTTAGCTTTAGCTTTAGGCTTAGAAGCTTAGCGGGGGGCAGGGCTAGCCTAGCACGCGCTCGACCCTGCCCAGGATCTTGGCCTTCCCGCCGGTCGGCTTGACGAGGAGGGCGCCGCAGGAGAGGCACCTTGCGGGGAACGTTGCGTGGCTGAACACTACCTGCCTGTGCCCGCACTGGGGGCAGGTCACGAGTAGGAACCTGCTCCTCGGCTCGGGGACAAGGATCTTCCTCCTCTTCACCGCGGCTCACCCCCGGCTAGATGGCCGCCTCGACCAGCTCTATCCTCTTCAGCCTGATGTTGAGTATGTGCCTCTTGTACCCGCACTGGGTGCAGGTTATCCTCAGCGTGACCTTCTTGGTGACCTTCGCGAACCTCTTCTGCTCCGGCCTCCTCTTGCTGCCGTAGCCCTCCTGCTTCCTCATGTACCTCCTCTGGCCCTCAGCCATGCTCCTCCTCTTACCGTGCTTGTACACGGTCACAGTGTGAACCGTGTGGGTCCTGCACCTCGGGCAGTAGGTCCTAATCTTCTTGGGGAACTTCAACCCAGCCGCACCCCCCGCTCAGCCGCCTCCCCGGCGGTGGCGGGCGAGGAGCTTAATTATATTGCTCTCCACGGGCTCCGCCAGCCCCGCTGCGACTAGCCTTGCCGCGGTGCCTACGTCGAGCACCGCTGTCTCGCCGGCCTCGTACTCCGCCCCGTCTATGGAGACGTTGGAGCGGATCCTTGCCAGTATGTAGTCCCCCACGACCACCAGCACGCCGGCGATTAGGTCGCTGTAGAGCCTCGCGAGCCTCCTTATCACCGCGAATATGGGGGCGTCCACCCCCTTGTAGCCCTCGTCCCACGCGAGATCCTGGATCCTGGCCTTGGCTACGAGCCTCGAGGTAGGCTCGAGGAGGCGGAGGTACCTCTCCCTGTGCCTCTCGTCCAGGCAGTAGTTGAGGAGCGCCCTGCGAGCCTCCCTGACGTGGTCGACTGAGAGGGACTCGTGCATGCCGATGGCGGCCCTAAATGCTCCCCCAGCCGGTACTCTTCCTGACAACCACCTCACCCCCGACCAGGGCTAGGAGGCCCATCGAGGCGAGGGCGACCCCCACGTGGGCGGGGATGTCCGCCTCCTCGCCCCGGCGCAGCGCCACCCTGGCCCCCATGAGCCTGGTGTCAACGTCAGCCAGCGCTTTAACGGTGACCTCCCCGTGGAAGGGTGAGAGGGAAGCGGTGGGCTTGAAGCCTTCAGGGTTTTCGACGGGTACCGCGAGCATCGAGGCCTTCCCGTTGAGCGTGAACGGGATCCTCTCGAGCCTGCTGACGTCCTGCGTCACCTGGGCGTCAACGTGCACCGCGACCTCCTCGAGGAGGCGCTCGAGGGCCTCGAGGCCGCCGAGGCTCCGGAGGGGCTCGCCGCCCCTGGAGCGGAGCGCCCTAGCCAGCCACCCCCTCCACCCCGGGTCCTCGGGGGAGGGGGCCGCTGCGTCGAAGCCCCGCCTGGGCCTGGGGAAGAGCCTCGAGAGGTCCACCCCCCTCCCGGCGACGTAGTTCGCTATCAGCCTCCTCTCCCTGGCCCCGAGGCTGCTGCACCAGCCGCACGAGGCTATGACGTGGAAGCCCCTGTGGCCGGTGAAGAAGGCCTCCCCCTTGACGCCGAGGTCCCTCTCGAGCATCCTGAGCAGCCTGCCGGCCTCCCTTCCGGCCTTCTCCAGGCACTCGTCGCTCACCGTGGCGCCCTCGCATCCCGGGAGGTGGTCGGCGTCGATGTCGAACATGAGGTCCGAGCCCAGCCACCCCTTCTCCTCCATCGACGGGGCCTCGGGGAGCTGGTAGACGGCGACGGAGTAGTACGCCTGCCTGGGCGCCTTCTCAGCTAGGTAGCCGGCCACATCCTCCACGCTCTCGAAGGAGAGGTGCCTGACGTAGGCGTCCCCCTCCCATAGCTGGAAGGCGAACTCCCTCCTCCCAAAGTCCTGGGGGAGGAGTATGCTGGGGCGTAGCGAGTAGTAGGCCTGGTAGAGGTCCTTGAGCCTAGTGCGGCTCGTAACCCTTACCAGCGCGCTCCTCCTACTCGAACCTCGGCGATACATAGAACGTCAGCCTACCCCCTCCAAGGTACTCCAGGTCCACCCTCACCGGGGCCTCGGCGGCGTAGTGTATGCTAACCGTGTCGGCGGCCTGCGCCGCCGGCCTCATGCTGCTGAAGTACTCCATCGTGTACGAGGCTGTGTCGGGCGAGTCCGCCCTGTAGTCCAGCAGGGTCCCGTCGTCCACGCTCAGCTCGACCTCGCCCGACTCCACGTCGCCCACCGCCCTCATGATGAGGGCGTCCCGCCCCTCAACCGCCTGGAGCGCCAGGGCCTCCCCGACCACCTCCAGGTTAGCGATGGCCTCCCTGAACGTGGTCCCCATCATCTTAGCGTGGACGGTGTACTCTATCCTCGGCTCCCCGAGCTTCTCGTACGTCAGCAGCGTCTGGGGGATCTTGAAGATCCTGGTGCCCCTCCCCATCGAGGTGAAGGTGATCGTGATCCTGGACTCGTCGGCCTCCAGCACCAGGTTGTCGTCCTTCTCCGCGGCCCTCAGCACCTTCGTGAACTCCTTGAACGTGACGCCGAACGAGGCCTCCTCCCCGGGGACCTCCCACTCGTCGAACGCGTCGACGGGGTAGAAGAGGTCGACCATGGCGACGTGGCTCGTGTCGAGCGCCCTCAGCCTGAGGCCCTCGCTGCTGGCTACGAATACGCCCTCATCGATGATCTTCTCGATGGAGGAAACCATGTACCTCCACGTCCGTGCGTCTCTGAACCTGAACTTGAGCACGGCCAAGCCTCCCAGCACCCCTCGCAGTGTAGTGCATGCGCGGGCAGGCAATTAATGGGGTTGACAACCGCCCGCTTCACGGTTAAACATTAAACAGCCACTAAAGGGCCTGCTGCTTCATGCGGTGCGGGAGTTGGGGGACATAGTCGTCCTCGTGAAGGCCGCCCTCAACCCCGAGGCGGTCAAGTCGACCCCGGATGGTAGGGTTGACCTCGAGTCCACCCCCCTGAGGGTCAACGACGTGGACAGGAGCGCAGTGGAGGTAGCCGCTAGGCTGAAGGGCAGGCTCGGCGGCAATGTTTACTCGGTCACCATCCTCACCTGGGGTCCCGCCTCTCGGAGGGAGCGGGAGCTGAGGATGGTGGTCCAGGAGGCCCTCGCGAAGGGCGTGGATAAAGCCTTCATCCTGGCCGACGACGAGCTGGCCCCCGGCGACCCGGTGTCGACGGCGAGCGCTGTGGTATCCATAATCAAGGGGGAGGGGCTGGAGCCGGACCTGATAATAGCGGGGGAGGCGAGCGTCGACTGCTACACCGGCCAGGTCGCCGGCCGGGTAGCCGCCAAGCTAGGCCTCCCATTCATCAGCTTCGCGAGGAGGCTCGACGTGGAGGAGGGCAGAGTGGTGGCTGAGAGGAACCTCGAGGACCGCGTGGAGGTGGTCGAGGCCCCGTTGCCCGCAGTTGTGAGCGTCACCGGGGAGATAGCCTCCCCGAGGCCGCCGACGCTGCTCCAGATAAGGAGGGCAGCCGGGAAGCCCCAGGTCTGGCTGAAGGCCTCCCAGCTCGAAGGCCTGGCCAGGCCGAGGAGGGAGATAGTGGATGCGAGGCTCCTAGCCGTTGGGAGGAAGCGGGTCATCATCGAGGGGGGCAGCCTCGAGGAGGTGGCTGAGAGGCTCCTCGACGCTCTGGAGAAGGAGGGGGTGCTCCGCATCTAGAGGGTGGGGGCGGTGGTCAAGGCGCTCATCGTGGCGGGATCCGCCCGGGAGGCCGGGGAGGCCCTGGGCTCGGTCGAGGCCGAGCCCGTCGTCCTAGCCTACGGCGAGGCGGCCGGGGAGGCGGGGGAGATAGCAGGGTACGGCGCAGTGGTCCACAGGCTCCAGGCGGAGAGCCCGGAGCTGGTGTTCGAGGCCGCGAGGAGGCTCTTCGAGGAGGTTAAGCCCGACCTCGTGCTGGGCCCTTCGACTAGGAACGCTAGGGACGCCCTCTCCAGGCTCGCCGGCCTCTACGACCTGCCGATGGCCACCGACGTGGTCGAGCTGAGCGTTGGAGGGGGCTTCGTCACGTACAAGAGGAGCATCCTGAGCGGCAGGGTGGCCGTGACGGAGAGGGCCCCCCTCCCCGCCGTGTTGCTCCTGGCTCGGGGGAGGTTCAAGCCGCCCGAGGGGAGGGGCGGGGGCCGGGTCGAGGAGCTGGGGCTTGAAGCCGAGCCCAGGGTTAGGGTGGTCGAGGTTAGGGAGAAGCAGCCGGGCGGCCCCGACTTGGAGGGAGCCGAGGTAATAGTGGGCGTGGGCAGGGGGTTCAGGAGCAGGGAGGACCTCAAACTCGCCTTCGAACTCGCGGAGCTCCTAGGAGGCCAGGTAGCCTGCTCGAGGCCCATCGCCGCGGACCTCAAGTGGCTCAGCGAGGACCGCTGGGTCGGGCTGAGCGGGAGGAAGGTCGCCCCGAAGCTATACATCGCCGTAGGGATAAGCGGCGCCCCCCAGCACGTCGCCGGCATAACGGGCGCCAGGGTGGTCGTCGCCATAAACAAGGATAGGAACGCCCCGATATTCAGACACGCCGATTACGGCGTAGTGGCGGACCTATACGAGTTCCTCCCCGTGCTGGCTAGGAAGATAAAGGAGAGGAGGGGCTAAACTAGCCTTAAGTCTCTTTATCCAGCCACGTCCGGGGTGGCGGGGGAGGAGGGCAAGCCGTGGCTGCTGAAGGCTCGGAGCTCATGCTAGAGGTTATGAGGCACGTGCCCGAGAACCCTCAGCTGGGCGTCGTGGCTGGCCTGGGCTTGATCCTGCTCCTAGTGCTCTTCCTCCCCTTCAAGTCCAGCAAGGTTGAGAGGAACCTCGAGCCGTTCTTCCTCGTAATGGGGCTACTGGCGCTCGCGATCGACATCGCAACGGGGGTGATAAGGGGAGGCGAGCTGGTCAAGGCTATATTCAAGAGCGCCGCCATCACGCCCCTGAGCATCTCGGGCCTCCCCATCGGGATAACCCAGGTGGTCTTCCTCGCGGGCCTGGCCTTCTACTTCTTCAACCGCAGGCTCCAGAGCATGGTTAACGGCTTCGCCGAGCGCTGGGGGCTCCCAGTCCTCGCCTTCACGATAACGTTCGTGCTCGGCTCCGTCTCCAGCCTGATAAGCGTGATAGTGGCGGCCGTTATACTCGCTGAGGTGGCGGCGGTCCTCAGGGTCGAGAGGAGGGCTAAGATAGAGTTCGTGGTCATAGCCTCCTTCGCCCTGGGGTTGGGGGCCGCCCTCACGCCGGTGGGCGAGCCCCTCTCGACGATAGTGATCTCCAAGCTCGGCGCCCCCTTCGATTACCTCTTCAGGCTCCTGGGAGCCTACATCCTGCCGGCCCTGCTGGCCCTCTCGCTTTATGCCGCCTACAGGATGAGGGGCGTGAAGCCCGCCGCCGTCGCCTCCTCCGCGAGGTCCGAGGGCTTGAGGGAAGTCGCCTTGAGGGCGGTTAAGGTCTACATGTTCGTTGCCGCCCTGGAGCTGCTCGGGACGAGCCTGGTGCCCTTAACGGTTTGGTACTTCTCCAGGATGCCGGAGTGGATGCTCTACTGGGTCAACACGGTGAGCGCCGTGGTCGACAACGCGACCCTGGCAGCGGCGGAGATCTCGCCCCTCATGACGCCGGAGCAGGTGAGGAGCGCGCTCATGTCCCTCCTCATCAGCGGGGGCATGCTGATACCCGGGAACATACCCAACATCGTGGCGGCTGGGAGGCTGGAGATAAGCGCCGAGGAGTGGGCCCGGGTTGGGGTGCCGATAGGCGTGGCGCTGCTAATCGTCTTCTTCATAGTGCTCCACGTCCTAGGGATTCACGTCTCCCTCTAGAACTCCGGCCTCCCTGAGCTGCTCCAGCACGTACCTCCTAATCTCCACGACGCCCGGCAGCTCCCTCACGAGCACTCCCCGATCCAGGTACTTGACGAGCATCGGCCTGGCCTCTCCGCCGGGGCACTTGGGAGCCTCGCTCCCCCAGGGGAGGACGTAGTCCTCCAGCACCCTGCACCTGTAGAGCTGCTTCGCCCCGGGGAGTTTGCCCCTCTTCGCAACCGGCACCCACCCGTCGCCCCTGTCGACTTCGACAATGTCCATGCTGATGTCGACGCTTGGCGGCGCGGCGATGCTCGTCCCCACGCCGAAGCCGTCCGCGACGTCCCTCAGCTCCGCTATGGTGTCCTCGTCGATCCCGCCGCTCACGAATATCTTGACGTGCTTGTACCCGTGGAGGTCGAGGGTCCACCTGACCTCCTCCACTATATCCCTCATGTTGCCCCTCCTGCTCCCCGGAGTGTCGAGCCTCACCCCGGCCAACTCCTCCCCCAGGGCCCTCGCGGCCATCAGCGACTCCACCCTCTCGTCGTAGAACGTGTCCGCCAGCGCAATCACCGGTGTCTCGCCGGCGAACCTCTCAGCGAACGCCTTCCAAGCCTTAACCTGGTCGCCTACGACTATTATCAGGGCATGGGGCATAGTGCCGGTGGGCTTTACCCCCAGGTACCTGCCCGCGGCCAGGCCGCTGACACCGTCGACGCCGCCAATGTAGGCCGCCCTATCAGCCGCGGGCGCCACGGCTGGGTGGAGGGCCCTCAAGCCGAAGAAGAGCACGGTCTTCCCGCCCGCCGCCGCCTTCACCCTCGCCGCCTTCGTGGCGATGCTAGTGGAGAACCTGAGCACGCCCAGGAGCGCGGTCTCGAGCAGTGCGAAGTCGACGTAGCGGCCCTCGATGAGCATGAGCGGCTCCTTCCTCTTGAAGAGCGTCCCCTCGGGGAGGGCGTAGACCGTCACAGGCCTGCCCTTCAGCAGCGCCAGCGCCTCCTCCAGCCCCGCGAAGACCGCCCACTCGTACCCCCTAGGAAGCGAGTAGGCGTGGACCTCCGCGCGCACCCTCACATCCTCCAGGCCCAGGTGCTTGATCGCCTCGACCGCCCTGGAGAAGTAGATGTCAGCCGTGCCGCCCTCCCTGATCTCGTCGGGCGACGCCGCGTAGAGCCTCGGCTCACCCATGCAGGCCATCCCCCCGCCGTGGGATTGAGAGGTTCCAGGGATCCTAAAGAGTAGCGTGTACACGGGGCTTCATGGCTTTTGAAGCAATAATACCGCCCAGGGGGGATCCCTCAGGCTAGTGAGGGATGATGGCACTATGGCTGAGCTCTTGTCGGAGACTGTGGAGGTGAGGACTTCTAGGCGCGTCGAGGTCATCGACATAACGCGGCCCGTCGAGGAGTTCGCCTCGAGGGTTGGCGGCTCGGGGATCCTGGTGGTTAAGGTGCCCCACACGACCGCCGCTGTGACGGTGAACGAGGCGGAGCCAGGCCTGATGGAGGACATAGCTGAGGCGCTCCTCAAGCTGGCGCCCATCGACTACCCCTGGAGGCATAACAGGATCGACAACAACGCCCACGCCCACATAGCGGCCTCCATAATGGGGGACTCCCGCGTCGTCCCAGTGGTTAACGGGAGGCTCGTGCTCGGCACGTGGCAGAGGATACTGCTCGTCGAGCTAGACGGCCCCCGGAGGCGCAGGGTGAGCCTCTACTACATGAAAGCCGGCGATTAACCCCTGAGCGCCGGGGCGGCCCCGGGCTCGGCGCGCTTTAACCCGTTTACTAGCCGGCCCCGTGGAGGGCTAGGCGCGGCGGGATGAGGAGCACCTCGACCCTGTAGGGGAGCCCCTAGCCCTGGGGGCCGTGACTTAGTGGCGGCTGACCGACCCGCCCGCTAGGGGTGCGAGTGGTTGGAGGGGTTCCCGTACGACGAGTTCAGGCCCGGCCAGGCTGAGGCTGCTAAGGCGGTCGAGGAGGCCGTCAGGGAGGGAGTGGTGTTGGCGCTGCGGGCCCCGACGGGGTTCGGGAAGACCGCCGCGGTTATCTACGGCCTGCTCCGCGCCGGGGCCGAGCGGGTGCTCTGGGCGGTTAGGACGGTTAACGAGATAGACCCCGTCCTGAGGGAGTTGAAGGCTTTCAAGGCGAGGTACACTTTCCTCTTCAGCGCCCGCAGGAGCTGCCCGCTCCTCAAGGGCTCGGAGATGAGCAGCGAGGAGTTCTGGGCGGCGTGCAGGCTCGCCAGGCTCCGGGGGGAGTGCAGCTACTACGCAAGGCTAGGCGAGGTCGAGGCGAGGGAGGTTGAGGAGTACGTTAGGAGCCACTACAGCATCCACGCAACGGAGGTGGCGAGGGACCTCGCCAGGCACCTCCACGTCTGCCCGTTCTTCGCGCTCAAAGCGCTCGCCGCGGACGCCCAGTTCATCGTGGTGACCTACCCGTACGTGTTCAGGGAGGACATTAGGGAGACCGCCCTAGACCCCTTGGGGATCGAGGACTTCGTGCTCGTGGTGGACGAGGCCCACAGCCTAGTGAACGCCCACACCATGGCGGAGGCCAGGCTCGCCCTCGACGACCTCTCCAAGGCGATCGACGAGATGGTGGCCGCCGGCTACAAGGGGGAGGCGACGGAGTTCCTCGGCAAGCTCCTAGCCGAGCTGAAGAGGCGCGGCCGCCCCCGGGAGGCGGTGCTGCTCGACAAGGAGAAGCTGCTCCAGGGCGTCGACGGGGTCCTGGACGACCTGGAGGCGATAGCGGAGGACATACTCTCCAAGAAGCTGATGGAGGCCCTCACGGGCGGAGGGGGGTTCAGGTCCTACACGCTCAGGCTGGCGAAGTGGCTCAGGAGGGCGGCGGACGAGGCGTCCAAGCTCTTCCTCGACGTGGACGAGAGGGGGAGGGTGGTGGTTAAGGCGATGCCCGTCGACCCGGCCCGGGTCGCCAGGGATCCCCTGGAGAGGGCCAGGGCCGTGGTGCTCATGAGCGGCACCCTCCCCCCGAGCGGCTTCGTCGCCGAGGTCCTGGGGGTCGCGAGGAAGACGGTGGAGTTCGACGTCGAGGCGGCGGGCTTCAAGGCGTCGAGGAGCTACGTCGCCATCGTCGCCAGGGACGTGACGACCAGGTTCACCGAGAGGAGCCCGGGGATGTACAGGAGGATTGCAGAGTACGTCGCGGTGGCTGCAAGGATCCTGCCGGGGGCCAAGCTCGCCGTCTACCCCAGCTACGACGTCATGAGGGAGGTGGTTGAAAGGCTGCCCGTCGACATAGACCTGGTCGCGGAGAACCCCTCCACTGACCTCGCGGGGGTGAGGCGCAGGATCCTCGAGAACCCCGGGATCCTCGTGAACGCAGTGGCGGGCGGGAAGCTCGTGGAGGGCGTCGAGTTCACCGACTACGAGGGGCGGAACCTGCTCCACACCGTCATACTAGTAGGCGTCCCCTTCCCCCAGCCGGACGTGTACACCAGGGAGTACCAGCAAGCCCTCGCCGCGAGGCTGGGCAGGTCGAAGGCACGCTTCTACGCCTACGAGATCCAAGCCTACATAAGAGCCGCCCAGGCGCTCGGCAGGGCGATAAGGAGCCCCAGCGACAGGGCAGTCTACATACTCCTAGACCACCGCTACCTCCAGAGGAGGCTGAAGCTCCTCCTGAAGCTGAGGTACAACAGGGTAGTCGGGAGCCCCGACGAGCTCGCCAACGTCCTGGAGAAGGTTAAAGCCGTGATAGCCGGCGGGGCCCAGCAGGTATAGGCTCGCCTGGTCCCCCAGGTAGCCCTCCCAGCGTTCTAGCCTGCTCAGGCTATAACAAGCCCGGCGCCCCTCCTCCCGGGGTGTCGGGGAGGCCCTTGCCCTCGGTGGTGCTCGCGGGGGACGCGGTGCTAAACGAGCACGGGGAGCAGGTTGGGGAGTACGTCGTCGTCGAGAATGGTCGGGTGTCCAGGACGGGCTCGGGCTCGCCCCCTCCCGGCTCCGTGAGGCTCGGCGGCTACCTCTTCCCCGCCTTCATAGACGCGCACGCCCACCCAGCCGGCCTGGGCCTGGCCCTCTCGGGCGCGGACTTGAGGGGCTCGAGGAGCGCTGTGGAGGTTGCAAGGAGGCTCGCCGCCACGCGGGGGCCCATAGCCTACGGGAGGGGGTGGGACCAGGAGGCCTTCGACGACCCGGGCAGGCTCCCTGATAGGAGGCTACTCGACGCCGCTGTCCCGGATAGGCCTGCGGTGGCGGTCAGGGTCTGCGGCCACCTGGCGGTCGCTAACACCCTCGCCCTCGAGGCTGCGAGGCCCTGGGAGCGGTACCCCGGCCTCGTGGACAGGGGGAGGGGGATCCTCCTCGAGGACGCCGTAGGCTACACCGTCGAGAGGCTCATGGCTAGAGTCGACGTGGAGCCGCTCGTGAGGACTGCTCTTGAGAGGCTCGCCGGCGTCGGCGTGGGCGGCGTCTCGGCCATGGCGTGCACGGCCAGGGAGGCTGAGGCGCTCGCGTCGCTCGATGAGAGGGGGGCGCTGAGGGTGAGGGTCGCCTGCTACCCCGCTCCAGGGGAGCTTGAGGGCGCCGCCGGGATCCTCTCCCGGAGGCGGCTGGGGATGGTGGGCCTGGTTGGCGTCAAGTTATTCGCGGACGGCAGCCTGGGGGCCAGGACGGCGAGGCTCAGGGAGGACTACCACGACGCCCCCGGCTCGAGGGGCGTGCTCCTCCTCGACTCCAGGAAGCTGGCCGAGTGGGCTAGGAGAGCCTCCAGCATGGGGCTCAGGCTGGCCGTTCATGCTATAGGGGACGAGGCCCTCGACCACGTGATCGAGGGCTTCAACCGGGCAGGCGGTGTGGAGGGCTTCAGGGTGGAGCACGCCAGCCTCGTCCACGACGGCCAAGTCAAGGCCCTGGCAGCCCTCGGGGTCTACGCGGTGATGCAGCCCCGCTTCAGGGTGTCCGACTGGTGGATCGATAAGCGCCTCGGGCCGGGGAGGGTGAGGCTCGCCTACAGGCTCGCCAGCCTCCCCAGGGGTGGCGTGCCGGTGGCGCTCTCGACGGACACGCCGGTCGAGCCCCCGGAGCCCTGGGAGACGCTCTCCGCAGCCGTGGGCCTCTGCAGCCAGCCCGCGTGCACGCCCGGGGAGAGCCTGACGCCGAGGGAGGCGTTCACCGCCTACACGAGGACGGCTGCGAGCGCCTCGGGCGGCCCCCTCGCCGGGACCGGGACGCTCGAGAGGGGGGCCCCGGCGTTGATAGCCTGGAGCCCTTCGAGCCCCCTCGAGCCGGGGTGGAGGGGGCCTGCGCGGCTAGTCTACCCGCCGGGGTCCTAGGAGATGGTGGATGGTATGTCGTAGTGGCCGGTGAGCGGCGTGCTCGTGTGGGCGAGGACGTAGCCCTCCTTGAAGACGTGGGAGAGCACCACCATCCTCCTGTCCGGCAGCCTGGGGATGTAGGGCTTGAGCTCGGAGGGCACGTCGAGCTGCTCGGCTATGCTCTTCTCCGTCCTCAGTATGATCTTGGTGTTCGCGAGCTGCACTACTATGTCGTGGAGGTCCCTGGGGCTGTGGGTGGAGAAGACTAGGCCGACCCCCCGGGCCCTCCCCAGCCTGGCGATCTTGGAGACCATGGAGGCGACTTGCCTGCTCGCCTCCCTCTCCTCGGCGCCGCCCTTCTCCTGGGGGAAGAACTGGTGCGCCTCGTCTATAATGATGAGCACGTTGGGGGCCCTCTCCCTGCCCCTGCTGGCCCAGGCCCTGTGCTTCCACTCTATGAGGCTCGCCAGCATCCTGTAGGCGGCCAGCCTCGGCCCCTCGATGGTTGACAGGCTCCTCTCCGCGGCCCACTTCAGGTCGAGCACCACGGGCGCGTCTGAGTCGTGCGCCTCAGAGACTATCGTGCTCCAGCTCGGCTCGCGCAGGATCCAGGCGTTGCCCCCGTCGGTGACTATCACGTCCACTATCCCGGAGTCGAGGAGGCCTGAGAGCCTGCGGTAGAGCGCCTCGAGCGTGCCCCTGTGGGGCCTCGCCTTCTCCAGCGCGTCCAGGTATGCGTCGACGTACTCGTCCAGCCGGGCGGAGAGGCCGTCGATCCTCACGTTGTGGTAGATGTTCTCGTACACGTGCCCGTCGGAGGCGGAGCCGCCCTGGACTATGATGTAGGGCTCGATAGCCTCCACCGCCTGGCTGTGGCCCTCCTCCCGCGTGAACCCCCGGGACTTGGAGGCCTCGAGGTAGACGCGGGCCGAGGCGTAGAGGGCCTGGAGGGGCCCGGGGTCCCCTAGGGCCCGGGCCACGCTCCTCCTGAGCCTCCTCAGCAGGTCCATCGAGTGGGGCGTGAGCCCCGGCATGAGGCCCAGCAGGCTGTCGCTCGGCAGCCTGGGCGTGTCGATGGTGTAGACGAAGATGGTGAGCTTGAAGGGGAGGCCTGTGATGGCGCAGGAGAGCGAGCCGTCGGCCCCCCTCTTCACCCTAACGCTCCCCGCATCCACCCCCACGCCGGTGAGGGGCTCGAGGGACTCCCGGTAGTACCTCAGCGCGGCGTGGACCGCTACGTCCTCCGGGGCGGCGTAGCCGTCCTCCACAGCCTCCAGCACGTCCTGGGCGGTGAAGGGGACGACTGCTACGAGGCTCTTGGGGTGCTCGACCCCCTTGAAGACCTTCTCCCTCACGACGCCCTCAACGCTGCCCGCGGGGGCCCCCGAGGGGGGTAGGGGGAGCTGGATGAAGTCCTGGTTCATATCCGCAACCACGACGACGGGCCTGGAGTCCCGCGGGATGAGCGAGTAGATCGAGGACACCATGTTCTTCAGGAGCGTGGTCTTGCCGGACCCGGTCGTGCCGATGATTAGGGTGTGCTGGAAGAGCGCCCTCACCTGGAGCCTGACAGGTATGCCTCCGCCCTTCACCAGGCCCCCCGGGGTGGCGAGGGCCCCGAGCGGGATCCCGCTCCTCGGTAGGTCGAGGAGCCTCTCCAGGACCTCAGGCTTCGGGTCGATCACGGGGCTCTGGGGCTCAACGCTCGTGGTGGCAGGCCTCACCTCCCACTCGCCCGGGTCAGCTTCGACAACGAGCTCGCCTAGCACGGTGGTCCTCGTGAGCAGCCCCCGGGGGTCGGGGCTCGTGGAGTAGCTGCTCAGAGGGGGGTCGACGCCTAGGTATGCGAGTTCGTCGCGGCGTATAATGCTTGAGACCCTGACGAGTATCAGGCGGCCGGTCTTCGGGTCCAGGATTGCCAGGTAGTCCCCAACCCTGTGGAAGGGGGCGTCGCTCCTGGAGTAGTAGACGCTCGGGTCGAGCTCGAACTCTACCCGGGCCCCCTCCTCGACCTTGACCTCGCTGTACCTGGAGACCCTGCCCACCACCTCGCCGTAGCGGCCTGCCTCGGCGTAGGCCCGCTCGACTAGCCTCCTGACCCTCTCCTCAACCTCGACCCCGGGGTCCCGGTAGTCTAGTATGCCGCGGCTCTTCTCCAAGCCGCACCAGCCTCCTCGACCAGGCTCTCATAGTCCAGGGGGATGCCTAGGCGCGTCATCTCCTCCGCCAGCAGCCTCTTCAACGCCTTAGAGATCGACTTGGCCCTCTTATCGCTGGCCAGCAGCGGGGTTGGGAGGCGGGATCCCACCGCTATGCTCGCCAGCGAGTAGGCGTGGAGGGGCTCGAGCCCCCACGACCTGAGCCTCTTCAGGCTCTCCTCCGTGTACTCGAGCCTCACTAGCAGCAGCCCCCGGGGGCCGCCGTGCCAGGCGCCCGGGGGGATGGCAAGGTACTCTGCGATCTTCAAGGGGACCCCTGGGAGGCTCGGCTGCCTCACCGCCACCTTCACGGACTTGTAGACCTGGCCCGGCCGCCAGTTGGCGCGGCTCGAGGCAACCACCCTGTGGAGGTAGAACTCGTCGCTCTCCCCCTCAGCGGCGCCACAGGAGCCCCACCTCCCGAGGGCCTTGGAGAGGATCCTGCTCCTCGACAGCCTCTTCACGACCCCTATCACGACGCCCCCGGCCTCCTCGACCCTCCTAACGGCTTCAACCCTCCGCGCCACCAGCTCCCTCCACGCCTCCCTAACCCCCGCCGGAGCCCCCGGGTCGGCGAGAGCCCCCGGGACCGTGAAGAGGGGGCCGTCAACGAAAACCACGAGCCTCCGCTGGCGCCCCGGGGCCAGGGAGGGGGCCGCGCTTATCGCCCAGTTCTCAAGCTCAACCCTGGCCTCGTCCAGGGCCTGGGCTATGCTGTAGTCCCTGTCGTACGCGATGCCCGCCGGGTTCCTGGCCGTGACCCCCTCGGGGAGCTCTGGGAGCAGGGGTTCAGCCCTGTTCGGGAGTATCCTGATAAATGGGGGCCCCCTGGGGATGGGGGCTTTGTACTCGTAGACCGGGGGCCAGTCGGCCAGCTCTGCGGCGCCGCAGCCCGAGAGGCTTACCGCGGCCACCACCACGCTCGCAACCGCGGCCTCGACCGAGCGGGAGCTGGAGTCGACGCCCAGGAAGCACGGCCTGGAGCCGAGGCCGTCGGCCTGGCCGTTGAGGGGGAGGGGGTTGACGGCCCTGAGGGGCCTCGGGGAGCTCTCGTAGACGTAAGCCTCAGCGATGCCCAGGTCCTCCGCGGGGGCCCGGAGCCCCGCAAGCTCGTCGAGCCTCAGGATGCTCGGCGACGCCCAGCCGCTGCCGTTGACTAGCGACATCATCGACTTCACGGTCTCCAGCGCTGCCGACGCTATCTCCGTGAACGCCAACGAATCCACACCCTGAAGCCGGGGCTGCCCGCTAACCCCGTTGCGGCTCTTTTCATCATAAAAAGGGGCCGGTAATACCATTTAGCCCTTGTAACAGGGGGTCAACCCCCCCGCTTAGCTGGGAGTACTCCAGGCCTACGCCGGCACGCCTCGTGGGGCTTCGCCCTTGAACAATTTTTACACTCGACGGAGCCGAGTCCATGCCCAGGCCTGTGAGGAGATGCCCGCATTGCTGAGGCTTAACCGTGAAGAAGTGCGCCCTGCCCGAGGCCCGCCGCGTGGCTGAGTGCTTACCCAAATTAGCGCGGCGCCCTGGTTCGAGTGTTTCCCGGGTGCGCTGCTAGTGCCCGGCCTTGTGGGCGTCGTCGTGAAGCCGGGGGACAGGGCGGCGGGAGAGGCTGCGGAGCGCGTTATAAGGAGGCTTGCGGAGCGCGGCGTCGATTTCGCGGTTGAGGAGGACTCGGCGAGGGTGTACGAGGGGCTCCGGGGCTACCCCACGTTCAGGCTCGACCGCGACCCCCCGGGCAGGGTCATAGTCGTTGGCGGCGACGGCACGCTGCTCAGGACCGCAATGAAGCTGGCCGACCCGGGGAGGGTCCTGCTCATGGCGGTGCGCGCGGGGAAGAGGGGGTTCCTCCTCGACGTCGAGCCGCACGAGGTAGAGGAGAGGGTCGACGACTTCCTAGAGGGAAGGTTCAGAGTCGTGGAGTACCCCAGGCTCCAGCCGAGCACCCCCGACGCAGGCGAAGCCCTCCCCTGCGCGTTGAACGACGTGGCCTTCGTCGCCCAGAAGGCCAGGCTCGCCAGCCTAACAGTCTACGCGGACGGCGAGAAAATCTACAACATAGACGGAGACGGAGTAGTAGTAGCCACAACCGTGGGCTCAACAGCCTACAGCCTAAGCGCCGGAGGCCCCATAATCGACCCAAGACTAGACGCCCACGTAGTAACCCCCCTAAACCCCGTCCAGCTATTCCTACGCTCAGTCGTACTACCACCCACCGTCACAATTGAAGTCGAGGTGAAGCCCCACAGCCATCCAGTGTATATGTCGATAGACGGCCAACACCTTGAGGAGCCAAAGCCTGGAAGCTTAGTGAGGATCGAGAGATGCAGCCGGGGAATACGCATAGCCAGATTCCACGACCACCGAGGGCACTACCAGCGACTCTTGGAGAGACTACTCCAGTACTGGTAATACCCGGTTAACTCCCTGGCCCTCAGAGCGACCGAAAGAACGCCTCAAAGGCCCCCGCCGGCCTCGGCCGGGGATCCTCTCCTCACCTTTCAATTCTATCGCGGAGATACGTTACACCGCTTTATCTTTACGGTGATGCCTGGTTTGAGTTCTTCTCTTTCAATTCTATTGTGGAGATACTGTTCAAGGCCGCCATTCAAGGTTTACATCAACTCTATCCCTTAGATACTCATCCGCTCCTTTAATCGTGTCTATGCAGATACTTCAGGGCCCGCGCGGGGCCCTCCCCTACCAGCCGTTTATGGCCATTAAGCACTTCCGGTGGTTAAATACCTTGCCTCCTTGACGTGTATGCATTCCCCGGTGGATCCGGGAATAATAGTGAAGGGTTTGGATTGTTCTTGGTTTTGGCTGGCAGAGGTTGTGGAATGGGCTTGCTTGTTGTTAGGTGTGGAGTAGTGCGAATTGGGAGAGTCCCGGGGGCTTTGTTGGTCTATTCTATTCTATTATTTCGGTTTTGCCTTCCTCTAGGGTTGCTTGGGCTGCTTTCTTGGCTCTTCTGGCCATTTTGACTGCGGCTTCGACGGCGCGTCTGGCGTATTCTTCTGCGCGCTCGATTGCCTGCATCCTGGTGGCTCCGGGGCCTATGATGCCTAGCGTGACGGGTTTCCCGTGTTCTATTGCGAGGTCGAGTATTTTCCTCGCGGCTTGGTGGGCTACTACTTCGTCGTGCTTCGTCTCGCCCTGGATTACCGCCCCTATTACGGCGACGGCGTCCACTGCGTCGCTGCGGAGGAGTTGGGCGACTGCGAAGGGGGCGTCGAAGCTCCCGGGGACCCGGTAGACTGCGACCACCTCCGCGCCGAGGAACCTGGCGTGGCTCAGGGCCTTCTCCTCCATCACCCTGGTCACGTCGTAGTTGAACTCCGAGACCACGAGGGCCAGCCTGACCTTCACCAGCCGGCACCCGCGGGGCTGGTGGGGGCTGGGATTGTAAAATATTCGAGCCGGCCGCCGCGGCTGGGTGGGGCTTGAGGGCGTGCTGTTGGGAGTGCGCCTTACTCTCAGCGTGCCCCTGGGAAGTGCTGCGGGTCGGGGTGTGTCGCCTTGGGTGGGTACAGGATCCTGGTCACGAATGATGACGGAATCTACAGTCCGGGGTTGAGGCTCCTCTACGAGGCCCTCAGGGGCCTTGGCGTGGTCCGGGTTCTCGCCCCGGAGACTCCGAAGAGCTCGAGCGGGCTGGGGATAACGCTCCACAAGCCTTTGAGGATTGAGAAGTACAAGCTCTGGGGCGACGTCGAGGTCTACGCCACGAACGGGACGCCGAGCGACACGGTCTACATGGCGGTGAACCTGCTCGAGGAGAGCTTCGACCTGGTGGCGAGCGGGGTTAACATCGGGGACAACACCAGCATTCAAGTCATACTGTCGAGCGGCACGGTGGGTGCGGCGGCGCAGGCGGCCCTCCTCGGCATCAAGGCCGTAGCCTTCTCGGCAGCGGTCGACGAGCCCGAGCAGCTCTCCGGCGACTACGCTTCGAGGGTGAGGGAGGCTTCGAGGGTGATAGCGGAGTGGGTGCTCGAGAACGGGCTCCCCGAAGAGGTCGACGTCCTCAACGTGAACTACCCTCCCCCCAGCAAGTGGAGCGGGCTAGTCGAGGTGGCCCCACCGGCAAGGCTGCGCTACCTCCAGAAGGTGACCGAGAACGTCGACCCCCGGGGGAAGAGGTACTACTGGCTCTACGGCGAGCCCCTGGAGCCGGAGAAGGACACCGACGTCTACGCGGTCTACGTCAAGGGGGCGGTGACGCTGACACCCCTAAGCCTTAACCTAACACTCCTGAATGGAGCCTACGGGAGGATCCTGAGCGACCTTGAGGGGCTGAGGAAAGAGCTTGTGAGGGTGCTAGGCTAGCACCCAACGCCCCCGCCCGTGAGGCTGAAGGCCCCCTGGAGGGGGTCGGGCCTCACACGGCTCCTCACGGCTTAAGCCTCAGCTCCGAAGTCGCTCGTCATCCCCGCGCCTCAGGGGCGGGGCTCCGGTCCTTTTAAGCCAGGCGTTAAGCCGGCGCCCCCTGCTGCCCTCCGAGGATGGCCTCCAGGCTCTTCACGCCCGACAGCTCCTCCCAGCGGACTCCGAGGGCTAGCAGCATCTGCTCGAAGCCCGTCTTGATGTACTCGTAGTACTTGGAGACGTCGACCTCCGAGAGCTTCGCGAGGCTCACGGGCTTGACCCCCACGGCGTCCCTGGTCTTCACGAATGTGACTATGGTCCCCTTAGCCACTGGGACTCCCTCCTTCCTGAGCTGCAGCGCGGCCTTCACGTGCTGGGGCGTGTTTTTCTTGTACTCGTCGGGGTCCTTGGTGAGGGTTACCCTGAAGGCTAGCTCGTCGAGGGTATACTCCCTCTTCTTGAGCTTCATCCTGATGTCCCTGACGTAGTCCCTCACCTTAACCATGACCTTGAACACGTCCTCGGGCTCCCTGACGGTCGCCATGATGTCCAGCACTCTCCGGAACTCCTTCTTGATGAACTCGGGGGTGTTACTCTTCTTAGCCACCATGCCCTTAACGGTCACCTTCCCATCCTCGGAGATACCGATGTAGTTCTTCTTCAGCCCGCTGAACAGCGCCACCTTGAAGGCCTTATCCACCTCAAGGTCCAGGCCGTGCTTCTCCTTAACGTACCTTATCAGCTCCTCCATCGCCTCCCTCCTGGGGTTCCAGAGGAAGAGGCTGTCCGTGTCTCCGTAGATTATGTGGAGGTTCAGCTCCTCAGCCTTCCTCAGGGTGTCGAGCAGGACGGTCCTACCTATAGCCGTGACGCTCTCGGCGACGGCCAGGCTGTAGAGGCTGAACGCCTCGCTCCCGAAGACGCCGTAGCTAGCGTTTATGAAGACCTTCATAGCGGACTGGACGACGTCGTACCACAGCCTCTCCGCCTCGCTCAGCCCCTGCTGCTTGGCCTTCTTCTTGTAAATCCTCACCCTGAAGTCCCTCAGGAGCCCCACGATCTCGCTCGTGATGCCCTGGAAGGCCATGCAGACCTCGTGGCCCACGTCGGGGACCTTCCTCCGCGGCCCCTTGCAGAAGGGGTTGTTCACTGTCTCATAGCTCAGGTTCCAGTTCTTGATTATGCTCGGGTACAGGCTCGCGAAGTCAAGGACTATGATGTTGAAGAAGACGCCCTGTGGGGGGGTCAGGACTATCGCCCCCTTGTACTTCTTATCCTTGATCACCGCGGTGCTCCTGGCAATGTTACCGTAGTGCGCTATGTCCTGCCTGCGGGGTATGAGCCAGCCCCTCCGCCTGTGCTCCCAATACAGCAGGCTCCTGACCCACCCCGACACCTGGGTCCTCGTGACGTCTTCGAGTCCCAGCTTGCTTATACGGGCTAGCAGGACTATCAGGTTCCAGACCAGGTTGCCCCCGAAGGTTGCGAGCCTCAGCGTGAGGTCGGCGTCCCTAAGGTTGTACCTGGCGAGCTCGGAGTAGCTGATGTTCGAGACCGTGTCGCTCAGCTCGATCTTCCTCTCTCCCAGCAGGGCCTCGGAGATGGCGTCGAGGCTCAGCTCCCTGTACTTGTTCCCAAAGGCGTAGGCCTGCAGCGCCTTGATGCCGAAGAGCTTGTGGAGGTCTATGTGCACGCCCCAGTCGATGGAGTAGTAGTCCTGGTGGACGACGAGGGGTATGCGCTGGGGGTTGACTCCGAGGTAGCGCAGCCTGTTGTAGAGGTACGGCAAGTCGAACTTGTCGCCGTTGAACGTGAGCACGACGGGGTACCTGACCAGGTCTCTGAAGAAGGACTCGATCAAGTCGATTTCACTGTCGAAGAACTCGACCTCAGCCGGGACGTCCGGCTTCTCCTCTTGTCGCCCCGGCCTCCTGAGCAGGTAGACCTTCCTGAACCCGTCGCTGGCAACCAGGGCTATGCTGATAACGGGCTGCACGGGGTTATCCGGGTCTGGCACCTTGCCGCTCTCGGGCGTGTCCACCTCTATGTCGAAGGCAGCCATCGGCGGGTCAGGGGGCGGCTGCTCGAAGATGGGGAACCACTCGAGCGCGGTCTCCTGGACCTGTTTGTCCTCGTCGCTGAAGATTTTCAGGATGTTTCTGCGGGTCTCCTCGCTGACGCTCCAGTCTAGGGGCTCCCACCCGCGGGCCCCGACCCGGTACTTCATGGTCGGTATCAGCTTGTTGTCGTAGATGTAGTTATGGTGGTACTTGATGTCGGCCTCCCACGCTCCCTCGTCGGGCTCCTCGAAGCGGCTCCTCAAGTCTTTAACCGCCAGGGGGTCGGCTACGACCACCTTGGTGAACTTCCTGCGCTCCCGCCTGATGGGGTCGAACTTGACCACGACCTCGTAGTTGAGGAAGGATTTGTGGCTCTCAACCCTCTTGCCCCTCTCCCTTATCTCGTCCGGGCTTAGGTTCGTGAGGAAGTAGGGCCTATGGCCGGTCCTGTCCACCCACTTAACAATCCTGCCCTTCGCGGGGTCGTAGATCAATGCGACGGCCTTGCCGAGCTTGCCCTCGTACCTCACGTCCATCAGGTAGCCCGTGGCCTCGGCGACGTAGTACTCTGTTGGGTCATACCACGAGAACGCCCCGGCGGAGCGCCCGCCCCTCGCCTCCAGGGCGGCGTCGACCCCGGCCTCTGTGGGGGTGGAGGAGGCACCCCCCGAACCCGCCCCGGCGCCGGGGGCTGGAGCACCGCTCCCCCGGCTGGCGGCGCGGGCCAGCGTGGCCTCTCCGGCCTTCCCGGCTTCAGTGGAGCCCCCAGCCTTCGCCTCCCAGGCGGCGTGGCTTGGCGCTGCCTCGCGGCTGCTCCGCCCCCCACTGCTTCCCGGGGAGCCCTTGAGCCAGTCTAGTATCGTCGCTCTCCTCCCGCCTACATTAACCCTCCTGCGCCTCCTACGCAGCCCGGATAGGATGCTGTCCAGGTCGTCCTGGCTCCCGCCCAAGCCTCTAGCCCTGTGATGCATTGGGGAGGGGAAGCTTATTAGTGGGGGGAGCTGGGCGGAGAGCCCCTTAACACGGCGGCCTATTCGGCTCCTTCGCCGAGGCACGCCCGCGCTACGCAGAGGAGCCCCCCGGGGCTTCGGGGCTGACCGTGGGGAGAGCCCGCCGGGGAGCGGGGAGGGCTGGCGCTCGGTGGGTCAGCCCGGCTTGGCCGTGCTCGAGGGGTTGCTTGTGAGGCCTAGTGGGGGTAGGCGTGGGAGGTCCCCTAGCGGGCGGGCGTGGAGGGGAGGGTAGAGGGCTGGGGTTGTGGGTGCCGGGTGCCCGGCTTCCAGGCTCCCACCCGCGGGGCTCAAGCTCTTATCTATCACGATGAACCCGCTCAGCAGCTCCCTGAGCTTCACCGCGGAGTAGAGCGTGGAGAGCGCCTCCACAAGCGTCGTCAGGGGTAGGGCCGCCAGGGAGAGTAGGAGGCCCTGCAGCCCCATTGTTAGCGTGGGGTAGAGGGTGTAGGCTAGAAGCGCTAGGACGCCTCCGAGGGCGAGGGGCAGGCGAGCCGCCGGCGGGAGGAGGTGGAGGCCGCCCCTAGCCAGGAGGGGCACGCCGAAGTACAGGAGGGGGGCCGTGAGCCAGAGCAGGGCCTCGAGGCCCTTGAAGAACGCCAGCGTCGCCGGGTAGCGGCCTTTAACTATGTCCCTGAGCACGCCCACGTTCCACCTACCCCTCTGCCTCCACAGGTCCACGACGCTCCCTGGCGACAGTATCGAGACCAGGCTGCTCGACTGCGCCACCCTGACGCCGCGCTCGATAAGCCTCGCCGCGAACCACGTGTCCTCGGCGAGGCTGTCGGTGTTGAAGCCTATGGCCTTCAGCACGCTCCCGTGGACCACGAGGAAGTCCCCGTGGAGGCCGAAGATGGGCTTCCCAAGCCTCCTCAGGGCGAACCTGCTCCGGGTCACGTCCCCGTAGAAGCGGGTGGCGTCGGCGAGCCACGCTAGGAGGCTCCTACCCCTCCTGGGCGCCAGCACGCCGGAGTAGACGAGTGCCTCGCCCTCGTCCAGCTCGTGGAGGAAGCGCCTGTCCAGGGGGTAGCTGTCGTCGTCGAGTAGGACGTACCAGCGGTCCTCCCTGACGTGCTCCTCTATGAAGTAGTTCAGCGCCCTAGCCTTGTAGGCCCCCCTTTCGTACCACCCGGGGACCACTACCAGCTGGAACCCGGCGCCGGGCGACGCCGAGAGCGCCCTGAGCACGGGTATGCCCTCGGAGCCCTCGTCCACGATGACCCAGAGCTTGTACTCGGGGAAGAGGGACCTGACACGCCTAATGGTCTCCTCCAGCGCGCCGAGCACCCTGGAGCTGGCCTTGGAGACGATCACGAATTCAACGTCGCGCCTCGCGGGCCTAGAGGGAGCCCGGGACTTCCTTGGGAGGAGGGCCAGGAGGGCCGAGGCGGTGTTGGAGAGCGCCGCCACTACCCATAACCCTATGACGGCGTAGACGCACACGCCCCCGGCGGCGCTGGGGCTCATGTGGAGCAGCACCTCCGCGCGGCTAGGCCTGCCGCCGTGGATTTAACCCGAGCGGGGGGCGGGGGCCGCTTAGCGGGGCTTAAGGCAGGCTCGTCAACGCCTAAGCGCCGCTCGGGCGGTGGAGCCAGGGCTAGACCTCTAGGATCACGTCTACGCGCGTGACGGCCAGGAGCCGCGCTCTGGGCATGAGCCTGTCCTTCCTCGGGAGCCTCTTCATGAAGCTAGCCACGACGGGTCCCCGCGTGACCCGCTTTAGCTCCCTCACCGCGGCGTCCAGGTCCTCGACCAGGTCTAGGACGGTGAAGGAGTAGGTCACGTCGACGCTCTTGTCCCTCAGCGGTATGGACTCGACGTTGCCCTCCACGACCACGCACCTGGAGGGGCAGAGGTGGCCGAGCCTCCACTTCGCGATGCCTAGCATGCAGGAGGAGTAGTCGAGGCAGATGTACGCGTCGACGTAGTCCATGAGGCCCGTGGCCTTCATGTACTCCGCCAGGAGCCCCGTGCCGCAGCCGGCGTCCAGGACGACGCCGCGGGGCTTCACCCTCTTCAGGGCGGCGGCGTATTTCTCCATCTGCTCGGCCCTGTACAGCTCGTCGTACCCGCCGCAGGTGGCCTCGTACCTCTCCCTAACCCTCAGGCTCATAGCCGGCGCCGCCGCCTCCCCTGGGCCTCGTGGACTTAAGCCTTCCCCTCCCGGGTTATGTATAGTGGCGGGCGTGAAGGGGTAGCCATGCCGGGGATCGCGGAGCTCCCCCTCCACGGGGGCCACGTGCCGGAGTGGATGCTGAGGCACATGAAGAGGCTCGCCAAGGCTATCGTGGAGTATATCGTGGAGGTCAGGGGGCCCCGAGCGCTAGTCGAGGGCCTCTCGGACCCGGTGTGGTTCCAGGCATTCAACAACGTGATTGGGATGGACTGGGATAGCAGCGGGAGCACGACGGTGCTCACCGGGATCCTCAGGGAGGTGAGTAGGGAGGGCGACTACGGCTTCCTAGTCCTCGGCGGCAAGGGTAGGGCGATGCGCTCCGTCCCCGAGGAGGCGGGGCTCGCCGAGAGGCTTGGCGCCGACCCCGGGGAGGTGGTGAGGTTCAGCAAGCTCGCCGCGAGGATCGACTCTGCCCTAGTCCAGGACGGCTACGATCTCTACCATCACGCAGTCATCGTAGGCGAGGGCGGCCTCCTGCTCGTGGTCCAGCAGGGCATGAACACGGAGGCGAGGCTAGCCAGGCGCTACCACGTGGCGAGGCAGGACCTGGAGGAGCCGCACTCAGGCGTAGCCGGGATCCCCGGGCGGGCGATCCTGAACGCCACGGGGAGGGAGAGCAGGGAGGCGAGGAGGGCGTACCTCGACATAGTCTCGGAGGGGCCCAGGAGGTTTGAGAGGCTGCTCTGGGAGGCCTACAGGAAGGCCCGGGGGTTGAGGGGGCTCGACGAGTACCTCGCAGGCACCGCCACCCCCAGGCCCGCGGAGAGGGCCTACACCTACAGGCCCGTGAGGCCCGACAGGAGGCTCGTCAAGGCGGTTGAGGAGGTCTACAAGTTCAACCCCACGAGCGAGGTGGAGCTAGCCCTAGCACCCCGCCTGGGCCCGGTGCTCGTGAGGGCACTCGCGCTCATAGCGGACCTAGTCTACTCCATCCCCACGGGCACGAGCGACCCCGTGACCCACCCCCTCAACCCCTACCTCTACGCCTACGCCGTCGGGGGCAAGGACGGCGTGCCGAGGAGGTTCGACCCCAAGACCGCCGTGATGGCGGCGAGGCTGATCGAGGAGGCCGTAGAGTCCGCCAGGCTCGGGGAGAAAGACAAGTTAAGGGCCCTCAGCAGGCTGAGGCACTTCCTCCGGGCAAGGCTGGGGGTGGAGCCTTGAGGATACTCCACGTGAGCGACGTGCACTGCGCCACCGAGAACCTCGTGAGGGTCCTCGAGTCGGAGAGCTACGACCTAGTCGTGGCCTCCGGGGACTTTGAGTGCGAGGACTCCGCGAGGGCGCTCGTAGACGCCGGGGTCAAGGCGGTGGCGGTCACCGGCAACATGGACCACGCGGGGATCACCAGGATCCTCAGGGAAGCGGGGATCCTCATAGACGGCGAGGTGGTGGAGGTCGAAGGCCTTAAAATCGCCGGGGCGGGGGGCCTCGACCCCCTGACGAGCATAAGCATGCTCAGGTCGAAGGCGAGCGGCCCCGTTGACGTGCTCGTCACTCACCACCCCCCTAGGGGGGTTGTGGACAGGGTGTTCACCGGCATCCACGCCGGCCTGGAGGAGGTTAAGGAACTCATCGAGGAGCTGAAGCCGAGGGTCCACCTCTGCGGCCACATCCACGAGGCCAGGGGCGTGGGGCGCGTGGGCGACACGATCGTAGTTAACGCCGGGCCCCTCAAGAGCGGCTACTACGCAGTTGTGGAGCTGGACGGAGACGTGAAGGTGACACACCTTAGGGTTTAAATGCGGAGGCGGTCAAAGCCTACCGCGCGGAGGCTTGGAGCCATGGAGCTGGGCAAAGCCGTCGAGGAAGTGAAGTCGGTCGCCGTCCGCTACGGTTTGAAGGTTGAGACGCCAGGCGAGGTGTTAATCATCAAGCACCCCGAGGCCCCCATCACCGTCGAGCTGAGGGTGGAGGAGGGGCGCGCAGTCGCCGAGTTAAAGGTTGGCAGCGAGATCGGGGAGTACATTGACAGCCTCCTCGACGAAGGCGAGGACCCGAGGGAGGCGGTGGAGGAGGCTATGGAGGAGATGATTCGCATAATCGACTTTGCAGCCTCGAGGCTCGAGCGCGAGGGAATCAAGGTCGAGAGGAAGACGCGTGAGGGCATACTAGACGCCTACGACGCCCTCGAGGCCAGGCTCGAGGAGGAGTAGGGGCCGTTTAAACCCCCGCCCGGCCCACACCGCTTCCTCGGCGTTTGCATCGGGCAAGCGGTGGTTATGCACCTTGAGCGGGGGAGCTTCCAAGGCTAGGGAGGCCGTGAGGCCCCGCGTCGACCCCAGCCTGGTTGAGGAGATTAAGAGGATTGAGGAGAAGTGGCAGGCCCGCTGGCGGGAGGCGAGGCTCTTCGAAGCCGACCCCGACCCGGGGAGGCCTAAGTTCTTCGTAACCTTCCCCTACCCCTACGTCAACGCCTACCCCCACCTGGGCGGCGCCTTCACCATTCTCCGCGTCGACGTGACGGCTAGGTACAAGAGGATGCGCGGGTACAACGTGCTCTTCGCCCAGGGCTGGCACGCCACAGGGAGCCCGATAGTCGCCGCGGCCCTCAGGCTCCGGGAGGGGGACGAGAAGATCATAAGAGCGCTCAGGGAGATGGGGGTCAGCGACGAGGAGATCCCCAAGTTCAGGGATCCCACCTACTGGGTCTACTTCTTCAGCAAGGGGTGGAGGAGGGACCTCGAGAGGTACGGGATGAGCATCGACTGGAGGAGGGAGTTCTTCACAACCAAGCTCAACCCCTACTACAGCAAGTTCATCGAGTGGCAGTACCTCAAGCTCAGGGAGAAGGGGCTCGTGGGCAAGGGGGAGCACCCCGTGGTCTGGTGCCCCAAGGAGCAGAAGGTGGTCGGGGACCACGACAGGCCAGACGAGTACGCCGGGATAAGCCCGGAGGAGGCGGTGATAATAAAATTCCGGGGGGAGGACGGGCTCGTCTACCCCGCGCTCACCTACAGGCCCGAGACAGTCTTCGGCGTGACCAACCTCTGGGTCCACCCCGAAGCGGAGTACCTCATAGCCGAGGTCGACGGCGAGGACTGGGTGCTCAACGAGTACATGGCCGGGGAGCTCGCGGACCAGAAGCACGAGGTCAGGGTGAAGGGCAGGGTTAGCGGGAGGAGCCTCCTCGGGAGGATGGCTAGGAACCCAGTGACGGGCGAGCTCGTGCCGGTGCTCCCCGCGAGCTTCGTTGACCCGGAGCTGGGGACGGGCGTGGTAATGAGCGTGCCAGCCCATGCCCCCTTCGACTACGTCGCCCTCAGGGACCTCAAGGAGAGGCCTGAGGCGCTCGGGGCGTACGGGCTCAGCGCGGAGCTGGTGAGGGGCATCGAGCCCAAGCCCCTGATCAGGGTTGAGGGCTACAGCGAGGTGCCTGCGAGGGACGCGGTGGAAAGGAGGGGCGTGAGGAGCCAGGAGGAGAGGGAGAAGCTGGAGGAGGCGACTAAAGAGATCTACGCCAAGGAGTACCACACGGGCGTCCTAACCGAGGCTGCCGGCCGGTGGGCCGGGAGGAGGGTGTCCGAGGCTAAGGATGAGATAACCGAGTGGCTCGTGGGCGAGGGCGCGGCGGTGAAGGTCTATACCCTCCCCAGGCCCGTCTACTGCAGGTGCGGCGCGAGGACCCACGTGAAGATAGTGTCGGACCAGTGGTTCCTCCTCTACAGCAAGCCGGAGTGGAAGAAGCTGGCGCACGAGGCCATAGACTCGATGAGGTTCTACCCGGAGGAGATTAGGGGGGAGTTCCACAGGCTCGTGGACTGGTACAGGGACTGGGCCTTCACCCACAAGGGGGAGCTCGGCACCCCCCTCCCCTGGGATCCCGAGTGGGTGATCGAGAGCCTGAGCGACTCCACGATCTACATGGCCTACTACACGCTCGCCAAGTACCTCCAGCACCCGGAGGTCTACGGGATCAAGCCCGAGCAGCTGAAGCCGGAGGTCTTCGACTACGTCCTCCTCGGCAAGGGCGACCCCGTGGAGGTGTCTAGGAGGACTGGGATCCCCGTGGAGCTGCTGAAGGCTATGAGGGAGGAGTTCACGTACTGGTACCCCGTCGACCTCAGGATCAGTGGGAAGGACCTCATACCCAACCACCTAGTCTTCTTCATATTCCACCACGTCGCCATCTTCCCGAGGGAGCACTGGCCGAGGGGCATCGGGGTCAACGGCTGGATCCTCGTGGGCGGCGAGAGGATGAGCAAGTCGAAGGGCAACTTCATACTCCTAAGGCAGGCGCTCGACTGGTGGGGCGCCGACGCCACTAGGTGGGCCGAGATATTAGCGGGCGCCGACCCAGGCCTCGACGACGCCAACTTCGAGGCCGCGGTCGCCGACAAGGCGGTGGAGGACCTCCTCGGCTGGATCAGGTTCGCTAGGGAGAACTACGGGAAGGGCAGGACGGAGAGGCTCTCGGTGGACGACTGGTTCGAGAGCGTCCTCGAGAGGACGATTAAGGAGGTAACCGAGCACATGGAGAGGCTGGAGTACAAGACCGCGCTCGTGAAGGCCTTCTACGACCTCCAAGCCCAGTACAGGTGGTACCTGAGGAGGGCCGGGTCCCCCCACAGGGACGCGCTGAAGAGGTTCGTCGAGGCGGTCACACTCATGATAGCCCCCTTCGCCCCCCACACCGCGGAGGAGGCTTGGGAGGCGATTGGGAAGAAGGGCTTCGCCTCCGTGGCCCCCTGGCCGGTCGCGGATGAGTCCAAGATAAGGCCGGAGGTGGAGAGGGCCGAGGAGATAGTGAGGAGCGTCCTAGACGACGCCAGGGAGGTGCTCAGGTTCGCCAAGAACGCCAGGAGGCTCAGGGTGGTGGTGGCCGAGGAGTGGAAGTACAGGCTCCTAACGCTCATCGCCGAGAAGAGGAGGAGCGGGGCCCCCCTCAGGGACGCCGTGAGGGAGGCCATCGAATCCCTCCCCCCGAGCGAGAGGCGCAGGGCCGGCCGGCTGGTGCCGCTGATAACGAGGTTCCCCGAGGTGCTCTCGAGGCTCGTGGACAGGAGCCTCGAGGAGAAGGCGCTCAGGGAGGCGGCGGGCTTCCTCTCGAGGGAGCTCAAGGTCGAAGTAGTGGTGGAGAGGGAGGAGGAGAGCGACGCGCCGAAGAAGAGCCAGGCGCTCCCGGGGAAGCCAGCCCTCTACGCGGAGTAAACCCTTCAACCCCCTCCGCGCCGCTTCCGCCGGCCCCTCTCGCTGGGGCGGCGCTCTGGCTGGGGCAACCTAATTTTTGGAGGCGCCCTGAGGGTAGATTGATGGGGCAGCTTGTAATGCGCCGCAGGTTCAGGCCCGTAACGCTGCGGTCTCGATGCCTGATAGTGGAGGGCGACAGGATCCTTGTGCAGAGGGATAAGGATGGCCTCTACAGTCTCCCCGGCGGGAGGCTCGAGTTCGACGAGACCATCCCGTTCTGCGCCGTGAGGGAGATTAAGGAGGAGGCTGGGCTCGACGCCTTCCCGAAGAGCCTGGTCTACATCGTGGAGTACGTCGGCCACAAGAAGGGCAGGTTCAAGCACGACCTCCTCTTCATATTCAAGTGCGACTCGTCCGGCACCCTGAGGTGGAAGGAGAGGAGTATATTCTTCGAGTGGAGGACTATAGACGAGCTCAAGGGCTCCTTCTGGCCCGAACCCCTCCTGGAGTTCCTTGCCGAGGACCACCCTAACTACGACAGGTTCAGGTTCCTAGTCTTCCTAGAGGAGTCGCTGAGCTACATAAACACCCTCAACGGGAGCAGCGGCTGCGCCGTCAGGTTCTACACGCCCTGGAGCAGGGCTGGGGCCAACGGGAAGGGAGAAGCCAAGCACGCGACCCAGGGGGATGGCGGCGGGCAGGCCTAAAGCCCAGCCCCCCGCGCCGGGCGGGTATTATCGGGTCTCCCCCCTACTCAGCGCCGCCCGGGAAGGTTGTGAGTGGCCCCTGGAGGGGTGGCTGGGGTTGCAGCTGCTGGTCGAGGTGTTGAGGGTTTTCTCGGAGCTCGGCGCCGCCGGGCCTGGGGACGTGGCTGCGGCGTCGAGGCTGCCCAGGTACAAAGTGTTAGCCGTGGTTAAGTGCCTCGAGGAGCTTGGGCTCGTGGAGCCGCTCTACGCTAGGGGGAGCTACAAGGTTTACAGGGTGAGCGTGGCGGGCGAGAGGCTACTAGAGCTGGCTGCAGAGGGCGTAACCCTCCGGGACATCGTGGAGAGTGCAGTGTTGACCCACGCAAAAACGCCGAGCGCCTCCGGCGAGGCCGCGGGCGAGGAGGCTGCCGCGGGCACCGGCGGATGAGCGCCTGGGGGAGCCGGGCTTACTGGAGATCATCCGGCACGAAGGCCGGCTTCTCGGCGAGGTTCACGATGGGTATCGAGACGTACCCTGTCTTAGTCGAGTTTGAGATCTCGACCCTCTCGCCCGTGTCGTCCACCTTGATCAGTATGTACTTGGCCTTCTCCTCCGGCTCGTCCTCCTCAGCGCTCCTGGAGTAGTAGTAGATCAGGGGGATCCCGTACTTCTTGTAGTAGTCCTTGAAGCTCATGTGGACCATGTAGATCACCCTGCCGTTCCACTTGAACCTGTAGACGGGCATCACGATGTAGCGGGCGGCGGGGACGATTGCGAGCCTCGCTAGGTCGGCGAGGCTGCTGACCCGGACGGCGACCGCCTTCTCGACCTCGCTCAACAGCGGGCACCTCGCATTACCGCTTGCCGCGGCGGCTCTTTTACCCGAACATTAACCCGAACGCCGCGCCCCTAGCCCTCCTCCCTGAAGCCGTACCTGCCGACGAGCGGGACGAAGATGACGGGTATCGTGCGCACCTCCTCCACCTCCCCGGACTCGTTCTTAACAGCGAGCACGAGGTCCTGAGCCCACCTGTCGCCCACGGGGGCCACCAGCCTGCCCCCGGGCTTGAGCTGGTCCAGGAGCGGCTCGGGGATCCTGGGGGCGGCGGCTGTCACGATTATCCTGTCGAAGGGGGCCTCCTCGGGCAGGCCGAGGGTCCCGTCCCCGACCACCACCGTGACCCTGTCAGCGTAGCCCGTCCGCTCCAGGTTCCTCCGCGCGAACTCCGCCAGCTCGGGGATCCTCTCAATGCTCCACACGTGCCCCCACTCCTCCCTCGGGGCGTCCTCGGGCGCTACTATCTCGGCCAGCACCGCCGCCTGGTACCCGCTCCCCGTCCCGACCTCCAGCACCTTGTGGCCGACGTCGGGGTCCAGGAGTTCAGTCATGTAGGCCACGATGCTCGGCGCGCTAATAGTCTGGCCGTAGCCTATGGGCAGGGGCCTGTCCTCGTACGCGTAGAGCCTCAGGTCTTCGGGGACGAACTCCTCCCTTGGCACCTTCAGCATAGCCCTCTCCACCTTCCAGCTCCTAATGTAGCCCATAGCCTTCAGCTCCTCCACGAGCCTCCTACGCGCCTCCGCGAAGTCGAGGGGCACCCCCAGGCACCTCTCAGGCAACACTAGCGCGCCACGACTCCGGTAGGTGCTCGGGTGCCTTGTTTTATGCGCGGGCCACCCACCCCGCCCCCCGGGCCAGCCGGGAGGGGGTGGCCTGGCTTAGCCCGGGTTGTCGAGGGCCGCTGGTTCGTGTTCAAGGCTCGGGGGCACGTGAACGTTAGAGCCCTCCACAGGACCACGTTCGAGGTGACTAAGGAGGACTACCTCACTGAGAGGGGGGACTGCATCGTGGGCGTCTCCTCCGAGGCCGCTGCAGCCGACCTGCCGGGGTGGCTCAAGGAGTGGCTCCGATCCGGGGGGCCGGTGGTGGCGGTGCTCAGCGCCGGCGGCTTCGTCGACGCCGTGGCGGGGTGGGGGGATCCCAGGATGACGCTGAGCGACCCGGTTAGGATGGTGTTCCGGAGGAGCACCTACGTGGGCCCCGAGACGGTGATGGTGAGGGCTAGCAAGGCGGCGAGGGGGATCGAGAGGGGGCTGGTTGAGGCGCTCCGGCGCGGGGCAGAGTTAACCGTCGCCATCGCGCCGCTCAACCTCGACGTCGACGGCGTAGATTGACTGCCTCGGGGAGTACTCCAGCACCTCCCGCGCCTTCGGCTCCCCGATGGCTCTGCAGCCGGCCCCCTCCAGGCGCTCGGCCACCGCGGAGGCGGCCTGGGAGGGCTCGGAGGCTAGCGTGTAGACGTGGAGCACCGCGGCCCCCCTGGGGGTGGCGAGGCTGCAGGCCTCCCGGATGAAGCCCAGGCTCCCCGTGGGGTGGTTCATCACCACCCTGTCGAAGACCGGCTCCAGCACCGAGGGGAGGAGCCTGGCGTCGGCCCTCGCCAGGGCGACTGTGCCCCGCAGCTTGTTGGCGCACACGTTCCACGCCGCGAGGCGGACTGCGTGGGGGTTTATGTCGACGGCGAGCACGCGGGCCGCCCTGAGGTGGGCTATGTGCACCGCGAACCCGCCGACGCCTGTGAACATGTCGAGCACCCTCTCCCCGTCCCTCGCCTGCTCCGCCACCCTCCTGTGCTCGAAGGAGAGGCGCGGGTTGTAGTACGCCCTGGCCACGTCGACCCTGAAGCGTAGCCCGTACTCCCTGGCGGTGGTCTCGGTCCTCTCCTCCCCCGCGAGGTGGACCAGCCTGGGGAGCCTGTAGGGGCCGTGGGTCCCCACCTTGAGCCACGCCGCCCCCGCCACGCCCCTCGCCACGAGCTCCCCGGCGTATGCCCTCAGCCTGTCGAGGCTGACGCCCTCCCTGGGGTTGAAGACCAGTATGTCGCCCACCAGCCAGTAGCCGGGGAGCCCCTGCTCCCTGGGGCTGGGCGGCCCCCTGCGGGCCTCCTGGAAGGAGGCGGTGCACGGCTCCGCCGGGATCCCGGCCTCCCTCAGCGCCTCCAGCGCCTCCCCCAGGCTAGTGACGGGGAAAAGGATCCTGCCCCCCGCCCTCCCCGGCTTCAGGCCCCTAGCCAGCAGCCCCCTCGCCGCCAGGATCCTCCTCGCCCTCTCCGCATCGCGCGGGTCGACTGAGGCGCAGGGCGACTCGGGCACGCGGCGCTCACCGGCTGAAGACTATCCTGGCCAGCTTGCCGATCGAGATCTCCGCTAGAGCCACGGGGTACTTGAAGCCTAGACCGGTGAGGATCCCGGGGTTCACATCCCCCAGCCAGGCGAACTCGCCGACGCCGGGGTTCACCAGCGCAGCGGCGCGGCCGGGGATGAAGAGGGGGGACTCGAAGGGCTCCGCCGTGAAGCTGACGCCGAGCACCCTGAGGATAGCGTAGACCGGGGCCTGCACGTCCTCGAAGCTGACCGAGTCATCCATGACTGCGAGGCCGAGCCTCAGGTCCTCCTCGACTGACTCGCCGGACTTGTAGACGACCTCGCCCACCTCGAACACCTTGACAGGCTTCTCGGCGTGCTGGTTCGCGGCGAGCGTCTGGAGCAGCGTCGCCGCGATGCTGGGCCTGAGGACGCTGTACTCCTCCTGCACGGGGTTCTCCAGCGTAACCGCCACGCCCTCCATGCCGATCGCCTTCACCACCCTCGGGCTGGTGAGGATGAGTTGGAGGACCTCGGTGAACCCGAGGCCTAGCGCGAGGAGGCGGAGCTGCCTGGTGAGCCTCACCTCCGGCAGCACGCTCCCCCTGAGCCTTGGGGGCTCGTACCTCGGCTCGATGCTCCCTATCCCCCTCATCATCGCTATGTCCTCGATGAGGTCTATCGTGCCCAGGACGTCGACGCGGAACGGGGGGACCTCGACCTCGACCAGCTCGCCGCTTATCGCCTCGGCCTGGTGCCTGGCGCGGAGCAGCAGCTCCTCAACCTCCTCGGCCTCGACTTTGAAGCCGAGGATGCGGGAGGCCTCGCTCACGGGGAGCTCCAGGCTCTTGGTCTCCAGCCTGGGGTAGACCACTGAGGCCTCCTCGGCGCCTCCGGGGGCGACGATTACCTCGCTCACCACCGCGCCCGGCCTCTCGGCGAGGTTCGAAACTATCAAGTCGAGGGTCTTCGAGACCAGGGCGGCGTCGGTGCCCGTCACGTCTATGAAGACGTGGGACGTCCCGGGCTCGAGGGCGGTGTAGTTGGCGTTAATCACTGGCGGCATCGATATGACCTTGCCCCCCACGAGCAGGAAGGGGTGCCTGCCCTCCCTCAGCGAGATCCCCCCGTACTCCCTCCCCTGCTTGCTGGACGCGAGCACCTCCGAGGCCTTGACCTCCCTCTCGCTCCCCAGGGGGGCGAAGACCACGCTGTCGACGGGGAGGAACTTGTACTCCACCTCGACGGGCCCCCCGCCCGCCAGGCTCTGCAGCTTGTCGAAGTCGTGGAGGCCTATGGCCACCTTCCTCCTCTTCCTACCGATGCCGTCGTGGAGCTTCTCCTGGAACTGGATCAGCTCCTCTAGGAAGGCCTCGTCAATGTTGACGTTCTTCACCACCGCCGCGGCGACGTAGGGCCTCGACGGCACGTCGAAGACCTTGAGGACCACGTTGCCCTCCACGACCGGGGGCTTCTCGTAGCCCAGCTCCTCGCCGAGGAAGCCCTTGAGTGCCCTCGCTATCCCCTCGCCTATGTACATGTCGGGCCTGTCCGGGTTCACTTCGATCGCGTAGTACTCCCCCTCCTCCTCCACCTCGGCCTTGAGGTTGAAGAGCGCCTCCTTCAACTCCTCCTCCGGTATGCCGCCGACGAGCGTGGAGAGCCTCTGCTTCCT
This sequence comes from Stetteria hydrogenophila, assembly GCF_054657575.1. Classification (NCBI taxonomy): domain Archaea; kingdom Thermoproteati; phylum Thermoproteota; class Thermoprotei; order Acidilobales; family Acidilobaceae; genus Stetteria; species Stetteria hydrogenophila. The sequence goes on along the minus strand of NZ_BAAHYL010000002.1, from coordinate 146,126 downwards.
AACCCTGATCACCGGCATGGCTTCAAAACCTCACAGCCGGACCCTGAAGGCCTTGATCTCCGAGACGTCGCGGGTGTAGAGCTTCCTAATATCGGGTACCCCGTAGTAGGCGGCTGCGAGCCTCTCGATCCCCATGCCCCAAGCGCCCACGGGGTAGTCGAGTCCAGCCATCTCGAGCACCTCGGGCCTGAAGAGGCCGGCTCCGAATAGCTCTATCCACCTGCCGTCGGGGAGCCTGGCGTAGCCCTCCACGCTCGGCTCGGTGAAGGGGAAGTAGGCGGGCTTGAACTTGACCTCGAGCCCCACCCTCTCCGCGAACTCCTTGAGGGTGCCCAGGAGGTCCCTGAAGGTGTAGCCGCTCCACCCCTCCACCCCGTCGAGCTGGTGGAACTCGGGCAGGTGCCTGGCGTCCGCCGGGTCCCGCCTGAACACCCTGCCTATGCTGAAGAACCTCATCGGCTCCGCGGGGGGCTCGCCGTAGATCATGCCAGAGATTAGCCTGGCGCTCACGCTCGTCATCTGGCTCCTCATCACCCTCCTCCCGGCGGCCTCGGCGCTCCACTTGTAGCCCCAGCCCCTCTCGTGGACCCTCCTAACCCTCCTTGCCATGTCTGCGAGCTTCTCCTCGAAGCTCACAGGCGGGAGCTTAGGCCTGAGGGTGTCGTGGATCTCCCTCGCCGGGTGGTCCTGGGGCTGGAAGAGTAGGTCGAAGTTGAACAGCTCGACCTCCACGAGGGGGCCCTTGACCTCGGTGAACCCCATCTCCTTCATTATGTCCCTGATCTCCTCTATGAACTCCTGGAGGAAGTGGAGCCGCGCGGGGTAGACCCTGGGGGGCTCGGCTCGAACGTCGTACCTGGCCAGGTGGACCCTCGACCACGAGCCGTCGGCCAGCATGGAGGAGGTTATCCTGCCCGTGCTGGCGACGACGTGGCTTAGGATACTCTCCGGGTCGCCGAGGAGGCGGATCCTCTTCTCCCTCAACTCCTCCTCCGCGACGAGCCTGCGCTTTAGCAGCTCGGCCAGCGCCTCGCGGTCCGAGGGCTCCTTGCCGCCCGCGACCTCGGCGAGGACCCTCTTCAGCCTCTCAATCCTCCTCCTAGCCTCCCCGAGGTCCCCCGTGGCCTCCACGACCTTCACTCCGTCCCTGCTCGAGACCCTCACGAGCCCGGCTAGCCCCCTCATCGCAGCCGCGAGCCTCTGCCCCCCGAGCCTCCTGGAGGCCTCCTCGACCGGCGCGGCGCCCCCGTGCTCCTCGATGACTGCTAGGAGCTCCTCCTCCGGGAGGCCCCTGCGCAGCGCCTCCTCGCCCCTCTCCGTGAGCCTGTACCTCTTCACGCTCCTCGTCTCCACCGAGAGTAGGTTCTTCGAGGAGAGGAGGCTGGCGAGGCTCTCAATCGTGGACTCCGGCACGCCCAGGATCCTGGCGGCCTCCTTAACGGTGCCCTCCCTGAACCCCTTCTCCTTCATCTTCTTGAGCAGGCGGTACTCGCCGTCGCTCACGACGATCCTGGGTTCAGCCAAGACCCTGGCACCCCATACACTAAAGCACCCAGGGAATCCCTTCCCGGGCTGGCTTCCCCGTAAAACCCGGCGCCTACGGGGCGTAGATATAGGTTGTGACGTCGAGGTCGGCGCAGGCGGCCCCGCCCCGCCGCGGCCGGGGCGGCGAACCGTTTTAACCAGGGCAACGGCGTCGATAGAGTGACTCGCCACCACCCGGAGGTGAACGGGTTTGACCGGCGGGCTCATAGACTACGAGGACTTCGCGAAGGTCGACTTGAGGGTCGGAAAAGTGCTCTCGGCCGAGCGGGTCAAGGGCAGCAGGAAGCTGATCAAGCTAATCGTGGACCTCGGGAGCGAGAAGAGGCAGATACTCGCCGGCCTCGCCAAGTGGTACAGCCCCGAGGAGCTCGTCGGGAAGTACGTGGTGGTGGTCGCCAACCTGAAGCCGAAGAAGATGATGGGCCTAGAGAGCCAGGGGATGATACTAGCCGCCTGCGGGGAGGACTCCAAGCCAGCCCTCGTCACCGTCGAGGGGGAGGCGAAGCCTGGCGAGAAGGTGTGCTAGCACCCCCCCAGCCCCTAGCGGGGGCCGCGAGTCCTCCACGCGCTCGGCGACGCCCAGGATTCCCCCTTCGGCTTCGAGGCGTCGAGGCCAGCCACCGCCAGGCCCCAAGGGCAGGCGCCCCCCGGGATCCTGGCGGCTCACGCCCCAAGGGGGAGCGGCCCTATAACGGCTGGCCGCCCGGGGGGATCCCGTGGAGGGTGGTAGTGAAGAGCCAACACCTAGGGAGACCGTGAGGGCTCGGGATGACCGGTTCCCTGCGGCTGAACCGCCCCCGGGGCGAGGGAAAGCTTTATAAGACCCGGGCCTGGGGGACTGGGTTACACGCCCGGCCCGGCCATAGCGGCCGGGCAACACCCGGACTCGTATCGAACCCGGAAGTTAAGCCGGCCGCGTTGGGGGTGCCCGTGGGGTCCGAGAGGCCCCGCAGGCCCCCCAAGCCGGGACCGGGCGCCACATCCTCCACGCCTCGGGGGTTCGCTAGCTTCTCTCGGCTACTGGGCGATTCGTGGGCGCGTTCATGTGGACGTGTTCCTTTAAAACGCCCGCGGGGCGTTCCAGCCTTTGATGAGAGCAGCGAGGCCCCTTCACCGCTGCGAGGGGTTGGGGGCGCAGCGCCCTGGACGGGCCGGGGATGCGTGGGAAGGCGGCTGTTGACGATTTGAGGCGTAGGGTGGTTGAGGGTAGCGTAGTCCGTGCAATCCTCTGGCTCGCTGGGCCCGTCGCCGCCAGCAGGCTTCTCGGCACGGTGCAGGAGAGCGTTGACTCCATCCTCCTGGGGAGGCTTGGGAAGGCCCAGCTGGCGGCGCCCGTCGCCGTGTGGCCGTTGATCTTCCTCTTCTTCGGCTTGGTGTTCGCGGTTAACACTGCGGGCGGCGCCTTGGTGTCGCAGCTCGTGGGGGCCCGGAGGTACGACGAGGCGTCGAGGGCCGCGGGGAAGCTCTGGGGGTTGACGCTCATCATAGGCGCCGCCTCGGCGGCCGCGGTGGCGCTCCTGGCCCCCGTGGTCTTCAGGCTCCTCGGGATCCCGGGGGAGGTTTACAGGCTCAGCCTCGCCTACACGTGGATTGAGTCTATCTCTATGCCGTTCGCCTTCACAATGTTCTACTTCACGAGCCTCTCCAGCAGCATGGGTGACACCCGGAAGCCCTTCTGGGTCAACGGCCTCTCGAGCGCGCTGAACCTGGCGCTCGACCCGCTGCTGATCTTCGGCCTCCTAGGCCTGCCGAGGATGGAGGTAGTTGGCGCCGCCCTGGCGACGAGCATCTCCAGGATAGTCGCCGGGGGCTACGCCGCCGCCCTCACCGCCTCGGGGGCCCTGGGCTTCAGGGTCAAGCCGCAGCTCCCCGACGCCGGCGTGGTTAGGCTCGTCGCGAAGATCGGGGGGCCCGTGGGGGCTCAGACGGTGCTGACCAGCACGGCCTTCCTAGTCATGACGGGCATAGTGGCGGGCCTCGGCACTACGGCTATGGCCGCGTACAACGTGAGCCTCGCGGTCGTGGGCATGGTTCAGGCGTTCACCATGGGGTTCTCGGTGGCCCTCTCGACGGTGGTGGGCCAGAGCCTCGGGGCGGGCCTGCCGGAGAGGGCGAGGGAGGCGGCGGTCAAGGGCCAGGCGCTGCTCTTCGCCATACTATCCGCGGGGGTGGCGGTGATCGAGGCGTTCAGGAACCAGCTCGCAGCCGTCTTCACCAGCGACCCCGACGTGCTCGCGGAGGCGAGGGTCATGATAACAGTCTTCGCCCCCAGCATACCCTTCCTCGGCCTCCTATTCACCGCCAACGGCGTCGCCCAGGGGAGCGGGGCCACGCTGGCGCCGGCGATCCTCAGCATCTCGAGGCTGTGGCTCCTAAGGATCCCCCTCTCCTACACGCTAGCCTACACCCTAGACCTGGGATCCCTCGGCGTATGGCTGGGGATGAGCGCGAGCAACATCGCCACCGGCGTGGCTGCAGTCCTCTGGATCCACAAGGGATCCTGGCTCAAGGCCAGGGCGCTGGAGGAGCTGCGCCCTGAAACATTGCCGGCGGCGATCCCCGCGAGCCGGGCAGGGGACTGCGACGGGAAGAACCGAGGCTAGCCCCCGGGATCCCCGGCTCCCGGCTTGGTGCAACCCGAGGGGTCCGGGCGGCCGCTACCTCCCGACCACCGGCTGCGGGCTCACGATTTCAAGCTTGGACCCGCAGAACGGGCAGGTGTACTTCAGCGCCCTCGCGTCCGCGGCGCAGAAGTAGGCCTCGTACTTCGCCGCGCACTTGGGGCAGGCGTAGACCACCTCGGTCTTCCTAGTCCTAGGCTTCTGCCCGCTAAGGTCGAGGGCGGCGCCGCAGACGCGGCAGTAGACGCGGAGCCAGCCCTTGTGGCCCCAGCTCCACGAGCCCTTGAGCAGGCCTATCGTCAAGCCCTCCACACCCCTAAGCCTCGCACCCGGGGCCTGGGGCTGCGGCGAGTGAACGGTTTAAAGATTGACGCCCCCAGGGCCTGGCGTGTGGAGGCCGTGGAGGTGCCTGGAAGCGTTGCCCTCGAAGCCCGTGCTGTTGATAGCACTGCTCTTCGCGTCCGCCCTGGCCTCGGCGGTCATAGGCTATGCCGTGTACTGGAGCTACGCCTCCGTCCTCGGGGACTTGGGGGGGCAGCCGGCGCTCGGCGACATACTCTCGAGGGTGGCTAGGCTCGAGTACAACGCCTCGTCGCCGGGCGACGGCAACTTCACGGTGGTCTTCACTAACAACCCCGTCGGGGGGAATGCGACGCTGGAGATGAGGGACTCGAGCGGGAGGACGGTGGCCCTCTACAGGTTCACCTACAACGAGACCGGGGTGGTGGAGGCGAGCCGCGTCGACCCCGGCACCGGCGAGGAGACGCCCGTGGACCCCCGCGACTTGGAGGAGATGCTCTTCAACCCGGTCAGGTTCAACGTGACCCAGGCTTTAGGCGTCTCATCCCTCAACGTTAGCCCCCAGCCCAGCCTGGGCCCCCTCCTCCTGCCCTACACGCTCTCCAAGGAGCTTGGAGTCGACTGGTCGAGCCTCAGGAGCCCCATGGCCAGCGTGAGGGTCGGCTTCACGAAGGTGGAGTGGGGCGGCGGCGAGCTGAGGGGAGTGGCGGTGACCGTCGAGCCCAGGCTCCCCGTCCAAACCACGACGTGGTCGAGGGCGACGGTGATAGCGATGACTCTGGCGAGGGTCAACGGGGTCCCCGCCGCGGTCCAGGCCACCGTCGTCGCGGGGCAAGACTACGTAACCCTGACCCTCGTTTCACTCGAGCCCGCCCAGGGCTAGCCCCCTTCTCCGGGTGAACCCGGGGGTTTCCGGGTAACCCCCCCAGCCGCGCGGGGAGTCCAGGCCCCGCGTTATACTCTCGACCACAACGAAGCCCCCGAGTAGTGGGAGCTAGCGGGGTGGATGCATGTGGGGGAGTTGAGGGTCGTCACGTTCAAGGCTGAGGCGGGCCTCGTCGAGGCGATGAACAGGGCCAGCAGGATGCTCGGCCTCACGAGGAGCGAGCTGATCAGGGAGGCGGTGCTCCACTACCTAGACAGGCTGGGCGTCGAGGTCAGAAAGGAGGCCGGCCAGCTCGCCAGGGGAGACGGTCAGGTTATCACAATAATGCTGGAGGGCTAGCCACACCGCCCCCACCGCGGGGTCCAGGATCCCCCTCGACACCACGGCCCCTTCAACGCTGGACTCGAGCGCCTCCATGTACACGCTTGACCTGGCTAGCCCCCCGTAGACCCTGAACACTCTCACGCCCCACCTCCCGGCGGCCGTGGAGACCAGGCGCGCTAGCCCCAGCGCCGCCCGCCTGAGCAGGGAGGCGGCCTCGCCGCAGCCCTCCTCCGCTGCGTCGACCACTACCCTCGCAGCCCCCGCCGCGGCCCCCACGAGGCTCCTCCCGGAGAGGTGGACCCAGGCCGAGGCCTCCTCGGGGCTCGAGACGCCGAGCCTCGAGGCCAGCGCCTCCTCTAGGCACGTCCACCTCCTCAGCCCCTGGAGGGCCTCCCCCAGCATCCTCAGCGCCCTGGAGCCGACCTCGAACGCGGAGCCCTGGTCGCCGAGGAGGGGGCCGTGGTCGCCGAGGATGCGGCGCTCCCCGCTCTCGGGGTCGTAGAGGTACACGAGGCTCCCCGTCCCCGCTATCACCGCGGCCTCGCCGCCCTCAATCCACGACGTCCACCAAGCGATGTAGGCGTCGTGGTCCAGGATCAACGGGAAGGGGGTCAGGGACTCCACCGCCCTAGCCTTCCTAACGCTCGCGACCCCAGCGTCAAGCCCGGCCACGCCGGCGTAGACACCCCTAACCCCCCGGGCCCCCAGGAGGCGGAGGGACGCCCAGACGCCCCTCCTAACCTCGCCTGCGAGGCTGGAGGCGCCGCGGTAGAAGAGGCTCAACGCGCTCCCGCTCCACCTCGACCAAGAGAGCCTCGAGGCGTCGAAGGCTATGAAGGAGCTGCGCGAAGCACCCCCATCAACGCCCACAACCACGCACTCCAACCCTACCAACCCCCACTCAAACTAAAAACCCCCAGCCCGGCCTTAAGCAACCCCACGGGCCCCCGCGGGAGCCGCCGTAGCTCAGCCTGGCGGAGCGCCGGACTCATACGGCCCCGCAGGCGTCCCTGCCGAGGTCGCCCCTAAGGGAGGGGGCCTGGGAGATCCGGAGGTCCCGGGTTCGAATCCCGGCGGCGGCACCACGGCGGGGGCCCCAGGGGCGCTCTCCCAGGCCCCCAACAACCCCGCCACGCTCCTCCAAGACTGCGGGGGATTAGGAGAGGGGCCCCTCCTAGCCGCGGGGAGGCGGCTAACCGCTAAAATCCCCGGCAGCCCAGGCTTAGACCCCCCGGATGCCCCCGGGGATACCCCAGGGGAGCCGCCGTAGCTCAGCGGCAGACCCCTGCGCGGGGCCGAAAGCGCCGGCCTTGTAAGCCGGTGGTCGCGGGTTCGAATCCCGCCGGCGGCTCCACGCGGTTAACGGGCCCCTAGGCCCCCATTGCACCCTCCACCCCTCCGGGATCCCGGCTGGGGTTCAGCTTGACCCCCGGGGATTGGGGCCTTGCGCGGCTGGGTCTACCGCTGGGATCCCTGGGATCCTCGTCTGCCCTGGCTTCTGGTTAGCCCGTGCTTCCCGGCGTAGACGGTTTTGAGGTAGCGTATGATCTCCGTGATGGGTATGTGGACCGGGCAGGCTTCCTCGCACCTCGCGCAGCCTATGCATAGGTGGGCCAGCTCCGCCGCCTGCTCCTCGCCTAGGGTTATCGCGGTCCAGGCCACGCCCATGGGGCCGCCGTAGGCTGGGCCTCCCCAGAGGTTTGCGGTGTGCCTCCATACGGGGCACTCGAACTGGCAGCGGCCGCAGCGGATGCACCTGAGCTGCTCCCTTAGGAGGGGGTGCCTGGCCGCCCTCCTGCGGCCGTTGTCGACTAGCACAACGTGGACCTCCCTGGGGCCCTGGGCGCCGTAGACGCGGGTGTGCTCTATGTCCGCCGTGCTGCTCGGGCCTGTTATGACGTTCACGTAGGTTGGAGGGTAGAGGCCCGCGTAGGCCGCTTGAACCATGGCGGCCTTCAAGGCGTCCATCAGCGTAGGCACTATCTTATCCACCCCCGCGATGGCGACGTGGACGGGCGGGAGGCCCGTGACGAGGCGTATGTTGCCCTCGTTCTCCACCAGCACTATGGCCCCCGTGTCGGCTGCGAGAGCGTTCGCCCCGCTAACCCCCACCTGGGCCCTCGCGAGCTTCCCCCTGAGGAACCTCCTGACAGCCTCCACAGCCTGCTCGACGCCAGCGTCGGGGGGCAGGGCCTCGTCTATCCTCTCCCTCACCAGCCTCACGGCGCGCTTCCGCGTCAAGTGAATCGCCGGCGCCACCGTGTGCATCGGCCTGCCCCCCTCCAGCTGGACTAGTAGCTGCCCGAGGTCAGTCTCCCAGACCTCGTTGTCGAGTCCCTCGAGGAACTCGCGGACCCCGAGCTCCTCAGCCACCATGCTCTTAGACATGACGACGAGCTTGCCCCTCCCCACTATTTTCTCGAGGATGGATAGAGCCTCCTCCCGGCCCTCGGCTAGGTAGGGGCGCGCCCCAGCCCTCTCCAGGGACTCCATCACCAGGTCTATGTAGCGGTCAAGGTTCTCCGTGACCCTCCTCTTGACGGCCTCAACCTCCCTCGCCATCTCCGCCAGCCCAGGGTGGGACTCGAGGATCCCCGGGACCCTCTCCTCCGCGGAGAGCGACGCCCGCCGGACCCCCTCCTGGAAGTCCCGGTCCCCGAGCGCCTTGAGCACTGACCTGAGGACCCCGCCGAGGTCAAGAACCTCCCCCACCGGCACGGGGGCTCACCCAGCCCCTCGAGGCAGCCTCGCCGCCAGGATCTCGGCGATGTCCGCGACCACAACCCCGCCGGGTTTGACTCTGGAGAGGTTAGCGTAGCATATGGGGCAGAGGGTCGCCACGTTCCTGGAGTACTGGGCCAGCTCCTTCACCCTCGTCTCCGCTATCCTCCTGGATAGGCTCGGGGACACAAGCCCTAAGTGGCCCCCGCAGCAGTACGTCATCCTACCACTCCTCCCGGGCTCCACGGGCTTCACGCCAGCCCTCCTGAGGAGGATCCTGGGCTGCTCCAGTATCCCCAGGCGCCTCGCGTAAAGGCAGGGGTCGTGGATCACCCACTCGCCGCCACCGCCGCCCTCGAACCCCAGGTCCCTCTCCGCGAGCAGCTCGAGGTAGTTCACCACCTCCAGGCTGAAGCCGTCGACGAACCTGGGGTAGACCTCGCGGAGCACGTAGCTCGTGTGGGGGTCGACGGTTACAACCCTCTCCACCCCCTCCCCCTTGAGGGCCTTGTAGACCCGCTCGGCGTGCACTGCGAAGGCGTCGTCCAGGCCGAGGTCGTAGAGGAGGGTGCCGCTGTAGAGGTCGTTCTCGTACACGTACCCGTACTCAACGCCTGCCCTCGAGAGGAGCCTGGCTATCGAGCGGAGCACCCTCTCAGCCCACTCAACCTCCCCCGGGTCGGGGCTGGCCGAGAGCCTGGAGGGGTCCACCGCCGCCCCGCCTCCGGCCCGCCTCCTCTCGAGCCCCTCCAGCTCCCTGACCAGGCTGCTAATGTAGGGGGCGAGCTGGTAGAGGGCTCCCGTGTAGAGCGCCGTGGGCCTCCCCCGTGGCAAGCCGAGGGGCTCGGCCCACGAGTAGACCGCCTCCCGGGGGATGGGCACGGGGAAGCCAGTCCTAGCCACGCTATCCGCCAGGCTCCTGAGCACCTCCCTCACGTCCACCGCTCGACCCACCACCCCTCCACGGGCCTAAGCATCAGCCCTCCCCGGCGCCGCGAGCCCGGTGCGGGCGAGGCTCCTCACGGCCCGGACGACGCCGGGCACGTCCACGCCCGCTGGGCAGGCGAGGGTGCACGCGGCGCAGAGGAGGCAGGAGTAGATGGAGGCGAGCCCCTCCACGGTGAGGCGGCCCTCCTCGACCGCGGCGAGGGCCAGGTAGACCCTGCCCCGGGGCCCGTAGCCCCTGTGGGGGCCGAGGGGGAGGGTGGGGCAGCTCGGCTCGCAGAGGCCGCAGTACATGCACCTCGACGCCTCCCCCCTCACCCACTCGGCGAGCGCCCCGGGATCCCGTGAGCCCCCGGGGTCCATGGCTTAGACCACCCGGCCGGGGTTGAGGATCCCCTTAGGGTCGAACGCCCTCTTGATCGCCCTCATCAGCTCGAGCGCCTTCCCGGCCCCCCGCGCTTCGAGCTCGACCCTCAACCCCTCCCTCTTGAGGGATCCCACCCCGTGCTCGGCGCTCACCGTGCCCCCGAGCCTGACTGCTAGCCTCATCACTTCCATGAACCACTCCTCCACCCTCCTCCTCATGGACTCGTCCGAGGCGTCGAAGCCCGTGGCCGGGTGCAGGTTCCCGTCGCCCACGTGGCCCCCGATGAGCGTTGGGAGCCCGTACTCCTCCTCCAGCCTCCTCAGCTCCTCCACCGCCTCGACGAGCCTCGAGGGGGGCACAGCTATGTCCTCCACGTACGTCAGGATCCTGGCGCCGGGCCTGCCGAGGAGGGTGTGGAGGTGCTTCACCTGGGCGGGGAAGAGGCTCCTCCTCACCTGGAAGAGCCCCTTCTCCTCCGCCTCCCCAAGGCTCCTGGCCTGGTACACCAGCCCCGCCCCGCGCCGCTTCACAGTGCCTACGAGCCACTCGAGCACCCTCCCCGAGGCCTCCCTGTTGACGTCCACGCCGACGAGCAGCATGCGCCCCTCCGCCCTGAACGGGGCCCCCACAGCCTTCACCGCGGCCTCAACGGTCTTGTCGTCCATGAACTCCATTATGAGCGGCTGGACTCCGCTGGCCCTCAAGTCGACGACCGTCTCCATGAGGCTCTCGAGGCCCCTGTAGAAGGCTAGCACCACCACGACGTTCTCGGGGAGGGGGGCTATCCTGAGCACCGCCTCCGCCACGAGGGCCAGCGTCCCCTCGCTCCCCACGATGAGCCTGACGAGGTCGTAGCCCTGCCTGCACTTCACGGTGTAGCAGCCGAGGAACATCTGCGTGCCCCTCTCGTCGGGGAGGACTACCCTGAGGCCGAGGACCCAGTCCCTCATAGTGCCATACTTAGCCCCACGCAGCCCCCCGGCGCCCGTGTTAACCGCCCCGCCCACCGTAGCGACGGGGGCGCTGGCGGGGTCGACGGGGAACATGTACCCCCTCCCCGCCAGCTCAGCGTTCAAGTCGCCAATCCTAACCCCGGCCTCCGCGACGACGTACCCGTCGACAATGCTCACCCCGCGGATCCTGTTCAGGCGGGCGGTGGAGACGACCACCCCCGCGTCGCCCGGCACGCTCCCCCCGACTAGCCCAGTGCCGGAGCCCTGAGGGTACAGCTTCAAGCCATGCCTGTAAGCGTAGGAGGCCACGAGCGACAAGTCCCCAACGCTCTCAGGGAATACGACGACAGCCTCGCCCCCCTCAAACCCCAAGGGATCCCTCCGGTAAAGCCTTGTAATAGCCGGGTCATCCACAACCTTACCCGGCCCAAGGAGCCTCGACAACGCCTCAGCATGCCTCGCCAGAACACTCAACGCCCGAGCACCGGCCCACGAGGCAGGCAAGCCCCAAGGGAGCCCGGTGGGGATAAATTAGTTTCCACATAATGGGCCCGGCTACCCTCTAACTTAACTGCAAAACCAAACGGGAAAGTCCAGAAAACCAAGCAGGGCCTGCGCGGGGGTCAATAGCCCCCGAGACGCAGTGGGCACAACGGGCTCCCCCCGGGAAAAACTAAAACCATCCACAAGCATAGCCGAGCCCGGGGGAAGGGGCGGGCCCGTGGCCTAGCCAGGATAGGGCGCCGGCCTGCGGAGCCGGAGGTCCCGGGTTCAAATCCCGGCGGGCCCGCCAGGCCAACCAGCTTAATGGAAAGGCCCTGGGGGCCACCACCCGATCAGCTTCTCGTGGTCGCGGCCGAGATTCCGGGGGGCTCGGAGGTGCTGGCGGGCTAGGCGTGGGGACGGCTTGGGCTTCGGGAGCGCCTATTTTATCCACTGCTTTAACGCCGAGTCAACGCGCTTGTAGAGGTCTAGTAGGTAGTCTTTAACAGCTTCATCCCTCAACTGAGGGTTGAGCGCTCTCAGGAACCCAGTGTCTACTCCAAGCCTTACGGGGTCGGGTTTTCCCGGGTTGAACTGCTCGGGTATCCTCTTCATCTCCTTCTCGGCGTACTCGTCGAAGGCTCTCGCCAGCTCCTTTAGGGTCTCGCCGGGGAGGGCTCTAACGTCTAGCACTGGGAGCATCCTCCAGTGCGTCATTTTTAAACGGCTCCACCTCCCCCGGGTCTCCTCCCTGTTCGCTAGGATGGTGAGCAGGCCCCAGGTGGTGTTGAGCCATAGAACTAGCGCTTTCTCAGCTTGCTCCCTGCGCTCCTCGGGCACGTTCAGCCTGACGGCGTAGAATGTGTTCGATAGCACGGGCTCCTTGGAGAGCATCGCTATTGCGTGGGCGGTGTCCCACCAAATCCTGTCCGGGACAATAATCCTCCCGCTAAACTCCCCATACAGCTCCCTCGCCCTGCTAGTCCTTGGCTCGGCGTAGGCGTTGGGCTCGGCGGCCATCTTCCTCCTAACCTCCTCCCCTCCCCCGTAGATTACGGGGTACGGCGTTGCGGTGCTCGTTCTCCTGAAGTGGTCGTGGAACTGGTGAGCGTCAATGCCCAGCCTGTGGATTAGCTCGTTAAACCTCGCTAGAGGGATCCTAACCCGGTGCCCCCCTATGTTGACGGCTCCGTTGTCGATGAGGTCAAGTATTGCATCTACTAGCTCCTGGTCCGGTAGGGCTACAAACATGTTCCAGTTATCGACGTGTTTCAGCAGCTCCTCCCTGCTAACTACGCGTACCCTAGCCGCGCTCCCCAGCTCTTCGACCAGGCCGTGACCCTCCGCAAATCTACCCTCGCTTATGCGCGTGCCTAGCATCACTGCTTCAAGCATCCCACTGGGCTTGCTGAGGAGGTTCACGAACACCGTCTCCTCGCCCGGCTCGTGCCTCGTCTTCCTCCTCGCAATGATTAACGCCTCGCTCAGGGAGGTTCCCTCCGAGAAGTTGTAGCCTTTCCTAGAGTCGCTGCTCACGACTACGTATAGCACGTGGAACTTGGTTGCTAGGAGTGTTCTAGCCAGGAACCAGGAGGCGCCGGCTAGGATGTTCCTGGGCAGGACGAAGGCTATCACTCCATCGTCGCCAACGTATTTATACGCCAGGTACAGGAAGAGGAGGCCCTCGCCAGCCTGGCCGACGTCGAGGTATGGCCTAAACTCCTGGGCGCCCCTAATTATCTCCTGGATCTCCCCCGGGAATAGCGTGATGTTGGCCCTGGCAATTTCCCTCAGCTCCTCCTTCACCTTATCCCTCACACGCCCGTATGCCTTGATGAACCTCTGCCTAACGGCTTCATCTACTATGAAGCCGAAGAGGCCTCTCCCGCCTTCAAACCTCTCCGTCCTGCCCGTGGCGCGCGTGAATGGGGGGTTCATTATTATCAAGTCGAACTTGCCCGGTATCTTCACTTCACCCTCCACACCTTCGAGAGTGGTCTTCTCAGCGGCCCCTGCAAGCCCGCCCTCTATGTAGGCGAGGATCCCGCCGACCCTCCCGCTGTCGTTCAGCAGCTCCAGGCTCCCGAGCCACGCAGTCTTCTTGTCCGGCATGTAGCCCAGGTAGATCGTGTAAACGTTTTCCCTCGTGATGGTCTTAGGGCCTACTAGTGCGAGGTTTATCGCAGTTATCTGGGAGGCGTAGCGTAGCGCGTCGATCCCGTATATGCCCTCCTCTATAAGCGTCTTGCCTATCTCGTCCAGGTCCACGTCGAGGTTGTGGTAATACTTTAGCATGGAGGCTATCCTCATGAGCGAGCTATACGCGGCCGTTAGCAGGGTTCCACTGCCGCATGCAAGGTCGGCGACCCTGGCAGACCTTATCCTACCCAGTATCTCCTGCGCCTCCCCTCTTCCAAGTCTTGGAATGCTTCTTCCCTCCAAGCCTAGGAGGCTGTATGCTGCGAGCGTTGCTAGAAGGTATGCCGCCGGCACTTCCGTGTAGAACGTTGCAAACCCCTTCCTTAACGCTATATCCCCAGTAATCTCGTGGTATATCCTGCCCGCAAAGTCCCTCCTGAGTAAGCTGGGGCTCTGTGCAATCCTTAACGCTAGATCAACCAGCCTCCGCACCCTATGTGCTACACTGTCGGGGAGGAGCCCCAGTATGTTGAGCGTCGTCTCGACTGCAACCCTGTAGTCTATTTTGAGTAGGTTCCTGAACGCCTCTATGAGCCCGCTTATAGGGCCGTGCCGGTCGACGTACCGTCTTACGGGTTCAAGGCGTGGATGCACGCTCCTGACGCGCTCGTAGAACACCGTCGACAGGAGTATCGAGAGCACCGCCTGGCCAAACGCGATCTCCGGGTCCTCCGCCTCCGCGACGGAGAGCCCGTAGAGCCGGTAGAGCTGGTCGTATATGCCTCTACGTATCTCGCCCCTACCGTCTACCGAGGCTAGGGCTCTAGTGAAGTCCTCCACCTCCCGCTTAACCTCAGCTATGAGCCCCTGAACCTCCTCCTCCCTGGCGAGGAACGAGGAGGCGCTCTCAATGATAGTCTTGAGCAGTGGCAGGTCAACGTCTCTAAACCAGCCCGTAGCCTCAACCCTCCTACCAGTGGACCTCTCCAGGAACGAGATGAGCGTGTCCTTGGCGCCCACAGGCACTAGCACCTTTACGTCGAACCTAGACCTCCTTATGCGCTCAACGAGCTGGGGCTCCGGCTCGTCCCTATAGCGCTCTTTAAGCCAGAGCGCGATGGCAACGTCTACAAGCCCCTCCTCAAGCCGTTTCTCAGCGTCCCTCTCCGCGTCCGACCTGTCGTAGGAGGCCTCGATGCCAATGATCAAGCCCCTATAGTAGCACCTTATGTCGGGCCTTCTCCTACCACTCAGCCTCTCCGCCCTAGCATCAATGCCGAACTCCCTGCTCAGAACATCGGCTAGCCGAACGTTAACGACATACTCGGGAACCCATGACAAGCACTCGAGCACCCCACACCCATTATTTAAGATAAAATAATTAAGGATACCAAGTCTACTCAACGTGGAAACGCACTATTGTTATAACGCCCTAATTGGATCCGGATATCGCTAACATCAGCTACACCATTACAGGGCGGAGGGTAGTAGGGGTTGGGAGCCTTTTACTCGCGGTGAAGCTTGTTGGAGGAGTGCAGGGGGATATGAAGGGTTGCAGGGAGCCCTGCGGCGGTGAGGGTGCCGGGGGTGGGTGCTGGCAGGAGGGGTACCAGGACTAGCCGCTTCGGCGTGCCGGGCCGGGTGTCGCACGACTCGACCCTATTCTATTCCAGGAAGCTGTACAGGGGCGTGGAGCTCCCCAAGCCCTCGCCCCGGGATTTGAGGGAGAACCCCGTGCCCCCCGAGCTCCTCGACAGGGTCATACTCGGGGACGCTAGGGATGTACTGAAGAAACTGCCGGATAACTGTGTGCACTTGATGGTCACGTCCCCCCCGTACAACGTTGGGAAGGAGTACGATGCCGACCTTTCCCTTGGCGAGTACTTGGATTTCATTGAGGAGGTTATGAGGGAGGTCTACCGGGTCCTCGTGTGGGGTGGCCGGGTCTGCTTTAACGTGGCGAACCTCGGGAGGAGGCCCTACATCCCCCTCCACGCCTACTTGATTGAGAGGTTTGAGAGGATCGGCTTCCTCCTCCGCGGGGAGGTCATCTGGGATAAGGGCGACGCGGTGAGCGGCTCCAGCACCGCCTGGGGGACTTGGATGAGCGCCGTGAACCCTATCCTCAGGGACCAGCATGAGTACATCATCATACTGAGCAAGGGCGACTTCAAGAGGAAGAAGCCTCCAAACAAGAGGGACACTATTACGCGGGAAGAGTTCCTAGAGTTCACTCGGAGCGTTTGGAGGATCCCGCCGGAGAGCGCTAAGCGGGTCGGGCACCCCGCACCCTTCCCCGAGGAGCTGCCCCGCCGCTGCATTCAGCTCTACACGTTCACGGGGGACGTGGTCCTAGACCCCTTCGCCGGCTCGGGCACCACCTGCGTCGCCGCCGCTAGGCTGGGCAGGCACTACATATGCATAGACGTGGAGGAGGAGTACATCGAGCTAGCCAGGCGGCGCTTGAAGAACATTCAGGGAGGCGCCCGCCCATAACCGGGCTCCACGCGAGCAGCTCCCTGAACGCTTTGAGGGCCCTTCCACGGGGCGTCGAAGCCCCCCGGGGATCCCTGTCACCCCGTGAAAGTCAACCCACGTTTCGGAGGCGAAGAGGCGGGGGCGTGATTAAAGGGAGGGCGCCCCGGGGCCCCCTAGGGGCTTGGGCCTGGTGGGGCTCTTGGCTGGGGTGCCTGTCTCGTTCGAGGCTCTGAGTAGCCGGGTCTTGAGGGTCACCGTCGGCGACGCCCCGGCTGGTGGGAGCTTCGCGGTGCTCAGGGAGCCCGGCGGGGGCGGCGGGGGGGCTTGGCGCGTCTCCCGCGAGGGGGGCGGCTTCGTTGTTGAGTGGCGTGGCTTGAGGCTGACCGTGGTGGGGGAGCCCGGGCGGGAGGGTGGCTTCACCGTTCTGAGGCACAGCCTCGACGAGGGTGACCATGTGTACGGGTTGGGGGAGCGCTACTCGCTAAGCATCGACAGGAGGGGTGGCTGGTTCCACGTGTGGAACTCCCCCCAGCCCTGCCACCTCCCCTCGGGGGATCCCATGTACCTCTCCATTCCCTTCTACATGGTGGCTAGGCCTGGGAAGTGGTACGGGGTCCTCGTCGACTACCCCGGGTACATCCACGTCGACTTGGGGGCCGGGGATCCCGGCTGGGCCGTGGTTAGGGTGGAGGCCGGGGGGTTCAGGGCCTACATTATAGCAGGCGAGAGCCCCGCCGAGGTGCTCGACGCCTACACCTCGATGACTGGGAGGCCTTTCATGCCGCCCCGGTGGGCGCTCGGCTACCACCAGAGCAGGTACAGCTACGCCTCGCAGCGCGAGGTGCTGGAGGTGGTGGAGGGGTGCAGGAGGCACGGGATCCCCTGCGACGCGGTCTACCTAGACATAGACTACATGGACGGGTACAGGGTGTTCACCTGGGACAGGCGGAGGTTCCCCGACCCCGAGGGGCTGGCGAGGCGCCTCCACGAGATGGGGGTTAGGCTCGTAGCGATAGTGGACGTGGGGGTCAAGGCCGAGGCGGGGTACTGGGTGTACGATGAGGGGCTGAGGATCGACGCCTTCCTGAGGACTAGCCGCGGGGACCTCTTCAGGGGCGGCGTATGGCCCGGCCTCTGCGTCTTCCCCGACTTCCTAAGGAGCAGCGTGAGGGAGTACTGGGCCCGCCTCATCCGGGGGCTGCTCAACACGGGCGTGGACGGCGTCTGGCTGGACATGAACGAGCCCTCGATCTTCTACATGGAGCCAGCGCTCAGGGAGGTCGTCGGGGAACTCGCCAGGCTCCTCCGGGAGGGGAGGGTCGATGAGGCGGGGTGGAAGCTCTACTGGGAGGCGCTCCCCAGGGTCACCACGAGGGGCTACAAGTGGAGGGGGCCCGCGGAGATAGACGCGGTCCACACCAGCGACGAGGGCCGGAGGATCCCCCACAGGGCCATCCACAACGCCTACCCCCTCCTCGAGTGCGAGGCCACCAGGACGGGCTTCACGCAGCGCGACCCGGAGGGGAGGTGGTTCATCCTCTCCCGCTCCGGCTTCGCCGGGATCCAGAGGTGCGCCGCCGTCTGGACGGGTGACAACGAGTCTGACTGGGGGCACATGGCCGCGAGTATACCGATGATACTGAACCTCGGCCTCTCCGGCGTCCCCTTCGCCGGCGCCGACGTAGGGGGGTTCGCGGGCGACGCCGAGCCGGAGCTGCTGGTGAGGTGGATGCAGCTGGGCGCCTTCTACCCCTTCTACAGGAACCACAGCAGCAAGGGGACTAGGAGGCAGGAGCCCTGGGTGTTCGGGGAGCCCTACACGAGCATCGCCAGGGAGGCGGTGAGGCTCAGGTACCGCCTCCTCCCCTACATCTACACCCTCTTCGCCGAGAGCCACAGGACCGGGATCCCGGTGGCGAGGCCCCTCTTCCTCGAGTTCCCCCGGGACGAGGCTAGCTACACGGTCTCGGACGAGTTCATGCTCGGCCCCTCCCTCCTCGTGGCCCCCGTGCTCTCCCCCGGCGCCCGGGCGAGGGCGGTCTACCTCCCCGAGGTTGAGTGGCTCGACTACCACACCTGCGAAGCCCGGGGGCCCGGCTGGGTGCTGGCAGAGGCGCCGCTCGAGAGGATCCCGCTCTACCTCAGGGAGGACTCGGCGGTCCTCACCACGGACCCCGTGGAGAGCACTGCGGTGAAGCCGGGGGTGCTCAGGGTCGAGGCGTTCCTCAAGGGGGAGGCGTCAGCCCGCCTCTACGACGATGACGGGGAGACCCTAGCATACCAGAGGGGGGAGTACTTCGAGGCAGAGTTCAGGCTCGAGAGGAGGGGGGCCAGGGTGAGGGTGGAGGTTGAGGTGTTGAACGATGGCTACAAGCCGGGCTACGAGTGGGTGGAGTTCAGGATACTCAACGGCAGGGGCCTGGATAGCCTGGAGGTCAACGGGGCCAGGGCGGCCATGGTGCGCGAGGGTAGAGCCGCCGCGGCGAGGATCCCGGCGAGCCTCCTGTGGGGCACCCGGGGCTAAGGAACAGCCGTTCACGCCTTGCCGCAGAGCCTCACGGCGCCCTCAAGCATCCCTCTATATAGAGGGTCCCTGGCCTCGCTTGGGGTCAACACGAGAAGGTCGAGGGGGAAGCTGCGCCTTCTAAGCCTGCGGAGCCTCACCGCCTCCTCAACTGGATCCCTGGCCTCCCTGACGATGACAACCACGTCGTAGTCGCTGTAGGGCAGGCTATTCCCCCGGGCCCTCGAGCCGGAGAGGTAGACCTCCAGAACATTCCCATTCCGGCAGAGTACCTCGACGAACTCCCTGAACGCCCCTTCCCAGGCCTTCATTCGCTCGGCGTAAACCCTCAGGTTAGGGGTCCGCAACGCTCTCAACCCACGAGATGACTCTCCCCGCCTCCTCCAAGCACCTCTCCCCGCGGCTCCTACTATAATCCACGGGCCCCCCTCCAGGCTGCCTAGCCATAGTGTAGTGCGGCGTCAACGCCTCCCCGCACAAGGCCACCTCCCGGGAAACCTCGACCCCCACCCCGGCCAGCGCCTCCAGGAGCCCGGCTATGTCACGGGTGTAAGGGTACACACCCGTGAGCGCTAGCAGTAAGGCCTTAACGTACAGCTCCGCCGCCTGTTGGGACTCAAAGCACGCCAGCCAGTAGTGGCCCTCCTCCAAGTGCCTCTTAGCATCCTCGAAGAACACTCTAGCCCTGTCAACCCACTCGCCGGGCAGCTTAATCCCGCGCAAAGCCAAGTCCTCCCCTACGCACAACCAATGCCTGGGATCCCGCGCCCGGCATGCGGGGCGTCCCGGGCTTGAGTGTGCGAGTTCAAGGGTTACCCGGGAGGTGTGGGGAGTATTCGCTCTCCCTAAAGGCGTCCAATGAAGCCCGGGGGAGCTGGCTGTGGCAGCGGCTAGCTGGAGAGAGGCCTGGGCTTCTACTCGGGCGGCCTCCCGTCCCTTGCTAGGGGGCAGGTGGGGTCGCCGGCGAAGAGGTCGCCGGTCCTTATAAGCGCCCTCGCCCTGCAGCCGCCGCAGACCTCACGGTACTTGCAGGACCTGCAGGGTTCCCCGAGGTTGCTCCTGTCCCTCAGCCTCTTGAAGAGGTCGCTGTTCCAGATCTCGATCGCCGGCTTCTCCGCGACGTTCCCTGCGGTTACCGGTATGAAGGGGCAGGGCCAGACGTCCCCGTTCGGCTTGATGTAGAACATGCCCCTGGCGGCGATGCACCCGGTCACGGCGCGCTCCAGCACCTTGAGGGGGATGTGCCTGGCCCTCTTGGCGAGGAGGGCGTAGTACCAGGGCGCCGCGATGGGGGATATCACCAGCTCCACCTCCCCCTGGAGCCTTGCAGCCGCCTCTATGACCCTGGCGAAGTCCTCCCTGGTGAGGGAGAGCCTCCTGTACACCTCCCCTCTCCCGACGGCTACGAAGGTGTAGAGTAGCACTACGTGCGCGCCGAGCTTGTCCGCGAACCTCACGAGCTCCTCCATCTCGTCGATGTTGAACTTGGAGATGGTTATGTTGACCTGGAGGTACATCCCGGCGTCGAGGACGTTCCTCATCGCCCTAACCGCCGCCCTCCACGCCCCAGGGACCCCCCGGAAGGCGTCGTGCTTCTCCGGCTTGACACTGTCGAGGCTGATCGCCGCTCCGATCACGCCGGAGCGGGCCATCCTCCTCGCCGCCTTCCCGTCGATGAAGTACCCGTTGGTCGCTACGACCACGCTGAAGCCCAGGCTGGAGGCGTACTCGGAGAGCTGGTAGAAGTCCCTCCTGACAAGGGGCTCCCCGCCGGTGAAGACGAGCATCCTGAAGTCCTTCACCGTGGTGAGGTTCTCGATGACCCTCATCGCGCCCTGGGTGTCAAGCTCGCCGAGGGGGTAGCCCTTGCCGCCGTCGGCGTGGCAGTGGATGCACCTCAAGTTGCACCTCGCGGTGACCTCGAAGACGGGGTGGGGTGCGTAGCCGAAGCACCCGTACTTCCTCGCGCCCGCGGCAATCTTGAGGAGGCTCCCCAGGTCCCTCCTCCACCGCCCGCTGAGCCTCCACCCGGTGGCGTCCATTATCGCCGCGAGGGCGAGGGCCTGCCGGGCGAGCAGGGTGGGGGGCCAGTAGTAGGGCGGCACCCTAGCCAAGCCCGGGGCACCCGCATGGGCTACGGGGCAACGCCTGGCGGTGGTGGGTTAAGTCTCCGACTGCGTATCCGGCTACCTTAGCAGGGGGATCGCCGCGGCCAGCACTATGAACGAGGAGATGGCGTTGGCCAGCACCGTGAGGGCGCTAACCCTTTCCAGGCCCCTCTTGAAGTCGTAGTAGACACTGTCCTTGAGGGCGTCGGCGGTGGGTTTGTAGGCGACGAGCGCCGAGAGCGCTAGCGCGGCCAGCCCCGCCGCGGGGCCGGCTAGGTGCCACGCCGCCACCCCTGCACTCACGACTGCGGCGATGTTGGAGGCCGCGTAGAGGATCCTGGCCCTCTCCCTGCCGAGCCTCACGACCAGGTTCCTCTTAGAGACCGCCCTGTCGGCCTCGTAGTCTGGCACCTCGTTTATCACTATGAGGGAGAAGACGGTGAACGCTGCTGGGAGGGAGAGGAGCGTGGCGTTGAGGTCGATGGCGCCCTTGACTATGTAGTAGCCACTCGCCACCGCGAGCCAGCCGTAGGCGAAGGCTATGAACAGCTCCCCGACCCCCCGGTAGGCCCACTTGAACGGGGGGCCCGAGTAGAACACACCGGCTACGACTCCTGCGAGGGCGAGCCAGGCTAGCAGGGGCCTCTCAGGGTAGTACCTGGCCACGTAGACCGCGAAGAGTAGGGCGAAGACCGCGAGGGAAGCGATGAGGGCGTAGAGGCCCACCCTCCTGGGGAGCATGCCGTCCGAGAGCGCCCTGGTCCCCCCACTGAACCGGTTATGGTTCTTGTTAATCACGTCGCCCTCGTAGTCAAAGTACTCGTTCGAGTAGTGGGTGGCGAGCAGTATCAGCGTGAGCCCGGCGTAGCTCAACGCCAGGAGGCCCCAGTCAACACTGCCCCCGAGGATGTAGCCCAGAACCACGCCGGCCGTGAAGGGGGCGAGGCCCGGAGTCAGGAACGGGATCCTGCTCAGCGTGAGGAAAGCCTTAACTCTGCCCGCGAGCCCGGACGCAGCGCCTCCGCCCACGGGCCCGTCCACTCCGGTTACCCCCTCGGGTTAATAGTTGGAGCATGCATTACATCAATTAATAAGTTTTGATTAACGACACTAAACAACTAGACCCTCTAGACGGGATCCCGGGGGGTTCTAGGCTTTGCTCCTCCGTTTGAGGTGCTCCTTGAACTGCTCCAGGTACTTGAGGCCGTTGTCAGGGTATACTAGCACGTAGTCGCCCTCCTCCAGCCTGCCCTCCTGGGCCAGCTTCTCGAAAGCCTTGGTTACCGCCCCGCTGCTTAGGCCTATGAGTATCCCCTCGCTCCTCGCTACCCTCACAGCCGCCTCGACAGCCTCCTCCCTGGTTATGTCGACGACCTTGTCCAGTTCAGCCATGTGGATCCACTTCATGCCCGTCTCCACCCGCCTAAGGCCGGATATCACGTGGCCCCTCGCGGGCTGCACCCCCACGACTCTGACTTTCCCCCTGTACCTGCTCTTGAAGTAGAGGGCTAGGGCTGACATGTGCCCGGAAGTCCCCAGCCCGCCGATGATCGCCCTCGGTAGGATGCCCCTGCGGGATAGCTGGAGGTCGAGCTCCTTAGCCGTGTACCTCAGGTGAACCTCGAAGTTCCAGTCGTTCTCGAACTGGTTGAGGTGGGAGGCTCCATCCCGGGCGGCGTCGTGCTCGACGTCGCCGATGAAATCGACGGTTACGGGCTTGTGTTTCCTTACAACCTCAGCCCCCAGGACTTTGAGGATGACGTCGCTAGCCTTCTGCGCCGCCGAGGGGAGGTACAGCCTAGCCTTGATCCCGTACACTGCGGCCATTGAAGCCAGCGCTATGCCCGTGTTCGTCGACGTCGCCTCGTAGACTGCGTGGGGGAGCCTCCCCTCCCCAAGCGCCTTGGTGAACATGTACCACCCCACCCTGTCCTTAATGCTCCAGCTGAAGGGGTTGAACGCCTCCCACTTCGCCCACACCCTGTAGCCTCCTCGAGACAGGGAGGAGAGCTTGAAGAGCGGGGTCGGCCAGTTCCCGCGTAGAAGCTCGACCGTGCCATCGTAGACCCTGTAGGGGTCTCCGCGGATCTCGTCGAAGAACCCGAGGAGATCCAGGGGCACGAAGACGTCGACTGGCCTGCCATCCGAGACGGGGACCCTGGAGACGCCGAGCCTCCTGAGGGCCTCGTAGACCTCCAAGCCGTCTACAACCCTGCCCCCCTCCACGGCGACAGTCCTCCAGACGCCGCCCTCCCAGAGGATGCGCTTGACAACGTCTACGACATCGGCCAGCTCCAGGGATCCCTCGGCCCTCAGGAGGCCTATCTCGACTAGCCTGACGCCCACGCTTCACCACCCCCAGCGGCTCGCCGGCATGCTCAGAGCTTCTCTAGGGGGTAGTTGACATGGGGGATGTCGAAGCAGACCCTGTGCCTGCTAGTCCTCGGCGGGAGCAGCCTGCCCGTGAGCCCGGCCATTCTGACGAGCTCCTTCGTCACCCTCCAGCCCGGCCTCCAGGAGGACACGGTGACGCACTCGTCGTCGTAGTCCACCAGCACCGCGGGGGCTAGCCTCCTCCCGAGCCTTCGGAGAGCCTCGACCCTGTGATGGCCGTCGAGGATGACCATGGTCTTGGAGTCGACTAGTATAGGCCTAATCACCACCCCTGACTCCAGGATCTCCCTGACAAGCTCCAGGACGTGGCTCTCAATCACCTGCTCGTGGACCCTCAGGCGGGCGAGGGGGGCTAGGCCGAGCCTAGCCCTGCCCCCCAGGGGGCCTAGCGGGTTGGGCAGTCCAGCTCCCACACACCGCCACCCGTCACGCCCACCACCCCGCCAGCGTAGGTGCTGCCAGGCAGCCCAGAGGGCCGGACTTGAGGTTAATAAATTGAAGCCCACATAATAGGGTGGGTTGCCGAGCCCACGCCTCCCGGGATCCCGTGGAGGCGCTGTTAAACGGTCCTACGGCGCTCTGCGTCGGCGGAGTCGGTGGTGCGCGGCCTTGTACGCCGAGGAGGGCCCGGCGTTCGTGGACGACTACGTGGCCGGCGGCCCCGGGTGCATCAGGGTGGACGGGTTCGACGCCGTTGTCTGCCTCGAGCCGGAGTGCCCCGTGGAGGCTGAGGGGGCCCAGGTCTACTGCTACCCCATCGAGGACTTCAGCGTGGAGCCCCTGCCCAACTTCCACCGGGCCCTCGCCACGCTCCTGAGCCTCGCCTGGGAGGGGTTGAGGGTCTACGTCCACTGCCGCGCCGGCTGCGGCAGGACGGGCACGCTAGTCTCGGCGTACCTGATACTCTCGAAGGGGCTCAGCCACGAGGAGGCCGTCGGGGTCTACCGGGGGATCCGGGGGTGCGGGCCCGAGTCCTGGGAGCAGCACATGCTACTCAAGGGCCTCGAGATACTGGCCTCACGCCTCGGCAGCCAGGGGGCGCTCGAGGCGCTCGGGAGGGCCGGGAGCCTGGAGGAATTCATGGGGGAGGTGTACAAGCACGCCGGGCGCAGGGGTTGACGCCCTGGTTTTTTCCGCTGCAGCACCCCCGCCGTGGGGAGGGGGTGGCTTGCTGTGCCCCTCTACACCAGGACAGGCGACTCGGGTGAGACCTTCTGCAGCGTAGCCGGGGGCAGGGTTCCGAAGGACCACCCCGTAATCGAGTTCCTGGGCAGCCTCGACGAGGCGGTCAGCCTCCTCGGCCTCGCCCGCTCCCTAACCCCCCCGTGGCTGGCGGAGGCCTCCAGCGACCTTGCCTTGATCCAGGACATACTCTTCAACGTCGGCGTCCACCTCGCCCGGGGCGGGGTGCTCGGGGAGCGCCACGTCGAGTGGCTGGAGGCGGTCACCGACAAGTACTACGGTAGAGCGCCCCTCAGGCACTTCATACTACCCGCCGGCCCGGCCCCCGCCGCGGCTGTCCACGCCGCTAGGGCCGCGGTGAGGCGGGCCGAGAGGAGGCTCGTTTCAGCCAAGAGGGCAGGCTACAGTGTAGACGACGTCGTGCTTAAAGTTGTGAACAGGGCCAGCGACGCCCTCTTCGCGCTGGCCGTCTACCTGTCCAGGGCCCTGGGCTACCAGGACGAGCCGGCGGGGTCCCACCTCAAGAGACTCCAGGAAGGGGCAGGCGAGGGCAAGGGCTAAGGGCAGCACCTGCACGCCGGGCCGGCCTCCCCCAGGGCCCTCCCGGGGACGGGCATCACTCACGGCCCCAGAGCGCTCGGCGCCTGCGTGGGGCTCCGTCGATGGCGTAGCCCATCACAGGGCCCTGGGGGAGGCCGCCCTTCCCCGTCTGAGTGGCTGCCTCCCCGGCTTATATCCTGCCCCCGGCTACTCTTCAATGCGGAGGCGGGGCTGGGTTGAGCACGCCCCTAACGGAGGCTATAGGCGAGCCGGCGGCGCGTGTGACTTTCATGGATGCCAAGACGTTTAGGGAGATGATGGAGGCGCTGGGCAAGATCGTCGACGAGGCGAGGTTCACGATAACCAGGGATGGCGTCAGGGTTGTGGCGATGGATCCCGGCAGGGTGGCGCTGATCGAGATCAACGTCCCGGCCGAGGCGCTCGCCGAGCTAGAGCTTGCCGAGGGCAGGGAGCAGGTCGAGATGGGCGTGAACATGGAGAGGCTTAGGAACTTCGTTAAGAAGGGGAAGAAGGGGGACCACGTGGTCTTCCTAGTCACCGACGACAAGGTGCTCATCACGCTCGAGTCCAAGCCGGTGAGAAGGTACCTGCTCCCCAACCTGGAGGTAGCAACGGAGGTGCCGGAGGAGATAAGGCTGGAGTTCGACGTCGAGGCCACGGTTATGAGTGACGTCGTGAAGAAGGCTGTGAAGGACGCCAGCGTGTTCGCCGACGTGATAGAGTTCGAGGCGGGGGAGGACTACCTGGTCATGAGGGGGAGGGCCGAGGGCCGCCGGGGCGTTGAGGTGAGGCTCACCCGGGACTCCGCGGCCCTCCTAGGCCTCGAGGTTAAGGCCCCCTCGACGAGCGCCTACGACCTGTCGTACATCAACAACGTGCTTAGCCTCACCAAGGTGGCTGAGGCGGTTGATGTGAAGTTCTCCACCGACAAGCCGCTGGAGATGGTGTTCAAGAGCGTCGAGGGGAGCACGGTCAGGTTCCTGCTAGCCCCCACCGCGCTTTCGTAGCGGCTCCCTCAGCCTCTCAATCACCCACTCCCTGCTGAGCAGGGCCAGGAGGGGCGCCGCCCTCGGCCCCTCGGGGCGGCCCACTATTGCCAGGTAGAAGTCCCTGTAGAACTCCCTCCTCTCCCCCCTACTCATCCCCCTGCCGAACTCGACGAGGGCCTCCTTTATCGTGTCCTCCCTCCAGTCGCTCAGCGTCGCCAGGACGTCCGCGAGCCTGGCGAGCCTCTCGGGGTCCTTCACCTGCCTCACGGCCTCCTCGGGGAGCTCCTCGGGGATGCTTATCCTGAGGTGGGGCGGGGCGTACCTCTCAGCCCACCTCCCAGCCTTCTCCACGAGTGACGCGGCCCAGGCGAGGCTGTAGTCGTCCGCGTCCTCGGGCAGGTGGCCGGTGAGCCTAAGCCTCCTCAGAGCCTCATCGGGGAGCTTCTCCCTCGGTATGACCTGGGCTAGTATCGCGGCGTGAGTGTAGGGCGGCTGCGCCGGGAGCCTCTCCGGCACCTTGCCCGGGTGGCTCAGCTCGTACGTCCTTGAGAGGTACTCGCGCTCCTCCTCGTTCCTCGCGTCCTCGGCGTTGAAGTATATCCTCTCCGCCCTGTAGTACTGGTCGTAGTAGAGGGGCACCTCGGCCATGTCGATGGTCACCCTCCTCTGCGGGGGGTGGAGGAAGTAGAGGAACCTCAGGATCTGGGGGTGGGCGACCTCGAGCCACTCCCTGGGCGTGACGCCGACGAAGCCGCTGCTAGTCATATCCGCCTCCCTGCCGCCCGCGCGGAGGGAGACCCACTCGTACCACACCCCCTCCGGGGGCTTGAAGCCGAAGACGTTCACCGCCAGGTCTACGCAGCTGTCCCTGCTCCCGCCGGGCGTTGCATGGTCTTTGCCGTAGGGCTCGAAGTCGACGCCGAGAACCTTCCAAACGCCCGTCCACTCCACGCGCCAGTTCAGCTTGGTGTCGCCGAAGCCCACCTCCCCCTCGTGGCCGCAGTTCCTGCACCTATACCTGACCCTCCCGCGCTCCAGGTCGACGCTGGTCACCTCGGTCGAGTCGACCCTGCCACACCTCTGGCAGACGGCCTCGAGGGGGATCCAGCCCTCCGGGTAGGGCTTCCTGCCCCTGTACTTGTTGACTACCCTCCTCACCTCCTCCCGCTTCCTCACGACCTCCTCGATGAACCCCCTGAAGCCCTCCCTGTAGAGCTCGTGGGTGTAGACCACCTCAATCCGGCCGTCGGTGAAGTCCTTCAGGTAGGGGCCGAAGTCGCTCCAGTAGTGCTCCACCCAGCTGGAGTGGCACCCCTTGGGATCCGGCACCCTGGCAAGCGGCCAGCCAACGTAGCGCCTTGCCTCCTCGGGGTCGCTGAACTGCTGGAGCTGCTCGGGCTTCCCCTTCCAGGGGTCCTGCGTGTAGAGCGTGAGCAGCTGCCTAACCTTGAACCCCCTCTTCTCCAGCTCCCTCCTCACCGCCTCGACGAGGAGCACCTCCCCCCTCAGCCTGCCGATGTGCTGGATCCCAGAGACGCTCAGGCCACCGTTGAAGACTAGGACATCCTTCCCGCGCTCCCTGAGCCTGGGTATCAGCGAGTCAACCAGCTTGTCGAGCCAGTGCACCCCCGGCATTCCGGCGCACCCACGACGGTGAGCACGCCGGGCCGGCGGCGGCTAAAAGAGGCTGAAGCTGAAGCAGAGGCCCGCGCCCGGGGGGCGCAGCCCCCGAAGGATGAGTGGGAGGGCGCTACTTCAGGCCGCCGCCCTTCTTCTTAGGCCTCAGGTTTTTACTCTTACACCTCCTACACTTCGTGGCGCCGGGCGGGTTGAGGGCGCCGCACTTCCTGCAGACTAACTTGTTCAACACGCGCTTCTCCACTATCGCCAGCAGCTCAGGGTCCGTCACCGGCATCTACTCCTTCCCCCGCCCGGCGCCCGGTGGCTGGCCCGGGTCTTTTAAGGCTTCAACGCGCCCCGGGCCAGGGAGGGGTGCCGGGGGATTGGTTAGGATACCGCTTGACAAGGTGTGCGTGCGCACAGGCTTCCTCTGCCCGGCCTGCCAGGCGAAGGTTGAGAAGGGCATTGTTCAGCCTTGGGAGGTTGACGTGATGAGGGCCCTCCTGGAGGTGGAGGACGAGCTGGGCCCCCTCGACTTCGAGTACGTGAGGGCAGAGAGGGTTAAGGGGACCCTCTACATCTTCGTGAGGGGCGCCATGGGGGCCCCCGCCCGGGTGGAGGAGGCCCTAGCTGGGAAGCTCCGCGAGAAGGGCGTGAGGAGGGTTAGGATACTGGGCGAGGCCTCAGACCCGGTCTCCGCGATAAAGGTGGCGCTCCACCCGGCGAGGGTCCTCGGGGTAAACAGGTACTACCTCCCAGACGGCTCGGTCTACTACGTCGCCAGGGTGCCCAAGGCCGACCGGGACCTGCTACCCGGCAGGCTGGAGGATGCTAGGTACCTGCTCTCCAAGATAGAGGGAAGGGCAGGCTTCAACGTCGAGCTCGTGGACTACGCCGAGGGGGAGCCGAGCGAGCCGGTCGCGATCAGGCAGGAAAGCGTCAAGTCTATCCTCGACAAGCTCGGCATCTAGGCTAAAACGCTAAGAGTGCAGAAAAGGCGGGAGGGGGGAGAGCGCGCCTGCCCCCTGGAGGGCTGGCGTACCTCCTAGAGGGCGCGCTAGAAGACCGGCAGCACGGTCCTGCCGTACTCTCTGTTAACCATGGTAGCTAGGCCTAGGTACCACGCCATCAGTGCTACTGCGAGGACCTGGAGGGCAGCCGCTTTAACGCTTCCAATGCCGAGGGCTAGGAGGGCCAGCTGTATGAAGGCTAGCTCAACCATTACGAAGACTATGAATAGCAGCTTCCCGTGCTTCCATGAAGCGGCCAGGGGGGCTATTGTGAACAGCGCCCACCCAAGGAAGAAGCCGAAGGTCTCCATGTTGCCGGACTCCACGCCCATCATTGGCAGCAGCCAGTTATGCGCGACGAACGTTAACCAGAACGTGCCGAACGAGACGAACGTGGTCCCGGCGAACATTTCACCCCTCTTTAACTCTATTATGCCCGCTATGAACTGCACGGCCCCGCCATACATCAGGGCCATGGCAAGCACCGGGCCAGCGCCCCAGTAGCCTAGGAGGTGTAGTGCGGTAACCGTTGTCGTCACGGCGAAGCTCATTAGACCCAGGACCACGGCACTAGCCCACTCTCCACCCTCCGACGGCAAGATTCATCCCACCCCCGAATTGCTCTCCATTTTTCCACTCTTATTTCACAGTTGTCCCACGAGTTCACATATCACTGAAATATAAATTTTACGACGAGTTAGCTTGAGGAAAAATATTTTAAGGAGAGCGATTAACATAAAATTAAATCAATCATAAACGCTATACATTGCCTAATAGCGCCTATAAAGATGAATCTTGATCTAGACGGTTAGCGGTGAACGCGCACCTTTGGGGCTCGCGGCATGGTAGGCTGGGTCGTTGCTTGGCCTCTACGAGAACCAGGCGTCTAGCCTGCTCTGCCTCGCCCTGAGGTTCTCCCTGTAGGCCTTCCTGAGCCTCTCGATCGCCTTCTCGACCCTCTCCGGGTTGAAGTCGTGCTCGTCGACGAGTATCCTCTTTATCTCCTCGGGGTTGGGTGGGTGCCACTCTATCTTATACTCCCTCGTGCACGGCGGGTTTTTGAAGTACTCGAATATCTTGTACACGTCGACGCTCGGCTCTAGCTTGGCCACGGCCTGCAGCGCCTTCTCGGCGCTGCCCAGGCTCTTGACGTACCTCAGCGCGGTCTTCGGCCCGTAGCCCTTGACCCCGCCGGGGTTGAAGTCTGTCCCGAGGAGTATGCCTATGACTATGAGCTGCTCCCTAGTTATCCCCAGGGCCTTGAGGAGCCTGTCGAGCTCTATAACCTCAGGCTTGACCTCCACGTACTCGTCCCTCCCGGGGAGCTTCCTCCTCCCCGTTATGGCCAGGTTCCTCACGAGCCTCGGGCTGCCGAAGAGTAGGCTGTCATAGTCCTGGCTGCCGGCGGCCCAGACGCTCCCCCACGCCGCCATGCAGGCGGCCTGCGCCTCGCCCTCCTCGGGGGCCTGGACGACGGGCATGCCCATTGCGCGCAGGAGGGCCTTGGACTCCTCAACCATCTCCCTCGTGAGCCTCCCCGTCGCCTGGGCGTACTTCCTGGCCTCCTCCAGCCTGCCCAGCTCCACCGCCTGCTTGTACTTGGCGGCAGCCTCCTCCTTCCTCTTAATCCTCTCCGCTATCTCCCTCGACTTCATCTCCGGCGGCTTGCCGTCGAATACGAAGACGGGCTTAATCCCCTCCTCGACGAGGTTAATGGTCCGGTAGAAGAGGCCGCTCAAGTGGCTCGTAACCCTCCCCTGCCTATCCATGAGCGGCGTCCCGTCGGGCTGCCTTATCGCGGCGAGG
The DNA here is from genome assembly GCF_054657575.1 of Stetteria hydrogenophila. Classification (NCBI taxonomy): domain Archaea; kingdom Thermoproteati; phylum Thermoproteota; class Thermoprotei; order Acidilobales; family Acidilobaceae; genus Stetteria; species Stetteria hydrogenophila. The sequence continues at coordinate 116,170 of NZ_BAAHYL010000002.1, read as the reverse complement.
AACTGGTAGAGCATATTATAGGAGTCGAGGGCGACCGCGTAACCCTTAAGGGCCCTGAGCTCAACCTCCCTCCGAGCCTCCGCCGGGATAAGATCCCTCAGGTTAACACCCACACCACTCCACCCCGCCGCAGCTAGGACATGATTAAAGAGGAGCGGGAGGAGTTAAACGCGCCCCCTCAGCCTCTCGGGTGGACGTGCAGGCCGCAGCTTGGAGGAGAGGGATCCCTCTCCTCCCGGGGCTGGGGGTGGGGCTACTTCTTGATCAGCTCTACTAGGTACTCCTCGAAGTCCCTGCTCGAGGTCATCCTGATGTATCCGAGGGTCTCGAGTTTAAGGAGGGTGTTCGCCAGCTCCGCGGGGGAGGGCCTGATGCCCGCCAGCTTCTCGAGGCCGACGAGTATGTCGACGATCTTGGCGGGCCTCTCCCCGGACTTCGTGACCCTAACGATGACCTCGTAGACGTAGTTGATGAGGGGGACGGGGAGCCAGACCTCGTTGATCCCGGCCACGGCGACCACCCGGGTTAGAGGTGAAGCGTCGTGGTGGTGGTTGCCCTCCTCTTCTCCACCTTCATCTGCCTCGCAGTCTCAAGCCACCTCTGGTAGTACTCCAGCATCTGCTTGTTGACGCTGGGCTTCACCTTCTGCAGCGCCTGCTCGAAGTGCTTCCTCCTCACGACGGGGCTGTTTATGTCCTCCCTCAGCGCTATCAGTGCAGCCTCCCTGACGAGGGCTGCGAGGTCCGCGCCCGTGTAGCCCTCGGTGGCCTCCGCTATCTCCCTGAGGTCGACGTCCTCGGCGAGCGGCACCTGCCTCGTGTGTATCCTGAGTATCTCGAGCCTGCCCTTAGCGTCGGGGGGCGGGACGTAGATGAGCTTCTCGAACCTCCCGGGCCTGAGCAGGGCCGGGTCTATGATGTCGGGCCTGTTCGTGGCGGCTATGACGACCACGTTCTCTAGGTTGACTATCCCGTCCATCTCGGTGAGTATCTGGCTCACAATCCTCTCGCCGACCCTCGTGCCCACCTCGGTGCCCCTCACGCTCGCGATCGCGTCGATCTCATCCATGAATATGACGGCAGGGCTGTACTGCCTCGCCTTCCTGAAGATCTCCCTTATCATCCTCTCGCTCTCGCCGACCCACTTGCTTAGTATCTCCGGGCCCCTCACGGCTATGAAGTTCGCCTGGCTCTCCGTTGCTACAGCCTTCGCCAGCAGGGTCTTACCAGTGCCCGGCGGGCCGAAGAGGAGGATCCCCTTCGGCGGGTTGATGCCCATCCTCTTGAACGCCTCCGGGTACTTGAGCGGCCACTCCACCACCTCCCTCAGCTCCTGCTTGACCTCCTCGAGGCCCCCGATGTCGTCCCAGCGGACCTCGGGCACCTCAACGAAGATCTCCCTTAGCCCGCTGGGGTTGATCTCCTTGAATGCTGCGAGGAAGTCCTCCATCTTCACGACCATCTTCTCCAGGACCTCGATCGGTATCTTCTCCTGCTCAATGTCAATCTCCGGCAGGTACCTCCTCAGAGCGTGCATTGCAGCCTCCCTGACGAGCGCTGCGAGGTCCGCGCCCGTGTAGCCCTTAGTCATGTCGGCGATCTTCTCCAGGTCTACGTCGTCCGCTAGGGGCATGTGCCTCGTGTGTATCTGCAGGATCTCAAGCCTGCCGTGCTTGTCGGGCAGGGGGACCTCTATCTCCCTGTCGAACCTCCCAGGCCTCCTCAGCGCGGGGTCTAGGGCGTTGGGCCTGTTGGTCGCGCCGATCACCACGACCTGGCCCCTGCTCTCGAGCCCGTCCATCAGCGCGAGGAGCTGGGCGACTACCCTCTTCTCGACCTCGCCCGTGACCTCCTCGCGCTTCGGGGCTATAGCGTCGATCTCGTCGATGAAGATTATGCTGGGGGCGTGCTTCTTAGCCTCCTCGAATATCTCCCTTAGCCTCTGCTCGCTCTCACCGTAGAACTTGCTCATGATCTCAGGGCCGTTTATGGCGATGAAGTAGGCGTCGCTCTCGTTAGCGACCGCCTTCGCCAGCAGAGTCTTGCCGGTGCCCGGCGGGCCGTAGAGCAGGATCCCCTTAGGCGGCTCTATGCCGAGGCGCCTGAAGAGCTCGGGGTGCCTCAGGGGGAGCTCGACCAGCTCCCTTATCTTGTAGATCACATCCTTCAGCCCGCCGATGTCCTCGTAGGTGACCCTGGGGATGCTCGCAGAGGAGACGGGCCTCTCCAGCACGTCCACGATGGTCTTCTCCGTCACGATCACGTGGCCCCTGGGCCTGGCGTCCACGACCATGAGGTGGACCGCCTGGCCTATGACGGGGATCTCGACCACGTCCCCCTCGCTCAGCGGGATCCCTATGAGCTTCTTCTTCACGTACTTCTTAAAGGACTCATCCATGCTAATGGAGTGGGCGACGGGGGCCAGCTTCACCTTGACAGCGTTCTTCACCACAGCCTTCCTGACAATGACCTTGTCCCCAATGTTGACGTCGGCGTTCCTCCTAAGCGTCCCATCCATCCTTATAATGTCGAGTCCCTGGTCCTCCGGGAGGGCCGGCCACGCTATCGCCACGGTCTTCTTCTTACCCTCAATCTCGATCACATCCCCCGGCTCGACCCCAAGGAGCTTCATGACGCTCGTGTCGATCCTGGCCCGCTTCTTCCCAGAATCCCTGGGCCGCGCCTCGGCGACTCTCAGGACTACCTCCTTCACCTTCCTGCTTGTGGGTCTCTCCATGCCGCGGCCACCGTGCCCTGTAAAAGCCGGGTGTAGGGGAGAGGTTTAAACTCGACGCCCTAACGGGACGCCTTCAGCGGGGCTAGCCCAGCCTGTGGACGGCCTCAACCTCCACCTCGCTGACCTCGGGTATGGACTTCAGCAGCTCCTCGAGCCGCTCGGTGCCGCCCTCGCTCTCCTCGGGGATCTCGACTATGAGTTTTAGGGCCTTCAGCCCGAAGGCTATTGGCTCGACTCCGTGGCTCTTGATCTTGTACTCCCCTGGGAGCCTGGAACCAATGATCTCCTTTAGCTTCTTGGGGTCGACGCTGGGGTCGGAGGGGAAGACCTTCATTATAACCGCTACCTTCGCCGGCACCGCCCGCACCCCACCGGGTCTAGGGGCCCTCGAAGCCGCAGTTGGGGCACTTATACGGCGTCCCCTGGCTCCTGCACTTGGCGCACCTCCATATCAGCTGCTGGCCGCAGTTGGGGCAGTAGAAGGCCACGGCTCCCCTCTCGGACGGGTGGATTATCCTGCCGCAGCTCGTGCACACGGGTGGCTGGATGAAGTCGTAGACGTCAATCTTCCTAGGCGTGACCGTCGACACCCTCACCGCACCCGTGGGGCTGGGAGCCGTGGTTTCCGGGGAGTTTTAACGCTAGTGCATCTCACGCCTGCACCTGGTGAAGGCCTCGAGGATGCGCTCTCTCAGCCCGGGCAGCTCGACGTAGTCCAGCATCGTTCCGCTCGACTCGCGGAGCCGCATCACGTCGACGAGCCACGCGTACCTGCCCCCGGCGACGCCGCTCGCTATCAGCGCAGCCCCCGTCGCGGCCTCCTTAGTCTCCCTCCCCAGCCTCGAGACCCTGGCGACGGGGATCCTCAGCCCCAGCGCCCGGAGGAACTCCTCGACCTCGCCCCTGATCGCCTTGCCCAGCACCGGGTCCCTGGAGAGCCTCCCGCTGAGGTACACCCTCGAAGGCTTGGGGTTCGAGGGGAGCAGCGTGGCGACCGCCTTCGCCGCCCCCTCCGCTAGGGCCCTCACTGCCTCCCACGCCCTGGGATCCCCGGCCTCGTAGGCCCTCGCCAGCTCCCCGGGCTCCGGCGGGTTGTGGGAGTAGAGGAAGGCCGCGCCGCCCTGGAAGAGGCGCTCCTTGCTGAACCCCGGCTCGACCGCCGCTGCGGCGTAGGCTAGCTCCGCGTCCCACGCGCCGAGGCTCAGGTAGCCCGGGGGGCCGGAGGTGCCGCCTACGCCGTCCACTATAGCTCCCCCCGACACGGCGAGCGCCGCGGTGTAGCCGTAGCCGACCTCCACCACTATGAACGAGGCATCCTGGGGGCTGGAGCCGTACACCTCCACCTCGTCCCTGAGCGCGGCGGCCGCTACGCAGACCTTGTCAGCGGTCCCGATGTCCAGCTTGCCCAGCTTCCTCCGCCTCGGCACGGTAGGGAGGTGGATCGCCCCGGGCACGAACCAGGCCGGGATCCCGCTCGACCTCAGCGCCTCCATGAGCCTCCTGAGGCTGTGGAGCCACCTCACCACCAGCGGGCCCCCCTCGCCCCGGGGGGCCTCGTGGGTGAAGACTGCGAGGCAGATCTCCTCGTCGGAGGCCTCCCTGGCTGGCTTTAGGGGGACGCCGTACCCGGAGGGAGCGGCGACGGCGTCGAGGGGCCCGGCCTCCTCCAGCGCCCTCAGCACCACGGAGGGGTCCTCGGCTACGAGGCGCTCGTCTATCACCCTCTCGTAGACGGGCTCCAGCGTGTCATCGTCCAGGACCAGGATGTCCATCGTGCGAGTCCCCGGGTCGACTCCGGCTACCCTCGCCACCGCTGCCAGCCCCCAACGGGCTCAGCGTGTAGGATGCGCCCCTGTTATCAACCCTCGTGACCCAAACCCTGCCCCCGCCGATCCCCGCCAGGTACCGCCTGGCGGCCGCCGCCACCCTCCCCGCGGCCCTGTAGTCTGTGAGCGAGTAGACCAGGGGCCCGCCTCGGGACTGGCAGGCGCACCACCCCCCAGCCCCGAGCATTGCCCTCGCGAGCCCCTCCACCTCCCCGCAGCAGTACCGGCCCTCGTTGAGCCCCTGGAGGATCCCAGCCGCCTCCTCGAACCGGCCCCTAGCCAGCGCGGGGAGCAGGCCGAGGAGGACTAGCCCCGCGCCCCCGGCGGGCTCGCCCGCCCCGGGCCCGGGGGCCCCGCCCCTCAGGGCCTCGGGGAGCGCTGCGACCACCGCGACCCTTGGGGGCACGGGGGAGCGGTAGATGAGCGGCGGCGCCTCCCTCGCGCCCCCGCCGGCGGGGCGCCCCCCGTCGACCACGAAGCCCCCGTGGGTGAACGCGTGGAGGGCGACCCCGGAGTCCATGCAGCACCCAACCTCGACGGCGTACTCGCCGAGGTCGAGCCTGGACCCTGAGATTATGGAGGCGGCGAGGCCCACCGCGAGGGCGAGGGCGGCGGTGGACCCCAGCCCCACGCCCTCGGGTATGGAGCCCTCCACCGTGACCCTTAGCCCCCTGCACCTCGCAAGCCTGCAGGCGGCCTCGGCGAAGCGGGCGGCCTCAGCGCCCCGGGGCCCCTCGGCCTCGACGCCCTCGCAGGGGGAGGCCCTCACGACGAGCCTGGGCTCCAGGAGGGCCAGGCCGAGCGAGCCCCGGAGCCTCCCCGAGCCCCAGCGGGCCTCGACCACCCCGGCCCCCACGCTGGAGGGGGCCGAGACCACTACCTCGAAGCCCAAAACACGCCAGCCCCCGCGGGGGCGTTCACGCCTCGATTCCGCGCCGCCTGAGCTCCGAGAGTATGGCCTCGACCCCCTCCTCGACCGTCACCTTCTCAGTGTCGACCACGAGGTCCGGCTCCTCCGGGGGCTCGTAGGGGTCGTCGACGCCCGTCATGTGCTTCACCTCCCCCCTCAGCGCCCTCGCGTAGAGGCCCTTGGGATCCCTCCTCATAACAGTCTCCAGGCTAGCCTTCACGTAAACCTCTATGAAGGGGATCCCCTCCTCCTCAACTATCCCCCGCACCTCCCTCCTCACACTCCTATACGGCGAGACGAAGCTGCACAACACTATGACACCATTCCTAGCCAGGAGCCTGGCGATCCACGCAATCCTCCTCAAATGCCTCCTCCTCTCCTCCCTCGTAAACCCAGCGCCCTCGCTAACCGTCGCCCTCGCCCAGTCACCGTCGAGGACCTCAACCCTGTAACCCGCCGCCCTCAAACGCTCCGCAACGCCCCGGGCAAGCGTAGTCTTCCCACTCCCAGGAAGACCGGTCAGCCAGACGACAAGCCCCCTCTCAATGCACCTAGCGCCCATTAGGCAGCCACCCCCCACCCGGCCACCCGGTAAACACCGCCAACACCACTCCCTAAAGAACAAGAACCCCCAAACACAACAAGCCAAAAACCACGACAAAAACCAGGTCAAAACCTTCGAATAACTTCCCGGGTAAACCCGGGAAGTTTAAAAGCCTTACGGCGCCCCCGACCACCATCAAACGTTAACTAGTGGGAGGATAGTGGGCTCGGGATATTTAAGCGCTCCCGGCTAGAGCCGGGAATACATACTTTTCAAGATAGTAAAAGATTTAATCGCTGGTGGCTGTGTATGTTCGTGAACGGCCTGTGGGAGAGGCCCCCAGTGGGAGGTTTGAAGTATCTCTATAGAACTGGCTGAAGTATTGCACGTGTATCTAGTGGATAGAGTTGATGGAAACCTTGAATGGCGGCCTTAAACGGTATCTCCGCAATAGAATTGAAAGTCACTGCCCTCGACGCGCACAGCTGAGCGCACCCCGCTCGTATCTCCGCAATAGAATTGAAAGCTCAAGCCTCGCCTGGGGCATGTCTCTCAGCCTCGCCTCGCTCGGGTATCTCCGCAATAGAATTGAAAGCCCTCCTTCCTCTTTTTCCTAACGAAAAATCTCGCAAAGGTATCTCCGCAATAGAATTGAAAGATACAAGTGATAACTGGATGAATTGCAGACCAGCCCAGCTGGTATCTCCGCAATAGAATTGAAAGCCCGCGCTACGCACAGCTGAGCGCAACCCGCCCCCTCTTTTTAAGTATCTCCGCAATAGAATTGAAAGGGCGACGTCAAGGTGCTCGCCGACGGCACGGTGATATGCGATAAGTATCTCCGCAATAGAATTGAAAGGGGAGCAGCGGAAGAGGGCGCAGCTCGCCAGGCTGGAGAAGACCCTCGCGTATCTCCGCAATAGAATTGAAAGGGCGCGGCCAGCCGCGCCGGCTCGCCCTCCGCATGGGCGGCGTATCTCCGCAATAGAATTGAAAGAGCCCAAGCCGGAGGAGATTAAAGTAGCCGCAAAAAGGCGGCTTGTATCTCCGCAATAGAATTGAAAGACAGCGTGGAGACCGGCGCGGTCTCAGTCACGCGCTTATTGTTCACGTATCTCCGCAATAGAATTGAAAGTTACGTAGGGTTTCAAGGGAGCTAGCCGCCCGTTATAGAGGTATCTCCGCAATAGAATTGAAAGGCTAGCACGCCCGGGCTCCCCGCTCCCACCGCCGAGGGAGTATCTCCGCAATAGAATTGAAAGGGGAGCATGGTTCTCGACACGCGCACCCGCGAGTGGCAGCTCCAGTATCTCCGCAATAGAATTGAAAGTCTACTTGCTGGCCGCCTAGCCAGCTGGCCAGCTCTGCACTTCGTATCTCCGCAATAGAATTGAAAGACCCGCGCCGGTACGTGCTAGACGCGCCCGTCCTCCTCGACGCGTATCTCCGCAATAGAATTGAAAGGCGGCGTGGGCACAGCCGTGAGCATCGTCCTCATCCTACGTATCTCCGCAATAGAATTGAAAGAGAGGCCCTGGCTTCTAGGGTCATTGGCCATGAGGACATGAGTATCTCCGCAATAGAATTGAAAGCCTTTTAAACTCCCGTAGCCTACTCTCAACCTTGAGGCTGAGGTATCTCCGCAATAGAATTGAAAGGCGCAGGAGGTGACGCGCAGCCATGCGTTTTTTACATGGCGTATCTCCGCAATAGAATTGAAAGTCCCTATTAACCTGCACAGTCAGCCTCCGCCCACCACCGTATCTCCGCAATAGAATTGAAAGGACCAAACCGTGATAATAGACCACCCGCGCTTCCATATTGGTATCTCCGCAATAGAATTGAAAGTAAGCCTCGGCAGGAGGATGACGTAGAGCGCCTCCACGCTCGTATCTCCGCAATAGAATTGAAAGGGTAGGCGCGGAGGACTAGGCCGCCGAGGCTGTCCTCTATGGCGTCGTATCTCCGCAATAGAATTGAAAGTATACTCTCTCGCGGTACTCGCGGTTTTCGAGGAACCGCCTGTATCTCCGCAATAGAATTGAAAGGCCCCTCCACATGACGAGGAACAGCGCTAGGCTGATCAGGTATCTCCGCAATAGAATTGAAAGTCGAACCACACGTGAAGCCAGCCGTCGGCGTGGAGCACTATCGTATCTCCGCAATAGAATTGAAAGCGGCGGGCTCAGCCTCGGGCTGGGCCTGCTGGGGCTGGGGTACTAGCTCGCGTATCTCCGCAATAGAATTGAAAGCTCGGCAGCGGGATGCCGCTACCCGCCATGCTGAGGACTAGGTATCTCCGCAATAGAATTGAAAGTTCCCCGGAGAATTACGTTCTCCGGGGAACGGGCGGCGGTATCTCCGCAATAGAATTGAAAGAGAGGCGAGGCGAGGGCGAGGCGAGATGGCGGGCGAGGAGAGGGTATCTCCGCAATAGAATTGAAAGACGGCGATGGAGGCGCGCCCAGCGGGAGCGACGCGGCTAGCGACCGTATCTCCGCGATAGAATTGAAAGATAGAGGTTAGGGTTCTACCTGGGAAAATAGTATTAATCGCCCGCCGTATCTCCGCGATAGAATTGAAAGGTGCATGCTTGCTTGACTATCTTCGTGACCAGCTCCCAGGTGTTGTACCTGGCCCAGTCTGGGGGGATGTAGATCACTCCCTCGAGGCCGGCGAGCCTCTTGTCTAGCGTGACGAGGAAGCAGCCCTTCCTCTTGGCGGTTTTGAGGGGATTCCAGTGGATGGGTATGATCCAGAGCATGGAGGAGTAGACCTTGAAGCCCCTCCTCTCAAGGCCCCTCTTAATCGACTTTGGGACCCCGTAGTCTAGGACAAAGCAGCACCTAGCCTGCAACCCCGGGAAACCCCCCTGGGCGGGCCTCCCCCAGCCGCTGGGTCACAGGCCCGAGTGATCTGGGCTTTAACCGGGCCGTACAGCCCTCCGGGGAAGGGGCTGATGCTCTAGACACGAGCCCTAGAGAGGGGCTCGCCTGCCAGCCCTAGGGCTGTGGTGGGGTTGCAGGTGGAGGGCCCGGGGCTTGGGCCCATTAATTTTTAGTATAATTAGTCGTTTAAATATTTTTATGGGGCGTGGTGGGGTGCTTGCATGGTGTTACCGTGAGCCCCCGTGGGGTTGTGGCGTCTCGCGGGCTAGCTGCGGGTTGCGGGGTAGACTATTCTCCCGGGTAGGGTGAATGTTCTGCCCGCGACTTGGAGGGGGATCTTGGCCTTGGCTATGTACCAGCCCCTTCTGGGGTCGAAGAGGTTTGGGTCCGCGTAGGCCGCCACGGCTTCCCCGAAGACTACGTCTACGTCTCTGGCTATGTCGGTGATGACCCTGGTGATCCTGGCCTCTATCCAGGCTATGGCCCCCTCCACCCTCACGGTGGGGGTCTCCTCGGCCTTGACGAGTTTAAGGCCGGCCTTCACGTGCTTGTCGGGCTCCTCCCTCCCGCTCCTCGTGCCCACGTACCAGAGGGCGTCCAGCATCTCAGCTGGGAGGACGTTGACGGTGAAGTAGCCCGTCTCCCTCGCCCTCTCCAGGGTGTAGCTCTCCTTCTCCCACGCCACCGCGACCAGGGCCGGCTCCTCGGCGACGGGGGTGACCCAGCTGGCCGCCATCACAGCAGGCCTCGACTCCGTGCCAGATGCGACGGCGTAGACGGGTCTGGGGTGGAGGAGCCTGTAGAGCCTGCCCTCGACCCTCGAGTAGCCCCCGGCCAAGCCGAGCCGCCTCCCTCAGGGGAGGGTGCTTCGAGCGTGTTCGAAGTCGTGGGGAACCGCTTAAATCTCTCCGCTAAACGCCCGCCCCGGGGTTGGGTTGGAGTTAATGCCTGAGGGGGAGGGCAGGATCCTGGTCCTCGGCCTCGACTGCGCTCCGCCGAGGATCCTGTACAGGGACCTGAGGGGGGAGCTTGAGAACCTGGAGTCTCTGATGGAGTGGAGAGGGATGGTTAGGAGCAGCCACCCACCGATCACCATCCCCGCGTGGGCGGTGATGACCACAGGCAAGACCCCGGGGGAGCTGGGGCTCTACGGCTTCAGGCACAGGAGGCCAGGCGACTACCACGGCTTCTACATCGCCGACTCTAGGATGGTGAGGGCTCGCAGGGTGTGGGACGGCCTGGGCAGGGTGGTGCTGCAGGGGATCCCGCCGAGCTACCCCCCGAGGCCGGTCCGGGGGGTGCTGGTGAGCGACTTCATCACGCCTGGGCCTGAGAAGCAGTACACCTGGCCCGCCAGCCTGAAGGGGGAGATCGAGTCGCTCCTAGGCCGCCCCTACGTGTTCGACGTCGAGTTCAGGATCCACGACAAGGACAGGATAGTGAGGGGCCTCTGGGAGATGACGAGGATACAGTTCAAGGTGTTCAAGCACCTCCTCAAGACGAGAAAGTGGGACTTCGCCATGACCGTGCAGATCGGGGTGGACAGGGTCCACCACGCCTTCTGGAAGTACTACGACCCAAGCCACCCCAGGCACCCGGAGAGGAGCAAGTACGAGGACGTCATCCCCCGCTACTACAAGCTGGTGGACGAGCTCGTCGGAGACCTCATGGAGGCTGTGCCCCGGGGGACGAGGGTGATCATAGTCTCAGACCACGGGGCGAAGGCGATGAAGGGGGCGCTCGCGGTGAACCAGTGGCTGGAGCAGGAGGGCTTCCTAACCCTGAAGAGGAGGCCGGAGAGGCCCGGGGAGGACCTCAGGCCCGGCATGGTCGACTGGAGCAAGACCAAGGCCTGGGCCTGGGGCGGATACTACTCGAGGATATTCGTAAACGTGAAGGGGAGGGAGCCCGAGGGGGCCGTGGACCCCGGGGACGTGCCGGGGCTCCTGGAGGAGATCAAGTCTAGGCTCAGGAAGCTCACCGGCCCCTCGGGGGAGGCGTGGGACACGAAGGCCTACACCCCCAGCGAGCTGTACCCGGAGACCCGCGGCGACCCGCCAGACCTCATGGTCTACCTCGACGACTTGAACTGGAGGGCGGCGGGCACCATCGGCTGGCCAAGCATGTACCTGGAGGAGAACGACAGAGGGCCCGACGACGCGGTTCACGACTGGATAGGCGTCGCAGCCGCTAGCTGGGACCCCGGCATCCCCGAGGGCGAGGTTATCGACATAAAGGAGGTCCTCTACAGGCTGATAGACTCGGCCAGAGCCGGCTAGGCGGGCTAGATGTACCCCAGGTCCCTGAGCCTCTGCTTCACCTTCTCCTCCTCCTCGGGGGTGAAGGAGGGCTCCGACCCGGAGCCCGCCGCCTCGTTTATGAGGAACTCCACCAGCTCCTCGACGCTGGAGAAGCCGGCCTCCTCCGCGAGCCTTTTGGCCTTCTCGTAGGCCTCCCTGCTTATCCTGATCTCGACCCTCTCGCCAGCCACTACCCGTGCACCCCTGCAGCCGCGCCGGGGCGTGGGTGTGGCCTGGTAAAACTCGTTTACTCCCCCGGCTCCACGAAGGGGTTGGGGTGGCTTATCACCACACGGGCGACCTCCGGGCGCATCATGTAGGGCGGGGGCTCCTCGCCCCTCCTCAGCATCTCCCTGAGCTTGGTGCCGCTTATCCTCACCCTGTCCCCGGGGCCGTGGGGGCACGTCTTCTCAGTCGCCATCCCCCCGCACTTCCTGCAGTAGAAGGCCTCCCTGATGAAGAGGGGCGTTATCCCCAGGTCCGGGAACTCCCTGAAGAGGTCCCAGGCCTCGTAGGGGCCGTAGTAGCTCCCGACGCCCGCGTGGTCCCTGCCGACGATGAAGTGCGTTGCCCCGAAGTTCTTCCTGACTATGGCGTGGTGCACCGCCTCCCTCGGCCCCGCGTACCTCATGTTCATCCTGAGGGCTGAGAGGACCACCACGTCCCTGGGGTAGTAGTGCTTGACCAGCTCCTCGTAAGCCTTGAGGATAACCTCGTCCCTATAGTCCCCCGGCTTCTTCCACCCCACGACCGGCTGTATGAGGAGGCCGTCCGTGAACGTTAGGGCGGCCTTCTGGACGAACTCGTGGCCCAGGTGGGGCACGTTCCTCGTCTGGAACGCCGCCACCGTCCTCCAGCCGCGGGCCTCGAAGAGCACCCGCGTCTCCCTCGGCCAGAGCGTGTACCTCTCGAAGGGGTTCGGCAGCGTGTCGAGCAGGTCCACCCTGCCCCCCACGAGGAGCTCCTTCATCCTCATAGTCTTGGCGACGCCGGGGTGCCCGGGGTCCAGGGTCTTGTAGACCTTCTCCGCGTGCAGCTTCTTGTCCCACCCGTAGATCTCCTCGACCCTCATAACCGCCAGGATCCTCCCCCCGTGGGCTAGGGCTATGTCGTCCCCCTCCTTCACCCCAGCGATCTCCCCAGGGTCGACGTCTAGGACTATGGGGATCGTCCAGGGGAGGTCGTTCACCAGCCTCATGTCCTCGAGCACGCTCAGGTAGTCCTCCTGGACCATGAAGCCCTCGAGGGGGCTGAACGCTCCGAAGGCGATGTCCTCCAAGTCGATCGCCGTCTCCCTCCTAATGTTAACCACGACAAGCTCCCTGGCCTCGCGGGCGAGGGCCTCCCTCCTCTTCCCCTCGACTACCCTGTAGACGAGCCTGCCGCCGTGGGGCCTCGACACCAAGCCGGGCCCACCCCCGTGGGGGCTAGATGTAGCCGAGCCTCCTCAGCCTCTCGATTATCCTCTCCTTGTCCTCCTCCGTGAATGGCTCGCTGTACCTTGCCTCCTCGTGGGCCGCGACCACCTCCCTTAGGACGTAGGTGACGTACTGGCTCACGCTCGTGAACCCGGTGCCCTCGATGAGCCTCTTGATCCTCTCGTAGAGGGTCACCGGTATCGACACCGTGGTGTACTTGGACCTCCTCCCCTCCTCCAAGCCCGGGCACCGCCCACTAATTACATTTAATTACTATATAAGGGTTGCGGCCCCGGGAAGCCGGGAGGGCAAGGCTTGAAAAGCCTCGACACCCGGCAGGCCGCAGGCCCGCGGGGCGCCGCGGGCCCCGGCTCCACGCTGCGCCCTCCCGGGGAGTCGGGTTTGGCTAGGGCTAGGGCGGCTGCCGCCTTGGGCGTGGCGGTTGCGGCGATCTCCTGGGCGGCTGTGCTCTACAGGCTCGCCGGCGTCCCCGGGGGCGAGGCTGCCTGGTGGAGGCTCCTCACGGGCTCAGCGTTCACCCTCGCAGCCTGCGGCCTCGCCGGGTGCCGTGGCGGGCGGTGGCTCCCCCTCTCCCTGCTCGCCGGAGCGGCGCTCGCGCTCCACTTCGTCTCCTGGTTCGAGAGCCTCAGGCTGGTCAGCGTGGCGGTCTCGACTTCGGTGGTCGTCACGTACCCGGTTTTCATCCTCCTGTTTGAGAGGCTCTTCGAGTCGGTGGAGATCACCCCGGCCAGGGTCCTAGGGGTCGCTGCGGCGCTCGCCGGGGTCGCGTTGATGGCTGAGCCGTGGAGGGGCCTGGGGGGCGGGAGCGTTGAGGGCGTCGGCCTCGCCTTCCTGGGCTCCTTCGCGGGCGCCGTCTACTTCTACTCCGGGAGGATCGCGAGGAGGATGGGGGCCGACACGCTCTCCTACACCCTCACCGCCTACACCGCGGCCCTCGCCTTCGTCACGGCCTACCTCGCCCTGGCGGGCCGGAGCCCCCTCCTTGTCCCGCGCCGGAGCATCCCCTACCTCCTGGCCCTCGGCCTGGTCCCAATGATTGGGGGGCACACCCTCCTAAACTACGCCCTGAAATACTACCACGCCAGCCTCGTGACGACGCTAACGCTGCTCGAGCCCTTCGGGGCCAGCGCCCTCGCCCTCCTAGTCCTCGGCGAGAAGCCGCCGGAGCACGCGGTCCCCGGCGCGGCCCTGGCGGCCCTGGGCTCGATGGCCGTCACGTCAAGCTTCAGGCAGGAGAGGCCCCCGGGCTAGCCGAGCTTCAGGGGAGGCCTTGAGCCGAGCCTCGAAGCCCCGCCGGCCGCGGCCAGCCCCATCCTCGTGAGGGCCCCCGCGACGCCCGCGACCGCCCGCCTGGCCGCGTCTGCGAGGCTCCCCCGGTTATCCACCCTGACGATGGCCGGGTAAGCCGGCGGGGTGGGGTAGAGGCACCCAACCGGGATCCCCCGATCGCCGAGGAGCCGGCTCCAGGCCCCCGGCTCCCTGCCCGGCCCGTGCTCAGGCTCCTCGGCGAGCCAGTCGAGGAGCCGCTTGTAGGAGTCGAGGTTAGCCTCGACCTCCCCGGGCTGGTGGTAGTACTCCCACCGGCCGCCCCTGGCCCTAAGCCTCTCAAGCGCAGTGCCGGCGTCGACGTCCACGTACACCACCACGTGGGCCGGCGGGGCGTAGGCGTTGACCTGCCAGACCCAGTCGTACCCCGCCACCCGGCCCTGGTACGCTATGCTCGAGTACTTGTACCTGTCCGAGACCACAACATAGCCCCTGCCCAGGGCCCCCAGGACCCCCGAGCCGCCCGGGAGGCCCGGGTCGCTCGCTAGGTGCCAGAGCCTGTCGCCGGCGAAGAGCAGCGCGGCGAGCCTAGCGTCAACGCCGCCCCCCACGAGCGCCTCCCTGATGAGCCTCCCCACCGGCCCCCCGGTCGGCTCCTTCGTGTAGACCGCCCTGAGCCCGAGCCTCGCCAGCGCCCCGGCTAGTATCCTGGACAGCGTCGTCACCCCGGCACCGTCTACGCCCTCAACGGCCACGAGCACCCCCGGCCTGACGCCCTCCGGGCAGGCCCGGCGCCAGGTAAGGGCCAGCCCCTCGTAGCCCTCCTCCACCGCCCCCTCGACGGCTGCCTCCACCGCCCCGTCTACGCTTACACCCGCCACTACATCCACCCTCCCATGCCTTAAGCTGCGCAGGCGCCTTCTCCCCGCCGCGCAGGTGAGACCCGTGTAGCACCCCCCAGGGGCGGGCGGTCAATACAATAGGGCTGGGGAGCCCCTAAGTCTGCTATAGGGGACGGTGCCGCGTCTTGGCCGGGCAGGGTGTTGTGGAGTTCCAGCTCCTCGACGCCAGCTACGAGGTGGTTGGGGGGAAGGCTAGGCTAGTCCTCTGGGCCCGCCTCAGCGACGGCGGCAGGGCGGTGCTGTTCTACGAGGGCTTCAGGCCATACTTCTACGCCCTCCTCGAGGAGGACGCCGACCCCGGCGAGGTCGCCGAGATGATTAGGAGGCTCTCGAAGCCGAGGAGCCCGATTACCTCCGTCGACCTCGTCGAGAGGAGGTACTTCGGGAGGCCGGTGAAGGCGTTGAGGGTTGAGACCCTCATCCCCGAGGCGGTGAGGGAGTACCGGGGGGAGGTCGCTAACCTGCCCGGCGTGAGGGAGGTCCTAGAGGCTGACATCAGGTTCGCGATGAGGTTCCTCATAGACAAGAACATCTACCCCCTCCGCTGGTACAGGGCCGCAGTCGAGGAGGTGAGCGCCCCCGGCTACTACGTTGACAAGGCGTTCACGGTGAAGGGGGAGATCGAGGAGGCCGAGGAGGCCGTGATGAGGGACCCCCTCGAGGGCCTCAGGATCATGGCCTTCGACATCGAGGCCTACAACCCCCAGAGGAGCCCTGATCCGAGGAGGGACCCGGTGATACTGATAGGCTACAAGGTCCACCCCGGCGGGGAGGCGGTCATCCTGGAGGCGGACGGGCGCAGCGATAAGAGGCTAATAGCGAGGTTCGTGGAGGCGGTGAGGAAGACGGACCCCGACATCATCGTCGGCTACAACCAGAACAGGTTCGACTGGCCCTACCTCATGGAGAGGGCTAAGATCCACGCTTTGAGGCTGGAGGTTGGGAGGCGGAGGGGGGCGACGCCGCAGCCGAGCGTCTACGGCCACATCTCCGTACCCGGCAGGCTCAACGTCGACCTGTACGACTTCGCGGATGAGATGCACGAGGTCAAGGTGAAGAGCCTGGAGGAGGTGGCGGAGTACCTCGGGGTGAAGAGGAAGAGTGAGAGGGTGATCCTGGAGTGGTGGCAGATAGCGGAGTACTGGGACGACGAGAAGAAGAGGCCCATTCTCAAGCAGTACACAGCCGACGACGTCGACTCCACGATGGGGCTCGCCCACAGGTTCCTGCCCTTCGGCGCCCAGCTCAGCCAGGTGAGCGGGCTCCCCCTCGACCAGGTCATGGCTGCGAGCGTGGGCTTCAGGCTGGAGTGGAGGCTAATCAGGGAGGCGTTCAAGGCCGGGGAGCTGGTGCCTAACAGGGTCGAGAGGAGGGAGGAGAAGTACACGGGCGCCATAGTCCTCAAGCCGAAGGTGGGCGTCCACGAGAACATAGCAGTCCTAGACTTCGCAAGCATGTACCCGAACATCATGATAAAGTACAACGTCGGCCCAGACACCCTCGTCAGGCCGGGCGAGCCCTACGACCCCGAGGAGGTCAACGTAGCCCCCGAGGTGGGGCACAAGTTCAGGAAGAGCCCGCCCGGCTTCTTCAGGAGGGTGCTCGAGAGGTTCCTCGGCTGGAGGAGGGCGATCAAGGAGGAGATGAAGAAGTACCCGAAGGACAGCCCGGAGTACAGGCTGCTCGACGAGAGGCAGAAGGCGATCAAGGTGCTCGCGAACGCAAGCTACGGCTACATGGGCTGGCCCGCGGCGAGGTGGTACTGCAGGGAGTGCGCCGAGGCGGTGACCGCGTGGGGGAGGAGCCTCATCACCACCTCGATAAAGATGGCGAAGGAGATGGGGCTCGACGTCATATACGGCGACACGGACAGCCTCTTCGTCACCTACAAGCCGGGGGTGGTCGAGAAGCTCATCGAGCGCATCGAGAAGGAGCTGGGCTTCGAGGTCAAGCTGGAGAAGGTGTACAGGAAGGTCTTCTTCACCGAGGCTAAGAAGAGGTACGTGGGCCTCACCCAGGACGGCAAGATAGACGTGGTGGGCTTCGAGGCCGTGAGGGGGGACTGGAGCGAGCTGGCGAAGGAGACGCAGCTCAAGGTCGCCGAGCTCGTCCTCAGAACGGGCGGGGTGGACGAGGCGGTCAAGTACGTCAGGAGGGTTATAGAGGACCTGAAGGCCGGCAGGGTGCCGATCGAGAAGCTTGTGATATGGAAGACGCTGACCAAGAGGCCTGAGGAGTACGAGGCGGAGGCCCCCCACGCCGTGGCGGCGAGGATAATGGAGTCGATGGGCATCAAGGTGGCGCCGGGGGCGAAGATTGGCTACGTGATAGTGAAGGGGGCCGGAAACGTGTCGAGGAGGGCGAGGCCCTACTTCACCGTAAAGCCCAGCGAGGTAGACGTCAACTACTACATCGAGAAGCAGGTGATCCCCGCAGCCCTAAGGATCCTGGGCTACTTCGGCGTGACTGAGAAGACCCTCAAATCCGGGGCGAGGCAAGCGAGCCTCCTAGACTTCCTCGCCGGGGCCACGCCGGCGCGCCGGAGCGGCGGGAGGAAGAAGTAGCAGCCCCCCACCCCTGGGGGAGCCGGTGGCTCGAGGGGTGGCTGCCCGGCTCTACGCTGCGACCCCGGACCCTTCAAGCGTCGACCCCGGCGTGAGGGCGAGGCTCGAGAGGCTCGGGGTCGTGGTTATCCCGCTCTTCGAGGCTTGCAGCGTGGGCGGGGTCGTGGTAGCGCCCCCCCGCTACCGGCCCCCAGCCGGGTGCAGGGCTAGGCTAGTCGAGGGGCCCCCCTCGCTTGAGGCGCTGGCCGACTACCTAGAGGTCCACGGGTCCAGCTGGGCCGGCGGGGGGGAGCCGCCGTGGCGGGATCCCCGGGGGAGGGCGGTTGTGGTGCTCCGCGTCCTCGGGGAGATGAGGGGGGCCGTGGCCGCGGGGATCCCGGGGAGGCCTCCCCCGCTCCTCGTCGCCTCGGAGGTCTACGCTGACAGCGCGTGGTACGATGCCCGCGCCGAGGCCCTGGCGAGGGCGGCTGAGGGGGCCGACTTCGTCGTCGCGGGGGCCGCGGGCGGCGGGGGGGCGAGGGCTGCCCTCGGCCTGGCCTCATGGCTCGCCGCGCGGGGGATCCCGGCAGGCTTCGACTACTGGGATGAGAGCCTCCAGGCCGAGGCGGTGGAGGCGGGGGCGTCTCTGGTGCTCAGCCTCACCCCCGACAGGCTCGACGGGATCCCCCCGAGGCTTAGGGGGGCGGCGTGGTTCGTGCTCGTCCCCAGCGACCCGAGGGCGCCGTGGAGGGAGCGGGTGGAGAGCCTCGTTAGGGCCGCGTCGAGGGCGAGGGGCCTCGGCTACTCCAGGGTGGTCGTTGACCCCGTGTTGAACCCGCCCGTGCACCCGGGGGCGCTGGAGGGGCTGATAGCCGCGAGGGTGCTCTCGGAGAGGCTCCCCCCCAGCGTGCCGGTGATGCTGGGCTTGAACAACTTCTACGAGCTTGTGGACGCCGACTCCACCGGCGTCGTGGCGGCGCTAGCCGCGCTCGCGGTGGAGGCGGGGGTCTCCCTCGTGCTCGTGGGGGAGGAGAGCTGGAAGGCGAGGGGGGCGACGCTCGAGGCCAGGCTCGCAGCCGACATGGCCTCGCTAGCGGCACGGTGGCGGGTGCCCCCCAAGGACCTCGGCCTGAGCCTGCTGACTGTGAAGGAGAAGAGGCCGTCGTGGCGGTAGGAGGCTAGTGGGTCCTGTAGGGCTCCGGGGGCGGCCCCCCGCCGCGCCAGGGCTCCAGGGGCCTGGAGGCCCTCACCTCCCCGGGGATCTCCTCGCCGTCGGCCACGTGCCTCGCCAGGATCTCCGCGAGCGCCGGGGCTACCATGAGGCCGTAGCCGTTGAGGCCCGTGAAGACGAGTGGCGCCCCCCTCCAGGGCCTCCCGAGGAGCGGGTAGCCGTCCCCCGCGAGAATGCACGGCGCGGCCCACGATGTCCTGGGGCTCGCCTCCAGCGCCGCGGGCAGGGCGGTTGAGAGGGTCTCCAGAGCCTCATACGGGGCCTCGGGCAGGGGGGTGGCCTCGCCGGGATCCCGGAGCGGGTCGTTGGGGCCGTCCCCCACGACCGCGGTGGCCGGGGACTCCGGCACGGCGTAGGCGGAGTCTCCGCTATCAAGGTCCACGTAGACGGGCGCCTTGAGGCCCGGGAGGTCCACGCTCGAGGCCTGGCACCTGTAGACCGTTAACCCCAGCCTCTCGGGGGGGACGCCTAGGACCCCGGGGGTCCACGGCCCGGCGGCGACGATGACCTCGCCGGCCTCAACCGCGTGGGAGCCGCAGTCCACGCTCCCGCCGCTCGCGGCGAGCGCCCTGCAGGGCGAGACCTCGACCCCCAGCCGCTCGAGCTGAGTGGAGAGCCAGGAGGCGAGGGCGCTCAGGTCGAGCAGGGCGTCCTCGGTGAACGCGGCCTTAAGCCCTGGGGGCGTCCTGACCTCGACCCCAGCCAGCTCCGTGGCTTGGGCCTCGTCGAGGGGGCCGCAGGGGATCCCGCGCTCCCCGAGCGCTGCGAGCACCGAGTCCACGACCTCCCACGGGGCGATCCAGACGGCTCTGACGCGCCTAGCCACCCCGGCCTCCCGGTAAAGCTCGAGCGAGCGGAGGGCCCAGGAGAGGTGGGGCTCGGCGAGCTGGGTGGTCACGATGCCGGCCGCCAGCGAAGCGGGCCCCCCCAGCACGCCCTCTGGCGCGGCGAGGAACACCCTCAAGCCCCTCCTAGCCAGGTGCAGCGCAGCCCACGCACCGGCGACGCCCGCGCCGACCACTGCCACGTCGTAGGCTCGCGCCAAGCTCAACCCCCAGCCCCGGCGGGGGTTAAGGCCAAATAATACCCGGCGCCCTCCCCGAGACCCACGGAGCCCGCCCGTCCACGGGGAGGAGGCCCGTCTTGTCGTGCAGGTCTGGGAGGAGGAAGGTGACGGCACCCGCGCTCGCCTCGATGAAGGGCAGGCAGAGGATAGTGATGGTGACGGCCTACGACTACCCCACCGCCGCCCTGGCTGACGAGGCTGGCGTGGACTCTATCCTCGTGGGGGATAGCCTGGGGATGGTGGTCCTCGGCTACGAGTCCACGCTGCCAGTCACGGTGGAGGACATGCTCAGGCACACCGCCGCAGTGGCGAGGGCTAAGCCCTGCGCGCTCATAGTAGCTGACATGCCATTCCTGAGCTACGAGGCCTCGACGCGGGACGCGGTGCTAAACGCCGGCGCCCTCGCTAGGGCCGGGGCGGAGGCGGTGAAGCTCGAGGGCGGCAGCGAGGTCGCGGACGTGGTTAAGGCTATAGTCAGGGCCGGGATCCCGGTCATGGGCCACGTCGGCCTCACCCCCCAGAGGGCCGCTAGGCTGGGCGGCTACAGGAGGATGGGCAAGACCCCCACGGAGGCCGAGGCGATAGTGAGGGATGCGAAGGCACTCGAGGAGGCCGGAGCGTTCGCCGTGGTGGTGGAGTTCACGAAGGCGGACGTCGCCAGGAGGGTGACGGAGTCCATAGGCATACCCACGATATGCATAGGAAGCGGCCCCCACTGCGACGGGCAGGTCCTAGTCCTACACGACATAATAGGCCTCAGCTTCTACACTCCCCCATTCGCGAAGCGCTACGCCGACGCAGCCAGCCTCATAAGGAAGGCCATCGAGGACTACGCCAGGGAGGTGAGGGAAGGCAAATTCCCCGGCCCCGAGCACTACAAGTAACCCCCCACCCGGGGGGAGGCGATGAAGAGGGGGCGCTCCAAGACCCCGAGCGTCCCCCTAGCGCGGTAAATAATTAAAGGGGGGCGGTGGAGGGCTGGAGTCGAGTGGGAGCCGCCGTAGCTCAGCTGGCAGAGCGCCGCCCTGGTAAGGCGGAGGTCCCGGGTTCGAATCCCGGCGGCGGCTCCACGCCCCACCCAGTCCTCCCCCGGTCACCCGTTACCCCTCCCCGGTGAACCCCGCAAGCGCCGCCATCCCGGAGGCCTTCAGGAAGACCGGGTCTAAGGCTTAGAACACGAGCGGCGGTATAGACCAGCTATAAATCAATGCTTATAGCCTGCTCCCCCCGGGGATTTCGCGAAGATAGCACTGGGCCCTGGCGCTGGCCTTTTAAGTGGAAGTGGGTGTGTGGGATTGCAGCAGCTGCAGGCTGGCGGAGGCGATTCTCGGGCGGCGGCTGAGAAGGTTACCAAGCTCATCCACAGGGTTGCCCGTGACGTTGACGGGATTGTTAAGATCATGGACTTCTGCGGGACTCACGAGCACACGATCGTCTCGGGGGGCATCAGGTCTCTCATGCCGGAGAACGTGGAGCTCGTCGCCGGGCCCGGCTGCCCGGTCTGCATCACTCCAGCCTTCTACGTCGACGCCGCGATAAGGCTCGCCATGGATGGGGTGAGGGTCTACACCTACGGCGACGTCTACCTACTGCCCGGGAGCGAGCCCCCGGGGTCCTCGAGGCCTAGGACGCTCGCCGACGCCAGGGCCCAGGGGGCGGACGTCGTAATAGTCTACGGCATAGTGGAGGCGATCAAGCACTACAGGAGGGACCCGAAGGAGTCTGTCTTCATAGCGGTTGGCTTCGAGACCACCGCCCCCGCGCTCGCCTCTGCGGTGGTGAACGGGAGGCTCCCCGAGAAGATGACGGCGATAAACGTTCACAGGCTCACCCCTCCCATTATGAGGTACGCCTTCGAGGCCCACAGGGACGCCCCCATCAGGGGCGTGATAGCGCCGGGCCACGTCTCAACCATCACGGGGGCTAAGGCGTGGGAGTTCGTCCCCAGGGAGTTCGGGATCCCCACGGTGGTGGCTGGGTTCGAGCACATAGACGTGTTGAAGGCGGTGCTCCTGATACTCCTAATGCTCAGGGAGGGGAAGCCGAGGCTGGTGAACGAGTACAAGAGGGCCGTGACCTGGGAGGGCAACACCGTGGCGCAGCGCCTCATCAACGAGTGCTGCGAGGTGGTGGACGCCGCGTGGAGGGGCCTGGGCTACGTGCCCGAGAGCGGCCTGGCGTTCAGGGACAAGTATTCCAAGTACGACGCCCTCAAGCAGTACGGCATAAGAGAGCCCACGCCCGAGGAGTGGCGCTACGACCTCCCGCCCGGCTGCAGGTGCGCCGAGGTAACCCTAGGCCTCGCCAAGCCCACCGACTGCCCCCTCTTCATGAAGAGGTGCACGCCCGGCACGCCCTACGGGCCCTGCATGGTGAGCGTTGAGGGGGCCTGCTCCGTCTGGGCTAGGTTCGGCGGCGGTGGCCTAGCGGAGAGCGTGGCTAAAAGCCTCTCCCTCATCTAGACCCCGCAGGGGTGGTAGGCGTGTGCCTCGGGATCCCCGGCAAGGTTGTCGAGGTCAGCGAGGACGGCCTTGCGAAGGTGGAGTTCGCGAACGGGGTAGTGGTTGACGTCGACGCCTCCACCGTCGGCGGGGTCGAAGTGGGCGACGTGGTCATAGTCCACGCCGGGATCATCATCTCCAAGATAGACGAGGAGGAGGCGAAGCGCCTCTACAGCGACGTGGAGGAGTTTATAAGGGACTTGGAGGAGAAGTCCGAGGACTTCGAGGGCCTCCTCAGGAGGCTGGGTGAGGTGGCTTAATGAACCCCTCCGCCGCCAGGATCCGGGTCGTCGGCATAGTGCAGGGCGTCGGCTTCAGGCCCTTCGTCCACCGCCTCGCCCTGCGCCTAGGCCTCTCCGGCTTTGTCAGGAACATGGGTGGGAGCGAGGTCCTCATACACGTCGAGGGCGACGGGGGGAGGGTGAGGGAGTTCATCAAGAGGCTGGAGAGGGAGAAGCCTCCCCCCGCCCGGATAGAGGAGCTGGTTGTCGAGGAGGCCGAGCCCCGGGGCTTCAAGGGCTTCACGATAGAGAAGAGCGGGAGGAGCGTGACGGCGAGGAGCGCCATACCCCCTGACTTCGGGATTTGCATGGAGTGCATCAGGGAGATCAGGACGCCGGGGGGCAGGAGGTACAGGTACCCCTGGAACAGCTGCGCCTGGTGCGGCCCCAGGTTCTCGATGATGTACAGGCTGCCCTACGACAGGGAGAACACTTCGATGAACAAGTACCCCCTCTGCCCCGAGTGCAGGAGGGAGTACGAGGACGTCTGGAACGTTAGGAGGCACCACGCGCAGGGGATGAGCTGCCCCGTCTGCGGGCCCAGGACCTTCCTCCTCGACTCCCACGGCAGGAGGCTCGACGTCGAGGACCCCGTAGCCGAGGCTGCGAGGCTGGTCGAGGAGGGCCACGTCCTCGCCTTGAAGGGGGTCGGGGGCTACCACATCGCCGGCCTCGCTAGCAGGGACGACGTGGTGGAGAGGATTAGGAGGATCAAGGACAGGCCGACGCAGCCCCTTGCACTCATGGCCAGGGACTGCGAGGCGGCCGCGAGGATAGTCGAGCTCGACGAGGGGGACTGCGGGATCCTCTGGGGGCCGGAGAGGCCGATACTCCTCCTCAAGCGCAGGCCCGGAGCCCCAGTCTCGGATCTCGTCGCCCCGGGGCTGGACACGCTCGGAGTCATGATGCCCTACACGGGGCTCCAGGTCCTCCTCCTCGACTCGGTCAGGGACGGATTCCTGATAATGACCAGCGGGAACAGGCACGGGATGCCGATGTGCACGAACCTCGACTGCCTCCTCGACCAGCTCCAGGGCGAGGTGGACTACATAGTTGAGCACGACAGGGAGATAGTGCACAGGGTCGACGACAGCGTGCTCAGGAAGACCCGCGGCTGGGTGGTGATGCTCAGGAGGGGCAGGGGCTACGCCCCCCACTGGATCCGGGTCCCCATCAAGCTCCCCGAGTCCGTAGCGCTCGGGGCGGAGCTGCAGACCGCCGGCGCCGTGGCATTCGACGACAAGGTCGTGCTGACCCAGTACATTGGGGACCTGGACAACCCGGCTAACCTCGCGGAGCTCGAGTCCGAGGTGAGGTGGCTCGCCGAGAACTACAGGCTTCACCCCGAGTACGTGGTGGTGGATATGCACCCGGCCTACTCGAACAGGAGGATCGCCCCCGACCTGGCCGAGGAGCTTGGGGCCGGCGGCATAGTGGAGGTGCAGCACCACCACGCCCACGCCCTCTCCGCCCTCGCCGAGTGGCGGGTCGACCTCGAGGCCCCGTACCCCGCGGTGGCGGTGGACGGCACCGGCTACGGGGTCGACGGGGCGATCTGGGGCGGGGAGGCCCTAGTCGTGGAGGGGGGGAGCTTCGAGAGGGCCGGGCACATAGGCTACTTCCCCCTGCCCGGCGGCGACGCCGCCGCGAAGAGGCCGGCGAGGGTGGCGGTCGGCATCCTCTCCCTAGGCTACACGCTCGAGGAGGTGGAGGGGGTCCTCTCCAAGCTAGGCGTGCTGGGCAGGGGCGTCTCCCCGGAGGAGGTGAGGGTCGCCTACGCCCAGGCGAAGGGGGCGGCGTTCAAGTCGAGCAGCGCCGGCAGGCTCGCCGATGCGATAGCGGCGCTTCTCGGCGTCGCGTTCAAGAGGACTTATGAGGGGGAGCCCGCGATAAGGCTCGAGGCCTGGCTCAGGATGCGCGGCGCGAGGCCCGACAAGAGGCTGGAGCCCCCGGTGAAGGCTGGGGTCCTAGACCCCCTGAGGGTGGTGGAGCACGTGGTCGAGGGGGCCCTCGAGGGCAGGGCCGCCGAGGCGGCTGCGACCGCCCTCTACTGGGTCGGCAGGGCGCTCGCGGAGGCCGCCCTGGGCGAGGTGAGGGCGCCCCTCGCCTTCAGCGGCGGGGCCGCGGTCAACGACTACATAGCCGAGGGGGTCGTGGACGCCGCGGCCGAGGCGGGGGTGAGAGTGCTCTACAACAGGCTCGTCCCCCCGGGCGACGGGGGGATCCCCCTGGGCCAGGCCGTCGCCGGCGCCCTACAGTGGAGGAGGTAGCATGGGCTTGAAGCTCGTCGGGGTAGTGGGGAGCCTGGCCTCCGAGTACTCCCTCTGCCTGGCTGAGGAGGCCTCACGCCTCCACGGGAGCCGCCTGGGCTGCTGCGTGGTAGTCGACGCTGGAGTCGACGCCTTGAACCTCCTCTCCATGGCCGAGGAGCACGGTGCGGATGAGATAGTGCTCGTCTTCGCCTGCCCCAGGTGCAGGGAGGACGAGCGAATCGTCGTCAAGCCCGAGGCGGAGAAGTACACCGGGGACCCAGACCTCCTCGTGAGAACCCTCTGGCCGAACCTCACCGGCGTACTCGACGCTGACCCCTACATCGATGCCCTCAGAGTCCTCTCGAAGACACCGGTCGTGGTCTACAAGCTCAGGGAGAGCGGCTCGTGCCGCGAGGGGCTCGGGAGAGTGCTTGAAGCTGAGTGCGGCGTGGCAGGCCCGGACTCAGGGGGCGGCGCGTCTAGGAGCTGAGCAGGGGCGGGTGCACGCGGGGCTTGAGCGCGGCGCACATTTAAACCAAGACGTGGCGACTCCCCTAGCCGCTGTGGGGGAGCATTATGCATGAGTGGGCGATAGCGGAGGCCTTAGTCAGGGAGGTGGAGGCGGGGCTCCGCAGGAACGGCAGGGTCAGGCGGGTGAAGGTGATCCTAGGAGAGCTGCAGAACATAGACGTCGACGTGTTGAAGCAGTACGTGGAAATGATGATAGGCGAGGTGGCGCCGGGCGTCAGGGTGGAGTACGAGGTGGAGCCGACCGTCTTCAGGTGCAGGCGCTGCGGCCACACCTGGACGCTCTCCGACCTCAAACTGGGCGACGAGGAGCGGGAGTACATTCACTTCGTCCCTGAGTCAGTGCACGCCCACGTCAAGTGCCCCCGCTGCGGCTCCCGGGACTTCGAGGTAGTCCAGGGCCGGGGGGTCAGGCTGGTCTTCGAGGTGGAGTGACGTGAGGGAGGTAGCGAGGGACCCGAGGCTCGCGAGGATCGAGAGGGAACTGTCGAAGCGCAGGGTGATACTCGTAACCGGGGTCAAGGGCGGGGTGGGCAAGACCATCGTCTCAGTGCTCCTAGCGCTCGCCCTCAGGAAGAGGGGCTTCAAGCCGCTGCTCGTCGACGCCGACGTGAGCGACCCGAACATGCACGTAGCGCTCGGCATCGACCCCGCGAGGGTAGAGCCGGGGGAGGAGAAGGGCATTAAGCCCGTGGAGGTCGACGGCGTCGGCTACATCGGGATAGCGCCGTACACCAGGAACAAGCCCGCACCCCTCAGGGGCCAGGAGGCGGTTGACGCCGTCAGGGAGATGCTCGGGGCCCTAGATTACGACGAGTACACGCACGTAGTCATAGACACTCCGCCCGGCCTCAGCGACGTCCTCCTCGATCTACTCAACATCGTGGACGGAAAGGCGTCGATACTAGTGGTCACGACGCCCTCGAAGATGGCCTACGACAGCGCCAAGAGGTACATCGAGCTGCTCCGGGAGGAGGGCTACACCAACGTGGAGATGGTGGTGAACGACGCCGTGGGCGTCGGCCGCAGGCTCGAGGAGATAGAGGGCCACTACGTCCCCCACGACCCGGGCCTAGAGGAGGCGCTCGGATACCCCCGAGCTCTGGCGGAGACGGAAGCGTTTAGGAGCATAGAGGAGCTAGCGGAGAGGCTGGGCTAAAGAGCGGACCCCCAAGGGGGAGGGGCTCCTCTCCCCTCTCGTATTTCAGCATATCCTAGGCACTATCTCCCCGCTCGGCGGCTCTATTATCCTGAAGCCTCCGACCCTCGTCCTGGCCAGCACTATCCCCTTGTGCCTGGGGTCCCTGGGCGCTCTCGCCTCGCCTATGATGTTGGCCGCCTCGTAGCCCCTGCTCTTCATGAATTCCACCACTTCATCCGCTACTGCAGGGTCTACTGCTAGCACCGCGGCGCCCTCGTTTGCGAGGGAGAGCGGGTCTATGCCCAGGACCTCGGAGTACTTCATGACCTCCTCCGTCACCGGGATCTTGGCGTCGTCGACTACTATGACGAGCCCGTTCTTCGAGGCCCAGTCGTTGAGGAGCATCGCCACTCCTCCACGCGTGGGGTCGCCCGCGGCGTGGATGTAGTCCCCGTACTTCTCGATCAGCGGCAGCATCAGGTCGGTTAGGGGCTTCACGTCGCTCTTCACCTCCATCTTCAACCCGAACGCCTGCCTGGCCGAGAGTATTGCCGCGCCGTGCACGCCCACGTAGCCGCTGACTATTATCTTATCCCCGTCCTTTATGGAGTCGTCCCTGATCGGCTTCACGACGGTGCCTATGCCCACCGTTGTGATAACGAGCTTGTCGACGCTCCCCTTGGGGAGGACCTTGAAGTCCCCGCCTATCAACGCGACCCCGTTAGCCTTGAAGGTCTCAACCATGCTGTTGACGACGCGGGCCAGGGTCTCAACCTCGAGGCCCTCCTCGGCTATGATCGCGTCGAGCGCCGCCACAGGGCGGGCGCCGACCATGAGGAGATCGTTGATCGTCCCGCTCGCGGCGAGGAGCCCCAGGTCCCCGCCGGGAAAGAATATGGGGTCGACGGTGTAGGAGTCAACGGTTACCGCAACCCTCCCGCCGTCCACCGGCACCAGGGCAGCGTCATCCAGCAGGTCGAGGCCCGTGCCGTCGCCCACCTTCCACAGCTCGCGGGGCACGAGCCTCCTGATGAGCTTCTCCACCACGTCCGACGTCTCGCGGCCGCCGCCCCCGTGGGATAGGAGCAGCCTAGGCGTGAGCAGCGACCTAACCGCGAGCCTCCACTTCTCCACCAACAGTCCCCCACCTTCCCTCTCGGCAGGCGGCCGGCTCCGCCTCACTCTGAGCCAGTGCCCCCGCCTAGTAAAAGCTTGGCGCCGCGGCTGAGCCGTAGTGGCCGGCGTGCCCGCGAAAGTCGTTTTATGCAGCTCTATGCGTAATCACTCTGGGTGCCTTCAAGCTTGAGGTTCGACGTCGTGCTCATCCACGCGCCGGCGCTCTATGACTTCAGGAAGGTGAGGAGGCACTACGGGCCGATAAGCGACCTCGTGCCCTCAACGCCGGTCTTCGACTTGTACCCTATAGGCTTCCTCTCCCTCGCCAACTACCTTGGCAAGAGGGGGTTCAGGGTATTCATTATGAACCTCGCCGCCAGGATGCTCGTGGACCCCGGGTTCGACGTTGAGAAGGCGATTAGGAGCGTTGAGGCCGACGTGTACGGGGTGGACCTCCACTGGCTAGTCCACGCCCAGGGGGCGCTCGAGATCTCCAGGCTGGTCAAGGAGTGCCACCCCGACTCGAAGGTCGTAATGGGCGGCCTCTCGGCGACCATCTACCACAGGGAGATCCTCAAGAGGTACCCGTGGGTCGACTGCGTCGTGCTGGGCGACACGACTGAGGACGCTTTCCTCAAGCTCGCCGAGAGCGTTGTGGATGGCAGGGGGCGCCTGGAGGACGTGCCGAACCTCTCCTGGAGAGACTCCTCCGGGAGGATCCGCACCACCGGGCTCAGGCCGGCGCCGAAGAGCCTCGACCCCTACGCCATAGACTACGCCTTCCTCTTCAGGCAGGCCGCTAAATCCGGGGACCCCCTCTCCTTCCTCCCCTTCGCCCGCTTCCTCCAGGAGCCCATCGGGGCGGTGCTCGCCTTCAAGGGGTGCGCCTACAGCTGCGTCACGTGCGGTGGGAGCAGGTTCACCTACTTCAAGTTCTTCGGGAGGAGGGGGCTCGCCGTGAAGTCCCCGGAGACCATGGCCAGCGAGATAATGAGTATACAGGAGTACATGAAGATACCGGTCTTCATAGTCGGTGACACGCAGCTCCTGGGGGCTAAGTGGGTGGAGGCGCTGGCGAGTGAGCTGAGGGAGAGGGGCTTCGACAGCACGCTGATAATAGAGTTCTTCAAGCCCCCCACCCGGGAGTTCCTCGAGGTCGTCAAGTCAGTCCCGGGGGCGTGGTTCCTCCAGATCTCCCCGGAGAGCCAGGAGGAGCGGGTGAGGTGGCGGTTCGGGAGGCACTACGGGAACGAGGAGCTGGAGTCCTTCATCTCCAACGCGCTCTCGATGGGGTTCGAGAGGCTCGACCTCTACTTCATGGTCGGCCTCCCGCTCCAGACGCTGGAGTCCGCGGCCGGGATCCCGAGGTACGTGGAGAGCCTCTACAGGAGGATCGGCTCCAAGGCCCGGAGGCTCGACGCCTTCGTGGGCCCCCTGGCGCCCTTTGTTGACCCCGGCAGCCCGGCGTTCTGCAATCCCAAGGCCTTCGGGTACAGGCTGCTAGCGAGGACGCTCGAGGAGCACAGGAGGCTCGTGGAGCAGGCCTCCTCATGGGAGGAGATGCTAAACTACGAGACGGAGTGGCTGACTCGGGAGGGGGTGGCGGAGGCCACCTACACCGCCGTCGAGGGGCTCACCAGGGTGAAGGCCAGGTACGGCATCATAACCGAGGAGGACGCCGAGGAGATGATCGAGTCAATCGCCAGGGCCCGCGCTAGGGAGCCGACGCCCGACCTGCTGGAGAGGGAGACCCTGCCGAGGGGGGAGCTCTACCCCTCACGGGCCTTCCTGAAGAGCCTGACACCTAAAGCCCTAGGGCTCGGGGCCCTCTTCCTCCTCTCCAGGAGCCTCTCACCCCTCCGCGGCAGGAGGCGCTGAAGGAGGGGGTGTGGTGGACCGGCCGGGATTTGAACCCGGGACCTCCGCCGTGCGAGGGCGGCGCTCTTCCAGGCTGAGCTACCGGCCCACCCGTTAAGGCCCACTTCCCTCCGGGGCCAGTCCGGGGGCGCGTGGAGGTTTAAAGGCTGACCCCCGGGCCTAGTATGACTTTGCGTACCTCATCCACGTGACGGCCCTGGCGCCGCAGACGGGGCACCTCTCCCCATCCGCGGGCTCCCTGGGCCACGGCGTCCCCAGGGCCCTGGCGTCCAGCTCCTCCTCCAGCTTCACGGCGCACTCCTCCCGGCCGCACCAGGGGACCTCAACCACCCCCGCCCTCGCCTGGATCCACTCCCTCGCCTCCTCCACGCTCCTGGCCCTCTTCACCCTGGACTTGAGGTACTCCCACGCCCTCGCCTTGAGGTTCTCCTCTATCTCCCTGAACGCCTTCTCCAGGGCCTGGGGCAGCTCCTCCAGCCTCACGCTGGCCTTCTCCAGCGTGTCCCTCCTAGCCATCGTCACTGTGCCCTCCCTCGCCTCCCTCGCGCCGACCTCGAGCCTGACGGGGACCCCCCTCAGCTCCCAGTAGTAGTACTTCGCCCCGGGCCTCAAGTCGTCCCTGTCGTCGACCCTGTACCTCACCCCAGCGTCCTCGAGAACCTCCCTCACCCTCGAGAGGTAGCCGGCGACCTCCCCCTCGCCGGCCGCGGGGATCGGGACGACCACCACCTGGACCGGCGCAATGCTCGGGGGGAGGACTAGCCCCCTGTCGTCGCCGTGGATGGAGATGAGCGTCGCTATCACCCTGTCGCTCACCCCGTAGCTGGTCTGCCAGGGGTAGTCGTGGCTCTCGTCTGCCAGCTGTATCTTGAAGTCGAAGGCCTTGGTGAAGTTCTGGCCAAGGTTGTGCACCGTCCCGATCTGGAGGGCCCTCCCGTCGGGCATCACGGTGTCGAACGCTATCGTGTAGAGGGCTCCGGCGAACTTGTCCCACTCCGGCCTCCTGGAGATGATGTAGGGGATGCCGAGGCTGTCGAAGAGCCTCTTGTAGACCTCCACCGCTTCAAGCACCTGCCTCTCCGCGTCCTCGAAGCTGTCGTGCACGGTGTGCGCCTCCTTGAACGTGGTGACCTCCCTCAGCCTGATCAACGGCCTGGTAGCCTTCGTCTCGTAGCGGAAGATGCTGACGATCTGGTAGAACTTCCTGGGGAGCTGGCGGTAGCTCTGGATCCAGAGGCTCTCCATGAACGTTATGCTCGTCTCGCTCGTCGGCCTGAGGGCGAGCTTCACGTCCAGCTCCTCCCTGCCCCCGTGGGTGACCCAGTAGACCTCGCCCTCGAACCCCCTCACGTGCTCCGACTCCCTCCTGAGGAGCTGCTCAGGCACCAGGAGGGGGAGGAGGACCTCCTCGTGGCCGGTCTCGTCGAGGAGCCTCCTGAGCAGCTCTACGACCCTCCTCCTTATCTGGAAGCCGTAGGGCATCCACACGCCCATACCCTTAACCGGGTACCTGCCGTAGTCGTAGACCTCAGCATCCCTCAGGACCCAGTCGAACCACCTGGGGAAGTCCCGCTGCCACCTCTCCCTGGAGGCGCCGCTCAACTAATTCACCGGTAGGAGAGGGAAAAGAGGGCTCCGGGGTTTAATGGTGAAGCCCCCGGCGGGCCGGCTAGACTACGAAGAGGAGTAGTATAGCTATTAGCAGGCCGTAGATCGCCACTCCCTCGCCTAGGGCCACATATAGGAGGGCAGTTCCCGCGACCTCTGGCTTCTCCGTCACCGCGCTGACAGCGGCAGCGCCCGCGACGCCGATGGCGTATCCTGCCCCTATCCCGGCGAGGCCCACGGCGAGCGCTGCGGCTATGTACTTGAGGCCCGCGCTGAGCCCGGCCTGCCCGCCGGCGGCTTCCTCGGCCTGAGCAAAGGCAACGACGCCAGCCGTGCTGAGCGCCAAGCCTGCCGCGGCGAGGATTGCAATGGCTAGTGCTAGCCTCTGCAGCCTCTGGTCCTTCAAAGCCTTAGAGACGCGGGCCCACACCACGGCGATCCACCATACCCGCGGCTAGCGGCCCGGCTTGGTTTAAAGCGTACCCTCCGGGGCGCGCCGGTGGACCCGCCCTTAACCACTTGGAAGTGGTAACTGCAACCGAAGCCGGCCGGGGGCTCTTACTGACGCTATCTCCCTTTATGTTATGCCTACGCTACCAACGGCTAGGCAGGGGCGGGGGGCCGCGGGTTGATCCTGAGTGATAGGGATATCAGGGGCTTGATAGCGCTCGGGGAGCTAGTCATTGAACCCTTCGACGACGAGATCATACGCGAGAATGGGGTGGACCTTAGGCTGGGCCGGCAGTTCTGCAGGTTCAAGAGGACGGGGAGGGTGCTGGACCCGAGGGACCCGGGGGATCCCTGGGAGTTCTATGAGTGCGGGGAGGCCGACGAGATCATAGTCCAGCCCCTGGAGCACGTGCTCCTCCACACTATGGAGTACATCAAGCTACCCCCCTACCTCGCGGGCCTCGTCAACCTCAGGAGCACCTGGGCGAGGACGGGCCTCTACATCCCGGCCACGGTGGTGGACGCCGGGTTCGAGGGCCAGCTAACCATTGAAGTCGTGGGGTCGAGCTTCCCCGTGAAGCTGTACGCGGGGGACAGGTTCCTCCACCTAGTCCTGGTGAGGCTCAACACGCCAGCCGAGAACCCCTACGCCGGCAAGTACAAGGGGCAGAGGGGCGTGAGGCTCCCCAAGATATTCCCTGTCCAGGGCGGGTAGGGTGTGTGCCCCGGCTCGCCTGCCGGGGCGCCGCCGGTATTACCTAATTAAGAGTCCCTTGGCCCCTCTCCGCCAACCCCCCGGGTGTGGTGCCCGCTCTTGGCTACCCGGGATCCCGGAGTGAGCGCTGCCAGCGTGCTCAGGGCGGCCACGCTCCGCCCCTACTGGCTCGTCGCGTTCTCCGGGGGTAAGGACTCGAGCGTAGTCGTGGACCTGGCCCTGCGCTACATGCTGGACGGGTGCCCCGGCTCCCGGCTGGGGTCCTGCCCCAGGGTGCTCGTGGTGTACAGCGACACCCTCCTCGAGCCGCCGCCGCTGAGGAGGTACGCCCTCGGCGTCGTGGAGGCCCTCAACAGGCTCGCGGCGAGGAGCGGGATCCCGCTCACCGCGGTCGCCGCGCAGCCGGCCCCCGGCGAGGACCTGGCGGGCATGATTGCCAGGGGCTACACTCCCCCCAGCAACAGGTTCAGGTGGTGCACGAAGAGGTGGAAGCTGAACCCGGCGAGGAGAGCGCTCCTCGAGTGGCTCGGCCGCAGGCCCAGGCGGGGCGAGCTCGCGGTAATCACGGGGGTTAGGGCGGAGGAGTCCACGCTAAGAGCCTGGAGGGCCAGGCCCAGCTCGGGCCGCGGCTGCCCGGCGGGCTCCTGCTTCAGGATCCCCTGGGGCGAGGGCTACGCCCCCCTCCTCGACTGGAGCGCGGGGGACGTGTGGCGGTACATCGACTCGAGGGATCCCTCCTGGGGCAGCCCCCACTGGCGGTGGCTCAGGGCGCTCTACTCCGCCACGGGCAGCCTGGAGACGCTCAGAATGGGCTGCTGGGCGTGCACCCTCGTGAAGAGGGACAAGGCGTGGCCCGCGCTAGCGGAGGCGGGCCTCGTGCCGCGGGAGGCCGTGGAGGCGTTGAAGGCGTGGCTGGCGGAGTGGCTCTACATGTCCAGGGTGGAGCCCGAGAGGTACCGGGAGAGGGGCGGCCGGTACGGGTACTCCAAGCTAAAGCCCGAGGCCCGCCTCCGCCTGCTCAGGGGGCTCGAGGATCTCGCCAGGGGGCCGGCTGCGTGCGTCCTGGAGCCGCTCAGGGGCAGGATAAGCGAGGCGCTGGCGGCGGTGGAGCGGGGGGAGCCGCTGCCCCTGGAGCACCAGCTCAGGGGCTAGCTGGCCCGGGCGGGCGGCTGAAAGACGGGGTTCCGGCCCTGCCCTACAATGCGGGCTAAAACGGTGGGGAGGCCGGGCCGGCGGCCGGCTCTGGCGCCGGCTCAGCCGATGATCGTTATATTCTCCTCCGGGAAGCCTAGCTCCACGAGTATCTTCTTGACCCGGTGCCGGTGGTCTCCCTGAAGCTCTATCCTCCCATTCTTCGCGGTGCCTCCCGTTGCCAGCCTGCTCTTGAGCTCCGACGCCAGCTTCTTCAAGTCGAACTCCTTCTCGTTGATGCCCTCTATTATCGTGACTTCCCTGCCGAACCTCCTCTTCTCCAGCCTGATCTTGATTATCTGCTCCTCAGCCGAGAGCTGCTCGCAGATCTCGGGGGGGAGCCCTCCGCAGAGCGAAAAGTCACTCATGGCCTGCTGGATCACCCAGCCCTCACAGCCGGGTTCTCCCAAGTATAGGGCCTGGGCTAAATACTTTTCCCCCGCGCTGGAAGGCCCGTGGGCCCCGCCGCTAGACGGGCGGGGTGAAGCATTATTACAGGCGCCCGCCCACCTCTCCGGGCTGTATAGGGGTGCGCCTCGTGGCCGGGGAGCCTCTCGGCTGGGACTCGTATGAGCCGGAGCATGCTGAGGCCGAGACTCTGCCCTACGGGATACGCAGGAGGCCGGTGAGGTACTACTGCCTCAGGTGCGGGCGGGAGATACTTAAGGAGGAGCTTGACTCCAGGCCTGTAAAGTACTGCCCCTACTGCGGCTTCAGGATATTCGTGAAGGCCAGGGATCCCTCCTCCGGGTACATCAGGAGGGTCTACGCCGTCTAGCCGCCTCTCTGGCGGCGACCACCTCGACCACCGTCTTAGCAGCCGCGGCCGCCGTCACGCCTCCGCAGTCGTGGGGCGGCGAGACCTCGACGACGTCGAAGCCGGCCAGCCTGCCGTCGACGACGCCGTGTATTATCTCGTAGAGGGTGAATGTGGTGAACCCCTCCGGCTCCGGGTTGCCCACGCCCGGGGCGTAGGCCGGGTCTAGGACGTCTATATCGACCGTGACGTAGACGTGCCTGCAGTCCTTCAGGTCCTTCCTGATCGAGGCGGCGACGTTCACCTCACCCATAATCATGACGTCCCTGACGGTGTAGAACTTGACCTCGCCCCTCCTCCTCGCGTAGTCCAGCTCCTCCTGGGCGAACCCCCTGACACCGACGTAGACCACCCTCTCCGGCCCCACCTCCTCGATGATCCTCCTCATGACGGTGGCGTGGCTGAGCCTCAGGCCCGCGTACTCGCTCCTCAAATCGAAGTGGGCGTCGAACACCACGAGGCAGGGCAGCCTGCCGGCCCTGGCGAGGCCCCTGACCGCTCCGAGGGTGACGGTGTGCTCGCCTCCAAGCATCACGGGGATCCTCCCGGTGGAGGCGAGAGCCTCGACGACCCTCTCCACCCTAGAGACCGTGGCGCGGGCGTCCCCGTAGACCACGGCCACGTCTCCAACGTCGGCGACGGGGATCTCGTCAACGTCGAAGCCGGCGCGGAGGCTGTAGAACTCTATGAACGCCGAGGCCCTCCGGATCGCCTCGGGCCCCCACCTCTGCCCCGTCCTGTAGGAGGCGGTGGAGTCGAAGGGGGCGCCGAAGAGGAAGTACTCCGACTGCTCCAGAGGCCTCCTGGAGCCCCCGAAGGCCCAGGGGGTCTCCTCGACGTAGAGCAGGTACTCGTCCCCCAACAACGTCACCCCAAGCCGGATAACTTGGAGGGGCGCGCGGAAGAGCCAGCCCCGCGTGGATAAAACTCTTCACCAAGCCGCCGGCGGCTCCCCAGCACCTTTTGGCTGCAACCGTTGAGTAGGCTTCGAAGTTATTAAAGAGGCTCCGCGGCGCTGCATCAAGTGCCTGCTGGGGGTTAAGTGTTGCCTGCCGCGGGGGGCGAGGATAGGTACGAGAGGCTCATGGAGCTGGCCAGGAGGAGGGGGTTCTTCTGGCCCTCATACGAGATCTACGGCGGAGTCTCCGGCTTCTACGACCTAGGCCCGCTGGGGGTGGCGGTCAAGAACAGGCTTATCGAGAAGTGGAGGAGGTACTTCGTCTACAGCCACTCCGACTACGTGGTTGAGATCGAGACTCCGGTTATCGGCCCGGCGAGGGTCTACGAGGCCAGCGGGCACGTCGAGCACTTCACCGACCCCATAGTGGAGTGCCTGAAGTGCGGGAGGAAGTTCAGGGCAGACCACTTGATAGAGGAGAAGCTGGGGGTCAACGCCGAGGGCTTGAGCCCCGAGGAGATGACGAGGCTGATCAGGGAGAAGGGGGTCACCTGCCCCGTCTGCGGGGGCCCCCTAGGTGAGGTGAGGCTCTTCAACCTCCTCTTCAAGACGCAGATAGGCCCCTACGAGGGCAGCGTGGGCTACGTGAGGCCCGAGCTAGCCCAGGGGATGTTCGTCGCCTTCAAGAGGGTCTTCGAGGCGATGAGGGGGAGGATCCCGCTGGGGATAGCGCAGGTGGGGAGGGTTGGGAGGAACGAGATAAGCCCGAGGCAGGGGATGATCAGGCTTAGGGAGTTCACGATAGCGGAGATGGAGTACTTCATGGACCCATCCGACCCGGAGGGGTCCTGCCCGTTCTTCCAGTCCAGGGCTGGGGCCAGGCTGAGGCTCATCACCTGCCAGGCTAAGAGGAGCGGGGGATCCCCGGTCGAGCTGACGGTGGGGGAGGCGGTCGAGAAGGGGGTCATAATCCACCCCTGCCTGGCTTACTGGATGGCGGTCGCCCAGGAGTTCGTCGAGTCCCTCGGCGTCCCCAGGGAGAACATCCTCTTCGAGGAGAAGTGCCCCGAGGAGAGGGCCCACTACTCCAGCCAGACCTTCGACCAGCTCGTCAAGGTCTCCAGGTGGGGGTGGGTCGAGGTCTCCGGGCACTCCTACAGGGGCGACTACGACCTCTCCAGGCACGCCAAGTACAGCGGGGCGGACCTAGCGGTGTTCAAGAGGTACCCGGAGCCGAGGATCGTTAGGAGGAAGCGCGTCATCGCCGACAAGGCGTTGATCGGGAGGACCTTCAAGTCCGAGGCGCCCAGGGTGCTCGAGGCCCTAAGCAGGGCGGACCCCGGCGAGGTTGAGAGGCAGCTCGCCCAGGGTGGCCCCGTGAGGGTTGGGGGCTACGAGGTGCCAGCCGAGGCCGTGAGAGTCGTGGAGGTCGAGGAGAAGGTTACGGGTGAGAAGTACGTGCCGCACGTCGTCGAGCCATCCTTCGGAGTCGAGAGGCTCCTATACGTCGCCCTAGAGTACGCCTACAGGGAGAGGGAGGGCAGGGTGATCCTGTCCCTCCCAAGGGACATAGCGCCGCTTCACGCCGTGGTGCTCCCCCTGCTGGAGAGCGAGGAGAGCCTGGTGAGGAAGGCCGAGGAGGTGGCCGGCCTCCTCAGGGAGAGGGGCTTCCACGTCACCCTGGACAGGAGCGGGAGCATCGGGAGGAGGTACGCCAGGGCGGACGAGGCCGGGATCCCGGCGGCGGTCACGGTGGACTACCGCACGCTCGAGGATGGAACGGTGACCCTCAGGGACCGCGACACGTGGAGGCAGGTCAGGATCCCCATCGATAGGCTCCCCCAGGCCCTGGAGAGATTCATATACCACGGCGCCAGCCTAGAGGAGCTAGGAGAACCCGTAAGTTAGACTGACGGGCGTGGGAGCCGTGAGCGGCGAGGAGGAGGTCAAGCCCCAGGGCGACGTGGAGGAGTCCAAGCCGAGCCAGCTCGACTTGAAGAAGGCGCTTTCGCTCATCCCCTCAGCCTCCGCGCTCAAGGTGAGGGAGAGGAGGGTCACGGAGAAGAGGATACGCCTCAGGTACGACTACTCCCTGAAGCCGGAGGAGGCGAAGATCCACCCCAGCCTCGCCAAGGAGCTGGGCATCGAGGACAAGCTGGAGATAGTAGTGGCTGAGAGGCACCGCTTCGTCTTCAGGGCGGTAGTAGACGAGGAGGCAGAGCCGAACAGGGTGCACGTGAACCCCGACCTCATGAAGGAGCACGGCGTGGCGGATAACACCATAGCGACGGTGAGGCCCTACAAGGGGACGGAGCGGATGGGCGTCAGGCTGAGCGTGTAAACGAGTCAAAGCCGCGCGCCGCCCGCGGGAAGGGAGGGGGGTCCCCCTCTCCCTGGGGTGGGCCAGCGTTGAGCGGTGATGTCGTCGTCAAGTACCTCGCCGACAGGATTGCCATGGTTTTGAAGCAGCACCTGGCCCTGGTTAGGGGGATTAAGGCGAGGCTCGACGAGTCCACCCGCACCTCCCCCGAGTTCCTAGCCGAGTCCCTCGAGTCGCTGAGGGGTTTGAGGGCGAGGATTAGGGAGGACCTGGATAACGTGGCGGCGAGGATGCACGCCGCGGACAACGATGACTTGATGGACTTCTACGCCCTGATCTCCTTCTTCATAGAGGTCTCCTACCCCGGCGAGAAGAAGGCCCTCGAGGCGATGTCACCCTTCATCGACGTGGGAGGGGACCTGGCCAGCTTGGAGGGCGTGTACGCCAGGGCCCTCAGCGTGAGGTCGGCGGTGGAGAAGGCGATGAGGGGCGGGGGCCCCGGTTGATTTGGGAGTAAGCTTTAAATGAAGAATGGCCCCCGCCGTTATGGGAAGGCGCGCCGTTGGTGGGGCTTATTGGCTGTTGAGGCTAGCATAACGAAGAAGATGGTGCTTGAGCAGCTCTCAAGCATGGCCCGGGAGGTGGCCTACGCCTCGGGCCGGGTCTCGAGAGCCCTCGCCGAGGGGCGCGTCGAGGACGCCAGCAACGCGGCGGGTGAGGCCGAGCAGGTCGTAAGCACCACCTACTACCGGCTCCTCGACTTCCTCGCCAGCGGCCGCATCGCCTTCCTCGACAATGCCGACCTGTACCTCTTCATAGCTAGGTCTATCCACAGCGTGGCTAGGAGGGTGGAGGCCTCCCTCTTCAGGCTCAGCCTCCTCGACGCAGGCCAGCTCCCCGCCGAGGTGGTGAGGGGCATGGGCGCGATGGCGGCTAAGGTGAAGGAGGCCGCGGGCCTCCTCGACTCCGCGCTCAACCTGCTCGCCTCGGGCTCCAGGGATAGCAGGGACCTAGTGGGGGGCAGGATCAAGAGGATCCTCGAGTTGGAGGATGAAGTCGACTCCGAGTACAGGTCCCTCCTCACCTGGCTCCTTAGCGAGAGAGAGCTACCGGCCGGCAAGGCGGTGATACTGAAGGAGGCAATGGACCTCATGGAGAGGGCTATGGATGAGCTAAACGACGCCGCTAGCCACTTGAAGGTAGTGGCTGAAGCCGGCTAGCCCGCCCCGGGGGCCCGGCTCAAGGGTGCCCGGCTTGAAGGCGAGGGCTCGACTACTCGGCGGCCGAGTAGTGGTTGAGGACCTGGGGGAGGCTGAGCGCGTCTACAGGCTAGGCTTCTACGGCGCCCCGCTCGGCTCGCCCAAGGCCTCCCCCGCGGAGGCCCGGGCCCCCCTCACGCTGAACCCTTTCGAGGCGGTCTACCTCGCCGAGAAGGGCTTGATCAGCGTTGAGAGTGATGGCGGCGAGCTGTCGCACCGCGAGCTCTACGAGCTACTCATAAAGGGGCGGCCGAGGATGGAGAGGCTCTACACCGTCTACAAGAGCCTGAGGGAGAAGGGGCTCGTCGTGAGGCCCGGGCTGAAGTTCGGGGCGGACTTCGCGGTCTACCGCTACGGCCCCAGCATAGACCACGCCCCCTTCCTGGTGAACGTCGTCGACCCCTCGGAGGAGGTGGACGCCGGCGAGATACTTAGGGCGGCCAGGCTGAGCCACAGCGTTAGGAAGACCCTCACCGTGGCGGTGTGGGTGGGGGGAGAGGTTAACTATATAATGTTTAAATGGTTCAAGCCCTGAGGTAGAGTGTTTGAGGAGCCGCGCAGGGCGCGAGGGCGGTCAGGGCTTATGGAGGCTACAGGGGGATCCCGTGCTTAGAGAGGTGCCAGGCGGTGAAGCCAGCTCCTGCTAGGCGGCCTAGTGGGGACAGGCCGGAGCAGTCGCCTAGGGGCAAGCCCAAGCCGAGGCCTATAGGCGACAAGTGCAACCCGCTCTGCCCCTACTTCAGGTGCGCCAAGAACGCGCTGAGGATAACCACCGTCTACTACAGGGGCAGGCCTATGAAGGTTGCAATGTGCTCCTGGACAGGGGACAGGTGCCTCGGAGCCAAGTGCAGGTACGCAGTCTGCACCCTCCACGCCATGCTACCCGATGGCAGGTGCCAGTTCGCGGTGGAGGCCACCGCCAAGTCGAAGAAGAGGATGAAGGACTTCGAGGAGGAGCTTAGGGAGATGGAGTCCGAGGCCAGAAAATACGGCGAGTTCGAGGACCTCATCTAACCCATGGCGCTGCGGCTTCCAGGGGGCAGGCGTGCCTTGAGGCCTACCCGGGGCCCGAGCGTTCTCCGGGTGGTAGGAGGCATTGGACCACGCTGAGAGGAGGGAGGTCACGCTCGCCCGCGTCGCGGTTTCCTACGCCATACTCGCGAGGAGCCTCGTCGGCGCCGCTACTGTGGAGGAGGCGAGCGAGTACCACCTCAAGGGCCTCGTGACCGACGAGGTCCTCTTCTTCATAGCCGAGTGCGGGGACCAAGCCGGGAACCCGTCGCTCGAGGCCCTGGCGCCCAGGGAGGCGTACATCTACTACCTCGAGGCCGCGGTGAGGAGCGGCTTCCGGGGCTTCGCGGGGATCCCCCTGGAGAGCCTGGCAAGCTTCCTGGTGTTCCTCTCCGCCCTCGCGGAGGCCGAGCTGCGCGGCGATGACTCCGTGAGCGGCGTGCGCCTCAGGATATACGAGGAGGTACTCCCCAGCCTCCTCGAGCCGATGAAGGCAACGAGCAACTCGTGCTACAGGACTCTAGCCGCCGCGGTGGAGAGTGTTGCGAGAGAGGACATGGAGCTGCTTGGGGGCTAGACAGGGATGGCTAGGCGCCCCGTTATAGTCGGTCACAGGGCCAACACCGCAGCGTGGCTGAAGAGGTACCTGAAGGCAGGCGTCGACATGGTTGAAGTAGACGTTTGGCACCGGAACGGCGTCACCGGCCTGGGCCACATTCTCGAGGACCCAGGCTACGCCACGGTCAGGGAGAGGATAGCGCACCTACTGCTCAGCATACACTTCAGGAAGCCTCTGGGCATAGAGGCGCTCCCCCGCCTCGTCCCGCCGGGCATAGGCGTGTGGCTGGACCTGAAGACGAGGATCCCGCGGGCGTGCCTCTCAAGGCTCAGAGTGCTCACCCGCGGAAGGAGGATCGTGTTCTCGACGAGGTGGCACAACTGGATACCGGTGATAAAGGAGGAGGTCCCCGAGGCCCTCGTCTTCGCCAGCCTCGACCACAGGCCAGCGGGCGCCCGGGAGATGAAGGCGGTCCAGGCCGACGGGGCAACGCTGAGGTTCACCTACATAGACGAGGAGCTAGTCGAGGAGCTGCACAGCGCAGGCCTCCAGCTCGCAGCGTGGACGGTGAACGAGGAGAGCGAGATGCGCAGAGTCATAGAGATGGGGGTAGACTACCTAATAACAGACCTGCCCTGGAGAGCGCTAAGGATCCTCGGGGGGAGCTAGCCACCCAGCAAGGGCCGGGCAGACGGCCCTTCTTTACGGCCAATACACCCCTTTTAACCTACTATATTTAAGACTCGGCGGCACTGTAATCTAGCAGTGGCAGCTAACTGGAAGGGGGTTGGCTGAGCAGTGGCCTCCCGCGAGGTGAGTAATGACATTGACAAGAGGCTGGAGGAAGTCATCCGACTGCTCAAGAGCAAGGGTTTCAAGATAACGGCCCAGAGGGTGGCGATAATCAACGCCATACTAAAGCTCCACGGGAAGCACCCGACGCTGACGGAGATACACAGGGAGGCAGCGAAGATGGCCCCAATGATCAGCTTCTCGACGGTCTACACCACCGCGAAGATGCTGGAGGAGCTTGGCCTCGTAAAGCTCTTCAGCCACAAGGGCGACACCGTGGTCGAGACAGACACTAACCGGCATGTGAACGTGATACTAGGCGACGGTAGGATAATAGACCTCCACGACCCCGAGCTGGTGAAGTACCTCCGGGAGAAGCTGGCCCAGCACGGCATCAAAAGCGACAACTTCATAGTCAACGTGATAGTAAACGCGAAGTCAAGCCAGTGAAGAGGGGGACCGCCCCCGGGGCCCGGGGGCTCTAAGCGCCGGGCCTCTTCTCCTAGCCTCCCCGTTCACCTAGCCAAGAAGCAACGTGGC
Source organism: Stetteria hydrogenophila (assembly GCF_054657575.1). Classification (NCBI taxonomy): domain Archaea; kingdom Thermoproteati; phylum Thermoproteota; class Thermoprotei; order Acidilobales; family Acidilobaceae; genus Stetteria; species Stetteria hydrogenophila. The sequence continues at coordinate 74,662 of NZ_BAAHYL010000002.1, read as the reverse complement.
GCGACGCGTTTCCCTTGAGACTTGGGTGGATGGCGCCGGGGAGGGGATTTGAACCCCCGACCACCGGGTTAACAGCCCGGCGCTCTACCGCTGAGCTACCCCGGCGCCTCCGGTGGCTGTAGTGGCCCTCCTTGGGGGTTTATGTTTTACTGCCCCCCTCCCCGTGGAGCTGCAGCAGGTTCATGACGTACTCGTAGAGGTTGTCCTTCTTCATCCCCCTCTCAATCCTGTAGAGCTGCTCGGGGGCTACGCCGTAGCGCCTTGCAACCCTGTAGGGGGCCTCCCTGCGGGCCCTGGCGTAGAGGAGGAGGATGAGGCTTCTGAGGGCGCCGGGGTGGGTGAGCCTCTGCCTGAACTTGTAGTGGGTCACCAGCTCCCTGACCGCCGCCCTCCCCGCATAGCTCTCCTTCAGCCACTCCACGACTTCTACTGGAAGGCTTATCACTTTCGACTTCCCGATCCCGTTGATGACGACTTTACCGGGCTCCGGGAACTCGATTATGTTGGCGGCGAACGGGTCCCTAGCCAAGACTGTACACCCATGCAAGGGGTAATACGAGCCAACAGGCATTTAGGCGGTAAGCAGCGCCTGAGGCGGGGGCAGCCTTAACCCTAGGGGACCCTGGGGGCGCGCCCGCCCGAACCCCGGAGAGGCCTGGCGCGTGGAGCCCGCCGCTCTCGAGTCAATGGTGGGCCCGGGGGGACTCGAACCCCCGACCTACGGGTCTGGAGCCCGCCGCTCTGCCTGGCTGAGCTACGGGCCCAGCCGTGTCCCGAGTTAAGGGGGCTTAGGGGTTTAAGCTTATAGGCCGCCGGACCCGGCATGAACCCTTGGCCTCCTCGCCCGCGTTCCACATGGCGCGGGTGCACGGAGCCAGGGCCCCTGGAGCCGATGAGCTGTGAACCCGGGTGCGAAGGCTGAAGCGTTTAGCTATGAGGTCAAGGCCCGCATGCAAGGCTCCAGGGGCTCCGGGGAGGCGGTTCACCGCCACCTCCTCTATCGTGACGCTGCCTCCCGGGGGGAGGGCCGGCGTTAAGGGGCTCCAGGCGCTCCCCGGCGCCCCGGGGGGCTGGCCTGGGTTGCAGGTGGTTAGGGTTCACGGGGAGGGGCTTCGGAAGCTCGAGAGGGGCACGGCCGTCGTTTACAGGAAGTGGGTGAAGCCTGAGGGCCCCCTGAGGGCCGGCGGCCTGGTTGAGGCCCGGGATCCCGGCGGGGAGCCTGTTGCCTGCGCCCTCTGGGAGCCCTCCGGGCCCGTGGCGTTGAGGGTGGTGAGCCACGGGCCGTGCGAGTGGAGGGATCCCCGGGACGCTGTGAGCTACCGGCTGGAGCAGGCCCTCGCCTCGAGGCGCGTCTACGGCTTGGACAGGCTGGGGTCGTTCAGGCTCGTCAACAGCGACGGCGACCTCCTCTCGGGGCTGGTGGTCGACGTCTACTCGGATGTTGCCGTGGTGCAGAGCAGCAGCGCGGCCATCGACGCCCTCCTGGGCCACGTTGCGGGGGAGCTGCGGAGGCTAGTGGGTGTCGGGCACGTCTACAATAAGAGCACGCAGAGGAGCAGGCGCGACATCGGCCTCGAGCCCGTCGCTGGCTGGCTCGCGGGGGGGAGGGAGAGGGTCACGATAGAGGAGGGTGGCGCGAGGTTCATCGTGGACGTCGTGAGGGGGCAGAAGACCGGCTTCTTCCTCGACCAGAGGCCTAACAGGCTCGAGCTCTACAAGCTCCCCCTCGAAGGGGGGAGGGTGCTCGACGTCTTCTCCTACACCGGCGCCTTCGGCATCCACGCCTACCTAGCCGGCGCGAGGGAGGTGGTGTTCCTCGAGGAGGACCCAGTGGCGCTGGAGATCCTCAGGGAGAACCTGAAGCTCAACGGGGTCGAGAGGTACAGGATCATAGCTGGGAGCGTGTGGAGGAGCATGGATAGAGTCGAGCCGGGATCCTTCACCCTAGCAATCGTCGACCCCCCAGCCTTCATACAGGAGAGGAGCCAGCTCGAGAGGGGGATGAGGGCGTACACGGCGGTCTACAGGTGGGCCTCCACCCGCGTCAGGGAGGGCGGCCTGATCTACCTGAGCAGCTGCAGCTACTTTCTCAAGCGGGACCTGTTCCTGGGCGTCGTCAACTACGCCCTGACCAGGGAGGGGTGGGACTACTCGATACTCGGCAGCCTCCGCGGGGCCGGGCCCGACCACGTCTTCAGGGGCGAGGAGTACCTGGACTACCTCAAGGGCGCCTTCATCCACCTGCGCCGCAGGGGCCCGGCCCGCGCGGGATGAACGCCTGCGCGTTGGCCCCGGCGCATCAGCCCCGGGCCCGCAAGCTGAGGGCCTGCCTGGCCGCGGGGAGCGGCCCGGGGGAGGCCGTGGAGGCTGGGTTAGCAGGTATCCAAAACCTTCCCCGTTCCCGCGAGTACCCGTCAAGCCCGAAGCAGTCCCGGTAGGCGCCTCCAGGGGAGAGTAAAAGTTAAAAAACAATTTCTTTAAAAACAATTAGTGCATGCTTTGGGCCCGGGTGAGTGGTGGGCTATCTTGGCGAGGAGACTCCTACAGGCGGCCGTACTCGTCGTAGTCATGCTTCTCCCCGTGCTCACCCCGCTAACCGCCTCGGCTGGTCCATCGTTCAACGTCGCGGCGCAGAGCTTCGACGAGGCGGTGTGGAGGGCTAAGATTCACCCGAGCCTCCTCGACGGGGGCGCCTACGGCTCCGGCCTCCCAGGCTTGGGTGAAGTCGTTGAGGGCGCCGCGGGCTCCGGGAAGCTCGTCGCAGTGGACTCCCCGCCCGCGGGGCTGGCGAGGGTCGCCGTCTACTTCCACGGGGGCAGGGAGGCTCTGGCGGAGATCAGGGAGAGGGTCTACCGCGTGACCTCCGCCCTCGCCACCGGCTCGGTGGGGGTCGCCTACGCCCTCGCCACGAAGAGCCAGGTGGAGGAGCTAGCCAGGCTACCCTTCGTCGCCTGGATCGAGCCGCAGAGGCCTCTGACCGACCTGCTCGAGCCGGCTAAGCCCCCAGTAGGGGAGGCTGCCACCGGGATCCTCCAGGGAGGCGGGGGCCAGCCGGGCTACGCCTTCTACAGCGCCCCCAAACTGCTCGGGGCTGAGAGGGTTTGGGAGGAGTACGGCATAACGGGTGAAGGAGTTAAGGTTGGAGTCGTCGACACAGGCATAGACATGGGATCCCCCGACCTAGGCGCCAGCAAGATCGCCAGGGACGAGCACGGGATCCCCCTGCTCTTCGACGCCGACATGGTTGGCTTCGTCTACACGGGCAACCCAACCATCAGGGTGGACAATGACACCATCTACATACCCGGCTGGAAGGACGGCTACATAGTAGGCTTCTTCCCCCTGGCCGGCGAGTTCGTCCTGGACTACTCGGCGTGGGTCTACGCTCTCAACTCCTACACGAATCAAAGCTTCTTCCTCGAGATAAACATTGTCAACGACACTTACACTATCCCCTCCGAGGTGAAGGGTAACGTAATGTTCGGCCTGGACTACCAGCTCTACTACCTCTACCCCACGGCTTCCAGCAACGTGCCATTCGGCGGGGTAGTCCTGCTGGCGACGCCGGTGGTGGTTGTTGACGTCGACGGCGACGAGATCTACGACGGGGCCTACGCGGACCTCTCCACCGCCTACTACCTCCTCATGGAGGCCCTCCACAACCTCACCGGTGGAGCGGTGCCCGAGCCCCCCGAGAGCTTGGCCGACAAGAGCTTCGCGGACGAGCCCTTCGCAACCTACGGCAGCGAGGTGCTAGCCAGGGACTTCACCGGCGACGGCGTGCCGGACTTCAGCCTCGGAGCGATCGCGGGGGCGCTCTACGACTACTGGGGAGTGTTCGGTGACACCTACTACCATGACTGGATCAGCGACTGGGAGCCCGGCGCGCTGGTGGTGCCGGGCCTCGACATCAAGGGAGGCATGTGGGTCGACATAGTCTACGACTTCCACGGCCACGGGACCTCGGTCGCCCACGTGATAGCCGCCTCAGGCGAGGTCGAGAGGCCCGTCCAGGGCCTCGGCTTCCAGGGCACCGTGACTATGCCAGGGATCGCTAAGGGCGCCAAGATCGGCGGCGCCCCGGCACTCTTCAACGGCGACGTCCTAACAGCCCAGCTCTGGCTCGCCGGGTTCGACCTAGTAGACCCCGAAACCTTCACCTGGAACTACACCGGGGAGCACCAGGTAGACGTTATAAGCAACAGCTGGGGCAGCAGCTGGCTCCTCTACACCGGCTACTCCAACGACGCCGACCCCCTAAGCCTCTGGGAGGCCTACATAATGGCCGTGAGTGGCACTGTGATAGTCCACGCGGCCGGCAACGGCGGCCCAGGATGGGGCACCGTCACGATACCCGGAGCCAGCCCGTTCATCATAACCGTCGGGGCGGCGACCGACTTCTACTACAGGCCATTCTACGGCGCAGCCCTCGACGCCGCCTACCCGCCCGGCGGCTGGGGCCAGGTGATAAGCTGGAGCGATAGGGGGCCAACCCAGCAGGGCTACCCCAAGCCCGACGTGGTCAACATTGGAAGCTTCGAGTGGGCCGGCACGAGGGCCATCGACGCGGCCTGGGACGGTAGGTACGCCTACGACCTCTTCGGCGGGACGAGCGAGGCCACCCCGATGACCAGCGGCGTCGTCGCCCTGGTGATCCAGGCCCTCAGGGAGGCCGGCGTCGACTACGACCCGTTCCTGGTGAAGGTCATACTGAAGAGCACGGCCACCGACACGGGCTACAACCCATTCAGCCAGGGCAGCGGCTTCGTGAACGCCTACGCAGCCGTCAAGGCGGTGCTGGAGGGCGGCGTCATCGCTTACAGCAGCCAGTCGCCGATGGAGATCCTGAAGCTGGTCGACGAGACGTTCGCGGCGCTCCTAGGCTCGACGCCCGGGGAGGTGCAGAGGCTCTTCCAGGAGGCCGGCGTGAAGGACACCGCCATCTACCCCGGCGTCCTCAAGCCCGGGGACTCGAAGACTGTAGAGCTGAGAGTCAAGGTCCTCGGGGGAGGCTCGGCGGAGGTCAGGGTGAGCGACTACACTCTCCACAAGACGGGATCCCTCCCGCTCTCCAAGGCCCTCAGCACCGGGGAGGCGTTCATAGTCTACATGAAGCAGGACTACACGCTCGGCGTGGTACCCGCGGCGGGCTTCATCACGGCAGCCCGGGACGGTAGGGTCTACCTGAACCTGGCCGCCCTCCCGCCGGGAGTGAGGCTAGTGATACCCGTAGCCGGCGACGCCGTTAACGCCGACTTCGCCGTGCTCGACCTCGCCCTCCCGGCCGGCGTGTACTTCGAGCCAAACCCTGAAGACCCATACGGCAGGCCTGACCTAGGCAAGCTCGCCGTGCTCCTAGCCCCCGAGCTCTCCGTCTGGTTCGACGTCAACGGTAACGGCGTGCCGGACGCCGTCGACGGCTACTGGGAGGTGGCCAGGCTAGGCTACGACATCAGGCTAGGCCCCGTGGCCCACCTGGAGATAGGCAACCCGAGGGACGCCATAATGAAGGCCGCCGAGGCCGCGGCTAGCGTGCTGGGCGCGAGCCCCGAGGAGCTAGCAGCCAGGGCGAGGCTTGTCGTGGACCTGAGGGTCTACCAGAACAACTACTTCAACGTGTCGGGCTACGAGGCGGTCCCGCTCGACGGCGGGCTGAGCCTCTACGAGCGCGGCGACTGCATGATGGTAACCGGGTACCCGGACCACGTGGCGGTCGAGGGTGAGGCGGTAATCCCCGTGGAGGTGACGGTGCCGAACGGCACCGCCCCCGGGGTCTACGAGGCCTACGTCACCGTGGAGGCTGGCTCCCAGAGGATCTTGGTCCCCGTGAGCATCCCCGTCGCGCTGGTGGTAGACCTATCCAGCGGCAGGATGACGTTCGACCTCACCGGCGCCCCGCAGCCGTTCCTCTACGACAACTACGCCTTCAGGGGGGCGCTGGACCAGGGCTGGAGGCCTGAGACCGGCGACTGGAGGACGTACCCGATACTAGTCAAGGACCCGGGCAGGGCTTCCGCGACGCTCACGGTCAACGTGTACTGGAGCAACCCCAACTCTGGCTACGACGCGGGCCTCATAGGGCCCGGCCTCAACCTGTGGGGAGTCGCTGATTCCTCCTTCATAGCCTACGTCGACTCCGCGGTGCTTGGAGCCAAGCTCACGATGCCCTACATCACCGGAGTCTACGGTTACTTCGACTGGCCTAGGCCGGGGATGGCGTCGTTCACCGCGCCGCTCGACTCGCTCAGGAGCCTGAGGGCGGGCGAGGAGTACACCCTCTACTGGCTCGTGGTCCACCAGAAGGTCAGCGACTCGGCCGCCGAGAGGGTCGTGGTGACGCTCAGCTTCGGCAGGGTGGTCGGCGACCGCACCATTACAGCGCCGCAGGGAGGAGCGGCCACCGGAGTCTTCGCCTACTACGGGCCACAGTACATGCCCTACACCCCCGAGGAGAAGGTGCTAGACGTCGCGGTGATACCACTCGAGGGCCAGGAGAGCACTCCAAGCGTCTCGGCCAGCGTCTACACCGGCGGGAGTGGAAGCGTTAGAATATACACTGTGGACGTCGATGCATCCAACGCCGACGCTGGAGCATACCTAGCGGTGGCGGTCACGTATTCAACGGCGACCAGCGTAGTCGTCGGCACGAACACGGGCCACGGCTCGGTCGCGGTGCTCTACGCTACACCGCTCATTTACAACGTGCCATTCCAGGTAAACGTGGCCGGAGGTAGGTGACCACCGGGAGAGGGCTGCCTCCCCCAGCTAGTCCCCCCCACGGCATTTTTCCCGCTCAACATGCTCCACTAGGCTCCTGCACGACTCCAGCTTCCTCAACGCCCTGACGCTGCCGTGGAGCGCGGCCTCCCTCAACGCCTTAACAGCGGCGCAGAGCGCCTTGTCGACGCTCACAAGCCCCTCAAGGTTCCTGGGGTTGACGGGCCTGTCCCTGGTGGTCATGAAGGGTAGGAACTCATCCGTAGCGAATGATCGGAGGAAGAACCCGTCCTCGTTAACGACTAGGACGGCGTTCGTGGAGGTCTCCAGGTGCACCTCGTACTCGCCGGCAGGCGGCGCGATGCAGCCCACAAGCTCCCACCCGCTCAGGCCAGCGCAGGGGCAACCCTCCCCCACGGCAACCGCACCCTCGGGGAGCGGCGGCTAGCCGTCCCGGGCGTCTTTAAGCCGGGAGTCTAAACCCTGGGGGAGGGGATCCCCGCGGCGCTCCTGCCTGCCGGTCTCTGGGGGTTCCAGTGCTTCAGAGTAATACTCGATGGGCTTCTTCTCCTTCACTTCGCCGGGGCTGTTTAGGAGGAGAGTTATTAACCCGTGGCTACTACTGAATTATAGGTGAGGCCCCTGGTAGGGGTGAGGAGAGATGGCTCTGGAGGGCAGGACGTACAAGCTGGCTTTGAGGAAGACCGCGAGGGGTCCAGTGATTCAGTTCAGGAGCGCCACGCCTGAGACCAGGGAGGCCACGCTGATAAGGATGGGTGGCAAGAAGGCTGAGGAAGTATTCGCCAAAATGGTTGAGGTGCTGAAGAACCACGACCTCGTCGAGAGCGAGAGCAAGAGCGAGAACTACACCTACTACAAGCTCAAGCCGGAGGCCGGCCCCGTAGTCGGCGGCTACCTCATACTGATAAGGAGGAGCAGGGACCCGACCGCCTGGCTCCCGCTGTTCGAGGACTTCGTAGTCGACAAGTTCAAGGGTAGCCACAAGCTGCTCGAGCACATGCTAGCCCTCGGCATCGAGCTAAGCCAGATACACCCGCCGCCGGAGAGGGTTAGGATGCAGCTGAACCCGAAGATACTCGACAGCCTCAGCGCCGGCATGAAGGTCACCGTCAAGAAGCTCTGGGGCATCAAGAAGTAGCCAGCCGCAAGGGCCCTAGCTGTTTTTAGGCCTAAACCGCCTCCCCCTCCGCACCCTCTTTCTCCCCCGCCCTGTTTTGCCTCCAGCTCCCCGGGGAGCCCTAGTGCTCCCGCATCGCCTCTGGGCTCCCCTCCGGGGCTGTGGCCCGGGGGAGCACGCTCCGGGCCATGCGTAAATGCCCCTGGCTCCGTCTGGGCTGGGTGCTGGAGGGGCGCCTTGCGCCGGCTTAGCGTTGCGAAGGCAGCCCTGCTGGCCGCGGCCCTGCTGGAGCTTGCATGCGTCGCGGCGGGCGGCGTTGGCTGCGCTAGGGTGGACCACGTCCTCGGCTCGAGCGCTGGCGGCGTGTTGGTGTCTGTCGCAGTCTACACGCTCTGGCGTGGGAGGGAGGGGCTGCTCCTGGCCCTCTCACTAGTCCTAGCCGCCTCCGTGGCGGCGTTCCTGAAGCAGGCGGTTGCGGCTCCGAGGCCCCCGAGGCCGCTGTGGCTGGTCGAGGTTGAGGGCCCCTCGTTCCCCAGCGGCCACGCCGCCGGCTCGGCTGCGCTAGCCGCTAGCGTGGCGCTGTCAACGGGCCTGGACCCCCTCGTCACCGCGGCCCTCTCGCTGCACGCCGTGGCGGTGGCGCTCTCAAGGCTCGTCCTGCACGTCCACTACCCTCTAGACGTGGCGGCCGGGCTCCTCCTCGGCGCGGCCGCCGCGGTCGCGGCCCACGCGGCCTGGGCGAGGCTCCCGCCTGGAAGGGCGATCACGGTGGTCGGCGGAGTCTCCGCAGCGCTCGGCCTCGCCTCCCTCGCGGCCGGGGCCCCCTACAGGGACCCCGGCGTCGTAGCCGGCGCGGGCCTCGGCCTAGCCCTCTCGCCGCTCGCCCTGAAAGCGCTGGAGGGCTGGGAGGAGTGCCTGGAGTCGAAGCTGGGCCTCAGGGAGGGCTTCACGGCGTTCGCCATGGCAGGGGCCGCCGCGCTCCCGGTGCTACTCTCCCATACGGCGCTCGAGGGGCTGGCGGCCGGGTTCTCGACGGGCCTCGCCGTGCCCCTCTCCAGGCCTGCCGCCTGTAGGCTCTGGGCGTCGGGAAACAGTTAAAATGGGCCCACTGCAGGGGGCTAGTATTGCCCCCGGTGCAGGGTCGTGGCCGCGCCGGGGGCTGAAGAGGTCCTAACCAGGATCCGCAGGGATGGGGTTGAGTGGATCAACCTCCAGTTCACGGACCTCCTGGGGTACTTCAGGCAGGTGACCATCCACAAGAGGCTCCTCGACGCCGAGGCTTTCGAGGAGGGCTTGGGGAAGCTTGACGGGAGCAGCGTGAGGGGCTTCGCCGGGATCCAGGAGAGCGACCTCGTCCTCAAGCCAGTCCCAGGGACCTATGCTAAGCTCCCATGGGCGGAGAGGGCTGCGAGGCTCATCTCTAGGGTCTACAAGCCCGGAGGGAGGGAGAGGCTGCCGCGGGACCCAGCGTACGCCCTTGAGAGGGCGGTGAGCTACGCCGCTGAGGCCGGGTTCGAGGTCAAGATCAGCGCCGAGCTGGAGTTCCACGTCTTCAAGGATATCAGCGTCAAGCTGGAGCCTTACGAGTCCGGGGTGAGGATTGAGAGCGCTGAGATACTCAGGGAGGGGAACCCCTTCTTCCTGAGGCAGAAGGAGGCATACTTCACCGTGGAGCCGTACAACAGCGTAATGGAGTTCGAGGTCAAGCTGGGCAGGGTGCTGGAGGAGTACTTCGGCATACCAGTGGAGGTGTTCCACCACGAGGTCTCGGCCGGAGGCCAGGTCGAGGTGAACTGGAGGTACTCCGATCCCATCACGACAGCCGACAGGCTCCAGACCATAAAGTACGCGGCCAGGAACGTTGCGAGGGAGCTCGGCTACGTCGCAGTCTTCCTCCCCAAGCCTATACCAAGCGACAACGGGAACGGGCTCCATGTCCACCTGAGCCTGTGGAGTGGGGGTAGGAACACGTTCTACGACCCCAGCGACAGCTACGCCGAGCTGAGCCAGGTGGGCAGGTACTTTATAGGAGGCCTCCTCGAGCACGGCAGGGCGGTGGCCGCCTTCACGAACCCAACGGTTAACAGCTACAGGAGGCTTATACCCGGATTCGAGGCCCCAGTCTACCTGGTCTGGGGCAAGGCCAACAGGAGCGCCGCGGTGAGAGTGCCCTTCTACTTCCCTGGGGACGAGAAGGGGAGGAGGATAGAGTTCAGGAGCCCCGACCCGACAGCCAACCCCTACCTAGCCTTCACAGCCATAATAATGGCCGGCCTGGACGGGGTCAAGAAGAAGATCGACCCGGGAGACCCGATAGACGAGAACGTCTACGCCATGGGGGAGGCGAAGAGGAGGGCCCTGGGAATAAAGAGCCTCCCAAGGAGCCTCGACGAGGCCCTGGACGAGCTGGAGTCCGACAACGAGTGGCTGAAGCCCGCCGTGGACAGGGAGCTACTGGAGGAGTACATCGAGTTGAAGAGGGAGGAGGCCAGGAGCCTCGCAGCGTACGCGAGCGCGGCGGAGTACGCCTTCTACCTAAGCCTCTAGAGCCCGCACCCCCCGCCTCCGCCTTCCCTCTTTCCCTATTTTCATGATATAGCATTTAACGGCTAAGTCGTCCCGGATACAGGCTCCCGGGGTGCCGCCGTGGCTAGCGAGGTCCTCAAGCTCCTCGAGGCCCTGGTCTCCTTCAGGACGGTTAACGACCCGGCTAGGGGCGTGAGGCCGGGGAGGGAGTGCCCGGAGTTCATCAGGGAGACCCTGGAGTCCTGGGGCGTGCCGGCCAGGATTGACGAGGTCAACGGCTACTACACCGTCCACGGGAGGCTCGGGCGCGGGAAGCCGGTCGTGATGCTCCAGGCTCACTGGGACGTTGTACCCGTCGACGAGGGGGAGTGGGCAAGGCCCCCCTTCAGGCTCACGGTGGAGTCGGGCAGGGCCTACGGGAGAGGGGCGGCTGACGACAAGGGCAACGTTGCGGCGGTGATGCTCGCCCTCAGAGCCCTCGCCGAGGCGGGGGTCGAGGGGGTCTACTACGCCCTCACAGGCGACGAGGAGATCGGGGGCGAGAACGGGGCCGGCTGGGTCTCGAGGCTCCTGGAGTCCCGGGGGGAGCTCCCGGCTTACCTCGTGAACGCCGACGGCACCGGCCAAGTGGTGATCGTGAGGAGGAGGAACACTTTCAGCGCGACGGTAGAGGTTCCGTCAAGCCCCGTGGTCGTGGAGGGGGATGAGTACAGCGCGGAGTTCAGGGCCCACACCCCCGTCTACGCCACGAGGCACGCCGCCTACATCACCCCGCTCGTCGACACGCACCCCCTAGTCGCGGCCAGCCACTACCTGAGAATGGTCGCCGCCAACGCTAGGGTGGCGGGCGTAGAGGGGTCCTTCGTGAAGGGGAACGTCGTGCCGGGCTGGGTGAGGCTCAGGCTCGTCGAGGAGAGGCGTGGGGGCGTGGAGCACGAGGTGGACGAGGGCCTGGAGAGGCTCCTGAAGGCAGTGGTGCCCCTCACCAGGGCCCCCGTGAAGCCCGGGATGTACAGCGACTACGGCGTGAGCGTGACCCCCAACCTGCTGGAGAGGGCCGGGGCCTCGTGGAGGCTCTACCTCGACGTGAGGGCGATGTCCGCGGGCGTGGAGCCCATCTGCGAGGCGCTGGAGAGCGTTGCAGCCAACGCGCTCCCCGAGGCAAGGGTCAAGTGCAGCGGGGGCGGCGGGTACCTCTACACCCCGCCCGACGCCAGGATAGTGAGGGAGGCCCTCAGCGTCGCCGGGAGCCTCGGGATCCGCGTGAGGCTGGGCGAGGCGGCCGGGGCGAGTGACTCGAGGTACTTCAGCCCAAAGGGGGTGGAGGCGATAGACTTCGGCCCCATCGGCGGCAACGTCCACGGGCCCGACGAGTGGGTGCTCGTAGAGAGCCTCAAGGCCCTCCCCAGCTTCTACTACGAGCTGGCCCGCAGGCTGGCCGGGGGGCCTAGGGCCTGAGCGGCCCGGCGTCGGGGCCCCCCTGCCTCTTCCCCTGCCCGGCCCACCTCGAGAGCTTCTCCGGGCTCCTGAGCATGAGGGCGAGGTTCCTCGCGTGCTTAACAGCCCTGTCGACCGCGATCGCCTCGAGCTCCCTGGGGTCACTGGCCTCGTCCTCGTGCACGGTGACGTCGACGACTATCTTCCCGGTGAGGATGGAGACCATGATTAGGCCCACGCTGGAGGCGAGGTAGCTGAGCTTATCCACCTCCTTAGCGCCGACCCAGCCTAGGGTTAGGACTGCGTCGCAGCCATAGTCGAGGAGCCTCTTCGCCGCCCCGGGAAGGTCCTTGATCCCTGGCACGGTTACCCTGACCACCCGGTAGCCGGGCAGCTCCTCGCCGAGCACTCTGATGGCGTGCCTGGCCATGTCCACCCTGGCGAACGTGGTGTCAACCACTCCCACACAGCCCTTCATCCCTGCACGCCTCCACTACCCACTCTCCCCTCACGAGCGGCCAGCCGGTTGCGTCTGAAAGCTTCTCCGCCTCCTCGAGGCTCATGCTCCTCCCCCTCGCGAGGACCTCGGCGAAGGCGACGCTCGGCTTGAGCCCTGCGAGGACTGCGAGCGTTGTGGCCAGCTCTGTGTGCCCCCTCCTCTCCTTCAGGCTCCTCGCGGCGAGGATGGGCACGTGGCCGGGGGCCTGGAACTCGGCCAGGAACTTCCTCCTAGCCCCCTCCACGTCGCCGTCCAGGTACATCGATGCGACGGCGTGGAGCTCCCTGATGGTCTTGGCCCTGTCCTCGTCGCTCACCCCGGTCCTCACGCTAACGTGGTTAACCCACACGGTGAACGCTGGCCTGTCCCCGTAGCGGAGGCGCCTGGAGGCGATCGCCTCGAGGCCGGGGTGGAGGCGGAGCAGCTCGTCGCCGTAGGGCAGGCCGAGGCCCCTGGCGACGTCCTGGGTCGTGGCGTAGCACAGAAGCCCCCCGGCCATGGTCCTCAGCAGGTAGACCCTCCACTCGTCCACGTGGCCCGCGTAGAACACCATGTCAACCTCGTCCTCCCTCCCCTTATCGTCGTGGAGTAGCACCGGCGCCCCCCTACGGAGAGCCCTGAACGCTTCCTCCAACTCTCCTCTCGGCAACCCAGGCCACCACCGAGACGACGAGCGAGGCGGCCGCTGCGAGGAGCGCCGCCCCCTCCAAGCCACCCTGCTGGGGGGCCCGTAAATCTTGGTTGCCGGCTAGCTCGCTCGGCGACAGCACCGTGATAGTCGACTCGGCCCGCTCCACCGCCGGGGCTGGGCCGGCTACTAGCGCAACCTCCACCTCGCCCCGGCAGTGTAGCACGAGGCCGCTCCACCCGCGGGCGTCTAGGAGGATCCATGTCGCTGACCCCGTGGAGTTGACAGCCAGCAGCCCGCCCCCGCGGGGCTGGTCGAGCCACGCGACCCTGCAGCCGCCGACGGGCATCGAGACGTTGACAAGCGTCCCCTCGACCCTCACGGCCGCGTGGAGGGGCATCGGCTTCGAGAGCACGGCGAGCTGGAGGCCGTCGCGCCAGGCTTTAACGAAGTACTCGCCCCCGGTGAGGTTTAGGCGGACACCCGCGTCCTCCACGTGGACGAGGCCAGCTGGGAGGGTAACGCTGCCCCCGCTCGCGGCCAGGAGCGCCTGGAGCACGAGTAGGGCGGTGAGCGCCCTCAGCAATGCCGCCCCCGTCACTTCTGCCCGGGGAGTCTTATGCCCAGCTCCTTGAAGGCCTCCGCCAGGATCCCGCCGAGTAGGCGTGAGAGGTGCCTCTGGCTCTCGCTGAGCAGCCTGTCCAGCCTAGCGTAGAAGCCGTTCTCGGTCACAACGCCGTCCAGCACGTCGGGGATGCTGAAGAGGTCGAAGATGGGCATCGCCAGCCTCTCCCCCTCCCACTCCCGCAGATTTAGCCTGGACTCGGGTATTGGGAGCTCCCTGAGGCATCTCCTCGGGTTCACCGCCAGAGTCGTCGTGACCCCGAGGACCCGTTTCCCGAGCTTCTTAGCGGCGGCCGCGAGGGGGAGCGAGCCCGCCCTAGCCCAGGCGTAGCCCGTGCGCCCCACGCCGCTCAGGACTATGAGGATAGAGTCGGACTCCACCGCCGCCTGCCACGTGTAGGCGTCGGGGAGGAGCCTGGCCCCCACCCCCTTCGCGGTCTTCCCGAGCTCCCGGTAGAGCCAGACCCCGTCCCGCTCCGGGTAGCCCTCGAGCACCGTTACTCGCGACCCGGGCTCCAGGGCCTTCAGGAAGTGGAGGGCGAGGAGGCTCCCGCCGATCACCGCCACCCTAGCCTTCCCGTCGAGTATTTCGCGGCTGCGGCTCTCAATCGCCTTCAGGGAGTTGGCTAGGTACTCCTCGATCTTCTCGCTCACCATGTAGAGGATCCTCTTGATGTCGCCCGCGCTAAGCTCTATCTCGGCGAGCTCCTCGACCACGCCTTGGACCATGTGGGCCAGCACGGATGCGGTAGTCACCGAGGGGATCCCCGTAGCCAGCTCCTCCGCGATTATCGAAGCGGCGCCCCTCCACTCGTCGGGGTCCCCTACCAGGCCATCCGCCTCCGAAAGCATGGCCCTGTAGAACTCCAGGACTCGCCGGGCCAGCAGGTACGGGTCAACATACTTCCTAATATCCCTAAGCCCTATCTCCAGCGACAGGTAGCGTGACTTCTCCCTTAGAAGAAGGTCAAAGCTGAAGTCACCAGCACCCACTTACCCACACCCCTACCATCCCTGCCGGCGCATGAGGCTACCCGGGTCCTAATACCCCCCGGGCGCTGCCTCCCCGCGCCAAGCGCCAGCCGCTACCCGGGCTAGCCGCAGCCTCCCCTCCGGCCTCCTCAGGGGCTCGGGGGCAGACGGCTCCCCGCACCCCCGGCTCTCAGCCCCGGCGCCCGTTCAAACGATACAATGCCGGGAGCTTCATATATTCACATATGGGGCTCGGGGATTTGCAGGCGCAGGCCATGCCGGCGGGTGCATTTAAGCTAAGCGTTGACTAACGTATCCTTCAGCCTCCAGGGTCCCGGCTTAACGGGTCTCCGCGCGGCCCCGGCCCTGCGCCGCCGCGTCGTTTGGCGTTGCAGGCGGGCGTGACGAGTATTACGCAGTTGGGCGGGGTGGACTCCCCTAGAGCGTCGAGGATCTCCGGGTCGTGGGTTCTCGCCACGACGGGGCCGCTGTGGGCCCTGCAGGCCTCGAGGCACTCCCGGGCGGTGTTGCAGTCCCTGGCCTCGACCCCCCTCTTGAGCGGGGGCCACCCGCCCTCCACGGGGCCGCGTGCACCCGCCCCCCGCGGGCGGCGGGGGCTACTTAAAACTCTCCTCTAAGACCCCCTGGTAGTAGAGGGCTAACCACGGGGGCCTGGAGGGGGAGCGTGGCTGCTGGCATGTCGGAGGCGTGGGTTGGGCTCGTAGCAGGGGGTGTCTTCGCCTGTGGAGGGTAGGCGGCCTGGCAGGGGCAGGAGCGACGCAGCGGTTAGGCTCGAGGTCCTGAAGGACCTCTGGGCGAGGATCCTCGACCTCTGGGAGTCCCGTGGGTCCCTGTCTAGGGACGAGGTCGTCGCCATGCTTAGGGGGTCCTACGAGAGGGCGGGGCTCGAGCCTCTCAGGGGTAAGGCGGTGCCCGAGGACATCTACGACAAGGAGATGGCTAGCCTGTACGTCGTCGGGAAGCACGGCATGGGGATGGAGGCCCAGTACCCCGAGATATTCGACAGGGTCTTCTACAAGGAGGTGAGGTACGAGGCCGCGGCGAAGGCGCTGCTCGACGGGGACCCGGGCGTGGCTAGGGCTAAGGTGGAGAGCATCCTGGGGAGCGTGAGCGACAACGAGATCGCCAGGATGCTCAGGCTCAAGCTGACCGAGGTCTACTTCGGCTTCGACAGCGAGGAGAGCCTCTTCAACCTCCTGAGGTCCATCGCCAGGGTGCTCCCGGAGAAGGAGAGGGTGGCGGTGAAGTACGCCAGGTTCTACGCGGCCCTCATGCTGGCGAGGAAGATCAGCGAGGGGGAGGTCAGGAACAGGCTCTACAAGGAGGCCTACAAGCAGGCGGTTGCTCTGAAGCTCGGCCTCCACGGCGCCATACCTGACGACGCCTACGTAGCCGACATAGCGAGGGGGGTCTTCCACGTCCCGGAGCGGGTGCTGAGGAGCGTCCTCAAGCTCGACGGCGGGAGGGGTCAGAGGGGCAGGGAGGCGCCGAGGCGCCAGCGCGGCCGGCAGCAGCGCGGAGGGGAAGGCGGGGGGTAGGCGGTTGGGCGTTGAGGGCATCTGGAGCGCCCACGCTGTTGGCAGGGTGTTCTTCCTGAAGGTCCCCACCGGCAGGAATCCCCGGGGGGCGGTGGAGGAGCTGCTGCGCCTCCAGGGCGTGAGGGCCGCCCTCATCCAGGGCCTGGGCGGCTTCAGGAGGGTGAAGCTCGCCGTCTACTCCCCCGCCGAGGGCAGGTACCACGCCAGGGAGTTCGAGGCGAGGCCGGGGATGGTGATCGAGGCCGCCTGCGTCACGGGGAACAGCGTCCTCGGCCCCGGGGGGAGGTACTACACCCACCTCCACGCCGTCGTGGCGGTGGAGCCCGGGGTGGTGGCGGCCGGCCACCTAGTCGAGGGGGTCGCCGAGCCGTTCCTGGAGCTCGCGGTGGCCGAGCTCGCCGGGGGCTACGAGGCCCTCGCCACTCTCCTCAGCCACCGCTGGGGGGGTTCAGGTAGTCCAGGATCCCCCTCCTCGCCCGGCTCCTCCCCCTGACCCACCTGTACACCTTCTCCAGGCTAACCCTCCTATACTCGAGGCCCGCCTCGCTGAGGAGGCGGAGGGCGGCCTCGGTGAAGTCGGGGGCCGCCAGGATCCCGCGGACCGGGACGCCCCGGCGCCTGAAGTGCTCCACGTACCTGAGGAGCTGGCGGGCCGCCTCCTCCCCCGCCTTCACCCTCTTAACCTCGACTATCACGACCCTCCCCTCGGGGTCCCTGGCGTAGAGGTCCACGAACCCCGGCTCCACCGGCCTCTCGACCCTGACGACCTCCAGGCCCTCACCCAGCTCGCCGGGGTTGGCTGCGAGGTAGTCCCTGATCTCCGCCTCGGAGACGTACATGTAGAACTCCCCCTCCACCGCGCCGGTGGCGTAGGAGACGCTGTACACCACTGGGCAGCGGAGGGTGAGCACCTCCCTCAAGCTCCTCCTGACAGCCCTGAAGACGAGCTGGCCCCCCTCGACCGAGGCGCTCAGGCTCGACGCGTCCGGCTGCCAGTTCAACGGCTTAAACCCGCGGGGCCCGTGGACGATCACGCTCCTATCCGGCTTCACCACCACCAGCACGTCCCCGGGGGCCAGCTTGGAGGCGGACCTCCCCTCGTACTCCGCCGAGCAGCGGGCCCAGAAGACGAGCCACGCGCCCCTGTCGAGGGCCCCCCTGATGGCTCCAAGGGCCTCCTCGACGCTGCGGGGTTTGAGGGCCTCCACCTCCAAGACGTCCACCAACCCTCCCCAGCGGCCCCGGGCAACGCTTTAACCCGCCGCGCCGGGGGCGCCGCTTCACCCTTGCACCTCCACCCTCGCCCCGGTGTTGAGGGGCTCGGCCACGTAGACCTCTCCCTCCAGCCCCAGACCCCTGAGTATGCCCCTGAGGGTGGAGGCGACGCCGGGGGCCTCCCCGGTAGTGGTTATCGTGTACAGCGCCGGGCCCCAGCTGGACTGGGCGAGCACCACGCCCTCCCTCGAAGCCTCCGCTACTATAGACTGGAGGTCGCCCCGGTAGACGCCGCCCTGGAGTCTCGAGAAGTAGAGGCCAGTCCCCTCCTGCATCTCCCTGAGGCCCTCCAGCGCCTCGGCGAGGTCGCCCCGGGCGACGCCGGCTGAGAGCCTGATGAACCCCCTCGCCATGAGCGAGGTCGCCTCCCCCGGGGGATCCCAGGGCTCGGAGAGGATCCCGGCCTCCTCCGCCTCGCCCACGCCCCGGGGGAGGCTGGGGAGGGCTATGACGAGCCTCCACTCCCCGGGGAGCGGGTGCCTGAGGAGGAGCCTGGGCCCCCCGGGGCTCGGGGCGCCCGCGTCGGCGACGAAGCCCCCGTAGGCGAATGCGAGGGTGCCGACGCCGGAGACTCTACCCCTCCCCATTGCCTCCGCGAGCCTCGAGACCAGCTGGGGGGTGCACTCCACGCCCTCGAGGGCCTTCACCGCGCAGGCGACGCCGAGCATGACCTGCGTCGTGCTCCCCAGCCCGGCGTGCCTGGGCGGGGCCTCCAGCACCCTAACGCAGACCCCCCGGGCGCCGAGCGCCTCGAGGGCCGCCCTAGCCGGCTCCACGTGGCCCGGGGGAGCCTCGACGCCGGGGCCCCGGCACTCCCAGGCCTCCACGAGGAGCCTCGGCTTGGAGGAGTAGAAGCCAGCGGACCCCCACCGGTACGGCCTCCCACCCCCGGCGTGATAGAAGCCTGCGTGGAGCCTCGACCCCCCGGCGACCACGGCTCTAGCCAACCCTTCAACCCCTCCGGGGGGAGGGGCTGGGCGCGGGGCCTGAAAGCAGGCGCGGCTGGAGTATTACCTGGCTTGGCTGCCTGGGTATCGTGTCCGGCCCCTTAAAAGTTTTACCCTTACTTATTGACTGGCCGGGTGCCGGGCCGTGAGGATTGTGACCGTCAAGATGCCGGAGGTCTACATCGACGGGATCGACGAGCTGGTCAGGGCTGGGAGGTATAGTAGCAGGAGCGAGGCCATCAGGGTGGCGGTGAGGGAGCTGCTGAAGAGGGAGCTGTGGTCAGCCGGGATCCCGGCGGAGGAGGTGGCCGCGCCCATCGCCATCTACCGCCCGATCCACGCCATAGGCGAGGGCGACTAGCCCTCCTGGAACGCCTCGACCCGCCTCCTCCACCCGTTAAGCGCTCGCGAGGCGTTCACCCTCCCCACCCGCGGGGATCCCCCTTTGCCGGCTTTCACGCTCTCAGCCTTTCTCTCAGGGACCTCCTGAGCGGCTTAATCACCAGCTCGAGGAGCGGGTCCCCCTCCTCGAGGCGCCTGTAGCTCATCGGGGGCATCCAGCCGGGTATGATCCTCCTCACCTCCTCCAGCGTGATGGGCCTCGGGTAGAGCCTCGGCTCCACCACCTCTATCGCCATCGCCCTCTTAGCGCCCTTGATATAGTTCCAGGCGTCCTCCCCCACGCCGGTGCCGGGCTTCCTGGCCTCGGCCCACACCCTCTCGGGGCTCGCCTGGATGACCCTCCCGGCCCTGAACTCGCCGACTATGCTCTTCACGTTGCCGCTCGCGTAGACCGCGACCACGCTCCCCTCCGGTATCGCCGGGGCCCCTATGAGCCTCCTGAGCTCGTACTTCTTCGAGCCCCTGAAGATGGCGCTGGCGTACTTCGGCCTAATGCTCATGATGAAAATCTCCTCCACGGGCTCGTCGCAGCAGGGCATTCCCGCCACCCAAATCCACCCGTCTGCGGGGCCGGGAGTTAAACGCCGACCGGTGGGCGGGAGAGGAGGATGTCCGCGATCACCGCCGCCGAGATGATGACGCCGAGGGCTAGGTTCACGTTGAAGGCTCTGGGGATGTTCTCCAGCCCCCTCCGGATCAGGGCGTGCTGGTACGCCACCAGCGCCGCCGCTGCCGCCACGCCCGCAGCGGCGACGGGGCCGAGGCCCCTGAGGGCGACGCCCGCGGCGAGGAGCGCCAGCGAGGCGGCGTGGAGGGCTAGGCTGAGCCTCAGCGCCCCCCGGACCCCGAGCCTAGCGGGGGCGCTGCCGAGGCCGTGGCGCCTGTCGAACTCAAGGTCCATTATGGCGTAGTACACGTCGAACCCCGCGACCCAGAGGGTGACGGCTGCGACGTAGTCCCAGGGGATCCTCGCCAGGAGGTCCCCCAGGCCGCGGGCTGCGGCGCCGTAGGCGGCGACCGCCCCGCCGAAGACGACTAGGCCGAGGGTGAGGCCGAGGTGGAGGTGCGGGAGCCAGTGGAGCCTCTTGGCGTAGGGGTAGCTTAGCGCGAGCAGCCAGAGGAGCGGGCTGAAGAGGAGGGCGTACCTGTTCAGCAGCGCTGCGGAGGCGTAGTAGAGCAGGCTCCCCGCCGCCACCGCAGCCCACGCCCACGACACGGGGAGGGCTCCTGTGACTAGGGGGCGCCCCCGGGTCCTCGGGTTCAGCCTGTCAATCTCCAGGTCCGCTATGTTGTTGAAGGCCATAGCGGCGGAGCGGAGGCCGAGGACGGCGAGCGCTATCAAAGCGTCGACCCGGGGATCCCTGAGCGCCCCGGGCCACGCGAGGGCGGCCCCGGCGTAGGCGAAGGGGAGGCTGAAGAGGGTGTGCTCCACCCTGAGCATCCTCGCGAGCGCCTTGAGCCTGCTCCTAGACTCGAGCCTCCCGGGATCCCAGGACGCCATGGCTAGCCGCCCACCCCCAGCCTCTCGAGGAGCCTCGAGACCCTCTCGGCCACGCCGGGGTCCTGCTCGACCTCCTCCGGCCACTCCCTGAGCCCGTACTCCTCGGGGAGCTTCCTCGTGGCATCTATGCCGAGCTTACTCCCGTACCCCGGCGTGGGGGTCGCCGGGTCCAGGTGGTCGGTGTGCGCCCCGGGTATTACGACCACGTCCCTCTGTGGGTCGACGTTCGCTGAGACAGCCCAGATGACCTGGTTCAAGTCGTGAACGTCAACGTCTTCGTCGACCACTATTATTATCTTGGTGAGCGCGGTCTGCCCGAGGCCCCAGAGGGCCATCATGACCTTCTTCGCGTGGCCCGGGTAGGACTTTCTGATCGAGACTATCATGAGGCCCTGGAAGACCCCGTACTCCGGGAAGTTGACGTCGACCACCTCGGGCAGCACCGTCCTGATTATGGGGAGGAAGACCCTCTCCACCGCCTTCCCGATGTAGGCGTCCTCGAGCGCCGGCTTGCCCACTACGGTGCCCACGAAGATGGGGTCGCGCCTGAGCCACACCCTCTCAACCTCCACCACGGGGAAGGAGTGGGTTGGCCTGTCGTAGTAGCCCCAGTGGTCTCCGAAGGGGCCCTCACCCGCCTCCCTCCCCGGCTCGACGTAGCCTTCGATCACGACTTCAGCCTTGGAGGGGACTAGGATCCCGCTGGGGAGCCTGTAGACGCTCACCCCCCTCCCGGCGAGGATCCCGGCGAAGAGCAGCTTGTCGACCGGGTAGGGGGCCGGCATCACTCCCGCGAGCATCGCAGCCGGGTCCCCGCCTATCACCACGGCGACGGGGAGCCTCTCCCCCCTCCTCCCCGCCTCGAGGTACGCCATCCTCCCCCTCTTGTGGAGCTGCCAGTGGACCACCGCCTCCCTCCTCCCGGTGATCATGACCCTGTAGACGCCGATGTTAGTCACGCCCGTCGCCGGGTCCCTCGTGTAGACCTGGCCGAAGGTGATGTAGCGCCCCCCGTCCTTGGGCCACGTCTTGAATGCGGGGATCCCGGACAGGTCCACATCGCCGCCCTCGAGGACCTCGTGCTCGAACGCCGCCCTCCCCGTCCTCCTGGGCGTGTACCTCCCCAGGTCCGCCACGTCCCTCAGGGCGGAGATCTTTCCCGCCAGGCTGGTGGGCGGCGGCCTCCAGAGGGCTGAGACCATCCTCTCCCCGGCCTCCTCGAGCCTCTCAAGCCCGAGGGCCAGCTTCACCCTCTCCAGCGAGGCGAAGAGGTTCCCTGCCACCCTCCACCCATCGTGGCCCCTCACGCTCTCGACGAGCACCGCCGGCCCCCTGCGGAGGGCGAGCTGCCTCAGCAGTTCCGGGATCTCCAGGACGGGGCTGAGAGGCTCCCTGACCCGGAGCAGCTCCCCCCTCTCCTCGAGGGCCTCGAGGAACCCCCTCAAGTCCTCGAACGCCACCCGGGCCCGCACCCCCTAGCCGCGGCGCCTCGACGCAGCCGCGCTTAGGGCTGCGTAGAGCGCCTGGAGTCTGCCGCTCCTAGGCGTCGTGGAGAGGTCGACCACCGCCTCCACCCTGCCGGGGGGAGGCGAGAGTATGTAGACCCTGTCGCTGTACTCCGAGACCACCTCGAAGTTGTGGTCGGCTATCACCACCGTCCTCCCCTCCCTCGCCAGGCGGTGGAGGGACTCCATGAGGGACCTTCTAGTCTCCACGTCCAGGCCGGCGAGGGGCTCGTCTAGGAGGAGCACGTCGGGGTCGAGGACCAGGATTCTGGCTATGGCGGCCTTCCTGGCGGTGCCCCCGCTCACCTCCCAGGGGTACTTGTCGAGGTGCTCGGTGAAGTTGAGCAGCTCCGCGGCCCACTTGACCCTCTCCTCCGCCTCGCCCCTCGGGACCCCCCTGTAGAGGAGGCCGAGGGCCACGTTGTCCCTAAGCCTCTTCCAGGGGAGGAGCATGTTCTCCTGGAACACCATCTTAACCGTGCCCCTCACCGCGACCTCGCCCTCGTCGGGCTCCTCTAGGCCGGCGAGGATCCTGAGGAGTGTCGTCTTCCCCGAACCGTTCGGCCCCACAACGGCGACAACCTCGCCCCTGCTGGCCTCCAGGTCGACCCCGGCGAGGGCGGGGGCGCCGTTGAAGTACTTCCACACCCCCCTGGCCCTCACCGTCACGCCTCCACCCTCCACCTCGACGCCCTCACCTCCAGCGGCTCCAGGACCCCCTTGTCGAGGGCGATCATGAGGGCGACTAGCAGCGTGGCCCAGGCGAACACCCCCACGGGCTCCGCGAGGCTGTAGTAGTTCTCGATCATGTATCCTATGCCCCCCGAGGCCCCGAAGGCCTCGGCGACCACGCTTATCCTCAGCGCCGCCCCCAGCGCAGCCCTCGACGCGCCCGCCAGGCTTGGGGCCAGGCTGGGGAGTATGAAGTCCGTGAAGTACCTCGACCTCGGCGCCTCCAGGATCCTCGCGAGCTCCTCGAGGCGCCTGCTGGCGGACTCGAGGCCTGAGACGATTGAGGAGAGTATTATCGGGAACGAGACGGAGGCCGCGACGAGCACCGGGGGGAGGGGGCTGAGGACTCCGAAGAGCATCGTGAACACCACTACCCAGACGAGGACCGAGACGCTCTGGACGATCGTGTTAACCGGCTTCACCAGCAGCCGGGCGGCGCGCGAGGCGGTGGACGCTAGCCCCAGGGCGAGGGCGGCCGCGAGGCCGATGGCGAAGCCCGCCGCGCTCCTGGCGAGCGTGAGGGCGGTGTTGTAGGCCACCCGCCGCGCACCCTCCGCGAGGAGGAAGAGGAGGGAGTCAACGGGGCTGGGGATCACGCTGGGGTGGAGCAGGTGTAGGCCCTGCCAGGCGGCGAGGACGAGCGCTAGGGCTGCCGCCCAGGAAGCCAGAACGCCCCAGCCGCCAGGCTCCCGGGGTCCGCGTGTATGTAGCCGCCCTCCCTGGCCAGGCGCCACACCGCCAGTATGTTGTCGACGATGCCGCTTGTGAGGTGCGTCGACTCCTCCATCTTCAGCCTCTCCCAGCAAAGCTCGGCGGCCCCGCGGCTGAGCCCGTACTGCTCCATTAAGATCCCAAGGGCGAGGTCCCTATTAGAGTTCCACTCCCTAGCCGCCTCGCTCCTCGCCTGGAGCAGCTTCTCCACCAAGTCCCCGTGCCCGGCTGCCCAGTCGCCCCTCGCTGCGTAGACTATCATCACTCCGTTGTCGCCCACGTGGCCATCCCACCTCTGCCAGAGGTCCCTGAAGCTAGCCACTACGACGCCGCCGTGGTCGGCGACTAGCTGGGAGACGAAGGGCTCCCAGATGACGATGGCGTCGACCTCGCCCTTCGAGAACGCCTCGACGAGCTGCGGGGGAGGAGCGTTCACCACCCTCTCATCCACGTCCACCCCGTAGAGGGTCTTAACGTACGCCCTGAACATCGCGTACGTCCCCGTGGGCTTGAAGGCCGCTATCGTAGCGTTGCCCGCTAGCAGGTCCTCGAGGCTCGACGCTCTAGTGTCATTCCTCGCTACCACCGCCTGGTTCTGGTAGAAGTCGACTGCTAGGATGGTGACGTTCACCCCGCCCTCCCTGAGCTTGGCCACGAACTCGGCGGGGATCACGGCGACGTCTATGTCCCCGTGGGCCAGGGCGTTGGCGAGGTCCAGGGTCTTGCTGAAGAGCACCACCGAGGCGTTGAAGCCTAGCCTCGAGTCGATCCCCTCAGCCTTGATAACGTCTAGCGTGGAGACGCCGCCCCTCAGAGTCCCAATCCTGACAATCGGGGCTACCTCGACGGTGTTGGTGTTGTTGAGCAATCTTTCTTCTACCCTTTCCTTAGTCAGCCACGGTGCAATCATTAGGAAGGCTGCTACGAGTATGGAGGCGACTATAATTATCGCCTCGTAGGTCTTCAAGCGAGCCAACGCCTGCCCCCCGGCATTGGGGGCGGAGGGTGTGGATTAAACCCTTGCCTCAAGCATTGCCGCTATGCAGGCAGAGCTTGGGCTTTAGGGCGTCTCCCTCTCGGCCTCCCTGAGGATCCTGGCTATCCTCCTCACCACGCTGGGGGGTAGCGCTACGTCTTCCCTCCTGTACTCGACGGGGCCCTTCACCCTCATGCCCCTCCTGTCTACTATCTCGATCTCGTGCATCCGGAGGCTGTGGGGTGTCTGCCTCATCTTCTCCACGAGGACGTACCTCTTCAGCTCGCCCCTCCTTATGCGCCTCCTGAACCTTATCACGCCGTCCGCCACGTGCTCCACTCCCCAGCCGAACGCCTCGCCCGTGGTTATCGCGTACTGGCTCACCGCGAGCGTGGTGAAGTCCCAGCGATAGAGGAGCTTCTTGGCGGTGTAGCTGTACCTCCTGGCCATCGCCGGCTTGTCGAGCCAGAAGGCGCTGAGGGAGTCTATCACCAGCCTCGCCCTGCCGTAGCCTAGCCTCTTCTTGGCCTCGATCACCTTCTCAACCATCTCCTCGAGGTCGAGCTCCGCCAGGCTCCACTCGTCCCCCCGGGACTTCATGAGGGCGTCTATGATTATCATCCTCCCCCTGTCCACCGCGCCGGCGAAGTCCATGCCGAACATCGCTGCCTGCCTCATCACGCTCTCCCTGCTCTCCTCCGTCGTCACGTAGATCACCTTGTCCCCCTCGAGGACCCCCTGCCAGGCGTAGTGGATGCAGAAAACTGTCTTACCGGTCCCCGGCTCGCCGACGACGGCTACGAAGAAGCCACGGGGGATCCCGCCGGCTACCAGCTCGTCGAAGCCCTCGACCCCAGTCTTGAGCCTCTCTATCCCAACGCCCCGCGGGCGCTGCGCCACCCCGCTCCACCGGGGGTTCCCCGCGCGCGTCGAGCGGTATTGACTCCGGGGGTTAGCGCCGCAGCCTTCTCGCGACGTACTTCAAGGCTATTATGTAGGGGATGACCTCGAGCCTGCCTAGGAGCATCGCGGCTGCTAGGAGGAGCTTCACGCCCGTCGGGGCCGCGGCGGAGGTTATGCCGACGCTGAGGCCGACCGTTCCCAGGGCGCTCGCCGTTTCGAACGCGGCGTCCGCCAGGCTGTACTGGGGGTAGAGGCCTGCAAGGATGAGGGTCAGCAGCACGTGGGCAGCCACCATCGCGGCGGAGACGGCTAGGACCCTCCTCACCACCTCGTCGTCGGCCAGGTACCTCCCCACCCTCAGCTTGGGCTTGTACCCGTAGGGGTGTAGTATGGTCTCGGTCTCCACGGAGAGCGCTTTAGCCACTATCACCAGCCTAATGACTTTTATGCCGCCGGCGGTTGAGAAGGCGCTCCCGCCCACGAGGCAGAGCATGGCGAGGAACGCCTTGTAGGCGTCGCTGGCCTTGGAGAGGTCGCCGGCCTGGAAGCCCGTCGTGGTGGCGGCTGAGACGGTGTGGAACACCATCTGGAGGGGTGTGTACGCGTGCCTCAGCCCCGGGTCCCTGAGCCACAGGCCTATGCCCGCCAGGGAGGCGGCCAGCACTATCACCGCCTGGGCCTTGGTCTCCACGCTGCCCGCCAGCCTCTCCCTCCTCAGAGTGAGTATGGCGTGGTTGTCCCTGAGGTTCATGGCGCCGAGGTACATAGCGGCCATTGAAGCGAAGAGCACGGGGGGCCTCGTGAGCCAGTAGCCTATGCTCTCGTCCCTCGTCGAGAAGCCGCCCGTCGCCACGCTGGTCAGCGCGTGGCTGACGGCGTCGTAGGGGTCCATGCCTGCGAGGAGGTAGAGGAGCGTCGCTATGCCGGTTATCGCCACGTAGACGAGCAGCAGCCTCGTCGAGGTGGTCTTAATGCTGGCCTCCAGCCTCTCGCTCCTCCCCTCCGCGATGTAGAGCGCAGCAGTCGAGAGCCCGGGGCGGGCGAGGATGCTGAGGGTGAGGACCACTATCCCGAGGCCGCCCATCCACTGGATTACCGCCCTCCAGACCTGCACCGTCCTCGGGAGCTCGCTCACGCTAGGCACGTACCCGCCCGCCGGGCTCTCCTGGCCCGTGAACACGGTGAGGCCCGTCGTCGTCCACCCGCTCACGCTCTCGAAGAAAGCGTCGACAAGCGGGATCCTGGCCGCCGCGGCGAGGGGGAGGGAGCCGAGCGCGGGGATCAGTATCCAGGCGGCGACGGTCAACGCTATCGCATCAGCCGGCCGCAGAGTCTTGGCCCTGAACCCGCGGGCCAGGGCGAGGCCCAGGGACAGGAACGCCAGCCCCCACCCAGCCATCGACGCGGCTGGCCTCAGCTCCACAACGTCCCCGTAGGCGAGGACCCGGTAGGCGCCGTACACCCCGGCGGCGATCGGGGCGGCGCTCGTAGTCACAATGATGAGACCGATGTAAGGCAGGCTACTGCCCTCACCCGCGGCCCTCGACGACAAGGCAGCGAAGCCCCCGAGGAGCCCCGGAGCGCTCCACGAAGCCCCGGCGAAGCCTCCAAGCCCGGGGGGTCGAGGGGGTTTCTGGATAAAAGCGGCAAGCCCCCGGGGGCCGGTGGGATCCCGCCGGCTCGGGGGCTAGGCTAGACTTCGAGCCTCCTGGTGTAGTAGAGTATGTAGGCTGCCAGCATTGCGGCGAGGAGTGCGGGCACCACGGCGAGCTGCCAGGGCTGCGTCTCGCCTAGGAGGGTTACGGTGGGCGTGGACGCGTTGAGCGTTGCCGCGGCCTTTGAGTGGAGGTAGTTTGTCACCGCCCTGTATAGGAGGAGGGCGTACCCTATCTCGCCTAGGGTCTCCTTCCCCAGGCTGGCTGAGAGCACTATGAGGATTATGCCCGTGGCGGTGTATGTGAAGTAGAAGGCTAGGCTGAGCAGGCTCGCCATCCCGGAGTTCCTGCTCTTCAGGGCTATGAGGGCGAAGCCCGTGCCGTAGAGTAGCGCCTGGAGGAGGTAGCCGGCTACGGCGGCCGCGAGCCTGGCGGGGTTGGCGGCCACGATGGGGTAGTGTATTACCGCCGCCACCGTCACGGGGGCTAGCACGAGGATTAGGGCGGGTGCGAGGATCCTGCTCGCCCAGAGCGTGAGGGCCAGCCCCGCCCTGGAGACCGGGTAGGCCAGGTAGACTTGGAGGATCCCGGACTCGGCGAGGCTCGTGAGCCCCGCGCCGGCCCTGAAGGCTAGGAAGAGCGCAGTCGCCGCGAGCGTCGGGTCGAGGGCGATGACCGTCAGGGAGGCGGGGTCCGTCACGGGCTGCAGCACCGTGAGGACTGCGGAGAGGGCGGCGACCAGGATCAGCATTAAGTCGAAGCCGGGCGGCCTGAGCGAGTCTGCAGCATCTATCGAGAGGAGGCTCGTGTAGCTCCTCAGCCTCACGCCGACGCCACCCCCATGAGTATGCTCTCCAGCCCCGACTCTATCACGTCGAAGCCGTAGACGAGCACGCCGCTCCTGTGGGCCTCGGCCAGCGCCTCGAGGAGGCGCGGCAAGTCGCCGGGGCCGCGGAGCCTCGCGACGACGTGGATTCCGTCCCACTCCGCGTCGAAGCCCTCACCCCTGAGGATCCCGGCCAGCCTCTCCGGGTCGCTCGCACTCACCCTAGCCATGGGCCTGCCGCGGAGCACTATCTCCCCCGGCGGCCCCCTCGCGGCGACCCTGCCCTTGATGAGCACCACCACCTCGTCGGCCACCCTTAGGACTTCGTGGAGCACGTGGCTCGAGAAGAGGATCCCGACGCCGTGATCCCTCCTGAGCCTGTCGAGCAGGTTGAGGAGCCTCACCCTCTCCACGGGGTCCAGGTTGCTCGTGGGCTCATCCGCGACGATAAGCTCGGGCTCCGGGATGAGGGCGTGGGCGATTGCAGCCCTCTGCTTGAGCCCCGCGCTCAGGCTGGCGTAGGGCTTCCACTCGTGCCCCTCTAGCCCCACGGTCTTGATGACCTCCCTAACCCTCCCCCGGGGCGCCCCGTAGACCCTGGCGGCCATCTCGAGGAAGCGGTAGACGGGCATGCCGCTGGGGAGGCTGGGCCGCTCGAAGACCACGCCAACCCTCTCCCTCGCCCTGGAATCCCTGAAGGGGTCCCTCCCGAAGAGGCTGACCTCCCCCCTATCCCTCCTCGCCAGGCCGAGGCACACCTTGATGAGCGTCGTCTTCCCGGCGCCGTTGGGGCCTATGAGGCCCACGATTCTCCTCCCGTCAACCTCGACCCCGGCCCCCGCCAGGACTACTCTGCCGGAGTAGCTCTTCCACACGTCCCTAGCGCTGAGGAGGCTGGCCACCGCGCGGCACCCTACCCCGAGGAGGATAAAGGTGCGGGCCCCTGAGGGGCTATAAAGAGAAAGTTATACGTTAAGGAGGGGCAGCACACGCCCCCCGGGTCGGTGGCTGGGTGCGTTGGGCACTTAACGCTCCCCGGGCCTCCAACAATAGCCGGCCAGGGCTGGCCCCGCTTGAGAGCCCGCCCGACCGCCCCGGTGTCGCCCGGGGGTGCGTGGGGGCCCGGGTGTCAGGGGCGGGGCACAGCTGCTCCTCCCCGCTCCCGGAGCATTCTGCAGAGGAGGGTGAGGCTGGCCTGGACCCTGAGCCTCTTGTAGGAGCCCCCCTGGAGGATCCCCCGCCTCCTGAGGGATCCCAGCCTCCCCGCGAGATCCTCCACCGTGACGCCGAGCCTCTCCCCCGCCTCCTTTATCGTTTCCGAGGCGGCCACGGCCTCGAGGGTCTCGGCCTCCTCGCGGGTGAGGGTGGGGCAGTTGAAGAGGCGGGACGCGAGCTCCTCGAGCGCCTCGAGCACCGCGTGCTTCACGGCCTCGTGGACCTCCTCAGGTGTGAGGGGGAGGGAGTCCGGGAGCGTGATTACCTCGACCCCGAGCCTCTCGGCGAGCACCCTGGCCGAGTCGTCGGCGAGCCCCCTAGCCACGACGAGCGGCTTCGCCCCGAGGAGCTGAGCGTTCACGTAGGCCTGCCTCACCCCGCTCACGTCGAGGGCGCCAGCCTTCACCTCGACGGCGTACGTCTCCCCTCCCTTCTCGGCTAGGATGTCGACCTCCCCAACCTCCACCCCGGAGACCTCGACCTTGACCCTAACGCCCTTAACGCGGAAGCCCATGTCCTCTAGGAGGGACGCCGCAATCGCCTCGCTCGCCCTCGCCACCCTCCCCGGCTTCACCGCCCCCGACCCCCGAGGGGCTAGCCCTTGATTACGGACTCGACGACCTGGTAGAGCTGGGGGTCCTCGCGCTGGAGCCTCTCCAGGCTCCAGGGCCTCCAGCCGCCCCTGGCTACGTGGCGGAGCACGTTCCTCACCCAGCTCTTGTAGACCTTCCGGCAGTTACCGTGGTTCCTGCAGCTCGCGTCGAGGAAGGAGTCCACCACCGCCTCCGCCTCCTCGGGGGGCAGGCCCTTAACGTTGACGAGGTACCTGCTTATAACGTAGAGTATGAGCCTGCTCCTCCCGTCGGGCACGCCCCTCTCGATGATCTTCTCGACCCAGGCGTACCTCCCGGCTCCCCCCGCCCGCCCCCCAGTGGAGCCGCAGAGCGAGGGATCCCGGCACACGCTCCTCAAGAACTCCTCCGCAGCACCGCCGCAGCCGCGCGGCCCCCCGCACTCGTCGAGGGCCCTAGCCCAGAGCCCTGGCACCCCGGGCAGCACCAGGCACTCAATCAACCCCCCGGGAAAACCTTAAACCCCCACAGGGGCCCAGCAAGCCCTGGGGCCCGCCCCTCCCAGGGGCCCGCGTAGCCGGGTCGTCTAGCGGCCCAGGATGCGGGGCTCTGGCCCCCGTGACCGGGGTTCGAATCCCCGCCCGGCTACCACCCCCTCAACTCCTCGGCCAGCCTGGCTGAAGACGTAAGGATGGCTGGAGGCGGGGGTGGGGCATGGCCGACTCTAGCCTCGCCCCGGGCTACGCAGGTGAGGGCTTGGCAGGAGGGTAAACCCGGGTTGGCGAGGAGGGGATCCCTCCGCTGCCCCGCTTAGTCCTTGACCGTCTCCAGGATCGTGACCGCCTGCCAGATCCTGGTGCGGGTGTGCGTCGGCATGTTGGGGTCCTGGCTGACCTCGTCGAGGGCGCTTATCGCGTTTGCCGCCCTCACGCCGGGCGAGAGGCTGGTGTCCCTCAACGCTGCGAGGGCGTTGGCAGCCGCCCTCCTAATGTTCCTCGGCACGCTCGTGTCATTCACTATCCCAGCCAGTATCTGGAGGGCCATCCTTATCTTAGCCTCGTTATCCACCGGAGGCTTGACCGCCACGCTCCAACACCCCCCTTCGCTCGCCGCGCGACCCCCCGGGGGCCGCGCATGGCTTTCTAGCAGCCCCTTTAGAGGTCTTTAACTGTCATCCGCTCCCCATCCACATGGCCCAGGAGGGGTCCCTGCCCCGGGGCCGGCCCCGCGGGGGAGGGGTGTGCCTGGCTTGAGTGGTAGGAGTGTTGACAGGGCTGAGGCTGTGAAGAGGATGGCGGCGCTGCTCCAGCAGGGTGCTGCGATGCTCGCCGAGACCTGCCCCATTTGCGGGCTTCCGCTGTTCAGGCTGAGGAGCGGGGAGGTGGTGTGCCCCATCCACGGCCGTGTCGTCATAGTGTCGAGCGACGAGGAGGCTAGGGAGGTGGAGATAGACGCGGTGGTGGCGGGGGTGGAGTACGAGGCCGCCTCCAGGATCAGGGACCTCCTCGGCTCCGGCAGCCC
The DNA here is from genome assembly GCF_054657575.1 of Stetteria hydrogenophila. Lineage (NCBI taxonomy): Archaea > Thermoproteati > Thermoproteota > Thermoprotei > Acidilobales > Acidilobaceae > Stetteria > Stetteria hydrogenophila. The sequence goes on along the minus strand of NZ_BAAHYL010000002.1, from coordinate 43,821 downwards.
CCGGGAGATTAGGGAGTGGCTCGAGGTGATTGAGGCCGCGGAGAGGATTAGGGGGCTGAGGGAGGCTAGGAGGGGTGGGGGAGGCAAGGGCTCCGGGGTAGCGGGCCGTGGCTAGGCTGGTGTGCGCCAGGTGCGGCAGGGAGGCTGACCGGCTGATCCGGGGCCTCTGCCCCTCCTGCTTCGCCGAGGTCTACGGGGTCGCCAGGATCCCGGGCGTCCTGAGGGGCGAGGTGTGCAGGTACTGCGGCAGCGTCCGCATCGCCGGCCGCTGGGTGCCCGCCGGGAGCTTCGAGGCCGCCATCGACGCGGTGGTGAGGTGGCAGGCCTCCAAGGCCAGGCCCGTCGAGCCCCTCGTTGAGGCCAGGCTCGCCTCCTGGGAGGCCCTCTCGAAGCCCGACTGGCGCACCAGAGTCGCCCTTAACCTGGAGGGGCGGACGGCTGAGGGCGTCGTGGTCAGGGCCAGGGTCCCGGTGGTCGTGCAGCTGAAGCCCAGCATCTGCCCCACCTGCAAGACCAGGGTCAGCGGGGAGTACGACACCGTCCTCCAGCTCCGCGGCGGGGACCCAGGAGCCCTCGAGAGGCTGGCGGTGGAGGCCCTCACCGAGGCGGGCGTCGAGGGGGACACGGTGGACCTCATCAAGTCCAAGGACGGGGTCGACGTTTACTTCACCCACAGGGGTGCGGCCTCCAGGCTGGTGAGGATCCTCAAGCGCAGGGGCCTCGTCGAGACGGTGGGCAGGGCCGAGGAGTACGTGGGCCTAACCAGCACGGGGAGGAGGACCAGGAAGACGCTGATAGTCAGGGTGAGACTCTAACCCCCCGGCAGCCCCTCCCCTTGGGCGCTGATTGGCCTACGCTATTTAACGCCGCCCTGCACCCTCCCCGGGATCCCGGCGGGCCGCCCCTCCAGCCGGGGGCGCGTTGCTGGGGCGCGGGGCGGTGGGTGGCGTGTTGCGCGCCTCCGAGGCTTTCTACGCTGTACTCCTCTCCGTCTACGTGTTCTTCGTGGTCTACTATTTGACGAGGTGGATATACGAGTGGCTGAGAGCGAGGATGCCTGAGGTGAAGGCGGTCTACTATAACAGGAAGATTATCCACGCCCTCGCGGGGGGAGTGGTGGCGCTCCTCGTGCCCTACGTTTTCTCCTCGCCCACGCTGCCCCTGGTGCTGGCGCTGCTCCTCGCCGTGTTCACCTACATACCGCACAGGACGGGGAGGCTGCTGTACTGGTTCCAGGTGCCGGATAACATGTACGAGGTCCGCTTCTGCATCATGTGGGGTCTGGCAGTCTACCTTGCGTGGCGCTTCCTCGGCGACCCCTGGCTGGGCGTCGTGCCGGTCCTCTTCATGGCTTTCGGGGACGCTGCGACGGGGGTGGTGAGGAACCTGCTCTACGGGAGGCGCACGAAGGCTTGGGTGGGGAACCTGGCCATGCTCGCGGTGACGCTCCCCATAGGCTACGCCCTCGCCGGGATCCCGGGAGCCCTCGCGGCGGTGGCCGCCAGCGTAGTGGAGCACTTCGAGTTCAAGTACATAGACGACAACGTCACCGTCCCACTGGTGGCCCTAGCAGTGCTCGCCGCCGCCAGGCTCCTCTACTAGGGGCCCCTCCAGTTCTTAGCCTCCAGCCGCGCCCCTTAGCCCCCTGGGTGGCTCCAGCTAATGGCCGTAGCGAGGCGCTGCCCCAGGTGCGGTAGGGAGGGCGTTGAATTCATCGGCCCACTCTGCGTGGACTGCTACCGGGAGGTCTACGGCCTCGCCAGGCTGCCGAAGAGGGTGGACTACGTCTACTGCGCATCGTGTGGCGCCTACAAGCTGCAGGGGGCGTGGCAGCAGCCGGCCGGCGGGCCCGAGGAGGCGCTGGTGGACTACCTTACCCTCCTCCTCACCCGGAGGCTGAGGCCGACTGAGCACGTCGACGAGGCGTGGATCGAGGGGGTTGAGCCGCTCCAGCCCTTCCGCGGGCCCGGCATTTACAGGGCTCGCGTCCGTGTCGGCGCCAGGGCCGGGGGCGTGGTCGCCTACGACGACGTCGTGGTCGAGGTTAATGCTAAGCCCTCCCTCTGCCCGCTCTGCACCGCGAAGGCGACCGAGAGGGGCTACGAGGCGATCGTCCAGATCAGGTCGAGCGAGGGGAGGCTTAGCAAGGGCCTGAAGAGGAGCGTTGAAGCGTTCCTCAGTCGCCTCAAGGGGAAGCTGGGCGACGCTGTGGTGAAGGTCGACGAGAGGAGGGAGGGGATAGATCTCTACGTCTACGATCACGCCTCCGCGAGGATGATAGCGTCTAAGCTGAGGGCGGCGTTCATGGGTAAGACTGTGGAGACCTACAAGCTCGTAGGCCGCAAGCCCGACGGGAGCAGGAGGGGGAGGCTGACGATCTCCGTCAGGCTCCCCGACATAAACCCCGGCGACGTCGTCGAGGTGGGTGGCAGGCCGATGCTCTACCTCGCCGGCGCCCGCGGCGGGGGCCTCTTCGTCGACCTGAGGAGCGGGAGGGAGACGGTGATCCCGGGGGACGAGCTGTGGGAGAGGGGCTTCAGGAGGGTGGACGAGGCGGGGCTGAGGAGGGTTATGCTCCTCTCCAGGAGCGGCCCGAGAGCGGTGCTCCTAGACGCCGACTCCGGCTACGAGAGGGTGATCGAGGCCGACGTTAGGGACTTGAGGGTCTACGTCGAGGACTTCAGGGAGGGCGGGGAGTACCTCGCCTACCTCGCCGGGAGCAGAATATACATTATCCGTGAGGCCGGCCAGGGAAGGGAGGGGTGAAGCTGAGTGGCTAGGAAGAAGGGTGGGGAGCACGAGGAGAAGCGCGGCGAGATCCCGCTGCCGAGCGAGGAGGAGGGCACCATGATCTGCGTCGTGCTCCGCAACCTCGGGGGAGGCTTCCTCGAGGTGAAGTGCACCGACGGCGAGGTCTACAAGGCCAGGATCCCGGGGAAGATGAGGAGGAGGACTTGGATCAGGGAGGGGGACGTGGTCCTCTTCCTCCCATGGGGCACCAGGGACATGAAGGGGGAGGTGGTCTACAGGTACGTTAAGAGTGAGGTCAAGAAGCTGATAGAAGAGGGCGTGCTGGACGAGGAGCTCCTCGAGGAGGTTGGAGAGGAGATTGGCTAGGCGCCGGGCCAGGTGGCTGAAGAGGAGGCGCGAGGAGGAGGAGAGGAGGAAGGACAGGGACCTCACGAAGACGGTTGAGGAGGTCTTCGACTCCTTCACTATGGGCCACATCTACAGGCTCGAGTCGAAGGGTGTGATATGGGAGCTCAAGGGAGTCGTGAGCGCGGGGAAGGAGGCGAGGGTCTACTGGGCGAAGTCCAGGAGCGGCGAGGACCTCGCGGTGAAGATCTACCTCAGCGCCACCGCGGAGTTCAGGAAGAGCATCAAGAAGTACATAATCGGCGACCCCCGCTTCGAGGACATCCCCCAGGGCGACTTCAGGAGGCTCATCTACGAGTGGGCTAGGAAGGAGTACAGGAACCTCAAGAGGCTCCACGAGGCGGGGGTGAGGGTCCCCAGGCCGATAGCCTGGTCGGGGAACGTGATAGTGATGGAGTTCATCGGCGAGAACGGCTACAGGGCGCCGCTCCTCGCCGAGGAGGCCGAGAGCCTGAGCCAGGAGGAGCTGGAGGGGATCCTCAGGGAGCTAGCGGTCCAGGTGGAGCTGATAGCCTGCAAGGCCAGGCTGGTCCACGCGGACCTGAGCGAGTACAACGTCATGCTCTGGCAGGGCAAGCCATGGATCATAGACGTCGCCCAGGCGGTCCACCCGAGCCACCCCTACGCCCTAGAGTTCCTCGAGCGGGACGTGAGGAACATAACAAGCTTCTTCAGGAAGCACCTCGACAGGGACCCGCTAGAGGTCATGGCCGAGGCGGTCTCCGCCAGGGACTACCTGGAGCACCTGAAGGCATGTATAGCCCCCGAGTAGCCCGGGCCCAGCCCAGGCCCCTGCGGGGGCGGCGTTAATACGCCCCGCCCGGCGCCTCCTAATCCAGCCCCTCCCATGCGGAGGGGGGTGGCTGCGTTGCCCGCCGGCGTTAGGCCCAGGATGTACGTCAAGGTCCCCCCTGAGAGGCTTGGAGCCGTCATCGGGACCGAGGGGAGGGTTAAGAGGGAGCTCATGGAGAGGACCGGCACCGTCATAACCGTTGACACGGAGAACGGCGTGGTGATAATCGAGGCCGAGAGCGACAGGGTGAGCCCCTACAACGTCGTAAAGGCCGCGGAGGTGGTCAAGGCTATAGCCTACGGCTTCCCCCCGGAGAAGGCGATGAGGCTCCTAGATGAGGACCAGATCCTAGTAGTGGTGGACCTCAAGCAGCTAGTCGGCGACTCCCCCAACCACCTCAAGAGGGTGAAGGGCAGGATAATAGGCGAAGGCGGGAGGGCGAAGAGGACCATAGAGCAGATGACCGGCACCGACATAGTAGTCGGCGACTACCACGTGGCGATAATAGGCGACTACGAGCGGGCAATGGCCGCCAGGCAAGCAGTGGAAATGCTCATCGAGGGGAGGATGCACAGCACTGTATACCGCCACCTAGACAGGGTAATGAGGGGGATCAAGAGGAGGGAGAGGCTAAGCCTCTGGGAGGAAGGCCCCCAGTGAGCCTGGTGCGGGGGGTGGGATTTGAACCCACGCAGGCCTACGCCATCGGGTCCTGAGCCCGACCCCTTTGGCCAGGCTCGGGCACCCCCGCACCCCAGGGTAAGCTAACCCAAAGACACCCCGGGGGGTTTAAGGCTTACACCCCACCCACCAACCCTCCCGGGGGGCCCGTGACGAGCTGACACCCGGACCGACACCCAAACCCGGCAGGTGGGGAACCTAGTCCAGCCCGAGGCCCCAACGCCACGACAAAAAGCCAGTCAAACCCTTCACTCTCCTTCCCGGGTAAACCCGGGAAGTTTAAAAGCCTTACGCCACCCCCAGCCACCATCAAACGTTAAACAGTAGGAGAACAGTGGGTTTGGGATATTTAAGCGGTCCCGGCTCCAGCCGGGAGTACATACTTTAGTATATACTTTTCAAGACGGTAGCGGCCTGTGGGAGGGGCCCCCAGTAGGGGGCTTGAAGTATATGTTTAGAAATTGATTAAAGGAAAATGATAGTATCTAGTGAATAGAGTTGATGGAAACCTTGAATAGTAGCCTTGAACAGTATCTCCGCGATAGAATTGAAAGTCACGATTCACCTGCACAGTCAGCCCACGCCCGCCACCCAACCCAAAGTATCTTCGCGATGAGATTAATGACGGTGGAATTGATGGATTAGTTGTCTGGCTGCTTGGGTTGGGTTTTTTATTATCCAGGTGCCTATGAGGAGCGCGTCTGCTCCTGCTTGTGCGAGCTGGGCTGCCTTGTCCGGGGTGTCTATGCTGCTCTCCGCTACTAGGATTGCCCTGGCTGGCTTCCGCTCTGCCGCCTTCTTCACTTCCGTGAGGAGTCTCTCGTAGCTTAGCTCGAGTGTTTCGAGGTTTCTGGCGTTTATTCCGACGAGGGCTTGGGGGTAGCTGTGCATTGCCTCCACTGCGTCTCGGGCGTTCCCGGTTTCGATGAGGACTTCGAGGCCTAGCTGGGCTGCGTGGGTGTATAGCTCGTCTAGCCCCTGCCAGCCGGTCATGTCGAGTATGAGGAGCGCCGCGGAGGCTCCTGCGGCCTTGTAGGCTTGGAGCTGGGTGGGGGTTGAGGTGAAGTCCTTCGCGAGCACGGGCTTGTGGCGGGCGAAGAACGAGACGAGCTCGGGGCTGCCGCAGAACCAGTAGGGCTCGACCAGCACTGAGTAGGCGTCAGCCACTCCCCTCGTTGCCTCGAGGAACTCCCAGGGGGTTCTGTAGGCGGTGAACCCCCGGGGGGTGCAGCGTTTGAACTCGAGTATCAGCCCCGGCCTGCCGGAGCGGAGGGCGTGCTCCACCGCGGCCCTGAGGCTCCCCGGCTTGGGCGGCGCCTCCTGAAGCCTAGACCTCTCAAGGCTCCTCTCGAGCGCCTCCGCCAGGAACCCTCTCGGCTCCCGGTCCATCCCGGGCCAGCCCCCCGTCACCATGGGTCGTCTAGGAAGTTCCCGAGGATCCTGGCGCCGTGGGGGGTTGCGATGCTCTCGGGGTGGAACTGGACGCCGTGGACTGGGTGCTCTACGTGCCTCACCCCCATTATCTCCCCGTCCACCGCGCTCCTCGCGGTGATCACGAGCTCCTCTGGGGGGTCTCGGATGGCTAGGCTGTGGTACCTCGCCCCCTTGAAGCGGCTCGGCACGCCCCGGTAGAGCTTGTCGCCGTAGTGCTCTATCACGTCTACCCTGCCGTGCATGACACGCTTCGCCCTGGCCACCCTCGCCCCGTAGACTGCTGCGATCACCTGGTGCCCGAGGCAGACGCCGAGAACCGGGATCCTCGGGCCAAGCCTCGCCACCACCTCGGGGGAGACTCCGACGTCCCTCGCCTTGAGCGGGCTCCCCGGGCCGGGGCTGATCACGATCCTGTCCGGCCTCATCCTCTCGACCCCCGACACGGTGACCTCGTCGTTCCTCACCACCACGCTCCTCGCCCCTAGCTCTGCGAGGGTGTGGACTATGTTGTAGACGAAGCTGTCGTAGTTGTCTATCACGAGCACCAGGGTGTCAGCCAGCGCCGCCCACCCCCACGCCCAGCGCCCTGTGGACCGCCCTGAGCTTGTGGACGGTCTCAGCGTACTCCCTCTCCGGGGTGGAGGCGTAGACCACCCCGGCCCCCGCCCTGGCCTCGAGTAGCCCGTCGCCCGCGCCCCACACGCTCCTGATCACGATCGCCGTCTCCCCCGAGTTGCTGGTGAAGAACCCGGCCGCCCCCGCGTAGGGGCCCCGGGGCGTGTCCTCGAGGGAGGCGATCACCTCCATCGCCCTGGGCTTGGGGGCCCCGGAGACTGTGCCAGCCGGGCTCACGGCTGCGAGCGCCTCCGGGAAGCCGACGCCTGGGAGTGCGAGGGCCTCCACCCTGCTCACTATGTGCTGGACGGCCGAGTACTTCTCGACGTCCATCAGTCTGGGGACCCTCACCGTTCCCGGCACGGCCACCCTGCCGAGGTCGTTCCTCGCGAGGTCGACGAGCATCAGGTGCTCCGCCAGCTCCTTCTCGTCGCTCAGTAGCTCCTCCTCGAGGGCAAGGTCCTCCTCGGGCGTCGCCCCCCGCGGCCTCGTCCCGGCGATGGGGTGGGTCTCAATCCTCCCCCCCTCCATGCGGAGGAGCAGCTCGGGGCTCGACCCTGCGATCCACCAGTCGCCCAGGCGCATGTAGAACATGTAGGGGGAGGGGTTGAGCCTCGCCAGCCTGTCGTAGAGCGCCAGGGGGTCCCCCTTGTACTCGTAGGCCTCGACCCTTGAGAGGACGACCTGGAAGACCTCCCCCTCCGCGATGAGCCTCACCGCCTCCTCGACCCAGGACTCGAAGTCGCGGCGGGGCGTCTCGTACACCGGGCCCCTCACGCCGCCCCACGAGCCCAGGGGGGCCTCGCCGACCTCGGCGTCTCCGGGGCAGACGGTGGCGTGGCCGAGCGCCTTGTCGTAGACCACGATAACCTCGGGCTCGAAGGCGGCTGCCGCGGGCCAGGCGTGCCCCTTGAGCCTCCCCGCCAGCCAGGGCTCGGAGGCGAGCACCGAGGCCTCGTAGCCCAGGACGCCGAAGGCCATGCGCCTGCAGGGAATGGAGCCGCAGCCCGGCGGGGCCACCCTCGCCAGGGCCTCGACGCCCTCCCTGGGGTCCCTCGCCTCGACCGCCGAGGCGGCGCCCGCGGCTACGATGGCGTACCTCGCCTTCTCCCCCGGCCCCTCCCCGCTCTCGAGGAGGGCGACGTGGCTGAACCTCTCGCCGGCCCACGCGGCGAGGCCGCGCGGGCTGGGGGCCCTGGCTAGCGGGATCCTCCTGCAGCCAGCCCACTGCCCGGCCGGCATGACTCGAGCCCCTCCAGGAGGGCCTCGACTAGCCTGGGATCCTTCACGCCGGGGGCGCTCTCGACGCCGCTGCTCACGTCGACGAGGTAGACGCCGGTCGAGGCCACGAGGCAGGCGTTCCCCGGCGCCACTCCCCCCGCGGCGCCGGCCCTGGGAGTGCAGGCCGCAGCTCTCCGGTAGGCTTGGAGGGGCGCCTTGAGGCCGGCCTCGTAGCTGAGCTTGAGCCCCTTCACGGCGTCCACTAGGAGGTACTCGTGGGGCGCTGAGGCGGCTGCGCAGGGGTCCGGGTCGAGCCTGGAGCCGTCCCAGAGGGAGACGGGGGCCAGGCGGACGCCGAGGCCCGCCAGGCCTTCCGCCAGGGCCTCCAGCTCCCCCGGCTCCGCGGGCTGGTGGTACTGGACCACCCTGAAGGCTTCGAGGCGCGAGGCTAGGTCCACCGCCTCGGCGGGCGTGTGGCCCGCGACGACGAGCACGGGCGTGCTCCTGGAGGCGGTGGCGGCGAGGCTGGAGGCCTCGCGGGGCTCGAGGATCCTCGGAGACCCCACGCCCCTCGCCACTATGAACCCGAGGTAGTCTGCGACGCCGTCGAGGGCCTCGACGTCCTGGGGCCTTGTGAGGCCGCAGACCTTCAGCCTCGGCCTCCGCAGCACTCCCTGCACACCCCCAGCATTTCCTCGATGAACCCGCTCACCCTGCCCTCGTCGATCGCCTGCAGGGCGGCCTCGACTCCGTCCCTGATGCTCCCCACCGCCCCGGCGGCGTAGAGCGCCGCCCCGGCGTTGGCGGCGATGAACTCCCTGTCCCCGGGCCTCCCCCTGCCCCTCGCGACGGCTAGGAAGCGTTCAACGCTCTCCGCGGGGCTTGTGACCCTCAGCTCGCCGAGCCCCCTCTCCCTTAGCCCGAGGTCGCGGGGCGTGACGCGGTACTCCTCCACCCTGCCCCGGTGGACCTCGATGACGAGGGTCTCGCCGGAGAGGCTGACCTCGTCTATCCCGGGCTCCCCGTGGACTATGACGAGCCTCTCGTAGCCCAGCACCGACCCGGCCTCGGCCATCAGCCTCGCCAGCCCCGGGGTCGCGGCGCCGAGGAGCTGCCTCCTCACCATGCCGGGGTTGGCGAGGGGCCCCACGAGGTTGAAGATTGTCCTGACGCCGAGCTTCCTCCGGACCGGCATGACCCTCGCGAGCGCCGGGTGGTAGCGGGGGGCGTAGAGGAAGGCGAAGCCCGCCCTGGCAAGCATGCACCGGGCCTCCTCGGGGCCGTGGTCGACCCTGTAGCCGAGGGCCTCCATGAAGTCGGCGCTCCCGCTCCTGCTGCTAACCCCGCGGTTCCCGTGCTTCAGCACCGGCACCCCCAGGCTCGCGGCGACGACCGCTGCGGCGGTGGAGGCGTTGAGCGTGTGCGCCCCGTCCCCTCCAGTCCCGGCGGTGTCCAACGGGTCCAGGCCGCCCGTGTCGACCTTGACGCAGGCCTCCCTCAACGCGGCGGCGAAGCCCGCGACCTCCTCGGGCCTCTCGCCCCTCGCCTTGAGCGCTGCGAGCACCGCAGCTACCCCGACGTCGTCCAGCTCTCCCTCCAGCATAGCTGCGGCGAGCCTCTTCGCCTCCTCGAAGCCGAGGCTCCCCCGGGTGATAGCCTCGAGCACCCCGGGCAGGTCGAAGCCCGCGGCCACCCCTCCTTCACCCCCGTGCCTTGAGCTCGCCGGAGACGAGCCTGGACTCGATGGCTTCGTAAGCGTCTATGTCGAGGTAGCCGTGGCCGCTGAGGTTGAACGCTATAACGCTGCCTGCAGGCGCCTTCGAGGCGATGTCCATCACCGCCTTCACTGCGTGGGCGCTCTCGGGGGCGGGCAGGATCCCCTCAGCCCTCGCGAACACCGCCGCGGCCTCCAGCACCTCCTCCTGGCTGTATGCGACCGCCTCGACGTAGCCTAGGAGCCTGAGGAGGGAGAGGCTCGGAGCGGCGCCGTGGTAGCGGAGCCCAGCCGCGTGGACGGGGGGCGGCACGTAGCTCCTCCCCAGCGTGTACATCCTCGCCAGGGGCAGGGTGAGGCCGGTGTCGAGGCCGTCGTACCTGTAGTCGCCCCTCGTGAGCCTCGGGGCCGCCCTGGACTCTGCGGCTATGAACCTGGTCCCCTCGAAGCCCTCCCCCCTCAGCTTCATCCCAATCACAGGGTAGGTGAAGCCGCCGAAGTTGCTGCCGCCCCCGACGCAGGCCACCATGTAGTCCGGCTCCTCGGGGAGCTGCTCAAGGGCCTCGAGCCCTATCACTGTCTGGTGGGTGAGCACGCTCTCCATCACCGAGCCGGGGACGTACCTGCGGCGCTCGCCGCTGAGCGTGTACTCCACCGCCTCGGTTATCGCAAGCCCCAGACTCCCCGGGTGGCCCGGGTTCTCCCTGAGCGCCTCCCTGCCCGCCCTCGTCTCGGTGCTCGGGCTCGGCACCACCCTCGCGCCCAGCGCCTTCATCGCGAGCCTCCTAGGCTTCTTCGACTCGTGGCTGCTCCTGGTCATGAAGACGGTCGCCTTCACGCCCAGCATCGCCGCCGCGGTGGAGACTGCGAGGCCCCACTGGCCGGCGCCGGTCTCGGTTACAACTTCGACCGCGCCGTCGAGCTTGGCATAGTAGACCTGGGGTATCGCGGTGTTCAGCTTGTGGCTCCCCGTTGGGAGGGCGCCCTCGAACTTGTAGTAGATCCTGACCCTCCCAGAGACGCCGAGCGCCCTCTCCAGGCCCTCAGCCCTCAGGAGGGGCGTCGGCCTCCCGGCCCTCTCGTACGCCCTCCTCACCTCCTCGGGGATCCTCAGCGTCCTGGAGAGCGTGTACTCCTCGTCTATCACCCTGGAGGGCAGGATCCTGGCGAGCAGGGCTATCCTAGACTCCTCCTCGTCCAGGGGATCCACCAGGGGCGGGAGGGGGACTGGGAGGTCCGCGGTGAGGTTGTACCAGTACCTGGGCACCCCTGGCATCACGCCTCCACCCCCTTCGGGGCCTCGTGGACGGCGTCCCTCAGCGTGCAGGCGAGGCGCCTCGCCTCCTCGACTCCCCCGCCCTCGAGGGCCCTGGCGACCGCTGAGCCTACGACTACGCCGTCAGCGCCGCTCTCGATTATCCCGCGGGCCATCTCGGGCGTTCTAATCGCGAAGCCGGCGAGGAGGTAGGTGTCGCCGAGGAGGTGCTTGGCTAGCCTGACGTTCCTCTCAACCCCTATCGGCAGCTTCACCCCGGTAGCCGGCTGCAGGCCGAGGTAGACGTAGAGCGGGTCCTTGGCCGCGTAGAGCTGGAGCCACCTGTGCGGGAACCTGCTGGAGGCGAAGAAGCAGGGCCTCAGCCCGGCGCGCTCGCTCTCCTCGACGTACTCCCCAACCCTCCACGGGTAGTCGAAGGGGAGGTCCGGGAAGAGGACGCACAGCGCGCCGGCGGAGGCGGCGGCCTCTAGCACGCCCCTCAGGCTGTCCTCGAAGTCGCCCATGTAAGCCATGAGCGTGAACGGCGCCTCAACACCCGCAGCTTCGACGAGCTTCAGAGCCTCGACCCCCCTGACGCCGCGGCTAACCACCGCCTTGTGAGTCAGCCTGATCGTCGGCCCGTCATACTTCGGCCTCCCAGTGGGGAGCCCGAGTTCGAGGAAGTCGGCGCAGCCCGCCAGGGCCCCCAGGACCCCGGGGAAGGAGTCGGGGCTGGGGTAGCCGATGGTCAGGTAGACGCTAAAACCGGGCCGCCTCAAAGCCATTGGCGCTCCATCACACCCACCAACCACCCACCCCGCCGAGGCCGCTCTAGTATAAAAGCCTTACCCCGGGCTTGCCCGGGACGAGGGCGCCCAGACAGCTCGCCCGGGAGGGATCCCGCCCCCCGGGGCCGGTGAAAGCCTCGAGCAGCCCGGGGCAATCGCTAGACACTAGAGAGTGGGGGCGGGAGCCCCGTAATAGAATAGAATAGAAGGGGTGCTACGCTTGTGGTATCGGGTTCTCCTCCTCAAACTCCGCTCAGGGGCTATTTGATGCGTGGAGACGCTGCGGGGGTGAGTAGCCTTGGTGCTGGACGTGTTTAAGAGGGTGCTCGGCAGGGGCAGGCCGGGCGTTGAGGATTACGCTGCTCAGTGGGGTGTGAACGACTACCTCGGGGGCGTCCCGGGCGCTGAGGGTGGAGCCGAGGAGGGCTTCGACTACGACAGCGTGGTGGCTAGGCTAGAGTATAGGAGGCGCGAAATCGAGAGTATGAGGGACATGATTGTCAGGGAGATAGACGAGGACTACAAGAGGATGGTGGAGGCCGCGAAGCAGGGCGACAGGGAGACCCTAGAACTCATCGCAGCCGATGCCGCGCTGAAGGAGAGGCTGGCGAAGGCGCTCACCGTGCTGGTCAGGATGATACACCTGGCGATCGGCAGGGTTAGGGCTGCGAAGAGCGCCGAGGAGATACTGAAGGCAATACAGCCGGTGGTCATGATGGTTAGGAGCGTGAACGAGAGCATCGCCGCGACCGCGCCGGAGCTCGCGGTGCAGCTTGAGGAGCTGAGGGAGGAGGTTGAGAAGCTCTACAACTTCCAGGGCGTCCCGACGCCAGTGCCGGTTAGGAGCATCGCGGAGACGTCGCCGGAGGCGAGGGAGCTGATCAGGAAGGCCCTGGCGGAGGCGAGCAGGGACGCCGAGAAGATACTCCCCAAGCCCCCTGCGGTCCTAGCCCCCGCGGGCTCCAGCGTAAACGTGAACGTCGACATCGAGGAGGTTGCATCGAAGCTGCTGGAGTACATCAAGTCAACCGGGGGCAGGGTCAAGGTCTCCCAGGCCGCCAAGGCGCTCGGCGTGGCTCCCGAGGTGATCAAGAGGGCGCTGCTCTACCTCGAGGAGAAGGGGGTCATCAAGATCCAGCGGAAGCAGCCCCTCAACGCCTAGCCCCCCGGGTATGGCGTCCCTCCGCCCGGGGGCCCGTACCCCCTTAAGTTGAAGGCTAGGTTAACGCTGACGCTCTGGGGGTTAAGGGTGGTGGCTGGAGTTGAGCGGCGCCAGGGATGTCCTGCTGGGGGCGGCTAGGAGGTACGCTCTCGCCTACAAGGAGGCCGAGAGTAAGGGGCTGCGCGAGGAGGCCGTGGTTAACCTCAAGAGGGCTGTGGAGGCCCTGGAGGAGTACCTCAGGCTCTACCCGGACGACCTGCTGGCCCCAAAGATTATGAAGATACTCGAGGGGTACAGGAGGAAGCTTGCGGAGCTTGAGTCCGGGGAGGCCCTCGCCCAGGCGGTCGACGAGGAGTACAGGGTCGAGGTTAACGAGAAGGCGCTGAAGAGGAGTGGCTCGAGGGAGCCGCCAGTGTTCGCCTTGAGGGAGAAGCCATCCGTGACGTTCGACGACATAGCCGGGCTCGAGGAGGCCAAGCAGGCGGTGAGGGAGGCGATAATCTACCCAATACGGAGGCCCGACCTCTTCCCCCTAGGCTGGCCCCGGGGGATCCTACTCTTCGGCCCGCCCGGCACCGGTAAGACGATGCTCGCCGCCGCCGTCGCCAACGAGGTTGACGGGGAGTTCCTCTACGTCGACGCAGCGAGCATTATGAGCAAGTGGCTGGGGGAGGGTGAGAAGAACGTTAAGAGCCTTTTCGAGTACGCCAGGGCCAGGGCCCGCGAGGGGGTCCCGGTGATAATATTCATCGACGAGATAGACGCGCTGCTCGGCGTGCACACGAACGAGGTCGGGGGGGAGGTGAGGGTCAGGAACCAGTTCCTCAAGGAGATGGACGGGATCCAGGACAAGGGCAGCAACCTCCACGTCTACGTGATAGGCGCCACCAACAAGCCCTGGAAGCTGGACGAGCCGTTCATAAGAAGGTTCCAGAAGAGGATCTACGTCCCACTCCCCGACAAGGCGGCCAGGCGCAGGCTGCTAGAGCTGCTCACCTCCAAGATAAAGCTCGCCCCCGACGTCGACCTAGACGAGTTAGCAGAGCTGCTCGAAGGCTACTCGGGCAGCGATATAAGGGACATAGTCCAAAGCGCGTACATGAGGACGGTGAGGGAGTACTTCGAGAACGGCGGCAAAGGCGAGCCGAGGCCGGTGACTATGAACGACTTCCTGGAGATACTAAAGCAGAGGAAGCCAAGCGTCGACAGGGAGACAATAAAACTCTACGAGGAGTGGTACGAGAAGTTCAAGGCACTCTAACCCCCCTCTCCCCGGCCCTCTTCTCCCCACCCACCCGCCACCCGGCTGGCGGGGGGACGCCGTCGAGGGCCTCCCGTTCTGGCTTGAGGATATTAACCCTCCCGGAACTCTTGTCCCTGGCAGGCCCCGGGTATGGGACCTAGCCTTTGGGGGGTGAAGCCTTATGCCCAGCCTTCCGGTGAGGCGTGTAGACAAGAACGTCTGGATGATCCCGAAGGGCGCTAAGAGCTGCATGAGGGTGCCGGCCATAATCTATGCCGACGAGTTCCTGCTGGAGAAGATGAAGGGGGACAGGACTCTCGAGCAGGCGGCTAACGTTGCTTGCCTGCAGGGCATCCAGAAGTATAGCATAGTGATGCCCGACGGCCACCAGGGCTACGGGTTCCCGATAGGCGGAGTCGCGGCCATGGCTATCGATGAGGACGGCGTCATAAGCCCGGGCGGCGTCGGCTACGACATCAATTGCGGCGTGAGGGTGATTAGGACCGACTTGACCGTCGACGAGGTGAGGCCCAGGATAAAGGAGCTAGTCGACGAGCTCTACAGAAACGTGCCGAGCGGGCTCGGGAGCACGGGTAAGGTGAAGCTGTCGATAGACGAGCTTGACAGGGTCCTCTCCGAGGGGGTCCGCTGGGCCGTCTCGAAGGGCTACGCCTGGGCTGATGACCCGGAGCACATCGAGGAGCATGGCAGCTGGGGCCTCGCCGACCCGAGCAAGGTGAGTATAACCGCTAAGAGGCGTGGCGCCGAGCAGCTCGGCACGCTGGGCAGCGGGAACCACTTCCTAGAGGTCCAGGTGGTCGACAGGGTTTTCGACGAGAGGATAGCGAAGGTCTACGGCATCTTTGAGGGCCAGGTCGTCGTGATGGTCCACACGGGCAGCAGGGGCCTGGGCCACCAGGTGGCCAGCGACTACCTGGCGGTAATGGAGAGGGCTATGAGGAAGTATGGAACCATACCCCCCGACAGGGAGCTGGCCAGCATCCCCTACAACAGCCGCGAGGCCCAGGACTACGTGAGGGCCATGGCTGCGGCGGCCAACTTCGCCTGGACGAACAGGCAGCTCATCACCCACTGGACGAGGGAGAGCTTCAGGAAGGTGTTCCACAGGGACCCCGACCAGCTCGGGATGAGGATAGTCTACGACGTCGCCCACAACATTGCGAAGATAGAGGAGTACGACGTCGACGGTAAGAGGAAGAAGCTCGTCGTCCACAGGAAGGGCGCGACGAGAGCGTTCCCGCCGGGCAGCCCGGAGATACCCAAGGACTACCGTGAAGTCGGCCAGCCCGTGCTGATACCCGGCAGCATGGGGACGGCGAGCTACATACTCGCAGGCGTCCCGGAGGGCGTGAAGTCCTGGTACACAGCCCCCCACGGCGCCGGCAGGTGGATGAGCAGGGCGGCGGCCAAGAGGACCAAGACCTACGTCGAGGTGGTGAAGTCCCTGGAGAAGATGGGGATCTACATAAGGGCGAGCAACAGGGCCACCGTGGTCGAGGAGATGCCGGAGGCCTATAAGGACGTGGACCGCGTCGCGCAGGTAGCCCACGCGGTGGGCATCGCGAGGCTAGTCGCGAGGATGAGGCCACTCGGCGTCACGAAGGGCTAGCCGCCCCTCCCCATTCTCTCGAGGAGTAGCTCCAGGTAGGTCTCCTCCACCAGCTCCCCCTCCACCCCCAGCTCCCTGCTCAAACCCTCCGGGTCCGGCCCCTCGACCTCGACGTAGCAGCCGAGCCCCTCCACCCTGTCCAGGGTGACCACGTGCCCCCCGTACTCGGCGTAAACTCTCTCCTTGACCACCCTAGCCACCGGCCTGAAGCCCAGCCTCTCCAGGATCTCCTCCACCGGCCCCTCGACGCGGGCCTCGACCTCGAGCCTGCTCTTCACGCTGCCCGAGCCCAGCCTCGGCCCCTTGTAGGTCAGAACCCTAACCCCCCTGCTGGCTCTGACCCTCAGCGCCTCATCGGTGGAGGCGAAGTCCCTGCAGGGGTGGTTGTAGTACAAGTCCTCCTCCCGCACGGGGCCGCTGAGCCTGGCGCCCAGGCTCCTGAGCCTCTCCAGGAGAGCGTCGAGCAGGCCGCAGTCAACCCTGTACTTTACCTCCTTCTCCAAGTGGCCCAAGTGCGCCCACCCCGGGGAATGAAGGATGTGTGGGGATTAAAGGAGCCGTTCACCGGGCCAGCCAGCAGGTGACGTAGTGGCCCTTCTCAACCTCCTCCAGCTCAGGCTCCCGGCGCCTGCAGATGTCCTTCGCGAAGGGGCACCTGGTGTGGAACCTGCACCCCGGCGGCGGGTTTATCGGACTGGGCGGCTCCCCGGTAATCCTCAGCCTCCTCCTGCCCCGGGCCTCGAAGGGGTCCGGTATGGGTATCGACGAGAAGAGGGCCTGGGTGTAGGGGTGCAGCGGCTTCTCGAACACCTCCTCGGCCGGCCCGTACTCGACTATCTTCCCGAGGTACATAACCGCTATGTAGTCGCTCATGTACCTCACCACGCCGAGGTCGTGGCTTATGAAGAGGTAGGTGAGGTTGAACTCCCTCTGGAGGCCTTTAAGCATCTCGAGTATCTGGGCCTGCACGCTCACATCGAGCGCGCTCGTGGGCTCGTCGAGGACTATGAACTCCGGCCTTAGGGCTAGCACCCTTGCGATCGCTATCCTCTGCCTCTGGCCGCCGCTGAACTCGTGAGGGTACCTGTAGAGGTGGGTCTCGTTCAGCCCAACCCTGTAGAGGAGCTTGACGACGAAGGACTCCGGGTCGTCAACCTTAATCCCGTGGACTCGGAGGGGCTCCATTATTAGCTGGAACACGGTCATCCTCGGGTTGAGGCTCGAGTAGGGGTCCTGGAACACCATCTGAGCCCTGCGCCTGAACTCCTTCAACTCCCTGCCCTTCAACTTGAGCACGTCCATGCCATCGTAGAGTATCGAGCCCCCGGTGGGCTCGATGAGCCTTAGCACAAGCCTTCCAACAGTGGTCTTGCCGCTGCCCGACTCGCCCACGAGGCCCAGAGTGCTGCCCCTCTCTATCTTGAACGACACTCCGTCAACGGCCTTGATGTAGCCCCTAGTCCTTAGGATGCCCTCTGACGGGGAAGTACTTCTTGAGGTTCCTAACCTCCACTAGGGCCACGCCGCACCCCCCGGCTTACGCGTAGAGCCAGCACGCGACCCTGTGCCCGTCGCCCACCCACACCTCGGGCGGCTTCTTCGCCGAGCAAACGTCCTTCTTCACAGGGCACCTGGGGTGGAACCTGCACCCCGGCGGCGGGTTTATCAGGTTCGGCACGGTGCCCGGGATCGACTCTAGCCTGACACTCTTCCTCCTAGGGTTGGGGACGGCCCTCAGTAGGGCCTTAGTGTAGGGGTGGAGCGGGTTCTTGAACAGCTCAACAACCGGGGCCTCCTCGACTATGTTCCCGGCGTACATGACTGCTACCCTGTCGCACACCTCCGCGACCAGGCCAAGGTTGTGCGTTATGAGGAGTATCGTGAGGTCCTCCCTCCTCTTGAGTTCCATGAGCAGGTCCATGAGCTGCGCCTGGATCGTAGCGTCGAGAGCAGTGGTCGGCTCGTCAGCTATCAGCAGCCTGGGCTTGTTGCTGAGCGCGATGCCGATCACGCTCCTCTGCTTCATCCCCCCGCTGAGCTCGTGGGGGTAGCTCTTCGCCCTCTTCTCGGGGTCAGGCATGAAGACGCTCCTCAGCACCTCGACGGCTTTAGCGAGGCCCTCCTTTATCCTGGAGACCCTTCCATGCTCGTACATCGTCTCCGCTATCTGGTAGCCTATAGTGTAGAGCGGGTCGAGCGCCGCCGTGGGATCCTGGAACACGTAGGCTATCTCGGAGCCCCTGATCCTCCTGAGCTCCTCCTCGTCCAGCTCCAGGAGGTTCACGGGCCCCTCTGGCCTGTAGTAGATGACTTCTCCCCCCTCAATCCTGCCCGGGGGGAGGACGAGCCCGGTGAGGGCCCTCGCAGTCACGCTCTTCCCGCAACCGGTCTCGCCAACGAGGCAGTACGTCTCCCCCCTGCAGATCCTGAATGAGACCCCGTCTATGGCCTTAACCACGCCCGCGTAGGTGTAGAAGTTAACCCTCAAATCCCTAACCTCTATGAGCGGCTCGCAGCCGGCCACAGCCTCACTCCCCCCTACCCTTCTTGACCCTGAACTCTATGCTCCTCCTAGTCTTCGGGTCGAGCACGTCCCTCAGGGTGTCCCCCACGAGGTTGAAGCCGAGCACGACTAGGAATATCGCGAGGCCCGGGTAGAACACAGCCCACCAGTCCTTCGGGAAGTAGTTGGATCCGTCGTAGATTATCCTGCCCCAGTCCGCTATCGGCGGCACCGCGCCTAGGCCGAGGAAGCTGAGGCCGGCCTCTGTCAGTATGACGCTGCCGAAGTCCAGGGTCAGGTAGACTAGTATGGGGCTCATTATGTTGGGTAATATGTGCCTTAGCATGATCTGCCTTGTGGGCACCCCTAGGGCCCGCGCGGCCTCCACGTAGACGTTCTCCCTCTCACTAAGCGTCATACCCCTCACGAGCCTCGCGTAGCCGGGCCACCAGACTATCCACAGCGCCACCACGACCGAGATCAGGCTGGCCATGGCCCCGGCGTGCTGGGGCTTTAGGGCGAATAGTTTGAGGAAGAAGTCCCTCACGCCCGGGTGCGCGTCGAGGAAGTCCGAGATCCTCGGGGGTAGGACTGCGGAGAAGGCTATGGCCAGTATGAGCCCCGGGAAGGCTAGGAAGATGTCGGTGATCCTCATGATGGCCTCGTCCACCTTGCCCCCGTAGTAGCCGGCCACGAGGCCCAAGAGTATCCCTATCCAGGGGCCGACGGCCATTACTAGGACCGCTATCACGAGGCTGGTCCTGGCGCCGTAGAGGATCCTGCTGAGCAGGTCCCTCCCCTGGTCGTCGGCCCCGAGGATTAGGGTGTAGTTGCCCGGCTTCACCCCCAGAGCCTCTGAGAGCCCCCCGTCTTTGATCTGGATCACGGTCCCCGGCGGAGCCCTCTTAGCGTTGGGGTCGAAGAAGGTCAGCTGCAGGTCGTAGCTGAAGGGGGCCAGGTAGGGGCCCACTATCCCCAGCACTATGAACGAGACCACGAGCACCGCTCCAATTATCCCCGGCGGGCTCCTGTTGAAGGCGTAGGCCATGAGCTTCCACTCGTCGACCCTGCTCTTGTTCCTCCTCAGCCACCCCGGCCTAACCCTGTCGGCTAGGCGCGCGAATGCGTCTATGAAGGCGTCGCTCAGCCTGTCAAGGAGCTTCTTCTCGTAAACCTCCCCAGCCATTAGTACCTCACCCTCGGGTCTATGAAGGCGTAGAGTATGTCTACTATCAGGTTCACGGTCACGTATATGAGTCCGACGAAGAACACGGAGCCTGTGAGGGCGAGGTAGTCGAGGAGGCGTATAGAGTTGAGCATGTACCTCCCCAGCCCGGGCAGCCCGAAGATGGTCTCGGTTATGGGGGTGCCGGCTAGGAGGGCTCCGAACATTAGGCCTAGCACCGTGACGACTGGGACCATTGCGTTCTTCAAGACGTGCCTGTAGATCCTCAGCCTGCTAAACCCTCGGGCCCTGGCGAACTCCGTGAAGTCAGCGCCGTAAGCGTCCAGGAAGCTGTTCCTCACTATCCTGGCCACGACTCCTATTCCGGAGAAGCCCAGGATGAAGCCTGGGAGCCAGTACCTCTTAACTATCTGCCCGAACGTCTGGAAGTCGAGCTTGAGCAGCGAGTCTATCAGCGGGATCCCCGTGATCTTATACGGCGGGGTGGGCGTGCCGGCGAGCACTATCCAGTGGAGCTTAACGTAGAACACGTAGATGAGGAGGTATGCGAGCCAGAATATGGGGGTTGACACACCCACTAGGGCAAGGATCCTGACCGCGGCGTCTAGGGCTGTATCCTTCTTCAGCGCGGAGAGCACCCCGAGGGGGACGCCTATAACTACTATGAAGAAGAACGCCACCAGCGTGAGCTGCAGGGTGACCGGGAAGTAGGTGGTTAGATCCTGCCAGATGTACCTGTGGGTCACGGGGCTGACCATGCTGTTCGTGAGCAGCTTCTTCATTATGAAGTAGTACTGTACAATCAACGGGTCGTCCAGGTGATACTCCCTTATAAGCCTCTCGACCACCTGCGGGCTCGCCTTCTCCCCTCCAGCCCACACCCTAGCGGGGTTAGCGGGGAGAACGGCGGCGATGAGGAACACGATGAAGGTGACGCCTATCAGTGTGGGTATGAACGTGAGCAGCCTCCGCACTAGGAACCTGCGAAGGTCGGCCACCGACAGGGCACCCGTCGGCACCCGCGGGTGCCTTCCGGGGAGGCTTTAAACTCCGCAGCTAAGCGTGGAGGGCCTCGTTTAAAACGCTGGCCGTGAAGCCCGGGCTGCAAACCTGCAAGTGAATAAAGCAATCGATGACTGGGAGTAAAACCCGGTGGGGCTTAAGAAAAGGGGGGAGAGGCAAGCCGCAGCTAAAGCCTGCCTCTGGGGTTACCCTTCGGTGAACAGGGCCTCTACCTCTGCTGGGTTGGTCGTCTTTATGAAGTCTAGCACGCTGAACTTGGTCCCGCCGTACATCATTGGACCGGCGTAGTTGTCGGGGTCTAGGTAGTCCGGCGCCCATCCTATGATGTAGACGTCGAAGTCTCCCTTCTCGACCCTGTCCAGCAGGGTGGGCCACTCCAGCCCTTTAATAGTGACCTGGAAGCCAAGCTGGCTCCAGATGGTCTGCAGGTAGTTGGCTATCTTCTCTCTCTGGGTGTTCCCGGAGTTGTACCAGATCTCAAACTTGTACTGGGTCGGGTCTATGCCGGACTTCTCTATTAGCTCCCTGGCCTTGTTCAGGTCGAAGGTGTACTTTATGACGAGGTCGTCGTTGTGGCCGGGGAAGCCTGCGGGTATGACTCCGTAGAGCCTCTCAATGAACCCGTTGTAGACGTCGTTCTTGATCTGCTCGAACGGTATGGCGTACATGAGGGCTTGCCTGACGTACACGTTGTCGAAGGGCGGCTTCATAGTGTTCAGGACTATGAAGACTATAGTCGGCTCCAACTCGCCGGTCTCCACTTTAACCTTGAAGCTCGTGCCGGGGTACTGGGTCCCGTTCACGTCCTCCAGCCTGTCGAGGGGTATTGCCCCGGTGTCGGCGTCTCCGCTGGTGAGTATCGATATCCTGGCGTTGGCGTCGTCGTTTATCAGGTAGATGACTGTCTTGTGGCTGGGCACGCCCCCGCTACCGTAGGGCTGCTGGCTCCAGAGGGTCTTGTTCCAGTAGTATGGGTTGTACTCTAGGACTATGTAGGATCCCTCCTGGTACTCCTTCACGTAGTAGGGCCCGGTGCCGACGGGGTACTGGTTGAGCAGCAGGTGGCTCGGGTCCTGCTCGCTGGGCTGAATGTAGGTCGCCCACGCAGCCGGGTTCCTGCCGTAGTCGCTGGCCTTCAGCGCCTCCTGGTACTTGCCCTGGAGGCCCTCGGAGTAGTCGAATACGTACTGCATTGGGATGACGCTCACGAAGGGGTCTGCAAGTATGCTCAGTATAGCGCCGTAGGGCTGGGTGAGCTTGAGCTTCACGACGCCTGCAGTCTCGCCGGTGTAGCCGAAGAGCTGGAGCAGCTCGCTCAGACTCTTAGGCGTGGCCACCTGGCCTGCATACTCCGCGGTCAGCTCCCCGCTCGCGAGTAGCTGGTCCAGCTCGTCCTCGCTGAGCACGCTGCTGGCGTTCACGTCGACGAACTCGGTTATCATCCAGCTTGGGTCGAGGCCTAGCTGCGCCACCCTCCATATGCTGAAGAGCACGTCGGTGGCGTTAATGTTGTAGACCTTGTCGTGCCAGGGATCGTAGGCCTTCACGCCACCCCTTATGACGAAGTACCACGTGGTTCCCTCCTTGTCGTGGGCCCAGGCGACTGCCAGGTCCGGCTGGACGTGCTCGGTATCCTCCTTCCAGTAGGTGACGAGGGTGTCCCCTATGTTGTGCCAGATCTCCCAGCCGAAGGTCTCATAGTCGGCGGCGGGGTCGAAGGTGTCGGGCCAGCCGTGCGTGACTATCACGTAGGTTGACGCGTCGTTCACGTAGCTCCCGATGCCGAGGGGCCTTGAGGGGGCGTTGGGGTCCTCCCAGAGCAGGTCATACCTCTCGGCCAGCGTTGGGTGGTAGTATCGGCCGTGCAGCCAGTCCCAGTAGGTCCTGACGAGCTTGTACTGGCCCAGCCACAGTATGGGCACCTCGTAGTTGCTCAGCTTGTATATAGCCTCGTAGAGCTGCATCCTAACGAAGGGGTCCGTCGCCTTCCTAGCCGCGATTATCAGCGCGTCCACCGTGTAGTTCCTTAGAACGCTGGGTCTATGCTCGAGAATGCGAGGCTCTCCTCCCTAGGCTTAGTGGCCTTCTCGTCAACCTCGTAGGCAACCGCTATTATAGGCTTGCCCGTGGGCAGCTGGGGGACACTGGCGCCTTTGGGGCCTACAACCACGTATGCCTGGCTTGTCTCGATGACGAGAGCCGTCGGGCCGGCGGCCGTCTGGGTCTGAGTCGGCGTCGGGCTAGTGGTTTCCGTGGTTGCCGTAGTCGTTGTGGTGCCGCCTGTAGCGGTCGGCGTGGTAGTCGTTGTCGTCGCCGCCTCGCCAGCCCCGCCGCCCCTCGTGGCGTAGTACGCCACCGCGGCCAGGAGTATTACAATGATTAACGCAGCTATCGCGGCCTGCGTAGACGAGATTCCCCGCCCGTGCCTCCTGTTCAAGAACCACCCCTCCCAGACGCTCTCTATCATTAATTTTGGAAAAAGCGTTAAGGCGGCTTAGATATAAAAAGCGTTTCGGGCGGGTGGCTAGTCATTAGGGTCGAGGGCCGCGCCTTCAAAATGGCGGTTCCACACCACGTAGTCGCCACGCCTAGGGGCGTCTACGGGCTTGACGCTCACTTCTGGAGTAGCGTGGAGCTGGATGCGAGGAAGGTGCTAATGGTGCGCCCGGCCAGAACGCTCAGCAGCGACGTGGCGGGGTGCAGGGTTCTACCGGTCAGGGTGGGGGTCGAGGAGCAGCTCAGGGATTTGAAGGCGCTCGCCGCGGGCGATCTCAGGTTCGCCGTGAGGCATGCTAGGTGGAAGCTGGGCAGGCTCCTTGCCCCGCTGCCCGAGCCTAGGGGCGGGGGGGAGTACGTCTACGCCTCCAGGATCGCCGGGAGCCTTGGCCTCGACGAGGCTAGGCCTGTGGGGGTTTCGTGGCTCGTTGTCAGCGTCACCCTTAGAGGTGGCTCGGTGGAGGTGAGCGACGGGGTCTACGATTGGCTCGCGGGTAACGACAGGGTGTTCGCCTCCAGTCTCAGGGAGGCGCTGGGGGTTAGGGGATGAACACGCCGCTTGCACCGTCGAAGTAGACCACGGAGCCCGCCATGTACTCGGGGGCCTCGGCTAGGAAGCCCACGAGCTCCCTCAGCTCGCCGGGGCGGGCGACCCGCCTCAGGGGGCTCCTGCCCTCGACCTCCGAGGCCCAGAGCTCCCCGGGATCCCTCCCCAGCCTCAGCGCTAGCCTGGAAATCGTCGCCCTCGCCCCTGGGGTATCGATGCTCCCCAGGACGACGAGTATGGGCACCACCTTCGGGGAGTAGAGCCGGGCCGCCGCCCTGATCATCACCGGGAGCCCGGCCCTGACAGTGTCGGCTACTACGAGGTAGTCGTGGCTCTCGCGCGTCGTGAAGCTGGTGAAGACTATGAACCTGGCGCTCCTAGTGTTGAGCCTAGCCACCGCCCTGAGTGCCTCCGCGGTGGAGGCGATGTAGAGGCTCGCGGCCTCGAGCCAGTCCCTCCACGAGGCCTCCCCGAGCGTGCAAGGCTCGCAGGAGGGGTTCCCGTAGCTCATCACCACGGCGTCGAGGCCGCCCCACCACTCCAGGGAGGCCCTCACCGCCCCCTCAACGCTCCCCTCAACCCTCAAGTCCCCGGGGTACGCCCTCGCCTCGACCCCGTAGAGCCTCGATAGCCTCTCAACGGCCTCCCCCAGCCTCCCCGGGTCCCTGGCCATGAGGGTTAGGTTGAACCCCCTCGAAGCCAGGGCCTCGGCGGCTATGAAGCCGACCCCGCGGCTCCCCCCAGTGACGAGCGCAGCCTTACCCCTAGGCATTTCGGCGAGCCCTCCCCCGAGAGGTGGGCCTCGGCGCCGGCGTGCAGGAGCGGGGGCCCGGCTTAAACGGTTAAGCAAAGTCGATAAGGGGCATTAAGGTGACCACGGCGTCACTGGGCCTGGGGGGCTCCTCCCTCCCCCTCCTCGCGCTTGAGCCTGACGGGGATCTCCGTCTTGGAGGAGATTATGTGGAGGTCGAGCTGCGGGTAGGGTATCTGTATCCCGGCCTCGTCGAGCGCCTTCTTGATCCGGGTCTGGAGCTCCACCTTGGTGGCGAACCACACCTGTGGCGGGGCCCAGCACCTGACCTTCAGGTTTATCGATGAGTCGGCGTACTCCTCGACGAAGACGTCGGGGGCGGGGTTGATGAGGCAGAATGGGTGGTCGTCGACAAGCTTCTTGATCACTTCCAGGGCCTTATCTATGTCTGTGTTGTAGTGGACCCCGATGGTGAACTCTATCCTCCTGGCCTTCACCTTGAAGTAGTTCGTTATCACGCTGTTGAAGACCTCGTTGTTGGGTATCCTCACGAATGTCCCGTCCCACGTCCGTATCGTTGTCGATAGCACGCCGACGTTAACGACTACCCCGCCCACGCCGGCCACGAAGATGGGGTCGCCAACCTTGAAGGGCTGCTCGGCGAGCAGCATGACGCCGCTTATGAGGTTGCTCAGCGCGTTCTGGCTTGCGAAGCCTATGACTATGCCCGCGAAGCCGCCCGCCACGAGTAGGGAGGAGAGCCTCACCCCGAACGGCTGGAGCGCGGCTATGCCTGCGAAGAAGAGGAGGCCGTAGAAGGTCACGTTCTCGAGGGGCTTGTAGACGTGCATGGGGAGCCTGGGGGCGACGTTCCTCCTCATAATGGACCTCACGAAGGATGCTATGAAGAGGCCTGCGGCGAAGATTACGGCCGCCAGGAGCACCTTGTACAGGAAACTCTCCACTCCGCTAAAGCTGGAGGTAAGCGTGCCCAGCAGGTGAGTCGCCGTGGAGCCGTTGCCAGCGCCCGTTGCCACAGTCCACCACCCCTTAGGGTGTCGCGACTCTCTTCTTCACAACCCCAACCGTCATGGTGAAGGGGGCTGACGGCTGGAATAGGAGGAGGCCCCTCCTGGACTGTGTGAGGGGCTTCAAGCCGCTCACGGGGGGCTCCCCGCGGAGCCTAGCGGTCACCAGCCCGTTGCTCGAGTCGACATCCACTAGTGGGTAGTAGAGGAACCCGTTCTTGTCGACGTAGAGCGCTGCGTCTGAGGCGTTGAAGCCAATGCCGGGGAGCAGGACGGGGTCCCCGCGGACTCGGAACGCCACAATAGCCGTGCCCACGGGGTCCGGGAGCTCCTCCCTCTTGAAGGCGACGGGGGCTTTGTAGTGTCTGGCTAGGAAGCCTTCGATAACGTCGCCTATGAGGGTGAACTTGACCCTCACGGGGCTAATCCTCACCAGGGCAGCGTCCCCGACGTACACCTCTATATCGTAAGGGGCCAGGGTCCAGAAAGTCCTCCCATCCCCGTCAACGTAGAGCCTGTCCTCGAACTCGACGTATATGAAGGGGGTCCCCTCGTACAGCCTGTAAATCGCGGGAACCGGGTGCCCCCTAACCTCCAGATCCGGGGCCACCCGGGCCCTCGCGCACCCATACCTGTCGCAGGCCTCCACGTCCCCGTCGGGCTCCCGCTTCACTACAGCCTCTCCAATCCTCAGCTCAGACCCCGGGCTGATAACCCATGGAGTCCTGACCAGCAGGTTGTTGTCGTCGCCCATCAACCCCAGCCACACCCGCTCCTAAGCGCAAGCCCCCTCAGGCCGGGAGCTGGAAGAGCCGCCAACTTTAAGCCCGCCGCCCCTTTCCGATTAAGCTGCCACCGCCTCCTGAGCTAACGCCGGGGTGGGGGCCGGGGCTCCCAGCCGGTTCCGTCGGGTAAGCGCAGTCCCCCCAGGCGCCGCCCGCGGGCTCCATGGCTTGAGGTAGGCCCACGCTAAGCTCGGGCTTTCTAGTGAAGGGCCAGGTTTACCTTATTAACCCCCGCCGGCGTGAGGGGCCTGGGAAGCAGGGGCTAATGCCTTTGAGCACCCGGACGCCCCGGAGGATGGGCATGGAGGACTTCATTGTGGGTAAGCACGTGTACGGCAGCCTATACGGGATCCCTAGGGAGCTCGCCGCCGACGAGGAGTACTTGAGGGGGCTCGTGCTGGAGGCCGTCAAGGCCGCTAAGTCCACCCTGATAGAGGTCAAGTCGTGGAGCATACCGGGGCCTAAGGGCGGCGTGAGCGTTATCGCGCTGGTCGACGAGAGCCACATAGCAGTGCACACCTGGGTCGAGTACTCCTACGCAACGGTCGACGTGTACACGTGTGGCGAGCACACAGACCCATGGGCGGCCTGGGAGGTCATACTCAAGGGTCTAAAGCCCAAGTATTACAGGGTCCACTACGCGGACAGGAGCCAGCAGCCCACGCCCTACATTGAGGGAGAGGGCTCCAAGGCCGCGGTCGCCCTATCCAGCAGAGCCGCTGCGACGGGTGAATAGTAAGGGGCGGCTGAGGCCGGAGCGGAAACGCTCCACGCCCCTCCAATAGCTAGGGACCCCTCTGGGGTCTTGTTAACTGTTTAATTAACTTGTTCGATGCGTCTTCGATTGGCTAGCTCTCCAGCTCCCTCTTCAGCCTCGCCAGCCCCTCCTTGCTGAGGAGGTTCACCATCTCAGTCCTGTGCCTCACCTCATCCCTTAGAATGTCCTCCACGAGTTCCTCGGTTACAGGGTCCAGTCCGCGTGTTAACTCGTAGAGCTCCCTGTAGGCTTTTATAGCGCAGATCTCCGCCTTGATAGAGGCTATAATGAAGCCGTCGACGTCGTGCTGGTCGCTGGGTAGCGGCGGGTACTTGCACCTGCCAACCTCCCAGAGCTTCGCGAAATCCCTGGGGATCTCGCTCTCCGCCCCCAGCTCTGCGAGTCTTGCAGCTATCGCCGCGGCGTGCTTAGTTAACTCCTCAACAGCCTCCTTCCTGAAAGTCTCGGCTATAACGCCGCTGAGGGGTCCCTGGACGAGCTCGGCTGTTAGCATGTAGTAGTAACAAGTTATCCACTCGTCAGCGTAGGCCTGAAGCAGTTTTTCCTTAACCTTCCCCAGGACGTCGGTCTTGATGAGCTCCTGGCCCTCGTAGGGCTCCAAGCCCTCCATAGAAGGCACGAAATAATTCACCTCAGTTAGTTGAGGGGTGGGAGTCATTAAAAAGCCCGTGATTAATGAGTGTCCTTAAATTCAAGCGCTGCCTTGGAGGGTCGACGCCCAGGGTTGCCCTAGGATGCCCTGGCTGCGGTGGGTTATCCCAGGGCGTTGGAGAGGTCTTCTATGATGTCGTCCTGGTCCTCGAGGCCTATGGAGAGCCTGAGGAGGCCCTCGTCTATCCCCAGCGCCTTCCTCTCCTCGGCTGGAAGCATTGCGGCTGAAGTTAGGATGGGTAGTGTGATGAGCGACTCTGTCCCGCCGAAGCTTGGCGAGGGCTTGATGACCCTGAGCTTCCTGACCACGCTCAGAGCGTCCTGGAGTCCCCCCTTGATCTTGAAGGAGAGTACGCCGCCGTAGAGCGGCTTCTTGAAAAGCTTGTCGGCTATAGGCTTGTAGGGGCTCGAGTCTAGGCCCGGGTAGTGGACCTCCTCCACCCTCGGGTGGTCGCTCAGGAACTCCGCCACCGCCAGCGCGGTCCTCGACTGCCTCTCAAACCTCGCCTCAAGCGTCTTCACGCCCCTCAGCGTCAGGTAGGCTTCGAAAGGCTGCATTATGGTGCCCAGGATAACCCTCCACTCCCAGAGGCTCGTTATGGCGCCCGCTTCCCCCGCGACCACCCCGCCTAGGACGTCGTTGTGCCCGGCGATGTACTTGGTGGTGCTGTGCACCACGTAGTCGGCCCCGTACTCCGTGGGGTTCAAGAGGAGCGGGGTGGCGAAGGTGTTGTCCACGACGAGCGTCGCACCGGCGTCTCTGCAGTGCCGGGCTAGGGCCTCCACGTCTATAACCTTGAGGGTGGGGTTGGTCACGGACTCCACGAAAACCAGCCTCGTGTCCCCGCTCACCCTCTCCGCTATCGACTCAGCCGAGGGCCAGGCCCTCACCACCCTAACGCCGAACCTGGAGGCGGCCTCCTCGAGGAGCCTCGCCACCTTCCCGTAGGTCTCCATGGCGACAACGACCTCGTCCCCCCTCCTCAGCAGGGAGAGGAGGAGCGTGGAGATCGCCGCCATCCCGCTGTTGAACGCGAGCGCGTCGCCCGCGGACTCGAGGCTCGCGAGAACCCTCTCCAAGGCCCGCACCGTCGGGTTCTCCTCCCTCCCGTAAATCAGGGCTGTCCCCCTGTCAACCGTCCTGGGCTCCCCTGTCTCCGTGGCTGGGTGCTCGTAGACGACTGTCAAGTAGATGGGCGGGATGAAAGCGCCCGTCTCGCGGTCGAAGTAGCCGTGGCCGTGCACCGAGCGCGTCGAGAACCCGGGCATAACCCTCCCCCCGAAGGCTTGCTGGGCAAGCGCTGGTTATCACACAAATAAAATAAAACTATGAATAGACCCCGAGTGTTGCGCGCCGGCTTCTCGAGGCGATACCTTTATAACACCGTGGAGCCCACGCCTCCCCCGGCCCACTGTTAAGGAGTGGGGTGGTGAGCGTCGACGGACTCGAGATCCCCGGTTTCATGTTGAGATGCGTCGCCTGCGGGGCGGTGTACCCGCTGGATCCTAGGATGTTCTCCTGCCCCAGGTGCGGGGGGCTCCTGGAGGTCGTCGCCGCCGAGCCCCCTGGGGTCTCGTGGGCGGCTTGGAAGCGTCGAAGGCCGGGCGTGTGGAGGTACCGGGAGGCGCTGCCCGTCCCGCCCGGGGCTAAGCCCGTGACTATTGGGGAGGGCGCGACGCCACTGGTTGACGCCGAGCTGGACGGGGTCAGGGCCAGGGTTTGGGTGAAGTTTGAGGGCGCCAACCCGACGGGGTCCTTCAAGGATAGGGGCATGACGGTGGGAGTGACCGTCGCCAGGCACGTTGGGGCCAGGCTCGTGGTGGCGGCTAGCACCGGTAACACCGCCTCCGCGCTCGCCGCCTACGCCGCGAGGGCTGGGCTCAGGGCTGTCGTGGTGCTCCCTAGGGGCGGCGTGGCGCTGGGGAAGCTGCTCCAGGCCAGGCTCCACGGGGCGGTCGTAGTGGAGGTTGAGGGCTCCTTCGACAGGGCTATGGGGATGGTGCTCGAGGCCGCCAGGGAGGGCTACGCTTACCCGCTCAACTCCTTCAACCCCATCAGGCTGGAGGGGCAGAAGACCATAGCCTACGAGGTGGCGGACGACCTCGGCCGGGCGCCGGACTACGTCGTCGTGCCCGTGGGCAACGGGGGGAACATAGCTGCGATATGGAAGGGGTTCAAGGAGCTCCACGAGTGGGGGCTGGTCGACAGGCTCCCGGTCATGATAGGCGTCCAGGCGGAGGGAGCCTCGCCCCTCGTCAAGGCCTGGAGGGCCGGGCTCAGGGAGCCAGTCTGGGTCGACAAGCCCTCAACTGTGGCCTCCGCGATAAGGATTGGGAGGCCCGTGAACTGGGTGAAGGCGATCAAGGCGGTGGAGGAGTCAGGCGGCGTCTTCGTGGCGGTGAGCGATGAGGAGATACTGGAGGCCCAGAGGATCCTGGCTAGGAGGGTCGGCCTGGGCGTGGAGCCCAGCTCAGCCGCGGCGCTGGCGGGGATCCTGAAGCTGGAGTCCGAGGGCTTCTTCAGGGCGGGCGAGGAGGTCGTGGCGGTGGCGACGGGCCACGCCCTCAAGGACCCCGACGCGATGGCTAAGGCCGACGCCGACTTTAGAAGGGCCTCCAGCGTCGAGGAGCTGAAGAGTCTGCTACGCTCCCTGGCGGGGGCGGAGGCTTGAAGCGAGTGAGGGCGATGGCTTACTCGAGCAGCGCAAACCTGGGCCCCGGCTTCGACGCCCTCGCAGTAGCCCTCGACGCCTTCCACGACTCGGTCGAGGCTTGGCTAGAGCACGACGCCCGGGGAGTGGTGGTCGAGGCGGTCGAGGGGGAGTACGCCGAGGGGGTCCCGGTTGAGGGGAACAACGCCAAGGCGGCGGTGGAGAGGCTCCTCCAGCTAACCGGCTCCACCGGCGCGGGCGTCGTGCTCCGAGTCAGGAAGGGGGTCCCCCCGGGCAGGGGACTGGGGAGCAGCGGGGCCACCGCCGCGGCCGCGGTAGTGGCGGCGGCCAGCCTCCTCGAAGCGAGCCCCCCGCTCGCCGTCCTCCTCGATGCAGCCGGGGAGGGGGAGCGGGCCGCCTCGGGGTCCCCCCACTACGACAACGTCGCAGCGAGCCTCCTCGGCCACCTGGCGGTGGTCGCATTCATCGACGGGAAGCCCGTGGCTTCAAGCCTGAGGATCCCCGGGGCCTCGTTCGTCGTCGGAGTCCCAATGGTCGAGGTGCCTGAGGGCAAGACGGGGGTGATGAGGAGCATCCTCTCCCCACGGGTTGAGCTCCCGAGGGCGGTGGCTAACTGGCAGAGGCTCGCCCTGCTCGTCGCCTCGCTCGCCAGGGGCGACTACAGGCTCGCCGGCAGGCTCATGATGGGCGACGGGATAGTCGAGCCAGCCAGGGCCCCCCACGTCCCGTGCTACGGCGGGGTGAAGAGGGCCGCCCTCGAGGCCGGGGCGTACGGCGTCACGATAAGCGGCGCGGGCCCCTCAATGATCGCGCTCACCGAGCCCAGCCTCGCCGGGGAAGTCGCCAGGGCCGTGCGCCAGGCCTACGAGGAGTGCGGCGTAGAGGCTCTGGTGAAGACCGCGAGCCCGGCGGGGCCCGCTACAGCAGAGCCGGCCGGGTAGCGAGGCGGCGATCTCCCCGGGATCCCTTCAGCTCGTTGTCGGCAGGGTTACTAGGTTTGTGAGGTAGTAATTGTTGTTGACCACGGCGAAGAGGGCTAGGGAGAGGTACTCGGGCTCCCCCGTCGAGGCGACCATGATGAAGAGGCTCTCCTTCCCGTTGGGTGCAAGCGTGACCCTCCAGAGAGGCACGCCGTCCAGCGCACCGGCCAGCTCGCCGGCGTAGGCTTCCAGGGAGTTGTCGGGGTCCAGGTAGACCCGTGAGGGGTCAGCGTAGACTGGGTTCAAGTCGTTGCCTGTGATGGTTTGGTTCCCATAAAGTTCACTGCAGTAGAGGGGGCGGTTGAGGCTGAGGAGCACCAGGGGGTTGCCCGCGTTATCGTCGCCTACAAGGTCCACGAACCCGTCTCTATCGTAGTCCGTTAAGTTGTACACGTAGACCACTCTCTCGGGCGGGCTCACGCCTGTATCCACCGGGATGCTTGTTATGCCTGCTGACACCACGACACTCCCCCCAGTCGACCTTGCCGCGGGCAGGACCGAGACGTAGAGGGTGATCGCCGTCGCCGGGTCCGAGTTCTTGATCGACACCATGTAGCAGTACACATGGTAGCCCCCGCTCGTGTTGGACGAGTAGTAGTCGATGTAAGCGTCCACAGACGCTGCGACTAGATCGAGATACTCGACGAGCCCCCGCCTCGCATGCTCCCTAGAGTAGTAGCTAGTGAAGTAGGCGTAGAGGGCTATAGCAGCGACTAGCACCGCCGCAGTCAGGATGGTCACGCTGATTGCAGGGCCCTGGCCCCTGTGGGTCGATCGCCTCCCCGGCGCCGGCGTGGAGCGTCGCCTCAAGCCTAGATACCGGGCTTCGAATGCCACGCGCCGGGTATTAAAATCAAATTTAAAGCAGTACACGCCCCGACGGCCCAGATTAAAAGGTGCCTTATAAGCCCTCGCTTAACACGCGCCTCACGGGAGCGCTGCTAGTTGCGAGAGTGACCCTGCATGACGCTTCCGGCAAGAAGGAGGAGAAGGGAGAGGCGGGGGCAGGCCGAGGTCATAGGGGGCCTTCTGGTGCTCACCCTCCTCTTCGTATTCGCAGTTCCACTGCTGGTCACCTCGCTCCACTCCGTCCAGAAGGCGGGCGTGGGCTACACCGAGAAAATGGCGAGGCGGGCGATGGCTTACAATGAGAAGCTAGCGGTGCAGCCCGTCAACCCCGCGGATCCCATGGTGCAGAGGCTCGGCTGGGTCCCCGGCGTGTTCATCAACAACACTGGAACAGTCGACGTCACCATCGACAGGATTTATCTGATAAACTTCGTGGATAAAACAGTCTACGCCGTCCTCGACTCGAGGTACCTCAGGCCCGAGGTGAACCCCCTGGTAAAAACAGTCCTGAAGAACGTTGTCCTCGTCAACGGCACCCTCAGCTGGGAGGACCCGCCCCCAGCGGGAGTACCCATAACCCTCCGGCCGGGCGAGAACATCCTAGTAGTCTTCGACGAGTCCCTGGCGAGCGTGGCGCCATACCTCGTTGTGCGGGTTGAGAGCGCTGAGGGAGTAATGCACCCGGTAGCCGCCGGGGGAGGCCAGGGCCCGAGCACCGGGGTTGGAGCGGGCGCGGGCGGCGAGGGGACGCTGTGGAGGGGCCTCCTCTACCCCCAGACAGGCTTCAAGCTGCACGGGGCAGGCGACCTTCAGAAGTACGGCATGGCCTACACCTGGGTCCCCCCACTCTTCGTCTATCCGGCTGACTCCCAGGGGAACCCCACTACTTTCAGTTACTACGAGTCCTTCATCTACAGCGATCCGGACTACCCCGGCCTCTACTACATTAAGATAGTGCTTAACGACGACATTAGACTAGTGGTGACCTATGACAAGTATGGGTGGCCCAGTGAATCCGTGAGGCTTAGGTCCGGGTGGACCATAGAGTTGAGGGGGTTCGTAGGCACCTATGAAACTTTCTACTTCAGCGGTTACGCCTTCAAAGTCATAATCAGGAATCCAAGCGGGCAAGTTGTTAGAGAGTACCCGGACAACTGGGGCCTCCCCTCGACCCCACTCAACCTGGGCAACAGTGGAATCACAACTCTAGACTTTGACGGCAACGGCGTGGATGAGCTGGTGTTCTATAGCTTCCTGAACGCGCCCACGATAAGCAGCACGGTTAACATAGATGTTGATGGCCAGGCCGACACTTCGCCCGCCCCCAACGACGAGTACAGGGATGCAGTGGTGTGGACCTACGTGATAGCCAGGGACATTTCAGGCGTCGACTTCATTAGGGTTTCCGCTAAGATAAACTATTACTGGACAAACGTCTTCATAAGCTGCCCGTCATCCTTCAGGAAGCTGAGTATTTTCAGGATAGCGATTTTGAGGTACGACAACTCTACCGGCGAGTGGAAGATTTACCATTACAGGAATTATGATTATGTCGACGCGAAACCGGTGCAGTTCCAGCCAAGCATCACCTTCCCCGTGGAGAGGAATGGAACCTACCGGGTCGCCTTAATGTTCTACGACAACTACAGGGACTGGGACTACGGCTACGTGTGTTACAAGGACTTCACTTACGGCCTGGAGTACGTGATGGTCGAGTATGGAGTGGTGAACCCGTACCTGTTCGAGGCCCCGCCAGTCTACATTGTCGCCATACCGGACCCGTCGATCATCCATGGTATAGGCGAGGAGGAATACATGGCCCTCAAGGGCTTGGATAACCTGGACGAGGCCAAGATTGGGGCCCAGCAGGACCTCCTGAAGCTCGTGGAGAACGAGCTGGGCTACGCCGGGATCCCAGGGTACACGGTCATCACTAGCAGGGAGGAGTTGTACAACCTGCTCTTCAAGACGGGGGCCGGGGCGGAGGTCCCGCCCAAGTACGCGGTCATCATCTGGCTCCAGGGAGACGTGGACGTCTCAACAGTCCTGGGGGCCTACGGGGTGACAGACTCCGACTTCAAGAGTTACGTTGGGAGCTACCACTGGCTCTGGGTCTGGGTCTCCGGGCAGCCCTTCGGGGGCGAGGTGCCGGCTAGCATTTACTTCAACGGGAACGTCGTGATCAACGGCCCCGGGAGCTACCTGCTCAACATAACCAGCAACGGCTTGAAGGCTAGGGGCGAGTTCTACGCGCTCTACCTGCTGGAGCAGGTCCTCTTCAACTACACGACTACACCCCAGGACGCCTCGTGCATAGTGGAGGGCTCGGACTTCTACTGGAACCCGGCCGCCAACCCGCCGGAGTACGGCACCGTAGCCTACTGGGTCGACTGCAGCCCGGGCACCGGGGCGCTGCTCGTCAACCCCGTCCACATAGACTGGGACAGGAGCGGGGACGGGGCACTACCTGAAACCGTGGCGCAGCAGGTGGTCTACGCGGCGCTCTACGCCTGGAAGACCATAAGCTCCGGCTGAAGCCTAGGCCGAGACACCAGTCATCATAGTTAATCATTCAACTACGCTCAACCACGCTACGCTTCCCGGGAGCCTCTCGGATCCAGCCGTCCCCCGGGGGCCTTGCGGCCCCCCATCTTCTCAGCAAAAGCTTTCGCCCTAGATTGCACTTCCCGCGTCTTCAACTCAACCCCGGAATAATGTGCCATTAAGCGTGTTCTCCAAGGTTTTTGCGAACGTGATAGTCCAGGTGATCAACAGAAGAATGTAGACCGCGAATCCTATGTAGTCGATTAGTTTGAAGCCAAAAATCTCTGATACGATGTGGCTCGCCGCCGAATAAGCGCCCAGCGGGAACGTGAACGCCCACCACGACATTGCATAGGGGAGGCCAACCCGTTTTATATAGTAGAAGGTCATCATTATCGCCATTATAAACCACCATATACCGAACCCCCAGAACATGAGGGCGAAGACTAGGAACGGCTCCTTAACCGTTATAAACGGAGAGCTCTTAATGAGGTTCACTAGGGCAATGGTTCCAGCACCTATCGGCCCAATGTTCATCCAGATTGTTGGGGCAAGGATGCTCGGCAGCGGGTGGTGTAGGATGAAGCGGTACATCGCTATTGTAAACAGTGCGATGTAGAGGAAGAACCCTGCCCCCCACCCGAAGTAATTGAGGGCAATGACGAATTCACGTAAAATCCCCGAAAACCGGTTGACGAAAAAGCTTCCAGGAACAGGGATAATGATTAACCCTATAGGCGGTATGAACCATGCAGGGCTTATGTGGTCAATCTTGATGTGCCCCCCTCTGAACATGATGTAAGGAGTGACTACTCCGAAGAATATCGTGGCAATAGTCCCGATTAGCCAGAATACCTCTCCAGCAGTCATATTCCTCCCTACAACTATGAAGTCCACTGCTAAAACAATCATTCCAGCCGAGATTGTCGCGTAGAAATTCGAATTTACCGGGTGCTCGAGATCCGCTAATGCTTCCTCCCGGAAGAATATCCACCTAAGTATCCATGGAACCAGTAAAACGAAGAACAATGCCACGTTTAGGTAAAAGGTGAAGTACGCCAAGGCCTTTAAGAAAGGCAGGTACTGCGAGTAGAACAAGGATGTCACTGCAACTATCCCCGTCCCCATAACGCTTGCGAACCATGCAGGCGAGAAATTCCTGATGAACAGCCACCTACTTTTCGCCATAACAGTGATCCCCGGAGCCGGCGCAGCCGTTCTCGGATGCCTATTTAACTCTGCGTACTAGGGCGGTTTTTACCGGGTTTTAAATCGATTAAATGAAGGAATTACGAGAAAGCCCTTAGGGTTTACCCTAGACGCCGACACTCTGCGAGCATGACTCGGAGCGGGAACCGGGGAACAATGTCTAAATCTAAGAGTTCGCCTTTCCGCCTTGCCTATTAGGGTTCCCTATCCCTCTCCTCATTCCTCCACGGCTTAACGGTTTCACGGCGATTTTCAGAATTACCTTATGCTTGGTGCTTGCAGCTAAAGGGCGTAGGGTTGTGCTTTAGTGCTTTAACATGAAAAGGTTATTTAAGCGGTTGTTTTCGTTAAACAGCTTAGTATTGGCTTCAATTCCTCGATGTAGGGATTTGGGGACGAGGCGAACATCATGGCCGCAACGATCCCCCAGAAACACCGTTCTCGACCGTTAAACCCAGGGCCTGGAGCAGGCCCCCGAGTAGCCCGTTACGCCCGTGGGCTAGTAGAATAACTATCCCGACGACTGTGTGAGGGATCATCAACGGGACGCCTATAAGCCCCTCGACAAGCCGCTTCCCCTAAAATCGTGGCGGGCCAGCAGGTAGCCCGTGGGAATGCCCACGGCTAGGAAGTATCAGAGTCCGAAACTATCGACGCCTGAAGAGTTAGCAGTAGCGCTGGGTATGCCTGGCGGGAGAACACGTTATCCTGCAGCCACACCTGGGAGAATGCCTCTGGGTCGACGCTTACGAATAAGGCGAGTATGGGTGCCAGAATGAATAAAACGCCCAGGTAGGATACGACGGCGAAGGCTAGTAGGAAGCCCTCGACCCTTCTAAGGCCCCTGGCCCGCAACGCCTCTCAGCTCCTCTGGAACCTCGTACACTATGAACTTGTCGAGGTAATGCTGGCCACCGTAGCCGGGCATGCTCTTCACGTTCCCAGCTGGTTCCCCGGCTTAACCGCCTCGATGTAATGTCGCCCGGGCTTAAGGGTAGCTCTCCCCTCCGCCCCAACTCCAGCCTCTATCCGGCGAGTTGAGTCGACTAGTCAACGCCTCCGTCAACCGGCCAGTGCACCCCCCGCCCGAAGGGCCCTAGGCCGGCTGGCTCGGAAGGCGCCCGGCGCGGCCGGTAGCCGGGGCCGTCGAGCCGCAGCATGGAGGAGCGACGCCCGCTCCCATCGCTCCCGCCTGCGAGCAGCCACGCGCCTAAACACTTCAACTCCAAGCCGAGAAGCGGGATCCCTACCCTCTCCCCCCGGGGACTGCTAGGGGGAGGGACCCGAGGGGACTGCTTCAACACCGCCGAGGCACACCCCCTTACCACGGCCTCCCGGCCCAGCGTCAGCCCCGTGGCGCTCGCCAGTGAAGACTCGAGCCTCCCTCGGCTTGGGGCGCGGCGGAGCTTTGGCCGGAGGCTGCCCTTGACAAGCGGGCCCTGCGGAGCTGGATTTAGCTCCAGCCAGGCCACGCCACTCTCCCCCCGGGGCTGCGGGAGCCGGCCCTTTGCGCCCGCGGCCCTCGACAGGCGTCCTCCCGGGGATCAGGAAGGCTCCCGGCGGGCTCGTGACCGTTCAGTCAATCACCGGCCGCTGGGGCTCCGTGGGGGGTCGGGGGTTGTGTTAAGTGGGCCTTAATGCAACCGCGGCCATGGCTGCGGTTGTGTTATGCTATAGTTAAGTCCCCGGCGGTTGAATCCAGGTTAACACCGGACTCCGAGCGGCTCGAGGCCTTCACCAGCGAGCCCCTGGGACCCGCGCCCCTAAATTCAAACCGGGAGACGCTCAGAGCCAACGCGTGCCCGCAGCGCCCCTCCGGGGCCCAGGGGGCGGTGCCCCCCGGCTGGGGGCGTAGCACGCTCCACCAGGGAACCCTGGGGCATGGGGGGTTTCGGCTTGCTGGAGCCGCCCCCGTCCCCGCGGGATCCCGGCCTGGGGTAACACTTTGGGCGGTGATTGAAGCCTGCCACTCTGTCAGCCGTGATACCCTGAAGGCGGGGCGGGCGCTTGCCGGGGGCCTCTAGCTGGCCCGCAGGCCCCGCTGAGCCGCTGCGCCCCTCGCCGGGTATTACCTGCCGGGGTGATTGAAGGCTGGGCCGGCCGGGTGAAGTGCTACGCCCCGGGCCCTGCTTGGGCGCTTCGCCCCCGCTTGGGTCCGCTCGAACCCCCGGGGATCCCGGGTAGCCGGGTGGGCGGGTATTACTTTGCGGTGGATTGAAGCGGGCTGGGGCCCGAGTCGAGGCTCCCCAGGGCCGGTGGAGGGGTCTCGGCGGGTGCACGGGTGCACCGGCTGGTTGACCGGCGGGTCCACTCGATGACCGGCCCGGGGGATCCCTCGGCTCGCGCTGCGGGTGCTCGCCGCGGCCGTTGGCGGCTTGCTTCCCGGTGATACTCCGGCATCGCTGCTTTGACCCGGCTCCGGGCGGCGTCACCCTTTAAAAATTCCGCATGGGACCGGGTGGAGCGCTGGGGTAGGGGTGTAGCTTCGTGGGCGCTAGGAAAAAGCACGCGCCAAGACGTGGAAGCCTCGGGTTCTCGCCGAGGAAGAGAGCCGCAAGGCTAGTGCCCAGGGTGAGGACTTGGCCTAAGGTCGATCTAGGCGAGCCCAAGCTACTCGGGTTCATAGGCTACAAGGTTGGCATGACGCACGTCTTCATGATCGACGACAGGCCCGGGAGCCCGACGGAGGGCAGGGAGATCTTCGTGCCGGTCACGATAGTCGAGACCCCGCCCGTCTTCGTGCTCGCCGTGAGGCTCTACGGTCACGACCCGAACAGGGGCCTATACACGCTCGGCGAGGCCTGGACCGAGCCCCCGCCGGAGCTTGAGCTGCACAGGAAGGTGCCCACGCTCGGTGGCTTCAACACTGAGGAGAAGCTGAAGAAGCTCGAGTCCATGCTCGACAAGGCGAGGGAGGTCAGGGTCCTGGTCGCGACCCAGCCTAAGCTGACGGGCGGGCTGAGCAAGAAGAAGCCCGACCTGCTCGAGGTCAAGGTGGGCGGCGTGGACGACATCGGGAAGCTCTTCGACTACGCAGCCGGGATCCTGGGCAAGAATCTGCCCGTCAACGAGGTGTTCAAGGTCGGCCAGTTCGTGGACGTGATAGCGGTGACGAAGGGCAAGGGCTTCCAGGGCGTCATCAAGAGGTGGGGCGTGAAGGAGCTGCCGAGGTGGCACAAGCACAGGAAGGGCAGCAGGAAGATAGGCGCGAGGAGCCACGGCAAGGGCACGTTCTGGGAGACCCCGCAGGCCGGCCAGACCGGGTTCCACAGGAGGACAGAGTACAACAAGAGGATACTCATCATAGACGACGAGGGCTACAAGATCACGCCCGCCGGGGGCTTCCTCCACTACGGCATCGTCAGGAGCACCTACATCGTGCTCTCCGGCAGCATCCCCGGAACCCCCAAGAGGCCGGTCGTGATGAGGTACCCCGTGAGGCCGCCGGCCTGGTGGGTGAAGCTGGTGCAGGAGAAGGGCTCCATACCCGAGCCCAAGATAACCTACATAAGCCTGGAGAGCAAGCAGGGCGTCTAGCCTCGAGCGGGGGTGGCCAGGGTAATGGTTTACTCGTGGATGGCGCTGTACCTCGAGGACCCCGTGGTGGTGCCCGTCTACAGCGCTGAGGGCGAGAAGACGGGAGAGACCAGACTCCCCGACGCCTTCAGGGTGCCCGTCAGGGTCGACTTGATTAGGAGGGTGTTCCTCAGCGAGTTCACGATGAGGCTGCAGCCCAAGGGGAGGGATCCCAGGGCCGGTAAGAGGACGACCGCCAGGAGCCTCGGCGCCCACCACGGCGTCGCGAGGGTGCCAAGGATCAGGGGGAGCCTGAGGGCAGCCTTCGCCCCCATGACCGTCGGCGGCAGGCTCGCCCACCCGCCCAGGGTGGAGAAGAGGATACACGAGGAGGTCAACAGGAGGGAGAAGATACTCGGCACGATGAGCGCCCTCGCCGCGACCGCCAAGCCCGACCTAGTGAGGGCCAGGGGCCATGTCTTCACAGCCGAGACCGTGCCGGTCGTGGTGGATAGCAGCGTGCTCGAGGCTGTCACCAAGACCAAGGAGGCGGTGAGCCTCCTCGAGAAGCTCGGCATCTACAGCGACGTGGAGAGGGCCAGGGAGAAGACTAGGGTGAGGGCTGGCAAGGGCAAGAGGAGGGGCAGGAGGCTGAAGAAGCCCAAGAGCATACTCTTCATTGTGGAGGACCACGAGTCCCCCTTCGCGAGGGCGGTCAAGGGCCTCCCAGGCGTCGACGTCGCAGAGCCTAGGGTGGTCAGCGTGCTCGAACTCGCACCGGGAGGGGTTCCGGGGAGGCTAACCCTCATAACCACCGGCGCCCTCCAGCAGCTCGCCGAGAGGTTCAGGGTGACCCTGCCGTGAAGCCTGAGGAGGTCATAATAAGGCCCCTGGCAACTGAGAAAGCCCTCACCCTCATGGAGGAGCAGAACACGCTAACATTCATCGTACGCAAGGACGCCACGAAGCACCAGATAAAGAGGGCGGTCGAGGAGCTCTACGGAGTCAAGGTGGCAAAGGTCAGGACCCTCATAACTCCCAGGGGGGAGAAGAAGGCATACGTCAAGCTCTCGCCGGAGTTCAAGGCGAGCGAGATAGCCACCAGGCTGGGCATAACGTAGCCCCCACCCAGGGGGCCCGCCTCTCCTCCTCCCCAAGCGCCTCTGCTCAGCCGCGTTTGCCCCTCACCGCGGCGCCCACGATGAGGCCTAGGAGGAACGCTGCAACCGCGAGAGCCTCCTCCCTCGGCAGGGGCCGCCGGGATCCCTCCCCGCCGGCCGGGGTTCCGGCTGGCGCCTCGGGGGTTGGCGTTGCGGCGGGCGGAGGGGCTGTAGTCGTGGCGGCCGGCTTCTCCGTTGCTCCCCCGCGCCAGGCCGGCGTCTTCAGCTTGCCGGTGAGCTTCTCCTCGAGCCAGGCGTAGAGTACTGCCTTGCTGGCCGCGGCGAGGGCTGTGTGGGGGTCGCTTGTGGTGTTGTAGAGGTTCAGGAGCAGTGGGGGCTGGAGGCCGCTGGCCGCCTGAGAGAGCGCCGACGCCAGCGCGGCGAGCTCCCTCGCGGTCTCCGCAGTCTCGAGGGTGAACTGCCTGTGGATCACCGCGGTTGACTGGGAGATCGACTCGACGGCTAACCCCACGGCTGCGACTGGGTCGCTCTCCGCGGCCGCCCTCTCGGCGAGGTAGCCGGGGAGCCCCGCGGCCCCCACGTCCCCGCCCGCCTCCTGGAGGAGGGTTGAGAGGTACGCCGCGGCGGTCTTGGCCTCGGCCTTGAGGAGTGCCGCAGCCTCGCGTAGGCCCCTAGGGTCTACGGGGGCGCCCCCCGGCGCCTCCCTGCTCGCGTTCAGCCAGAGCCACGCCCAGTCCGCTAGGGCCCACGCCCTAGCGAGGAGCTCGGCCCCAGTCGTGTCGACACCCGTGAAGAGGCTGTAGGGGAGCCTGTACCCCCCGTCGGCCTCGAGGCTCGAGAGGGCCTCCTCGTAGTACCAAGCCGACACCGCCAGCTTGGCGAACGCGTAGGCCAGGGCCTCCACCTGCGCGAGGCTCCAGGCCCCCCGGGACTCCTCAGAGGCCTCGCCCCAGAGGCGGATGATCGTCTCGTTCACGAGTTCAACGTACTCGGTCACGTCGAGCCGGCTTGAGAGGGCGTGGGTGAGGACCAACGCCTCCCTCGCGGCCTCGAGCGCGTCGACCGCCCTCAGCGCGGCCTCGTAGTAGGCCCCGGAGCCGTAGAGGCTCTCCGCCTCGCCCAGCAGCCTGGAGGCCCTGGCCGCGAGGTCCCCGGCGGCACCGCTAGCCGTGGCCTTGGCCTCCTCCACGACCCCCGAGGTGTAGTTGAGGAACCCCTCAACCACCCTGGCGGCGAACTCGGGAACCCCGGGGGCGGCGGCTGCAGCGGGCAGGAGGCTGGAGTTGAAGGCGGCCCGGTAGGCGCTTGCAAGCGTTGGGGCAGCGTAGACCTCGACCCCCAGCTCCTCGCCCAGCTGGGTCAGGTTGACTCTGACGGGCCTCCTCTCCACGATGACGAAGGGACCCACCCTCCTCTCGACGGTCTCGTAGTAGGTGTAGACCTCCTGCCCGGCTGGGATTATGAAGAGCCTCGCCCCAACACCCGCGGCGGCCTCCAGCTTCTCCTTCAACCCCCCCACGGGGCCTATGCTGGCGTCGGGCTGGATCATACCTGTCGCCACGACCCACTTTGGGCAGTCGACGCCCTCCAGGAGAGCGAGCGTGGCGAGGGCCATCGCCGCCCCGGCGCTCGGCCCGCCCACGATGACGCTGCCCGCGTCGATGGCGTAGTAGAAGTCGAGCCTCGACATGTCGACCCCTGCGAGGAGGCTGGCAGCGAACGCCGCGAGCCTAGCACTCCCCTGAGTGTCAACCATTGAGGCGGGGCTCGTGGATATGTAGACCCTCCCCGAGCCGGGGTACGCTATCGTGACCGTCAGGTTCCCCGAGACGCCCTCTCCGGTGCTCGACACCGCGACGAAGTGAACGGTGCACGACCTAACCACCACGCCCGAGGACTCCCCAGCCGACGCCCGGGCAGGCGCCAGGGAGGCCAATGCAAGGAGGAGCAGGAGCACCGCCGCAGCCCTCAAGCCGCCGGCCCCCAACGCAGGCCCCTCCCCCGGGTTGAGGGCTCCCGCTAAAGTAAACCCTCCCCCAGGAGGGATCCCGGGGGAGTGCATAGCGCGCGGGGTGTTACCCCTAAACGCTCGACCCCGCCCCGGGCCCCGGGGCTAGCGGGCGCGTGGGGTGCTCGCCGCGGGGATCCCGGGGGCGGGGTGTTACCGTGGGAGTAGCCATGGTTCAGTGCTCCGCCGCTACATCCTCTCGGGTGCGGGGATCCCTAGGAGGCTCAGGCCTAGGGCTAGGTTCTCCTTGAAGTGGTGGACTATGAGCGCCTTGCACTCCCTCGCCCCCATGTCGGGCTCGTGTATCACCGTGTCCCTCTGGTACCAGCTGTTGAAGTCGTCGGCCAGCCTTAGGAGGTAGACCGCCAGGTCCTCGGGCGCCATGTCGTCGGCGGCCTTCGCGGCTACGAGGGGTAGCCTGCTCGCCTTGAGGAGGATCCTCCTCCTAACGGCGTCCCTGCACGCCTCCGCGTCGACTGCCTGCCAGTCTATGGGGCCGTGCTTGGCCAGGATCCCTGCGGCCCTGGCGTGGGTGTACTGGAGGTAGGGGCCGCTGTTCTCCTGGAGGTTGAGGATCCTCTCCAGGTCTATGGTTACCGGCTTGGGGGCGCTGGTCTGGACTAGGGCGAAGCGGACCGCGCCGACGGCGATCTTCTCCGCCGTCTCCTCGAGCCACTCCCTCGGCGCCCCGGGGTTCCTGGAGCGCACCTCCTCCAGCGCCCTCGCCTTGGCCTCGTCGAGCACGTCGTCCAGCCAGACCGCCTCGCCCCTCCTGCTCCTCATCCTCCCCCAGGGGAGCCTGACGACCTCGTAGTCGTAGTGGATGGTATTGAGCGCCTCCCTCCTGTACCCTAGCCCCAGGAGCGCCAGCCTGACCTGGAGCTGCTCGAGCCTCTGGTCGGCGCCGACGACGTTAACCACCCTGTCCGCGTTGAAGGCCCTGAACTTGTAGAGGGTGTAGGCTATGTCCCTCGTGGCGTAGAGCGTCGTCCCACCGCTCCTCGACAGTATGAGGGGTGGGACCTCGAGGCTCCTCGGGAGCTTGAACGCCCTCCTCGCCTCGGCGTCGGGCTCGACTAGCTCCCTTATGATCCTGGGGATGTCGAGGGCCTCGGCCCCCTTGTAGGTGGTGTAGTACCTGCTCCTCCTCGCCTCCTCCAGGATCCTCGCAACCTCCCCGCTCCAGAGCAGGTCGCTCTCCCAGTCCCATGCGTCGAAGGAGACGCCTAGCCTGGCCA
Organism: Stetteria hydrogenophila; assembly: GCF_054657575.1. Classification (NCBI taxonomy): domain Archaea; kingdom Thermoproteati; phylum Thermoproteota; class Thermoprotei; order Acidilobales; family Acidilobaceae; genus Stetteria; species Stetteria hydrogenophila. The sequence goes on along the minus strand of NZ_BAAHYL010000002.1, from coordinate 244 downwards.
GGGTCTCCTTGAAAGACTCCAGCACGGCGCCGGCGACACGCCTCACCTCGCTCCTCTCAGGCTCAAGGCCCGCCTCGTACCTCGCGACGATCCCGCGCACCTCGGCCTCCGGGTCCTCCAGAGACTCCACGCCCCTGAGGATCCTGTCGAAGTACCCGCCGGGATCACGCTCCCTGAGCCTTGCGAGCGCAGCGGCGAGCTCCTCGAGCTTCGCCCTGTCCCCCTCGCCCGCCTTCACCCTCCA
>NZ_BAAHYL010000001.1:0-640007 GCF_054657575.1 Stetteria hydrogenophila | reverse complement strand
CCTCCAGCCCCCAGCGTAGAGCCTGGCCAGCTCCCCCGCGAGCCCACCCGCGTCGATCCTAACGTTCAGGTACCCACCGGCGAGCTCGACGCTGACCCACGCGAACCCGGCCCTCCCCAACCCGTCGCTGACCCTGGAGGCCACCGCCCCGGGGTCGACGCCTGCCCTCCGGGCGTAGCGCATGAGCGGGAAGCTCAGGTCCCCATACTCCTCCCTCGGCGGGGGCTGGATGAGCCTCCACACCTCAAGCCTTCCGGCGCCGGTCTCGCGGGAGAGCAGTCCAGCCAGCTCCTCCACGAGGGCCACGTAGGGGTCCAGCACGCCGCCAGCCACCAGCCGGCACACCCGCCACCCCCAGGGATCCCGGGGTGGCTAATAGCGACGCGGCCGTCGACACGGCGCCCGCGGAGGGAAGCGAAATGGGGTGAATGGAACATTGGAGGAATATGCTTTCAATTTTCAAATTTAAGGTATAATTGTATAATTTCAAAAATGCCTTAGCGGCGGAAAATGCCCCGAGCCGAGGTGTGGTGTGAGGCCGCGTGCAGGCCCCCACGCCTCGGGCGCGGCGGTCGAAGGGGCGGCTCCTACTCCTCGCCGCCCTCGCCGTTGCCGTAGCCTTACCGGTAGCCTTCCTGGCGGCCGGGGGGCTGGGCCTCGCGGGCTACGGCCGCGTGGTGTTCGTGATCAGCATCTACGACCCCCGGAGTGGCTGGGTTGGGCTGGTGAAGACCGTCCTGGGCCTGCCCTCGGTGCCCAGTGATGTAGTGGTCTACGCTCAAATCTACGCAATCACGCCGCCGGCCCCCGGCTACTCGTCGCCAATAGTGGAGGTCTACCGTGGAGCAGTCAACTGGGGCGTCTTGGACCTGAAGCCTGAGGGCGAGTTCGGGAGGATTGCCAGGGACTGGGTTGAGGCATTGAAGGCTATGGGCAGGGATCCCGCGCTGGAGGGCACGTCGGTCGAGCTCAACCTCTGGGTGGTAGACAAGGCCAGTGGAGAGGTGCTCCAGCGGGTGAGCCAGTTCTACCCCTACAACCCCTACAAGCTCCTCAACGGAGAGATGTACGTGTACAGGGTCAGGATACCGCTGGTGAGGCCCTAGCACGAGCCGTCCGTGCTCCAGTCCCCCTTCCCCTACCCTCTGTGCTCCGAGGAATGGGGTCTTGGTGGGCCCGCCGTAGGGGGGCCGAGCCCGCCTCATCCAGCCCCGTGGGACCCACGGGAGTGGGCGGGCCCTGCCCTCTACGCAGCTACCCTAGGGTGCGGCTGGGGTTTTCACTCTTACCCGGCTCCCGCCCCTCAGGGTGGAGGGTTCCAGGGTTGCCGCTGCTGAAGCTGGAGGGCGGCGCGGCGGGCCGCGCGGGGCTCCGCGACTACTACGAGGCGGTGTGGGCCCTCGTCAGCCTAGTGCCTCCGGGGCTTGTGACCACGTATGGCTCCATAGCCAGGCTGCTCGGGGTGAGCCCACGCCTCGTGGGTCGGGCGTTGAGGGCCAACCTTAACCCTATAGTGGTGCCGTGCCACAGGGTTGTGAGGAGCGACGGGAGCCTGGGGGGCTACAGCCTCGGGGGGCCGGGGGTGAAGAGGAGGCTCCTCGAGCTGGAGGGGGTGAGGTTCACTGTCGACGGGAGGGTGAGGAGGGAGCACGTGGTCGACGCCGCGAGCCTCCTGGGGGGCGGGCTAGGCTCCGATGTAGTCGAGGACCTCGGAGACGAGACGCTCCAGACCAGACTCGGGGACGTGCTTGAAGAGGGCTAGCAGCCTGCCCTCCCCGACCTCCACCGAGCCCCCCAGTCCCTCGAGGCCCTCAGCCTCCTCAGCGCCCCACTCGCCCTCGGCGGCGAGGGAGACCCTCAACTCCCCGCCTACCCTTGAGACGCTCAGCCTCGCACCGGGCTTCACGGCGACGAGCCTCTCCTCAACCACGAGGCCCCCCGTCAGCGTCGCGTAGCGCACCCTCTTAACGCTCGTCCTAAACCCCCTACCCTCAAGCACGACCCTAACCCTCTCAACCCACACACTCAAGCCGCCGGCACCCCCACATGGAAGGGGGAGGATCCCGGGGGCGTTTAGAGGGCTTACCCCCCGGCTGGAGGTCCCCCCTTCTCCCGGGGGTGGCGGATTGGTGGGTAGGTGCGCTGTCTGCGGCAGGGAGTCGAGGCTCGTCTCCTCCTGGCTGGGCGTCTGCGCGGAGTGCCTTAGGAGGAGGCCTGGGGAGGCGCTTGAGAGGGTTAGGAGGGTGAGGAGGCTCTGGAGGTCGAGGCTGGGCCTCCCCGGGGATCCCCCGAGGGCCGGCGGCTCGGGGGCTAGGTGCGCGCTCTGCGTGAACGAGTGCGTCATACCCGACGGTGGGGTGGGCTACTGTGGCGTGTGGAGGGCCCGCGGGGGTAGGCTTGAGCACGTGGCTGGCCCGGGGAGGATCCTGGGCTTCACCTACCTCGACCCCCTCCCGACGAACTGCGTCGCCACACCAGTCTGCCCGGCCGCCACGGGGAGGGGGTACCCGGAGTACACCGACACGGAGGGGCCGGAGTACGGGTACTACAACCTGGCGGTCTTCCTGGGGGGCTGCCCGCTCGACTGCGCGTTCTGCCAGAACTGGGAGCACAAGCTCATGGTCGCCAGGGCGCGGCCCCCGAGCCTTGAGGGCGTCCCCTCCACGGCCGTCCCCAGGAGGACGGTTATGACTGTTGAGGAGCTTGTGGAGGAGGCGCTGGACCCGAGGGTGAGGTGCGTCTGCTACTTCGGCGGGGACCCCACCCCCCAGGCTGGCATCCTTGTGGCTGCGTCTAGGAGGATCCTCAGGGAGGCTAGGAGGAGGGGGCAGGCGTTCAAGAGGATATGCTGGGAGACCGACGGCCTAGCCCACCCCAGGCTGATGAGGGAGATGGCCAGGGTGAGCTTGGAGAGCGGCGGGGTGGTGAAAATAGACTGGAAGGCGTGGACCCCCTCGATATACGAGGCCCTCACGGGTGTCGACGGCTGGAGGGCGGTGGAGAGGCTGAAGGCGAACACCAGGCTCGTGGCTGAGATGGGGAGGGAGCGGGGGGACCCGCCGCTCCTAGTCGTCAGCACGCTCCTCGTCCCGGGCTACGTCGGCCCCGGCGAGGTCTACAGGATAGCCAGTTACCTCGCCAGCATAGACCCGGGGATCCCCATGGTGCTCCTGGCATTCCACCCGGACCACAGGATGCCGGACCTCCCAACCACGAGCGTGGACCACGCTGAGAAGGCGCTCGAGGCCGCGAGGAGAGCGGGCCTCCGGGAGGTGTACCTGGGCAACGAGTGGCTCCTCAAGCCCAGCTACAAGGTGGAGCCCTGGTGGGGCGAGTAGGCCTCGAAATAGGGGAGGGGAAAGAGGGGCCCCGGCGAGGCCGGGGGCTCAGGGCCTCCGCCGGGCTGCTAGGGCTAGGAGTGCGAGCGCGGCCACGACTAGGGCTAGGGTTGCAGCTGACAGCGCCTGGGCCCTGTAGGCCAGCGCCCTGGCCTCGTCTAGCTTGGAGTTTACCCCCTCAATCCCATCAATTACATCCCCGAGCGTCGACTGGACCCCTGACAGCGTGTCCTCCAGCTTCGTGATCTTGGAGTCGAGCTTTGAGACCTTCGAGTCGAGGGATCCCAGAGCGGCCGCCGCCTCACTCTGCCTCGACTCGAGCGCCTTCTGGGCTTCCCTGATCTCCGCGACCCTCTCCCCGAGCGTGGTGATGTTCCCCTCGAGCACTGTGAGCCTGCCGGCGAGCCCTGCGAGCTGCTTCCTGAGCTCCTCCTGCCCCCCTGCGAGCCCCGCGATCGCCGCCGAGGCGTTCTCGACGCTCTCCATTAGGACCTCCACTCTGCCCTTGACTTCCGCCAGGCCCTGGAGGGCGGAGTCCAGGGCCCCCTCGACGCTGTCGAGCCTGGCCTGGATGCTTGAAACGTTCTCCTCAACGACCTCGAGCCCCCTGGCTATGTAGTCCACCACCCTGAGCTTGAAGGTGGCGTAGGCGGCGTAGCTGGCTGCGCCGACAAATGCCACCTCATACTCCCCCTCGGCGAGCGCCGGCACGAAGAGGTTCACCACCGCCCTGCCATCGGAGTCGGTCACCGCGAACTCTGCAGTGTAGTTGTTCACCATCACTGCGAAGAGGGCCTCCCTAGGGAGGCCTGAGGCCTCGAGCCTCACCCACGCCCCCCTGCCGGCTGGCAGCTTCTCCGGGGTGGCGTTGACCACGGGCCTCGGCCTAGAGCCGAGGCGGGCGGTGAAGATGTCGGTGCTCGAGATTGCGAGCCCGAAGAGTGGGGTGTCGAGGACGGGGTAGAAGCTTCTCCTCGTATCAGTCCAGACCACGTGGACGTTCTCCGGCGTGACGGCTAGGTTTATGTAGTCCCCCACGAAGCCGGCCGTGAACGCGGGGCTTGTGTAGTCGGTGACCCTAACGTTCCCCGTGAACGAGCCGTTCACGTAGCGGTCGTAGTAGATGTCGAAGCCCGCCCTGCCCGGCGCTAGCCTGGTGTCAGCCCACGCTATGTGGGCCGAGCCGTCCGGGCCCGCCTCCACCCACGGGAGGAACTGGGCGTTGCAGGCCCCCTCCGGGTCGGTGTTCACCCTAACCGGCCTGCCCCACGTCCTGCCCCAGTCCCTGCTGACGGCTAGGTAGATGTCTGCCGGGTCGCAGCCCGGCCCGTCGGGGTCGGCGGCGTAGGCTATATACACGGACCCGTCGGGCGCCACGGCTATGGATGGGAACATGGACGACCACCACCTGAACGCTGGGAACTCCGCGACGCCTGCTCCAATGGTGTAGTAGTAGCCAAGCTCGCCCGGCAGCACGGCGGCCACGACGGGCCTGCTCCAGGTCTTGCCCCCGTTGTCGGAGCGTGTCACCATCACCGCGGCTGAGCCGTTGAGCCACCCGTCATCCAGGGCGTCGTAGTAGGCTATGAATATCGTGCCGTTGTGGGCTATAGCAGGGTAGGAGCCCTGCACTATCCTAGGCGCCTCCTCCCACGGGCCGTACGTGAGCGTGGGGCTAACCGGGAAGGGGCCTATCCACGTCCTCCCACCGTCGTGGGAGACCACGGCCTTGATCGTGACTCTCCCGACGTACTCGTGGGCGGTGTAGTTGTAGCCCTCCACGAACTCCGTGTAGCTTATCACGATCATGACTCCGCCCGTGAAGGGCGACCTGCCCACCGCTATGTACTCCTTGTCCAGGAGCAGCGTGTCGGGTATCAAGCCCTCCTTGACTAGGTCAGTCACGTTAATGTAGTCCGGCGTGACGGCCGGCCTGAACTCCCACGTCCTCCCCCCATCCCTGGAGACGCCGAGCATTATGGTGCTCTGGAGCGCCCGGGACTCGTTGAATGGGGGCGGCAGGGGCCTGTAGCCCACTGAGAGGTAGGCTAGGTAGAACGCGCCGTCGGGGCCAGCGTCCAGGGCTGGGTCGCCTAGCAGCCAGTCATTCTCGGGGTCGTAGGCCTCCGCCAGGATGGGCCCCTGCCACGAGTCGCCCCCGTCGAGCGAGTAGTACACCCCCACCGTGACCCTCAAGCTGCCCTGCCCGTAGCCCAGCTCCTGGTGGGCTGCGGCCACTAGGTTGCTGGGATCGAGGGGGTTAGCTGCTATAGTGGGCTCGTCCTCGTAGGTTCCCTGGTAATCCCTGGAGACCCTCACGTTGGCGGTGAAAGGCGACTCCAGCCAGCCGGAAGAGCCGCCGCCCAGAGCGGCGGGGTTGAAGTAGGACGGCCGAGGCTCCGGGAGGCGCCACGGAGTCTCGAAGCCCAGGACCCTGGCCACCACGCCTGAATAGAACCAGCCGGGCGGCCTCACCCATGCAGGCCCTTCAACCCCCTCCGGAGAATGGCCAGCGTGGACAGCCAGGCCCGGCAGGGTTAGGAGTGCTAGGACAGCCAGCGCGGCGAGGCTTCGCCCTTGAAAAGCCGGCAATACACACACCCCTCACGCCGGGGACGCAACCGTGTACCAAGCGTTAACCTAGCATAAAACTGTAACGGGGGAATGGTGGGCCCGGGGGGATTCGAACCCCCGACCTCCCGGTTATCAGCCGGGCGCTCTACCAGGCTGAGCTACGGGCCCCCACGCCCCGGCTTCACGTCACCCAGGGGGACTCTCCATCCCCGGGGGAATTATTAACTCTTGAGGCCCGGCAGCCCCGGGGCGGCGAGGCCCCCTGGAGTGAGCCTATTCCCACCCGGGCGGGTTTAAAGGCGCTCCCGCCTCCATGTTGGGGGGAGGAGCTAGACGCTGATGTAGGGGTTAGGCTGGGAAAAATTGCGACCCAGAAAATGGGGAAGCCGGGGCGGGCCAGTCGCCGAGCCCCTTCGGGGGAGGCTAGGCTGGCAGGACTGTTCTGCCAGCGGTGGTGTTGACCACTATGGCCGCTGAGGTGTAGATGGCTGATAGCCCGGTGAGGACTCCCCAGGCTCCGGCGAAGTGTAGTAGCCCCTCGCTCCCGCTGAAGTTGGCGGCCGCCAGCAGGAAGAACAGTATGGTTAGCAGTGCTAGGACTACTGTCACGGCCCTTGCTTGGAGGTTGGCGGCTCCAATGGTTAGGTAGAGCGTGAATAATCCCCAGAGGAGCATCCACACGCCCAGCTCGGCGGCTGAGGCTTCGAACACTCCTAGGTTCTCTAGCGTCACGAGGAGGGCTAGGCCTAGCCAGAATAGCCCGTATGACGTGAACGCCGTGCCTCCGAACATGTTGTTCCTTCTAAACTCTATGATGCCGGCTATGACTTGAGCCAGCCCGCCGTACATGTAGCCGTAGGCGAACGTCAACCCCGCCGTCGCTAGTAGGCCCATGTTGTGGAGGCTTAGGGCTACCGTGGTTAGCCCGAAGCCCGCCAACCCCAGGGCTGCAGGGTCGCCCCAGGAGACCCTCTCCTCCGCCAAGACCCCACACCCCCACGCCCTAACCCATACTCGTGCATAGTTTACCCGTTTTTAAATTAAATTATGCTAAAAAAGAATAAAGTTGGGGAGGGCTACTCTTCCTCCTCCCCTTCCTCCTCTTCCCTGATCTTCTCGAGGGCCTTCGCCAGCTCCTCGACGGCGGCGGGCTCCTCGAGGGTGCTCGTGTCGCCTATGGGCTTGCCCTCTAGGAGGGCCTTCTTGATCCTCCTCATTATCTTGCCGCTCCTGGTCTTGGGTAGCTTGCTCACGAAGACTATCATCGCGGGCACGGCGATGGGGCCGATCACCCTCCTCACGGTCTCCTTCAGCTCCTTCTCCAGCTCCTCGCTGGGCTCGTAGCCCTTCTTCAGGACCACCGCCGCGACAGGCACCTGGCCCTTGACGGGGTCGGGCATGCCGACGACCGCGGCCTCGCTCACGGCGGGATGGGTGAGCAGGGCGTTCTCGATCTCGATGGTGCCGAGCCTGTGGCCGGCGACGTTTATGACCTCGTCCGCCCTGCCGAGTAGCCAGAAGTACCCGTCCTCATCCTTCATCGCGAAGTCCGCCGGGTAGTAGATCCAGATGCCCTTCTCGGGCTTGCTGAACCTGGACCAGTAGGTCTTGATGTACCTCTCCGGGTCGCCCCAGAGGCCTAGCAGCATGCCGGGCCACGGCTCCTTGATCACGATGAGGCCCTTCTCCCCGGGCTTCGCCGGGGTGCCGTCGGGCCGGAGCACGTCAGCCACTATGCCGGGCAGCGGGAGGGTGGCGCTGCCGGGCTTGAGGGGTACAAGGCTGATGCCGGGCGCCGGGCTTATCACCGCAGCGCCGGTTTCGGTCTGCCACCAGGTGTCGACGATGGGCGCCCTCCCGCCGCCGACCTTCTTGAAGTACCACCTCCACACCTCGGGGTTTATCGGCTCGCCGACGCTGCCGAGGAGCCTCAGGCTTGAGAGGTCGTGCTTCTCCACCCACTCGTCGCCGAACTTTCTCAGCATCCTGAGCAGGGTCGGGCTCGTGTAGAGGATTGTGACGCCGTACTTCTCGATAATGGACCAGACCCTGTCGGGCTGCGGGTAGTCGGGGGCGCCCTCGTACATTATCTGGCTCACTCCGTGCATGAGGGGGCCGTAGACTATGTAGGTGTGGCCGGTTATCCACCCGATGTCGGCGGCGCACCAGTACAGGTCGCCGGGCCTGGGGTCCCAGTTCCACTTGAACACGTTGTACACGTAGACCTGGTAGCCGGCGGCGCCGTGCATTATGCCCTTAGGCTTGCCGGTGGTGCCGCTGCTGTAGAGTATGAACATGACGTCGTCGTGCTTCCTGGGCACGGGCTTCACGTAGGCCTTCACCGGGGCCTCGTTAATGAGGTCGTGGTACCAGACGTCCCTCTTCTCGCTCCAGGGTATGTCGACCCCCATCCTCCTGACGACTATGACCTTCTCCACCTCGACGCCCCGCTCCCTGGCGAGGGCGACGGCCTGGTCGGCGGCCTCCTTCAGAACAATCTTCTTGCCCCGCCTGTAGAAGGCGTCAGCGGTGATGAGCACCTTAGCCCCGGCGTCGACTATCCTGTCGGCCAGGGCCTCCGCGCTGAAGCCGGAGAAGACGACGCTGTGGATCGCCCCCAGCCTGGTCACGGCGAGCATCGAGATGGGCAGCTCGGGTATCATGGGCAGGTAGATTGCGACCCTGTCGCCCTCCTTGACGCCGATGAACTCCCGGAGTGCCCAAGCGAACCTGTTGACCTCCCTGTACAGCTCCCTGTAGGTGATCACCCTGGTGTCGCCGGGCTCGCCCTCCCAGTAGTAGGCCACCTTATCGAAAACCTCGGTGCCAACCCACCTGTCCAGCGCGTTCAAGTTAATGTTCGTCTTGCTGCCGACGAACCACCTGAAGAATGGGGGGTTTGACCTGTCCAGCACCTGGTCCCAGGTCCTGTACCACTGCAGCTCCCTAGCCCTCTCGTCCCAGAACTTCTCAATGTCCTCAATGCTTTTCTGGTAATATTCAAGGTACGCCTCCTTGGAGAGGTCATAATACTCCTCGAATGGCAGGTGCCCGGCCTCCTGAGCCACCAGACTCACCACCGCTCTGTCAATAGTATTAAGTTACAAGGGGTTAAAAAATGTTACTCTTTTTACCGGTACTATTTTCACCTAATTTTATATTAGAATCCCGTATAGGGGTCTGCGGTTGGAGCGTGAACGGGCCGCTGGCGGGCTAGATGACGAGTCTTTCCTCCTCGACCCGGCGGCCCTCGATGCCGAGCCACTTCACGGGCATCGACCCGCCGCCGTGGAGCTCGGCCTCCTCGAAGCCCAGGACGAGGCTCGCAGCGGCCCGGCCTACCGCGTCGGCCTTCATTATGCCGCTCCCGCTCGTCCCGGCCACGATGACTAGGCCGCTCTCGTAGGGCTCGTAGACGACTGGCTGGCCGTCGAAGCTCACGTCGTAGTGGCCGGCCCAGGCGGCGTGGGGGTAGGCGTCCTGGAACTGCGGGAAGTAGAGGCTCAGCACGGGGAGCACTGAGAGGGCGTAGAACTCCCCCTCCGGCCTCGGGAGGTCCTCCAGCTTGAACGGCCTCCCCAAGTCGTCGCTAACGCCTACCCAGAAGGATCCCTCGCCCGGCTCGGGCCTGAGGTAGACGCCCCTCGGGAGTATAGTCATCGGGGGCACGTCGTACTCGTTGAGCCCCCTGGCCCTGAGGATCCCCGCCCTCCCCCCATCCGCCCTAACGACGAAGACCTGCCTCTTCTTCGGCTTGCTGTAGCTGTCGACCCCGGCCGGGTTGAGGAGCATGGGGCTCCAGGCGCCGAGGGCGGCGATCACCTTCCTCCTCGCCTTAACCTCTCGGTCTCCCTCGACGCGGACCCCGGCGACCCTCGCATCCTGCCATGCTAAGGGCTCCCCCTCCACCCCGAGGGGCCTCCTAGGCTCGACGATGAACCCCTCAATCCTAGTGTTGAAGGAGAACTCCACGCCCATCGACGTGAGCTTCCCGTAGTAGTACTCCACCAGCCTCTCCGGATCCATCATCCCCGCCTCCTCGACGAGCACGGCGTCAACTATGTCCCCGAGCCCGGCGAGCTCGGCCTCCTCCAGCCCCGCGACGGCCGGCCTCAGCCCCATGCGCTCCTCGAGGAGGCCAAGGTCGACGTGCCTGAAGGGGAGGCCCATCCGCTCCGCCAGCCTGAGCCCCGGCTTGGCTCGCTCAAGCCCAGCCTCGTCGAGGAGGAAGAGGTAGCCCACCCTCCTCAAGCCGGAGGTTGTGGCCCTCCACCTCCTGGATGCGGATATAGAACGCAACGCTGCTCCCGGCGAGGAGCATGTTGAGCGTGCTGGTGAAGAAGACCCGGAACGCCACCGCGCTCCTACCCGTATCCCCGCCCCCGGCGAGGGCTCCTTTCAACGACGAGAACTCTGGCCCCCGGGTTGAGCCTCTTCAAGTGAAAGGCCGTGGCTAACCCTACAATCCCCGCCCCCGCCACGATGTAGTCGAACAAAGCCGCCGGGCACCTCGGTGTATTAGTTGTGTTGAGGCATAATAATACCGAATCGAGCCGAGCCCTTGAGGGTTAAGCCCGCTCCCCCCGGTGCTAGCGCTTTACTGGCTGGTGGGGCTCGTTGCCGGGCTTCAGCCGTGAGGACTGCGTGCTCGCTAGGGCGGCTAGGATGATCGTGGAGGGGAGGACGGAGGAGGCTATAGAGGGGCTCTCACGCTTCTACGAAGTCCTCCCCCCGAGGGTCAAGGTGGGGTTGCCGAGGAGGTGCAGGAACGCCCTGGGCTGCTATACGCCCCAAGACCAGACCATATACCTTAGGAGCAGTAGGGAGTACCGGGACCCCTTCATAGTCCTCCACGAGTTCTACCACCACCTCAGGTGGCGGCTGGGATCCCACCGGGGCACGGAGAGGCACGCCGACGAGTTCGCTGCCAGGGCAGTCATAGCGATGGCCGAGGGGGCCTGCTCTACGGGGGGCGACGGTAGCGAGCAGGGTGGCGAGTAGGAAGCCCGGGCTAGGCCCGGCGGGGTGGGCAAAAACCGTGGGTGGAACGGGAATGAGCCGGGGAGGCACAGCGGCCCCGTTCTAGAAGCTCCTCCTGCCCGTCCTGGGCCTGAAGCTGTAGAAGGAGCCGTAGCCGCTCTGCCTGCGCTGCGTCCTCGACGGCGGCCTCGACTGGGCCTTGGGGCGGTTCTCCGGGACCTCCTCCGCGGGCGCGACCTCCTCGTCTGTAAGCCTCTCGATTTCCCCGCGGTTCCCGACGTTCAGCTGGACCTCGCCCCTGTAGCTGCTCGTCCAGCCTCCCCTGATCTCAACTGCCTCGCCCTGCTTGAGCGTGCCTGCGTGGCGGCCCCAGAGGGTGAGCTTCACCCTCCCAGTCTCGTCCCCAACCGTGGCCTCGCTTATCCTGCGTGGGCCGCGGCGGGTGTTAACTACCTTCTCCTCTCCCACGTCGAGGACCCGGACGCGGACCGAGACGTTATCCATACCCTCCTTCAGGTCCGAGACCTTTACACTCCTCTCCTCCAAACCTGCTCACGCACGCACACGCACTTCGGAGAGGCCAGGATGGGAGGAGAGCCCCAGGCCCGGGGACTCAACCCGCCAGCCTGGCCTCCGGCAGCTAACGGCTGGCTCGCAGGCCTATTAAAGCTAACCACGCCCCTGGGGGATGCTGGCGTTTAAGCCTTGCAATCGGCCCAGCGAGGCCTTGCAGTTTTTACTTAGCTTCCTATGACCAGTCTAGTATAGGTGTTTGTCCATGCCTTGTGGCCGGCCTTGTGGCCGCTTGATTGCCGCGGTTGTGTTGGCTGTGATAGTCCTGGCAGGCTTGGCCCTCATCCTCGGAGGCGGCGGCGCTGGCGGGGCAGCTGAGACCACGACTACCACAACAGCGCCGGCCACGGGTACGAAGACCGTCACCACGACCGCTACCCCAACCGCTACTACCCCAGCCACCACTACTACGACCACTGCGGCTGGCGGCGCCACCACTACGCAGCAGGCTGGCGGCGTGACCCTCTACGTGCTAACCAGGCACCCGGGCGACATTCTCCTCAAGGCTAGGGATGAGTTTCTGAAGAGCGACGTGGCCAAGCGGTACGGGGTCACTAAGATAGTGTTTATCCAGCTCAACCCGGCCAGCTGGGTGCCTATAATCAAGAACAGGGCGGGGACCGAGCAGGCTATAGACGTGGCGTGGGGCGGCGGGCCGACGCTGTTCGACGAGCTGTACCTCAACGGCCTCCTAGCCCCCCTCGACGGGCTCGAGGACGTGCTCTCCCAGATACCCGACACGTTCGCCGGGGCCCCGATGAAGAGGGTGGGCGAGGACGGCAAGGTCTACTGGGTAGCAGCAGCGATCTCGAGCTTCGGCTTCACAGTGAACCGCGACATGCTCAACCTCTACGGCCTCCCCGAGCCCAAGAGCTGGCGGGACCTTGCGAGCCCCGAGTTCGGCAAGCCCCTCATAGACTTCGGCCAGCCGGCGGTCGGGATAGCGGACCCAACGTCCTCCACCAGCAATACTAGGATGTACGAGATCATCCTGGAGAGGTACGGCTGGGAGGAGGGCTGGAAGGTGCTCACCGGCATGGCGGCTAACAGCATAATCTACCCGGGGAGCGGTGACGTGAGGGACGCAGTGATCAGGGGCGACATAGCGGTCGGGATAACCATCGACTTCTACGGGTACACCGCCCAGATTCAGAACCCGGCATGCAAGTACATACTCCCCGAGGGGGAGAGCATAGTCAACGGCGACCCCATAGCGCTCGTCGCGACGAGCAGGCACCCCGAGGCCGCCAAGGCCTTCATAGCATGGGTGCTCACCGAGGGCCAGAAGATCTGGCTCGACAAGAGCATCAACAGGCTCCCCGCGAACCCGGCGGTGTTCGACACCCCGGAGGGGAGGGAGAGGCAGGACCTAAAGCAGGTCTACGACTACCTCTCCAAGGCCACCACGTTCCAGTTCAACGACACGCTCGCCCTAAGCTTCGAGGAGGCGATGAGGAGGTACTTCAAGGCGGTGCTGATAAACCAGCACGCCAAGCTGGTGCAGGTCTGGACCCAGCTCCTCAAGCTCTACTACTCGGGCGCCATAGACGAGGCGACGTTCGACAAGTACTGGAGCATGCTGGCGGCGCCGCTGACCTACAAGGACCCCCTGACCGGGGAGCAGCGCACCTTCACACTCGACGACGCCGTGAGGGTTAACAAGATATTCTGGGAGAACAGGCAGGTCATAAGCGAGTACGAGAACGCCTGGAGCCAGGCGGCGGAGCAGAGGTTCGACTCGGTGCTCAGGGAGCTCCAGGGCATGGGCTAAAGCCTTCTGGGAAGCCGCGTCCGCGTGGAGGGGGCGCGCCCCGCTGGTGAGGTGCCCGGCGTGGCTAGAGCTAGGCGTGGCTTGAGGCTCAGGCTAGCGCGCCAGCTGGACTCCGCCCTCGCTTCGATGCTGGTGTTCACGCTCGCGTTTTTCACCCTCTTCCTCCTCGCCCCCCTGGCCGCGGTCGTCTTCAAGCCCCTGGCGGGGTCGGGGTATTCGTTCCTCGACCTCTTCAGGGACCCGTCGATGGTTAGGCTCCGCAACGTGGAGCCCTCGCCCTTCTTCGTCGCCAGGACCGCCGGGTACCTGGTAGTCAACGTCAAGGGCCCCCGGTATGGCGTCATAGTGAATAGCCTGGTCATAGCTTCAGCCGTGACCGCGCTGGCGACCCTCGCGGGGGTCGTGGTGGCGTTCACCCTGGCCCGCTACGAGTTCAGGGGGAGGACGCTCCTCAGGATCCTCGCCCTAGTGCCGATGCTCTACACCCCGTTCATAAACGCCTACGTGGTGAGCAAGGTGTTCAGGCTCAACGGCCTCATCAGCTACGCCCTGAACGAGCTGGGGTTCAAGGTTAAGCTGAACATAGGCGGCATGGCCGGGGTGATCCTGGCGCAGACCATGATGTTCTGGCCGATAGTATACCTGAACACCTACGCCAGCATGGTGCAGGTGGACCCGAGCCTCGAGGAGCAGGCCGAGAACCTCGGGGCGAGGGGGTTCACGCTCTTCCGCAAGGTCACGCTCCCCCTGAGCCTCCCCGGCATAGCGGCGGGGGCGGCGCTTGTGTTCGTGTTCAGCCTCGAGGACCTCGCCGCCCCCCTGGCATTCAACTTCTACGACGTGGTGTCTTACAGGGTCTTCAACGGCGTCAGGTCCGCCCCCAGCGGCGAGGTGCTCCCCGAAACCGGGGCGCTCGCCCTGCTCCTCCTCCTGCTCGCGATGGCCGCCTTCCTGGGGATAAGGAGGTACGTCACCCTCAGGCAGTACGCCATGCTCAGCAGGGGGGGCGCCTGGAGGCCGAGGGTGAGGAGGCTCGGCTGGAGGGGCCGCCTCGCAGTCTACCTCCTCATCCTCCCGTGGATACTCTTCAGCGCGACGCCGCAGATAGGCACCGTGGTCTACACGTTCTCCGAGAGGTGGATAGGCCCGCTGCCGGAGGGGGTGACCCTGGAGCACGTCGCCCACGCTCTAAGCGACGACATCGTCCTCACCGGGCTCAGGAACAGCCTCACCTACGCCGCGGCAGCCCTCACGGTCATCCTCGCCCTGGGCTTTTCGAGCGCCTACCTGGTCGCCCGCCTCAGGCTCCCGGGGCTGTCGCTCCTCGACGCGCTCGCCACGAGCCCGATAGCCGTGCCGGGCCTAGCGCTGGCGACGGGCTACCTCCTCTTCTTCTCCAGCGGGCCCTTCAGGGAGGGGGCGCTGGCCAGGGTGTTCAACCCCTTCTACGCCGGCCCCGCGCTCCTCTTCATCCTAGCCTACACGGTGAGGAAGAGCCCCTTCACCACCCGAGCGGTCTTCGCCGGCCTCCAGCAGACCCACGAGGCCCTCGAGGAGGCGGCCTTCAACCTGGGGGCTGGGAGGTGGACTGTGCTCCGTAGGATAGTGGCCCCCCTCATCTCCCTGAACATCCTATCCGGCCTCCTCGTGAGCCTCGCGTACATACTCACCGAGGTGAGCGTGAGCGTGACGCTGGGGGGCATAAGGGAGGGCCAGCAGCCCCTCACCTACGTGATGTACGACTACCTCTACGGCAAGGTCTCGGTGGAGGGCCCCCACCTAGTCGCCTCGATGGCCCTCCTCCTCATGACGGTGCAGCTGGCGGTGGTTGCAGTGGTGACCCTTGTGTTCAAGCAGAGGTACGCCTTCATAGGGCTCTAGCCAAGCCCCGGGGGGTGGTGGGTGTTGGTTGAGATCCAGCTAAGGGGCGTGACGAAGAGGTTCGGGAGGACGGTCGCTGTGGACCACGTCGACCTCACGATACCCAGGGGGTCGATATTCACCCTCCTCGGCCCCAGCGGCTGCGGGAAGACGACGACGCTCAGGATAATCGCCGGCCTCGAGTACCCCGACGAGGGCTCGGTGCTCTTCGAAGGCGAGGACGTTACGTGGAAGAAGCCGTACGAGAGGAACACTGCGATGGTGTTCCAGAACTACGCCCTCTGGCCCCACATGACGGTCTACGAGAACGTCGCCTTCGGTCTGAGGGTGAGGGGGCTCCCGCGCAGCGAGGTCGACAGGAGGGTGAGGCAGGCGCTCAGCCTCGTGGGCCTAGAGGGGTTGGAGGACAGGTACCCGAGCCAGCTGAGCGGCGGGCAGCAGCAGAGGGTCGCCCTAGCCAGGGCGCTCGTGGTCGAGCCCAGAGTCCTCCTCCTCGACGAGCCCCTGAGCAACCTGGACGCCAAGCTCAGGCTGAGGATGAGGGAGGAGATAGTGAGGCTCCAGAGGAGGCTCGGCATCACAACGGTCTACGTGACGCACGACCAGGAGGAGGCGATGAGCCTGAGCGACTACATAGCGGTCATGAACAGGGGCAGGGTGCTCCAGGTCGGAACCCCAAGGGAGGTCTACTCCAACCCGGTCAACCTCTTCGTGGCAACGTTCATAGGGAGGTCGACCCACTTGAAGGGGAGAGTGGTGGGGGAGGAGGGCGGCTACGTCGTCGTGGACGCCGGCGGGGTCAGGGTGAGGGCCAGGATGGCGCCCGGGAGGAGGCTCGGGAGGGGGGAGCACGCGGTGGTCGTCATGAGGCCGGAGGACTTCACGCTGGAGCCGGAGAGTCCCGGGGACAACGTGTTCGAGGGCGTGGTCGAGGTGGCAATGTTCCTGGGAAGCCACGTCCAGGTGACCCTCAGGCTCCCCGGGGGGCAGGCCGTCAAGCCCTACCTGGACCCGGACGAGGACGTGAAGCCGGGGCAGCGGCTAAGGGTCTATATAAGCCCCGGGAGCGCCATAGCATACCCCCACCCAGGCTGGGAGGACGAGGAGGCGCTGCTCGACTAGCCTTCAGGCGCCTCTTTCCCCGTAAACCGGGGGGATGAGTGGGAGCAGGATTCTCCCCCATGGGGTCTCCACGGCTTGGAGCCTGGCCCCGTAGGCCTCCTCGAGCAGGCGCTGGTCGAGCGCCTCGCCCGGGGGGCCCGAGGCGATCACCCTGCCGTCCCTCACCACCGCCACCCTGTCGGCGATGAAGGGGACTAGGTGCAGCTCGTGCACCGCCACCACGGCGACGCCGCCGCGCCGGGCGTGCGCGACGAGCTCGCCGGCTATCAGGGCCTGGTGCTTCACGTCGAGGAAGGCTAGGGGCTCGTCGACCAGCAGGAGGGGGCGGCGCTGCCCCAGCGCCCGGGCTAGGTCCACGAGCCTCCTCTGCCCGCTGCTCAGCTCCCCCACCCTCCTATCCAGGATCCCGGAGAGCCAGGGGGGCGCCTCCCGGACCCCCGCGGCTTCGAGGACCTCCGAGACCCTCGCCCAGGGGTCGAGCTGGGGCGCCGCCGGGGCGTAGGCTGCAAGCCTCTCCCCGGGGAGCCTCCCGCCCGCCCTGGCCTTGTAGCCGCAGGCCTCCGCCTCCCCCGCCCTGATGGCCAGGATCCCGGCGAGCACCCTGAGGAGCGTCGTCTTCCCCGAAGCGTTCGGGCCCACGAGGACCAGCACCTCGCCCTGGCCGGCCTCGAGGTCGACGGGGCCGAGGGTGAAGCCCGGGTAGCCGGCCTCGACCCCGCGGAGCCTCACGCCGCCGGGGCACTCCATCAGCCCCACCCTTCCCCCCGGAGGTGTGTGAGCACGTACACGGTGGCCGGGATCCCTGCGAGGGTGGTGAGCGCGGTGAGCGGCGGCTCCCCCGGCCCCAGGAGGCGGGCGGCCGCGTCGGCCGCCACGAGCACGGCCGCCCCAGCCATGGCGCTGGCGGGGAGGAGGCGGGTGAAGACCGAGCCCACGAGGGCCCTGGCGAGCCAGGCCCCCGCGAGGCCGATGAAGCCCACGGGCCCCGCTATCGCGACGCTCGAGGCGGTCGCTAGCCCCGCGGCGGCGACTACCTCGAGCCTCAGCCTTGCGACGTTGACTCCCATGCTCTCGGCGACCTCCTCGCCGAGGAGAAGCTTGGAGACCCTGCCGGCCCTCAAGGCTAGGACACCGAGGCCGGCCAGGATCCCGGGGGAGTAGTCCCGCAGCACGCTGGGGGTCGTGTAGGCCAGCGTGCCGTAGAGCCAGGAGAGGGCGCGCCCGGCCTCGGGCCCCATCCTGTAGAGGAGGATCACCCCCAAGCTCCACGCGGCGTAGCCCACGACGACCCCGGCTATTATAAGGGAGAGCCTCCCGCCCCCCGCCGCCGCGGCGAGGGCGAAGGCGACGCCCAGCGCGGCGAGGCCGCCGAGGAACGCGACGAGCTGGACGGCCGCGGGGCTCGCCAGGCCGAGGCTCGAGGCGAGTATGAGCGCGAGCGCCGCCCCGCTCGAGATGCCCAGGATGTAGGGGTCGGCGAGGGGGTTCCTGAGCACGAACTGGAGCCCCGCGCCCCCCGCCGAGAGCGCCGCCCCCACGAGCGCCGCGGCCACGGTCCTGGAGAGCCTCAGCTCCACCACCGCCCTCACGCCAGCGGGGAGCCCGCGGCCCGCGAGGTAGTCGAGCACCTCATCCAGCCCGACGCCGGGGTAGCTGCCTATCGAGACGCTGGCCGCGCACGCCGCGAGGAGCGCCGCGGTGAGGAGTGCGAGAAAGAGGGCGGGCCGGCCCCGATGCATCTAGGCGCACCCTCGGCGGGGCTAGGGTGGGGTGAAGCTCTCCGGCGTCACGTCATGCGGGATTGCGTCGGGGCTCAACCCGAAGGCCTCGGGGTAGGCTAGGACGGCTATGAGGCGGACGCCCAGGGCCACCCTCGGGCCCGGCCTGTTGAGGACGTCCTCGTAGCTTCCGTGGACCACGTAGACCCTGCCCTCCCTCACGGCGGTGATGTTGTAGACAGCGTCACCGAGCACGCTCTTAAGGTAGTCCATGAGCGTGGTGTAGTTGAAGCTGCCGTGGCCACCCGTGGCTATGATGACGTCGGGGTCCGCGGCTAGGAGCTCCTCCGGCGACACCGTGATCCAGCCGCTGGTCTCGTTGAACGGGTTCACGCCCCCGGCTAGCATTATCAAGTCGTTCTGGAAGGTGCCGGAGCCGGTGGTCCATATGGGGTTGATCCAGCTGATCAGGGCGACGCTCCTCGCCTCAATCCCCTCCCTGGCCTTGTACTCCTCAACAGTCATGTAGACGCTGCGGATCCCGTCCTCAACCTGCGCCGCGAGCTGCGATGCCTCGAGCCTGTGGCCCGTGAGTATTCCAACCGTGACTATGGACTCCAGGATGTCCTCGAGGCTCTTATCTGGCAGCAGCACGACGGGGATCCCGTAGCGTGAGAGTGCCTCCTTCACTTGGAGGTGCGGCTTCGCGCTCGCGACACCTATGACGAGGTCGGGGTTGAGCGCCAGGATCCTCTCCAGGCTCGGGTTCCAGAAGCCCCCGATGACCGCTATGGAGCCGTTCTCCACCGCCTCCAAGACCTCGGGCGGGTAGTTGCTGTACTCGTCAACCCCCACCACCTGCCCCCCGGCCCCGACGGCGAAGAGTATCTCGGTGACGCTGGGGGCCAGGCTCACGATCCTCTCGGGCCTCCTGTAGAGCGTGACCTGGTCCCCGGTGGCGTCCGTCACGGTTACGGGGTAGTAGAGCTGCTCCTCCAGCTCGGATAGCCTCTCCTCGATGCTTGAGATCCTGCCCTCGAGCTGGGAGAGCGCCGCGGAGAGGTTCTCCGAGGCGGCCCCCTGGCTCTCAACAGCCCTCTCCAGGCTCTCCAAGCTCTTCCCCAGGCTCCTCAGCGCGTCCCTCACGTCGCCGAGCGCCTTCACAACGTCCGTGGTGGTGTTCTCCAGCGCCGACTGCCCCTCCTCCACCTTGGAGAGCCTGCCGGCGAGGCTCGCCGCGTAGGCCAGGCCCGCAGCCGCTACGACGAGCGCGATCACGGCGGCTGCAGCTAGGATGGCGGCCGCTCTCTCCAACCCAAAGAACACCCCGGCTGGCTGGACACCCTGTCCAGCCGGTTTTAAGGGTTACCCTCCTCCCCCGTTGACGCCCTCGAGGCACTCGAGGAGCGAGTAGATACGGGGCTTCAGCCTCGCGAGAGCCTCGCACAGGCTCAGGAGGGCCCCGCACTCGGCGGGGAGGAGGACGTGGAGCTTGTCCCTCCCCGCCGCCTCGACCACCGGCCACCCCCCGCGGCTCCACCACATGCCCGCCCTGGCGAAGCCGCTCCGCCAGGCGCACTCCAGCACCCTCCCCGCTACCTCGAGGCTCCTCGCGTGGACCTGGAGTATCGGCGGCTGCAGGCTAACCCACGCCAGCACGCCGGGGAGCGCCGCCGCCTCTGCCTCAGCCGCGGCGCCGCAGACGCCCCTGCGGCACTCGGCGGGGTCGTGGGTGACCCACAGCATCCCAGCCCCCCTCTTGTCGAAGAGGTCCCTCCCGATGAACACTGCAACCCTGCCACTGCAACTGCTCGACGTGAAGAGGAGGGATCCCGCCCTGTTCACCCTGAAGAGCAGCTCCTCAATATCACCGTCAACCAGCCCGGCTGCGGAGTGCTCCTCCAGCCTCTCCAGCGCCCGACTCCTAGCCTCGATCCACTCCACGCCCGGGAACCCATAGTATTACGAGCCGCGAATCCCGGAAACCCTTAAATTCCCCAACCGTCAAGTAATCACACAGGCCCAGAGGAAGACCTAAAGGGGCGGTGGAAAATGATGCTCCAGCCATACATCAAAGCCGAGGAAGAGGAGGAGTGGGAGGAGGAAGAGGAGCTAGAAGACGAGGAGCTAGAAGAGTGGGAGGAGGAGGAAGAGGAAGAAGAGTGGGAAGAAGAGGAGGAGTGGGAGGAGCTAGAGGAGGAAGAGGAGGAGTGGGAGGAAGAGGAGGAATAGAGCTATACCACGCCAACACCTAGCCGCAGCTCTCCCACGTCCCCGGCCTCCCCGGCCCTTCCCCGGGGGGTTCTCTCGCCCGCTCTGCTGGAGGAGGATTCGTGGCTCCCTTCTAGGCTTCTGAGCCGCCTGGCTCCAGCTCTTCGAGTTTTAATCTCGACCCAGCTCCTTCAGCCCCTCCCCGGGGCCTGCCTCGGTGGAGGTGGAGTATGGTTGTCCACCCAGGAGTTAGTCGTCGCCGATATCATGTCTTCGGGCGTTGTCAGCACTACGCCTGACGCGACCGTTTACGAAGCGGCTAGGCTTATGAAGGAGAAGAACGTTGGGAGCCTCGTAGTGCTCGACGGGCAGGGGAACCTTGTTGGCATAATCACTGTGAGCGATATCGTCTTCAGGGTCGTGGCTGAGGGTCTTGACCCTGCGAAGACCAAGGTGGGGGATGTTATGAGTAAGAACCCGTACTACGTCCTCGACAACGAGCCTGCTGAGAGGGCGGTTGAGATAATGGGCTCGGCGGGCGTCGGCCACCTGCCGGTGCTCGACCATGTAACTTTTAAGGTTGTGGGGGTCGTGTCTAAGAGGGACATCCTTAGGGAGGCGCCCCACCTCCTAGGCCGCCTCTCCTCGGCTCTCAAAGTCTAGAGCGTCTCGGGGGTGATGGTGGAGTGGCTGGCTGCGGGATTTCGTGTTTGAAGGCTTCCAGCGTTATGGGCTCGGACGTCCCGGCTGTGGATAAGGGCGTGAGCCTCGGCCACGTGCTCCGGTTGATGGATAAGGCTAAGGTTGACAGGGCCGTCTTGGTGAATAACGGCGTGGTTCGCGGGATCCTGACGCTTAGGGACGTGATGTCTAAGCTGGCGCTGGAGAGGACGAGGACCAGTGTGCCGTCGGCCCTCCACGCCTCGAGCTTCGCCAGCGAGCCCGCCGTGACGGTTGGCCCCGAGGATACCCTGGCCCGCGTGGCTGGGTTGATGGTTGAGGGGGGCTTCACCAGCGTCCCGGTAGTCAGCGGTGACGGGAAGCTCCTCGGCGTCATCGCCCGGAAGCAGCTGGCTAAGGTGGCCTCGGAGTCGCCCGCCCTGAGCGACGTCAGTGTTAGGGACTACATGCGCACCCCGCCCGTCTCCGTGAACCTCCAGACGAGGATACTGCACGTGAGACAGCTCCTCCTAGAGTACGACCTGAGCGTGGTGCCGGTCATCGAGGAGGGCAGGTTCGTAGGAGTTATAGGCGTGGACGAGGTTACGAGGATGATCCTTGAGTACTACGAGATCGAAACCAAGACACGGCTGCCGCTGGAGCGCGCGGTGGTCGCCGACGCAGTGAAGCTGAGGCCCCCCAGGCTGACGCCCGAGTCCCGCATGGCGGAGGCCGCCTACAGGATTCTAGAGTCAGGCTACAGGGCGGCGGTGGTCCTGGACAAGGAGAGAGTTGTGGGGATAGTCACGGGGCTCGAGCTGGCTAAGGCCATAGCAAGCCAGGCCTAAGACTAAAGGCCCCTCGCCCTCTAATTGTTTCCACCGCCGCAGTCCTGGGGAGTAGTGGCAGCAATGCCAGGCAGGGAGCCGGCGAGGTTCGTGGTAGACGCCATGCTCGGCGACGTGGCCAGGTGGCTCAGGCTGCTCGGCTACGACACCCTCTACTCCAGGGCGATGAAGGACTGGAAGCTTGTCTCCACCGCGGAGGAGACTGGGAGGATCCTCGTCACGAGGGATAGGGGCCTCTACTGGAGGGCGAGGAAGAGGGGGCTCAGGGCTGTCTACGTTGAGGGCGACTCCACCGCGGAGAGGCTGGCCGAGCTCGCCGCGAGGGCCGGCGTCAGGCTGGACCCTGACCCCTCGAGGAGCAGGTGCCCCGAGTGCAACGGGGTCCTCAAGCCGGTGAGGGACAAGGAGAAGCTCAGGGGCCGAGTCCCCCCGGGGGCGCTGGAGGCCTACGACGTCTTCTACGTGTGCACGAGGTGCGGCCGAGTCTACTGGGAGGGGAGCCACTGGAGGAACATCAGGCGGGTCGCCGACGAGGCTAAAGCCTTGGCGGAGCGCATTAGGGAAGCTAGGGGTGGCAGCGTTGCCCGCCGGGGCGCCGAGCGGTAGGCCCGTGGACCCCGACGAGGTGACGGATGAGGTCGGCGAGTACCTCGTCAGGCTGGCAAGGAGGAGCGTGGAGCACTACCTAAAGACCGGGCGCAGGCTCGAGGCGCCGGGCGACGTCCCCGAGCTCGCCAGGCGGCCGGGCGCCGCTTTCGTCACGATCGAGGCCTACCATGGCCCCGACGAGAGGGAGCTGAGGGGCTGCATAGGCTACACAGAGCCCGTGAAGCCCCTCGTTGACACGGTTATTGACGCCGCGCTGGCGGCCGCGTTCGAGGACCCCAGGTTCCCCCCGCTCTCCCCCTCGGAGCTGGACACCGTCACGTTCGAGGTCACAGTGCTCTCGAGGCTCGAGGAGGCCCCCAGGAGCCCCGAGGGCAGGCTCTCATTCACCCTCGTCGGCAGGGACGGCCTGGTCGTGGAGAGGGGGGTCTACAAAGGCCTCCTCCTCCCCCAGGTCCCCGTCGAGTACGGGTGGGACGAGGAGACGTTCCTATCCGAGACCTGCATCAAGGCCGGCCTCTGGCCCGACTGCTGGCTCGACCCCGAGACTAGGGTCTACCGCTTCAGGGCGGCCTCCTGGAGGGAGGCGGAGCCCCGCGGCCGGGTCGAGAGGAGGGACCTCCGGAGGGAGCTCGAGGCGCTCATCGGAGGCTCCGGCTGACCGCCAAATAAAAACCCCGCGAGGCTCAGGGCTTCGAGGAGAGCTGGGAGGAGTCATGGCCAGGGCTAGGGGGGTCACGGCGAGGCCTGCGGGGCAGGGGCCTGTGGCGTCGCTTGCGAGGAAGGCGAAATCATACATTGACACGTGGAGGAGCATACTGATACTGGCTAGGAGGCCCGACGAGTCCGAGTTCAACCTGCTCTTCAAGCTCAACCTGCTCGGCTTCACCCTCGTCGGCGGGATAGGGTACATTATCCACTTAATCTACGTCCTGCTAACCTCGTAGACTCGGGGTGCGGAGGGTGCCAGGCTCCTCGGAGGCGAAGGGCGAGAGGAGAGAGGCAGCGGGGAAGCCGAGCAAGTTCTACGCGTTCGAAGTGATCGGCGGCACCGAGGAGAAGGTGGCCCTCGTCATAGCCCAGAGGGCCCAGGCCAAGAACCTGGACGTGAGGAGCATAGTGATCCCGGCTGACACCAAGGGCCTCATAATAGTTGAGGTGGGCGACCTCGTAGACCTCTACGAGGCCGTCAGCAACGTGAGGAACATCAAGAGGAGGAGGCCGCTCCCAATCAAGCCAGAGGAGGTCGAGAAGATAGTGAAGCCAGTGGTCGAGGTGCCGGAGCTGAAGGAGGGCGACATAGTCGAAGTCGTGGCGGGCGCCTTCAAGGGGAGGAGGGGCAAAGTGGTCGAGGTATCACCCTCCAGGGGCGAGGCGAAGATACTGATACTCGACGCCGAGTTCGGGATGTTCGCAACCGTATCCCTGGACGAGGTCAGGAAGGTGGAGGAGGAGTAACCGCCCCCACCCCCCGGGCGCTTCAGCCGCTTCCCGTCGATGCAATCGCGCCTTCTATGAAGGATTCAAGCTCGTCGAGGCCGTGGTAGCCTACTAGCTTGCCCAGCACTCTGCCCCCGGCAGCGTCGTAGACTACTACCGTGGGCGTCGCCTCCACGCCCGCGCTGAGAGCAGCCCTGGCCACCTTGAGCACGTTGTCCTCCTCCGCTGAGACGCATGACCCGCCCACATCGACCCCCCACTTCTCGGAGAGCATCCTAGCCAGACCCTCGGCCCCAGGGTCGGTGCCGTTGAGCAGGCTGGAGTACCACCAGTTGAGGACCTCCAGCACCGGGGCCCCCTTGCCGGCGGCGCACCTGACCACGGCTTGCGGCTCAATGGACTCCCTGTGGACGGGGAGGCCTGCCAGGATAACGGTGTACTTGCCGGCCAGGGACTCGAGGTACCTGTAGGACTCCGTGATCTCTAGGGCGCAATAGGGGCAGTACATGTCGTAGAACAGGTAGACCCGGATCGAGGAGTCCCCGGGGCCGAGAGCCACGACGCTCGCGCCGCCCAGCAGGCCGTCGTCGACTTCTAGTCGTGCAGGCACCCCATCGCTAGGGGGAGCAGTAGCCGGGCCACCGCCACCGCCCCTTGTGGATAGTAGGGCGTAGCCGCCGGCCACCGCTGCGGCTAGAAGCAGGAGGGCGGCGAGAACCCTGGCCTTAGGCGCACCCACGACGCTCGCCCCGGGCCCCCAGCCGGCGGGCTGCCCGGAAGCCTAGTTAAGCCTAGTTTTGTTTTTTAGAGTATATTGCGGCCGCGATCGCTGCCGTGGCGCGTGGTTCACGGAGTCCTCCTGTGCAGCCCCCCGTCCACCGGGATGGCGGCGCCGGTGACGTAGGAGGCCCTCGGGCTCAGGAGGAAGGCCACCGCCCAGCCCACCTCCTCGGGGTCGCCGAGGCGGCCCATGGGCACCGCTGAGGCCATGCCCTTCACCGCCTCCTCCACCGTGACGCCTGCCCTCCTGGCCCTCTCCTCGGCGACCTGCCTCACCCTCTCGGTTAGAATGTACCCGGGCACGACCGCGTTGACCCTCACCCCCCTAGGCGCCAGCTCCCTGGCCAGCGTCTGTGTGAGCCCGTGGAGGGCGGGCCTGAGCACGCTGCTCGACGCTATCGCCGGGTCCGCCTCCCAGGCCACTATGCTTGTCACGAAGACTATGGAGCCCCGGGACTTCTCCAGGTAGGGCAGGGCCTCCCCCACCGCCTCGACCGCGGAGTGCACCAGGAGCTGGGCGGTTAGCTCCCAGTCTCCGCGGGTGAGCTTGGCGAAGGATCCGGCGGGGGGTGGAGGGGGCACGTAGACGAGGCCGTCCAGGCCGCCGAGGAGGCGGGCGGCCTCCCTCACAAGCCTCCCCGCCTCCCCGGGCCTCGAGAGGTCGGCGGCGACTCCTGCGGCCCACCCCCTCGCCCTCAGCTTGGCCGCGGCCTCCTCCACCCTCTCCCTGCTCCTGCCGTTGACCACAACCCTGGCGCCGAGGCCTGCAAGCACGCTAGCGACTCCGAAGCCTATCCCCCTCGTGCTAGAGGTCACGAGGACCCTTGACCCCTCGAGGCCAAGGCAGCCGCTACCCACGCGGGAGCACCCGGGCCACCGTCGTGGGCTCGGCGGCTTCGCTTAAAGGCATTCTACCCGGAGTGACGGCTCAAGCCTTGAGGCCGAGCCTCCTGGCCAGGTAAACGGCGGCGGCGAGGTCGAAGAGGCCGGTGCCGACGCTCTTGTAGACTGCGACCTCGCGTGGGCGGCACTCCGCGACGCCGCGCACCACGTCTCTCAGCTCGACGACCTCCAAGCCCTCTGGCTCGTCCTCGGCCTCCCCCGCCTCCCTCCTGTAGCCGTCGAGCGTGTCGACGAGGAGGCAGCCAGCCCTCGCCAGGGCGTCCCGGTCTACCTCGTGCACCGGCTTGGGGGCGCCGACGCTGACCACGTAGGCTCCACTCTTGAGGAGCCTCCCCCTCACCACCGGCTCCCTTGAGAGCGTCGCCGCCACGACGACGTCGGACTCCTTGAGGAGCCTCTCGAGGGGGGCCACCTCGCCCCCGACCTCGGAGGCGAGCTTCTCGGCCCTCCTCCCCGTAATGCTGTAGACCAGGATCCTCTCGGGGCGGTAGAGGCTGGAGAGGATCCTGGCGTGCATCCTCCCCTGGACGCCGGCCCCCACGACCCCGAGGACGCCGCCTCCCCTGTAGCCCAGGACCTCGAGGGCGAGCGCCGAGGCCGCCGGGGTCCTCCAGGCGGTGACGGCACCGGCGTCCGCGGCCAGCAGGGCTTCACCCGTCCCCTCGTCGAGGGCCACGAGCACCCCGCGGATTAGCGGCAGCCCCAGCGCAACGTTGCCCGGGTAGATACCTACAGCCTTAACCACGTGCAACCTCAGCCCGGCGGCTGGCATCGCGGCGAGCCAAGCCCCACCGTGCTCCAGGGAGACCCTGGGGGGCGCCACGGCGTCGGAGACTAGGACCTCCCTGACAGCCTCGACCAGCCCCCTCGCATCCATAAGCCTCTCGACGTCTCCAGCCCCCAGGAGCATCATGGAACCCTTCTCCACGAGTCACCCACCAGCCAATGCGGCACACACTTTTAATCCGTGCATGAGGCATTTAAAGGGTGCTCCAGGCCCCTTCCACATAATTACTGGACCCGCAAGGCGAGTCGGCCCGTGGGGGCTGGAGCGGCCGTCGTCTAGCCTGGACTAGGACGCCGGCCTTCCAAGCCGGCGATCCCGGGTTCAAATCCCGGCGGCCGCACCACTCGGCACCCTACGGGCGTCCAGCCCTGTTTTGCGTGGCATACCCTCACGGGTTCAGTGTAGCACTGGGTAACCCGGAGGGGCGTGCTTGAACCGTCACCCCCACAGCCTTGGCTGCCAGGGGTAGCCGGCGCGGCTCAGCAGGCGTGGAGGGATCCCTGAGGGTGTAGAGTAGCTCGAGGCAGCCGGCTAGGCGTGCCGGTAATGGTAAGGCTTGCAGGCTCCACGGCTTAAGCGCCGGCGTGGCTGCGGGCCGGCTCGTGGGAGGCGATGCCTGCCAGAGTCGAACCAAAACGGTGGTGATGGGTAGGGTAGGCGGATTGCAGGCAGGGGGGCTTAGCGTCTTACGTTGCAGTGGAGAGCCACTCAACCTCCATTGAGAGCAGGTAGAGCTTCTCCTCCAGCTCCTCCTCGGAGAGGATCCCCGCCAGCCGGGAGAGTATCTTCAGCTCCTCCTCCACGAGGCTCGCGTGCCTTGCGACGACATCGTACCGCTTAGCCCGAGCGGTCTCCTTCACCTCGGCGGCCCGCCCCATAAGCCTCCTCAGGGCCCTGGAGAGCCTAGCCACCCGCGCTCTAGCTACCTGCATCAAGGCTTGCCGCCACGGAGGGAGTAACGGGGTATTACCCCCTTTAGGAGTGGGTTCAGCGGGGGGCAGTGGGCGGTTGAAACCAGCGGAACCCGTGTGTGGATAGTGGGACTAGCCTACGGGGCCGCTGCACCCTCCTTACTTAATACCTGTAATCCGAGCCCTTGACGCGGGGAAAGCCTAATTAAACCCTCCCGAGCGGGTTATGGCGTGTGGCGATTTGGGCGGGTGATGCTGATGCGCCAAACGCGATAGTAGGAGGCGGCCCACGCGCCCCGCCCGAGCCTGGGAGGGGCGGGGCTAGGCTGGCGATTATAGGATTTGGGGGTGCGGGCAGGGAGCTCGCCAGGCTCCTTGCCCTCAAGTCTGACGAGATGGATAGGCTTGGAGTCAAGGTGGTTGCAGTCGCCGATTCTCGCGGGGCAGCCATCTGCCCCCGCGGCTTCACCGGCTACGAGCTCCTCAAGCTCGCGGAGACTCCGAGGAGCCAGGTCTCCAGCGGCCCCTGCGGCAGGCCGGGCGCCGGCGTCGACGAGGTCTACGATGAGACCGCTCCAACCATCCACGTCGAGGTGACCCCCTCAGACTACGAGACGGGGGAGCCGGGGCTGAGCCACGCCTTCAAGGCGTTGAGGAGCGGGGCGAGCTTCGTGACAGCCAACAAGGCCCCGCTAGCGCTCCGCTTCTGGGACATAGTCTCCGAGGCTGCGTCCCGCGGCTTGTACCTGGGCTACAGCGCCACCGTCATGGCTGGGACTCCCCTGGTCAGCCTCCTCAGGGGGCTTAGGGGGTGCGAGCTCCGCTCCTTCGAGGGGATCCTGAACGCGACCACCAACTACGTCCTCACTGTGATGCAGGAGAAGCTGGTCCCGCTGGAGGAGGCGCTCGAGGAAGCCAAGGCAGTGGGAGTCGCCGAGCCCGACCCCAGCCTCGACTTGGAGGGCTGGGACGCCGCGGCTAAGCTGGTGATAGTGGCGAACACGCTCGGCTACAAGCTAACGCTGGGCGACGTCCGCAGGAGGCCCCTCAACGTCTCCCTGGGCGACGTAGTCTCAGCCATGAGGAGGGGGAGGGTGGTGAAGTACGTCGCCAGGTTCACTCCGGGCGGGGCCGCCGAGGTCGCCCCGGTCGAGGTGGAGCAGGGCAGCTTCCTAGCCCAGGCCCGGGGGACCGAGAACGCAGTCACCATAGACGTCGGCTTCAACGTGGTTAAGCTCGCAGGGCGGGGCGGCGGGGTTGACGCAACGGCCCACGCCCTCCTAGCCGACATAATCGAGGCCGTGAGGGGGTGGGTGCCGTGACCCTGGACGCCCTGGTAAAGATCGGCGGCTCAGTGCTTAGGGGCCCGGGGGACTACGCTAGGGCCGCGGAGGAGGTTAGGAGGCGCTACGTAGAGGCCGGCGCCAGGGTCGCGGTAGTCGTCTCCGCGGCCAAGGGGGTCACGGACCTCCTCGTGAAGGCGGTCGAGGGCTCGCGCGAAGCCGCCAGGGAGGTTGTGGAGAGGTACGACTCCATAGCCAGGGAGCTGGGCGGCCCCGCGCTGGCGAGGCTTGTAGCCGAGGCGCTGAGGCCCCTTGAAGCGCTGGGTGCGAGGAGGGCCAACGCCAGGGCGGCTGGCAGGATCCTCGGCCTGGGGGAGGCGGCGAGCAGGGTTATCATGGTGCACGCACTGGAGGCGGCCGGCGTCAGGGCCCTAGGGGTCCCGGCCCGCCTCGTGGTCAAGGCGGTGGGCGACCCGCTCTCGGCTAGGATAGACTACGAGGCCACGAGGGAGGCCTGGGCGTCGGCGCTGAAGCTCGCCGACAGCAGCCGGGTCACCCTGGTCGTTGAGGGGTTCGCCGCCGAAGTCGAGGGGGCCCCCGGGGTCCTCGGGCGCGGGGGCTCGGACTACACCGCCGTCGCCCTGGCGGCCCTCTCCACAGCGAAGACAGCGCACCTAGTCACTGACGTTGACGGGATCCGCACGGGGGTCCCCGAAGTCGTGCCCGGGACAAGGAGGGTGGAGGCCATGGGCTACATTGAAGCGGTGGAGGCGGCTAGGTGGGGGGCGAAGAGGATGCACCCCCGCACCTTCGAGCCCCTTCTCAGGGTGAGGCCCGTCGAGGTCAGGATAGGCTCCTGGGACTCCTGGACGAGGGTGGAGCAGGCCCCGTTCGTGGAGCCGCCCAGGCCGAAGCTCGTGGCGAGCAGGAGGCTCCCGAAGGCGTCCATAGTCTCACTGGTGGGGTCGAGGGTGGCGAGCCCCGGGATCCTCGCGAGGGCGGCGGAGGCCCTGGCGGAGGCGGGGGTGGAGCCGTTAACCGTTTCATCTCCCCCCTCGAGGGCGTCGCTATCGTTCACCGTGGACCCCGGGGTGGAGACTCGCGCCTTGAGGGCGCTCCACAGGCTCGTGGCCGAAGAGGGGGTGGGGCGGGGTGGCTGACAGGCTCAGGGTCGCAGTGCTCGGGGCCACCGGGCTGGTGGGGCAGCGCTTCGTGGCCAGGCTCTCCAGGCACCCCTGGTTCGACCTGGAGGGCCTCTACGCCTCGCCTCAGAGGGCTGGAGCCAGGTACGGTGAGGCCGTGGAGTGGGTGGTGGACGAGGAGCCTGAGGACTACGTTTGGGGCGAGAGGCTCAAGCCCCTCCGCCCCGAGGAGGTCGCCAGGGAGGGTTTCGACCTAGTCTTCTCGGCCCTCCCCTCCAGCGTCGCCGGGGAGGTGGAGGCCGAGCTAGCCAGGCTGGGGGTGAGGGTGGTCTCGAACGCTAGCCCCATGAGGATGGAGGGCGACGTGCCCCTCCTCAACCCCGAGGTCAACGCGGACCACGCCAGCCTCGTCGAGGCCCAGGCCGCCCGGGGCTGGAGGGGGTGGATTGTGAAGGTGCCGAACTGCAGCACAGCCATCCTGACGCTGGCGCTGAAGCCTCTCCACGACGAGTACCGGGTGAAGCGCGTGATAGTAGCGACTATGCAGGCCGTCACCGGGGCGGGCCTCAGGGGCGTCCCCGCCCCCTTGATCATAGACAACCTGATCCCCCACATAGCCGGCGAGGAGGAGAAGCTCGCCAGGGAGCCAAGGAAGATACTCGGCACGCTGAGGGACGGGAGGGTGGAGCCCGCAGCGTTCGAGGTCACGGCTATAACCACGAGGGTCCCAGTGCTCGACGGCCACACGGAGGCGGTGTTCGCTGAGCTCGAGGAGCAGCCGGGCAGCGAGGAGGAGGTCGCCAGGGTGCTCGAGGAGTTCAGGGGCAACAAGATTAGAGGCCTAGGCCTCCCGAGCGCGCCGGGGAAGCCCGTCATAGTGAGAAGGGAGGAAGACAGGCCACAGCCCAGGCTCGACAGGAACTCCGGCAACGGCATGTCGGTCACAGTGGGTAGGGTGAAGCTCGACCCGGTCACGCGCGGAGTGAAGTTCGTGGTGACGGGCCACAACACCATCCGCGGAGCGGCGGGGGCCGGGATCCTCATAGCAGAGCTCATGCACAGGCTAGGCTACACCTCCTAGGAAGCCTCTGGGGCAACGGGCTCCCGCCCGGCTTCCTAGCCCGTAAAGGCTGCGCCCTCGGGATCCCTCCAGCCACGACTTTGGCTGCAGCGCCGACCCACCGTTTTAGGCGCGGCCCAGGCGAGCGGGGCGCGGGGGCAGGTCCTCTTTTGGCGGATAACGGCTCGCCCAGGGCTCGGGGGCGTAAGGGCCTCGCGGCGGTGTTGGGGCTTGGCGAGGCTCAGGGTGGGGGTTGACGTTGGCGGGACGTTTACCGACCTCGTCGCCTTCGACGAGGAGAGTGGGAGGCTCCTGCACCTGAAGACCCTGAGTACCCCCAGGGAGCCCTGGCGGGGGTTCCTCGCGGCGGTGGACGGGGTAGGGGCGGGCTATGACTCCATAGAGGTCATCGTCCACGCCACAACGCTCGGCACCAACATGCTCCTGGGCCAGGAGGGTCTCGAGCCTCCGAGGGCCTTGCTCATAACCAACGAGGGGTTCCGGGACGTCGTGGAGATTGGGAGGCAGAACAGGCCCGAGCTCTACAACCTCTTCTTCGAGAGGCCC
Source organism: Stetteria hydrogenophila (assembly GCF_054657575.1). NCBI lineage: Archaea > Thermoproteati > Thermoproteota > Thermoprotei > Acidilobales > Acidilobaceae > Stetteria > Stetteria hydrogenophila. The sequence goes on along the minus strand of NZ_BAAHYL010000001.1, from coordinate 608,852 downwards.
AGGCCCCTTGTGCCCCGGTCGAGGAGGGTGGGGATCAAGGGGAGGATAGGCCCGAGGGGGGAGGAGCTGGAGCCCATCGACGAGGGGGAGGTCGCCCGCGTCGCCCGGGAGCACTGCGGCGAGGTGGAGGTCTTCGTTGTCTCCCTCCTCCACAGCTACAGGAACCCCGCCCACGAGGCCAGGGTCAAGGAGGTGGTTGCGCGGGAGTGCCCCGGAGCCATAGTTGTGGCTAGCCACGAGGTGGACCCGCAGCCTGGGGAGTATGAGAGGACGAGCACCACTCTAGTTAACGCGCTGCTCAAGCCCGTGCTCTCCAGGTACCTCTCCAGGCTCAAGGCTGAGCTTAGGGCGAGGGGCTACACCGGCGAGTTGCTGGTGATGCGCAGCAACGGCGGCGTGGCGAGCGTTGAGGCCGCGGTGGAGAAGCCCGCAGCGTTCATAGAGAGCGGTCCGGCGGCTGGCGCCGTCGCCGTGGCCTACATGTCGAGGCTCATGGGCGTGGGTAAGGCTCTAGGCTTCGACATGGGTGGAACCACTGCTAAAGCGTCCGCGGTGGTCAACGGGGAGCCCCTTGTGGTCTCGGAGTACGAGGTCGGCGGCAGGGTCCACATGGGCAGGACGCTCAGAGGCTCCGGGTACCCGGTGAGGTTCCCCCACATAGACCTCGCGGAGGTCAGCGCCGGGGGAGGCACGATAGCGTGGGTCGACGAGGGCGGGGCCCTGAGGGTCGGCCCGGTGAGCGCCGGGGCAGACCCCGGGCCGGCCTGCTACGGGAGGGGCGGCAGCAGGCCCACGGTCACGGATGCGAACCTGGTCCTCGGCAGGCTCCCCAGGAGCCTGGCTGGCGGGGCCGTAGTCCTCAGGGAGGACCTCGCCCGCGAGGCCCTCAAGAGGCTGGGGGACGAGCTGGGCATGGACCCGGTGGAAGCCGCGGCGGGCGTTGTGAGGATAGCGAACGCGGTCATGGCCAGGGCCCTGCGCCTCGTGAGCGTTGAGAGGGGCCACGACCCCCGCGAGTTCTCCCTCTTCGCCTTCGGGGGAGCAGGCCCCCTCCACGCCGTCGACCTCGCAAGGGAGCTCGGCGTGAGGGAGGTGGTCGTGCCCCCGCTCCCGGGGGTCTTCTCGGCCCTAGGCCTCCTACTCGCCGACTACCGCCACGACTACTACGCTAGCATTGTGGAGAAGGCTAGCCGACTAGCCGACGGGGTGGTGGAGGAGAAGTTCAGGCGCCTCGAGGAGAGGGCTGTCGAGACCCTCAAGTCGGAGGGGGTGGCCGGCGAGGACATCAGGCTCGCTAGAATGCTCGGCATGAGGTACTGGGGCCAGGCCTACGAGCTGGAGGTCCCCTACAGGGGCAGCCTGAGGGAGGCCGTGGAGGACTTCCACAAGCTCCACGAGGCACGCTACGGCTACAGCATGCCTGGAGAGGAGGTCGAGGTCGTGACGGCGAGGCTCGAGGCCATCGGGCTCGTGGCCAAGCCGCGGCTGCCGAGGGGCGAGGAGGTGGAACACAAGCCCCAGCCGCGGGGCTGGAGGGAGGTCTACTTCGACGGCGAGGGCTGGGTCAGGGCGGGAGTCTACCCGAGGGAGGGCCTCAAGCCCGGCGCCGTAATCGAGGGGCCGGCGGTGGTGGAGAGCGACGAGAGCACCGTGCTGGTCCCGCCGGGCTACACGGCTAAAGTCGACGCCCTGCACTCGATCAGGATCCGCGTGAGCTAGGGCGTGGTGGCCCGGGGCTTGAGCGGCGACAGGGTTCTCCGCGAAGTCATAAGGAACGCGGCCATATACATAGCCGAGGAGATGGGGGTTGTCCTCAGGAACACCGCCTACAGCCCCAACATTAAGGATAGGCTGGACCACTCCTGCGCCATCCTGAGCCCCGAGGGGCTGCTTGTCGCCCAGGCCGAGCACATACCAGTCCACCTGGGCAGCATGGCGGTTGGTGTGGAGAACACTCTCAGGCGCCTCAGGGAGGAGGGGGAGGAGCTGGAGCCCGGAGACGTGGTCATGGTCAACGACCCCTACATAGCGGGGACCCATCTGAACGACGTGATGCTCCTCAAGCCCGTCTACGCCGGGGGCCGCCTCATCGCGGTGGTGGCCAATAAAGCCCACCACGTCGATGTCGGCGGCTCGGTCCCCGGGAGCATTGGAGGCGACGTTAGGGAGCTGCTCCAGGAGGGGGTAGTGGTTCCGCCCGTGAAGCTCGCCCGGAGGGGCGTGATCCAGTGGAACCTAGTCAGGCTGATCAGCGCGAACGTGAGGACGCCCAGGCACTTCAAGGGGGACTTGATGGCGCAACTCGCAGCCCTCAACGTGGGCGAGAGGAGGCTCAAGGAGCTGGCGGGCAAGTACGGGGCCGACGCGATCCTGGACGCGTGGGAGTACACCCTAGACTACACCGAGCGGTACACGAGGAGAAAGATAGCCAGGGAGGCCCGGCCGGGGAGCTACGAGGCGGAGGACTACATAGAGCTACCCGGCGGGGGCCTCGCGGCGATCCACGCCAGGATCGTGGTGGAGGGCGACGGGGTGAAGGTCGACTTCACGGGGACCCACAGGCAGGTCGACGCCCCGGTGAACGCCGTCTACGGCGTGACCGTCGCGGCGACAACATTCGCCCTCAAGAGCGTGATAGACCCAGAGATGCCCTTCAACCACGGCTTCCTCCGCGCGGTCGAGATCCACGCGCCTAGGGGCAGCCTCGTCAACCCCGAACCCCCCGCCCCTGTGTCCGGCGGGAACGTGGAGACCTCGCAGAGGATAGTGGACGTGATCCACAGGGCCCTCGCCGAAGCGTTCCCTGGCAGGGTGCCCGCGGCGAGCGCGGGAAGCATGAACAACGTCATGGTCGGGGGCGGCTCGTGGGCGTTCTACGAGACGATAGGGGGAGGGGGCGGGGCCAGGCCGACCATGGACGGCGTCGACGGGGTCCACACCAACATGACTAACACGCTCAACACCCCGATAGAGAGGGCGGAGAACGAGTACCCCCTCCTATTCGTCAAGTACGAGCTCAGGCCCGACAGCGGCGGGCCCGGCTACTACAGGGGAGGCCTGGGCATAACGAGGGCGTTCAAGATACTCAGCGAGGAGGCCGTGCTCACGATAATGGCGGAGAGGACCATGACAAGGCCATGGGGCCTCAACGGCGGCCTCCCCGGGGCACCGGGCGAGCACTACATAGTCCGGGCGAGCGGGGAGGTAGAGAGGCTCCCCGGCAAGGCCACCGTGACCCTCCGCAGGGGAGACACGGTCTACATAAACACCCCCGGAGGCGGGGGCTACGGGGATCCCTGCAGGCGGCCCAGAGAGCTAGTCAGGCGGGACATCGAGGAGGGCAAGGTTTCAAGGGGGGCGGCTGTGAAGTATTACTGCTTCAGGGAAGACGAGTAGGGCCGCGAGTCAAAACCCGGGGGGCGCGGGGCGGGCCCCCGGGCCTGGGCTTCACGTCCTCCTCCCGGCGTTTATTGAGAGCACGTGGCCGGTGATTGCCCTGCTCTTCTCGGGGTGGGCTAGGAAGAGTATTGCCTCAGCCACGTCCTCGGGCTTGATTATTATGCCGAGGGGGTGGAGGCTCCTCACCTTCTCCCTCTTCTCCGGCGTGTCGAGGAACTCCCTGACCATGTCGGTCTCGACGAAGCTGGGGGCGACCGCGTTCACCCTTATGCCCTTCGGGGCTAGGAGGATGGCGAGCCTCTTCGTGAACCCTATCACGCCCGCCTTGCTCGCCGCGTAGGCTATGCCCGCCGCGACGTTCCCGGACTCGCCGGCTATGCTGGCGACGTTGACTATGGACGCCCAGGGGGCCTTCTCGAGGAGCGGGAGGAGCGCCCTAGTCACGAGGTAGACCCCGGTGAGGTTTACTCTAATAGTGCGCTCCCACTCCTCCAGCCCGGTCTCCTCCAAGCCGCCGACCTGCAGGATCCCCGCCGAGTTCACGAGAACGTTCAGGTACGGCACGAGCCCCGAGACCTCCCGGGCCATGGACTCGACGCTCGCCGGGTCCCCCACGTCTACCTGGACGGTGTAAGCCTCGGGGGCCCCTAGGCGCCTCGCCTCCCTGGCGGCCTCCTCAGCCTTGTCCCTCCTCTCCCTGTAGGCTACAACCACGCTCCAGCCCTCCCTGGCGAACCTCAGCACGGTCGCCCTCCCAATGCCCCTGCTGCCACCGGTCACTAGGGCGTAGACCTCCACGGCAAAGACACCCCCGGAGAGTTCAGGGTCAGCCATACCCCGGCGGTAAATATGCAATCAACGCAACGCCCCGGCAGCCTCCCTTGAACGCCTACGCGCCACAGACCCTGGGGTGCGTCACTCCTTCAGTGCTCCCCCTATCGCGCCGCCTATCATGCTGAGTATGGCCGTGTAGGCCGTGAAGAGCGCCGCACCGAGGCCTGCGAGGCTACCCACGAGGAAGCCGAGCGGGCCCCCGAGGGCGCCCCCCACGACTGCTAGGACCAAGGCTAGTGTGAGGCCGGGCAGCGCGCCCGCGAGTAGCCCTGCAAGCGCGCCTCTCTCGGGCCCGCCGCCTGCTATGAGGCCCGCCGCGAAGCCAGCCAGGAGGGGCCCCACTACCTTGAATGGGGCTAGGATCACGTTGAGAACAAAGCCGGCGAGCACCGCTAGAAGCATGCTCACCTAGGGCACACCCACGCTTGAATTTAAAGACTGGGCCCCAATTAACCCTTCAGCTCGCCTCGGAGCCAAGGTTAATGGGGGAACGCTTGCAGCCCCAAGCGGTCCGGCCTTGATAGCGGAGGCTAGGGCTTGAATGCTTCTCGATGCCTGGAAAAGCAAGGGTGGAGGTGTAGGCCTGCAGCGGGATGGGATGTCTAGTGTTTCGTTTCTCCATAATACTCCATGCTAAGGCTGCGAGGCTGCCTTGAGGATGGCGTCCACGATTTCCTTGGCCTCGTCGACGAGGGGGATCTCCTTCCCGAGGAGGCAGGCGTCGCGGATCTCCTTCTTGTAGGGGAGGTAGGCGTCCGCCTTTATGTACCCCTTCAAGCTCTCGTCGACCTTGTTCCCGATCCTCACCACCTTCTTCCCTATCTTCCTACTCATCTCTGCAATCTTCTCCGCAAGCTTGATTGACTCGTGATTCGGCTCCATGACCACGACTATGACGTCACTCCCCTCCTCCACGCCCCTCCCGAAGTGCTCTATCCCAGCGTCAGTGTCGACGACCACGTACTCGTCGTCCCCGAGCTTTAGCGACTTCAGGAGCTCCCTCGCCACAGCCCCCATCGGGCACGCGCATCCCTCCCCGAAGTCTTGGATCTTGCCTATTACGATCATTTTGATGTTGCCGCCCTTGCTGGCGACGTACTCCTCTGGGAGGTCATCTATCCTCATCTCCCTGAACGGGTTGACCTCCCTCCCCTCCTCCAGGGGTTTGAGTATTGTCGACTTGACCTCCTTCCTCCCGCCCAGGTAGCCTATGAAGTCCCTAGGCTTAGGCAGGCCGAGGTACATGTGAGTCCCCATGTTGGACTCGTCCGAGTCCACGAACAGGACTTTCTTGCCCCTCCTCGCGAGCTCCTTCGCTATCAGAGTCGAGACGACGCTCTTCCCCACGCCACCCTTGCCGCAGACGAGTATCTTCAACCCAGCCATCCCAGCCACCCAGGTTTAACGCGTGTAAAAACCCTGCTTCAGGCTGTGCTGGGCCTGGATTATAAACCACCCTGCCCAGCGGCTCACCGATCGAGAAGCACTGCGACCATCCATCCAACGGCCAACGCTGCACTCCAGCCTGCAGGGCTCCCAGGGGAAGGATCCCCCTCCGAGGCACCGCGGGATCCCCCAGGGAGGGGCGGGGGCGTGGCTTCCCGGGGGCTTGCTAGGCGCTCCCTCCCCCCTGGGGGTGGCGGTGGCCTGCGTCGGGTAGCACGGCGACTGCTGGGCCGTCTAGGCTGCCCTCTAGGGCGAGCTTCTTGATTGCGGCTAGCGCCGCGCCGCCGAGGGGGCCGGGGTTTACGCCTGAGGCCTCGAAGGCCTCTGCCGCGGCCTTCACAGCGTCCTCTAGGCTAACCTCGACCGTCTCCCAGGGCCCTGCGCGGGCCCCTAGCTCCGCGCACTCCGCGGGGGCCTCTGCCCAGAGGGGCTTCACGGCGACCGCTAGCGCCCCGGGGAGCCTGTGGCGTGCGTAGAAGGCGATGGCCTCGGCGGTGCAGCAGGCGTCGAGGGGGGCGGCGACTGCGCGGGGCTTCACCCTCAGGGCCCTGAGCTGGAGGTCCAGCTCCACAGCGGCCCGGAGCCCTGAGGCGGCGGGCTGGAGGCTGCCCGGGACCCCGGCGCCCCGGGGGCAGCTCCCCCCAGCCGGCTTGAGGGGGTGGAGGTACTCGAGCTTAGCGTAAACCGGGACCCCCCAGAGGCTCCCGAGGCCCGCGAGCGGGGTGGGGGCGAGGCTGAGGCTGGCGGGTGAAGGGTATGCTAGGGCGAAGGGCGGGTCCTTGACCCTGTCGTAGACGCCGAGCGCACCGAGCGGCACGTCGGCCGGCTCCGGCGCCTCGAAGCTTGCAGGGGCTAGGCTGGCGCCTAGCAGCCTGAGCCCCCAGCAAAGCTGCCTAGAGGCCGGGGCCACCCTCGAGCCGCCCTCTAAGTGGAGGGTCTCCCAGACCCTCTGCTCCCCCACCAGCCTGGCCAGGACCCCCGCCAGCTCGCGGAGGCCCGGGGGGTCGCCGCAGTCGAGCGGGGCGAGCCTGACTAGGCGTGCCGGCACGGCTCCAACCCTTGCGGGGCCGCGTGCGGCGGGCGGGTTCTTGTCGCTTCATAAACCCCGGGATCCCGGGGGCGGCGTGGTGTATGCGGGCTTGGACGGCGCATCGGTTATCGTAGACTACGGGTTAGACGACGAGGGAGCGGTTAGGGCGTGGAGCGTGGCGGAGGAGGTCTACGCCTGCTCCGAGGCCACTGCCGGGATCCTCCTCCCCCTCGGGGAGGCCACGCTCGTGGCGGGCGGCTCGGAGTACGAGGGCTACGCCTACCTCGCCCTGGCCGGCTCGGAGGAGGTTTACAGCGACGAGGAGGTCCCGGGGCTGACGCTCTACGTGAACCCGCGCTTCCGCCTAGTCATCGCCTTCAAGGCGAGCGGGGACCCCGGGATCCCGGGGGCGGAGAGGTGCGGGGACTACTACGTCATCCCCCAGGAGGCCGTGGGGGAGGTGCAGTACCTCCACTACCACGACTGCCGCAGGCTCGCGGGTAACAGGGGGCTCGCGGGGAAGTACTGCTGCTACAAGCAGGACTGCGGCCCCGAGGCCTTAGCTAGGTACTGCAGGGAGGTCGGCGTCAGGGTGGGCGACCCGCTCTGCGGAGGCGGGGAGGGCTCCGGGCCCGAGTAGGAGGCGGGCCCCCGGGAAGCCCCGGGCGTGGTCTGGGTTCAAGGTAAAGCTTACAGCCCCCAGGGTGGGTACCCACCTCTGGAGGTTCTGGAGGCGCGGGGGTGCCCGAGCCCGGCCAAAGGGGGCGGGCTTAAGACCCGTTGGCGTAGGCCTGCGTGGGTTCGAATCCCACCCCCCGCACCACTCCTCCCCGCCCCAAGCCGCCGAGGGCTTCCACCGCTCCTACCCGCATCTCGGGGTGGTCTGGTAATTCCCCGGAGATCCAGGTTTCCCCGGGGGAGAACGGGGGGAAGCGCATATTAACCCCCCTGGCCCGGCTTGGGTGGGTCGACGTTTGAGGAGGTGGAGCGGGGTGGAGAGGCAGCCGGGCTTTGGGGGCGCGATGGAGCGCCAATGGGGCGTGATGCAGCGCCAATATTGAACCCGTCCGCGGTCCACTCCATTCTCGCCCGGGGCCTGAAGCCGGGCCCCGAGGGGTTGAGCCTCCTCTCCGAGCGCGTTGAGGCCGCTCGGAGGAGGCTCCTGAAGCTCCTCGCCCCCGTCGGGGGCTGGCACGTCGGGTCCTCGCTCTCGTCGCTGAACATAGTCGCGGCCCTCTACGGCTACTGGGTCCCCGTGGGGGCGCTGAGCGGCGTCGAGAGGGTTGTGGTGCTGAGCAAGGGCCACATGGCGCCTGCGCTCTACGCGTGGCTCGCCACGGTGGGCGTGCTGGGCGAGGAGGAGCTGGAGTCCTTCGCGAGGGCCGGGTCGAGGCTCCAGTCACACCCGGACGCCTTGAGGCTGAGGGGGCTCGTCGCGGCGTCGAGCGGCTCGCTGGGGCAGGGGTTGTCGATAGCCAACGGGATAGCGCTCGCGGCTAGGATAGACGGCGTCGCCAGGGAGGTCGCGGTGCTCCTCGGCGACGGGGAGCTTGACGAGGGCCAGGTGTGGGAGGCCGCCGCGACCTCGGCGTCGCTGGGCCTCGACAACGTGATCGCAATCGTGGACAGGAACATGACGCAGCACACCGGGCCGACGGAGGAGGTGAAGCCGAAGGAGCCCCTCGCGGCGAGGTGGGCGGCGTTCGGCTGGCACGTCGAGGAGGTCCCCAACGACCTCGCGGCGATAGTGGGGGCGCTGGAGAGGCTCTCGAGCGTCAAGGGGAAGCCGAAGGTGATCATAGTCAGGAGCAGGGGTGCAGGCGGTGGAGGCGTTGAAGAGTAGGAGGGGGAGCTACAGGAGGGCCCTCGGCCGGGCGCTCGTCGAGGCGGGCGAGCGCTGCAGGGACGTGGTAGTGCTAGACGCCGACACGCCAACCTCGACGAAGACCATAGCCTTCGCCAGGGCGTTCCCCGAGCGATTCTTCAACATAGGGATAAGCGAGCAGGACCTCGTGGACACCGCCGCGGGCCTGGCGATAGCCGGCAAGATCCCCGTCGCCGCGGCGTTCGCAATGTTCCTGATGAGGGCGTGGGAGCAGGTGAGGAACACCATAGCTAGGGACGGGTTGAACGTGAAGCTAGTCGGCACCCACGCAGGCCTCCAGGACTACATGGACGGCGCGTCCCACCAGGCGTTCGAGGACGTCGCCCTCATGAGGACCCTGCCGGGGTTCGCGGTGCTTGTCCCCGCGGACGAGGCAGCGGTCAGGGCCCTCGTGCTGGAGGCGGTGCTCAACCACAAGGGGCCAGTGTACCTGAGGCTCGGCAGGGACGACGCCCCCGTGGTCTACGAGGAGGGTGAGGAGTTCAGGGTAGGGGGCTCCAAGGTGCTCATCGACGCGGTCGACGCTGTGATCTACGCCTACGGCCCGATGGTCGGCGTGGCCCTGGAGGCGGCTAGGATCCTGAGGAGGCAGGGCATCCACGCGGGCGTGGTCGACGTGTACACGGTTAAACCCATAGACAGGGAGACGGTGGTGAGGCAGGCCAGGAAGGCCGGCCTGGTCTTCACCCTCGAGGACCACAGCGTCTACGGCGGCCTAGGCTCCGCGGTCGCCGAGGTCCTCTCCGAGGAGGCCCCCACGAGGGTGGTCCGCATAGGCGTCCGGGACTCTTTCGGCACGAGCGCCCGCAGCTACCCCGAGCTCCTGGAGTACATGGGCCTCACCCCCGAGAGGATGGCCGAGCGGGTCAGGGGTGAGATCTCGTGAGCCTCAAGCTCGTGACTAAGGATTACAGGGAGAGGACTATAGTGGATGTTGGAGGGGTGAAGATAGGCGCGGGGAGGTCCGTCGTCGTGGCGGGCCCCTGCGCCGTCGAGTCGTGGGAGCAGATCAGGACCGCCGCGCTGGCTGTGAAGAGGGCCGGGGCCCACATACTGAGGGGCGGAGCGTTCAAGCCGAGGACGTCGCCCTACAGCTTCCAGGGCCTCGGCGTGGAGGGGCTCAAGCTCCTCAGGATGGCCGCGGACGAGGCAGGGCTCCCAGTCGTCACGGAGGTCCTCGACCCCAGGCAGGTGCAGCTCGTCGCCGAGTACGCGGACGCCCTCCAGATCGGGGCTAGGAACATGCAGAACTTCCCCCTCCTCAGGGAGGTGGGCAGGGCGGGCAAGCCGGTGTTCCTCAAGAGGGGCTTCGGCGCCCGCATAGACGAGCTCCTGGCGGCGGCCGAGTACATACTCGCAGAGGGGAACGACCAGGTCGTCCTGGTGGAGAGGGGCATCAGGACGTTCGAGACCTCGACCAGGTTCACGCTCGACATAGCCGCGGTGCCCGTGCTGAAGGAGAGGACCCACCTCCCCGTCATAGTGGACCCGAGCCACGCCGCTGGGAGGAGGGAGCTGGTCCCGCCCCTAGCGAAGGCGGCGCTCGCCGCCGGGGCGGACGGGATAATGGTGGAGGTCCACCCCGACCCGGACAGGGCGCTCTCGGACGCTAGGCAGCAGCTCACCATCGAGATGTTCGAGCGCCTCATGGGGGAGCTGAGGTGGATGAGGCTACTCTAACCCTCAGGAGCGAGAGGAGGGCCAGGATAGTTGTGGGGAACGGCTCCCTCTCCCTGCTCCCCCGGCTCGCCGCGGGCCTGGACTCCTACATGGCGGTGGTCGTCCACGACCCCGGGATCCCTGGCGGCCTCGTCGCCAGGGTGAGGAGGGGCCTCGAGGAGGCCGGGCTGAGGACGCTCGTGCACCCGGCGAGGCGGGGGGAGGAGGCGAAGACGATTGAGGCCGTGGTGGAGATCTGGGAGTTCCTCGCCAGGGCGGGGGCGACGAGGGACACGCTCCTCGTAGCAGTGGGGGGCGGCGGGGTGCTAGACGCCGCCGGCTTCGCCGCGGCGACCTACATGAGGGGGGTGAAGCTGGCCTACGTCCCCACCACCACGCTCGCCCAGGCCGACGCCGCCATAGGCGGCAAGACAGCGATCGACGCGGCGGGCGTGAAGAACCTCGTCGGGGCCTTCTACCACCCCGACCTGGTGGTGGTTGACCCCTCGATCCTCGCCGGGGCGCCCGAGGAGGCCTACACGCCCGGCTTCGCGGAGGTGGTGAAGCACGCCGCCATCAAGGGGAGGGAGTGGGTTGAGTGGCTCCGCTCCAAGGCGCCTGGAGTGAAGGCTAGGGATCCCCGCGTGCTTGAGGAGGTCGTGAAGTTCAGCGTCTCGGTGAAGCTGGAGGTCGTGGAGAGGGACTACACTGAGGCCGGGTACAGGGCGGTCCTCAACTTCGGCCACACCATAGGCCACGCCGTGGAGGCCGCGAGCGGGTACAGGATCCCCCACGGCTACGCCGTCTCGGTGGGGTTGAACGCTGAGTCACGGATGGCGGTGGAGCTGACCGGGCTCCCGGAGGAGGAGGCGGGGCTGCTCGCTGAGACCCTGAGGGCGTTCGGCCTCCCCCTCAAGGCCCCTCCCCTCCCCGGGGATCCCCTGGCGGCGCTGAGGCTGGACAAGAAGTTCAGGAGGGGCAAACCGAGGCTGCCCCTACCCAGGAGGCTCGGCGACTTCGAGATAGTAGAGGTCGACTGGGGGGTGCTGGAGTCGTGGGTGCCGAGGCTGATCCCTACTCGAGGGTCTGCGGCGTGATAGCGGCGAGAACGGTCGAGGAGATGCTTGGAGCCGTCGAGAGGGCGAGGGCTGGAGTGGTGGAGCTGAGGCTCGACTACCTCCGCGACCCACGCGGGGCCGCGGGCCGGCTGAGGGAAGTGGTGGAGGCCGCCCACGGGAGGGGGAGGAGGGTCGTGGCGACGCTCCGCGACGCGGGCGAGGGCGGCCGCTACGCGGGCCCCCCGGAGGTTAAGGCTTGGATCCTCTCCAAGGCGGTGGAGGCCGGCGTGGACTACGTCGACGTCGAGGCCAGGAGCCCCGCCTTCGAGGCCGTGGCGTCGCTCGCCGCGGAGGCCGGGGTAGCGGTGATAGCGTCGCACCACAGGCTCGACTCCCCCCTCACCGCTGGGGAGGTGCTCAGGATAGCCCGGGAGGCGCTCGCCGGGATCCCCGGCGGGGAGGCGGTGGCGAAGGTTGTCTACGCCTGCAGGGAGCCGCGGGACGAGCTGGCCGCGATGCAGGCCGTGGCGGAGATGAGGGGGAGGCTCATAGCGTTCGCCGCCGGCGAGGGGTGCATGATCTCGAGGATCGCCGCCCCCCTCCTGGGGGCGCCTTTCACCTACGCCCACGAGCACGGCGGACCAGCGGCCCCCGGGCAGCCGGGCGTGGAGGAGGTGGTGACGCTTTGGCGCCTCCTCAGGGCCCTGTGAGGCTCTACATCATAGGGAGGCCCGTCTCCCACAGCCTGAGCCCGGCGATGTTCAACAGGCTACTCGCCCGCGCCGGGATCCCGGGGAGCTACGAGCCCCTCGAGGTCGGCGACCCCGGGGAGCTGCCGGGGGTGTTCGAGAGGCTCAGGAGGGAGGCCAGGGGGTTCAACGTCACCATCCCCTACAAGACCCACGCCGCCCGCCTCGTCGACGAGGCGTCGGAGGACGCCGCGGAGATCGGGGCGGTGAACACGGTGAGCGTGGAGTCCGGGAGGCTGAGGGGATTCAACACCGACTGGCTCGGCCTCCTCGGCGCCCTCAGGGAGGCCGGGCCCCTGAGCTACTCCAGGGCCCTCCTCATCGGCGCGGGCGGCGCGGGGAGGGCGGCGGCCTACGCCCTCGCCAGGGTGGTGGACGAGCTGAGGATCGTGAGCAGGGGTGGCCGCTCCGCCGAGGAGCTTGCGGGGAGGGCGCTCGAGTGGGGGGTGAAGCGTGCGAGGTGGGCCAGGGCGGAGCCGGGGAGCCTCGCGGAGCTGGCCTCCGGCGTCGACCTGGTGGTGAACGCCTCCCCCGTCGGCCATGGGGGATCCCGGCGCCACGCCGCTGCCGGCCGGGCTCATCCCTGAGGGCGCGGTGGTCGTGGACATGGTCTACACTCCCCTCGAGACGAGGCTCCTGCGCGAGGCGAGGGCCCGGGGGTGCAGGGTGGTCGACGGCCTCTGGATGCTCGCCCACCAGGCCGCCGTGAACGCCAGGATCTGGCTCGGCCTCGACGTGGACGCCGGGGAGCTGAGGAGGTACGCTCTCGAGGCCCTCCAGGGCCGCGGCGGGGGTGAGGGGGGTGCCCCGGGGGGTGGGTAGGGCTCACGCGGCTGTTAGCGTGGTCAACGCCATAGCCACGGGTGTGGGCGGCGCGGTGGGCGTCGACATCCCGGTCGAGGCCGCCGTCGAGGTCGACCCGGGCGGCCGCGGGGTCTCCATCGACTCCGCGACGCCCTGGGGCAGGGTGGAGCCCCCGGAGCGCCTGGCGGGGGCGCTGGCCTGGCTCGCCTCAATGCTTGGCCTGGAGGGCGGGCTCCTGGTGAGGGTTAGGAGCGGGATCCCGCCCGCCTCGGGGCTGAAGAGTAGCAGCGCGGTGGTCAACGCTGTAACCGCCGCCCTCCTGGACGCGGCGGGGGAGAGGCTCAACGCAGTGGGGGTGGCGAGGCTCGGCGTCGAGGTGGCGAGGCGGGCGGGGCTCACGGTGACGGGTGCGTTCGACGACTCCCTGGCGACGGTCGCCGGCGGCGTCTTCGTGACCGACAACCCCTCCATGAGGATCCTCAGGCACTACACGGTGGAGGACGGACTCTACGTCGTGGCCGCGGTGAGGGGGGAGAGGAGGATTGACACCGTGGACCCCGAGGCGTTCAGGGCGCTCCGGGGGGCCTACGAGAGGGCGGCCCGCCTAGCCCTGGAGGGCGAGTGGCTGGCGGCGATGACGCTCAACGGGCTCACCACGCTCGCAGCCACAGGCTGGGACCCGCTGGCGGCGGAGCTCGCGGCGAGGGCGCTAGCCTCCCCGGGGGTGCTCGCGGCGGGGGTCTCCGGTAAGGGCCCGGCGGTGTTCGCCGTCACCAGGGACCCGGGGGCGGTGAGGGAGGCCTGGAGCGGCTTCACCGGCATAGTCATCCTGGAGGCCGGGATCCTGGGGGGTGGGTAGCGTGATCCTTAGGGTGCGCCCAGCCAGGCGAGTCGAGGGCTCGGTGCAGGCTCCTCCGTCGAAGAGCTACACCCACCGGGCGCTCTTCGCCTCGCTCCTCGCCTGCGGCGAGTCCATGGTGCGGAACCCCCTCGTCTCAGGTGACACTGAGGCGACGCTCTCCGCCGTGGAGAGGCTCGGCGCCCGCCTCGAGTGGACGCGGGGGGCGGTGAGGGTCCAGGGCGCCTGCGGCCGCCCCGAGCCGCCTGCGTGGATCTACTGCGCCGGCTCCGGGACGACGCTGAGGATAGCGACCACCGTGTCGAGCCTGGTGGGTGAGCCCGTGCTCCTCTACGGCAACGAGACGCTGAGGAGGAGGCCGATGAAGCCGCTCCTCGACGCCCTCGCCGGGGTTGGGGTGGAGAGCCTCTCCCGCGACGGCTACCCGCCCGTCGCGGTCAGGGGGCCCCCGGGGAGGGGGAGGGTTAGGGTTGACGCGAGGCACAGCTCGCAGTTCGCCACCGCCCTCCTCTTCATAGCGCCTGTTGCCGGGCTGGAGGTCGAGGCCATAGGACCCGTGGCCTCCAGGCCCTACCTGGACGTGACGCTGAGGGTGCTGGAGGCCTACGGCGCCCGGTTCTACAGGGACGGCTACGAGTACTTCGCCCCGAGGGGGCTGGGGCTCCGGGGGGCCGAGTTCAGGGTGCCTGGGGACTACTCCTCCGCAGCGTTCATGCTGGCCCTCGGGGCGATCGCTGGCAGGGTGAGGGTTGAGGGCCTCGACCCCGGCGACGGTCCAGGCTGACAGGGCGATCGTGGACATCCTTAGGGCTATGGGCGCCCGCGTCACTGCTGGAGACGGGTTCGTGGAGGCCGAGTCCACCGGCTCCCTCGAGGCGGTGGAGGCCGACTTGAGGGACTCGCCCGACCTCGCGCCCGCCGTCGCTGCTGTAGCGGCCCACGCGAGGGGCGTCACCGTCCTCAAGGGCGTCGAGCACCTGGCCTTCAAGGAGTCGAACAGGCTCGAGTCCATCACCGGCGCCCTCAGGGCGGTGGGAGTCGAGGCCTGGGCGGACGGGGGGAGGATATTCATCAGGGGCGGGAGGATCCGCGGGGGGAGGGCCAGCGCCTACAGCGACCACAGGATAGCCATGATGCTCGCCGTCGCGGCCGCCGCGGCCGAGGGCCCCGTCGAGATCGTGGGGGCTGAGAGGATCAGGGACTCCTACCCCCAGTTCCTCGACCACCTCTCGAGCCTGGGCGTCGAGGCGGAGGTGGTGGCCGGGCCTTGATCGGGAGGATGTTCAGGGTCTCCATATTCGGGGAGAGCCACGGGAAGGGCGTGGGGGCCCTCATCGAGGGCTGCCCCCCGGGGATCCCGGTTGACGAGGAGTACCTGGCGAGGGAGCTGGCCAGGCGCAGGCCCGGGGGGCCGCTCACGTCGCCCCGGAGGGAGGGGGACTGGCCGGAGATACTGGCGGGCGTCTTCAACGGCAGGACGACGGGGGGCCCGATACTGGTCTTCATCAGGAATAGGGACGTGGACTCGAGCTTCTACGAGCAGGTCGTGAAGCGGAAGCCCAGGCCCGGGCACGCGGACTATGCTGCGAGGGTGAAGTACTGGGGGTTCAACGACTACAGGGGCGGGGGGCACAACTCGGGCAGGCTCACCGCGGGCGTCGTCGCCGCCGGGGCGGTGGCGAGGCGGCTCCTCGAGCTCTTCGACGTGAGGGTCTACGCTTACATCAAGCGGGTGGGGAGCGTTGAGGCGAGCGTCGAGCCGGTTGACGACCCGGAGTTCAGGGAGAGGGTGTACTCTAGCCCCGTCCGCTGCCCCGACCCCGAGGCGGCGGCGAGGATCGAGGAGGAGATCAAGAGGGCGGTTGCGGAGGGCGACAGCCTCGGCGGCGTAGTGGAGGCGGTGGCGTTCAACCTCCCCGTGGGCCTCGGGGAGCCCCCGATGGACGGGCTGGACAGCGACCTCGCGAAGGCCCTCATGTCCATCCCCGGAGTGAAGGGCGTCGAGGTCGGGGCGGGCTTCCGCCTTGCCTCCATGAGGGGGAGCGAGGCGGCGGACGAGTGGGTGCTCCGCGACGGCAGGGTGGTGGCGGCCAGCAACAACATGGGCGGGGTGAATGGGGGGATAAGCAACGGGATGCCCCTCGTGGTGAGGGTGGCGTTCAAGCCGACCTCGACGATAAGGAAGCCCCTGAGGACCGTCGACCTGGAGGCTATGGAGGAGACGGTGATAGAGGGGAGGGGCCGCCACGACCCCTGCATAGCCATCCGCGGCGTCGCGGTGGTGGAGGCCTACGTCTCCATAGTGCTGGCTGACCACCTCCTGAGGTGGCTGGCATGGCAGCCCGTGAAGTCGAGGATATTAGGAGAGCGATAGACTGGATCGACGCCGAGATACTCAGGCTCCTGGAGGAGAGGATGAGGCTATGCCGGGCCATAGGCGAGGCCAAGCGCCGGGCGGGGGCGCCGGTGAGGGATCCCGGCAGGGAGGAGGAGGTGCTACGCCGGGCCGGGAGGTTCAGGAGCGTGTTCGAGGAGATCGTGAGGCTGTGCCGCGAGGAGCAGGAGGGCTGCTAGCCGCCTTGGACCGCGCAACTTAACCGCTGAAGGAGCGCGTAAAGCACTTGAATCCGTCCATAGCGCCCACCAGGGGGGCAGGGCCCCAGCGTGGGCAGCGCGCTAGGCGGGTGCAGGGAATGGACTTCAAGGTAATCGGCGTCGTGGGAGCGGGTAGGATGGGCTTAACGCTCGCCAGGCTCATGAAGCCCGCCGGGTTCGAGTTCGTGTTCCACGACATTAGGAGGGAGGCGCTGGAAAGGGCGTCGGCAGCGGGCTACGCGGTGGCGGAGAGCCTCGAAGACCTCGTGGGCAGGGTTGACGCCGTGATGGTGGCGGTCAGCCACGACGCCATGAAGCCCGTGATCAGCTACCTAGCGGACCTCCTAGCAAGGCCGGAGGCGAAGGCCAGGCTGGTCTTCGACATATCAACGTTCAAGGAGGGGGTGGTGGAGGCCTACGAGTCCGTGCCGTCCAAGGTGCTCGCCGCCAGCGTCCACCCGCTCTTCGGCCCCGGCGCGAGGGATCCCAGGGTGCACACCGTCGCAGTCATGCCTGTGCCAGGCCACGGCGAGGAGGGTGCGAAGGCCGCCGCCGGGATCTTCGAGAAGGCTGGGTTCAAGGTGATCCATACAACGGTGAGTGAGCACGAGGAGTCCGTGGCCTACACGATCGGGTTGAGCTACGTCATCGCCACAGCCTTCTCCCTCACGGTGAAGGAGAGGTGGAAGCGTTCCCCCAGGATTTACGGGATAACGTTCAGGATACTCAAGTCCCTCGCCAGCACCGTGGCGACGGACCCGGTGGACTTCGTCGAGTACGTGCTCTCCAACCCCAGGGTGAGGAGGGCGGCGGTCTCCCTGGTCCACGCGGTGGCCTCGATACTAGACGACCCCAAGGCTGCGGCGCCCGCTGCGAGGGAGCTGACGGCGGGCGAGGAGGACAAGCTGTACAGGACGCTCTACAAGTGCCTCGAGGGCGTCCCCGAGGACGGCGGCGAGGGGGTCACCTCGGCTTCCTAGCCACCACCCCCAGGCTCCTCGGGTCCACCCTCACGTCCTCGAAGCCCACGCTCCTCAGCCTTGAGGCCACGCGGCCGGGGAGGTTGAGGCGCTTCAGCCTCCCCGGGTTGCCCGTGTAGTGGTAGAGTATCCCCCCCGGCCTGAGGACCCTGTAGAGCTGCCTGTAGAACTCCGTGGAGTAGAGGCCGCTCGTCGCCCCTGTCAGCCTCGGGGGGTCGTGTATCACCCTGTCGAAGTATCCGTCGGGGAGCGCCTCGATCGCCCTCGTGGCGTCGGCGTGGTAGAGCCTTACCTCCCCCCGTCCGAGCCACTCGCTCCACGGGTTCCTCTCGTCCACCCAGAGCACGGCCTCGCTCGCCTCGAAGGCGACGACCTCCGAGGCACCCGCCTCGAGGCTCGCCCTAACCGTGTACCCGGCGCCCGCGCATGTGTCGAGCACCCGGTGGCCCCGCCTCACCCTGGCAGCCCTCACCTTAGCCCTCGCGTCAGTCAAGGGGTCCACCCCCTCGACGCGGTGCATGTGGATCCCGTCGATCTCAATGGTGGGCGGCCACCCGGGGCGGGTGGGGGCGAGCTTGACGTAGCCGCTCCCACGCCTCCACTCCACGGCCGAGACCCCCTCGCCCTCGACGTAGGCGATGATGACCCTCCTCCTCGACGCCCACTCCAGCGCCTCGACGGGGAACGGGGCCCCATCCAGGACCACTAGCCCCCCGCCCTTGGAGTCGACGCGGGCCAGCCTGTAGCCGTGGCCCACCCACACGAGCGACCCGCGCTCGGCCCTGAGGGCCTCGCCGGCCTCCCAGGGGGCGAGAGCCACCCTAGCCCTGAGCCTGTAGCTCCACCTCAGCCCCTCCAGCCAGCCGGGGCCCTCCAAAGCCGCGCAGCCCTCCCAGCGTGGAGAGGCCGGGGGGCCGGCCTCCCCGGGGAGTGGAGGCGCCTAAGCCTCCCCGAGCGCGCCGAGGGGTTTTAGGATGGGCCTCCCACGGGGCGAGGCCGCCGCCCCTGTTTAGGCTCCGGTGTAGTCCGGCGCCGCCTTCTCGGGGTTGAAGCTCACGTAGAGGATCATGCTCCCCCTCACGAACACCGTGCCGTACTTGGCCACGATCTCCTTGCCCCCGTTCCTGACCTCTACGCAGTCCTCCAGCACGATGTTCATAGTGTTGTCGGTCATCTTCAGCGTGCCGATGTACTCGCTTTTATCCTTCAACTTCACGTAGACGGGGTTGCCTATGTGGTCCCTTAGCATCCTGAGCGGCGGGGTCCGCTTGAGAGCCTCGCTCGCCACGCCCATTCTCCCCGGGCACCGCGTAGGGGCCGGGGGCGGGTATTTCAACCCATAACCCAACCACGCGCTCATCCGGGAGGCTTGAGGGCTTGGAGCCCGGGCTCGGCAGGCTTAAGTACCAGGTGCTGGTCGTCGACATCCTCAGGGCGTTGAAGGAGAGGTACACCTACACCGAGCTCTCTAGGAGGCTGGGTGTCGACAAGGCCAGGCTGGCGAAGTACGTGTCTGGCTCGGTGGCGCCGAGCCCCTTGAAGGCGGTGGAGCTGTGGGAGAGGATACGGGGGGCCTTCAAGCCGGCCATGCTGGTCCTCGAGGCCGCCGCGAGGTACGGCGGGCTCCTCGACCTCTCGCCGGTGCTCGAGGACCCGGCTATGCTGAAGATAGCCTCCCTCGACTTGGCCGAGCGCTTCCAGGGCGCTGGGGTTACGAAGATCCTCGCACCGGAGGCGGGCGGGATCCCGCTCGCCACCGCCATGTCCCTGATCTTCAACGTGGGCCTAGTCATCGCCAGGAGGAGCAAGGAGAACCCGCTCGCGGACTACATCGAGGAGCACATAGTGGAGTCTCCAAGGGTCTCCAGGATATTCTACATACCCAGGGACTCCATCAAGAGGGGTGACAGGGTGCTCATAGTGGACGACATAGTCCAGACGGGCTTCACGCTCGCCGTGATGAGGAAGCTCGTGGAGAGGAGCGGGGCCAGCCTAGCAGGCGTCGCCGCCCTCGTGGTGGTCGGGGACGAGTGGAGGGAGAGGAGCGGGGTAAGCCACGTGGAGGCGGTGGTGAGGGTCAAGAAGCCCGGGTGAAACGTTGCATCAGCTATGACAACTAGCCGTGGAGGCGGCGATGACACGCTCCCATTTTAACCGCGACCCCGCGGCAGCCCCGCACGGGGAGCCGGGATGGCCGGCGTCACCAGGAGGGACTTCCTCAAGCTCACCGCCGCCTTCGCAGGCGGCCTGGTACTCGGGGGAGTGGCCGGCTACCTAGCGGGCGGCAGGCAGCAGGGAGGCCGGCAGGCCCCCACGACGCCCGGCGCCACCGCCACGACGACCACCACCTCCACGCCCGCCCCAGCCACCACGCCTCAAGGCGGCAGGAAGATCAGGGCGCTCTGGATATACGTCGGGCCCATAGGCGACTACGGCTGGACCAGGGCGCACCACGACGCGAAGGAGGCCGTGGACTCCAAGTACCCGTGGCTGGAGACTGTTCACATAGAGAATGTGAGCGAGACCGAGGCCTACAATGTCATAAAGAGGGAGCTGGAGGAGAGGAGCTACGACGCAGTCTTCGCCACGAGCTACGGATTCATGGACGCCGTTAAGAGGCTCGCCAGGGAGTACCCTGAGATCCGCTTCTACCACTGCAGCGGCCCGTGGGAGGAGTTCAAGGACCTCCCCAACGTGGCGACGTACTTCGCGGAGTTCTACCAGCTCTACTACCTCAACGGCATTGCAGCCGGAGCAGTCACTGAGACCTGCAGCGTGGGCTACGTCCCAGCGTTCCTCATCCCCGAGGTGGTCAGGCACATAAACGCCTTCGCCATCGGGGCTTTGCATGGAGCCAAGCTGATGGGCAAGTGCGGCGACGGCTCGAGGCTCAACATATACGTGACTCCCCCGCTCAACAGCTGGTTCGCCCCCGACAAGGCCAGGGACGCCGCCAAGGCTCTCGTGGACCAGTACGATGTGGACGTCATAGCTTACACGGAGGACTCAACGGCGATACCCGAGACCGCGGAGTCCTACTGGGACCAGGGCATGAAGGTCTACAGCTTCAGCCACTATAGCAACATGTACGAGTACTTCAAGAAGCAGGGTAGGACCCTGAGGAACCACCTCACCGGCCAGATAGCGAACTGGGCCCCCATCTACGAGTACCTACTCGTCAAGCTCTACGCCGGCGCGGCGGTGAAGGAGGACGTCTGGGCGAGGATAGGCGACTTCACCCCCATCCGCTGGAGGAGGCCCGTGGAGGAGTCCACCGCCGGCCAGCCGGAGGGCGCCGTCTACCTGGCCCCGCTCAACACGCAGGCGATACCCGCGAAGGCCTTGGAGGAGATAAAGAGGAGGTACGAGGAGATGAAGGAGCTGCTCTTCGAGCCCTTCACCGGGCCCATCAGGGGCTACAAGATCGACGCCACCGGGAAGCCGCTCGAGGAGCCGACGCTGAAGGTGCCCGAGGGCGTGAGGCTCGGCAGGAACGAGCTCTGGACCATCGACTGGTTCCACGAGTCGATAACGACGCTCGTCTAGCCCCCTGGCTCCTGGAAGGGGTTTTGGGCTTGGAGGGTGGAGGAGAGGCGTTGCCCACCACCCCCCTTCTTTCCGCCCGGGGTATAGTGAAGGTTTACCCGAACGGGGTCGTGGCTAACGACGGGGTCTCACTCGACGTCTACCCCGGCGAGGTGCTGGGCCTCCTCGGCGAGAACGGCGCTGGGAAGACGACGCTCGTCAGGATCCTAGCCGGCGAGCTGAAGCCCACGAGGGGCGAGGTGCTAGTCGAGGGCCGCCCCGCCCGGTTCAGGGGGCCCCTCGACGCCCTGAGGGCTGGAGTCGTGCTGGTGCCCCAGCACCCCCGCCTCTTCGATGGGCTCAGGGTCGTGGAGGATATTGGGCTCACGCTCAAGCTCGCCGGGAGGAGGCTCAGCCTCCAATCCTTGAGATCGCTTGTGAGGAGGCTCGCCGAGGAGTACGGCCTCGACGTTGACCCTGACGCGAGGGTCTCGGGGCTCTCGATGGGTGAGAGGCAGAGGGCCGAGATCATAAGGGCGCTCGCGCTCGACGCCAAAGTGCTACTCCTAGACGAGCCGACCACGCACCTGACCGTGGCCGAGGCGGAGAGTCTGGTCAGGCTCGCCAGGAAGCTTGCAAGCGAGGGGCGGGGGGTAGTGTTCATAACCCACAAGCTCAGGGAGGCGCTGGAGGCCTCGGACAGGATAGCGGTGATGCGCGCCGGGAAACTGGTGGGGGTGCTCAGGGCGGGGGAGGCGAGGCCCGAGGACCTCATGAAGCTGATGTTCGGGGAGAAGGTCCTCTCCAAGCCTCCCGCCAGGCCCGCTCCCCCCGCCTCCGCCGCTGGCGCCGCCCCGGAGCATGGGGGGCCGCTCCTCCGAGTCGAGGACGCGTGGGTCAGGGGCAGACATGGAGGCTGGTCCGTCCGCGGGGCCAGCCTCGAGGTTAGGCCGGGCGAGGTTGTGGGCATCGCAGGCGTAGCCGGCAATGGGCAGAGGGAGCTGTTCGAGGCGATCGTCGGCACGCTGAAGCCGGAGAGGGGCAGGGTGCTCATAGCGGGGGTCGACGCCACCAGGGCGCCCCCGATTGAGAGGATCAAGCTGGGCATGGCGGTGGTCCCCGAGGAGAGGCTCGGCTGGGGCCTCGTGCCGGGGAAGAGCGTGACGTTCAACGTCGCTCTGGGCCACGCCTTCACCAGGCGGGGGTTCCTAGTGGACTGGGCTTGGTTGAGGAGCCTCGCGGTTGAGGCCATCAAGCTCCTCAGGGTCAAGGCTAGGAGCCCGGAGGACCCCGTGGACTCGCTGAGCGGGGGGAACATGCAGAGGCTCATCGTTGCGAGGGAGGTGCTGAGGAGGCCGAGGCTCCTAGTCGCCATGAACCCCACGGCCGGCCTCGACTTGGAGGCAGCCATGGAGGTTAGGAGCGTGCTCGTGAGCGTCGCATCGAGGGGCGCGGGGGTCCTCGTGTTCTCCGAGGACCTCGACGAGCTCCTGGAGGTGTCGGACCGGATCCTCGTGATGAGCAGGGGCCGCCTCCACGGGCCCTACGCGAAGCCCTATAACCTGGAGGCAATAGCGGCCGCGATGACGGGGTAGCCGGAGGGGTGCGTGGCTGGCTCGGGGCGGCGGCTGCGGCGGCAGTGCTGGCGATGGTGGCGGTAGCGGCGCACTTCACGAGCGCTGGGGCTCTAGGCGTCGCCAGGGAGGTCATCGGTGTATTCACTAGCCCCTCCGGACTCGAGGCGGCCGTCAAGTACATGGGGCCCATCACGTGCTCCGCCGCGGGCCTCACCCTCGCCTACAGGGCTGGCTTCATAACGATAGGCTCGGAGGGCCAGGTGCTCCTAGGCTCCGCCGCGGCCCTCTGGCTCCTCGCCTACGCCTGGCCCACGGCCCCCAGGGCGGGGGGCGTCGCGGCTGCGCTCGCCCTCGCCGCCCTGGTAGGCGCGGCGTGGGGCTCCATCCCGGGGCTCCTCAGGGTCTACGCCAGGGTTAACGAGGTCCTGAGCAGCCTGATGCTCAACTACGTCGCCCTCTCGGCCTTGAACTACCTCATCGCGGGCCCCTGGAGGGCTGGGGCCTTCACCGCGACCAGGCCGGTGCCGGACGAGTACAGCCTCGGCTACCTGCACATCGCAGTCGTTGTCGTGGCGGCCGCGGTTCTCTTCGAGTTCATCCGGGCCAGGACGAAGCTCGGCGTCGCAGCCGAGGCATACGGGGCCGCGGTGAGGGCGGCGGAGACGTACACCCTGCCGAGGCGCACCCTCATCCTCGCGGTCGCAGTGCTCTCCGGCGCCGCCGCGGGCCTCGGTGGAGGGCTCATGATGCTCTCCTTCCAGAGGAGCTTCCAGGCCATGAGCCAGCCCCCCGGCTACGGCTACATGGGCGTTCTCGTCGCCTGGCTATCCGGGACCAGCGCCCTCGCCACGCTCCCAGTCTCCCTCTTCTTCTCGGCCCTGGTCGTGGCCGGCTACTCCCTCCAAGCGCTCGGCGTGCCCTTCAACTTCGTCCTCCTAACCCAGGCCATGGCGGTGCTCGCCGCCGCCCTGCTCAAGGCGGGGAGGGGTGTGAGGAGTGGCTAGCCTGGCGGCGGTGCTGGCGGCCTCGCTCGCCAACGCCACCCCCCTCATGCTGGCCGCCCTCGGGGAGACGCTGGTGGAGAGGACCGGCAGGGTTAACCTGGGCGTCGAGGGGATGATGGCAGTCGGCGCCGCCATGGGCGTGCTGGCGGGCGTCGAGACCGGGTCCCCCGCGGCCGCCCTGCTCGCGGGCTCCCTCGCCGGCGCGGTGCTCTCCCTCATCTACGCGGTCGCAGTCGTAATCCTGGGCGCTGACCAGATAGTGACTGGCCTCGTAACCGTCTTCGCGGGCCTGGGCCTCGCTGACCTCATCGGCCTCGCCACCCACGGCGCCCCCGCCCCGCCGCTGCCCAGGGTTAAGGGCTCCGTGGACGCCGTCATGGCCCTAGCCGTCGCCCTGGCGGTGGTGGAGTACTACCTGCTCTACCGCACCTGGCTCGGCGTGGAGCTGAGGGCGCTCGGGGAGAGCGAGGAGGCGGCTGAGTCGAGGGGCCTCAGGGTGGTCAGGCTTAGGGTTGCAGCGGTGGTTGCCGGCGGCCTCCTCGCCGGCCTCGCCGGCGCCTACATGTCGGAGGCCCTGAGCTACGGCCGCTGGTACTCTGGCATGACCGCCGGGTGGGGGTGGATAGCGGTTGGCCTCGTGATCCTCGGCTACTGGCACCCCCTCGGCGTCGCCGCGGCGAGCCTGTTCACCGGCGCGCTCTTCGCCGCCCGCCCCCTCCTCCCGAGCCTCGGGATCCCGGCTGAGATAGCCGACGCCACGCCCTACCTGGCTGTCCTCGCGGCCCTCGCGACGGCGGCGACGCTCGCCCCCAGGCTGGGCGTGACGCCGCCGGCGAGCGTGTGGAGGGAGGACTAGCCCCCGCGCCGGGGTGCAGTTAATTCCCCTCCCGGCGCGCTACACCACTCGGTGGCCCCGGATGCCCCTCTTTGGGAGGAGGCGCAGGGACTACCTGGTAGCCTCTGGGTCCAGGTTCACCCTCGAGAGCCCCGCCTTCGGGGACGGCGCCAGGATCCCCAGCAGGTACACCTGCGACGGGGAGGACGTCAGCCCGCCCCTCAGGTGGAGCGGCGCCCCCGGCGAGGCGAGGAGCTTCGCTTTAATCATGTACGACCCAGACGCCCCCGTCGGGACCTTCATCCACTGGGTGATCTACGACATACCAGCCGACGCCTCGGGGCTCCCGGAGGGGGTCCCGGCTAAGGAGAGGCTGGAGGGCCTCGGCCTCCAGGGGGTTAACGACTTCAGCCGGGTAGGCTACGGAGGCCCCTGCCCGCCGAGGGGGCATGGGGCTCACCGCTACTACTTCGCCCTCCACGCGCTCCGCGTCGAGACACTCGGCCTCCCGCCCCGGGCCACCGCCGACGAGGTGGTTGAAGCGATCAAGCCCCACGTTGTCGGTCACGCGGTCCTCATGGGGACCTACGAGAGGTGACCCCGGGGGGAACGCTCGGACAGGGGAGCGAGGTGCCCTTCTTTGACCCTCTGCGCCGTCCTCGCGGGCGGGGCGTCGCTGAGGTTCGGCGGCAGGAAGCTGGCGTGGAGGCCCCCCACGGGCGGGCCCCCGCTGCTCGCGAGGGTGGCGGCCGCGCTTGAGGAGAGCGGGGTCTGCAGCCGCGTCGTGGCTGTCGCCACCCCCCTCACGATCGGCGACGTGGAGGAGGCGCTTGGAGGCTCGTACGAGGTGGTAGTGGACCCTGCGTGGCTGCCCTGCAGGGGCCCAATCAAGGGCGTAGCCGCGGCCGCAATCGAGGCGGGGCGGGAGGGACTCCAGCTCGCGGCGGGCGACATGGCCTGGCTCACCCCCAGCGCGGTCTCAAGGCTCGCCGAGCTGGCCGAGAGGGAGGGCGCCGCGGCGGCTGCCCCCATGTGGGGGACGGGCTTCATTCAACCCCTGGGGGGCCACATCCGAGACCCGGGCCTCGCCCTCGAGGCCTGCCTCAGGAGGGGCCACCTGGCCAGGCCCAGCGACGTCTACAGGGCCGCGGCGAGGCTCCTCCTCGTGGGCTCCTCCCTGCTCGGCGACAGGGACGGCAGGACGTTCGTGAGCGCCAACACGCCGGAGGAGCTGCTTAACCCCGAGCCCGAGCCGCCGGGCGAGGGCCTGGTCGACGCCTCCAGCGCTACGAGGCACTACAGGGAGGCGCGGAGGCTAGAGCTAGCCGTGGGGGAGCCCAGGGCCTACACGCACTACTACCTGGAGGCGCTCGAGTACAAGAGGCTCGGCGTGGCCCACCTGGCGAGGCACGCCTGGCAGGACTACTGCGAAGCCCTAAGGAGGCTCGGCCACCACGAGAGCCCCGGGAGCGGAGCCCCCCTAGCGTGGTGCAGGGGCAGGTCCTAGTGAAGGGCTCGGGGAGGCGGGCGGGTCGCGTCGAGTAACCCGAATACTGCCAAGGAGGGAAGGGGAGGGTTCTCAGTGGCCCAGGAGCTCCCCTGAGAGGAGGACCAGAGACCGCCCGTCCCGGGTCCTCGCATTGGCCACCAGCGTGACGCCCAGCCTCCTGGCGGCCTCCACCCCGCTCAGGAGGGGGCCCCTAAGGCTCACGACGAGGCCCACCCCCACGCTGGCCAGCCTGGCCACCATGTCTGCGGAGACCCTGCCGCTGATCGCTGCCGCCAGCCTCTTCCCCTCCGCGAGGAGGCCCGCCCTCAGAGCTAGCCCCGCGAGTTTGAGTGTGAGGGTGTGCCTGCTCACGTCGTGGGCCACGACTGCGAGGCCCTCGTCTAGGCTGTAGATCGCCGCGGTGTGGGCTGAGACTCCGTAGCGGCGGCCAGCCGTCCTCCCAGGGAAATCCGAGTATATGAGGCGCACGTCGCGCCAAGTGTAGGGGCCACGCGCCGCTAGGCGCTTGGGGGCTAACCCCTCACCCCCGCACTCGGATCCCGCCGGGAGGCCCTCCACCTCCACCTCTACAGCGTCGCCTCGCACCGTCACCCTGACAGCGCCCGCGTCCATCACTCCGAGCTCGCTGGCGGCGAACCCCAGCCCGACGTCTTCGAGGTTCGAGGGTGTGGAGACTAGCTCGCCGCACTCCCTGGAGTTGACTATGAGCCTGTAGACCCTGTCAACCGCCAGCCTGACGCCGCTAACCTCCTCATAGGCTACTCCGCCCTCGGCTGCCAGCCTGAACTCCTGCAGCCCGTCCAGGCCCGACAACGCTGCGGCACCTCCCTAGACGTTGAAGCTGTCCAGGATCAAGTTAATGAAGGCGACATCCACCTGGTCCACGTCCCCCCACACCACGGCCAGCTTGTAGCCGCACTTCCTGCACACCCTGACCTCGAGCACCGGGGTCTCGCCGCGCTCCTTGCTCCTGAAAAGGTATACCTCGAAGTTATCCCTACCCATCCCCCTGCAGGAGGGGCAGAGCCACTCGTTGTATGGCCACTCAGCCCCGCACGTGCACCTAGCCACCGCGTCGTGGCCCGCGAAGAGGCCGGTCTCGCCGCGCTTCAGCACCACCACCCGGGGCCTGCGGCCGCAGACCGGGCAGACCGGGGAGTCCCTGGGAGCCGTGGCGAGTCTGCCCAGCTCCCTGCCTAGCTCCAGGTACAGCCTCCTCCTGACCAGGTAGTCTGCGAGGTCCTCGTTGCCCTCCACAAGGCTCAGGGCGCTTCTCCTGAGCTCTTCCAGGTTTTGAACCCTAGAAATAAGGGGCCCCCCGCCCTGGGGGGCGTCGGTTAAAAAGGGTTTGGGGAGCTTGGAGGCCAGGGAGTCCAGCTCCCTGACGAGCCCCTCCAGCTCCCTTAGGTCCCTGCGGCACTCCTCGTCCTCGCCGCAGCGAAGCTCCTCGGCAAGCTCTCGCAGCTCCCTGTTCAAACCCCTACTCAACCCCTCTGCTCTCCTCAGTCCTCCACCACGATCTTCTCCGTGGTTACCTCCTTAAGAACCTCCTCGCTCATGTGCCCCTTCGCCCAGTCCTCCGGGACTCCGCCGTCGAAGAAGACCGCCCTGAGCAGCGGCCTGTTGGCTGGGTGCAGCGAGGCGAAGAGGTGGAGCAGCAGGAATAGCACGCCTAGCACAAAGCCCGTGTCGTGGAGTGCCAGCATTAGCCTTACCTGGGAGATGCTCAGGCCTAGCTGCTCCCTGTAGAGGAGCGCCACCCCGCTGACTGAGAGCAGTATGACGGCGGGTATCAGCACGACCGTGTAAAGCCAGCCCACGAAGACGTTGTACCTCTTCAGCTGCCTGGCGACATCCCCAGGGAGAGGCTCGCCCTTTATGTAGAGGTTGCTGAGGGCCTTGGCCTCCCTGATCTGGGTGCCTAGCCCTCTAATGATCGGCTTGAATATGTGGAACTTCCTGTTGAACGCTAGGTAGTAGATCAGGTATGTTATCAGCAGTAGCCCCCACACGATGCCCACTATCCTGTGCCAGGTTCTAGCCCACTCTATCCCAGCCATGACCGGGTCCACTTTCAGCCCTGTCAGCGTGGAGAGGGCCTGGCCTACGGCGTACATGAACCTAGACATGGCCCCGGGTAGGAACATTACTAGGCCTGATAGTGCCAGGGATATGAAGAATATCATGTTGAGCAGGTGCACTATCCTGTAGCCTAGATCCATTATCACTAGCTTCCTCTTCATAGCCTGCTCACCCCCGCTCACTGCTCACCACCTCCCGCCTTCTTCTCCTTCATCCTGTAGGCCCTCCAGGATACAAGGCCTAGGGCTGTGAGGGCTAGCACGGTGGCTGTGCCGCCGTACTTGGTGAGGCTCTGCAATGCCTCCCTGTACTCGCCCTCCTTGACGACGGGCTTCTCTGGGAGGGTCTTCTTCAGCACCTGGGCCTTCTCCTTGGAGATCACGTAGATCCACCTGGTGGCCCCGCCGACGTAGTCCGGTAGGTCAATGCCGTAGACCTCCATGCCCTGCTCCTTGAGTCTCCTCGCCTTGGCCACTATCTCGTCGAAGTCTCCGAACTCGAAGACCCCGGTGGGGCACGCCGCGACGCACGCAGGCTCCATCCCGGCCTGGAGCCTGTCAACGCAGAAGGTGCACTTGGCGTACTTCCCGGTCTCCTCGTTCCTCCTCGGTATGTGGAACGGGCACGCGGCCTCGCAGAGGCCGCAGCCGACGCAGGCGTCAGGGTTTATGACGACGGCGCCCTCCTCTGTTACCTCGATCGCTCCAGCGGGGCATGCCCTAGCGCAGGGCGGGTCGACGCAGTGGAGGCAGTTGTACGGGAATGGCTGCACGTAGGGATCCTCGAATCCCGACGTGTACTTCATCTTCGTCTCCACGAAGCGCACGAGCTTCCACGTGTTAGCGTTGAGGTCCGGCGGGGATGTTAGACCCTCGCCCTCAACGGGCCACACGTCGACGAACCTCAGAGGCTCCGCGGGGAGGCCGTTCCACTCCTTGCACGCCACCTGGCACGCCCTACAGCCTATACACCGGTCGAGGTGCACCAAAAC
Organism: Stetteria hydrogenophila; assembly: GCF_054657575.1. NCBI lineage: Archaea > Thermoproteati > Thermoproteota > Thermoprotei > Acidilobales > Acidilobaceae > Stetteria > Stetteria hydrogenophila. The sequence goes on along the minus strand of NZ_BAAHYL010000001.1, from coordinate 580,030 downwards.
CCCGAAGCCGTTACCCACGGGCATTCACCCCCTAACACGTTCAAAAAATCTAAAAAACAAATCAAGGTTAAGAGGCCTTCCTGACCTTGCCCAGGAAGGCTTTGGACTCCTGTATAGTTGTCTTGACGTCGACCACGCCGGGTGTGATGAAGTTGCCGGCCGCGCCGTGCAGGCGCCCGGTGAAGCCGAAGCTCCAGTGGACGCTGACCACCGGCACTTCCTTGCCGTTGATGTTCAGGTACGCCATTCCATCGGTGACCCAGGCCTTGATCTTTATCGAGCCCCTAACGGTCACTATCTCGATGTAGTCGCCGGTCTTGACCCCGATCTTCTCGGCAAGCTTCCTCGGCACCTGGGCGATGGCAGCCGGCACGAGCTCGGCTAGGTAGGGCAGGTTCCTCGACATGACGCCTGAGTGCCAGGTCTCCGTCATCCTGTGAGTGGTTAATACTGCCAGCTCGCCCTCCACGCCTTCAAGCATCTTCGGGTCGTAGGCTACCTCGAGTATGCCCTCCATGAGGCCGTTCAGGTTGAACGGGTGCAGCCACGCTATCGTCGGGTACTCCAGCTGCAGCTCGATCAGCGGCGACTCAACCGGCTCGGTGTGCAGCGGCCACTGGAAGTTGTAGTCGGGGTACCAGCGGCCGTACTTCTCTATCACCCTCATGACGGCCTCCTTCATGTCGCCGGTCTCCTCGTAGAACCTCCTGAAGTCGGCCTTGAACGCGTCCAGCGTAGGCTTCGCCTCATGGTACGGCTTCCCCGAGAAGAATGGCTTCTTCACGTTAGCCTTCGCAATGCTCTGCACATCCTCGTCGATGTACAGGGTGTCGTTGGCCCAGAGGTACTTCATGCCGGTCTTCTCGACGAACTCCTCGTAAGTGTAGACCTTGACCTCGCCGCCCTCCTCCACGACGAACTTGCCGACGACCTTCGGCTTACCGGTCCTGATGAACTCTATCAGGTCCACTCCTCCGAAGAGGTCCGCTATCCCGCTCAGTCTCCTCTTGAAGACTTTCGGTATGAAGAAGTTGTGGCCTGGCACCGCGAATGGCCTGTACTCGCCTGTGTACTCGTCTATGATCTCGCCAGTCTCGCCGGTTACAACCCACTCCCTGCCAGCTGCCTTGATTACCTCCTCCTTCCCAAGGACCGCCTTGAGGCTGTCGTAGTTGTACATGAGCCTCACGTTCATCGGCCAGCTCCAGCCCCAGTCCTTGTAGACCTTGAACGTGCTGCTGAACGTCCCGTCAATCTCGCCCGGCTCCCTGAGCCTCGGGCTCTGCCTCATCGGGGTAAGCTCGTCCCTCACGGGGTCCCAGATGCCCTGGTATATCAGCATGTTGAAGTTGAGCTCCCTCGTCACGAGCCTCGGGTTGGCCTCAGCCTCTATCCGGCCTACTGGCGTGGCTGAGCCGCTCCCGCCCCTGTAGTCCCAGCTCCTGTCGGGCTTCAGCTCTCTCTCCCACACGAGTATGGTCCTGCCCTTCTTCTTGAACGTGACCTTCTCCTTCTTCACGCCCGCGTACTCGCTCGGCAGCTTTATCACGCCATACCTCCTGAGGTACTCGTAGAGCTTAACCAGGATCCAGACGTCGGGCCTGGCCATACCGCTCGGGTCCTTGGCCTTGTAGGTCCACTGTATCACCCTGTTTCCGTTGGTGATCGAGCCCTCGCGCTCGAAGCGGGCCGCGGCGGGTAGGAGGACGTCGGCGAACCACGCCGTCTCAGTCTCGAATATGTCGGCGACCACGAGGAGGTCTAGGCTGGCCAGCGCGGCGGCGGTGAGTTTAATGTCGGGGTCGGTCATGGCCGGGTTCTCGCCGAACATGATCATTGCCCTGATCTCGCCGTTGAGGGCCCTCGGCGGCCAGGTGGTCTCGCTGCTGCCGGCTCCTATCGGTATGTCGCTCACAACTACACCGTTGACTGGGTCGTCCTCGGGTATCGTGCCGAGGAAGATGCCCCACGTGAGCTCGTGCCTCCTCCACCCATTGAAGATCCACACCCTCAGCGCCTTGGCAAGGTCGGCCTCTCCCTTGTTAGGCTTCTTTATAGCGTTGAACGGCGGCTTGTCCCTAGCCCACTCCGGGACCTCCCAGTTCCAGGCGTCGGGCATGCCCTGCAGCTTCCAGTCCTGGTAGACCCTGATCTCGAGCGTCGACTTGGGGACCGCCGGGTAGCCGGGCAGCCCGCCTGGGCCGAACTGGACGTCGGTGACGCCCTGCACGTTGCTGTGGCCCCTGAAGGGGTGGGTGCCGCCTCCGGGGTAGCCCACGTTGCCTAGGAGAAGCTGGACTATCGCCGCGGCTCTAATGATGTTGACGGAGGCGTTCGTGTGCTGGGTTGAGCCCATGGCCCACTGTATTATCCCGTGCTTCTTGTGGTTGGTTGCGACTCCACTGTTCTCCACGAACCACTCGGCGGCCTTCCTGAGCTTCTCCGCGGGCACGCCTGTTATCTTGGAGGCTGCGTTCACGTCGTACTCCTTAATCAGGGCCTTTAAATCCTCCAAGTCGTCCTCCGTAATGTTCCACCTGGACATCAGCCTCTTGAACTCCGGCAGCTCATCTATTGGCGGGTTCCTCTCGAAGAACGCGTAGTGGAGTATGTACCACAACACCGCCACGTCGGAGCCGCTCCTGATGGGGAGCCAGAGGTCGGCGTAGGTCGCAGTCCTTGAGAACCTGGGGTCGGCCACTATGAACTTGGCGCCGTTCTCCTTCGCCTTGAGGAAGTAGTAGAAGGATAGCGGGTGCGCCTTAGCGGGGTCGCTCAGGAAAAGCACCACGCTGGCCAGGGCGAGGTCCTCGTTGCTAGCGGTCTCAGCGCCCCACCCGTAGGTTGTCGCCAGCCCTGTGACCGTCGAGCTGTGGCACTTCCTGTACTCGCTGTCGAAGTTGTTGGTCCCAATGAACACCGCCAGCTTGTTGTTGAGGTAGCCCTCCTCGTTGGTCATCACGGAGCCTCCCATCAGCATGACCGGCGTCTCGGCACCCTTGTAGTAGTAGCCGTCCTTGAACGCTGGGGCGCCGCTCGACGCGCGGTACTCGTCCATTATCGCCTTCAGCTTCCTGGCTATGTACTTGAACGCCTCGTCCCAGCTCACGGGCCTCCACTTGGGCGGGTACTTCTTGACTATAGAGACGAACTCGTCCCAGCTCTTCGCGGAGAGTATCTCCTCCGGGGGAGGCTTCGGGCCCGTCCTAATCATTGGCCTCAGCACTCTCAGATCGTTCTCCACGAGCTGGAATGACGCAACGCCCTTGGGGCACAGCCTCCCCCTGTTGAAGGGTGAGTCGCTCGCGCCACGCATGTGAACGATCTTATCGCCGACCGTGTACACGTCTATGGCGCAGCCCACGGAGCAGTAGGGGCAGATCCCCCTGGCCACCCTGGCCTGCTCCAAGCTGAACTTGCCGCCTATCTCCCCGAGCTGCCACTTACCCTTAGTCTTCTTGTAGGGTGGGATGACCGCCTTAGCTAGCAGGGAGGACTCGGCTCCCAGGGCTGCAGCCGCTAGGGCTGCAAGCTTTAGGAAGCCCCTCCTCGAGAGTTTAGGCTGCTCCATCCACTACTCACCTCCGGAAGAGGGAGACCCTCCCGTACTGCTTGTCCCTCCTGCCGCGCAGCTTCTTGGCCAGGGCGCAGGAGACGTCGGGGCTACCCTCTAGGATCGAGTATAGGCCGTCTACCGCCTCAGCGCCAAGCTCGGCCTCAAGGGCCTTCAGGTCCTCGATAACCATCCTAGCGGCTTCCATCAGCTTAGTGCCGTCTCGACCGGCCGAGGACAGGCTACTCGCCACACCAAAGCACCTCGGGTGTTTTATCGTGTAAAACAGCACGTAATATTTCTTTGAATATCTTCATATACAGTTGCTTTCAATGGCGATGCATTTAAACCCAACCGAGTTTAACAGTGTTTAACGTTGCAGTGTTAACATTCCGTCTAATGGTTCCAGCTAATGGGTGGCAGCGGCGCGCTGTCGTAGTGGGTCATTAACCGATTTAGGCCCCCCGCGAGGTTTTAGTGGATAATTGACGGGTGTGGCGGACGGATGTCGAGGATCCTCTCGCTAGTAGTGGTGGCTCTGATCATCGCCGCTCCTATCGCTGGGCTCGTCGCGGGCGCAGCCCGGTCTCCTGGGCTCGTGATCCTGGTTGACATGTCGCACGGGCAGAACCCGGGCGGCTTGGATTACTTGATGAAGCTGGTGCCCGAGGCTTACTGGATAGTCCTAGTCGCCAGCGAGGCCGACGTGGCTAGCCTCCCGGAGTCGGTGCTGAAGCTCGCGGACGAGGTCAGGGTGGGGGGCTTCACGCCCGACAACCTGAACGGCGTGGACATGGTGATAATCGGGCAGCCGACGCTGCTCCCCGACCCCATGGAGCTGCAGGCGCTGGCGGACTGGTTTAACGACCCTGAGAGCCCGAGGGCGGTGTGGGTTGCCGCTGACAGCGACTACCCCGCCCAGGGTAGTGAGACGGCGCAGCAGTTCGCCAACCAGGTCCTCGAGGCCCTCGGGAGCAGGCTCAGGGTCGACTATGTGAGTGTCGAGGACCAGGAGAGCTACGCCGGGAAGACGTACAGGGTCGTGGGCATAGTCGACCCGACGCCCAAGGATAGGCCCAGCGCCCTGCTGGCGTACGTCGCCAGCAAGGTGCTCTTCCACGGCCCCGGAGCAGTCTACGCCCTGGACGACAACGGGAACCCGGTGAACCCGCTCGAAACCCCGGTGCCCAACGTCTGCGTGATAGTCAGAACCAGCGACTCGGGGGTTATAGTCGAGCACCAGACCGCCGATAGCGGCGGGCTGAGCGGCGTCCTCTACCACGCAGGCGACACCGGCAGGTTCCCCCTGCTCGCCATTGAGAGGGTTAAGACGAGCCCGCTCAAGACCGTGGTGGCGAGCGGTGAGAGCCCCTACTCGGGCTACCAGTCAATGGCTACCTGGCTCTACCACGGCGTAAGGCTTGACGGGCCGAGCTTCGTCAGGAACCTCATCTTCGTCGCCCTAGGCTACTTCGCCCCCCTGAAGAGCCTCCAAGCCCTCAACGGCGTCTACTCGCAGCTCCAGGCGGTGCAGAGCGACCTGGAGAGCGCCAAGTCCAGCTTGGAGGGTGCCATGGAGGGCATAAGCAGCCTCAACGCCAAGGTCAACCAGCTGGAGGCTAAGATCAGCCAGCTAGAGGGCCAGCTGAGCGATGCCAGCCAGAAGGCCGAGGCGGCCCAGCAGGCCGCGGTTGAAGCCAAGAACGCCGCGGACAGCGCTGCCGGGAAGGCCGGCAACGCGCTAGCCCTGGCGGTACTCGCCCTCATAGTGGCGCTCGGCGCCGCCGGGCTAGTCCTCACCAGGAAGTAGCGGCGCCCCTCCAGCGCTACCGGGTCCACAGTTTTTCTTGACACTTCTAACCGGGTAGAGTGTTATTTTGTAGAGTGCTATTTCCTGTCCCCGCCCAGCACTCTAGAGGCCCGGCGCCTTTTACCTCTCTACAAATCCCAGTAGGGTTGGTGGTGCAGTGGTGCCCGCCGGCTTGACTTACAGCGAGGCCGCGGCGCTCCTCGTGATCCACAGGGGGGTCGACACCGTTAAGGGGGTGGCTGAGGCGCTTCAGGTCTCAACCTCCGAGGCTGAGAGGATAGTGGCGAGCCTCGAGGCCAAGGGTCTCGTGGAGCGGGTACGGAAGGGGCTCATCTTCAAGAGGGAGAGGCTGAGGCTCACCAAGCGCGGCCTCGACGCGGTCCCCGAGGCGCTCGAGATCCTCAAGAGGGCGAGCGAGGCGGCGGTAAAGGCTGCAGAGGAGGCTAGGAGCGGCCGCGAGGCGCCTCCCCTGGAGCCCGACATCCTGGCAGTACTCCCAGCCATGGCGTTCCTCAACCTCATCCCGGCCTGGGTGGTGGGGACCCTCCTACCGGCGCTAGCCCTCGGGGAGGCCGCCGAGGGCGACTGGGAGCCGCCCAGCGGGGACGACATGGACCAGGTCGACGCAGACCTCGACGCGGGCGACTGGGACGCGGAGATGTAGCGTGAACCCCCACCTCTAGGGGGCCGTGCTTTTAAGGGCCGCCCGCGTTAATCTGGAAGGGCTCTACACCAGGCGCCTCGGTGTCGGGGCTTGAGCCTCACAAGGGAGGAGAAGGAGCGCTTCCTAAAGGCCCTAGAGGAGGATAGGGAGTTCCGCTACGCCGTCATGGGGCTCCTAGGCTACGGGGAGGTACTCGAGAGGATCACGCGCATAGAGGAGAGGCAGCAGAGGCTCGAAGAGAGGTTCGCGAGGCTGGAGGAAAGGTTCGCTAGGCTCGAGGAGAGGCAGCAAAAACTGGAGGAGCGTCAGCAGAAACTAGAGGAGCACTTCGCCAGACTCGAGGAGCGCCAGCAGCGGCTTGAGGAACGGCAGCAGAGGCTGGAGGAGAGGCAGCAACGGCTAGAGGAGCGCCAGCAGAAGCTGGAGGAGCGCATGTTGAGGGTGGAGGAGAGGCTGGCGAGGCTAGAGGAGGAGGTTAGGAATAACAGGAGGATAGTGCTGGCGGTGGCCCACAGGTTCGGGGTCATCAGCGAGTCAGCGTTCAGGGACGCGATGAGGTACGTGGTAGAGGAGGCCCTCGGAGCCGGGAGGGTGTCCCGGTGGACGCACTACGACTCGGAGGGAGTCGTCTACGGCCACCCGGCCCTGGTCGAAGTCGACGTGCTAGTCAGGAATGGGGTGCACGTCCTGGTCGAGGTCAAGTCCCGCGCCGGCGCGGGCGACGTGCTCGAGCTACGCAGGATCGGGGAGCTCTACGAGAGGGTGGAGGGCGTCAAGCCCAGACTCGTAATCATAGCGGGCCTCATAGACGAGAAGGCCAGGGAGCTCGCCGGCAAGCTCGGAGTCGAAATCAAACCCGTAGCCCCCGATTAGCTGTAAGTCAAAAAGCCAAAGCCTAAGATGGAACCCTCGGCCCCCCGGGATCCCCCTCCGGGTCCCCTCCCTCTGAAGCCTTCGCCGGCGTTTGGGTTTAACTGCACTCTCCACCCCTTTACGAGTGGGCGGTTCCAGTGCTGGTGAGGAGTGTTGACGTCAAGGATTTCAGGGGAGTTAGGGGGCTCTCAGAGCCTTTAGAGCTGTCGAACTTCACAGTTCTGCTTGGCAGGAACAACGTGGGTAAAACCGCGATCCTGGAAGCCCTCTACCTGCTAGCGATGCCTTTCCCCTACCCGATACCTCCCTATCGTAATGCGCCATTAAGGGTTGTAGCTGACCTCCACGACGGGCATTCCTCCCTGATCTACGGCTACACGGGCGAGGCTAAGGTGTTCCTGCAGCTGGCTAAGAGGGCCGACATAAAAGGGGTCGGCATTAGCGGGGTAAGCATCGCTATTAGAGAGAAAGAGGTGGACGTCTACTACCATGGAAAGGCTAGGACAATACGCTTTGGGGGCTTGGCTGACTACGCGAGCTTCCTTAAGTCATGCGGCTGCGGTATTGAGAGGGACCTAGCAGCTCTCTACGTGCCGGATAATAGCAGCTACTACGCTAAGCTCGGGGAGTTCATCTTGGAGAAGGAGGATGTTTTGAGGTGGATTGAGAAACAGGGCCTCCACGCCAAGGCTGCCAGGATAGTCTCGGAGGCCGTCTACGACAAGTTTACAGAGGTGCTTGCCCGGAGGGACAGGCTTGCGTTGAGGAAGGAGGCTGGGAGCGGCGTTGGCCCACTCTACGTCGACGTTAACTCGCTGGGGGTGGGCGTGAGGAGGCTCCTGCTAGTCTACCTTGCAGTGGAGTACCTGAACCCGAGGATCATCCTCTGGGACGACGTAGAGGTAGCAATGCACCCGGACCTCCTTGAAGCCGTGGTTAGGTGGCTCTCGGGGAGCGGGAGGCAGGTGGTGGTCTCGACCCATAGCATCGACCTCCTCTACGCCCTAACCCTTGAGAAGCCTAGGGATGCGAGGGTGGTGGTGTTGAGGAAGCGTGGCGACGACATAGTTGAACACAAAAGCCTCGACATCGACGAGGTCGAGGAGCTAGTTGAGAGGGGCGTGGATCCTAGGAGGATAGTGGACGAGCTCGAAATGTAGAGGGGGGTGGGGCCCGGTGAGGGTTGAAGCCGGGGTAGAGGGTCTGACCCGCGTCTACGTGGTAACAGGCGATGGCCCGCGCGATTACAGGATTCTCAGGGCGGCCGCGGAGAAGTACTTCTACAACACACTCGTCAAGCGCCCTGAGCCCAACCTTTTCCCCCGCGAAGCCCGGGGGACTGGCCTCGCAGGGCTCGCGCGCCGCCTCGCCGCCCTGGCTAGGCGCACGGTGGTTGACAGGTACCTGGCCCTGATCGACAGGGAGCACCTCCCCCGGGACAGGGGGCAGGTAGAGGAGCTGCTGCGCAGCACGCTCCGCCGGGAGGGCTTCAGGGTGGAGCAGGTGGAGGCGCTTGGGGAGGGCTGCTGGAGGCTCACTCTCGCCCTCGACTACCCCGAGGGGAGGAGGCTGAGGGTCTACCTCGCCGCCCTCGGCTGGGAGAGGAGTATAGAGGAGAACCTAGCCGCGCTCATCGAGAGACTGCACGGGGCCCGTGTGGAAGGCTCCAAGGGGGCTGTGAACGCCTGGCTCAAGACGCACGGGGTCAGGGACGAGGACCTCGTCCGGAGAGCCTCCAGGAGGATCCTAGAGGAGTCCTTCCCCACGATCACCTGTGCACTCCGAGAGCTCGCCGGTGAACTGGGCCAGCCACCCAAACCCCGCGCCTAACCCGGGACCCCGTCTAGCCCCCCGGGTTGACTCATAACCCCCAGCCAGGATCCCTCCTAGACGCCCTCGCCCCCCGGAGGCCCCCGCCGAAGGGTCCCGGGGAGCGCAGTGACGGGGGGTTCCGTCGGGCGGGCCTCCCCTCCCGCGGCTCCTATCAGAGTCCCTCCTCGCCGAGCCGGGGCCCTTCAAGGGCGGCCGCAAGGGCTTTTGATAGTGTCTAATCTGGATGGTAAAGATATTTTCACGCGTGAATACCGTGGCCGGCTACTGGCTTAGCGTTTCAGGAGGGATCTGGGAGTGAGTTTGCCGGCCGTTCAGAGGATTCAGAGGAACCTATCGAAGAACATGCTGCTGTACTGTATCCTCTCCATCGTCGCGGGCCTCGTTACCGGGTACTACTTCAAGGCCAAGTGGGCTTGCTCTCTCATCACCCCCACGGTGTTCTTCATGGTATACCCTATGATGGTCAACCTCTCACTCGAGTCCCTCAAGAAGGTGAGGACGGTCCTCAAGCCGCTCGCTGAGGCGTTGATACTCAACTTCCTAGTGGCCCCCGCTCTCTTCTACGGCCTCTCGGAGATCTTCTCAGCGCCTCCGCGGATGGAGGCGGCGCTCCTCCTCCTCTCCGTCGCCCCGGCGTCTAGCATGGGCTTGGGCTACGTCGGCCTCGCCGGGGGCGACATGCTTGCAGCCGTCACCATAGTGGCGTCTGCGTTCCTCCTATCGCTCGTAGCCTACCCTCTCATGGGCTACTACGTGGCTCGGGGCGCGCAGATACACGTCCCCACCCAACTATTCCTCCGGAGCCTGGTAATGGTCCTGGTCCTACCACTCGTGCTGGGCGTGGCGACGAGGGAGTACATCGAGCGGAGAGGGGGCCCGGGGAAGTTTAAGGAGGTGAAGCCCTACTTCTCCCTCGCAACCCTCACAGGCCTCTACATACTCCTCTACTTCATCTTCGCCTGCAAGGCGAGGCTCGTCGTGAGCCACTACAGGGATCTAGCGGTGCTCACCCCCCTAGCTCTGATCTACTACGGCGTCGTGATCAGCCTCCTACTGGTGATCAACTCTAGGCTGCTCCGATTAAGCTATGAGCAGCACCAGGCCGTGGTGTTCACGTCTGTCTCCAAGAACGTGGCGCTAACCATAGCGGTGCTCGCCACCGCCTTCGGGGAGACCGGCAAGTTCATGGCCGTCTACCCGGCGATAATATCAATAATCCAGGCCATAACACTGGTGTCCTACATCAAGCTCAGCGAGGGGGTCCGGGGGCTCTTCCAGGCTAGCCAGTCCACAGGCTGACCTCCACCCGCTCCCCAGTCTCGGGGTTCACCAGCACAGCTATCCCACCGGTTTTGAAGTGGAGGTCCGCCAGGCGCTCGAGCCTATAGCCGGCTCGCTCGAGCCTCTCCGGGCCGCCCTCGCTTGGGACGGCGAGGGGGGCGAGGACAGCCTTCACCCTGGCCCCCTGGGACTCCAGCGCCTCTAGGATCCCCTGGAGGCGGCGGCCCCCGGAGACTATGCTGGCGTAGACGAGCACCTCCCTCCCCGCCACGGAGCTGGGGGGCCTCCCGGGGCCGACGGGCTGGAGGGGGATCCCGGCCCTGGAGGCTATGGCTGCGGCGACGAGCGCCTCGGGGCCCTCGGGCGCCGCGAGCAAGTCAGCCCCTCTCCCTCCCCTGCCGGGGACCCCGGCCCTGCCGAGGAGGGCGGTGGCTAGGAGGGAGAGGAGGAGCGGGCTGGGTGGTGGCTCGTAGGTGGTGAGGGGGCCCTCGAGCCTGTAGCCTCCCCGGGGGTCACTGTGGAGCCTCGAAGCCCTGAGGGCCTCGGTTAGCAGCCTCCAGAGGGTGGCGGTGAAGCCTGTGTCGGCTAGGGGGTTGTGGAAGCACGTCCACATGCCCGTGTGGCACGCGGGCCCCTCGGGTACTGCGAGGTAGATGAGGGAGTCGCAGTCGCAGTCCCCCGTGACGCTGAGTACCCTGAGCCTGTTCCCCGACGTCTCCCCCTTCATCCAGAGCCTCCTCCTGCTCCTGGAGTAGAAGTGGGCGTACCCCGTCCTCAGCGTGGCCTCGACCGCCTCCCTGTTCGCGTAGGCCTGGGTGAGCACCGCGCCGCTCGCAGCATCCACCACGATGACTGGGACGAGGCCGTTGAGCTTGGAGTAGTCCACCCTGCAGCCCCCGGGCTCCAAGGCTCCCGTCACCCCTGGAGGGTTGAGACGAAGTTCCTGAGCACCCGGAGTCCCACGGCGCTGCTCTTCTCCGGGTGGAACTGGACCCCGTAGAAGGGCGGCGCCTCCACGACCGCAGCGAAAGCCTCGCCCCCCACCTCCGCCACAGCCCTCACCCAGGGATCCCCAACGCCCTTGTAGGCGTAGCTGTGGGCGAAGTAAAAGTAGGACCCCGGCTCGACGCCCCGGAGCAGCGTGGAGGGCCCCATGGGGTGGACTCGCTCCCAGCCGATGTGGGGCACCCTGCCGCCCCTCAGCCTCTCAACCCTCCCGGGCAGCACGCCGAGCCCCCTGCCGCCCCCCTCCTCGCTCTCCTCGAAGAAGAGCTGCATGCCGAGGCAGATGCCGAGCACGGGGGTGCCCCGGGAGGCTAGCTCCAGGATCCTCCCCCGCTCCCCGGAGTCTAGAGCCCTCGACGCAGCCCTGTAGGAGCCGACGCCGGGGAGCACGAGGCCGTCCGCCCGTGACGCCCTGGGGTCCACAAGCGTCTCCACGACCGCGACGCTCGCCCCAGCCCTCTCGAGGCCGGCCCTGACGCTGTAGACGTTGCCGACCCCGTACTTGAGGACGGCGACGAGCGGCCTCCTCAACCCCGCCTCCTCCCCCCGCGCCTCCTAGCCTCGAGCTCCCTCGCCACCGCGGAGGGCTCGACTCCAACCAGCGCCAGGAGGACAGTGAGGTGGTATAGTAGGTCCGCTGCCTCCCTCACCACCCCCTCCCTGTCGCCCCTCAGCGCCTCGATCATTGTCTCGATAGCCTCCTCCCCCAGCTTCCTGGCGGCGGCCTCCACGCCCGCCTCCGCCAGCCTCGCAGTGTAGGATCCCGGAGGCTTCTCCCTGACCCTCTCGAGCACCACCCTGTACAGCTCGTCGAGGAACCCCAGGCTCAACTCCTCCTCGCCTCCAGGCTCCTCGCGTGGAACTCGAAGCCCTCAGCCCTCGCGAGGGTGATGGCGGCCTCGAGGATCTCGGCGGCCGGGATCCCGGAGGCGACTGCCACCGGCTTGAGGAAGTCGTAGACGCTCAGGCCGCCGCGCCACCTCGCCGAGCCTCCCGTGGGGAGCACGTGGCTCGGGCCCAGGGCGTAGTCGAGCAGCGCCGCGGGGACGCCGACGGTCACGGCGCCCGCGCTCCCTACCCTCGAGAGCACCTCACCCGGGTCCCGGGCGAGGACCTCGAGGTGCTCCGGGGCGAAGCGGTCGACGAGCTCCGCGGCCTCCCCGAGGCTCCTGGTCTCCGCGATTACGAGCCTCCCCATGCCCTCGCCGGGGGCGCGGCGCAGGATCCCCTCGACCTCCGAGGCGAGCCAGCCGCTGGGGGTTGCGAGGAGCACCGTGGAGAGGGGGCCGTGCTCGGCCTGGGCCAGCATGTCGAGCGCCACCAGCTCCGGGTCGGCCGAGTCGTCCGCGACCACGGCGAGCTCCGTGGGGCCGGCGATCAGGTCGATGCCAACCATGCTGGAGGCGAGGAGCTTCGCCGCCTCAACGTAAGGCCCCCCAGGGCCTGCGATGAGGTCCACCCTTGGCAGCGGCGCGGCGCCGAAGGCCAGGCCCGCGACCGCCTGGGCGCCTCCCACGGCGTAGACCGCGTCCGCCCCCGCCACCCTGGCTGCAGCGGTGACGAGCGGGTCGGCCTTGAACCCCCTCCTCCTCGACGGGGGGGTTGCAACGACGACCAGCCTCGATCCGGCCACCCTCGCGGGGACGACGGTCATGATGACCGTGGAGGGGTAGGGCCTCCCGCCGGCGGGGGCGTAGACCCCGACCCTCTCCACGGGGAGCCAGCGCAGCTCCACGCCCCCCACTCTCCTGGGCTCGGGCTTCACCGCCTCCTGGAACGCCCTCACCGCCCTCGCCGCCGTCTCGAGGGCCCGGAGCACCTCCTCCCCCACGGCGGCGAGGGCCTCCCTCTCCTCGTCCTCGCCGACCCTCGGGTCGTCGAATGAGACTCCGTCGAAGCGCTGGGAGAACCTCTTCACCGCCTCGTAGCCCTCCCTCGCCACCGCCTCGACTATGGGCCTAACCCTCTCGACGTACTCCTCTATCCTGTAGGGCCTCGAGAGCCGGGCCAGGACCCCCTCGAGGCCCTGCTCCCTCGTGGAGTACCTCTCAACCACAGCCAAGCCGCTCCGCCCCCTAGAGCCTGACCTCGACGCCGTTCGCTGCCAGGTACTCCTTCACCTGCCTGACGGTTAGGACCCCGTAGTGGAAGACGCCAGCGGCGAGCGCCGCGTCCGCCCCGGCGTCCCGGAGGGCCTGGAGGAAGTGCTCCAGCCTCCCGGCTCCCCCGCTGGCTATGACCGGGACCCTGACGGCGCTCGAGACGAGCCTGGTGAGCTCGAGGTCGTAGCCGTCCCTCGTGCCGTCCCTGTCTATGCTCGTCAAGAGTATCTCGCCCGCCCCCAGCCTCTCAACCTCCCGGGCCCACTCCACGGCGTCCAGCCCGGTGGGGATCCTGCCGGCTGAGACGTAGACCCTGAAGGCTCCCCCCTCCCTCTTCGCGTCGATCGCCACCACCACCGCCTGGCTACCGTACTCCTCGGCCGCCCTCGCCACGAGTCCCGGGTCCCGGACGGCCGCGGTGTTCACCGAGACCTTGTCAGCCCCCGAGTCGAGGAGCCTGCCGAACTCCTCGAGCCCCCTGACCCCTCCCCCGACGGTGAGGGGTATCGAGAGCACGCTCGCCACGTCGCTCACCAGCCTGTAGAGTGGGGCCCTCCCCTCGGGGGTGGCGGAGATGTCCAGGAGCACGATTTCATCCGCGCCCTCCTCCTCGTAGCGGGCGGCCAGCTCCACCGGGTCCCCGGCGTCCCTGAGGCCCTGGAAGTTGACGCCCTTCACCACCCTGCCCCCCCGGACGTCAAGGCACGGGATTATCCTCTTCGCCGCCAACCCCGCCCACCTCCAAGACCCCCTTGGTCGAGACCACCCTCCCGGAGGGCCTGAGGCTCTGGCCCAGCGCCATGCCGAGGGCCTTGAAGGCCGCCTCCGCGAGGTGGTGGTTGTTCCCCGCCCTGAGCGTCACCACGTGCACAGAGGCCCTCATGGCGGAGGCGAGTGATGAGATGAAGTGGGCCACATTCTCCAGGGCGAGGCCGCCTATCTCCTCCCTAGTGAACGGTAGCTCCACGAACGCCCCGGGCCTGCCGGAGTAGTCGACGGCGGCGAGGACGAGGCACTCGTCCATCGGCGCCACCGCGTGGCCGAAGCGCGCGACCCTGTCGCCAGCCGCCCTCCTCAGCGCCTCGCCCAGAGTGAGGGCGACGTCCTCCGCGACGTGGTGGTCGTCGACCCGCCTCTTCTCCACCGCCTTCACCCCCGCGTCGAAGCCGGCGTAGTACAGCATGGTCTCCACCATGTGGTCGAGGAAGCCTATGCCGGTCTCGACGCTCACCCTGCCCGAGCCGTCGAGGTCGACCCAAACCTCCACCCTAGTCTCCAGGGTCTCCCTGGCAATGCTGGCCCTACGCATACCCCGCAGCCACCCCCCACGGGATCCCGCCGGTGTAGAGGGCCATCCCAACCACCGCCACGTCCACCCCCACGGCCTGGAGGGCCTCGAGGTCCCGGGGGCTGGAGACGCCGCCGGCGTAGGCCAGGATCCCCCGCACCGCCGCCCTGACGAGCTCGACCCTCGCCACGTCGGGGCCCTGCATCGTGCCCTCCCGCCAGGTCTGGGTGTAGAGCACCCCCTGAGCCCCCGTGGACTCGAGGGCCTCGAGGGCTTCGGTGAGGGTTAGGGGCTCCCTCCTCTCCCACCCCCTCGAGAGGATCCTGCCCTGGGAGTCCTCCTCCACCGCAGCGAGCACCTGGCAGCCCGTCGCCCCGGCGAGCGCGCCCGGGAACCCCGGCCTCTCGAGCCACGCAGTGCCTACGACCAGCCTCTCCGCGCCGGCGGAGCAGAGGGCCTCCCCGGCCTCCAGGCTCCTCACGCCGCCCCCGTACTGAACCCGGAGGCCGTGCTCGCGGGAGGCGAGCCTCACCAGCTCCAGGGTGGGCTGCTGGAGCCTCCCCGTCGCCGCGGCGGTGAGGTCCACTATGTGGACCCACCTGAAGCCGAGGGCGGCGACCGCCTCGACTAGCCTCGACGGGTCCCCCAGCCGTAGGCCCGTGCCCCTCACGCCGCGGACCCTCTTCACCGCGACGCCGCCCTCCACGTCGATGGACGGCGCCACGATCACGGTACCACCCTCTCGACGCCCAGCACCACTATCCCCCGGGCCCCCCTCCTCCTGGCCTCGATGATTACCCTGGCAAGGTCCCGCTCCGGCACCGCCGTGAGCACCTCCCACGCCGGCTCGGGGGACTCGAGCCTCGCCACCATCGGGGCCTCCATGGCTGGGAGGACCTCGAGGACCCTCCGGAGCCTGTCGCCGGGGACGTTCATGAGGACGAGCTTCGTCGTCCTCGCCCTAACGACGCTCCTGACCGCCTCGGCCACCTCCCCGACGAGGCCCCCGGGGTTCGAGCGCGGGCTCCTTATGAGGACGGCGCTCGTCTCCATCACGACGTCTATGGGCTTGAGGCCGTGCAAAGCGAGCGTCGTGCCGGTGGAGGAGACGTCGACCACGGCGTCCGCCACCCCCAGGCTCGGCATGACCTCGACGGCCCCGCTCACCTTGACAACCACTCCGCAGACGCCCACCCTCTCGAGGTAAGCCCTCGTCACCCTCTCGTACTTACTCGCCACCCTGACTCCGTCGGGGAGGTCGCTGGGGGAGTCGAAGCCCGAGTCCCTGGGGACGGCTAGGACCAGCCTGGCCCTCCCGAAGTCGAGGCGAGCCTCCACCTCCACTTCAACGCCGGACTCGGCCACGTAGTCTAGGCCGGTAATCCCGAGGTCGGCGGCTCCGACTGCGACGAAGACGGGGATGTCCTCGGGCCTCAGGAAGACGAGGGAGACGCCCTCCCAGCGCGTGGGGGACATGAGCGCCCTCGACTCGCCGTCGATGACCGGCTCCAGGCCGGCTGCCTCGAGGAGGCGGAGCGCGGGCGTCTTCAGCCGCCCCTTGTTGGGGACGGCTACCCTCACCTGGCCCCCGCGCCCATCTAGCGCGCCGCTACGCGAGGTGAACGCGCACTACCCCGCACCCGCCCCGGGCCCACGGGGGTGGCCAGGGTTTTAACTGTTTCCCCGGGCCGCGCTGGTGGGAGGGCGAGTGGGTTGAGCGGAGGGGGCGCCTTCAAGCCGTGGATACTCGGCGTGCCGGTCTACGAGCCTGGGAGCTACGAGGGCGTCGGGGTGAGGCTCGACTTGAACGAGTGCCCCCACCCGCCGCCGGGGTTCGTGGTCGAGGCTGCGGCGGCCGAGCTGGGGAGGGTTAACAGGTACCCCGAGGCGGGGCTCGTGGGGAGGGCGTACAGGGCGCTAGCCTCCTACACCGGCTTCAGCGTCGACCGCCTAGCCATCGGGGCCGGCGGGGATGACCTGCTGAAGGCCGTCTTCGCCGGGACCCTCGAGCCGGGGGACACAGTCGCGGCGCCCAGGTACTCCTTCTCGAGCTACAAGTCTCTAGCCAGGCTCCACGGCGCCAGGGTGTCGTGGGTGCCGATGGAGCCCCGGGGGGAGTGGTGGGTGATAGACGAGGACGCCCTATTCGAGGAGGCGGGGAGGGCGAAGCTCGTGGTGCTCGACAGGCCCAACAATCCGACGGGCAGCATGCTCCTCCCCAAGGCCAGGGTGGAGGAGCTACTCGAGGAAGCCAGGGGGCTCGTCTTGGTGGATGAGGCCTACTACGAGTTCGCCGGGGAGACAGTCGCCGAGCTGACGGAGAGCCACGAGAACCTAGTCGTCGTCAGGACGCTCAGCAAGGCATTCTGCCTCGCAGGCCTCAGGCTAGGCTACGCCATAGCCCACAAGTCAACCGCAGCCGCCATCCGCAGGGTCCTCTCCCCCTTCCCCGTCTCGAGGCCCAGCCTCGCAGCCGCCGCGGCGGCGCTCGAGAACCCGGGGTACGCCCTCGAGGAGGCCGAGAGGGTCCGGGGGGAGAGGGAGAGGCTACGCTCCATGCTCCAAGCCGCTGGGGCCAGGGTCTACGCGAGCAGGACAAACTTCCTCCTCGCGGACACCGGGATCCCGCGCGTCGTGGAGAAGCTCCGGCGTAGAGGGATCGCGGTGAAGAGAGTCCCCCTCGGCGACAGCTGGCTCAGGGCTACAGTCGGGCTCCCAAGCGAGAACGAGGCGCTAGCCAAGGCCCTTGCCGAGCTCTCACGCCGAGGCCGCGGCTAACCCCCTCCCACCCCCAGCCCAGCGGCTCGAGGCGGGGGTTGAAGGGGAGATCCCGAAAAGGCTGAAATAGGGCTGGAACTAGGAGAGGCTAGGCTAGAAAACGAGGGGTGGGGAGGGGCTACTTCCCTAAGATTTTGAGTATCGCTATGAGCCTCCCCAGCCCCCTGGCTACCTGGGGGTCTCTGAGGCTTGAGAGGAGCTTCCTCACACCAGCCGGCTCGGGCTCCTCCTTTAGCACCATTACTATCTCTCCCAGCATGTTGAGTAGCATGTCCAGGGAGTCGACGAGTCTCATCGTGCCAGGCGTCATTAGTATGGAGACCAGCCTGTTGAGAGTCTCGGGCTCGGTGATCGCCACGAGCGTGTCCAGTATGCCGGCTTCCTCCAGGTTCAAGGCTATCTTGTAAAGCTTCTCAAGGGCTTCCTCAGCCTCAGGCGACGCCGTCCGAAGAGCCTTCTCCTCCGCCATCTCTACCACCCGGCCTCTCCCAGCACAGCTGGATCGGTGGCGTCAAAATACGCCTTGAAGATGCCCCTGAACCTCTCGGGGTACTTAAGGCTGGGCCAGTAGATGCCTATGAAGAGGTCCTCGAAGAACCTCTTCATCTTACTCGGCCTCACCGGTATCACCGGGTGGTCGTAGGTGCTTATTGCGAACGACGCCTCGCCGTTCATCACCAGCGGGCAGTTCGTCCTCCCAGTGAACCTGGCGTCGAAGCCTAGGATTCTGTCTGCAACGACCTCCGCGCCTAGGTGTGCCGTCACACCGGTCTTACTCGTGGGCGCGTTGGTGCAGTCCCCAACGGCGTAGACGTCGTCGTAGCCCTCGACCTGCAGGGTGTACTTGTCCACCTTAATGTAGCCGTCATCGTCAGTCACGCTGTCAGGCTTAATGGTGACCTGAGGCCCCTTATGAACTGGTATTAGGGCTAGCAAGTCGAAGTCCAGCTCTTCTCCCTCGAGCGAGTAGAGCTTCTTCTTCTCCAAGTCCACGCTCTCCGCAGTGAACATGGTCACAACCTCAATGCCGGCCTCCTCGAGCTTGGGGTCTATCAGCTTCGCAAGCGTCTCGGAGGCGTAGGAGTGCACGAACGGGACTGCTAGCGTCACCTTCACCTTCCCGCGGAGCCCCTTCTTCTTGAGCGTCTCGCTGGCGAGGAAGACAGCCTTATGCGGGGCCGGCGTGCACTTGTACCCTGGATCCCCGGCCGCTACAACCAGCCTACCCTCTTTCATCGCCGAGAAGTTCTTCCACAGCCTCGCAGCGTGCTCGGGGCCCGAGTAGAAGTCTCCGAACCTCTCCAGGGCCTCCCTATTGCCGGGGATCGCGTCGTAGTCATAGGAGACGCCCAAAGCTATTATCAGGATGTCGTAGCTTAGAGTCTTGCCTGAAGCGAGCTTGACCGCCCTCTCGCCAAGGTCTATCTCTGTGACCGTGTCCTTGACCAGGTTGACGCCGGGCCTCACGAGGCTCTCAACCTTCCTCATGTACCTTGCGGGGTCGTGGCCCTGGAAAGCTATCCAAAGCATGCCCGGCTGGAAGAGGTGGTAGTCACTCTTCTCCACGATGGTCACGTTGAAGCCGTGATAGCCTAGGAGGTTACCTGCTATCAGCCCTCCGCTCCCTGCCCCAAGAACCAGCACGTTCGCCTTACTCTCAGCCATGCTATTCACCCACCCCACGCGCAAAAACTAAAAACCACAAAGAAAAACGATAAGCCGGTAGGGCTACTTCTTAGCGGTGACCTTGATTACAGCCTTGATCACGCCGCCCTCCTCGGTGAGCTCGACCAGCTCGTTTCCAGTCCTCTTAACCCAGGACTGGATGTCCGCTTTGAAGCCAGGGTCGGTGGCCAGCACCTCGATTATGTCCCCGTTCTTGGCCTGCCTGTAGGCCCTCGCGAGCTTGCTTATTGGCCCGGGGCACGCTATGCCCTTAGCATCAACCACTATCTTCTCTCCCATCACTACCCACCTCTCTAGGTAAATACCCTACCCCTTTTACTACATAAAAATTTTGGCTATATAAATATTACTTCATAGTCGGCCGTCTCATTCATGAAGGCGGTCGCCCCGACTAGGTCGTCCACTATGGGGTCAAGGTCCTCCTTCTTGAGCCCGAGGGCCTCAGCCATTAGGCTGCAGACGTAGACCTTGACGTCGCCAGTCTCCTTAGCCTCTTTAAGCATTTCATACCAGCTCGGAGCGTTGAGCTTCTTCAAGCCCTCCATGAGTTTCTGGGCCATGTCCTCGAACCCCTTCGTAAGCCTGGGCTCAGGCTTGTTCTTAGCGAAGTACGGCGTAGCGTAGCCCGTGACGAATATCCTCACGGGCACACCGAGGTTGGCGGCAGTTTGAGTGAGAACGCCGAGGGGTATGAACTTCTCGGCCTCGCCGGAGAACATGACGATAGCCAATCCCTTCGCCATCATCAAACACCTCAGAGCCTCGACTATAAAGTAAGATTTAGGTATGTATATAAATTTTCATGTGAACTATGCATATACAATAGGACCTTGTCAAAGATCTATTTACCCTGATCTATTTACCCTCACGAAGAACACAGCCATGCCGCAATAAACATGCTTGGGCTATCAAATCCCGCTTGAAAGCGGCGTGGTTGACAAGCCCCACGTTCGGCGGCATTTCTTCAAAACACTCCCCAATAGCGTGCTGGCGCATCTACTTGTATGCTGCGAGGAAACATACAGCAATATATACAAGGGAGAAGAATATGTAATACTAAAATTGTATTGTGGGCGTTGAGGTGAGCGCGGGTGGTTGAGAGGGTCAAGACCGGGATCCCGGGTATGGATGAGATACTCAACGGCGGGATCCCGGCTAGGAACGTGGTGCTCCTTAGCGGGGGGCCTGGTACTGGGAAGAGCATTTTCAGCTACCAGTACCTCTGGAACGGCCTCAGGCAGGGCGATCCCGGGGTTTTCGTGGCGCTTGAGGAGCACCCGGTTCAGGTTAGGATTAACATGTCCCAGTTCGGCTGGGACGTGAGGCCCTACGAGAGGGAGGGCACGTTCGCGGTCGTCGACGCCTTCACTGGGGGCGTCGGGGAGGCTGCTAAGAGGGAGCGCTACGTGGTGAGGGACCCGGAGGACGTCGGGCTCCTGGGCGATGTGTTGAAGGAGGCCATCAGGGACGTTGGGGCTAAGAGGGTTGTGATCGACAGCGTCTCCACACTCTACCTGGCTAGGCCCGCGCTAGCCAGGAGGACCGTGATGCTCCTCAAGAGGATCCTGAGCGGCCTGGGCACCACGTCTATACTCGTGAGTCAGGTGAGCGTGACTGAGAGGGGCTTCGGCGGCCCCGGCGTGGAGCACGCCGCGGACGGCATCATTAGGCTGGACCTCGACGAGGTCGACGGGGAGCTCGTGAGGAGCCTGATAGTGTGGAAGATGAGGGGAACCGCCCACAGCATGAGGAGGCACCCATTCGAGATAACGAGCAAGGGGATAATAGTCTACCCGGACAAGGTCGTCAGGCTCGGTAGAGGCTTCAGGATCGAGAGGACTGAGGGGTGACCCTCGCCGACGCCTTAACTGGCCTGCATTAAGCCGTGGCTTTTAAGTGCCCGGACCAGCTACAATTCGCAGGGGTGTATGGGGCCGTGTCCTCTAACGGTATCAGGCTGAGGGTGCAGGAGGCTCTCCCACGAGACGTTGGGAGGAAGATAGCCAGGATCGACAGGGCGGCTATGAGGAAGCTGGGCGTCTCAACCGGTGACTTCATCAGGATAGAGGGCCCGCAGGGAGAGGTCGTGGCGGTAGCCTGGCCCCTCCACGTGGAGGATGAGGGGAGGGACATAATCAGGATCGACGGCTACCTGAGGAAGAGCCTGGGCGTGGGGGTCGGGGACTACGTCACCGTGTATAAGGCTGACCGCGTTGAGCCCGCCACCCGCGTAGTCCTGGCCCCAACGGAGGAGATAAGGTTCGGAGCCGACTTCGTCGAATACGTGAAGGAGTTCCTGAAGGGCAAGCCGATAGCCCGCGGGGAGACCGTTGTCATCCCAGTGTTCGAGGGGATCCCGCTGGTCGTTGTGAGCACCCAGCCGGCTCAGATAGTCTACGTCACCGACGCTACCGAGCTCTCCATCAGGGAGAAGCCGGTCAGGGCTGAGGAGGTTACGAGGGCCCGCGGGATCCCGAAGGTGACGTGGGAGGACATAGGTGACCTCGAGGAGGCGAAGGAGAGGATAAGGGAGATCGTCGAGCTGCCGATGAAGCACCCGGAGATATTCAAGCACCTAGGAATCGAGCCGCCTAAGGGGATCCTGCTCTACGGCCCGCCGGGCACCGGTAAGACTCTGCTGGCGAAGGCGCTGGCCAACGAGATTGGAGCGTACTTCATAAGCATCAACGGCCCTGAGATCATGAGCAAGTTCTACGGTGAGAGCGAGCAGAGGCTAAGGGAGATCTTCAAGGAGGCGGAGGAGAACGCTCCAAGCATCATATTCATAGACGAGATCGACGCTATAGCCCCGAAGCGCGAGGAGGTCACGGGCGAGGTCGAGAAGAGGGTAGTCGCCCAGCTCCTCACTCTCATGGATGGCCTGAAGGAGAGGGGCAAGGTTATAGTCATAGGAGCCACCAACAGGCCCGACGCCATCGACCCCGCGCTGAGGAGGCCCGGGAGGTTCGACAGGGAGATCGAGATCAGGCCTCCGGACAAGAGGGCGAGGCTTGAGATCCTGAAGGTCCACACTAGGAACATGCCGCTGGCGGACGATGTAGACCTGGAGAAGATCGCCGAGATGACCCACGGCTACACCGGCGCGGACCTCGCGGCGCTGGCGAAGGAGGCGGCGATGAACGCGCTGAGGAGGTTCATTAAGAGCGGGAAGATAGACCTCGAGAAGGCGAAGGAGATCCCGGCAGGGATACTCAACGAGCTCAAGGTCACGATGCAGGACTTCATAGACGCGATGAGGATGGTGAGGCCGACGCTGATCAGGGAGGTCTTCGTCGAGGTGCCCGAGGTCCGCTGGGACGACATCGGGGGCCTCGAGGAGGTCAAGCAGGAGCTGAGGGAGGCCGTTGAGTGGCCTCTGAAGTACCCCGAGATATTCGACAAGATGGGCATCACGCCGCCGAAGGGGATCCTCCTCTTCGGCCCGCCGGGCACCGGCAAGACGCTGCTAGCCAAGGCAGCCGCCACGGAGAGCCAGGCGAACTTCATAGCCGTGAGGGGCCCGGAGATACTGAGCAAGTGGGTCGGCGAGAGCGAGAGGGCTGTCAGGAAGATATTCGAGCGCGCCAGGCAGGTGGCCCCGGCGATAGTGTTTTTCGACGAGATCGACGCCATCGCCCCCGCCAGGGGCTACAGGCACGACACGAGCGGCGTGACGGATAGGATTGTGAACCAGCTGCTAACCGAGATGGACGGCATCGTCCCGCTGAAGAACGTGGTCGTCATAGCGGCCACCAACAGGCCCGACATCATAGACCCGGCCCTGCTCAGGCCCGGGAGGTTCGACAGGGTCATCTACGTCCCGCCGCCGGACAAGGAGGCTAGGAAGCAGATACTCGAGATACACACTAGGAAGGTGCCGCTCGCCGAGGACGTCGACCTGGATAAGCTGGCTGAGATGACTGAGGGCTACACCGGCGCGGACCTCGCGGCGCTCGTCAGGGAGGCTGTCATGATCAAGCTGAGAGAGAAGCTGGAAGTCGGCCCGGTCAAGATGGAGCACTTCCTCAAGGCCCTGAAGAAGGTGCCGCCGAGCCTGACGCCGGAGGATGTGAGGAGGTACGAGAAGCTGGCGCGCGAGCTAAAGCGCATGGTCATAGGGGCCTAAGCGGCCCTTGAGGGGCTGGAGCACGGCTTTTTCTTCACCCGCGCGTGCCCGCTTTTCCCACGGTGCCACGCGGCTTGTACCCTGAAGTGGAGTCCGCGAGGCTCGCCGCCAGGGCCGTCGCCGCGGCTGTAGTGTTTTCGGTCGCGGCGGTGGCCGCAGTCCTCCACGCCCAGGGCGTCGGGGCCGAGGCTCTCCCCGTGCTCGCAGCGCTCTCAGTTGTGGGCGCCGTCCTGTCGTGGAGAGCCATCAGGAGGTCGAGGCTGCTGGAGGAGGGGATCCGGCGCTTCGACGCCTGGTGCGGCGGCGCAGAGAGGGCAGCCCGGGGGGCCTCCGGGGTGTACTATTGCAGCCGCGAGGGGTTCATCGTGTGCTTCGACCCCCTACTCGGCAGAGTCCACGTGGCGGCCGGAAGGGTCGCCGGGTCCGTGGAGGCCCCGGAGAGGCCTGACTACCGGTGCACGCTGAGGGTTAAGGGGGAGGCCTCCGAGGAGGGCGGGACGAGGGTGTTCCGGGGCGTGCTCTACGCGCCCATGCCCGGGTCGCCGGGGAGGCTCGCGAGGATCGAAGGCTTCGAGATCTACGCGGCCGTTGGCCCTGAGGGCCCCGACGGCGCGGCTGATAAACTGCTGGGCATAGCTAGGAGGCTCGGTGCTGGGGGTGCTCAGGGATCCTAGGGGCCTGGCGCTGCTCCTCGCCCTGCTCGCTGTCGTGTTCTCCACGCTCTACGCCGCTGCGGCCCGGCCGGCGCGGGGTGCGGCGGGGGCCTGGGTGGCGCTGGAGCCCGGCGAGGAGCTCGAGGCCTGCGGCTTCAACGGTGGTGGTGCTGTTTTCGCCCTCAGCCGCCCCTCCAGGGCGGTCCTAGTCACGGGTAACCGCACGCTTGAGGCCGAAATCGACGTCCTTGACGCATGCGTCGACGGCGGGGTTGCAGCGTTCGCCGGGAGCATCGGCGGCAGGCCGGCGGTGCTCGTGGTCAACGGCACCGGGGCGGCCGTCTACAGGCTCCCAGGCTGGGGGGCAGCGGTCTCCGTCGACTGCAGGCGCGGCAGGGTAGCCTTCGCCGCCGCGGGCTACGACGAAGGCCTAGTAGTGGGCGTCGTGGAGGGTGGAGTGGCGGAGGCGGCGGCCGCCGGGATCCCTGGGGACTGGTGGGGCGCCCGCGTCGCCTCGACCCCCACGGGAGCGATCGCCGTCTCCGGGCACTACCTGGCCATCTACGACTCCAGGCTGGGATCCCTGCAGGCCTACGAGCTAGACCTCCCCGGCTTCAACGTGACCCTCGAGGGGGCCTGGGAGGGGGGCGGCGGGCTGCTCCTCTACGGGCGCGCGGAGCGAGGCAACGCCAGCTACGGCTTCGCCTGGACCGTTGGGGGCAAGGCCTTCCTCCTCCGCTCGCCCAGCGGCCACGCCTCAATCAGGAGCGCCACGCTCCTCAGAGGCGGCGTGCTGGCGTACTACTCCCCCGGCACGTGGTGGGATGGAGTGGTCTACATAACCGGCCCCACAGGGAGGCTCGGCGGGGTGAGGCTGATCCACGGCTACAGCCACACCGTCGTCGGGGCGCGCCTCGGCGAGGACGGGGCCCTCGTGCTCGCCCTGAGAGGCTCACCCAGCGGGGGCGGCAACGCCGCGGTCTGCATCAGGCTCC
Organism: Stetteria hydrogenophila; assembly: GCF_054657575.1. Lineage (NCBI taxonomy): Archaea > Thermoproteati > Thermoproteota > Thermoprotei > Acidilobales > Acidilobaceae > Stetteria > Stetteria hydrogenophila. The sequence continues at coordinate 555,383 of NZ_BAAHYL010000001.1, read as the reverse complement.
CCTACCCGGAGCCCATCCGCCTAGCCGGCCCCGGCGCCGAGCTAGCGGTGGTGGAGCGCATCCCGGCGCCGGAGAGGCCTGCGGTGGAGGAGGCGCCCACCCCCGTGCTCCACGACTTGAACCCGGCCTGGAGGCCCCTCAAGGCAGCCGGCGCCGCCGTGGAACTGGAGGAAGGCCCAGGGAGGAGGGTGGCGACAGCGCTCCCCCGGGACGATGCGGTCCCCCGCTTCCTCTCAGCGCTCAGCGTCTCAATACCCCTCGCGGCCGCGGTCCACCGAACGCTAGCCGGGGACTGGCGGAGAGGCTGACTCTGGGACTCGTACAAATGCCTTCTCTTCATCCCCCGGGCGCATCCACGCCCCCGGGGTACGAGTCGGGAGTACCACTCATCGCCTAATCCAAGGAGTGAGCCGCGGCAGCCCTATATGAACCATGCAGCGCCAGCGCGCCTCCCTGAGGCCGTCAGGGCCCGCGGGTGGGGCTCTCCTCGTATATGGCGCCGGGGGCGGGATTCGAACCCGCGCCCCCCTTAACGGGGGAACGGGTCTCCAGCCCGTCCCCTTGGGCCGCTCGGGCACCCCGGCGCTCTCCTTTCTATACAGGCTGGGTGAAGGGGGTTTAAACCTGGGGGCCCCGGGCCCGCGTGCTTCAAGGGGGCTGTGGGGGTTTAAAGTAGAGGAGCGCGGTGGACGGGTGCTTAGCGGCGTCCTGAAGGCTGCTCTGGGAGCCGCGCTGCGTTGGACCCGTGTTGCCCGGGGGGCCATGGGCTCCTCTGCTTCGCCGTGGTGCGTGCGCCATGGCCGGGAGGGTGGGCAAGTGCGGCTACTACGTGGTGATGCTTGCCTACGTTAGCGAGAGGTTCCCCTTCGCGAGGGCCGTCAGGAGGGTTGAGGAGGCTGGGGCTAGGATTGAGTACATGGACGAGGTTGAGAGGAGGATAGTGGCGGACGTGCCTGCCTCCCGGGTGGAGGGCCTCCTCTCGGATCTCGCCAAGGCCAACGCGCTCTCCAGCGTGGCCCTGGAGGTTAAGTCGTCGTGCAGGCACAACGCCGGCCTCAGAGTGCTAAGGAGTGTGCTGAGGAGCCTAGGCTTCACCCAGGTGCCGGGCGGCGGGGCTGGGAGGATCTACGTTGTCGGCGTATTCCAGGGGAGGGCGGTCGAGGTTGAAGCCGACGAGTCCAGGCTCAGGGTCAAGGTGGGGAGGCGGGTCGCCGCAACGCCACGCCCCCCTATACCGCCCAGCCTCTTCCTCCTCGACCCGGAGGATGTGGCGGGGGCCTACTCGGCACTCAAAAGCTTCATTGAGGAGGTTAGGGTGAGGGTTAGGAAGGCGCCTGGGGATGGCGAGTCCCCCGGGCGCTCGGGCGCCCAGCCCTGAAGCCCCGGGGCTCGCCGGCGCCTCAACGGCCTCCGGGCGGAGTAGGTTAAAAGGAGTCCTTGGCAACCAACCCCGCTGGAGGGGGTTGCTTTTGGAGTCCTCCAGGAATGCAAGGAGGATATTGGTGACTCCCCAGAGGAGTGTGGACGACTACGTGCTGCTCGTATTAAACATGCTGGAGCTCGGGGAGGAGGTCGAGCTCCACTCGGCGAAGGAGAACGCCTGCATGCTGGCCGACGTCGTCAACGCTATCATCAGGGAGAGTGGTGGGAGGGCGGTCCAGGCTGGCGGGGGTATATGCGTGGAGAGGCTGTGGGGGAGGAGGCGCACCATGGTGTACGTCAAGCTCCGGCTCCAAGGGTAGCGGTCTCCACCGCCCTCCTTATGGACGCCGTTATCAGGCCCCAGGTCGCGTCGAGCACGTCCAACGGCGACGCCGCACCCCTCTCGATGGAGTCCAGCTCCTCCTCCAGCCTCCTGCTCGTCGCCTCTGAGACAAGGTCGCCGAAGTTGGACGCGAGGTACCTGTAGACCTCCATCCCCAGCTTCGTCGGGATCAGGTAGCCCACCCTCCTGCTCTCGATCACGTATCCGTGCCTCCTGTTGGCCTCTATCACCTTGGCGTACGTGCTCGGCCTCCCGAGGCCCCTCTCCTTCATCAGCCTCACCAGGTCGCCGCTTGTGAGCAGCTTCTCCCTGCTCGCCCTCACCACTCTAGCCTCCTTCACGGGAACCTCGTCCCCGGCCTCCACGCTGGAGGCCCAGGGGGCGAGCCTGGGCTTGTAGACGGCGGTGAAGCCCTCCCTGACCACCCTAGTGACAACGGTCACCTCCTCCCTCAGGCCCCCCAGCTCCAGCGTGAGGGCCGCCTTCTCCACCGTGGCCGGCGCCATCTGGCTCGCTATGAACCTCCTGAAGATCAGGTCGTACAGTTTCACGTGGGCCCTCGTTAGCTTCACCGGCACCCTGAGCGTGCCCTCGAGTACGGCCCTCTCCACCTCGCCCGCGTCGAGGGGCCTCGTGGGGCGTATCGCCTCGTGGGCCCCTCCCTCGCCCCACTGCCTCCCCCTGTAGAGCCCGCCGAGCCCGTGGGATTCAAGGTACTCCCTGGCCAGCGCGATGCCGGCCGGGCTCACCCTCGTGGAGTCTGTCCTGTGGTACGTTATCAGCCCGGACTCGAAGAGGTCCTGGGCCAGCTTCATCACGAGCCTCGCCGGGTACCCGTAGACCCTGCCCGCCTCGTAGATGAGGGAGTCCGTGGTGAAGGGGGGCGCGGGGTTCACCTCCTCGACCCACCTGTCGACACTCACCACCCTAGCCTTACCGGCGGCCGCCGCGGCCCTCGCCTTCTCCCTGTCCCCGGTGAAGAAGCTCACCCTGAACCCGTTAATCTTGGCTACAACCTTGTAGCCCCTGGTCTCCCTCCAGGCCTGGTACCTGTCGATCACCCAGCCGAGCACCGGCGTCTGCACCCTGCCGGCGCCGAGCCAGGGCTTCTTGAACACGCTCCAGAGGTGCTCGCTCAGCGCGAAGCCTATCCACCTGTCGACTATCCTCCTCACTATCTGCGCCTCAACAAGCCTCTCGTTGAAGGGCGACGGGTTCCTGAGGGCGTTCAGCACCGCCTCGGGGGTCACCTCGTGGAACCAGCCCCTCGACACCCTGGGGTTGTAGGGCTTGACGGCTAGCAGGACGTCCCACGCTATCTTCTCCCCCTCCCTGTCGGGGTCCGTTGCCACTATGATCTCGTCAACCTCCACCGCGAGCCTCCTCAGGGTGTCGACAACCTGCTGCGAGTTGACTATCATTGGGGAGCCGCAGCGCGGGCACACAGCGGACTCGTCGGTGAACTGGTGGCCGCAGGAGAGGCAGCGCTTCACCGTGGTGTAGACGGGCTCCACCACGCCCCCGTCGACGTGGACCCCGTACCTCCCCTCGTTGGGCTCGACTGCGAGGTCGTAGATGTGCCCCCTAGTCGCCGTGACTTGGAGCAGGTACACCGTGCCGCTCTTTGGGTCCAGCGTGTTGGTCTCGTAGACGACCAGCCTGCCCACCCTCCTCTTCGAGGGCCTGCCCCAGAACCATGCAATGGTCCTGGCCTTCGTCGGGCTCTCCACGACGAGTAGGACGCTCTTCACCGACACCCTCCTGCCCTTGCCCTTCCTCGTCTCCTCGATCCTCCTTAGGGCGTCGTCGAGGTCCACCTCGCTGAACGGCTTGAAGCTGGTCCTAGCCATCAGCGAGAGCCTCCTCTCCAGCGCCTTCACCCGGTCGAGCCTGGACTCCACGACCACGCTGAGGCCGAACGTCATCACTCCCTTGTGGAGCCTGCTCGCCCTCCCGCTGGCCTGGAGGTACGTGGGCGCGTCCGGGGTGAAGAGGAGGGCCTCGCCGGTCCTAGTCCTCTCCACGACCATGCCGCCGATTATGATCGAGTCCCTCTCCTCCAGCATGGAGCGGAGCGCCTCCTCCGCCCCCGCCGCGGCCCGGGTGATCTCCTCGACTAGCTCGGCTAGGAGGCCTTCAGCCTTCACCTTGCCCTGGAGGGCGGCGGCGACAATGGAGGGGTCGGGGATCCGGTCGAGGAGCCTCCTTATCCTGACAGCCGCCTCCCCCGCCCACTTGGCGCCCTGGTCGGAGAGGTAGAGCAGCACCCTCAGCAGCCTGGAGGGACTCTTCAACGCCTCCGGGAGGGGTATGAGCCTGCCGGGGGCGCCGTAGAAGACGGTGTACCTCACCCGCTCCGGGAGGTCGATGCCCCTGACCACCACGCCGTACCTGGAGGCGACGCCTACGATAACCCACACGCTGCCCTCCTCGAGCTTCTCCACCGCCCTCCTGCTCCCGGCGAGCGCGACCGCCGCCGGGATCCCCTGGGCGTTAAGCTTCTCCGCGAGCAGCTTGGCGTAGTGCTTCCCGTACGCCTGGGAGACGAAGACTATGCCGCCGGGGCCCAGCCTCCTGACGACCTCGATGACACCCTCCGCCAGGTCGCCTGTTACGTGGTAGGTGTCCTCCACGTTCCTGAGGTAGTCGGAGCCCCCGCCCACCTCGAAGCCCAGGAGCTCCTTGAATAGGAGGTGCTTAACCCCCCGGGGCCTCCCGGTGGCGCTCGCTATTACCAGCTGGCCGAGGGGCTCCCCGGCGATCCTCCTGAGCTCGGCCTCCAGCTCGGCTACCCTCCGCCGGGCCTCCTCGACCCTCTCCTCCCTCCCCTGGGCCAGGGCGGTGTAGAGGGCTAGCCTAGCCTTCACCAGCTCCATGGCCTTGCCTATGGCCTCGTCGCTGTAGCCGAGGAGCTTGAGCACCCTCTCCACGTTCCTGCTGTTCCTGAGCAGGCTGTCCACGTCGTCCACGATGACCAGGTTGAAGGGGGCGTGCCTGGCGATGTAGTCGAACCTCTTCTGGAGGAACCCGGTGGTTACCACTAGAACCGAGAACTCGCCCCTCTCGAGCCTAGAGAGCATCTCCTCCTTAACCCTCCTGCCGGCGCTGCTAGCGTACCACGCGCACACCCCCGGCTCGACGGCTTCGATCCTCGCAGCTATCTGCCTGACAAGGTTCTCCGTGGGGGCCAGGTAGAGCACCCTCCACCCGCTCCTGGCCGCCCTGTAGGCGGCGTAGACCGAGAGGAGCGTAGTCTTCCCCACGCCCGTCGGGGCTATGATCGCCATGCTCTCCAGCCTGAGGAGCCTCCTCGCCCAGCTCTTCTGGGCGCTCCAGAGGCTGGAGCCCGTCTTCCCCCTGAAGTAGGCGGAGAAGTCCTTGTAGGCCTCCTCCAGCGCGTAGAGCCATGCGTAGCCTGCGAGGGCCCCCCGCCTCGAGAGGGCCCTCGCCACGCTCTCGACGCTCGCCGACCTAGGCGGCTCGGGGAGGCACGCGCTGCATGGAAGGCCCTTGCTCAGCCTCTCAGCGCTTATCTTCCCCCCACAGTTCGGGCACGCACCCCTATACCTCGGCGTGATCAACGTCGAGACACACCCCCGGGCCGCGGGCAGGGGGCTCCGGCTGAAGCGCCTCCCACCACGCCTCCAGGCCCTGCCTTAGGATGGCTGGGATTTTGGGGAGGCGCTCCCCGGTGTTACCCGGGGATTGCCATCTGGGCGAGAGCCGAGCCCATAGCCACGATCAGGAGGCTCGCCAGGCCCCCGAGGAGTAGGGATACCGCCAGCCGCGCCCCCCTAACGCCGAGGACTAGGGCGGCGAGCGAGCCCGTGTACATCCCAGTAACCGGGAGGGGGGCCGCGATGAACAGGGCGAGCCCCGCGCTCCCCCACCTCTCAATGTACGGGCCGGCCCTCCCAACGGCAGCCCTCCTGAGCCTGGCGTAGAGCCTCCCCAGCCTCCCCCTCAGCCCTTGCATGGAGGCCCAGCCGGCTAGCATGGAGTCCAGCACGCCCACGGCCAGCGTTAAGGCGAGGGCCAGCGCCAGGACCCCGAGGGCCGAGAAGGCGAGGGCCTCCGCGAGGCTGAGGCCCAGGGCTAGGCCGAGGATTACGGCATACCTCGCCTCAAGCCCCGGCAGCAGGCTGGCCGCGAGCACTACTAGGCGCGGGTCGCCGAGGATCGACTGGAGGGCGCCGCTCGCCCAGCTCACTGCGAGCCCTCCCTCCACGGCGAGGGGGCGAGCCCCGCGAGCGCGGGGATGGGGCCTAGGGCGGCGTACGCCACTACCAGCCAGTAGAGGAGCCGGGCGAGTACACGCACAGGCTCCGCGTCGTACGGGAGCAGGGCTAGCGCTGCGAGGACTGCGAGCCTGGGCCCGAGCGCGGGGCTCGGCGAGCCGCGGCCCCTGGGCCTCCGGAAGTAGGGCACCGGGGCGGCTGAGGCGGCGAGGAGAGCTAGGAGCACCAGGGGGTGCGGGGGCCTGCCCGAGACTATGGATGAGAGCGCCGCTACTGCGTGGGCGAAGAGGGGGAGGCCGGAGAAGTACGCCAGGCTCCTGACGCCCCTGCGGACGAGCCTCCAGAACGCTGTGGCGACGAGCCCCGAGAAGTAGATGGAGTATAGGGCCAGGTTGACTCCGCGGAGGAGCCCCTGACCGCCGAGCCAGAGCAGAAGCAGGGTGGCCGGGGCCACCACCTGGGAGAGCCTGTCGAACGCCCTGTCCAGCATGAACCCGTCTGGGCTCGAGCCGTACCTCCTCGCGAGCCACCCGTCGAGCGCGTCGAGGGCGTACGCGGCGAAGAGCAGCCTTACCGCTTCGTCCAAGTAGCCGGCGACCCCGAGGGGTATCGTGAAGCCCGCCAGCACGCCCTGGAGGAGCGTCGCGGCGTCAGCCGGCTTCAACGCTCGCCACCCTCTCCAGCTCGGACTCGCCCCTGGCCTCCAGCAACCTAGAGGCGGCCAGCCCCAAGGCTATTGCGAGCGCTTCAGCGGCCACGAGGGGTATGAGCTTCAGGGGCGCCAGCTGGAGGGCCACCGCGGCGGCGGCTAGGGCTATCGAGGAGCGGCTCCCAGACAGGAGGGTGGCGGCTGTGAGGAGCCCGAAGCCGAGGGCAGCCAGCAGCGCCCCGAGGAGCGTCGCCTGGGAGTAGAGGGTCAACGCTAGGAGGACCCCCGCCAGGAGCGTGGAGACTGCTAGGGAGGCCGTGTAGACCCTCCCCGAGGCCTCAGCGTAGAGCCGGGCCACCACGGCGAGCCTCGCCAGCCTTCGGGCCTCCCTGAACAGGCTCGGCGGGTCGTCCTTGAGGCCTATCAGCGAGCGGAGCCTGCCGGCCACCAGGCGCGCGGCCTTCAACGCCAGGCCGGCCCTCGAGGCAGCGTAGACCAGGAAGTCCTCGATGACGAGGAGGAGCTTCGAGGCCTCCCTCGCGGCCTCAACGTACTCCCCATCATAGGAGGCCAGCTCGAGCCGGAGCCTCGCCAGGGCCAGCGCCTCCGCCTCCACGTCGACGCCTGAAGCGTTCGCCCGCTCCAAGGGGCACCGCCTCTCCCCGGGGGCTCCGCGTGCCTGGGGGTGCGGGTCACCAGTAGTCAAGGCGTTGCAGGTAGGCTGCGGCGTTCCTCACGAGGAGCGGCAGCGCGCTCCTTGGAACGTTGTAGTACGTGACGTGAGGCTCGCCCCTCCCGCCGGTGCCGTAGGCGCTCCTAACCGTCACCTTGTGCATCTCCTCCGGGAACATGGAGAGAGCTGCCCCCTCCTCGCTGAGGATCCTCGGCGTGACGACCACCTCCCTCTCGGCCCCCTCCAGGCCCTCGACGGTGTAGGACACCCTCAGGGGCTCGTCGGGGTTCGGGGGCGTGAAGCTTGACTGGAACTCCTCGCTGCCCGCGATGGATTCAAGGCTGGAGAGCAGCGTCCACCTCCACTCGTCCTCGTCCACGTCTATAAACGCCACTACGCGCAGGTCGCCGTAGGAGGGCTTCCTCATCTCCTTGAGCCTCGCCTCCACCGTCCTCGTCGAGAGCTCGAGGAGGTCCGCGATCTCGAACACCGTGAGCGCGTTGTCCTGGAGCAGCTTAGCTATCTTATCCGCCAGGTCGTGGACCCAGGGCTTGACGGCGGGGGTTGAGAGTATTTCCCTCGAGAGCGGCGTCAGCCCCCCGGCGCCGGCGAAGTGTAGCTCAACCCTCCCAGCCTTCAGGTCCTCCAGGAACGCCACGACCTCCTGGACGTCTAGGTAGTTCTCTATCACCTGCCTCTTCGCCTCCGCTATGAGGAGCGCGTCCTCCTCCGGGTCCGGCTTATCGGTCTTGCCGAAGTCGAGCTGGATGCTCCTAAGCACCTGGCTCATGTACGGGCTCTTCTCGATGGCCGCGTCGAGCTCGCTGAGGAACTCGCCCACGTCAAGGTTTTTGAGGAGTTCCAGCACGTCAACGTTGGGGGCGTGGACGGAGAAGCCGTAGAAGTTCGCCCTGTAGTAGACGTTCCACCCCGCCTGCTTCGAGGCTATGTGCGCAAGCACCAGTGCGAGCGCCTCGTTAGCCCCGCTGCCCAGGAGCACCGTGAACACGTGCTCGTTGAGGTACCTCTCGTAGACAACCCTCCTCCTGCCCGGTATGGGTATACCCCTCCTGACGTACTCGTCCCTAACCCTTCTAACCTCCAGGATCCCCTCCGGGTCAGCGTCGACTCCGGGGACCTCAGGGTTCTCGATGACCCTCCCGAAGCACTCCGCCACTGCGGGGCTCCTCCGCGGCCCCTCACCCCTCCAGAGCGGAGCCTCCGCGGACTCATTCGAGGGCTCGACGAGGAGGCGTGACTGGTAGGGGTCTATCCCCTTGACCCTCCAGGTCTTGCCGGCGAGCCTTATGCTGTCCCCTATCCTCAGGTACCTGTAGACGAACGCCGAGTCAATGCTCCCCACCATGCGGTCGCCGCTCCACACCGTGAACGCGTCCCTGGAGCTGATGGTTGAGAAGAACTCGGTGAACGACCTTGTCCACCAGAACTTGGCGTCGCCCCCCTGGAACCTCCAGATCTTGTAGAAGGTTGGACCCGGCTTCAGGAGGCCTCCCTCAACCTTCACTAGGCCCCTCTTCTTCAGGTACTCCACGAGCTCCTCCAGCTCCACCCTTGAAAGGCCCGTCTCGGGGGCCGAGGAGAGTATCGTGTCAATAGCCTCCTCGACCGTGACGCCCCCCTGGAGCGCCATCCCCACTATCTCCTTCGCCGCGACGTCGAGCGGGACCAGGCGGCCCCTGAGCCTGTCCTCGACCACCCCCTCGATGGCCATGAAGGCTTCAGCTAGGGCCTCGGCGAAGTCAAGCCAGCCGACGGCTATAATGGTGCCCCTCGGCTTCGCGTTGAGGGAGTGCCCGCTACGCCCCACCCTCTGGATGAGGCTCGCCACGCTTCCAGGCGCCCTGTACTGGATCACCCTCCTGATCTTGCCAACGTCGATGCCAACCTCTAGCGTCTTCGTGCACACCACCGCCCTGACCTTGCCCTGCTTCAGGCTGCGCTCCGCCTCCTCCCTCAGCTTGGCGGAGACGCTTGAGTGGTGCACGTAGACGTCGCTGACTTTGAGGCCTTCAAGCGCCTCCTTCAGCTTCTCCGCGGCGTACCTGCTGTTCGTGAAGACCAGTGTCTGCGGCTCTATCTCAGCCAGGATCCTCTTCGCCGACTCCACCCAAATGTCTCCAACGTCGTCCCTCACGTACCTGACCGAGAGCTCCATCGCCTTGGACCCGCTGCCCAGCACCTTCACCGGCCTCTGGCTCGAGCCGGATAGGGCCCTGAGCACCTCGTCGGGCCTTGGCACGGTGGCGGAGAGGCCTATCCTCTGGAAGTCGCGGCCCGAGAGCCTCTTCAGCCTCTCGAGGAGCACGAGCAGCTGGGCCCCCCGCTTGCTTCCTATGAGCTCGTGGACCTCGTCTACTATAACGAATCTGACGTTAGCCAGGTGCCTCCTGAACGACGTCGACCAGTCGAGGTCTACCTCCAGGCTCTCCGGGGTCGTTATCAGTATGTGGGGCACCCTGCGGAGCCTAGCGCTCCTCTCCCTGCTCGGCGTGTCCCCGTGCTTCCTCGACACCCGGAAGCCCAGGCGGTCGGCCCACCACTTGATCCTGGAGTACAGGTCGTTGATCAGCGCCTTCATGGGGGTTATGTAGAGCAGCGTCACCGGCTCAGGGTTCCCCTCGACCATCATGGAGAGCACTGGGAGCAGGGCGGCCTCGGTCTTCCCGGCGCCCGTGGGGGCGACTATGAGGACGTTGTAGCCGCTCATTATGGCGGATGCGGCCCTCTCCTGCAGGCTCGTAAGGCTAGACCAGCCCCTCTCCTTGACGAGGCTCCTTATCCTGCCGTGTAGCACCTCCCCCCTACTACTGTAGCTCATCAACCATCACTCCTCCTAGGCCCTACCGGGCGGCTCTCCGGCACGCCTCCCTCTAGCTCTGTTATTCCTTGAAGCCTCCACCCTCCGTGGCGATTGCGCCTTAAAAGGCTTAAAAGGAGGCTAGCGCCACGGTAGAGCCGCTATGGCTCGGAGGCTGTACGAGTGCGTCGTGTGCGGCAGGAAGTTCCCCCAGGGCCAGGGAGTGGTTATCCACAAGGCCGGGGTCACGCTCTACTTCCACAGCAACGACTGCGCAGCCAAGTTCCTGAGGCTGCTCCTGGAGAGGGTTGACGACTCCTGCGTTAAGGGCCCTTTGAAGGAGGTTTTAGAGGAGCTCGGGGAGTCTATTAAGAGGAGAAGGGAGAGCAGCCGGAAGGTGATATGATGGCCGCCAAGGTGCTCTTCAGGTTCTTCGGGCTCCTGAAGGACGCGGTTGGAAGCAGGGCCCTAGTCTTGGACGTCGACGAGGGGCGTAGCGTGAGGTCGGTGCTCGAGAGGCTGGCCGGGGAGAACGAGCGGCTCGCCAGGGTTCTGGAGTCCATTAACTGGGACGTTGTGGTGCTCATCAACGGCAGGCCCGCCTCGCTCGACGACCAAGCCCGCGGGGAGGTGACCCTGTTCCCGCCCTCCGCCGGCGGCTCCACGGGGCCCCTGAGGGCGGAGGGAGTGATACTCAGGAAGGGGGAGTCCCTCGACTTGAACTCGCTGGTGGAGCGGCTGGCCTCGGCCTCGGGCGACATTGGGGCGGTCGCCTTGTTCGTCGGGGTCGTGAGGGGGGTGAACATGGGTGAGAGGGTTGAGAGGCTCGAGTACGAGTACGATGAAAAGTACTCTCAGGCGAAGCTGCAGGAGATAGCGGAGGAGGTCGCCGGGAAGCACGGCGTCAGAGTGTTCATAGCCCACTACGTCGGCAGCCTCAAGCCGGGGGACGTGACGCTCGTCGTCGCAGTAGCCGGGAGCCGCCGCGGCGAGGTGTTCCCGGCTCTGGAGGAGGCCGTTGAGAGGGTCAAGCACGAGGCCCCCATCTGGAAGAGGGAGTACAGGGAGTCGGGCAAGTACTACATTCTAGGCGATAAAGCGGTGAGGGCGAGCGAGCTGGGGCTAGAGTGAGGGTTAGACGGGCTTAAGCTGGGGCTTGACGCGCTCTCTCATGAACTCGGTGAGCCCAGCCTTCTCTATGGCGGCTAGGACCTCCTCGTCGCTTGCCCCCTTGCTTATCTCTATCTTCACGTCGAGCGGTTCTATGTGGTTGATGTTGGCCCTCCTCCTCCTAACGCCGGTGAGGCTCTTCGGCCCAGTTATTAGAACGAAGTTGTGGTCTATGATGTCTACTATGACGCACTTCCTGCCGGCCTCCCTACCCTGGACCTTGACGCAGACCCTTCCGACCTCTATGGGCGCCGGCATCTCCTGCCCCCACCACAGCCCGGCGGAATATGCTCGGGACTATAAAACCCGCGGTCCCCAGCCCCTTAAGGGAGCGGGTGATTCAGGCGTGGCTGGAAGCGTGAGGGAGCTCTTGAAGGACTACAACTACCTCCTGGAGAGGCTCTACAAGAAGGTGCCCCCCAAGAGTGGGAGCGGCGAGTACGAGATACCGGAGCCCCAGGTGCTGAGGATCGGTAACCAGACCATTATCAGGAACTTTAAGGAGATATCGATGAAGCTGAAGAGGGATCCCCAGCTGGTGGCCAGGTACCTTCAGAAGGAGCTAGCCGCCGCAGGCAAGTACGACCCTGACAGCGGCCAGCTCGTGCTCAACGTCAAGGTGTCGAGGAAGGTTATAAACCAGTTCCTGCAGATGTTCCTCAGGACCTACGTGAGGTGCCCCACCTGCGGCAGCGTCGACACGAGGCTCGAGCGCAGGGGCCGCGTGTGGATCCTCGTCTGCGAGGCGTGCGGCGCGGAGCAGCCGGTCAAGCCGTTCTAGCCAGGCCCCGCCTCCCTACTCCACCCCGACGGGGGAGTCCTCGGTTAGGTTGAAGTAGTGCTTCGCCATCTTCCTCGCCGCCTCCTTCATCGCAACCATTACCCTGTGGGGGTTGCCCCAGCCTAGCTCGGCTGCGACCTCCTCCCAGGGCTTGCCCTGGAGGGCCTTGGCGGTGAGCACCCACGCCTCCTCCCGCGTGAGCTTGGCCCTCTCGCCGGGCTCCTGGAGCCAGTAGGCCCTCGCCAGCTCCCTGATGACGTCGGTGGCGGCCTCGTACGTCATGGGGCCCCAGTTGTAGACCCAGAGCCTGTCGAGCTGTATCCTGGTGAGCCTCGGCCTGTAGCCCGGCTCCACGCCGGGCGGGGGCGCGTCCAGCATCATGAGGGCTATCTCGGTCTCGAGGCCCCTGTAGGTGTCGTGGAGGCTGTCTAGGAGCTTCCTCTTGAACTCGCGGGCCGCGATCTCGACGGCCCTCTTCGCCCGCTCGGTTATCGGCTTCAGCACGAGGGTGGTGTACTCGCCGCTCACCGGGTTCCTGTCGGGGCTGAGGTGCAGGGGCGTGAACCCGTTCTTCAGCCAGAAGTTGAGGAGCTGCTCGTTCACCCCGAAGCCGCTGCCGAGCCAGTCGTAGCCCCTCTCCACGCTCTCCTCGTAGAGGAAGCTCAGGAGCCTGCTTCCTATGCCGCGGCCCTGCACCTCCGGGTGGGTTGCTATCCTCACAATCCTCCACCCCTTCATCCTGCCGAAGTCCTTGATCCTAGCGTGCTTCAGCAGCCTGTCGGGGATGATGTTGCCCGGTATCTTGTCCCCCCGGAGGAGCCTGTCGATCGTCTCCTCGTCGAGGCCGCCCTCCTCCGCGACCTGGGCTGCGGCGACTATCTTCTTACCCCTCTCCGTCCTCACAGCCCTAATGCTGTGGTGAGGGGCGTCGGCCAGCATTCCGAGGTCGTCCGGCTCGTTCCTGTAGTGGGCGAGGACGTAGATGCCGAAGAGCTGCCTGAGCGTCTTCTCCCCCTCGCGGCTGAAGAGCCACTCAGGGTCAAGCTTGAGGTACTCAAGCCTCCCCTCCCTTATGTCCTCCAAGTCAACCTCGTCCAGCTCGGCGGGCTCAGCGTCGAGGAGCAGGACGTCGAAGAGCCACTTCTCCACCGGGTCGTCCCTGGCGTACCTTATAGGCTCATCCATATCGATCTGCCTGAGCATGGTGTTCGGGTCCTCCTTCACCGCCTTCAGGAACCTGACGTTGAACCCCCTCCCGGCGCCCTCGTAGCCGTGTATGGTCGCGGCGAAGACTATCCTCCTGTGCGCCCTCCAGATCTTGTGGAGGAGGGGGACGTGTATGCCGCTGGCCTCGTCGACTGCGACGATGTCAGCCTGCTGGAGCCTCGGCACCGTCGCCGGCTCCCAGTACTCCAGGCTGAACCCCTTCCCCTGGATCTCGATCACGAGACCGCCGCGCTTCACGGGCCTCGGGGAGAGGCCGGCGGCCTCCGCGGCCCTGAGCGCCAGCTCCATCAGGCTCTGCACGTTGCTGAGGCTTGGGGCGGTGACGACGATTCTGACCTTGTGCTTCACCCTGCCCAGCATCTTCGCCAGGCCTATGAGGCCTATGCCGACGGCGCAGCTCTTCCCCCTACCCCTGTCGGCGGTGACGACTAGCACCTTCTTCTTGCCCCTGCTGGGCTTCTCGTAGAACCACTCCATCGCCTTGATGACGCGGACCTGGTCGTTGGTGAGCGCCAGCCTGTAGATCTCCTCGGGGAAGAGCCTCTTCTCCGGGATGGTCACCTCCCTGCGGGGCCTGGGCTCGGCCTTGAAGGGCTCCCCGCTTATCAGCTCGCCCCTGTCGGCGTCGTAGACGTAGATGTTCTTGTTGTGCTCGAGGAGCTTCCTCTTGAACCAGGTTATGAAGATGTGCCGGGGCTCCTCGTACCCTGGGACTAGGAGGTTCTCCTTGAAAATCGTGAGCCTCCTGTCCCACTCGCCCCAGGGCGGGGCCTGTGCTACTATGAAGCCCCCGCCCTCCACGACGCCGACGAGCCTGCCCACGTCGTTCGGCTTCAAGTCGTTGGTCAGGTCTAGGACGAGGGCCTGAAAGGTGGTTCCAAGGTACTTCTCGCTATCCTCGTACCTCGCTGTAGTCTGGTGGAGCAGGCTCCCCTTCTCCTTGACAGCCCTCTTCACTATCTCCTTCCGAAGCCTAGCGTCGTCGAACTCGTCGTGGAACACGTAGAGCAGCTCCAGAGGCCTCCTCCCAGCAGTCTTCCTGTAAACCTTCTCATAGTATAGCAGAGCCCTAGCGGTGACTGCCCCGACGACCGCGGGGTCCCCGCCGCTGACGACTAGCATGACCCTGTGCCTTGCAGGGATCGCTATCCTAAGCGCCCTGCCGACCCTCCTCAGGGCCTTGAGCGCGGCTACCCCGGCGACCTTGTCTAGGCTCCTGAGCACCTCCTTGGCGTCTCTCTCAATCTCAGCCCTGCTGCGAGCCACGCGCCACCCACCGCAACCGGCAAAATTATTCGTGCGAGGCGAAATAAACGAGTGGCCCGCCCCCGCTTAACGCTTCAGCCTCCACCACAACCCGGGACAACCCCCCGGGCGGGCCCGCGGGGCTCCGAGGATGAGGCTACTCCTAAGTGCCCCTAGGCGGTGGTTGAAGGACGACCCCTAGGCCCGTGTAGGATCCGCCCTTCAACCGCCCCGAGGGGGTGGAGGCCTCTCAGGCCTTTTAATGGAGGCGCCTTCCCTCCCTGCAACTGTCATGCGAGCCCCGGGGAGGGAGGCGTGGGGCTTGGACCGCGTGGAGCCTGGCAGTTTGGTCCTGCTCTTCGTCGTCTCCGGTGAGAGGAGGAGGGGCTACCTCTTCAGGGCGGTGGAGTCGGCGGTCTACTCCACCTTCGCCGGCGTCGTTAGGGGCGCCGACCTAGCCGGGGCCAGGTGGGGGTCGAGGCTGGAGCTGCAGAGGGGGGTGGCCTACGTGCTCCCCCCGAGCAGGTATGACCTCATGATACACGACCTTGAGAGGGCAACCCAGGTCATCTACCCCAAGGACCAGGGCTTCATGGTCTCCCTCGCCGGCGTGGGGCCGGGTATGAGGATCCTCGAGGCCGGGGTGGGCAGCGGGTTCCTCACCGCCGCACTCGCCGCGGCCACCGGCTGCAGGGGGAGGGTGGTTGGCTACGACGTCAGGCGGGACGCCATCGAGGCTACAAGGCGCAACCTGGAGGCGCTGGGCCTCGGCGGCTGCGTGGAGCTGAGGCTGGGCGACGTGAGGAACGGGGTGCCCGGGGAGGAGTTCGACGCGGTCTTCCTCGACATGCCAGACCCCTGGGAGGCGCTGCAGGCGCTCAGGGGGAGCGTGAGGCCCGGGGGCTCGGCCGTCGTTTTCGTGCCCACCTACAACCAGCTCGAGAAGCTCCTCGCGGTAGACGGTGACGGCTGGGTGTTCATCAACGCCTACGAGGTCCTGGTGAGGGAGATAGAGGTGAAGCGGGGGGCCGTGAGGCCCTCGCCGCAGATGACCGGGCACACGGGCTTCATAGCGCTCCTCCGCAGGGTGGACGGGGGGTCCAGCGGTTAATTACCGCCAGCCTCGAGCCCCTCAACCCCCGGGGGTCTGCTTGGAGGGCTACGCGGGGCTGGCCAGGAGGCTCTGGGAGATAGCGGGGAGGCCGAGCGTCCCTGGGCTCATCGACGCCACCATGCTGGACCCCACGAAGCCCCTGTCCGCCTCGGAGTCGCTCGTGGAGCGCGCCCCCGCCCTGGGGGTCTACTGCGTCCTCGTGCCGCCCTCGCACGCCCTCCAGCTCGCCGGGAGGGCGGGGGAGGCGGAGGTGAGGCTCTGCAGCGTCGCCGGCTTCCCCCACGGCTACGCACCCCTGGAGGCTAAGGTGAGGGAGGTAGAGGTCCTCGCCCGCGCCGGCGTTGAGGAGATAGACTACGTCATAGACTTGTCGAGGGTGAAGTCGGGGGATAGGGGCTACGTTGAGCGGGAGCTTAGCCTGGCCGTGGAGGCCGCGGGGCGCCACGGCTCCAGGGTTAAGGCGATAGTGGAGGCCCCCCTCCTCACGGATGAGGAGCTTGACTGGGTCGTCGAGGCCGCGGCGTCGGCGGGGGTGTTCATGGTTAAAACGAGCACGGGAGTGCTCAGCAAGGGCGGGGATCCCGCCACGGTTTCAAGGCTCGCCGCCCGCGCCGCCAGGCACGGCCTGCCAGTCAAGGCGGCTGGGGGCGTGAGGACGCTCGTCGACCTCCTCGAGGCCGTGGCGGCGGGGGCGTCGAGGGTTGGGACCAGCTCCTACGCTCAAATAATCGAGGAGGCCCGCAGGATCCTGGGGTAGCCGAAGGTGAGGATCGTAGTAATCACAGGCAGAGCGGCGGCCGACCACGTCCGGAGGCTGGTGGAGGGCATCCCAGACGTCAGGGTCGTGGAGATGCCCATAGCCGTGATGGGCCTCGCCACCGTCGAGGCGCTGGCGAGGATCCTCAGGGAGAGGAGGGACCTCGCGGAGGCGGCCCGGTGGGGCGACGTAGCCGTAATACCCGGAATGGTGAGGGGGGACGCCAGGGTCCTATCCGAGATCCTAGGGATCCCCGTCTACAAGGGGACCAGGCTCAGCGGCGGGATCCCCTTCATCATAGACTACCTTAGGAGGGGCGGCAGGCTCGACCCGGTTAGGCCCGCGGACGAGGTCGTGGGCTCAGAGCCGAGGCTGGAGAGCGCGAGGGAGGCGTTCAGAGTAGCCGGCGTGCCGGTCCCGGAGAGGGGGCCCCCCGTGGTGCTGGCCTCAGAGGTGCCGCCTGAGACTCCGCGGAGCCTCGTCGCCGAGGAGGCGAGGCGCCTCGCCCGCCAGGGGGCCCAGGTCGTCGTGGTGGGGGCCCTCCCCAGCTGGGATCCCGGGGAGCTAGCCGCCAGGGTCTCCGAGGCGGCGAGGGCCCTCGAGGGCCTCCGCGTGGCTGTCGCCGCCGAGGCCCCCACGCCTCGCCACGCGAGGGAGGCAGTCCAGGCCGGGGCCGCCGCCGTCTTCTCAACACCCAGCGTCGCCGTCGAGGCCGCCTCCGGGGGCGCCGGGGACGCTGCGTTCGTGGTTGGCGACAGGAGCGTTGAGGCCCTCCGGCGGGCGGTCGAGTCGCTGAGGGAGGTGGGCGTCGAGAGGGTTATAGTGGACCCAGTAGTGGACCTGCCCCCGCTCGGCCTGGCTCGGTCGATCTCCAGGTACGTGGATGCTTCCCGCCTGGGGGTCCCAATGCTCTTCTCCGCCGCCAACGCCGCCAACGAGGTCGAGGCTGACACCCACGGGGTCCACGCCCTCCTGGCCCTCCTAGCGGTCGAGGTGGGCGCGAGCGTGTACCTCGCCGTGGAGGACTCGTGGAAGAACAGGTGGAGCACCTCCGAGGCGAGGGAGGCGCTGCGCCTCGCCTGGGAGGCGTGGAGGAGGGGGTCCAGCGAGAGGGGGCTCTTCAGCAGGCTCCTCGTCGTGAAGGAGGCCTCGAAGCCCCCGAGCTCCCCCTCCCGGGGGGCCCGGGAGGTGGGCTTCATCCCGCCCCGCCTCGACCCCCGGGGGTACGTGCTCGTCAAGGTGGACTACGACGAGGGGTACCTGCTCGTCGAGTGGAGGCCCCTGAAGGGGGGCGAGCCCCTCAGGCTCAGGGGCCGCCACGCCCTCAGCCTCGCGAGGGCTCTGGTGAGGGAGGTCGGCATGGACGCCGAGCACGCGGCCTACCTGGGCTACGAGCTGGCCAAGGCGGAAATAGCCCTCCGGACCGGTAAGGGGTATACCCAGGACGAGCCGGTAATACTCCCGGTGTGGGAGCGTTGAGCGGGTGGGTCCAGGCCTCGGCGCCGGGCAAGGTGATACTGGTCGGGGAGCACTTCGTAGTCAAGGGCTCGAGGGCGCTCGCGGCGAGCATAGGGCTCAGGGTCAGGGTCAAGGCCCGCCCCCTCGCCTCGTGGCCCGCGAGGCTCTCGAGCCCAGCCCTGGGGGCGGAGGCCCGGCTCGACGGGGAGGGATCCCTGAGGGGCAGTAGCGCGTTCAGGCAGGTCCCAGCCATCATTGAGGGGCTCAAGCGTCTCGGCTACGAGGTGAAGCCATTCGAGGCCGTCGTCGAGAGCGAGCTGCCCCCCGCCGCCGGGCTCGGGTCGAGCGCGGCGACGAGCGCCGCCCTCGCGCTCGCCCTCTCAGCGCTCAACGGCGAGCCGCTGAGCCCGGGGGAGGTGTCGAGGGTAGCCTACGAGGCTGAGAAGGTCGTCCACGGCAGGCCCAGCGGGGTCGACAACACCATCGTATCCTACGGGGGCGGCCTAGTCTACAGGGCGGGCGAGCCCCCCAGGCGGCTGAGCCTGAAGCTGCCCCCAGGGACTAGGCTGGTCATAGCCCACACTGGCAAGAGCAGGGCCACCGGCGAGCTCGTCGCCCGGGTCCTCGGGAACGCTGAGGCTCTCTGGCCGGCGGCCTCGCTCCTCTACCAGGCGTCCGACAGGCTCGTCGACATAGTCATCGACGCCCTAGAGAGGGGGGACGCCGCCCTCCTCGGGAAGGCCTTCGACCTGGCGCACGGGATGGTTTCAGCCCTCGGAGCCTCCTCCATGGAGGTCGAGCTGCTCGTCCACAAGGCCCGCTCCTCCGGCGCGCTCGGGGCCAAGCTGACGGGAGCCGGGGGCGGGGGGTGCGTCATAGCGGTTGTGGAGGAAGGCAGGCTCGAGAGCGTGGTGAAGGCGCTCAGGCTCCACTCCCCCTGGGTGAGGAGCGTTGAAATAGGCGCGGAGGGGGCCAGACTGGACCGAAAAGCTTAAATACTGTAAACAGTAGAGGTTTAAGTGGGTATCGCCCGGTAGTATCGGGCGATACTTTAATATATGGGGCTGGAAGTCTTGCCGGAGAAGAATGAGAAGGGTAAGAAGGCTGGCGAGGGCCTTCCTCCCTGCCCCCCCGAGGAGATCGTTTACGACCCATGGCTGGGCGTTAAGATTTGCAGGAAGTACGGTTACATCATTGAGGAGGGGGTCATCTCCGACGACGCTGAGTGGCGTGCATACACCCCGGAGGAGAAGCAGAGGAGGTCCAGGGTCGGCACCCCCCTCAGCGTCTCGAGCCCCAACTATGGCGCTGACTCCATGCTTGCCCGTAGGTACGGGACCAGGCTCCCGCAGAAGGTCACGAGGCTCATTCGCGGCTCGGGCTTCGCCAGCGCCGGCGTGACGGGTAACATGGACAGGAACATTAACCAGGCCCTGAGTAAGATTAAGGAGATAGCCGCGAGCCTGGGCCTCCCGGATTACGTTGCTGAGGAGGCTGCGAGGATCTACAGGGAGGCCGCGGCCCGCGGCCTCACGAGGGGGCGTAGCATTAACGCGATGGCGGCTGCGGCCGTCTTCGCGGCGTGCAGGATACATAACCTCCCATACACGCTTGAGGACATAGCTAAAGTCGTGGACACCCGCGAGGCCGACCCGAAGAGGGAGATCGGGAGGAACTTCAGGCTGCTCGTGAGGGACTTGGACCTGAAGATCCCGGTCATCAAGCCGGAGCTCTACGTCTCCAGGATCGCGTCGGCCCTAGGCCTGCCCGAGGACGTGCAGGCCGCGGCGATGAGGATCATTGAGATAGCGAAGAAGTACGGCCTCACCGCCGGCAAGGACCCGGGCGGCCTCGCGGCGGCCGCGGTCTACATGGCGGCCCAGAAGAAGGGCTACAAGAAGACGCAGAAGGAGGTCGCGAGCGTCTCCGGAGTCACCGAGGTCACCGTGAGGAATAGGTACAAGGAGTTGATGAAGATACTGAAGACTCTGGGGGCCGAGGCGGGGGTCTAGCCTTCCAGCCCCACTATTTTTTCCAGCACGGGCACGGTGAAGCCTAGCCCCAGCCTTTCGAGGGTCGACCTCCTCGGGATCCCCCGCCGGTCCCAGCCCCTCAGGTCGTAGTAGTGGTCGAGCAGCTCGTTGTACTTGTCGTAGTCCAGCCTCGCCCCGGTGAGGGGGCCCTTGGTGAGGGGCTCCTTGAACCACCTCGCGGGCGGCGTGTCCATGGACCTGCTCCAGCCGCCCAGCTCCCTCACCCAGAGCGCCCTGATGAGGGCGTATATCCTGTCAGCCGCGTCGTAGAGGTCCTCCCAGGAGTACCTGACCCCGGTGGCGTGGTAGAGGAGCTGGGGGTAGTAGTCGAGGCTTAGGCCTAGCTCCACCCAGGGGAGCCTGCAGGCGACGAGGCTCTCGAAGAGGCCTCCCCTCAGCCTCTGCAGCTCCACCACCTTAGCGGCCTTCTCCCTGGAGTAGGAGAACCTGTTGGTCGCCACCTCCCAGCTTATCACCCAGGCGTCCTTGTGGTGCGCCCCTATGGGGCTCGTGGCGTAGGCGAGCGCCATGCCGGGGGCGGCGTGGCAGTCGTAGGCGCTCACCTCCAGGCGCTTGACGTGCATGGCGAAGTCCCTCGCGGGGCCGCCGAGCTTCTCCGCGGCCCTCGCCACGCCTTCGGCTAGGAGCCTGCCGAGGCCGCCCCTCCTGTAGGCTATGTCCAGGGTTAGCTCCCTGAACTTCCCGTAGTCGCCCCACTCCACCCTCTCGCCTACTAGTCCCTTCTCGCTCGCCTCCGCGGCGAAGGCGAGGCTCGCGCCTAGGCTTATCGTGTCTACTCCGAGCTTGTCCGCCAGCTTGTTAAGCGCGGCCACCTTGGAGAGGTCCCCGAGGCCTATGTTGCTCCCGAGCATCGCCACGTTCTCGTAGTCCAGCTCGCTGGGGTCGCCCTCGGCGTCCCTGACCACGTTGCCGCAGGTCATGTTGCAGTTGGGGCAGCCCCTCTGGGCCACCTTGAGCTCCTCCATCCTGTAGCCGTCTATCCCCTTGTACTCGTCGAACACTCCCTCCCTGAAGTTGAGGGTGGGGAGCACGCTGTTCTCCTGCGCCCACTCCACGGTGGCCATAGTCCCCTGGCGCATCCAGAACTCGTAGCCCCTGGACTTCTTGACGTCCAGGTAGGCCCTGAGGCCCGTCTCCCTGAGCCCCTTGGGGTCGTAGACCTCGGGCTCCCCGTCCCCTATGACTACGAGGGCCTTGAGGTTCTTGGAGCCCATCACCGCCCCCATGCCGGGCCTGCCGCCGCTCCTCCCCTCCTGGCTGGTCACGGTGGCGTACCTAACCAGGTTCTCTCCAGCCGGGCCGATCTCCAGGATCCCGGCCCGCCTCCCATACCTCTCCCTAAGCCTCCTCTCAGCCTCCCACGTGTCGAGGCCCCACAAGTCGTCGGCCGGCTCGAGCCTGAACTCGCCCTGCTCGAGCACGGCGACGCTGGGCCTCCGGGCCCTGCCCCTGAACACCACCGCGTCTAGCCCGGACCTCCTCAGCTCGACCGCTGCCAGGCTACCGATGTTGCCGTCCCCATAACCCCCCGTGAGGGGGCTCTTCGCGGCGACCACCATCTTCCCGCTGCTAGGGAGGGGGAGCCCGGTGAGGGGGCCAACGGCGAAGACTAGCAGGTTCCCCGGGGAGAGCGGGTCGACGCCGGGCTCAAGGTACTCCCAGAGGATCCTCGCGGCCAGCCCCCTGCCGCCGAGGAACATGCGAGCCCACTCGCCCGGGTACTCCACGACCCTAGCCTCGGCCCCGCCCTCCTTCAGGTCAACGAAGAGAACCCGGCCGCTCCACCCCTTAGGCAATCCGTTCACCGTGCTCCGCTGGAACACTAATTTTAAACTTAAATAATGCGGTGGGATTAATAGCGATGAAGGAGTGGACGGGCCTGTTTCCAGGCGGGTAAACCCTCCCCCGAGGGTAGCCGCACCCGCCCGGCGCCTGTGAGACGTTAAGGGTGCTGCGGCGTTAAATGCCCCGACCATTCCCGGGGTCTGGATATACACCTACTAACACGCCCCCGCCCTGGGGCGTGGCTGCTGCGCATGGGTGGGGTGTGGTGGCGGGCAAGGTTGTAGTCAAGTACCTGGGCTACCTCGCCAGCCTTTACGGGAGGCAGGTCGAGGTGCCTGTTGACGGCGTCAAGGAGTTGAGGGAGGTTGTGAGGATCCCCGAGGGCTTGGATCCCGACGAGTTGATATACCTGGTCAACGGGAGGCCCGCCAGGCTCGACTCGAAGGTGAAGCCCGGGGACGTCGTCACGGTCGCTCCTCATGTCTCGGGGGGTCTGCCCTCGAGCCCCTCGCCCTGGTAGGCGCCCCGGTACCCCGCCTCGGGCAGGCCCTCGAGCCTTGCCAGGACTAGCTGGGCCACCCTCGAGCCCAGCTCGAGCCTCAAGCCGTGGGGGTTGAAGACGGCTAGGAGAGCCTGGCCCCTCCCCCTGTAGCCGGGATCCCAGACCGCGCAGTGGAGGGCCGCGCCCATCCTTAGGAGGCTGCTCCTCGGGTAGCAGAAGCCCACGGCCCACAGGGGCACCTCAACCACTTCCCTGAACCTGACCCTGTACGTCCCCGGGGCGAGGCTGCAGACCCCGCCGGGGCACTCGAGCCTGCGCCCCGCCGGGATCCTCCTCTCGCCCACGCCGAGGAAGCCCGGCTCCTCGAAGACCTCAACCTCCGCGACGCTCAAGTCAACGCCGGCCGGCTGCACGCTCTCAGCGGGCAGCCCCCGGAGGCCTAGCTGGTAGGCCGCCTCCCTCCCCGTCAGGAACACCCCGGCAAGCCCCCCGGGGCTCGGGGTTCCCCGGTGGCCTGCGTTAATCTGGGGGCGACCGCCTTCCCCCGGGGGCTCGGGGTTGGGGGAGGGCTTCGGTGCCTGTGTCCCGCTTCGGCCCTGGGGAGTTGAGGGAGTGGGCGCTCCGGCTGTGGAGGCCGGGGCCCGTGGTTGCAGGTAGCAGGGAGGAGCGCGAGGCGGTCGACGCCGTCGCTGGGCTCGTGGAGGACGTGCTGGGGGTGAGGCCGAGGAGGATCCCGGTGCCCCTCACCACCTGGCGCCTGAGGGGTGGCGGAGTCGAGCCGCGCCCCGCGTGGCTGCGGGTGCAGCCCTACAGCCTCGACGCCGACGTGGAGGGGGCTGCGGAGTGGGTTCCCGGGGACCCCTCGGAGCCCGGGAGCTGGGCGTCCTACAGGGGGTCGCCCATAGCGGTCGCGGGGGAGCCCGGGAACCCCGACGAGGCCAAGGCCGCCGCCCTCCTGGCGTGGGAGCACGGCGCCAGGGCCCTGGTGCTTGCGTGCAGGAGGCCGAGGACTATAGTGTCGACGGGGGTGTGGGGTTACCCCTACTGGGCCGGCGCCCCGCCGCCGGTGCCCGTGGTCTGCGTCGACGAGGAGTCCGCGTCGAGGATCGCGGGGGAGGGCAGGGCGAGGGTGTGGGTTGAGGCTGGCGCAGTCGAGTCCCAGGGCGTCACGCTCGAGGCTGACCTCGGAGGCTCAGGCCCCCTCGTCATCGTGGGTGCCCACCACGACAAGTGGGAGGGGGGCTTCCTAGACAACACGCTGGGGGTTGCGCAGGCCGTCGCTGCAGCCGGGATCCTCGCCGGGAGGGGGGTGAGGGTGAGGCTCGCCTCGTTCACCGCCGAGGAGGCGGGGGCGCCGGGGTTCGCGGGCTGGTACTGGTCCTGGGGGAGCCGCCTCTACTTCAGAGAGCTCGCTAGAGCCGGGCTCTCGGGGGAGGTCGCGGCTTACATTAACTTCGACCTCGCCGCGGGGGGCCTGGTCCTCAGCGGAGCCCCCCAACTGCTCGCCTCCCTCGAGGGGCTTGGGGGCTTCCGGGTTAGGTGCTGCGAGTGCCCGGAGTGCGACAGCTTCCAGGCCGCCGCGTGGGCCGGGATCCCCACGGTCTCCATTCACAGCCTCTGGAGCGAGGGCGTGAGGGAGGTCTACCACACCCCCGACGACGAGCCGGGCAGGGTGGACTGGGGGAGCGCGTGGAGAGCGGTGGAGCTCGCGGTGAAGGCGGCGGAGTCCGCGGCGAGCCCCAGGTGGGGGGCGCTGGCCAGGCTCTACACCGGGATCCTCGGCTCGGGCCCCCTGAGGGCGAGGAGGATCCTCTACCTCATAGAAGCCACCGCCGCCCGCGCCGGCTGGGACCGGGTCTACAGGGCGCTCGCCCCCCGCTTCCTCAGGGCGGTGAACTGGGGGAGCTACAGGTACTCCACGGGCGACCTTGAGGCAGTCTGGTTCCCGGAGGCCGAGTGCGCCAGGAGGATCCTCCGGGGCGAGGAGTACGACGAGGTTATAGTAGCGGGCGAGGAGAGGCTGGTGTGCGCCGGGGGGAGGCGGGGGGCGCTGCTCCAACTCAACTGGGCGCTCGCCCTCCTCGAGGAGGGGGTGGAGGAGGCCCTCCGGGGCCTCCTGGCGTGAGCTAGCGGAGGAGTACCGCGGTGACGCTGTTCAGGTTCGACCCCGTCGGCCCAGTCTCGACGGTGGCGCCCAGCCTCGAGAGGAGGGTGTAGGAGTCGTGCCTGTAGAGGCTCAGCCAGGGGTCGAGTCCAGCCCCCACCGCTTCATCGATAAGCTCAGGCGCGGCTACGGCGCCGGCGGCGGGCGAGTCCCCGTCGATGCCGTCGGTGTCCATTGATAGTATGGCCGCCCTCCCCCGGGGCGCGCCCCAGTAGTTCATCCTCAACGCCCAGGCGAGCGCTAGCTCGGTGTTCCTCCCGCCCCTCCCCCTCTCCCCGGTGACGGTGACCGTCGCCTCCCCGCCGGCTAGCAGCGCTAGCGGGGGCTCGGCCGGGATCCCGCGGTGGAGCGCGTCGAGGCTCACGGAGGCGAGGAAGAAGCCCAGCTCCCTCGCCTCCCCCTCGAGCCTGCTGGTGAGCGTGACCACCCTGTACCCCCTCCCCTCGAGGAAGCGGGCCATCGCCCTGAGCACGTCGATGTTGGAGGCTGCCAGCTCGTTGGAGACGCCCTGGAAGGCGGGGTCGCCGGGCTTCGGGGTCTCAGGCACCTCCCCCCGGGCCCCGGCCTCGAGCAGCCTAACCACCCTCCCGGGCAGCCTGTCCCTGAGCCCCCTGAGCTCGATGACTCTGAGCGCGTCCCTGTAGCTGCTGGGGTCTGGCACCGTGGGCCCGCTCGCTATGAGGTCGAGCCTGTCCCCCGGCACGTCGCTGGCGTAGAGGCCCACGAGCCTCGAGCCCCTCCCCCTCGCCGCTGCCAGCCTCCCTCCCTTAACCTTGGAGAGGTGCTTCCTCACCGTGTTAACCTCGTCTATGGGCGCCCCCGAGTCCAGGAGGACCCTGTAGGCCTCCCTCAAGTCCTCCAGGGTCAACGGCTCCATCGGGACCTCCGCGATCGCGCTCCCACCCCCGCTCACGAGGGCGAGGATCAAGTCGCCGCTCCCGGCGCCGCGGGCCCACTCGAGCAGCGCCTCCCCAGCCCTCACGCTCGACTCGCCGGGCAGGGGGTGGTCGCCGTAGACCACCTCCAGCCCGTCCAGGCCCGAGGCGTCGACGCCCCGCTGAGTGGCGACAACGCCCCCGTCCACGCGGCCCAGCGCCTTGAGGGCCCCGCGCGCCATGGAGGGAGCCGACTTCCCGAGGGCGAGGAGGATCACCCTCCCCCGCGCCTCCCCGGGGATCCCGCTTGCCTCGATGAACGCCCTAACCCTCTCCTCCACCCTAGACGCCTCGAGAACCACGCCTACAAGGGACCTCGCGTCCTCGAGGGGGCTCGACTCCAAGAGTAGGCCACCCTCTACTCAAAGGCTTGGGGGCGGGCAGTTAACCCTTTAACCCTGGAAGCGCTTAAAGGCCCCACGCAGGCTGTGAACCCTTCTGAAGCTTCTAGAAGCTTAATATGCCGCACGGCCGGCTTCTTCGTTGTGGGCGGTGTCGAGGTGAGTGGGGGAGTGGAGGCTCCTCACCCGGCTAATGCGGTCCTCATCGGGAAGAAGGATGTTAACAACTACGTGCTAGCCATTATCAGGCTCTTCAGCGAGGGCGCGGAGGAGGTCATCGTCAAGGCTAGGGGTAAGAACATCTGCAAGGCCGTGGACGCCGTGGAGCGCGTGAGGCGGATGTACATGAAGGACCTGATCGTGAAGGACGTGAAGATAGGCAGCGAGGAGGTCGAGGACGAGGGCGGGAGGAAGAGGCTGGTGTCGGCGATGGAGATAGTGCTGGCCAGGGCCCCCAGCGAGGGGGAGGGCTAGGCCCTCTCCTCCCTCCCGAGGAGCCTGGCGCGCTCGCGCCTGTACTCCTCGATCAGCCTCTCGAGCCTGGCCTCGCTCTCCCTGAACTCCTCTAGCTCCCTCCTCCTCCGCTCAGCGTCAACCCTCAGCCTCGCGTCGAGCAGGAGGAGCCCCCTGAACTCCCCGCGGAGGTAGTCCGAGAGCCTGAAGACGGGGACCCCACTCCTCTCGAGGGTAGAGGCTAGGCCGCCTGAGGCCTCGGGTAGGAGGACGGCCTGCACGCCCGCCCCGGCGAGGGCTTTAACCGCCTCCCTCTCGAACATCCAGGGGTTCCCGACGTAGACCACGTCCCCGGGCCGTAGGGGGCCGTTGGACTCCTCCTCCCTCCGGATGCTGGAGAGCGTGGCGCTCGGGAGCACGCGGGGCACGAGGACCTCACCCCGCGAGGCTAGGGCGATGAGCCTAACCGCCTCCGCCACCTCATCCTCCCTCCTCGCAACCTCGCCGCGGAGCCTGTCGATCTCGCCCTCGAGCATCTCAACCCTCGCCCTAAGGGCGTCGAGCTCGGCCCTCACGGCGGCCTCGGCCTCCGCCCTCGCCCTCCTCCTGAGCCTCGCCAGCTCCCTCTCCAGCTCCTCTATCACCCTGTCCCGCTCCTCGACCATCCTCTGTAGGGCGTACTTCTCGGCCTCGAGCTCGTGGATCCTCGAGGGGTCTATGCACTGCCGGGGCGCCTGGGCCTCCTGCTCCTGGGCCCGCCTCTCCTCCCCCCTGCCGCCGCCGAGGCGCTCCGCCAGCGCCTTCTCTATCTGCCTCTCCACCGCCTCCGCCACGGTTAGCCCTTTGAGGACGCTCTCCTTCACCGTCTCGCTGGAGAGGTCGAGGCCTATCCTGCCTAGGTAGCTTGAAACCTTCTCCACCTTCCCCTTGACAGTCAGCCAGGCCTTGTAGGCGGCTGCGAGGGCATCCCTCTCGTGGGGCGTCCTCGGGGCGCGGCCCAGAACCCTCTGGGCTATCTCGCTCTTCTCCGCGACGCTCAAATCCTCGGGGGGAGCGTAGACCTCGGCGTTGAACTGGGCGGCTATCTTCTTCACCGCCTCCGGCACCTGGCTCGTGTCCACCGCCACCATGACGGGCTTGCCGTACCTGCTCACAAGGCTCAGGATGGAGCCCCTGTCGAGGCTCTTACCGCTCCCAACGTAGAGGGGCTCCCCGTTCAGGTCGAGTATCGCTATCCCCGTCGAGACCCCCGGGTCTAGGCCAAGGATTACCGGCCTCCTCGCCGCCTCCCCGCCCCCAGGCTCCCCCCCGAATTCTAGGGGGCCCTCGTACACCGTCTTAATGGAGACCGCGTAGTCGACGCCCCTGTGCGGCCTCACAACCCCCCTCAACGCCTCCCTGGGTGCGTAGACCGTGAACACTGCGGACTCGTAGCCCCCCCTGCCCTTCCTTATGGTTAAGTCGTAGTCCAGGCCCGCCCTCTCCAGGGCCTCCTCGATCTTCCTCGCCGCCCTCTGGACGCTCGCCCTTATCCTCCTCATGTACCTCTCGTGGCTCATGCCGCCGCCCTTCGGCGACCTCCCCTTGGAGACTATCACCAGGACCCTCTCCCCGCGGAACCTCACCCTCGAGCCGCCGCCGTGGAGCGCTATCAGCGCCGCGATGTAAGCCGTCCTAGACGGCGTCAGCTTCGAGTCCAGCTCTACGCCGGCCCGGCGGGCGGAGTCGAGGAGGGACTCCATGCCCCCCGAAGGCTTGGCGGTGACCTGGACTATGTCCGTCTCCGGCGGCAGGAGGGAGGCGATCCTCGCGAGGTCCCTCGCGTTCTCGGCTAGCTCGAACACGTTATCCGTCGCTATGCAGCTGGGCCTGTAGTCCCAGGCCAGCCTGATTATCCTCGCGAGCGGCGCCTCGGAGGCCTTGTAGACCAGCCTCCCCTCGCCGTCCACTATCGCCACGCTGTACCTCGCCTTAGAGCTGCCCGGCTTACCCGACTCTATGTCGACCCCCATGCAGAGCCTCCTCCCGCCCCGCAAGCCCCCTTCACCCCTTCACGAAGGAGAGGGCCTCCTCCTCGCTCACGTCGACGCCGAAGTTCTTCCTGAAGAACCTGACGACGTAGTACACGTCCCTCTTTAGGAGGTCCTCGGCGTGCTCCTCCTCCCTGTAGACGTACTGGGGCCAGTCGATCACGTACCCCCTATACTCGCCGTCCTCCACGGCGACCAGCACGTTGTACTCGCTCAGGTCCCCGTGGACTATCCCCACGTCCCTGTAGGCGGTCCTAACGGTCTCCAGCACGTCCCAGAGGATCCTCTCCGCCTGCCCCCTCTCAAGGCCCCCCGCCTTGAGCCTGTAGAGCTCGACGCCTTCGAGGTAGGCCTGGACTACCGCGTTCCGGTTCCAGCCGAGGGGCTTGGGGACCCTGGCCCCGCGGCTGCTCAGCTCCACGAGGATCTTGAACTCCCTCTCCCCGAGCATCTTGGCTTTGAGGAGCCACTGGCCCCTCGACGCCTCGGCCATGAACGACCTCGCCCTCCTCAAGTGCTTGAAGGACCTCCTCCCCTCCCTGTGGAACTTGACCACGACGCGCTCGCCGGAAGGCGCCACGGCGAGGTACACGTTCCCCTCCTTGCCAACCCCTATCTTCTCGCCTATCTCCTCCACCACTCCCCTAACCACTAGCCCCCTCAGCGCCAGCACGTCGAGGCCCATGAAGGTGAGGGTGTAGCCTATGAGGGACCCCAGCGTCCTCCTCACCAGCTTCAACTCCCCGAGCTTCCTGAGCGACCTGGAGAGGGCCGAGGGCGGCAGCCTGGCGTGCCTCTCCAAAACCTCCGCCGGGACGTACTCGTACTTCGGGAGCCACTTCTCTATAACCCGGAGTACCCTGAAATCCGGCTCCTCAAGCTGCAGGTAGGCCTCCTTGAGGGTGACCGTCAATCAATCACCCTGCCCCAAGAGCGCCCTGGGGAGGCTCCGGGCTCTCCTGGGTGAGCATTGTGGACGCAGCCGGCTATTAAATTCGCTTCCCCGGAACAGCCTGGCCCGGGCCTACATTCATAGGCCGCCTCATAGTTTGAATGAAGAATATACTAAACTTATTTAACTTCTGCATGATACATACTTAGCTTGATGGCCGGAATTCGGGGGTGGTCTGGAATGGCAGCCGTAAATGAGGTCTCCAGGAAGGCGGAGGTCCCCAGGAAGGAGGGCATATACGAGAGGGACGGCACCCTCTACGTCATCGGGGCTAGGTACATTGCAGAAGTGGCTTCAGCGTTGGCCAATGAGACGAGGGTGAGGATGTTGGAGTTGATCGCCTCAGGCGTCAGGGAGCTTGACGAGATCGCCGAGAGGATCGGCCAGAGCAAGGCGAACGTGAGCAGCCAGATCAACAGGCTTGAGGGAGTGAAGCTGGTGAAGTCCACCTACACGCCGGGCAGGAGGGGCGTGAGGAAGATAGTGGATCTCCAGGTAAACAAGGTAGTGTTCATCCTGGCGCCGGAGCGCGAAGAGCGGACCGTAGCAGTCCAGTGAACGGCGGGCTGGGCCTCAGGGGCCTGCTCTTGTACTCCGGGTGCGGCTGGGTCGCCAGGAGGAAGGGGTGGTCCCTCCTCTTTAACTCGATGACTTCGACGAGGCCCTCGGGGCTCCAGCCCGAAACCACGAGGCCCGCCGCCTCCAGTTTTTCTATGTAGCGCTCGTTGACCTCGTACCTGTGCCTGTGCCGCTCGTAGATTACCTCAGAGTTGTAGAGGCTGTACGCGAGGGTGCCCTTGACTAGTCTAATCGGGCTGGCGCCCAGCCTCATGGTGCCGCCTAGCCTGCTGACCCTCCTCTGGCTAGGCAGCAGGTCCACGACGGGGTGCGGTGTGTTGGGGTCTATCTCGGTCGAGTTCGCCCCCTCTAGGCCGGCCACGTTCCGCGCGAACTCTACGACGGCGAGCTGCATGCCGAAGCATATGCCGAGCATGGGGATCCTGTTCTCCCTCAAGTACTGGATCGCCCTGATCTTACCCTCCGCCCCGCGCCTGCCGAAGCCGGGGAGGACTATGGCTGCGTCGATTCCTGAGAGGGCTTCCTCCACGCTCAGCCTGCCAGACTCGATGTCCGTTGACTCCACCCACTTCAGCCTGGGCTTCACGCCCAGCTGCGCGGAGGCGTGGCGTATCGCCTCGATTATGCTCATGTAGCTGTCCTTGAGCTTCGTGTACTTCCCGACCATGCCTATCGTGACCTCCCTGCTCGACCGTTTAAGCTTCTCCACGAAGCCCACCCACTCCGAGAGGTCGGGCTCCCGCGCCTCGAGCCCCAGGCCCTCGGCGACGTACTCGTGGAACCCCTGCTCCGCTAGGAGCAGGGGGACCTCGTAGATGTACTCGACGTCGTGGTCGCTGAACACCGCCCTCTCGGGCAGTGTCGAGTAGAGGGCTATCTTCCTCCTAGCCCCAGCCTCGAGGGGCCTCTCGGTCCGCACGACGATCGCGTTTGGCTGTATACCTATCCTCCTCAGCTCCTGGACGCTGTGCTGCACAGGCTTGGTCTTCTGCTCCCCCGTAGCTGATAGCGTGGGGGCGAGGGCGACGTGGATGAAGAAGGCTCCCTGGGGGCCCTCCTCGAGCCTCATCTGCCTAGCCGCCTCGAGGAAGGGGAGCCCCTCGATGTCCCCGACGGTGCCACCTATCTCAACGACAAGGATGTCGACGCCGGTCCGCCTGGCTAGGGAGCGTATACGGCTCTTGATCTCATCCGTCACGTGGGGGATTATCTGAACCGTCTGCCCGAGGTACTCACCCCTCCTCTCCTTCTCGATAACGGAGTAGTACACCTTCCCCGTCGTCAAGTTGTGGTCCTTCGTCAAGTTCACGTCTAGGAACCTCTCGTAGTGGCCCAGATCGAGGTCCGTCTCCCCGCCATCCTCAGTTACGAAGACCTCCCCGTGCATAAAGGGGTTCATGGTGCCGGCATCGACGTTGATGTAAGGGTCTATCTTCATGATGCCGACGCTGTAGCCCATAGCCTTCAGCAGGAGGCCCGTGCTAGCCGAGACTATCCCCTTCCCGACGCTGGAGAGGACGCCCCCCGTGACAAAGATGTACCTAGCCACTCCTCAGCCCTGATGCCCCCTTGAGGCCCCCTGGGCCTTAAAGCCGGACCCGGGGGCGCCCTGGCTTGCCAGAGTTGAAGGCCGGGGAGAAAGGGGGGATAGGGCCTACTCCGGTTGGAAGGGGCTTGGCGGTGCTTTAGAGCCAGCCTCTCAGCTTCATTGCCCTGACGACCCTGTCGACTGCTATGGCGTACGCCGCCGCCCTCAAGTTGTACTTGCTCGTGTCCAGCTTGCTCTGCCAGTAGTCCCACACGGCGTTGAGATTGTTCACCATCTTCTCCTCGAGCCTCTTCAGCGCCTCCTCCTCGGTGATCCAGCCTCCCATCCTGTTGTTGACCCACTCGATGTGGCTCACTATCACTCCGCCGGCGTTGGCCAGGATGTCTGGAGCTATCACCACGCCCTTCTTGGTGAGCACCTCCTCGGCCTCGGGGGTGGTGGGTCCGTTGGCCGCCTCGATTATCGCCTTCGCCTTGACCCTGTCAACGTTCGCCTCCGTTATCACGTTCTCGATCGCTGCGGGCACCAGGATGTCGACGTCGAGCTCGAGGAGCTCCTCGTTAGTTATCCTCCTCTCGGCACTCTTGCAGTTGACGACGCTGCCCGTCTCGTCCTTGACCTTCTTGACCGCCTCCACGTCGAGGCCCTTGCTGCTATACACGCCTCCCTTGCTGTCGCTAACCGCGACCACCCTCGCACCCATCTCGGCCAAGAACTTGGCGGCGTAGTAGCCGGCGTTGCCGTAGCCCTGGACTGCGACGGTTCTACCCTCTATGCCGCCGAAGAGCTTCTTAGCCACCTCCCTGGCGACCACGGCTGTCCCGTAGCCCGTGCTTATCACCCTAGTCTGCAGGCCGCCGAGCTCGAGCGGCTTCCCAGTCACCACGCCGAAGTACTGGCCCCTCTTGATCCTGGAGTACTCGTCGAAGTACCAGGCCATGGTCTGCGGGTTCGTGTAAACGTCCGGAGCCGGGATGTCCTGGTCGACCCCGACTATGTCGCTAATCATCTCGAAGTACTTCCTGCTCAGCCTCTCCAGCTCGCCCGCGCTCAGCTTCCTCGGGTCAACCCTCACGCCGCCCTTACCGCCGCCGTAGGGGAGGCCCGCGAGGCTGTTCTTCCAAGTCATCCACATGCTCAGGGCGATAACCTCGTTCTTATGCGTCTCCGGGTGGTACCTCACGCCGCCCTTGTAGGGCCCCAAGGCGTTGTTGTGCTGGCTCCTCCACCCAATGAACACCTTCACACTCCCATCGTCCATCCTCACCGGAATCTTGACCTCGAGAACCCGGTCCGGCACTGAGAGGACCTCGTAGACCTCATCGCTCAAGCCGAGGAGTTCAACGGTCTGGCGGAGCTGCCTCTTAGCCTCCTCATAAGGATCGTGGACCGCGGCCACGACTCAACACCGAGCCCCCTACACGCCTAGCCTCCGAAAATAAAAGTTTACCGGAAACATTACTCCTAATAAAAGATTAGAAATAATAAAGTAGAGGGATTGTAGGGACACTCCCTTATAGAATAACGGGGAATTCAACAGGAAACCAGAGGCCAGCCCCGGGGCTGGCCCGGGAGGTTAAGCCATACCCCCTCCTCAAGGCTAAGCCGTTACGTGGGGCAGGTCGGAGTGATTTTTAATGTTTTAGAGCCTGTGTGTGAGAATATCTTGTAGTCGACCCTGTACTTCACCTCCACGATGATGTAGGATACTCTCTCCATGGGTATCTCCCTAATCTCTAAAGGGTTCACAGGCTTCCTGACCGCAAGCCCTCCCAGTATTGGTTCACCGTGGAAGTCGAGGAAGTACAGCCCCTGCAGGCTACCGTTAGCGTCGTAGAAGTTCAGTATCACGTAGTATACCTCAATGGGCACGGGGAGCTCGTTCCTAACAAGCACGGTTATATTGTAGGGGCCGCACTGGTACACCGAGATCCATATGTGCCTCGGCGTTACGTAGTAGACCACGAACGCTATACCCGCGAGTACTATCAGGACAAACAGTATCGGCGTCAAGACTATTAGCAGCGTGTAAGTCCTCCTTCTCCTTCTAGGCACCATCATTCCGCTCAGGCACCCTGCAGCGGCTGCCGCAGGTATCTTCTATATCCATAAATACCTTTAATTACGTTGAATATAAAATAACTCCAGGTAGGGCTGCCCGCGAGCCCGCTTACCGCCTAATCCTGTAGTGTCGCAGTTTACAAGCCTACACGGGGCTGGTGAAGGCCTCGGTAACACAGGCCCTCTTCATCGGAGGGCTCTGTAACCTGGCGTGTCCTCACTGGCCCCAGGCGTGTAAGGTGTGCCCCGGGGCGGGTTCAAATTAGGTAGGCTTCGCCCTGGCCCCTCCTCGGGGCCGCCGTCCCCCGGGAGGGTTTAGCCGTCATGGCTAGGGTTAGCGGGGTCTTCACAGTCAACGGGCCTGCACGAGTGAGGATCGAGGGGGGCATGGCGGAGGTTCTGGGCTACGAGATGCACTCCGGGGAGATCATTGTACCGCTGGGTAGGAGGATCCCTCTGAGGGCGTTGGAGGCTGAGCTTGAGGTGACCCCCTCACCTGATAGGCTCTCCCCCGGCGACCCCAGGCTCTACGAGGAGCTGGCCCGCACCGCCAGGGAGCTGGCCGGCATGGAGCCTCCGGTGCTGCTGGTTGGCCCCAGCGATGTGGGGAAGAGCACCCTCGCGGCTATGACAGCTGTCATGGCTGGCAGGGGCTCGAGCCTGCTGACGGTTGACGTGGGGCAGAACGAGGTTTACGCCCCCGGCTTCGAGGCGCTCGCTGTGGTGGAGCCGCCCTTCATACCCGGCTGGGTGAGGGGCTCGGAGCCGCTCCGGTGCTTCGTGGGCTCGTTCACACCGTCGAGGAGGCTCTCCAGCTACCTCGGCTGCGCCGCGAGGCTCACCCGGGAGAGTAAGGGCTTCCTGGTCGTGGACACCGACGGCTGGCTTGCGCCGTGGGAGGGCCTCTACTCGAAGGCCGCCCTGGCCCTCGCCGTCGGCGCCGCCACTGTGGTGCACCTGGGGCTTGAGGAGCCCCTCTCGAGGGCCCTGGAGTCCCTCCTCCCGGGGGCTAGGCACGTCAAGGTGAAGCGCGCCCTCGCGCCGGCCGGTAAGTCGAGGGAGGAGAGGCGTGCCCACAGGGAGAGGCTGATCACCGCCAGGCTCCTGGCCTCGAAGTCCAGGAGTGTGAGGCTCGAGCAGACCCCTGTAGTGGGCCTCCCCCTGGGCTTCGGCAGGCGGCTCGGCAGGGAGGAGCTGGAGTCCCTGGGGCTCGACCCCAGGCTCGTCGAGTGGGCCGAAGTGACTGGAGGCGGCGAGGTAGTAGTGGTGGCCAGGAGGAGCGTCGGGGCCGGGTTGAGGGTGAAGACCCTGAGGCCCGGCTTCGAGGAGGGCCTAATAGCGGCTGCCTACGAGCCAGGGGGGAAGGCTCACCTGGCAGTCGTGGAGAAGCTGAAGTACAGGACTGGAACGTTAACCTTCCTGACGGAGTACGAGGGCCCAGTGGCCCTCGTCGAGGTCGGGGAAGCCAGGGTGGCGTTGCTGAAGTGAAAGAGGCAAGGCAGCCCCGGGGAGGACGCCCAGCGCTTTTAAACGAGCCCCCACTGGCTCTCGGGGGGTGCTCGGGTTGAGCGGCGAGGGATCCTGCGGCAAGGTGGTCAGGTACAGCGACGTCGAGGCCCAGCCCCTCCCCGAGGACATGGCGACTGGAGCGTTCGTCAGGTGGCTTATAGCCGAGAGGGACGGGGCCAGGAACTTCTACATGAGACTCTTCGAGGTGAAGCCCGGGGGGCACATCAAGGCTCACTACCACCCCTGGGAGCACGAGATATTCGTGCTCGAGGGCGGCGGGGAAGTGAGGATAGGCGGTCGTTGGCACAGGGTAGAGGCCGGACACGCCATATTCATACCTCCGAACGTGGAGCACGAGTACAAGGCGAGCGAGTCGGGGCTGAAGTTCATCTGCGTGATACCGGCCCGGCCCACCGCCGAAGAGGCGGGCCAGCCGGTGAGGTGCGACTAGGCCCCGGCCGCCTGGAGGGGGTTTAGATCTTAACCCCCGCCTTCCTCAGTTTCTCGAGGAACTCCTGGAGCGCCTTGACGTTCCACTCGTGGACGCTCTTCCTCCTCTTGTCTACGTAGAGGCCGAGCTTCATAGCCTGCTTCGGTGTGAGGCCGACGGCTTCGAGCTCGCCGAGGCTGAAGCCCCTGCCCTCGCGGAGCCCAGGCTCGATGGGGCCCTGCTTGACGAGCCTAGGCTTCTTCACCAAAGCCTTTGGGGGCTCCACGCCCGGCGGGAGCTGGATCCTAGCCCTCGCCATGACTCCTCCCCCAGGGGCTTCCGGGTCCACGGTTTGGGGTGCTTTTTGCTTTTGGCACCCCAGGCCCGGTTGTAGTGTTTTACTCTCTGCCCTCGTGCTTAGCCTTCTCTCCCTCCCCCCGGTGGAGCCTCACAATTACATGGCCGTATCCGTGCCTCTCGCTGAAGCCTATCGCGATCCATGCAGCCGTGGCCACCGCGAAGACTAGCGTGAGCGTTAGTAGCAGGCTGATTGAGGGGTGCCTGATCTCCACGGCTATGAACTCCCTGAGCACAGCTAGAATCGCCGCCTCGATGGTTGTCCTGATCGGGATGAGCTGCTCGACGATGGCGGTTATGAGCGTCCTGGTAAGGTCGATGGCTAGTATTACGAGGAGCACGTTGTCGATGATGCTTAGGAACACCTCCTTATCGAACCCCTTGGCCAGGAGTAGCTCCTTGAGGTTCACGGCTATTTTCGCGGTAGCTACTATCACCCCAGCCGCTAGGACGAGCGCCACTATGACCTCGAGCGTTGCCATGAAGTATCTGACGAGGCGCTCCATGCTCAACCCGTTATCGCCGCCCGTCAAGGCGTGCACCCTATCCGGGCCCCTGGCGGATGGCGGGCCTGAGAGTAAATTTGGGTTTGACGCGCAGCCCCTTGCCAGCACAGGTATGAGTCATGGTGTTGTGCGACGTCTGCAAGTCTAGGCCTGCAGTTGTGTACCAGGCCCACACGGGTATGAGGCTGTGCAGGGAGTGCTTCCTCAGGGACGTCGTTGAGAGGGTTAGGGCTGAGATCAAGCGGTGGGGGATGATCGAGCCCAGGGACAGGCTCATGCTGGCCCTGAGCGGGGGCAAGGATAGCTTCGTCCTGCTCGACGTCCTGTCCCAGATCCACAACCCCTCGAGGATGATGGTGGTCTCGATCGTGGAGGGGATCCCCGGCTACAACCGGCGGGAGGACATCGAGAAGATTGTGAGGTACGCCAGGGAGAGGGGCGTCGACGTCGTGGTGCTGACGAGCATAAGGGAGTACACGGGCCTCGACCTGAGCGAGATCGTCAGCATGGCGTGGAGGAGGGGGGTGAAGGAGTCCCCCTGCACATACGACGGCCTCCTGAGGAGGAGGATAATCAACTTCTACGCCAGGGTGTACGGGGCGGATAAGGCGGTCACCGCCCACAACGTGGACGACGAGGCTCAGACGGCTGTGGTTAACATCCTCCGCGGGGACTGGGTCGGCCTGCTCAGGCAGCACCCCCTAGCCCCCCCGGCTTCGAGGAGGCTCGTCCCCAGGGTCAAGCCCCTGAGGAAGATCTACGAGTGGGAGACTGCCACGTACGCCATGCTCAGGGGGTTCAAGTTCCAGGAGACGGAGTGCATGTACATCTACCTAGCCCCCACCCTCCGGGCGAGGGTGAGGGAGGCGCTGTACAGGCTCGAGCAGGAGAGGCCCGGGAGCCTGCTGAGGCTCGTGAACACTCTCGACGAGCTGCTGGAGGGCCAGGCCAGGTCGCTGAGCGTGGAAGAGCTGCCGGAGTGCGAGAGGTGCGGGGAGCCGACTAGCCCCGCGAGGAGGGTGTGCAAGCTCTGCGAGCTCCTCGAGCGCGCGGGGATGGTGTCGCCCAGCTACCAGGTCCCCTACAGGTGGGGGAGGGCTAGCCTGCCTTGAAGCCCAGGGCGAACCCGGCTAGGAACGCCCCGGCGAAGGGGAGGTTCGCTATTATGTGGCTCTTCACGCCGGCCGCCGCCGAGGCGCCCCCGGTGAGGGCGCGCTCGATGCTGTTGGCTAGCGCGGTGTAGTTCACGCTAACCCAGCCCTTATACTCTAGAGCTAGGAGCCCGATCACGAACACTCCAACGACTAGGAGGACCAGCTTGAGCAGCTTCTTGAAGGCGTAGCCGGCGGCGAAGCCCAGGATACCGCCCCCTCCAAGCTGGAAGAGGATGGTGGTCCACACGTCAGACTGCGCAGCGTCAGCCATAGCCCCGAGGCACCTCCACATATAACTGGGTATACCCCCCGGGCTCTTAATAGTAACGCAGGCAATAGGCTATCAGCGAAGAGGGCCTAGCGCCCTCCCCGGGCTCGACGGCCTTCAAGGACCCGGGCACTGGGATCCCGAGCCGGCCGGCGGCGCGTCCGAAGCGTGACTCCTCAACGCGGGGGAGCCTCTAGCGCGCTGGGAGGCTTGGCTTCGCCTGACAGGCTCGATAGTGGAGGCGGTGCGCCCCGCTAAACCCGCCTTATAAATAAAAGGATGCGGCTCCATGAGCGCGGGCCGAGAGCGGCCCTGCTGTTCTCGAGGTGTTTGGGGGTTTCAGGGTTAGATTTCAATAGTTGGCCTCGACTTCCTCTCCTCTCTTGACCTGATCTTGATTAGGCCGTAGTGTATGGCGCAGTTGATGCAGTAGCACTTGGTGACGGGGTACCTCATTATTATGGCGCCCTTCTTCTCGAGCTCCCTGGCGAGCTGCGGGTCTACGGGGCTCTGCATCCTGGTGACGCATACAGCCTTGTCCTCAGGCACTAGCCTGCCGCAGTTGTCGCACTGGATCATCCTAACGCTGCCTTTCGAGCCCTTCCTCCTCCCCCTGTTCGTCCTCTTCTTTGGCACCTATCACACCCGCTAGTTGCTGGGGCGGTGGAGGATATTAAATGGATGGTGTGGCCTTTAATCCAGGCTGCGTGGCGGCCTCTCTTCGAGGGCTGCCATCTTGGGTAGAGCGTTGGACTCGATCCGGAGGACGGCCGCTGGGATCCTCGTCGAGTCCGGGGCTTTCATGGTCGGCGAGTTCAGGCTGGCGAGTGGCAGGGTTTCGAGGTACTACGTTGACGTTAGGCGCGTGTGGGGGGATCCCTTGGGGGCTGCTAGGCTCGTTAACCTAGCCCTGGCCCTCGTCAGGGTCGCCGGGCTCGGGTTCGACGTCGTGGCTGGAGTGGCGACTGGGGGGATCCCGTTCGCCTCGATGCTAGCCCTCGAGCTGGAGGCTCCACTCGCCTACGTGAGGGTGGAGAGGAAGGACCACGGCCTCGGCAGGATGGTGGAGGGGGCCAGCGTCGAGGGCTCCACGGTGCTGGTGGTCGACGACGTGGCAACCACTGGGGGGAGCATTGGGAGGGCGGTAGAGGCCGTCAGGGCCCAGGGGGGCGTCGTGAGGGACGCCCTCGTAGTTGTCGACAGGGGCGAGGGGGCTAGGGAGAGGCTTGAAGGCTTGAACGTCAGGCTATGGAGCCTGACGACTCTCAGGGACATACTGGAGTACGCGGGGGTGGAGGAGGGTGCTTGACCGCGTGGAGCTGGTGGTGGAGGGGAGGCTCCTGGACGGGAGGGAGGCCAGGATCTTCCTGGGCGGGGGAGTGGTGCTCGCCGTCAGGGGCCCCGCGGCCCCCGTTGGCGGCGCGAGGGTCTACCGGGCGCCCCCGGGGACGGTGGTGGGCCCGGCGTTCGTCGACATACACGTCCACCTCAGGGGGCTCGAGCTCTCCTTCAAGGAGGACGAGCGCAGCGGGACCGCTGCCGCTGCAGCCGGGGGTGTCGCCGCGGTCGTCGACATGCCCAACACTAGGCCTCCCCTCAGGGATCCCGGGAGCCTCGGGTTGAAGGCCGAGAGCCTGGCTAGGCTCTCGCTCGTGGACTACGCCGTCTGGGCCGGGATCCCCCGGGACCCCGGCCACGCCCCGGCGATGGCGGGGCACCCCCTCGTCCTCGGGTTCAAGGCTTACCCAGAGGACTACGACTCCCCGGGGCTGGCCGCGGCTGCGGCTGAGGCTTCACGGCTGGGCAAGGCGCTGATAGTCCACCCCGAGGATCCCGGGTTGATCGGGGAGTGCAGCCTAGGCAGGAGGGGCTCCGAGTGCAGGCCCCCCGAGGCTGAGGTGGAGGCTGTCCACAGGATAGCGTCGCTGGCCCCGCCCGGCTTGAGGGTGCACGTGACCCACGCCACCACCCCCGCGACTCTGGAGGCGGCTGCGAGCTACGGGTTCACCAGCGACGTCACCCCCCACCACTTAACCTTCACCTCAAGGGACGAGGCCAGGGGGTGCCTCTTCAAGGTGAACCCCCCGCTCAGGCCCCCAGAGGTGGTGGAGGGCCTGGTGAAAGCCGTCTCCACGGGGCTGGCTGACGCCGTGGCGAGCGACCACGCCCCCCACACGCCCGGGGAGAAGTCCGGGGCGCCCGAGGAGTGCCCGCCCGGGATCCCGGGGCTGGAGTACGCGGCCAGGGTGCTCCTCACCCTCGCCAGCAGGGGGGTGCTGAGCCTAGCCTCGGCGTGGCGCCTCTACTCCGCCAGGCCCGCGCTCGCCGCGGGCCTCCGCGGCTACGGCTGCCTCGCGCCCGGGTGCAGGGCGGCCGTGGCGGTCGTGGACCCGTCGAGGGAGGGCGTGATCGGGCGGACCACGAGGGACTACAGCAAGGCGGGCCCCGGCGCCTGGGAGGGCTACAGGTACAGGGGCGAGCCGGTGGCGCTCATCCTGGGCGGCAGCGTGGTCATGGAGGACGGCGAGGTGCACGAGGACGCCGCGGCACGGGAGGCGCGCCCCGCGACCGCCCTAACACTCGGCCGGCAGGCGGAGGCCTAGCCCCCCGGGGCCCTGCTCGGGGGCCTTGCGGGGGTTAGAGGTCGACTAGCCCCCTGAGGGCTAGGTACTTGTTGAACGCCGCGTTCAGCGTTACCGCCACCGCGGCCGCCGCCGTGAGGGGTGGGAGGCTCGCCGGTTCAACGCTCCACCCGGCGCAGGAGGCCAGCGCCTCGACCTCACCCGGCGCCTCGGAGGCGTGGAGGCCGGCTAGCGTCTTGAAGGCCCACTCAGCCGCCGCCTCCAGGGCGTCGGCTCCCAGGCACTTAACCAGCTCGAGGGCGTCGGGGGCGGATTCTCCGGCCACCCTGGCAGCCTGCTCGGTCCACCTGCCGAGGCCCGCGATGGCGGTTAGCTCCCCGAGGGCCTCCCAGGCTACTAGGACCAGCTCGTCCGCCACCCTGCCGCCCACCACGGCGGCGACACCGGTGAAGCCCGCGACCACGCTCGCAAGCTCCTCCACGTCCTGGGGGCTCGCCTGCGCGGCTTGGAGGCCTAGAGTCGCCTCTACGTCGCCCCTAATAGCCTCGGACAAAGCGTGCAGTCACCCGGGTGGTAATCTAGCCCGGGGCGTGGCATTAAAGGGGCGCACGCGTCGTAGCGCGGGCGAAAAACCCTTTACGGGAACCTCTTGTGAACAGCGCCAGGCTTCACGCCACCCCCTCGCCGCTCCCAGCCGCCTTGCCGAGGTGCTCCCTGAACCAGTCGATGATCAGCTTCAGCCTCGCTATCCTGCTCTTCGGCCTCCCGCTCCTGCTGAGGTCGTGGTTCTCGCCCGGGAAGAGCGCTAGCTTCACCTTGACCCCGAGCTCCTTGAGGGCGACGAACATCTGCGTGGCCTGGTCCACGTAGCACCTGTAGTCCTCTAGGCTGTGTATTATGAGCAGGGGCGTCCTGGCGTTCTCCACGTACTTGAGGGGGCTCTTGTCCCAGTAGGTCTCGAGGGCCCTCCACACCGGCTCCCCCCTAGCGATCTGGTCCTTGTTGAAGTACCAGCCTATGTCGGTGGTGCCGTACTTGCTCACCCAGTTGCTGCAGCTCCTCTGCGTCACCGCCGCCTTGAAGCGGTTGGTGTGAGTGACTATCCAGTTCGTCATGAAGCCCCCGTAGCTCCCGCCCGTGACCCCGGCCCTCTCGGGGTCGAGGCCCTCGTGCAGCCTGGTTATCTGCTCGGCGACCTCCATGAGGTCCTTGTAGTCGCGCTCCCCGTACCTCCCCCTGATGTCGGCGAACTCCTCGGTGTACCCGTCGCTGCCGCGGGGGTTGGAGTAGACCACCGCGAACCCGGCCCCCGCGAGGGCGTGGAACTCGTGGATGAATCCGCAGCCGTACATCGTCTTGGGGCCGCCGTGGATGTAGAGCACCCAGGGCCTCGGCTCCTCGCCCCCGGGGTCGAGGACCCAGACGTCTATGAGCGCCCCGTCGCTCGCCTCCACCGCGTACTTCCTCGGCTCGACGAGCCTCCGGGTCTCGATCCAGCGGTCGTTGTGGCCGGTGAGCCTCCTCGCCTCCCCGCCGTCGAGGAGGTAGACCTCCTTCGGCCTCGTGGGGGTCATGAACGTGTAGGCCACCCGGCCCCCGGCGACGCTGTACTCATCCACCACCCCGCAGGAGGGGGCTATGAGGGGCTCCGGCTCGGAGCCGGGCTTCACTCTGTACAGGTGCACCGAGCCAGCGTCCGAGACTAGGAAGTATATCCACCCGTCGTCCCCCCACTGCACGGTCCTGGAGCACGACGGCCCCCTCACGTCGCTGTTAACCGTGTTCATCACGTCCCTCTCGAGGCTGCAGGTTAGGCACTCGGGGTCCCCGCCGGGGTCTAGCTTGTAGACCTGGAAGTGGGCGGCGAAGCCCCGCCTGGAGACGTCCCTGGCATGGAGGGCGAGCGAGCCGCCGTCGGGGCTCCAGGCGAGGCCAGCCACGCTGAAGCCCCTGTGCACCACATCCTCCCCGCCGTCGCGCTCCCTCAAAACCACCTCGTGAAGGAAGGGCTTGAGCTCGTCGTAGGTCCTTGCGTATGCAACCCTGCCGTCCGGGGAGACCGCGTAGGCCACGACGTTGAAGTCCCCCCGGGCGACCTCCTCCACTATACCAGACCGCACGTCGGCCCTGTAGAGCCCCAGCCTCCTGTCGAACACGAAGCCCTCCCCGTTGAACCAGATGGGCAGGGATTCAACGACGAGAACCTCCCTCTCAGAGTAGTCCTTCCACTCCGCCTCCCCGCCCCTCAGCGGCGCCATCCGGGTGAAGTAGATCCACCTACCGTCCGGGGACCACTCTATGCTCCTGAAGCCGAACCTCGACTCCGCAACCCTCCACGCCCCGCCATCCCTGCCGGCGACGTAGAGCCCGCTCTTGCCCCCCTTCTCCTGGGGCCTCCTGACGAAGGCCAGGAGCCTGCCGTCCGGGGACCACTTGGGGCAAACATCCCCCGGGCCGCTGGTCAGCGGCCTAAACCCCTCGGGGCCGGCGAGCCACGTGGCGCTCTCGTACCTGTTAGCGTCGCGGTTGAGCCTCGTCACGGTATAGGCGACCAGCCCGTCCCTCGAGATTGAGGGGCTCGAGACCAGGACTAGCTCCAGCAGGTCCTCGGGAGCCACGCTTCTCCCGGGCAAGGGAGGCACCGGGCCCAGGCAAGCCCCCTGGGCTACTCAAATGCTTTCGCGTGAAGCCGCCCCGGCTCTGGGGCCCCACGGCTTGGCGCTCTTCACTTCTTAAGCCCCGGGGGCGGGCCCGCGGCCCGGTTGATGGAGGGTTAAGAGGCTTGGATGGCTGCCGCTCCTTCCTCCGGGATTCAGTCGGTAGAGTGCTAGAAGCTTAGGTGAGGGTGTAAAGGGTTGCCCGCGGTCAAGGTGCTAGGTAGCGGGAGAGAGGTGGGCAGGGCAGGGATCCTGGTGGAGAGCGGGGGTAGGGGTATCCTTCTAGACTACGGCGTGAGCTTCGACGAGATGGATAGGCCGCTCTTCCCGGGCCACGTGAGGCCTAGGGACCTCGACGGGGTCGTGCTGACTCACAGCCACCTCGACCACGTCGGTGCGGCTCCAGCGCTGTTCATTAGCGTATCCCCCAAGCTCCTCGCCACCCCGCTGACGCTCGACGTCTCGAGGCTGATGCTCTACGACCTGATCAAGCTGAACGGCCCATTCCTCCCCTTCGACGAGCAGACGGTTGACGACATGCTCAGCGTCGCGGAGGCGGTTGGCTACGGCGAGGAGGTGGAGGCGGGCCAGTTTACGGTGAAGCTGCTCTACAACGGCCACATACCCGGGAGCGCCGCCGCGCTTGTCGAGGTCGACGGGAGGAGGATCCTCTACACGAGCGACTTCAACAACATTGAAACCAAGCTGATGGAGCCCGCCAAGCTGAAGGGCGTGAAAACCGACGTCGTCATCGCCGAGTCAACCTACGGAGACACGAACCACCCGCCGCGCAGGGAGACGGAGGAGAGGTTCTACAAGGCAGTGCGCGAAGTGGTGGAGGCCGGGGGCTCCGTCCTCGTGCCAGCCTTCAGCGTCAGCAGGGGCCAGGAGATAATGGCCCTCCTAGCCGAGAAGGGGTTCGAGTACCCCGTCTGGTACGACGGCATGGTTAGGCAGGTTGCCGACCTCTACGCCGCACACCCGAGCTACGTCAAGGACGCCGACCTCCTAAGGAAGGCGCTGAGCGAGTACAGGATGGTCAACGGGTGGAGCGACAGGAAGAAAGCGCTGAAGGAGCCGGGCGTCATAATAGCCAGCTCGGGCACGCTAAAGGGAGGGCCCAGCCTGTACTACTTCAAGAGGATGGCCTCAGACCCGAAGAACGCCGTGTTCCTAGTCAGCTTCCAGCCCCCCGGCACCCAGGGCAGGACACTGCTCGAGGAGGGAGTAATCCAGGAGTCCCAGCAGCCCGTCAAGGCTCGCGTGGAGTGGTTCGACTTCTCAAGCCACACCGACCAGAGCGGCGTGCTGGAAGTGCTCAAGGGGCTAAACGGCGTGGAGAAAGTGATCCTGGTCCACGGGGAGTACGACGCGCAACTCGCCCTAGCCGACAGGATCAAGGAGGAGCTGGACGTGGAGGTAGAGATCCCCGAAAACGGAGCAACGGTGGAAGTGTGACGTGAATAAACCGCCCCAGCGCCCCCGGGAAGGGCCGGGCGGCCCCATGCCCCGGGGGGTACCTGGCGGGGGTGCTACTTCCCGTCCTCGACGCTGGCCTTCTGGCCCTCGATGCTGCTCGGGGCGTGCAGCGCGGGGAGCTCGGGGAACTGCTGCTTGAGCCTCTGCTCCGCGACGGCACTCGCCTCCTTGAGTATCTTGGCTGCCTCCTCGCTTACGTACTCCGAGTTGAGGTTTATCGGCACCGTGGTGGTCATCTGCATCAGCGCCATGTTCAGGCCCTCCTCGACCTCCACTAGCTCGGTGAAGACGTCTGGCATCATGCCCTTCAGGTAGCCGGTGACCTGCTTGAGCGCCACTACCGCGGGGGCCAGCTGTGCGTGTGTCTCGCCGACCACGAGGGCGGTCTCCAGGCGGAGCTTGACCCTCTCGAGGGCGTACTTTATGGTGAGCAGCAGCTTGGCCATCCTCCTAACCTCGGCGACCTCGTTGGCGTACATCCCGGCCCTGGTCTTGTCACCCTGCATAAGCGCGGAAACCGTCTTCTCGAATAGCTGGTGGTCGTAGCTCTGCAGCTTCTGCAGGTTGAAGTCCAGCTTGTTCACCTGCGCGCTTATCCTGTATATTGCCTGTATTATCTGCTGCTTTATGGGGGCCGGGGGTGAGATTATGTTCGCAACCTTGTCCTTAACCGTCTCCCTGCGGCTGGGGCCGCTCCACCTCTTGGGCCAGTCAGTCAGCCCCATGCTTCACACCGCTGGGTGGATAAGCATTCG
Source organism: Stetteria hydrogenophila (assembly GCF_054657575.1). NCBI lineage: Archaea > Thermoproteati > Thermoproteota > Thermoprotei > Acidilobales > Acidilobaceae > Stetteria > Stetteria hydrogenophila. The sequence goes on along the minus strand of NZ_BAAHYL010000001.1, from coordinate 510,386 downwards.
TAAAACTTTTAGGGGGGAAACTGGGTGGCAAGGGGGTCTCCCCCCCTTAACCCCCGGGTCCCGGTTAGATGCACTACCGGGGTGTGCGTTTGTGCCCCTGAAAGTTGAGGACATTGCAAGGCTGGCGGGGAAGCACGCGTTTGACGAGTACGATAGGAACCTCGGCGTGCTGGTTAGCTTCTACAGCGACGTTGACGGGAACGTCGAGGCGGTTGAGATTAAGGTAGCCGACAAGGGGGTCGAGCACGTCGCAGCGGATAGGGTCAAGATAACGGATGGAAAGCTCGTGGTAACCCCCATCTGGAAGTACGACGCCGTGAAGGTCATAGAGGCGCTGGACAGGGCCTACAGGAGAAGGAGGGCCCTGGAGACTCTAAGCCAGCAGGGCGACCTGCCCGGCGACGTCATAAAGCCTATGAGGCTGAAGCTCGAGAGCCAGATCAAGGAGCTCAGGAGGAGGGCCGAGGAGGTCAAGAGGGAGGTTCAGAGGAGGATCTCCGAGATAGATGACGAGCTCCTCCGCGTCGCCAGGGCCATAGCGAACCTGCAGATGCTGTACTTCAGCAACGAGATTGAGGACAAGGGGTACACGCAGGCGATAGACCAGCTGAGGAAGCTCAGGGAGAGCCTCTCAGCCGAGAAGGCCGACGCCAAGAAGGTGCTGGAGAAACTGGAGAAGACCATGGAGGCGGCCACTGTGCAGGCGCCCGCCGCGAAGCACGTCCCCGCCCACACGCCGGCGACTACACCCCCGTCCACCAGCACCTCGGCTCACGGCGTGAAGGCGCCCGGCGCCGACAAGGTGATAGTGAAGGTGGAGGACTAACCCCCTCTCCTCCCATCCTTGGGCCGGCTTTTAATTGAGCCTCCGCCTAGGGACGCGCCGGCTCCTGCGGCTCCTGCACCTGGGGCCTCTCCCCCGGGGGCCCGGGGTGTCTTAGGGTTAACCCTTTCCCCGTCTCTCTGGAGGCTCGGCTCCCCGTGCGCGCCCGGGGTCTTGGCGTTGCCGGCGAGTATTGATGATGCCCTGAGGGTTAAGGAGAGGATTATCGAGGAGCTATCCGCGAAGCTGGGCCCGGAGGGGGTTGAGAGGGCTAGGAGGGATCACCACGCTAGGAGGCAGCCCATCCCCTGCGGCATGACCATCCACACGGGGGTGGGCTGTGGCTACGGCTGCGTCTACTGCTACATCTACGACATGGGCTTCCCGGGCAGGGCCACCCCTTACCCGCTCAGCGGCGAGGAGCTCGTGCTCGCCCTGGCTTTTAACCCCTACTTCATCCCCGGCCGCTGGGGCACGCTCCTAGCCTTCGGGAGCGTGACCGAGCCGTTTGCGCGCGAGACCAGGGCGAGGGCGTTCGAGTACCTAAGGGCCACGAGGGACTGGCTGGGGAACCCCCAGCAGGTCTCCACGAAGACCGCCCTCGACGGGGATGACTTCAAGGAGTTCGTGTCCAGCGCGGACCCTGAGATAGACGTGCTCGTAACCGTCACCACGCTGAGGCACTGGCGGAGGCTCGAGCCCGGCGCCTCCCCGCCGGAGGAGAGGTTCGAGTTCATGGAGAGGCTGGGGAGGCACGGCTTCCAGGCAACCCTGTTCCTCCGCCCGATAATCCCAGGCGTGACGGACGTCGAGGCGGAGGAGATCATTAAGCGGGCGGCGGAGGCTGGCGTTGAGAGGGTGGTGCTCGGCACCCTCAGGGTGACCCCCGGCATCCTCGCCCGCCTGAGGGCAAGCGGGGTTGTCGACGCGTCGCTCATCGAGGCAAGGCTCCCCAGGCCCTCGAGGGATCCCAGGGACCAGGTCCCCATCAGGGCCAGGGACTTGAAGGAGAAGGTGGCGAGGATAGCGAGGGACTACGGGCTCCGGGTGCTGCCCTCAAGCTGCTCCTCCAACATCGAAGCCCACGGGCAAGCGTGCGCGGCGTGCAGGATGGGCCCCTGCGGGGACCCCGCCAGGCTGCCCCCTGTGGATGAGGATAGCGTAAAGCTGCTCCTCGAGAGGGCCGGCCTCAAACCCGTCACGGTGAGGATCGCGGGCTACAAGGTCCAGGCCAGGGTGAAGGGGCCGAGGCATGCTAGGAGGCTGGCGGAGCACTGGATAATAGGCCTCTACCGAAGGATCCCCGTGCTCAAGGAGGCCTAACAAGCCGGGGGGAGCCCTGGGGGCGGGCTACCTGCTAGGCCTGACGCCCGTGCCCAGGGTCTTGAACGCTGGCACCCTGTCCTTCGGCACGTATATCGGCGTCCTGCGCGTGCCGGAGTAGCGGACCAGCACCCCCTCCTTCTCCAGTATGTTGAGGATTCTCCTCGCCACGCTGATGGACACGTTGTACCTCTGGGCCACCCTGTAGGGGGTGTGGAACTTGCCTCTCGCGAGCTCCCTCCTAGCCCTCTCCAGCAGGCCCGCTGGTAGCACCACGTCGTGGGCCACGTACCCTTCCACGCTCGCCACTCCCCCTGCTCCCTCCGGCTCCCGGGAGCTGCCCTGGGGGCTTAAAAACGGCTGGGGGCTACGCTAGGCTTCAGCCCCGCCCTGGCCAGAGTCGTGGGCGCCGTGCTCTTGCTCCGCGGCTTCGGCGGGCTTCAGGTACTCCAGGTTCACCCCGGTCTCGGGGTCGAAGAGGAGGACCCTACCCTCATCCACGTTGACGTAGACCTTGGCGCCCATCTCCGGCTTCACGTTCGGGGGGACCACGACCTTCACCTGCTCGCCGCCCACTAGAAGCGTTACGATGTTCTCCCTTCCAAGCGTTTCGACCGTGTAGACCTCCGCCTCTACCGGGATGTAGTCCGGCACGGGGTGGTCTGAGAGCAGCGCGTGCTCCGGCCTGAACGCTAGGATAACCTCCCCCGCCCTGAGGGCGCTGAGCCTGCCGGCGACGGCGGGGTCCTGGATGCAGTGGCTTGAGCCGTCGGGGAGCTGGAGGCAGGGGAATCCCGGCTGGGGCAGGCGGGCCCTTATAATGTTGGCTGGAGGGTTGCCGACGAAGCCTGCTACGAAGATGTTGGCCGGCTTGTTGTAGACCTCCTCGGGCCCCCCCACCTGCTGGACCTCGCCGTCGCGCATCACCACCATCTTGTCGGCTAGAACCATGGCCTCGCTCTGGTCGTGCGTGACGTGAATAGCCGTCGTGCCCAGGTCCCTCTGGAGCCTCTTCAGCTCGCTCCTGATCCTGATCCTTATGAGGGCGTCTAGGTTGCTCAGGGGCTCGTCGAGGAGGAGGACGCTCGGCTCCTTCACGAGCGCCCTGGCTAGGGCGACCCTCTGCTGCTGCCCGCCGCTCAGCTGGCTCGGGTACCTGCCGAGGAGCCCCGCTATCCCAAGCATCTCGGCGACCTCCCTGACCTTCCTCTCAACCACGCTCTCGGCGACCCTCCTGAGCCTGAGGGGGAACGCTATGTTCTCGTAGACCGTCATGTGGGGGTAGAGGGCGTAGTTCTGGAAGACGATACCCACGTTCCTCTCATTGGGGTTGAGGTCGGTGACGTCCCTCCCGTCGAAGAGGATCTTCCCCCTGGTTGGCCTGTATATGCCGGCTATCAGGTAGAGGAGGGTGGTCTTCCCGCTCCCGCTGGGGCCGAGTATTACGGTGAACTCTCCGTCCCCGAACGTGAGGCTCACGTCTCTAACCGCGTAGACCCTCCCGAACCTCTTCGTCACGCCCTCAAGCCTAACCTCAACCACGCACGGTCACCCCTTCAGCCCGCCCCACATGGTTTCGAGGAGCAGCCTCTGCGTCGCCACGAAGAACACGAGGGTGGGGATCAGGTAGATGACCGCGGCAGCGGCGACTACGGGGAGGTAGGCGGTCTCCAGGCTGCCCCCGCTTAGCTGGCTGTGAATAAATGTCGCCAGCGTGGTCTTGGGGAGGAAGACGTAGACGTATATCAAGTCCTCCCAGCCCGCTAGGAAGGAGAAGATGGCGAGCGCCGCTATGCCGGGCTTCACGAGTGGGAGCACTATCCTCCTGAACACGGTGAACCTGCTGGCCCCGTCGACTATCGCGGCCCACTCCAGCTCCCAGGGGATCCTGTCGAAGAACCCCTTCATGAGCCATATGCTCATTGGGACCTCGAGGGAGGCCCTCGCCACGATGACGAAGAGGAAGCTGTAGAGCACGTCGAAGCTCGTGAGGAGCGCCCTGCTGGCCAGGCCGGCCTCGGCCAGCTCCCTGAGGGCGTTGTAGAGCGGCGACCTGGAGTAGATGTAGATGAAGTAGACGGCTATAATGAGGGCCACGCCTGGGAAGGCGTGGAGGAGCATGAGGAGCCTCATGAGCCCCGTCCTCCACTTGAAGTTGACCCTGGAGATGGCGTACGCCGCGGGGACGCTCGACGCCAGGACCACGGCCGTCACCCCCGCCGCTACTATGAACGTGTTAGCGATGAACTCGAGTACGTCCCTCGTCGAGTAGACCTGGCCCGCGGCGGGGGTTAACTTGCCCTGGAAGAACATCTTGTAGTTCTCAATGGTCCAGTCGACCTTGAAGTCAATGAATGGGGTGAAGACAACCGTGTCCGCGAAGCTCGTCAGCACGAGGAAGCCGTAGGATAACAGGAGCGGGGACGAGGCTAGGAGTAGGGCGAGCACGATGACTGCTGCGCTCCTCCCCTTCGCCAGGGGCTCCTCCCACTCGCTCCTCTCCCTACCCCTCCCTCCATCCTTTTCGTTCCTCCACCGCAGCCTCCTGGGGATCAGCCTCGAGAGCACTACACTTCACCCCTGGGCGGGGTAATCATCTCCTCGAACCTCATCACCCTAAGCGCTATGAAGCCGAGGATTGCGGAGATGACTACGAGCACCGTTGCAGCGGCCGCCGCCAGGGCCTGGTAGTTGACTGCTTTTCCGAACGCTGTCTGGAAGACGTACAGCGCCCAGGTGGTGCCGTAGTCCCTGTCCACCACGCCCCACTCGGTGAGGACGAATAGGTGCGGGTATGTGGTTAAGAGGCTCAGTAGCTGCCAGACCGTCACGAAGACTAGGTGCCACCTCGTCATTGGGAGGAGTATGTACCGGATCACCTGCCAGGTCGAGGCGCCGTCCACCCTCGCCGCGACTATCAACTCCCTTGGGATGCTCTTGAACGCGCTGTAGAAGACCACCATTCCAAAGCTGACCCCGACGAGGCCGTTGACGAACACTATGATGAGCCATGACGCCCAGGGCTGGACTGAGGGGTCGCTGCCCCACGAGATCGGGTGGTCTATCAAGCCGAGGTGGAGGAGTATGCTGTTAAGCGTCCCGAGCCTGCTCCCGTAGAAGAAGTAGTACCAGAGCAGGCCGAAGACCGCCACGGGGGTCATCCTGGGGAGTATCCAGAGGAGCCTGAAGGGGAGGCTCACCCTCTCCTCCAGCAGGAACGTGGCTATGGCGAGGGCTAGCCCCCCGAGGACGTTGACTAGGAGCGTGAGCAATGTAAACACTATAGTGGTCTTCACAACGTTCTCCACGTCGGGGTCGTGCCTTATAAAGTGTATTAGGTCCCTGTAGTGCTGGAGCCCGACGAACTTCTTGATCTTGTCGACCCTCCAGTTGTAGAGGTCGGTGAAGCTTATCCACATGGTAAGGATCGCCGGAATGATGTAGAAGAATATCACTAGGAAGAGGGCGGGCGCGAGGAAGAGGGTCAAGAAAAACCTTCTACTTCTAGGGGAGCGCTTCGCACCCATCACTTAATGCCCCTTTCCCTGCCGGGGCTAGCTCCTCCTTAGCGCGTAGATCACGGCTGCTATCACTATTAACACGAAGAGGATAGCGATCACGGTGCCCGCGCTGACCCCGCCGGCCTCCGTGGTGGTAGTCTCGGCCGGGGTGGTTGTTGCAACGGTTGTCGTGGTGGTTGTCCCTGTAGTAGTTGTCTGGGTAGTCGTCGTCTCCGCCGCTTCGGCGGCGGGGAATTGCCAGCCGCTGGGCACCTGGCCTGAGATGACGACCTCATCCTTCAGGACGGGGTCCGCCTTTATCTTTGCCTCGATGTAGTCTATGGCCTCCTCCGGCGTCAGCTCGCCTCTAACCACCTTGTCCGCCGCCTCGAAGTAGATCGAGGCGAGCTTGTCGTACGCCGGATGGCTGGGCGCTAGCTTGGTGTAGTCCAGCATGTAGCTGACGTTAGCTAGGAACTGGATGTTTATCGGGTCCGCAGTCTTAGCCACAATGTCCTTGATTGCGTTGATCACGTCGTCGTGGAGGTTTAGCTTGAGGTTAATCAGGTTATCGACCCAGTTGGGGTCCTTGAGCAGCTTTGAGGCCGCCTTCCTCACCGGGAGGTGGGCGCTGATCGCGCTGTGCACAGCGTTTATCTCAGGGTCGCTGGCCGCCACCACTATGAGGAACGCCAGCTCCTGGTAGGCCTTCCTGAAGTCTGGGTTGTCGTAGTTGGGGTTGCTCTTCCCAGCGTTAGCGGCTATCATCCACATGAAGGGCTGGCTTAGGGTCACGGGCTTCTTGCCCGGCTCGCCGGCGGGGAAGAGCGTGTAGTAGAACTTCTCCTTCACCTCCTCCGGGGTTAGCGGCCTGAACTCCCCGGTCTTCGGGTCCTTGTAATACTTCTTCGTCTGCCACTCGGTCCAGTGCCACGTGCCCCCTATGAAGAAGACAGTGTTCCCGGTGCCCCCGTCGGCCTTCCTGTCGCCCACGACCGTCGGGTGTATCTGCGTGGCCCAGTCCCACTCGAATATGTTCCTTGGGAGCAGGCCCGCGTCGGCGAAGGCCCTCTCCACCTTGAGCCACTTATAGACCGCCTCCTTGTCGAAGACCAGCTTACCCGTCTGGGGGTCGTAGAGCTTGCCGTCGAAGGCGTAGATGAACTGGATCAGGTCTGGGTGGACGCTGCCCTTCCTGTGTATGAGCCCCCAGTCGGCGCAGCCCTTCTCCACGGCCTCCTTGGCCTTGGCGTAGACGTCGTACCAGGTGAACTCCCCGCTCTTCACCTTCTCATCGAGGCCCTCGAGACTCCAGCCCATACACTCAGCCACATCCTTCCTAATGTAGAGCGGCCTAGCCTCGGTGTCCTGGGGCACGGCGTAGTACCTGCCCTTGTACTTGGCGGCCTCCATTAGGGGGGCATAGAAGTCGCTGAAAACGCTGTCCCAGTAGGCCTGAACCCACTCAGTTATGTCGAGGAGCCTCCCATCAGCCGCGAGCGGGGCTATGAACACGTAGCTGTTCACCAAGAAGTCACCGTTCCTCCCCAGCTCGTACTGGTTCACGAAGTTCTCGTATTGATCGTGGAAGTTCGGGGACCAGTCCCTTTCAATCTTTATCCTCACGTTAATGCCGTTGCTGGCCCAAATATCGTTAATGTCCTCCGCCGCCTCGACTATGCCCCACATTCTCAACACGCTATTAGGATCCCCGGTGGCCTGGACCTTATACACCACCTCCGTAACTCCGTGCTGCTCGAGCCACTCGCCAATGGCGATCACGTCCTTCTCGAAGTCCCCAGTCAGCTGCGGTGGCGCCTGAGCCCACACGGGGATTACAACGGCCGCAAGGGGCGCCGCGACGAGGACGGCCACGAGAAGTACTGGCAGCAGTCCTCTATAACCCATGCACCGACACCCTGAACCCTATTCTAATAAACAAATTTACATAGACCGCTCCAAAATAAAGGTTTGGCTCCAGGCCAGCCCGGGGCTCTATAGCTGTTACCCGCCATTACCGCCCCGGGCTGGCCTGGCGGCTCGTCGGGGTGAGTGGTGGAGAGGGGTGCCCGGGCTCCCGCCGGGCAAGGTGCCGGTGGAGCTGTTGGAGAGGTACGTCTTCAAGAGGATTGGGGTCGGGAGCGCGTCGGTCCTCCTCGGCCCGTCCTACGGCGAGGACTCTGCCGTGGTGAGCGCGGGCGGCTTCACGTTCGCGACCCACGTTGACCCCGTGACTGCTGCGAGCAGGCTAGCCGGCTGGCTTTCGGTCCACGTGGCCTGCAACGACGTAGCCGTAACCGGGGCTGAGCCGAGGTGGCTCCTCACCGTCATCCTCCTACCCGAGGGCGCCGGGGAGGGATTGCTGGACGAGCTAACCGGGCAGGTCGACAGGGCCGCGAGGGAGGTTGGGGCTATGGTGGTGGGCGGCCACACCGAGGTAACGCCCGGCCTGGGGAGGCCCATCATAGTGACGACCGCTATAGGCGCCGTGGCGGGGGGCTACGTGACAACCGGGGGCGCAAGGCCCGGCGACGTGGTGGTGATGACTAAAACCGCCGCAGTGGAGGGCACGGCCGTGCTGGCCACCGACTTCGAGGCCGAGCTCAAGCGTAGAGGCGTCCCGGGGGACGTGGTCGAGGCCGGGAAGCGGTACCTCGAGAGGGTCAGCGTGGTGAGGGAGGCCCTCCAGCTCGCCGGGTACGGGCTTGCGACGTCGATGCACGACCCCACCGAGGGCGGGATCCTCGGCGGGCTAGCGGAGATAGCCCACGCCTCCGGCGTCAGGGTGGTGGTTAGGGAGGAGGACGTCCCGGTCTCCAGGGAGACAAGGCTCATCGCGGAGGCGCTGGGCGTCGACCCCCTACGGCTCCTGGGCAGCGGCTCCCTCCTAGCCACGGTGCCCGGCGACCGGGTGGGGGAGGCGCTCGAGGTGCTCGGGGAGGCGGGAGTCAAGGCCAGGGTGATAGGCCGCGTCCTCGAAGCCCCGCCGGGCGGCGCAGGAGTGGAGCTGGTGAGGAGGGACGGCAGAGTCGAGCGCCTGCCACGGCTGGTGCAGGATGAGGTCTACAAGCTATTCTAGCCCAGCCTAGGCCGCGCCGCCCTCCGCCCCGGGCCCCCGGGCTTCTTTACGGCCTTTAAGGGGGTGCAGTGCTTAGCCCCGTGCATGGCAAGGTGGGGCTGCGTCTTGCCCAGGGCTGAGGTGTACCTGGAGTCAGCTTATGCCAGCCTGAGGAACGCGGGGTTAGCGCTCGCCGCGGCTTCGGTCCTCGCCCTCCTAGGCTTCTTCACGCTGGCTGTTGGCGCCTCGACCATCACGGTCTACGTCAACCCGGAGACCGGTGAGATAGTGCCGAACGCTACGAGGGCTGACGTGGAGGCAGGGATAGTGGTCGAGGAGGTGAGGGTGAACTCGACGATGCTCAAGACGCTCCTGTCCACGAGCCTGGGCAGGGCTGGCTCGCTGCTCGCAGGCCTCGGGGGCGAGGGTAGGATAGCCCACAGCGGCTACGCCGAGGCCCTCCTGCTAATGGCTGCTCTCCTAGCGCTCGCTGCGTCCGCCTACCTGCGGGGTGCGGCGGTGGTGTTCCGCGACTACGCCAGCGCCTTCAGGGCCGGAGTGGTGGGCGGCTGGCTCAAGATAGCCGGGTCCATCGTGCTCCTCTACACGGTCTGGCAGGTCTTCAGCTCGATCTCCCAGGGGAGCGAGGCCCTCCTCCTGGGTTCCCTCGGCTTCTACTACACTGGAGGCGTCCTAGTCACGGCGGGTGCAATCCTCTTCGCCGCGCCCCTAATCGCCGCGGGCGAGAAGGTCCAAGCCCCAGGGCTGGCTAAGGCTGGGGCTGCCCTCCTCGTGCTAGGAGCCGCCGTGGCGTTCACGGCCGTGAACACCGTCCAGCTGATCGCGGGCCCCCTGGTCTGCCTTGCCTCGGGCCTCACGCTAGCCTTGGCGGCCGGCAAAGCGTTGAAAGCCATAGGCGGGGCCTAGGCCCCGGCTACCCGGGGGGCTACAGGCTCCTCCTGAGGGTGTACACGTCGGCATTGTCGGCCACGGCTATGGTGTAGCGCAGGGGGTCCCGGCTCTTCTGCCACGCTATGAGCACCACGACCCCGCGGGCACCCGCCCTGACCGTCCTGACCTCTCCCTTGCCCGTGACCACGTAGGCTACGACGTCCCTCTCCTCGACCTTGTCGCCCTCCCTCACCGTGAAGTCCACCCTGACGCCGCCGGCCTCGACGAGCGAGAGCCTGGTCCCCCGGGGGATGTAGATGGCCTCGAAGCCCCGCCAGGGGAGGATGAGGGCGTACCCCCTCTTCGCCTTGCCCTCGAGCGGCTCGAGGACCAGGTCCCAGGCGTCCTCGTAGATGGCCTTGCCCAGCGCTAGGGGGCCTGTGGGGTTCGGGGACAGCTTGTAGGTGAGCGTCTCCAAGTCGACTATCATGTACTCCCCGGACTCGACTCCCTCAACGTAGAAGCGTGGAAAGGACTGGTAGTCCTGGGGGCCGTAGCCTCTAACCTCCTGGAGCTGCAATCCCGCCAGCCACCACCCTTACCCTTACGGCTACTTGTCTCTCTTAACCGCGAACCACGCCAGCTCCCTGAGGGCCTCCCTGGCCTCCTCGTCCCTGGCCGGCAGGGAGTCGAGGGCCTCCAGGGCCTCCCGCACGAGGGACTCGGCGAGCCTCTGGGCGTAGTCGAGCGCGCCGCTCTTCCTGATGAGCTCCGCCGCCTCCCGGTACTCGTCCTCCGAGGCCCTCCTGCCGAGGACGCTCCGGACCCTCTCAGCCTCGTCCCCGGGTAGGTTGCGGAGGGCGTAGAGCACGAGGAGCGTCTTCTTACCCTCCCTCAAGTCGTTGAACACGGGCTTCCCCGTCCTCGCCGGGTCGCCGTAGAGGCCTAGAATGTCGTCCCTGATCTGGAACGCCACGCCCACCCTGGCCCCGTAGACGCCGGCCCTCTCCTCCACCTCCACGGGGGCGCCCGCGGCTATCGCGCCGAGGCGCGTGCTAGCCTCTATCAACGCCCCCGTCTTGAGGTAGATCATCTCGAGGTACTCCTCCGGCGTGACGTCGAGCCTCTCCTCGAAGCTCATGTCGAGGGCTTGGCCCTCGCAAACCTTCTTAGCGGCGTCGGCGAGCGTCCTCGCCGCCCTCACCGTAAGCTCCGGGGGGAGCCCGGAGTAGGCTATGGACCTGAAGGACTCCGCGTGGAGCAGGTCCCCCGCGAGAATGGCGGTTTCCAGGCCGTACTTCGCGTGGACCGTCGGCACCCCCCGCCTGAACTCGTCCCTATCCATTATGTCATCGTGGATCAGGGTGAAGTTGTGGAACACCTCCACCGCCGCGGCTAGGGGGAGCGCCGCCTCCCCCGCCTCCCCGCCGCCGAGGAGCCTAGCGGTCAGCACCACCAGCGCGGGCCTCAGCCTCTTCCCGCCGGCCCTGATCAGGTGGAGGGCGGCCTCGTAGAGGTACTCGGGCCTGCCCTTCACGGTGTTGTAGATGTACTCGTCAACCCTCGAGGCCACCTCGCCGAGGAGCCTCCAGAGGACCCCGGCCGTCAAGCTAGTGCACCGCGGCGTTTAACGGCGAGGAGCCTCCTATATTTCGCTTCCCAGAGCCTGCGCTCCGTCACCCCCCGGGCCCCCAGCTCCTCCGCCAGCCTCCCGTGGATCACGACCGGCTTGAGCCAGTACTCCGCGATGCTCCTTGACCCCGTGAGGAGGAGCGCGGCCCTCAGCTGCGCCTTCAGGCTTGAAATGTAGCGGTCCAGGGCCTCCTCCCCGGATTTGAGGAGGATCCTGAGGGCTGGGAGGGCGACGCCGACCATGTCCGCCCCGAGCGCGAGGGCCCTCGCGGCGTCGAGCCCCGTCCTGACTCCGCCGCTCGCGATGATGCAGGCCTCGGGCGCCGCGGCCCTGGCCTCAGCCGTCGCGACAGCCGTTGGGACCCCCCAGTAGTCCTCGAAGCCCCCGGCGCCCCCACGGCCCGACCTGATGACCTCGACCTTCACCCAATTCGTCCCGCCGAGGCCGCTCACATCTATGCAGGCAACCCCTAGGGCGTGGAGCTGCGCCGCGGCCTCGCCGGGGATTCCGGTGCCAGTCTCCTTCACTATGACCGGGACGCCGGCCTCCGACGCTATCTCGGCTATCTTAGCGTACACGCCCCGAAACGACCTGTCGCCCTCCACCTGGAACAGCTCCTGGGCGGGGTTCAGGTGGATGGCTAGGGCGTCCGCCTCGATCATCTCCACGGCCTTCAGCGCCTCCCTCACGCCGTACCCCTTAGCCAGCTGGGGGGCGCCTATGTTGGCGACCACCACCGTTGAGGGGGCGTACTCCCTGACGACGCTGTAGGTGTCTGCTAGCTCCGGGTTCTCGATTGCGGCCCTCTGACTCCCGACGCCCACCGCTATCCTGTGCCGCTCTGCCACCCTCGCCAGGGCGGCGTTGACCTCCTTCACGTCCGGGTGGCCACCCGTCATGCCGGTGATCATTATCGGGGCGTCGAGGCGCTTGCCGAAGATGGTCACGCTCAAGTCGACGTCCTCCAAGCCCAGCTCGGGCAGGGGGTTGTGGACGGGCCTGACGTAGTTGAGGAGCGTGGACTCGGCGGCCTCCACGTCCCTCTCCATGACCACCCTGAGGTGGTCCAGCTTCCTCGACCTCGTGGCCTCCCAGCCGGGCCTGGCCACCTTGGTCACCTCGCCACGAGCGTGCCTCCCCTGCCCTCGATGAGGGCCTCCCAGACCCCGTCAACGCCGACTATGCGCACTGTGACCTCCCGGGGGATCCTGGCGGCCTCGGCGACTTTAGCCGCCATGCCGCCGGTCTGGTCGAAGCCCCCGGAGCCGTCGAGCCAGCCCGGGATCCCGCCGCTGACGTCTAGGACCTCCAGCACCCTCCCGTCGGGCCCCCTCACGCCGGGATCCCGGGTAGCGTAGACGACGCAGTCAACGCCCAGCTCCACAGCTAGGAGCCTGGCCAGCCTGTCGCCGCTGATTATCGACGCCCCTCCCCCGCAGAGCACGACGTCCCCGTAAGTCATGGGCGCCAGCCCCTTCGAGTAGTCCCTCCGGGCAACGGCGAGGTCGCAGCGGTCGCAGGAGCAGAGCGAGTGCGGGGGGTGGACGGTCACCGGGATCCCGTGGGAGATGAGCACGTCCGCAACCGCCACCGCGAGCCGGAGCATGTCGAGCTGCACGACCCCAGCGTTCCCCGGCGTCAGGGCCCCGCTGCCCCCGAGCTCAGCCACCGAGGCGTGGCCGAAGCTCCCCCCGCCGTGGACGAGAGCGAGCCTGCCACCGAGCCTGTGGTACTCGGCGAGCTGCCTCGCGGCGGAGGAGAGGGCGGCCCAGTCCACTACGCGGGGCCTCCTCTTGTCCGTGACCAGGCTACCCCCGAGCTTGACGACCGCCGACCTGCAGGCGAGCCGAGGCACGCCCGTGATCCCGGGAGGAGGAGCCTCCGCCCCCAGGGGGTTAATGGCTGGGATCCCTGGCGGCTGGGTGGATTGCCTCAGCCCTCTCTGGGGGGCAGGAGACCTCGATGACGCCGGGGAGGCCTGGGTGGGGCAGGCAGCCCGGCCTCGGCTGGACCCGCCACGCTGCGTGAGCGACGCCCCACTCCACGCTCTCGAGGGCCTCGAGGACCGCGGGGAGGCTCTCCCCCTCCCTCAGCATGACGGCCGCCGTTAGCACCGCCGAGCCCGCGAGGCGCACGAGGCTCTCGTAGACGCTGGAGCCGACCCTCTCCCTGTCAATGCTCCACCCGGGCTTCACTGCCTCCACGACCCTGTAGCCCAGAGGCTCCCCGGGGAGGGTCGCCTTCTCATCCACGCCCCTGTAGACGGCGAGCGACCCCTCCAGGCTGGCGTACCTCAGGGCCTCGACGGCGAGCGCCCACTCCCTCGGCATCTCCGGGTCTGCGAGCCCCGCGATCTCCATAACCTCCTCGACGTCGGGCCTCTCCCCGTGCCACCTCGCGACCGCGTAGGCCAGGAGCGCCGAGGCAGCGGCGTAGAGGCCGGCCTGCGAGTGCCACCCCCGGACCCCGTGGAAGACTGCCCTCACGCACAAGCCCCCGCCGAGCCCCTCGATCAGCCTCGAGGCGGCCTGCCCGAGGAGCCCAGCGGCCGGGCCATCGAGCCCCGAGGACTCGAAGCCCCCGCTCCCCCCGCACTCCCGGAGCGTGAACACCACCGAGACCTCCTCGGGGTACACCACGGCCAGGAATGGGTTCTCAGCGCCCGGCACCGGGATCCCGAGGGCTATCCACGAGGGTCGAACCGCGAGCCTGTACTCAGCCTCCAAGCCAGCCAACCCCAGGGAGGACGCTGGCCACGCCAGCCGTCCCCCCTATGAACACGCAGGCCCCCCATTAACGCCGGCGCCAACAGCGTTGCCTCGGCCACATGGCGCCCCGCCGCGAGGGCTTCACGAGCCCGGGGGAGCGCGGCGGGGCGCCCTCAGCTTGGGGTTGAAAGCGAAAGCGTGACCCCGCCGGCTCCGGGGCGGGCACGGCTGCAGCGGCGGGCGCCGGATTAATACCCCCCAAGCGCCTTATCCCCGTCTGGCTGTGAGGACCCGCTGTCCCCCCGGACGGCTTGATGGCGCTGCAGTGGGGTTTGCCGAGCCGCCCCGCCTCCCCTTGCTCACGCTCGCTCCTTCCTCGCGTAAATCACTAGCAGGCCGCGGCGCCTCTCGTACCTGGCCGTCGACGGGTCTACGGGGTGGGGCAGCGTTATCGTGGCCTTGTACCGTTTAATCGCGCCCCTCCACGCGACGTGCGTAACCGCCTCCTCCACCGCCTCCCTCCTCAGGCTCGCCTCGACCTCCACCCTGTCCCTGTAGACCCTAACATCCACCTGGTCCCCCGCGCCGGCGAGGTCTACCACGACTGCTATCCAGTCGCCGAGGTCCTCGACGCGGAAGAGTGGCTCTATGACGCCCTCCCTGAGCGCGGTCTCCACCTCCTCCAGCAGCTTCCCTGTAAAGCCCCAGTAGTCCTCGATAATCTCGGTCAGCCTTCTCTCCATAACCCTAGCGTTCCTCAGGAGCCTCGACAGAACGTCGAGGGGGTCCTCGCTCAACCCTAGAGCACCCCGCGGGCTACGTGTAGACGAGTGGAGCCCTATACTCCATCGGCTTCCCAAGCCTGCTCATGGCCTCCCTCGTCTCCTTCATGAGCTGCCTCAGCCTGAGCCTCAGCTGCTCGGCCTCCTCGAGGAGCTTCTCCACGCTAACCTCGAGCCCCGTCGCTTTGCCCAGCGCCTGGAGAGCCGCAGCGGCGGCCTCCGGGTCCGGGAAGTCTATGTAGGACTCGGCGAGCACCACGAGGTTGTTCACCTTCCTCCTAACCGACTCCTTCAGCACTATAGCGTAGGGGCCTACTATGATCCCGTTCTCGAACTTCTCGGCCCCCAGCCGGGATCCCAGCTCCTCCGCGCGGCTCCCCGTGGAGACCCAGTACACCTTGGGCTCGGCGCCCCTCATCCTCGCAGGGCTCCCGACGCCCGTGAGGCTGATTATGACCTCGAACCCCCTGCTCCTGGCGTACTCCACTATAGCGGAGCCTAGGGGTGCAACGCCCGCCGGGGCGACGGGTACGTCCGTTATCAGCACCGCGAGCTCCTCCCCATCCGTGTAGATCCTAACCGGGTGCAGCGGCCTCCCGTTGGCGACGACCGCGACCGGCGGGAGGAAAGTATAGCTCTCAATGCCCACAGCGTCCTTCAGCTTCCTCTCCCTGATGATGTGCATCGCCGCGATGGCACCCACCAGGCCCACGTCGGGGAGGCCGAGGACGAGGTACTTGGGCCTGCCCAGCTCCCCGTACTCCCTGAAGAGGAACCCGTTAATCTCCTCCTCGTAAAAGCCGCCTATCACCACCAATACCCCCGAGCGCCCGCCGGGCCGGTAAGACCTCGAGCCGCCACGGCCGGCGCCGAGCCTACACTTTAACGCTGGGAGGGTAAATGAGTGCATGAACAAAGGATAATAAACCTCTAGCCAGCCCTACAGCCTTCAAGCTGGTTCAAGGCGGGTGTGGAGAGCCATGGCTAAGATAAAGGTGTGGATAGACAGGGACCAGTGCATAGCCGACATGGTCTGCGTCAGCCTCTGCGGCGAAGTCTTCGAGATGAGCGAGGAGGACGGGAAGAGTCAAATCGTCGCCAAGTACAGGGTTGACCCCAACAACCCCGCCGAGGGCCTAGTGCCCGAAGAGCTCAAGGACTGCGTCGAGGCAGCCACCGAGAGCTGCCCCGTCTCAATCATCCACTACGAGGTAGCCGAGTAACCCGAAAGCAGGGACTAACCCCCTACAGCCCCTTGAGGGATCCCGGGGGGAGCACCCGGGCCCCCCGGGTTTCTGCCCCTACGCCCCAGGCCAACCCCTCCGAGGGCCTTCTGGGTCGTTGACGGGTGCCGGTTAGGCCGGCGTAGACACGGCCTAAGGGGCCGGGGGTTAGCCGGCTCGCTGCTCCTCGACTATCACCCTGCCGTCGGGGAGCACGGTTACCCTGCTCCCCTCCCTTACCCTGGAGAGGGCACTCCAGGGGATCCCGTCCACGAGTGGGATCCCGGCTAGGACGCAACCCGTCACGATTATTGGCTCGGCCTTCTCCATCACGACGGCGCTCGGGGCCCCATGCCTCTTGGCGAGGGCGTAGATCACGTAGGACCCCACCGTGGAGCCCCGGCCGGCCCTAGCGAGGAGGACCGCCCCCTTGAGACTCCTGCCGTCCCTCAGCTCCGCCCTTTCAACGTCCACGTCGCCGTAGAAGCTGATGTACTCCGTGAGCACCGCCCTCCCGGAGGCCCTCCCCGGAACGAGAGGCCTGCCCTTGAGCTCGACTGCCAAGGCTACCAGCCCCTGGAAGCCGCTTCGAGGAGCTCCTCCTCCGGCGCGAGCCCCACGCGGGCCCCCCTCCTCTCGAGGTAGAAGTAGGCCTTGTAGCTGTTGGTCCCAATCCTCGCCCCCTTAACGCTGAGGGGGCTGACTATCATGCAGGTGTCGCCCGAGACCTTCACCCCGAGCCTTGCCAGCCTCGCTAGGAGGCCGCTCCTCGCAGCCGCCGCGACTGCGAGCCTCGACGCCGAGACTAGCACGGGGATCCTCGCCCTGCCGAGCCGCTCGAGCCGGGACGCCAGCCTCTCCAGGTCCTCAAGCCCGTAGTGGGGGCAGCCTAGGTAGACGACGTCGACCGCGCCGGGGGAGAGCTCGGCCAGCCTAGCCTCCACGTCCTGCTCCTCCACTTCAACCCTCTCCAGCCGCCCGGGATCCCTCGGAGCCCCTGGGGTGACGCCAGGGATCACCGCCATCCCGATACTCCCCGCCGCGCCGAGGGCGGCGAGCATCTCCCTCAAAGCCACCTCCCTCGGCTTGGAGGCGAGGGCCACCAGCGGGGGCCTCTCATCCCTGTGCGTCAAGGCTATGATCTCCCCCAGCATCCCCGCCCTAGCCTCGTCCAGCCTCCCCGTGTAGACGTAGGCCCTGGAGGGCTCCCTGTTCTCGTCGAGGTGGAGGCCGTAGTAGTACGTCCTCCCCGTCACCGCCGCCATCACCGCGAGGGGGCCACCCTCCCTGTTGGTCCTGAGGCCCAGCACGGTGTTAGCGTAGACCACCGCGTTGCTCTCGCCCCAGGCGACGTGGGACCCCGCCGGGAGCCCCCTCACCTCGGGCAGGTAGTAGGGGGTGCAGGAGAGGGTGAGCCTCGCCCCCATCCTGCGCAGCGCCCTCAGGATCCTCGCCTGCCCCCCGGCGAAGGAGGGGCCGGCCTGGAAGAACGCGGGGGCCTCGAGGTCGAAGCCTATGGGGTTAACCGTCGTCGGCACCCTGAACCTCGCCCCCCGCCTCGGCGAGCTCCTCGAGCAGCTCGGCCCCGGGGTCCCCGAGGTTGTGGTAGGAGATCCCCGAGACGTGGGCGTGGCTTATCTCCACCAGCCTCTCCGCGCCGAGCGCCTCGCCGACCTTCACGATAACCCTCATTGCCCTGGCGACGCCCTCGCCGTAGTCGCCCCTCAGCATAGCCTCCTCGACGCGGGTCAGGTACATGCCGCACCTCCCTTGGGCAGCTCCACGCCCCACGACGGGGCTCCTCTGGGGAGCGTTTAGGGCTTAGGGTAGAACACTTAGCGACGCGCACCCACCCGCTGGGGCGCGCCGGGGGAGGGCTTGGCGAGCGACGGGGGCCTAGCGCGGTTCCTCGAGGCCGCGGGCTTCGAGAGGGTTGAGGGCGAGGTCGAGCCGGAGTACGGGGTCACCATGCTCCTCGCCGGCGGCGGGGGCCCCCTAGTCTTCAGGGTCCGCGGGGCGCCGCTCGACGCCGGGGGCAACGTGGTCTCCGCTAGGGAGAGGGTGCTCCAGGCGCTCGGGGCATCGAGCGACGCGGAGGCCTACGAGAAGCTCCTCAGGGCGATGTCGAGCCCGGAGCCGCTCAGGTTCACGGGCGCCCCCACCCTGAGGGAGGCGCCCCGCGGGCTCCTCGACGCCCCCGCGGTCAGGTTCTACGAGGGGGAGGGCGGCCCCTACCTCACGGCTTCAGTCTTCATCGCCTGCTGGAGGGGGGTGTGCAACGCGAGCGTCCACAGGGTCATGGTTAAGGGTGAGAGGGTCGGAGTGGTCAGGGTGGTACCCAGGCACCTCTGGCGCCTCTACAGGGAGGCGGTGGGGGAAGGGAGGGACCTCCCGGTCACCGTGGTGCTGGGCGTCCACCCCGCCGTCCTCCTAGCCGCGGCGTCGAGCCCGAGGCTCGGAGTGTTCGAGCTCGGCGTCGCCTCCGCGCTCCTCGGGGGCCTCGAGGTCTACGAGAGCCCGGTGCACGGGAACCCCGTGCCGGCGGGGGCGGGGGTCGTGGTCGAGGGCTGGCTCACCAGGGAGACCGCCCCCGAGGGCCCCTTCGTCGACGCGACGGGGACGCTGGACAAGGTGAGGGAGCAGCCGGCGCTGAGGGTGGAGGCCGCCTACTACAACCCGGACGGCGTCTCCCACGTGATACTCCCGGCGGGGAGGGAGCACTTGATGCTCATGGGCTTCCCGAGGGAGGCGCAGGTGTGGGAGGCCGTCTCCCGGGTCGTGCCGAGGGTCCACGCGGTGAGGCTCACGCCAGCGAGCGGCGGGTGGCTCCACGCGGTCATTGCGATCGAGAAGAACCACGACGGCGACGCTAAGAACGCTATACTCGCGGCGTTCGCCGGCCACCCCAGCCTGAAGCACGTCGTCGTCGTCAGCCCCGACATTGACGTCGACGACCCTGGGGACGTGGAGTGGGCGATAGCCACCAGGTTCCAGGCGGACAGGGACCTGGTGGTAGTCAGGGAGGCGAGGGGGTCCACGCTGGACCCCAGCGCCCCCGAGGGGTTCACCACGAAGCTCGGCCTCGACGCCACGAAGCCCCTCGGGGGAGGGGTGGAGTACGAGAAGGCCACGAGGATCCCGGGCCGGGGGCTGGTGAGGGTCAGGTAGCCCGCTCCTCCCCGGGGCCCAGCCCCGCCAGGGCCACGGAGGCCATGATGAGCGCCGCCCCCGCGACCTGCGAGGGGGTCATGGCCTCGTGGAGCCAGAGGTGCGAGGCGACCGCCGCGAACACCGGCTCGAGCTGGTAGATCACGGTCGCGGTCGCGGGGTCGACGAACCTCTGGCCGTAGACTTGGAGCGCAAAAGCCCCTATGCCCGGGCCGGCGGCGAGGTAGAGGAGGACTGCGAGCGCGCCGGGCGAGGGCCTGGCGATCCCGGAGGAGAGGGCGTCGGGGATTATGAAGGCCGTGGAGACACCCATCTCGGCCGCGGTGAACTGGAGCGGGTCCCCCCGGCTGTACCGGTCCACAATGATGACCTGGAGGGCCCACATGAACGAGCCCGCGAGCACCAGCAGGTCCCCAACGTTCAACCCCAGGTCGGGCCTGGTGAGGAGGAACATGCCCGAGAGGGCCAGGAGCAGCGTGGCCGCCAGCCTGGAGTCGTACCTCTCCGAGGCCAGGGACTGGTAGAGGTGGACCCACACCATGTGCAGCGCAGTGATGAAGGCGCTGTTGCTGGCGGTCGTGAGCCCCGTCCCCCAGCCCTGGAGCCAGAGCCCCAGAGCGTAGGCTACCCCAGCCAGGAGGCCCCCCTTGACCGCCTCCGAGTCGAGCCGGCCCCTGGCGAGGGACCAGGCCAGGTAGGGGGCGAGGAGGGCGAGGGAGAGAGCCCCCCTCATCCAGGTGTAGGCGTAGCTCCCAATCTCCCCGACCACAACCTTAATCCCCGGGAAGCTCGTGCCCCAGAGCATCGAGGTCAACACGAGCGCCGCCACGCCGAGGAGCCTAGACACCGCAGCCATCCCTCCACCGCAGCGCCCCTCGGAGAAGGCCCCGGAGCCCCGGGGGCTTCGGTAAGACGCGTGCCCACCGAAGTGTTACCGGGTAATTAGCCTGCGCCCCGCCCCGCCTGCCGGACCGTTAAAAGGCTCACAAGGCGGCTGCCCGAGCCTGGAGGCTCGCCCGGGGCCTGGCGGGGTGACTCGCTGCGGCTAGGGTTATCGCTTGGCTGCGGGGGGACCCTGAAGGGGTTAGAGTGCTCTCCAGCTCTAGGGGGCTCCTCGAGCCCCAGGGCTACACCTTCCTACTGCCTCCCCCGGGCTCGAGGGTCGTGGCCGACGTCGCCGTGATGCCCCTCCCGGGGAGCCCGGAGTGGGCGGCTTACAGGTCGACCCGCATCGATGCTAGGGGCGTGGTTTCCGAGCGGGATCCCTGGCTGGCCCTAGCCCTCGCGGTAGCGTACCCCAAGAGGGGCTTCACCCGGCTCCTCGTCGGAGTCGACCCCGGGGGCTCCTGCGGGGTCTCAGCGGTCGCCGACGGCGTGGTGATCTACACCGGCAAGGCGCCCTGCAGCCAGGTGGGGGGCCTGGTGTCCTGGATAACCTCCTGGGTGCCCCACTCGAGGCTCTCCGTCTACATAGGCACGGGCCCCGGCTACCCGGAGGCCTCGCTGAGCCTTGAGGAGGCGGGGGTGCCCTACATGGAGGCGGACGAGTCCGAGACTAGCGACCCGGCTGTACCGGGCCTGGCGAGGCACGCGTGGAAGGATAGAGACTTGAGGGCTTCGACCCTGATAGCCCTCCTGGGAGCGTACCGGAGGGGTGGGAGGAGTTGAAGGGAGTCAAGGCGGTGCTGATAACCAGGGGCGGGGACGTGGTCGTGGCCGAGTCTCTCTCCGAGGCGGAGGAGCTTATTGAGCGCGTGGACGTGGATGCATTCATACTCATCCGGGGCGAGGTCCTCTCGGTCTTCAAGGCGGTGAGGAGGCCCCAGGCCCAGCCCCGGGGGGCCGGGGTGGAGCGTGGGGCGGGGCCCCTCGCCGCGGGGGGCGAGGGCACTGTCGCGCTGGTCCTCGACCAGATGTTCAGGGGGTTCGCCGGGATACTCGAGAGGGAGCTGAAGGATGGCAATATCGAGATACACGAGGTCGTTGGGAGAGGGCTGCAGTCCACGCTGAAAGTCTC
Organism: Stetteria hydrogenophila; assembly: GCF_054657575.1. Taxonomy (NCBI): domain Archaea; kingdom Thermoproteati; phylum Thermoproteota; class Thermoprotei; order Acidilobales; family Acidilobaceae; genus Stetteria; species Stetteria hydrogenophila. The sequence goes on along the minus strand of NZ_BAAHYL010000001.1, from coordinate 489,260 downwards.
GGATAGGATCTACCAGGAGCCCGCCAACGACGACTTCGACGTCTTAAAGCTGGTCGAAACGCTTGCGGGGCGCTCGAGGCTCGTGGTATTCTTCACGGGCGACAAGAAGCTCGCCAGGCAGGCCTCCCTCCTGGGCCTGGGCAACGTCGTGGTTAAGTACATGCCCCCCAACGAGTACCCCGGGAAGGAGGCCCTCACCAAGGCGATGATAGAGGCGGTCAGGGAGGCGTTGCAGGGAGGATAGGGGCGATGGGGATCCCCGTAATAGGGCCTACGTGGTGGCTCCTCAGGCACCTTCCGGCGGGGTTGGCCTCTAGGGCGGTCCACTCAGCCCCCGAGCCCCTGGCGAGGCTGGCGGCGAGGATCGAGGGCAGGCGCCCCCAGTGGGGCGGGGGGTGCGTTGAAGTCAAGCGGCTCGGCGTCTGCGTGGAGAACCTTGCAGGCATCGCCGCCGGCTTCGACAAGGACGCGAAGCTCGCCTGGGTGGCCTGGGCGCTCGGGGCCGGCTTCCACGTCGTGGGGAGCGTGCTCCCGCACCCCCACAAGGGGGCTGAGAGGAAGGTTATGGCCCGGCTCGGCGGGGAGGCGACGGTCAACAGGCTCGGGCTGCCGAGCGAGGGCGCGGCGAGGGTCGCCGGGAGGCTCTCCAAGCGCAGGCCCCCCGGGATGCCGGTAGCGGCCAACGTCGCCTCCCTCACCCTCGACGGGTACGCCTCCGTCACTGAGGCCCTCGCCCCGGTCGTTGACTGGTTCGAGGTCAACGTTAGCTGCCCGAACGTGGAGGAGCACAGGCGGATGGAGGAGCCTGACCTGGCCCGGGAGGCGTGCAGGAGGGCGGCCGAGGCCGCCGGGGGCCGGCCGGTGCTCCTCAAGATACCCCCCGTGACGGGCAGGGACGAGGCGTGGACCTACGCGGACGTTGCTAGGGAGTGCGGCGCCGCGGGCGTGGTCGCGGCGAACACGCTGCGGGTCCAGTACAAGGGCGTCAACGCGGGCCTCGGGGGGGCCCCGCTCTACCCCATCGTGAAGTCCATGGTGAAGTGGCTGGGGGAGAGGCTCCCCAGCGGGAGCGTAATCGTCGCGGTTGGAGGCGTTGACTCGGGGGAGAAGGCGGTCGAGCTACTCAGCCTCGGAGCCAGCCTCGTAGAGGTGATCACCGCCCTCTTCCTCCACGGCCCCGCCAGGTTCAGGAGCATAGCCACGGCCACCAGGGCTTGGGCGATGCGCAACCTCTAACCCCCGCCCCGGCCCGGAAAGGCTAAAGGCGGAGCCCCTCCAGGCCGGTCTGCCCGCGTCCTCGGGGGCGGCTGCGCAGAGGCCCGGCCGGGCCTGCACTCTCGGGCTGGGGACCCGCTGAGGCGTGGTGGCCGGCATGGAGGGTGTGATAAGGCACTTCTGGATGGTCGAGGACCTTAAGCCGGCGCCCTACATCCTCGGCTCCATCGCTGCCGCCGTGGTCCTCTACAGCCTCTACGCTGGCTACAAGCGCTGGACCCACGGGGGGGAGAGGGTCGAGTGGGGCCCCCTAGGCTTGAGGCTGAGGTACCTGGCTAAGTACGCCCTCCTCCAGTGGAGGGTTGTCAGGCACAGGTTCCCGGGCGCGGTGCACCTCCTAATCTTCCTGGGGATGGGCTGGCTGCTCGCGGCCACCATCCTGAGGGCTCTCGACGCCGACGTGTTCCAGGCCCTCCTCGGCAGGCCCCTCATAGGCCCCGGGTTCTTCAAGGTGTACAAGCTCCTCGACAACCTGGCCGGCCTGATGGTCCTCGCCGGGAGCGCGGCCGCCGTGGCTAGGAGGGCTTTGGGTTTAACCCCTAACCTCCTCAGGGACCCCGCCTACTACCTGGTCCACGCCGGCTTCATGGCGGTGGCTGCGACGGGCTTCCTCCTGGACGGGATGGCCGCCGTGGGGAGGGATCCCGGGCTCGAGTCCCCGGCCTGGGATCCCGTAGGCTACCTGGTATACTCCCTGGCCTCCACCTGGGATCCCGGCCTCCTGAGGCTAGCCTACAGGGTGGCGTGGGTGACCCACCTAACCATAGCGATGGGCCTGCTGGCGCTCATCCCCTACACCAACCTCTGGCACATCGCGGCCTCCACGCTCAACGTCGCGCTCGCGAGGCGGGATCCGGGCGCCACCGCCAGGCCCGTGGAGGACTTGGAGGAGAGGATCGAGAGGGGAGAGCCCGTCGGGGTGGTGGCGCTCAGGGATACGACGTGGAAGCAGAGGCTCGACTTCGAGGCGTGCACGAGCTGCATGAGGTGCACCAATGCATGCCCCGCCTTCGCCTCGGGCAAGCCGCTCGACCCCCGCGGCCTGGTGGTGGCGCTGAGGGACAAGATGCTGAGGGGGGAGTGGGACGACCCCGTCGTCGGGGCCGGCGGCGGGAGGGTTAAGGTGGACCCGGAGGCCGTGTGGAGCTGCGTGACCTGCGGCGCCTGCGTCGCCGAGTGCCCCGTGCTAATCAACCACGTCGAGGTGATCATAGACCTGAGGAGGGGCCTCATCTCCATGGGGAGCGAGCACGTCCCAGGGGACGCGCAGAACGCCCTCTACAACCTGATGCAGCAGGGCAACCCCTTCGGCTTCAACCCGGCTGAGAGGGAGGAGTGGCTGCGGAGGCTCGCGGAGAAGTACGGCGAGGACGTGGTGGCAAGGGAGGGGGTGGAGTACGACTACCTCTACTGGGTCGGCTGCGTCGCCAGCTTCGACGAGAGGATAAGGCCCGTAGCTGAGGCGGTCATCAGGCTCCTGAGGATGGCCGGGCTGAGGGTGGCGGTGCTCCCCGAGGAGGGCTGCTGCGGGGAGCCCGCAAGGAGGATGGGCGAGGAGGCCCTCTTCCTCGAAGCCTTAAAGGAGAACCTCAGGATCCTCTCGCGCTACAAGTTCAAGAAGCTCCTAGTATCCTGCCCCCACGGCTACACGGTGTTCAAGCGCGAGTACCCAGCGTACAGGAGGCTCCTCGAGTCCAGCGAGGAAACCAAGCCGCTCGCCGAGCTACTCGACAGGCTGGAGGTGGAGCACCACACCGTTGCCCTGGCGAGGCTGGTCAGGGAGGGCAGGCTCAAGCCCTCGAGGCCGGTGAACGCCGTGGCGACCTACCACGACCCGTGCTACCTCGGCAGGTGGAACGGGGTGTACGATGAGCCTCGCGAGATCCTCAAGAGCATACCCGGCCTCGAGCTGAGGGAGATGCCGAGGAGTAGGGAGAAGAGCTTCTGCTGCGGGGGAGGCGGGGGGCAGCTGTTCTACGAGGTCAGGAGGGGCGAGAGGCTGGCTGCGGTGAGGGCCAGGGAGGCGGCCGGCACGAGCGCCAGGGTGGTCGCAGTAGCCTGCCCCTACTGCAACACGATGCTCAGGGGCGAGGCTGGAAGCCTCGGCCTCGAAGTCAGGGACGTGGCGGAGCTGCTGGCGGAGAGCGTCGAAGGCGACAGCGGCGGGGGCGGTTGAAGCCTAAAACCATCAGGCCCCCAGGCCCTTCCTGGGATGGGCCGGGTTGCCTGAGGAGTCCCTAGGCGGCTACACGGGGAGCGCCCGGAGGCTCCTCGAGGAGGCGGGGGCCAGGGTCGGGGACCTCGTGGAGGTCTCGGGCCCCGGGATCCCGGTGCTCAGGGGCGTGCTGATGCCCAGGTACGCCCTCTCGGAGAAGCCGGTGCTAGTGATTAAACTCGAGAACGGCTACAACATCGGAGTCAGGGTAAGGGATGGCTTGAAGGTTAGGGTGCTGGCGAGGGGGAGGAGCGGGGGGAGGCGTGGCGGCGCCCCGGCTCCCCTCGCCGAGCCGCCCAGGGAGCTGCCGAGGGAGAGGGTCATAATACTTGGGACCGGGGGCACGATAGCTAGCAGGATAGACTACGAGACCGGAGCCGTCTACCCCAGCCTCGACGCGGACGAGATAGTCCAGGCCGTCCCGGAGGTGCTGAGGTACGCCAGGATAGAGTCGAGGGAAGTGTTCCAGGTGTTCAGCGAGAACCTGACCCCCAAACACTGGGAGAGGATAGTGGACGAGGTGGCCAGGGCCATCGAGTCCGGCTACGACGGCGTCGTGATCGCCCACGGGACGGACACCATGGGCTACACCGCCGCCGCCCTCTCCTTCGCATTCCACAAGGGGCTCCCTGTCCCAGTCGTCCTCGTGGGGGCCCAGAGGAGTAGCGACAGGCCGAGCAGCGACGCGGCGTTCAACCTCACCGCCGCGGTGCTGACCGCTGCTAGGGCCCCGTTCGCGGAGGTGGTCGTGGTCATGCACGGGGAGACCGGTGACACGTACGCCCTCGCCCACAGGGGGACGAGGGTGAGGAAAATGCACTCGAGCAGGAGGGACGCCTTCCAGTCGATAAACGCCCCACCCCTCGCCAAGATCTGGCCGGACAAGGGCGTGGTCGAGGTTATAGACAACCGCTTCAGGCGCCGCGGCGAGGCCGAGCTGGTGGTGGAGAACGGGTTCGACGACAGGGTCGCGATCGTGAAGCACTACCCGGGCATGGACGGGGAGCTGATACACGTGCTCATCGACAGGGGGTACCATGGGATAGTGGTCGAGGGGACGGGCTTCGGCCATGTGAGCGACGGGGCCATCGAGGCCATCAGGAGGGCGACGGAGGAGGGGATCCCGGTAGTGGTCGCGACCCAGACGATATTCGGGAGGGTGAACCTGAACGTGTACAGCCAGGGGAGGAGGATGCTCGCGGCGGGGGCGATACCGGTTGACGACATGCTCGCGGAGACGGCTTACGCCAAGCTCTCCTGGGTCCTCGCGAGGACGAGGGACCTGGGGGAGGTTAGGAGGCTGATGCAGACCCCCCTCGCCTGGGAGATCGGTGAGAGGCTGGACCTGCGCCTGTACCCGAGGTGGTACCATGGCTGAGGGGATAGACTACCGGGCGATAGGGCTAACCGTCGGCCTCGAGATCCACCAGCAGCTCGACACGAGGAGCAAGCTCTTCTGCCCCTGCCCGGCGGAGCTCGCGGACGAGGAGCACGTCGAGTTCGAGAGGAGGCTTAGGCCGACGAGGAGCGAGCTCGGCGAGGTCGACGTGGCGGCGCTGTTCGAGTGGAGAAAGGGGAGGGTGTACGAGTACGAGGCCCCAGTGGGCCACAGCTGCCTCGTGGAGGCCGACGAGGAGCCCCCGCACCCGATTAACAGGGAGGCCGTGGTTATAGCGATGGCGATAGCCAAGGCCCTCAACTCGTGGATAGTCGACGAGGTCCACGTTATGAGGAAGATAGTGATCGACGGGAGCAACACGAGCGGCTTCCAGAGGACCGCCATAGTGGCGCTCGGCGGCTACATCGAGGTCGGCGGGAGGAGGTACAGCATCGAGACGATAGCCGTGGAGGAGGACGCCGCGAGGAAGGTGGGGGAGAAGCCGGGGCGGACCAGGTTCAGGCTCGACCGCCTCGGGATCCCGCTCATCGAGGTCTCGACGGGGCCGGATATACACGACCCCAGGGAGGCGTACGAGGTGGCGCTCGCCCTCGGCAGGCTCTTCAGGCTCACCGGCAGGGTGAAGAGGGGCCTCGGCACGATAAGGCAGGACTTGAACGTTAGCATCAAGGGCGGGGCTAAGACGGAGATCAAGGGGGTCCAGAGGCTGGAGCTTATACCCGAGGTGATCGAGTACGAGGCCAGGAGGCAGCTCGGCCTCCTCGAGATCAGGGAAGAGCTGAGGAGGAGGGGGGTCACGGAGGAGCACCTAGCCGACGCTAAACCCGTGGACGTGACGGAGGCCTTCAAGTCCACGAGGAGCAGGGTGGTCAGGAGGGCGCTCCAGAGCGGTGGCAGGGTCTACGCAGTCAAGCTCCCAGGCTTCCACGGCCTCCTTGGCAGGGAGCTGATGCCCGGGAGGAGGTTCGGCACCGAGCTGGCGGACTACGCCAGGTTCTGGGCGGACGTCGGCGGGATATTCCACACTGACGAACTGCCCGGCTACGGCATAACGAGCGGGGAGGTGGAGGCGCTCTACGAGGCCCTCAACGCTAGGAGGGGGTTCGACGCCATAGTCCTAGTCGCAGACGAGCCCGGGAAGGCGTTGAAGGCGCTCGAGGCCGTGGTGGAGAGGGCGAGGCTCGCCCTCCACGGCGTGCCCGAGGAGACCAGGGCCGCCCTCGAGGATGGCACCACGAGGTTCCTCAGGCCGAGGCCGGGGAGCGCGAGGATGTACCCTGAAACCGACATCCCACCGCTGGAGGTCACCGAGGACATGCACAGGGAGGCCGAGGAGCTGAAGCCCGAGCCGGTCGACGTCAAGCTGAGGAGGCTTGTGGAGGAGTACGGGCTCAGCAGGGACCTGGCGGAGCAGGTGATAAGCGACATACGCCTCGACCTCATAGAGAGGCTCATCAGGAAGTACGGGGGCAAGCTCAGCCCCAAGACCATAGCCAGCCTCTTCGTGGTCACCCTCAGGGGCCTACGCGGCGAGGGGGTGAACATAGACTCGATACGAGACGAGGCGATCGAGGAGCTCGTGGAGCTGATAGCGGAGGGCGCGGTGGCGAAGGAGGCTGCCGAGGACATACTGAAGCTCCTCGCCGAGGAGCCGGGTCTCACCGCGAGGGAGGCGGCTGAGAGGCTCGGCCTTACAAGGGTGACTCCCGAGGAGGCGGAGAGGATAATCGAGAAGATAATAGAGGAGAACATGGACAAGGTGAGGGAGCGCGGGGAGAGGGCCTACGGCCTCCTCATGGGCAGGGCCATGGCCGTGCTCAGGGGCAGGATCGACGGGAAGACTGTGTCCGACATCGTGAAGAGGAAGCTCTCCGAGGCGCTCTCGAGGATGCAGGAGTAGCCAGCGCCCCTACGCTGGGCCCCTTAAGGGTCTCGGCGCCGCCCCCCGTCTAGGCGTGGCTTTAAAGCCGGCTGGTCTTCCCGGAGCCCCACGGCGGTGATTCTTGCCCACCCGGGCCGGGGACATTCAGGGGTTCGTGGACTCCTTCCGGGAAGGCTTCAGGGCTGGAGGGGTGCTGGTGCGGGGCAGGATTTGGCGTGGCAGGTTCCCGGAGGAGGTTAACGTTGAGGCCCTAGTAGAGTCTAGCGGCTGCCGGGAGCCCCTCTTCCACGTTAAGGTGTTTAGTGGGAGGCCCCCGTACTACAGGCCCTGGCTCGAGGTCCACACGGTCTACTCTAGAGCGTGCGGCGTCTCCTTCGACGGGGTTATAGAGGACGCTGTCCTCGACCTCGCAGGGCTCTACGCCGGGCCCGGGGTCAGGGTCTTCGTGGAGTACGAGTGGGACCGGGAGACCCTCAGGGAGCTCGAAGCCGGCGTGCCCCCGGCGCTCTCGAGGCTCGGCTACAAGCTGCTCGTGAGGGGCTTCACCTGGTTCAAGGACTGGTACTACCCCGAGGGCTTCATGGAGGGCGGGAGGAAGCTGCAGGCCGAGAAGCCAGTCACCAGGAGGCAGGCGGAGGGGCACCTGAGGGAGCTGGCTGAGCAGGCCAGGGCGCTGCTGGAGGGGGGCCCGGCGCCCGGCGCTGAGGGGGCTGCAGCCAGGGCCCATGGGATCCTCCGGCTACTGGGCCTTCACTATCGCCTCTAGCACCGCCCTCGCAGCCTTCTCCATGTAGCCGGCCAGCTCCTCGTGGCTGAGCAGCCTCTCCTTCCCCGGCAACACGAGGTTGTCGGAGGCGACGAGGAGCGCGCCCGCCCTGAAGCGCCTCAGCTGCGCCAGCGTGAAGAGGGTCGCTGCCTCCATCTCCACCGCTATGAAGCCCAGCCTGGACATTCTCTCGGCGAACTCGGGGCTCTCAGCGTAGAACGCGTCATTGCTGAAGACGGGGCCGACGTGGACCTCTAGACCCGCCCTCCTAGCCTCCTCCTCGAGGAGGATGGTTAGCCTGGCGTCGGGGGCCGCCGGGGGGTTGACGCCGGGGAAGTACTGGCCTATCGTGCCGCCGGGGTTGTAGCCGGCCCCGGTAGCCACAACAGCGTGCCCAACATCGACCTCCCTGACGAGGCCGCCGCAGGTGCCGAGCCTAACCATGACCTCCGCCCCGAGCATCCTCAGCTCCTCAAACACTATCGCAGCGCTCCCAGCCCCTATGCCGTGGACTGCAACACTGACATCAACCCCCCTATAGCGGCCGGTGTAGACGTAGAGCCCCCTATTCTTGTTAACGAGCCGGGCGCCCTCAAGCATGCCGGCCACTAGCTCCGCCCTCGCGGGGTCCCCGACGACTACAACCCTCCTAGCGACCTCCCCAGGCCTAGCCTTGATATGCTGCGGCTGAGCCACGAGCACCCGCCCCTCAGGGAACCCGGGAAGAGAGCAGCCCTAACTATTTAAGGCAAGCTATTTACCCGAGCACCGCAGTACATGCATCCAACACCGCCACCGAGGCCCCCGCAACCGTCCTGGGCACAGCGAGAGCTGTGGAGGGAGGAGCGTGCAATTCTTGCATAACCAGTCTTCACAGGGGTCTCCCCGGGGGACGGGTGCCCCCCAAGTCTTCGCTACGTTCGGGCTCGATGCACAAGCCCCAGGGCGTGGGGTGGAGGCGGCTAGGGCTAAGCGGGATCCCTCAAGCTAGTAGGCCAAAAACTAAACAATGACTAGTGACGTGGGCGGCTCGAGGCCGCCGGGCTCGCTGTGGGCGGGGCTACCTTGTAGAAGCCTGCTGGGCGGCCTGCAGTATCTTCCTCTCGTACTTCAGCCTGTTCCTGAGCCTTGGAGGGAGCCTCTTCTTAGGCTTAGGCTCGATCTTGGGCGTCTGCTTCCTCACCTTTCCGGCCTTAGTCATTGAGCCGTGGGTTGGCATGCCTGCCGCACCCCTCCCCTGGGGGGTCTCCTCTATCGCACTCTTTTAAGGCTGACTCCGTGCTTCTTTAAACGCTGAGAGCGGCCTGCAGCCAGCCCGGCTGAGCCCGTGGCGGTGATGGGTTTGACGTCTAGGGTTTACATTGCGAGCCTCCCATACGGTAGCTTTGCACTAGACGAGCGGGGCGAGGTTGTAGACTACGAGCTCGGCCCGAGGGACATGGATGAAGCGGTGGAGGAGGCCCTGAAGATCGAGAGAGGCGAGCCCAACCAGGCGCTTACTAGGCTCGCGGAGAAGCTGAAGGAGCGCGGGTTAACCGACGTAGTGGTTGAGGTAGACGATGAGGCTAGGTTCTTCTCCAAGATGGGGTTCAACGTTGAAGTCGCGCCGGCCGCGGAGCCGTTCTACAAGGCTAGGCTCCAGATGTTCGACCTAGCCGTTAAGACCGAGTTTGCCAAGGATGAGAAGGAGTTCGCGGAGTGGCTGTTCAACGTCGAGGTGGAGTACACGAGGAGGAAGCTGAGGAGCGCCGCTGAGAAGAGGGACATGCTTGCAGCCCAGGCTGTAAGGGCTATCGACGACATCGACAAGACCATTAACTTGTTCATAGCACGCCTGAGAGAGTGGTATAGCCTCCACTTCCCCGAGCTCAATGACATCCTGAAGGATCACGAGCTCTACGCCAAGCTCGTGGCGGAGATCGGCAGGAGGGACGACATAACCGTGGAGCGCCTCAAGGAGCTGGGCTTCAGCGAGCAGAAGGCCAAGGAGATAGAGGAGGCCGCCAAGAACAGCATCGGAGCAGACCTCTCCGAGTTCGACTTGAACGCAATCCAGACTCTCGCAAGCATCATAACCCAGCTCTACCAGCTCAGGCGCCAGCTGGCCACCTACATAGAGGCCGTGATGAAGGAGGTCGCCCCGAACATCACCGCACTCGTAGGCCCGCTCCTGGGAGCCAGGCTCATCAGCCTCGCCGGGGGCCTTGACAAGCTCGCAAGGATGCCGGCCAGCACCATCCAGGTGCTCGGCGCGGAGAAGGCCCTCTTCAGGGCGCTGAGGACGGGTGGGAAGCCGCCGAAGCACGGCATCATATTCCAGTACCCCGACATCCACAGGAGCCCGAGGTGGCAGAGAGGTAAGATAGCCAGGGCCCTCGCGGCTAAGCTGGCGATAGCCGCCAAGGTCGACGCGTTCACCGGCAGGTTCATAGGTGACAAGCTGAGGGAGGAGCTTAGGCGGAGGATCGAGGAGATCAAGAAGATATACGCCAAGCCGCCGAAGAGGAAGAGGGAGGAGAGGAAGCCCGCCAGGCCAGCGCCGAGGCCGGGGAGGCGCGGCAAGCCGAGGCGGAGGAGGGGCAGGAGGTGAACCCGGAAGGGCTCGGCTCCTGGCCCAGTGGAGGGGGTGAATTGCTGTGGTTGAAGTGGTTGGGGTGAAGGAGCACCCTAAGTGGAAGGGCGTCTACGTTCTCGAGCTGGAGGACGGCAGCCTGAGGATCGCCACGAAGAACCTCGTGCCGGGGCAGAGGGTCTACGGCGAGAGGCTGGTTAGGTTCGAGGGCGAAGAGTACAGGGAGTGGAACGCTTACAGGAGCAAGCTCGCCGCCGCCCTACTCAAGGGCCTCATGGAGCTGCCGATTAAGGAGGGGGACAAGATACTCTACCTAGGCATAGCCAGCGGCACCACGGCGAGCCACGTGAGCGACATCATTGGCGCCGAGGGCAGGATCTATGGCGTCGAGTTCGCCCCCAGGGTTATGAGGGACCTCCTCCTCGTCGTGGCCCGGAGGAGGAACATCTACCCCATACTCGGCGACGCTAGATTCCCGGAGAAGTACAGGCACCTCGTCGAGGCAGTGGACGGGCTCTACGCCGACGTCGCGCAGCCCGAGCAGGCTGCCATAGTCTCTAGGAACGCCGCGTTCTTCCTCAAGGATGGCGGCTACATGCTCATGGCCGTCAAGGCTAGGAGCATCGACGTAACGCTCTCCCCAAGCGACGTCTACAGGAGGGAGATAGAGGTGCTGAAGAACTCGGGCTTCGAGATAGTCGACATCGTACACCTAGACCCGTTCGACAAAGACCACGCAATGATCTACGCCAGATACCACAGGGGCCGACAGCAGCAGTAGCCGCCCCCAACGCGCTACCCCTTAGGGGCTAGGTTTAGCTGAGAAGGCGCTGGAGCCGCTCCCGCCACGATCGTAGGCTACGGGGCACTTTCCACCGACGAGAGCACTTGGAGGGAGGTAGGCTCTAGCGGGTGGCGCGGCGCATTCAACTACTCAGCAGGCTTAACGCTGGACTCTTTCCCTCCCCATCCACCCGGCTCGAGGGCTTCCCCCTCTTTAGGGGCGAGCTAAAAGTTTAAAGGTAGACTGCTGGCTGTAATGGCGTGGAGCGGGGTGGTGCGGGTGGAATCGACTTTAGGCTTCTAAGCCGCGTCAAGCTTCTCGACCCTGTTACTTGCGTTAAGTGCCTCCTGGAGTCCCGGGCGGCAATGGCGCCGGGGGGTGATGTTGAGGGCCTCCTCGGGCTCCTCGCCGGGGCTCGCGGGAGAACTGAGCTGTTCATCGAGTCCTTCCTCAGGGTGTCCCGTGGGCGCGACATCCTTGCCCCTAGGAAGCGCGAGCTGAACCTGGAAGCCCTCAGGCTCCTGGAGGGGGTTGCGGGTGATCTCAGGGATCCCGTTCGGGGCATTGGCCTCGCCGCCCTCGCCAACTCAGTGGATGTCTGGATGCCTTGGCACAGGGATGGGGGTATAGACGCCCGGCGCCTTGGTGAGGGCGTGGCGTACCTGGAGCCTGAGAAGGCTCTGGCCCGCCTCCTAGACTCACCCGGCACGGTGGCTGTTCTCCTCGACAACGCCGGGGAGGCGGTAATCGACATAGCGTACGCTCTGCTAGCGCTTGCACCCCGCGCCTCCAAGGTCTACCTGGTCGCCCGGGGCGGGCCCTACGAGACCGACGTCACTGCCGGGGAGGCCGAGGAGCTGCTGCGGGCGGTGGCTGAGAGGCTGGGCGTGGATGCCGGCGGCGTGGAGACGGTCTCCACGGGCTCCAGCTACCCGGGGGTGGCTGAGGGCTTCGCCGCGCCCGAGACTGTGGAGCTGGTGAAGAGCGCGGACCTCGTCATCTCCAAGGGGATAGCAAACCTGGAAGCGCTGGCCGAGTACTGCAACGTCGACAGGGACAGGGTTATCGTAGCGTTCAGGGCCAAGTGCCCCGTCCTCGCCAGGATCTACGGCGTGCCCCTCGGCGCCGCAGTCGTGTCCAGGGGGTACCCCTGCATCGACGGCGGGAGGGGTGAGCCCGGGGGTGCCGGCTAGGGTTCTCGTGGTTGACCCCGTAGACCCCGTCCTGGACGGGATCCTGGCTAAGCACGGCATCCAGGTCGAGCGCCGCATAGGCCTCGCGAGGGGGGAGCTCCTCAAAATAATAGCCGGCTATGACGCCATCGTCGTGAGGAGCCGTACCCGCGTGGATGCAGAGCTCCTCGAAGCCGGGGCCAGGGGCAGGCTGAGAGTCGTCGCACGCGCCGGTGTGGGGCTGGACAACATAGACTTCGACGCTGCCTCCAAGCTGGGCGTGCGCGTCGTGAACACTCCAGGCCCGTCAACGCAGAGCGTAGCCGAGCTAACCATAGCGCTCATGATAATGGCGGCTAGGAGGGCTCTGGAGGCTAACCTGAGGCTCCGCGAGGGCGAGTGGTACAGGCCGCTCGGCATGGAGCTCTACGGCAAGCGGCTCTTCGTGGTGGGCTTCGGCAGGATAGGGAGGCGGGTAGCCGAGATCGCCAAGGCGATAGGCATGAGGGTCGCAGCCTACGACGTGGTCGACGTCAGGGAGGAGGCTAGGGCCAGGGGCGTGGATCTCGTGGCTAGCCTCAGGGACGGCCTGAGGGAGGCCGACGTCGTATCCCTCCACGTGCCGCTGACGCCGCAGACGTACCACTTAATCAACCGGGACACTCTCAGGGACTTCAAGAGGGGCGCCATCCTGGTCAACACGGCTAGGGGCGAGCTCATGGACACGGAGGCGGTGCTGGAGGCCCTGGAGAACGGCGTGCTCTCAGCCGTGGCCATCGACGTCCACGAGAGGGAGCCCCCAGGCGAGCGGGAGCTGCGCCTCATACGCCACCCGCGCGTAGTCGCCACGCCCCACATTGGAGCGTCAACGGCGGAGGCCCAGAGGAGGATAGCGGTTGCCGTAGCCGAGGAGCTGGCCCGCGAGCTGGGATCCCTGGAGGGGGTGGAGGGTGGTGGCTAAACTCTTCACGCCCGGGCCAGTCATGGTGCCGCGGGACGTTCTAGCCAGCTCCGCGAGCCAGGTGGTTAGCCACAGGGGGCCCGAGTTCCGCGAGATCCTCAGGCACGTGACGGAGGGGCTCGCCAGGATCTTCGACACCGACGGCTACGTGTACGTGCTGACGGGAAGCGGGACGACGGCGGTGGACGCTATGGCCTGGAGCATGGTGGCGCCCGGGGAGAAGGTGCTGGTCCCGGTCCTGGGCGAGTTCTCCAAGCGCCTCGCCGAGAGCCTGAAGAGGAGGGGCGCCAGGGTGGCCACGCTGAAGGCCGAGCCGGGCGATGCCCCGGGGCCCGACGCCATCCTCGGCGAGCTGGAGTCGGGCGATTATGACGCTCTGGCGCTGGTGCACAACGAGACGAGCACGGGCCTGGCCTACCGGTGGCTGCGCGACGTCGCACGCAAGGCCTCAGGGATGGGCGTGAAGGTGCTCGTGGACACCGTCTCCGGGCTGGGCGGGGAGGAGTTCAGCATGAGATGGGGCGTCTGGGCGGCGGCATCCTGCAGCCACAAGGCGCTCGCCGCGCCCCCAGGGGCCTCCTTCGTCGCCGTGAGCAGGGAGGCGGCTGAGTACTTAGAGAAGAGGGGCACGCCCGAGCAGACCCCGCCCCTGCTGGACCTTTCAAAGTACCACGCCTTCCTCAGGGATAGGGGCGAGACCCCCTTCACGCCGCCCGTCACGATACTCTACGCCCTCCGCCGGGCCATCGACAGGGTGCTAGAGGCGGGTGTAGACTCCTACGTGGAGGCCCACGCCGCCCGCGCCTCGCTGCTCTACGGGGAGCTGCCGAGGCTAGGCCTAACTCCCCTGGTCCGCGACGCTAGGCTGCGGAGCAACACCGTGGCGGCGTTCGAGACGGGGGCGAGGAGCGCCCTGGCGGTGAAGAAGCTGCTAGGGGAGAGGGGGTACGTGGTTGCAACCGGCATGGGGGAGCTCAAGGATCGAGTGGTCAGGATAGGCGTCATGGGCGACCTGACGATGGAGGACGTTAAAGGCCTCATCGACGCCATGAGGGAGGTGCTGCGCCAACCCGCCTCAAGCCGTGAGTCGCTCACGCGCTAGACACACGCCGCGAAGAGCCGCGCGGCATCTAAGCTTTAAGCACCAGCACCTCCCGTAACGTCTAGCCGGCGCTGGGCTGGCCAGGTAGTCCACTCATGAGCCTCCCCAGCGAGAGGCAGAAGAGGCTGATAACCTCCAGGTACAGGCACGAGGTTAGCAAGCTCCAGTCGTACCGGCCAGCATCTACCATCACGCTGGAGAAGGCCATGGCCTCGGCGAGGCCCGGGGTCCCCCTCGCCGACGGCTCCTTCCACGAGTTTGACCCCTGGCAGCTCAGGGAGATGGCCGGCGAGATCCCCAGGATCCTATGGCCCCTCGTAAACCTGCCAGTCACGCTGACTTACGAGCGCGACTCGTCCGGCCGCGCGTTCTTCCACGTGGCGGGTGACATCTGGCAGAAGAGGGCGGTGGGCCTCCTCCTCAGCGGGGAGCTAACCTCGGAGGGTAGGAGCGAGCTTACGGTTGAGGAAGCCCGGCTGCTCCTCTCGAAGTACAGGAGCCTCTTCTTCGTCTCACTCAGGCTTTAAGGCCCCACCCTCGGGATAATGGGTCTATAGACCTTGGCGGGATGAGCGGGGTTACGCACTGCCGAGCCCTTCTAGCCCGGGGCTATGCGGGTGGCCCTCCTAGGCGACCGCTTAGGGGAAGGCTGGGCGGCCAGGCGGGAGTCCTCGTCTTCGCCTTCTCCGCGTGACGGGGGAATTGGTGGATACTAATATTAATATCCCTCCAATGGAAGCACCCCTAAAGGGTTCAGAGGGGCGGATATGAGGTGCAGAGCGAGATAATTGCTAACCTACTCTTCAAAAGCGAGGCTGTGAAGAGGGAGTGGCTGAGGGTACGGAGGATCCTGGAGCCAAGGATTATCGAGGTCGCCAGGGCCGGGGCGGAGGCCGGTGTTGCTGAGATTTCCGAGTACATCGTGCGCGGCGGGAAGAGACTGCGGGGGTTTCTCGTTGTAGTCACCGCCGAGGCGCTCGGCGGCACGGTCGAGGACGCCATGGATGCTGCCGTGGCCATAGAGCTGGTGCATAGCGCCAGCCTCGCTATTGACGATATTATCGATAGGGACAGGGAGAGGAGGGGCGCGCTAGTCGCATGGCTCGCCCACGGCCTCTCCGGCACTATACTAGCGAGCCTCCTCATGATCCCCGTGGCTCAGAGGCTCACGGAGAAGTACGGGTTCAAGGCCATAATGCACGTGATCAGGGCGTGGGAGTCGACGGTGAGAGGGGAGATCCTGGACGCATTCCTAGCCGGCACCATTCCAGCTAAGAGGTATCCCGACCTGGCGTCCCTCAAAACCGGGAGCCTGTTCAAGCTCGCCTGCGTCCTCGGAGCACTAGCGGCGAAGAAGCCCGAAGCAGTGCCTTTAATGGAGGAGTACGGCAGCCTCCTCGGCAGAGCCTACCAGCTGGCCGACGACATAGTAGACTACAAGGCATACCTGGAGGGGAGGAGGAAGCTAGACCCCTCGGAGAGACTGTTCGAGAAGTGGGCCCGAGAAGTCCTCGGAGCCCGCAGCGAGGAGGAGGTAATAGAGAAGGCCCTGAGCGAGCTCTCAAGCATCGTGCTGAAAACGTCAAGGCTGGCATCAACCCTGCCGGCGACCAGTAAGCGGGAGATACTCGAGGCAATACCAGTATTCATAGCCGAGAGGATGCTCGGGGAGGCAAACCTCACCCTCCTCAAGTGAAGGGCCAAAAATAAACCCCCACACACGCCACTTAGCACGCGGAGCGCCGGGGTGGCCGAGCGGCCCAAGGCGGCGGGCTCGAGACCCGTTGCCCCGAAGAGGGGCGCGCGGGTTCGAATCCCGCCCCCGGCGCCATGGAGCCCCCACTACTCTCGAGAGCCCCCTGCAGGCGAGCCACGAGGTTGGGCCTTGCGCCGCTCAAACCAAACTCTTCCCACTCCTTAGGCCTACAAACCGGGCCCCGAGGCCGGAGTGGAGCCCTCAGCAGTCAACGCCGTCCCCACGGAAGCCGTCGGCACCCCCGAATCCTTCCTCATTGGGCCGCGTGCTGCGTCCGCGGGGAAGGGCTTAATTCCACAGCGCCAGCTGCATCCATCCACACTCTTTAACCTCCAGCAGCTCCAGGAAACGGGCTCCGGTCTATGCCCTTGGACCCCTTGTGGAGCGCACGGCCCTCCCGGGGAGCCCCTGGTTTTCGCCGGGAACCACTAGGACTTGGGGCGCGCCGTGGGCTTGCGCGTCTAGCGGGTTAATTAAAGTCTTAATACATCGTTGGGGTCAGAGTATTCAGTGTCGAAGCTGGGCTGGCGCTAGTGCGCCCGGCATTCTGCAGGGCTTGGGAGGGTGCTTAGCGGTGGATCCCAGGTTTAAGGCCGAATTTATCGCCGCGTGGGTTGCGTCGCGGTTGCTCGACTCGGCTACGACTTGGTTTATTTTGAGGAACAGGCTGGGGTGCGAGTTAAACCCTGTGCCGGTGAAGCTTATAGAATACCTTGGCTTGGAGCTTGGCCTGGCGGTGCACGCGCTCGTCGGTGTTATTCTGGGGTTTGTGCTGCTCTACGCGGTTCCAAAGATAATCATAAATGCCAGGCGCATGACTAGGTTTGATAGAGTAATCATTGCAACCCTTGGGAGGGAGAGGACGGTTAAGATTATACTCTACACCGCTCTAGCCTTGAGCTTCGTGCCGCCTATGCTGAACTCTACGTGGATAGTTGCGTCCCTGCTCTCCACCCGTTGAAGAGCGGGTGGCGGGTGCGGGGGGCTAACTCCTCCCAGCGCTCCTCGCTACTCTAATGGCTGCCAGCAGCTTCTCCACGGCGTCCTCAGCGTTGGAGCCGAGGAAGACTGCCATGGCCTCCTTGCCCCAGTCGCCCTTGTGGTAGATTACGTCTGGCACCTGGCCTCCGAGTTTTCTGACCGCCTCCTCGACGCCCCAGGGTATGGTGGCTCCCTCCCTCTCCTTCACCTCTGGAGGCTCCTTGGACCTGTCGTAGTATGACACCTTGAACCCGAGCCTTTCAGCTGCTTTAACGAGGTCCTCGGAGTACCTCACGTTGACGGCGGCCCTAACCTTGGGGTTGTACTTCATGACGCCTAGGACGTACCTGGCGAGGTGGCTGCTGGCGCCGAAGCCTATGGGCCCGGCGGGCTGGAGGGATCCCATCACCTTCACTATCCTGCCGTGCACGCCCACTACGTCGCCGGGGGTCCTGGCGTAGGGCTCGGGCAGCGCCTCCACCACGTTAATGCCGACCTCAGGGTAGTAGTTGACCACGTCGTCGCTGGCCTCTACGAGCTTTGCCACCGCTCTCTCAACGCTCTCCGAGGCCATCCAGCTATAGGCGGGTATGTGGATGTAGGCCATGGGGTTTACTGGACAGTGGCCCCTGCCCACTCTTAACCCGTAATCCACGGCTAGGGTGATTAACTTCTTAGCCTCCCTAATAGCGTCGACTAGGCTCAGCCCCTTCGCTAGGCCCGCGGCGATGGCTGCTGAAAAGGCGCAGCCCGTCCCGTGCGTGCACCCGTCCCTCACCCTTGGGGCCTTGAACTCCCTGAAGCCCCCCTGGTAGTAGAGCACGTCCACCGCCTCGTCGCCGGAGAGGTGCCCACCCTTGACGATTACCGCCTCGGCACCGTACCGCTCGGCTATCGCCCTCGCAGCCTTCTTGGCGTCCTCGAGGCTTTCTATCTTGAACCCCGCCAGCTTCTCGGCCTCCATCCTGTTCGGGGTGACAAGCTTAGCTAGGGGGAGGAGGTCGTTGGCCAGAGCCTCCACGGCGTCCTCGCGGAGGAGGGGGTCGCCGCTCTTGGCCACCATTACGGGGTCCACGACGAGCGGGAAGCCGTACCTGGCCACCTCCCTCGCGACCGCCTTTATTATACCAGTGTTGCTCAGCATCCCCGTTTTCCCGGCGTCGATCCCCAAGTCCTCCGCTACAACCCTGATCTGCTCCGCAACCATCTCAGGCGGGAGGTCGTGGATCGCGGTGACGCCCAGCGTGTTCTGGGCTGTAACGCTCGTAACTGCGAGCGTCCCGTGAACCCCCATGGCAGCGAACGCCTTTAGGTCAGCGGCGATGCCCGCGCCGCCGCCCGAGTCAACCCCGGCTATCGTGATAGCCACAGGGATCCTTCTTCCAGCCAATCCGGGGCCACCTGCCAAGACGAGTTATGCTTCGCATGACCCGGTAGAGAGGGTGCTGCGCGGGAATTAAGCCTTAAACAAGCGCCCCCACGCGTGCGCCGCCTTTAAGGAGCCACGCGTGGATGAGGCGGGCCATGTTTCCCCTTTAAAACCCTCCCCGGCCAGGGTTTTGTGGCTTAGGTAGAGCAGGGTGCCCTATTGAAATGGCGTCGAGTACATGGTCCTGGATGGGGAGGAGGAGGGAGCACGAGGCTCTATCGCTCTTGAAGGCTCAGGCCTCAAAGGTCCACGACTTCGTGGAGCTGCTGCAGAGGCTGGTTTCAGAGGCGCCCATGGAGAGGAGGGAGGCCTCCAAGATCCTCATGGAGATGGCAAGGCTGGAGAGGGAGATCCAATCGGCTAAAAAGTCCATCATAGAGGAGCTGGCCAAAGGCACGGCCGAGGCCCCCGAGAGGGCTGAGCTGGCAAGGCTCACTCTGTCAATAGCGGCTATCGCCTCCCACGCTAGGGCAGCCGCCAGGAAGGTCGTGGCCCTAAGCGACTTAATCGACAACGTTAAGGGCCACGCTAAGGCGCTAGCGGGGTTCGCCGAGAACTCCGTCCTGATCCTGGTTAACGCTGTAGGCAAGCTTGAGGAGGACCCGGCCGAGTCGCTGGCCATGGCGGCTAAGATCGAGGACTTGAAGAGGGCCGCCGACGAGCGGCTGGCCGAGGCGGAGGCGTCCATTTTAAGGGAATGCGACCGCGACGGCAGGCTCTCCGCCTGCCTAGCCCTGCTCAGGCTCTTCACGCTGCTGGCTCTAGTCACGAGCCAAGCGGAGAGCGCCGCAAACGTCCTGCGGGTGCTGATAGTGGTTAAAACCTACACCCCGCAATGAGCCGCCCGGAGCCTTGTGGAGGGCCTCAGGCAGGTTTGAGGGTTGACCAGGAGGTTGTTGACAGGCTCCGGAGAGCCTTCGGGCTATCGGGCTACGAGGCGAAGCTCTACCTCGCGCTACTCCAGGGCGCGCGGAGCCCTCGGGAGGCAAGCATTCTAAGCGGCGTACCCCTGCCAAGGGTCTACGACGTGGCCAGGCTCCTCGAAGCCAAGGGCTTGGCCAGGAGGGAGCCTGGCGGATGGTATACCCCGGTGCCTCCGAGGGCGGCGGTCGCGTCCCTAGTGGCTAGGATGGAGGAGGAGCTGAGGGCGAGGGTGAGCCTTGCCAGCTCCGTGGCGGGCGAGCTGGAGTCCCTCATCGACACCCTCAGGGAGGGCGAGGCTTCCTTCTCGCTAACAGCCCCCGGCGTCGCCTCGCTGATAGCCCAGGCCCTTAGGGAGGCTAGGGTCGCCTACGTCACCGTCGCGCCCGACAGCAACCTTTTCATCAACACGTTGAGGAGCGCCCTGAAGGCCTCCAGCCTTGAAGCAGTCCTAGCTGTGACGAGCCGCCCCGGCGGGTCGGAGCCCCTGCTCGAAGGCTTCGACTTCGTCGAGGAGTGCAGCGACCCAGACCACGGGCCAGTGGTGAACAGCGTCTCCACCCCTAGCTCCGCAGTCTTCGCGTACGAGGACTGCTCCACTGGCTCCATAGTGGGGGTTCTAGTTAAGTGGCAGTGCTTCACGGCCAGGTACTACAGGTCCCTCAGGGGGCTGTGGGAGCGGTGCCGGGCGAGGAAAGGTTCCCGGTAATAGTGGCGCTCGACCCGCCGGGCTTCACGGGGGTGGCCGAGTGGATCAAGTCCAGGTGGGAGACCCTAGCCGGCCACGTGGCTGGCTGCAAGCTCGGGGCGGCCGCCCTGCTACCCCTCGGCTTAGAGGAGGTCAAGTCTATAGTGTCGCACCTGAAGGATCAAGGCTGCCCGCTCGCAGTCGCCGACTTGAAGATCGCCGACGTGCCCCACACGTCGAGGAGGATGGCCCTCTACGCCCGCGAGGCCGGGTTCGACGTAGTCATCTCACACGCCTTCCCGGGGGCAGACACGGTCGCGGAGGTGGCGAGCGTTGAGGGACTACGGGTCTGGCTCGTCGCAACCCTCTCTAACAAGGGGGCGAGGCTCACCATGGACCCGAGCCTGCCCTACTTCATAAAACTAGCCTCCGGGCTGGGGGTTGAGGGCCTCGTGCTGCCAGCCACGGAGCCCGGCCTTGTGAGGCTCGCTAGGAGGCTCGGGTGGAGGGGTGTGATAGCGTCCCCAGGCGTCGGGGCCCAGGGGGCGGCGCCCTGCAGCGCCCTGGAGAGCGGCGCGACGCTCGAGATCGTGGGGAGGAGCCTCGTTCTAAGCGGGGATCCCCTCGGGTGGCTTAAGGCCAACTACGGCCGCTGCACCCAGGGGTAGGCCTGGAGGGGCGTCCTCACCCCTCGAGCCCGCGGGCCTCCACTACTTCGGCTTCAACGCTTCTCCCCGACTTCACCCCGGTGACTACGACCTCCTCCAGCAGGACCCCCCTCGGGAGCCTCGCCCTCACCGCCACGGTTAGGGGGTAGCTCCCCGGCTGCCTGGCGTAGCAGACTCCGCCGCTGCAGTCCTCGACCCAGAGGCGCCTCAACCGCGTGCCGGGCGGCGCCACCCGCCGGAGCATCTCGACGTCGAAGTGCTCGCGGACCCACCTCGTGAAGGAGCGGGCCTTGGCCTCCAGCCTCCTAGGGACGCCGTGCTTCATCCTCCACACCCTCGTCGCCGGGAGCGGCAGGAGCCTCCTGACGTTGACCCTCCTCACCATGTACCCCCTCCTTAGGACCTCCTCGAGGAACTCCCTGTTGAGCCTGTAGGTCTCAGCGGTCTCGCCTGGGAGGCCTAGGATGAAGTTGAGGCCGGGGAGGAGGTGGGGCAGACCGTTCCACCCCCTCCTGGCGCCTACGCGGTTCACTACCTCAACAGCCTTGAGGGCCTCCTCGGGGCTGGTGTTTAGGTTGTTCAGCTTGGCCACCCGAGGGTCTGCGCTTTCCAGGCCCATGGCCGCCACGTCGCCCGGCGTGTGGTGCTCTACGATGACTTTCAACGCCTCCAGGCTCTCGGCGGGGTGCCTGGCTATGGTTCCAGGGTTGACGTTGTCTATGTGGAGCACTTCAAGCGTCGGGGCGGCGCTGCGTATCCCCACGAAGAGCCTCCTCAACGCTTCCGGGTCGGGTTTGGGCCACTCCTCCTCCCCCAGCCCCCTGCTCCCGTAGACCAGTATGTCGGCCTGCCTTCCCAGCCTGAAGTTCCTGGCCCCCATGAGGTAGAGGGCTCTGACCTCCTCAGCTATCGCCCGGGGATCCCGCTGGATAGGCCTCCCCCTGAGGGGCTCGACGCAGAAGCTGCACCCCCCGCTCACCCAGCGGGCGCAGCCCCTGTAGGTCTCAAGCTCCACCACCAGGTTCCTCCCGTAGTTGGGGTGCATCCTGATGATCCTTGCACCCCTCACGGCGACCTTGTCTACGAGGGAGTAGTCCCTCCTAACCCTCCACGGCTCAGCCTTCTCGGGCCCGTACAGGGCCAGGTTGTAGAAGTACTCCTCAACGTCGCCGGTGACTAGGACGTGGAACATGGCCTTCTTGAACTCCGAGGGCGGGTAGGCGGGCCTGCCGCCCTGCAGCCCCATCCCCCACCTCGCGGCTGGCCCAGCGAGGACTAGGAGCGGCACGGACGGCGAGAGGATCCTGGCCCACTCGATAAGCTCCCTGGCCTCGGCCGGCCTCCCCCCGATGTACCTGCCCGGAACCACGACGCCGGCTATGAAGACCACTACATCGTACCTCGCAGCCCTCTTGAGCCACACCCGCGGGGACGACCTGAAAACGTCGACTGTGACGTAGTCCACCCTGTTGTGCTTGTTCGCCAGCCAAAAACTGCCTGCAATATACCTCGGGTACACGTCAATATAGGGCGGAACACCGAGGCCCCCCGGTTCATCGTTATACCCGTCGACTATTAGCACCCTCCACTCCTTCAACACCACGCCGGCGCCAGGCACCCCCACAGGGCCGTTGGGGAAGAGTTAGGCTGGGCTAGGCGTATAAAGCCTCGGGTTAAGCAGTGTAGGGAAGCACTGGGTAGGCCCGCGACGCCCCCGGATGGGGGAGGCTGAACGGGCCTCTCCCGGCCTTCAACTCCCTCCTCGCGGGGAGTGCGTGGGGCCAGGGTTTAGGCTAAGTTGCTCAACGGGAGATTCTCGTCGCCCTCTACGTTGCGGTGGTGTAAAATAAATTAAGCCGGCTCAGGGCTTCGCCTAGCCTCATATGGTGGCTTCGTGTGCCCAGCTACTCCATTAGAGCGGTAGTAGCACACCTAGGCGTCGCTCCATCGAGCCCCGAGGAGTACAAGGACCTCGCCGAGTCCGCCGCTTCAAAGCTCTACGAAGCCCTGGATAAGATCAACGTTAGGCCTGATAGTGTCAGGATCACGTTTCCGAACGGAGACCCGAGGGTCGCCGCTGAGGCCGCGCCCTACCTGGGCGAGGTTGCGGAGAGCGAGATGGTCCTCATCTCCCTGGGGGGAGTCGAGGCTTCCAGGAAGGGCTCCCGGGACTTCCTGGCGGAGGCCGCTGGGAACGGGGTCTACGCCCACGCCCTCCTCGACGAGCCCACGTGGGAGGTCGCGCTGGAGCTGGCCAGGACCATTAACGGCATAGCGGAGCTGGAGCCTGTTAAGGCGACGCGCATCGGAGTCAACGCGCTGGGCCGCCCGGTTCTAACGCCCTACTACCCCCTGAGCAGCAGCAGGCCCGGGGAGACCGGCGTCTCAGCCGCCGTAACCTACCCCAACGCCCTCGCCAAGGCTTACCAGGAGGGCGGGATCCCAGCGCTCGAGAGGGAGGCGGCTAGGATAGGGTTGGAAGTCCTGGGGGTGCTGAGGGAGATCGCAAGCGCGGCAGGGTTCAAGGCCTACGGAGTGGACCTAAGCGTATCCCCCTGGATGCAGGAGACCAGCCTCGGCCTAGTCGAGCTCGTGGCCGGCACCAGGATCCCGGAGCCGGGCTTCGCCCGGGGAGTCTTGGAGGTCAACAAGGCCCTGGCGAGGGCGGCCCAGAGCGTTGGCGAGTCGATAGGATTCAACGAGGTCCAGCTCCCAGTGGCCGAGGACCAGAAGCTGAAGCTCAGGGCGGCGGAGGGTGTGATAACAGCCAGTGACCTAGCCAGGCTCTCAGGCGTGTGCCTCGCCGGGCTCGACATGGCCGTCGTGCCCTACGACGAGAGGCGCGTCGCCGGCTTGATACTCGAGGTCTCGGCGTACGCTGAAACCAAGGGGAAGCCCCTAGGGGTCAGGCTGGTACCACTTCAGGACGTGGAGCCCGGGGACAAGGTGGACCTCGGCGCCTTCGGCGAGACGCCGGTTATAGCGTTATAGCCCAGCGGGGGGATCCCGCGCCCTCAACCTGTTTAAGGCGTTCCAGCAGCCCAGCAAACCGCTTGCCACCGTTGTAATCGTGCCGCTAAGGCAAGCGGCCCCTCGACTGGTAAATGCATCAACCGGTAAATATAAATCATAAATCTCGTACTTAAAAACCGCTTCGGGCAGGTGGGCAGGCCGCTTCAAGACGCTTCACTCCCCACAGGGTTAGATGGGGGCTGGGCTAGAGTGACAGTAACGCAGTCCATGGCTTCGCAGTACTCGGACGAGGAGCTTTACTCGATGCTGAGGCCATACGTGGCTGAGTGGTTTAGGAGGACTTATGGCGTCTTCACGGAGCCTCAGAGGGCCGCTATACCCTTAATCAAGTCCGGGAGGAACGTGCTCATATCCTCGCCCACCGGGACCGGCAAGACTCTCGCGGCGTTCCTCGGCATACTCGACGAGCTCTTCAAGCTGGGGGAGGCAGGGGAGCTCGAGGACAGGATCTACGCTGTCTACGTCTCCCCCCTCAGGGCGCTCAACAACGACATGAAGAGGAACCTCCTCAGCCCGCTGGAGGGCATTAGGAGGGTAGCTGAAGAGATGGGCGTCGAGGTCCCCGAGATCCGCGTGGCGGTGAGGACCAGCGACATCAGCCAGTCGGAGAAGCAGAAGATGCTCAGGAAGCCCCCGCACATACTCATCACCACGCCCGAGAGCCTGGCGATCTCCCTCGTCGCGCCCAAGTTCAGGGAGAGACTGGCCACCACGCGCTGGGTGGTGATAGACGAGATCCACGAGCTAGCCAGCAACAAGCGCGGGGCCCACCTCTCGCTCTCGCTGGAGAGGCTGGAGGAGCTTGTGAGGGAGGCCACGGGGAGGGGGCTCCAGAGGGTGGGGCTCAGCGCCACCATCGCCCCCCTCGACGAGGTCGCGAGGTTCCTCGGCGGCTACGACGACTTCGGCAGGCCGAGGCCCGTGGAGATAGTAGACGCAAGGTTCGCCAAGCCCATAGACATAAGGGTCCTGGCCCCCAACCTCGACTTGATCCACTCCGACCCGGAAGTGATAAACGAGGCCATCTACGACAAGCTGGTCAAGTTAATCAAGGAGCATGGAACGGTCCTCATCTTCACCAACACGCGGAGCGCCACGGAGAGGGTGGCGTACAAGCTCAAGAAGAAGCTGAAGGAGGCTGGGGTGATTAAGAGCGACAGCGAGGTCGAGACCCACCACAGCAGCCTCTCGAGGGACCTCAGGCTTGACGTAGAGGAGAGGCTTAAGCAGGGGAAGCTCAGGGTCGTCGTCTCCAGCACCAGCCTAGAGCTGGGGATCGACATCGGCTACATAGACCTCGTAGTCCTCCTCAGCAGCCCCAAGAGCGTGAGCAGGCTCCTCCAGAGGGTGGGGAGGGCGGGCCATAGGATAAGGCAGGTCAGCAAGGGCCGCATAATAGTGGTCGACAGGGACGACCTGGTCGAGTGCACTGTCCTAGCGAAGAGCGCCATGGAGAGGTTCATAGACAGGGTCCACATACCCAGGAACCCCCTCGACGTGCTGGCCCAGCACATCGTCGGCATGAGCATCGAGAAGAAGTGGAGGATCCAAGACGCCTTCAGGGTGGTGAGGCGCTCATACAACTTCAGGAGCCTCCCCTTCGACGACTTCATGAACGTGCTCCGCTGGCTCGCGGGCAAGCACGAGTTCGAGGAGGAGGGCGTCTACTCCAAGATATGGCTCGACGAGGAGGAGGGCACCTTCGGCCGCAAGAGGTCCGCCAGGATGATTTACCAGCTCAACGCCGGCACCATACCCGACGAGACGAAGATCCACGTATACACGACCGACGGGAAGTACGTGGGCGACTTGGAGGAGGAGTTCGCCGAGATCCTTATGCCCGGGGACATATTCGTCCTGGGCGGCCGCACCTACAAGTTCATATCGAGCCGCGGGATCAAGGTGTTCGTGGAGCCAGCTGAGGGCCAGAAGCCCACCGTGCCGAGCTGGTTCAGCGAGATGCTCCCCCTGAGCTACGACAGCGCCCTGAGGGTCGGGGCGTTCCGCTGCTACGTCGCAGAGAAGCTTCGCAGAGGCGAGGAGTCTAAACTCTTCCAGGAGCTGGTGGAGGACTACCTGCTCGAGCCCCACGCGGCCAGGACCATCATCGACTACTTCAAGGAGCAGCTCATGTATATAGGCGTGGTCCCCTGCCACAACCTGATACTGATAGAGTACTTCGACTACGACGAGGGAGTGGGGATAGTATTCCACATGGCCTACGGCAGGAGGGTTGTGGACGCCCTCTCTAGGGCTTACGCTTACGCCCTCAACAAGCTCGTGGGGACACCCGTCAGGATCACCGTCACCGACAACGGGTTCATGCTCACCGTTCCCACAGAGGTGGAAGTGAACCACGAGCTGATAAAGAGGCTGCTGGGAGAGGTTAGAAGCTCCAACCTGAGGCAGATACTGGAAGCCACCATCGCCAGGACCGAGCTTATGAAGAGGAGGTTCAGGCACGTGGCCCAGCGGAGCTTCATGATACTGCGCCGCTACAAGGGCTACGAGAAGAGCCCCGAGCGGCTCCAGCTAAGCGCACAGCACCTGCTGGAGATAATGCTCAAGAAGCGCCCCGACAGCCCCGTCATCAAGGAGACGTTCAGGGAGATACTTGAGGATTACATGAACATCGAGGCGGCCACCGAAGTCCTAAAACGCATAGAGTCCGGCGAGTACAGGATAGTAATCAAGGGCCCCCTGCCATACCCCTCACCCTTCGCCCACGGAATGGTAGCAAAGGGTTACAGCGACGTCGTCCTGATGGAGGACAAGAGAAAGCTCATAGCCGAGCTACACAAGAAGATACTCGAGTACATCGCGAAAGCCGGGCAGAAGTAGCCAAGACTCCCCTGGGGCCTCTCGGGGTTTAATGCTTCAAGGGGCTGAAGGACCTTCCGCTGCAAGAGGCTCGACCTACGCGGGCCTCCATCCCCCTATCCTAGTACCTCCTCACCCGGGGCCTT
The DNA here is from genome assembly GCF_054657575.1 of Stetteria hydrogenophila. Taxonomy (NCBI): domain Archaea; kingdom Thermoproteati; phylum Thermoproteota; class Thermoprotei; order Acidilobales; family Acidilobaceae; genus Stetteria; species Stetteria hydrogenophila. The sequence goes on along the minus strand of NZ_BAAHYL010000001.1, from coordinate 462,690 downwards.
TCATGCCACAATGAAAAATCCGTATTAGGGCCATGAAAGCTTGTAGCTGCTACTATCTACTACTATCCCGGCGGGCGCCCTCGGCTCCCCCCGTGCAGCTTCACTCTAGGGCGGCGATGTAGCGGAGTATGTCAGTCCTCGTCACTATGCCTACCGGCTTACCTTCACTATTCAATACCACTAAGCGGCCGACATTGTAGTAGTCCATGAGCCTCATAGCCTCGGTAAGCCCCTCGTTCTCGTTTATAGTGAACACGTTCTTCCTCACATACCGCGACACGGGCGCGTCGAGGTCCATGTTGAAGGCCACCAGCGCCGCTATATCGCTAGTCGTGATGAACCCCTCTATCTTCCCGTCCTTGTTAACTATGGGGGCCCCCCTTATCCCGTGCTCGTGGAGCAGCCTCGCCACCTCCCTAACCGTCATGTCATTCCTAGCAACTATCAGGTTCCTAGACGCTATCTCTCCCACTCTCACGTCCGGTATCACGATGAGTTTGTCTACAGCGATGAGAGCCTCTCCCCTAGCCGGCTCCGCTTTCTCTATGACACCCTTGACAATCATCCTAAGGCTAGGGGCGCTCTCCACCCGAGCCTTGGCGCCAGGCCTCAGGGCCTCGGATGACCTGGAGAGCCTCACGAGGGCCTTGGCCTTGCCCGGGCCGAGGAGCCTCATAATTTCCATGTCAACAATGGTAACCTCATCCTTCAAGCCGTCGCTTTCGATTATAAGCTTCGCGTAACCCATGCCGGTGACGCTCAACTCCCCGCGAAGGTACTCGTAAGCCTTCAGCGTGGGCGCGTAGCCGCCAGCAGGCCCCGCTCTAGACGTTACGAAGCCTATTCCCTTGAGCCACATGATTATGTTACGCACAGTACCCTCATCCTTGCCGAGGAGTTCGGCGACCTCCTTACTCTTCACCATCCTACCCTTCTTCTCATATAGCCTCACGAGAGCCTCCAGGATTTCCCTCTGGACGTCTGTGAGTTTAGCCATAGAGCACCCCGCCTCCACTGCACCGCTACCGACTTTCATCTAACATAAACAAATAATATAAATCAATGACTAGCTTGAAGGTGTATCTATGAACGAAACCCGGCACCTATACAGCCCGGCCGAGGGTCTACGCTAAGCCTGTTCTGGTGCCCTATCCTTTTTATTAATTCTGGCTGGAGGTGAACCGTGGGGCAGGGAGGGTATTACTCTATGCCTGAAGAGAGGGTTATGCGTGAAAGCGGGGATAGACTGGTTAACCTAGTAGTTAGGCTTGAGATTTTAAGGAACAGGATACCCTACTCGGTAATCGACGGCTCCATGGAGGAAACCCTTAGATCCATAGCGCTCGAGATCGACGCGGGAAGAACCGCTAGCGAGGGGCTTGGCTGGGCTCGCGTGGTCAGGAACATGCTCTACTCCGACCTGAGGCATGAGGCGTTCCTCCTCTCAAAGCTCGCCAAGGCCCTGAGGAGGCGGATGAGCGCGTACGGGCGGCCCGAGATAAGCGGGGTAGACTACCTAACCCGGAGGATTGACTCGTTCCTGGAGAGGATAAGGGGCGAGCTAGGGTTCCACCCGCGCATACCCATAAGCATGCAGCACTGGCGCGACCTCAACCTATAGCCGGCCCCCTAGCGGTTCAGGTTCAGCGAGGGGCACCGCCCTGCTGGGCTGCCCCGGGCTCACCTTACCTGGATTGCCTTGGATGGATCGACTCCCGCAGGGCTTGGTAGAGTTTGAGGTAGCCATTGGCTAGAAGCGTTACCTCACCCCCGTCTACCCGGGCCAGTATATGTTTCGCCTCCATCCTCTTCATTACAGCGTACAGCTTGTCCACAGCTGTGGGGACTCCGTCCGGCACGAGGGCTAGGACTATTCTGGCCGGCGACCCTTCCCGCGGGACGCTTGGCTGCTCCCCGAAAATCTCGTATCCCGACTTGAACAGTGCTGAAGCCGCTATCTCTGCTGCCCCCCTCTTCAACCCTAGCAGCCTGCCTATGTAGGTGAGGATCCTCGCCTCCTCCCAGGGGTCGGGCGTGAACCATGCAGCGTTGTCACTCCCCAAGCCTATGCTGACCCCGGCCTTGTAGGCCTCGTCCACCCTGGGCAGCCCGAGGCCGTGCCACATGTTGCTCCTCGGGCAGACCACTAGCCCGATGCCGCGGTCCCTGAGCACCTCGAAGTCCACCGGGGCTAGGTGGGTCCCGTGGACTGCCACGGTGAAGCCCGCCTCTACCGCCAGCTCTAGGTCTCCGAGCATCCTGGCCCTCGGGGTCTCAGCTATGTGGGCGGCGGCGTAGCGTGACGCCCCAACCAGCCTCTTCAACTCGCCCGGGTCATAGTCGAGGGGGCTGCTGACCCCGAGCCCGTCGCAGCCCTCCGGCCAGCCGGGCCCAGGCCTTCCGAGGACTAGAACCCGGAGCCCCCTGACTCCGGCCAGCGCCTCGCGGGCGGCTCTACACCCGAGCCCTCCCCCCTCGCGGAAGTCAACCAGGAGCCCCACGCCCCTCTCCCAGGCGTGCAGGTAGACCCTGCGGATTGCCTCGACGAGCCCCCTGAAGCTCAGCCTCGAGAGGAGCCTGTGCTTAACCCCAGCCGGCGGCGCTACCGCCTCCTCTAGGCCTAGCTCGACCCCGAACTCGGGGAAGGCGAAGTCACCGCTGTGAATGTGGGCGTTAGCTGGCTGGGGGAGGATCATGAGCCAATCCCCGCCTACAGCCCCTCCGGGGCATGAGGACCACGACCCGATGCTTGCCACGAGCCCCTCCTCAATATTGATGCAGACCTTTTCCTCTACCTTGAACCCGTCGTCGCCCTCTATTAACGCGAACCCAGCCTTAATGTTCATAACCGGGCCCACCTTGATTCCGTTCACGCTTTTACATCGCTAAAGCAGACACTCACGTCAGAGTTTTTAGTTTAAAGATCTTGGCTGCTAGTAGCATGTGAGCGCCTCTAGAGTCCTGCGGGGAGCCTGAGGGTTAAAGGTGCACTGGGATGTCGGCGGTAACCGAGCACCTAGGCAAAAGGATCCTGCTCAGCCAAGCCTACCTCATAGTGTACTCGGCCCTCGCGGCAATAGTCGGGCGCGGCAAGCTGCTATGGCTGGTGATAATCCTCTTCTTCATACTGATGATTATTGTGCAGAGCAGACTAGGCGGGGGCCCCCTCGGGCAGGGGAGGGTTAAAGCCGAGGAGGTCGAGGCCGGGCGCACCCTCCACGAGGAGAACGACGTGAGGGAGCTGCAGATGAATGACAAGGAGCTAGCGGTGGAGATGCAGGAGCACTCCAAAGCAACCATGATGCTGAGCTTCGGGACTTTCATCTCCCTAGCATACTTCTTCCTGCTCTGGAGCAAGATCTCAAGCATTGAGAGCTACCTAGCCGGCAAGTTCGGCATCGGCCCGAAGACCGCAATGTTCCTAGCGTTCCTCATCTACTTCGAGGGAGTATTCATAATCAACCAGCTCTTCCTGCTCTACACGATTAGGAGGATAGGCAAGATGCCGGTGTTAAACATGCCTCAAGGCTTCAAGATCACGGAGAAAGGCATCATTCTTAAGGGGCTCGTGAGCAGGCAGGCGATCACGTTCCCTCTGCCCAGCGACGTTGAAGTTGTCTTAAACGAGAAGCGCAAGTTCGTGGAGCTAGTCAAGCACGGGAAGAGGAGCGTGACAAGGATCCGGCTGTACACTAAGAGCCCTAGAAAGGTTTACAGCCTCATAACATCGCTTAATGAGAGGTCTCGTGGAGGCTAGCGGCCTAGGTCAATGTGCTCCTCGACGCCCTGGATTTTAACGCCAAGCCTGTCGGCGGTGCATATTAGGAGCCGTCTGACCTCCTCTACCAGCTCCTTCAGCTTATCCCTGCTCCTTGCCTGGCCGTAAATCCTTATCTTGGGCTCTGTGCCGCTCTTCCTCACGAGTATCCAGCTCCCCTCGTCGAAGTCTATCCTTACCCCGTCAATGTCGGTTACACGCTCCTTACCGCTCCGCGTAAAGGCGGAGAGAACCTCCTCCTCCAGCTTCTCGTAGAGGACCTGCTTCTCATCGTCGCTGCCTAGCTTTACGCTTATCCTAGCCGAGGGGTAGGAGGGGAGCTCTTCAATGAGCTGGGCGGGCTTCTTCCCCGACTCCAGCGACAATTTAACCAGCAGGGCTGCCTGGTATATAGCGTCGACCCAGAGGCCCCAGCTCGGGTCTATAAGCTTCCAGGGCTCTGCCGCCATGAGTGCTCCCGGCGTCTCCTTCAGCTTTTCATGTGTCTTCCCCAGCTTGGCTCGCACCACCTTCCCCCCGAGTTTCTCGACAACCTCATCGACCTCTATACCGACATCGACTGAAACTATTATAGTGCCCTTCCTCTCCTCCAGCTTGTGCTTGGCGAAGAGGGCTATCAGGAGGTCCTGCTTCACGAACGCCCTGCCCGGCACGGCGAGCGCCAGTCTATCCGCGTCGCCGTCGTGGGCTAGAAGGGCGTCCAAGCCTAGGCTTTCAGCCCCCTTGATGTACTCTCTGAGAACGTCGGGCCTCGGCTCCGGGCAGCGGCCCGGGAACAAGCCGTCAGGGTGGCAGTTGAAGCTAACCACCCCCACCCCCAGCTGCCTGAGCACCCTCGGGGTGACGCCGCTGGCTGCGCCGTTAGCGCAGTCCACCCCCACCCTGAGCTTGATTCTGGGCGAGTGGACCCTCATCCTATCCACGAGGTCTCTCACGTACTCCTCCACAATCTCCGTGCCGACGATGAGCTTACCCACACCGTTCCATGGAGCGTGGAGGGCCTTCAAGTCACCCGTCAATATGAGTCTCTCGAGATCGCTCTCCATGGACTGAGTATACTCCATCCCATTATCATCGAATATCTTCAAGCCATTATCGGAGGGCGGGTTATGGCTAGCAGTAATTATGATCCCGGCCCTGCTCCTCGTGTGCGGGACCGAATACGCCAGCACGGGGGTCGGGACCAAGCCGAGGTAAATGGCGTCCAGCCCCCCAGCCATCAACCCTGCAGCAGCCAGCTGGGCGAGGAGAGGGCTGGTCGTCCTCACGTCGTGGCCCACAGTGGCCGAGCCACGCCCGCCTACATAGGCCGCTAGCGACAAGCCCACCCTATAGGTAAGCTCGGGCGTAATCTTCTCCAGGTAGGGGCCTCTAATGCCAGCCGTACCGAAGAGGCGCCCCAAGACGCTTCCACCGGAGGGGTGCCCAGCCGGTACCCCATGAATCCAGATTGCCCCTCCCGCCAGGGAATTTAGGTTTGCCTGCCGGACCGTAGCGCTTGATTCCTAGGAATGATTCCTAAAGATGAATATTCATCCCTATTCATCTATATCCTCAGGGTGTAGCGGCCGCCGTGCGCCATGGCTTTCGCCCGGCCCCCGCCGGGTCTTCACTCGAGCCTCGAGCGAGACTCCTTGACCGTGGAGAGTATGCCGCTCGGCGGCCCTGTGTAGATCGCTGCAACCCTCCACCTGCGCAGCCTAGTGACTTTAATGTATACCAGCACGTCGGGGCTGCGAAGGTTGACGGGCCTCTCGATTCCATTCATTATGGCTACCGCTGCGTCCCTCCTGTGCATGACCCTGCCGTTCTCGTCTAGCAGGTGGCCGTCTATCCTAACCGCTACCGAGCCCTCCGGGTGCCTCGAGAGAAGGGTGTGGACACTTCTCCTAACAGCGTCAATATACGGCTTAACCACGTCGTTCACGGGTATAATCCTTAGTATCGGCGTGCTCCGGGGCATGCTTCTCCTGAACTCCTCAACGGCCCTGAAGGGGTCGGGGGCTACGCCGTAGATGATGCTCTGCCCGTACCCGACGACCCTGAACTCATCAACCAAGGCCTCCAGCTGCCTGACAGCCTCCCTCCTCATAGGGAGCCCTGGAAGGTGCGTCACGATCAGGTTAAACCTCTCCACCGCCAACCACTCCCTAGCCACCCAGGGATAGCGGGAGGGGCGTTTAACAATGCAGCGACGCCGGGCAGGACTAGAGCCGCCCGCCGCTTCAGTGAAACCGTACACCTTCATATTCAGCACTATGAGCGTTGACGGCCGCATAGCGGGGGAGACGGGCTTCAGCAGGCTCAGCTGCCACGAGGACTTCGTCCTCCAGCACCGTCTTAGAGCACAGAGCGACGCCGTAATGGTCGGGGCCGGGACTGTCCTGGCGGACAACCCCAGGCTAACCGTCAGGCTGACACCCGGCAAGAGCCCGGCCCGGGTGGTTGTAGACGGGAGGCTGAGGAGCAGGCCCGACTCCAGGGTCTACCAGGGCCCTGGGCTGAGGGTGCTCATCACGTCAACCCGTTGGGGCCCCGAAGACCTGAAACCGTACAGGGAGGCCGGCGTGGAGGTTATCCAGGCCCCCGAGGACAGCCGGGGCCTCGTCGACCTCAGGCTTGCCCTCGAGGATCTCAGGGAGAGCTACAACGTGAGGAGGCTGATGGTCGAGGGTGGAGGCAGGCTCAACTACGAGCTGCTCGCCCGCAGGCTAGTCGACGAGGTCAGAGTTACCATCTCACCACTAGCCCTAGGCTCGGGGACCTCTATCTTCCAAAAACCCGAGGCTAGGATGGAGCCGAGCCCAGGCCCCCTCGCCAGGTTTATTCTAGTGGATTACAAGCCCGTTTGCGGCAACTGGCTCCACCTGGTATACAAAATACTCTATGATTAAGTAACGGAATTAAATCGAATTGAATTAGGAAAATTGGGGAAAGGGGGTAGGCTAGAATATTATGCCCTTATATGCCTCGTGGTAGATGGGGCTCGACTTAATGATCTTGAAGTACTTGGCCCTGTTGTACTTGACGCCCGGGCCTAGGCCGCCTCCAAACTCCTCCTCGTACTTCTCGATCGAAATCTGGTACTGCTGCTGCACGTAGTCCCTGTAGATCTGCTCCATCACGTTGAAGGCGCAGAAGGGCACCACCCTACCGTCGGGCATGAGGTAGTGTATGTTGCACCTCCTAACCCTGGTTACGTCGTAGTTGTATAGGTCCATGAAATGCATCATTCCGAGGAAGAGCAGGTTGTAGTGTAGCTCGCCCAGCGCGTCGTAGTTCTTCTTGACGAACACGTTCCAGAGCAGCTTCGTGATGTTCAGACCCTTCGGCAGCTTCTCCTTGTCAACGAACTTGCTTAGGTCCACTATTCCACTCATCAGTGCCCTCGCCTTCGCCAGCCTGGAGCCTGACTCGAGGCGTATCCTGTTCTCGTCGAGCCACTCGATGAACCCGTCTACGTCGAAGAAGTCGGTAATGGGTACGAATCTCTTGGGAACGCCGTCCTCGCCCCTCTCTACGAAAACGTAGGTTGCGGCGCCGCACATTGGGTGGTTGGCCATGCAGAACTGCTCCGTGCCAGTCCACGCTTCGATGAACTTGGCGAACTTAGCGGCCACCGGTATCGGGTACCACGCCTCCGGTGGTATCTGGTAGTCCGTCTGCTCCGCAATCCCCTTAATGGCGTCCGCGATGGTTATCCTGTACTTCTCCCTCTCCCTCTTCTTCATCTGACCGGTGAGGCTCACCGGCTGGAAGTTGACTGCCCTCACTATGTCCATGTGCTTCCCGGCGAACTTAATCATTGCCCCCATCTCGTGGTCGTTCACCGACTTTATGAGGGTTGGGACTAGGACAACGCTCGTCATGCCGGATTTCCTGAACACCTCGAATATGAACGGTATCTCCCAGTGGTTCTTCCAGTTAGTCTTAGGCGTCACCCCGTCGAAGCTCAGGTACACCGTGTTTACGCCAGCCTTCCTCAGGGCGCGGGCGTATTCTATGGCCTTCTGCGGGTCCTGGAAGTATAGCTCAGCGAACTTTATGCCGTTAGTGTTGAGCTGGATGTGCCTCACACCCTCCTCCTTAAGCATCTTAACGATCTCAACTAGGTCATCACGCATCGTGGGCTCGCCGCCGGTTATCTGGACGGCCATAGTCACGCCTTGCTTCTTCAACTGCCTTATCATAAACCTCATCTGCTCTATGGAGGGCTCGTACACGTAGCCAGCCTTCTCAGCGTAGTAGAAGCAGTACCAGCAGCTCAGGTTACACCTGTTCGTCACCACGAGGTTGGCGAGTGCGGTGTGGTTCTCGTGCATAGCGCACAGGCCACAGTTGAATGGGCATGGGGTGCTCAGTTGCACGTAGGGCTTCTTCACGCCCTTACCCGTCTCCTCGAACGACATCATCCTCCAGTAGAGCTTGGCGTCGCCGAAGTACAGCTCCTCTATCTCACCGTGCTCCGGGCAAACCTTCCTAATCCAGATCTTCCCATCCCGCTCGAAGACCCTAGCCGGCAGGAGCCTGAGGCAGTAGGGGCACAGGCTCGTCGTGATCCTTACGTGCTTCTCGCCCTCCCTAAGCTTGGGGAGGGGGCCTCCGATCGGTACCCTCAAGCCCGCTATCTCCACGTACGCGTTACCCTTCTCGTCCTGCTTAAGGGCACCCGGCGCCGGCAGAATGTCCGGCTTTTGGGGGGCCTTCTGAGGCACTTTTAGAACGGTCTTCAACTCTACCGGGCTATCCCTTGCCGGCAACACTCAAACACCCCGTAGCCAGCACTCTTTAACCCTGTGTTACTTCGTGGGTTACCCTTGTAAACGGGACCTGTTTAATATATAAATGTGTCTATACCCCCTTGGAGTTATAGTTTCAGCCTTCCCAGCCTTAACGCCGCGGCGATGATAGCGCGCCGCCTAAAGCGAGGCCCCACGCCAGCGGCCTGCCTTTAGGTTTCTTTAGCCTCAATCAAACTCGCCCTACGCCGCTTGGGGGATTTGGGGTGGATGAGCAAGGCTATGCGCTGGAAAACCTGGCCGAGGAGCTTGCTGGGCTCCTGCTCAAGAGAGCTGAGATGCTAGAAGCCGCCGCGAAGGAGCTCGTTGCAGAGGTCACCAGGCACAACATTGACGAGGTGCTGAAAAACAATAAAGTGGTCTTCCTATTCTTCACTGCTGACTGGTGCGGGCCCTGCATATCATTCATGAAGACGTTCAAGGAGGTCGCCGCCGCGAACCTGCACCCAGCAGTCTTCTACGGTAAAGTCGACGTGGACAGGTCCTACAGTATCGCCGACAAGTACGACGTGAAGCATATACCGTCGATCCTAGTGTTCGTGGACGGCAAGCTAGTTGAATCCATAATCGGGTCCATGGACAGGGCTAAACTCGAGGAAAAGGTGAAGCGGTACATCAAGCTAGCGCAGGGCAAGCAGTAGTGCGAGCGGTAGAGCAGCCCCGGGCCCACGCTGGCCCCCGGGATCCCCCGGAGCCGGTGTATCAGCGGGTTCCCGCCGGGGCTCCAGGCTTCTCCAGCCCGTGTTGGCCTGCTTGGCTGCGTGCCCGGCGGTAAGGGGTGTGAGGGTTTAACTGCCCGCGGCGCCCTGCGTCGACTGGCGGGGGTGCGGCGCTGAAGAGACGCCGGGTTGCCTGAGCTGCACGCAGTTTAATGATGTTTTCGCGGACCGTCGGAGCCGCGCCTCCCCCAGGCCTCTATGGCTCCCTGTATGATGCTCCAGGGGCTCCTCCCGGCTATGCTCTCGTAGATCGCCGCGACTTCGTCGAGGGTTGGGTTTCTCAGGCAGGCCAGGATCCTCCTCTTAACCCTCTCGTCCTCGCAGGCCCTCGCCGCCCTGGAGAGCAGGCGCCTGCCGTCACTGTTGAGGGTGAGCCTCTTGTCGAAGAATAGGGGGATCCCCGCCAGGAGCTTCTCGAGGAGGTTAATTACTTCATCCATCCTCCGGCATGGCTCCGCGCTTGCACCCCTCATCACTACCCTCCTCAGCTCCAGAGCAGCCTGGCGGGGATCCCCCGAGGGGGAGGCTCTCCTGGAGGGGCACGGGTAATATCGCATTGGGGCGGCCGCTCCGGGTTGCCTGGCGTTTACTTCTTCCCCTTCTCTCGCTTTCCTAGGTGCTCTTTTATGATCTTGGCTAGGACATACTTCAGTATGCCGCCGTACCTGTAGTACTCAACCTCTATCGACGTGTCTAGCCTGGCCTTGACCTTGAACTCCACCACGCGGCCGTCTGGCTTGGTGGCCCTGACTGTCAGGATCTTGCCTGGGTGGAGGCCCTCCTCTATGCCGGTTATGTCGTAGACCTCGCTTCCGTCGAGGCCCAGCGTCTTAGCGTTCTCCCCCGGCATGAACTCTAGTGGGAGTATGCCCATGCCCACGAGGTTGCTCCTGTGTATCCTCTCGAAGCTCTCCGCTATCACCGCCTTCACGCCCAGAAGGTAGGGGCCCTTGGCCGCCCAGTCCCTGCTGCTCCCTACGCCGTAGTTCTTGCCCCCGATGACTATGACGGGCGTCCCCTCCCTCTTGTACCTCATCGCCGCCTCGTAGACGTGCATCACCTCGCCCGTGGGCCAGTATATGGTCCACCCGCCCTCCCTGTCTGGGGTGAGGAGGTTCCTGAACTTCGGATTGTCGAAGGTGCACCTGGCCAGCACCTCGTGGTTGCCCCTCCTCGCGCCGCAGGTGTTCAGCTCCTCGGGCTTCACCCCCTGCTCGATGAGGTACCTGCCTGCGAGGCTGTCCGGGCTGATCCTGCCCACCGGGCTTATGTGGTCGGTGCTAACCCTGTCGGGGGCCATCACGAGAACCCTGGCCCCCCTGATGTCCCTGGGCGGGTCAGGGTCGAGCTTGAAGTCGTCGAGGAACGGGGGCTTCCTTATGTAGGTGCTCCTGGGATCCCAGGGGAACGTGTCGCTCTCCATCTCTGGGAGCCTCCTCCAGAACTCGTCGCCCTCGAATATGTCCCTGTACTTCTCCCTGAAGAACTCCGGGTCGAGCGCCCTCCCCAGGGCCTCGCGTACCTCCTCGCTCGAGGGCCAGATGTCCCTGAGGTAAACGGGCTCGCCGTTGGGGTCGTACCCCAGCGGCTCCCTCTCGAAGTCTATGTCCACCCTCCCGGCTATGGCGTAGGCTATGACGAGCGGCGGGCTGGCGAGGAAGTTGCCCTGCGTGAGCGGGTGGACCCTGCCCAGGAAGTTCCTGTTCCCGCTTAGGACCGCGACGCCGTAGAGGCCCCTGTTCTTCAGGGCGTCCTCCACCGGCTTGGGGAGGGGGCCGCTGTTGCCTATGCAGACAGTGCACCCGAAGCCGGTCACGTGGAACCTGAGCGCTTCGAGGTAGGGCATCAGCCCTAGCCTCTTCCAGTACTCCACCACAACCCTGCTGCCGGGGGCGTTGCTCGTCTTAACCCAGGGCTTGACCCTCAGCCCCCTCTCCACCGCCTTCTTCGCCAGGAGGCCCGCCATCAGCATGAGTGTCGGGTTGCTGGTGTTCGTGCAGCTGGTTATGGCTGCGAGCACAACGCTCCCGTCCGTGATCTCCCCCCTCTCGCCGGCGTGCTCCACCTCAATCGTTATCCTGCCCCTCCCCCTCTTCTTCAGGTACTCCTCTATCACCCTGGAGACCCTCTCCTTCGCCTCCCGCAGCGGGATCCTGTCCTCGGGGTGGCTGGGCCCGCTGATGCTTGGCTCCACATCTGAGAGGTCGACCTCCATCACCTCAGTGTACCTGGGCTCGGGCTCGTCCAGGCTGTACCAGAGCCTCACGAGCTTGGCGTACTTCTCCACGAACCTCGCGTGGCCGGGATCCCTGCCAGTCTGCAGTAGGTACTTGATTGTCTCCTCGTCGACGGGGAAATAGGCCATGGTGGAGCCGTACTCCGGCGCCATGTTGGCGATCGTAGCCCTATCCGGCACGCTCAGCTTCTTCATCCCCTCCCCGAAGAACTCTATGAACATGCCGACCACTCCCCTCCTCCTGAACTTCTCGGTCAGGTAGAGCGCGATATCCGTCGGCGTCACTCCCTCCCTCGGCTCCCCGACGAGCCTGACCCCCAGCACCTTCGGGAGGAGCATGTAGTAGGGCTGGCCGAGGATCACCGCCTCGGCCTCTATGCCCCCTATGCCCCAGCCCACCACCCCGAGCCCGTTGACCATGGGCGTGTGGCTGTCGGTGCCGAGCACCGTGTCGGGGAAAGCCGTCAGTCCCCGCCGGGTCTCCCTCACCTCGACCACGCTGGCCAGGTACTCGATGTTGACCTGGTGGATGATGCCCTTGCCCGGGGGGACTACCCGGAGGTTCCGGAAGCTCCTCTGGGCCCACTTGAGCAGCGTGTACCTCTCCCGGTTCCTCTCGTACTCCTTCTCCATGTTCCTGCGGAGGGCGAGGCGGGTGCCGTAGTAGTCCACCTGCACGCTGTGGTCTATAATTAAGTCGACGGGTATGAGGGGGTTCACTATCCTGGGGTCCAGCCCGTACTCCTTGACCTTGTCCCTCATCGCGGCCAAGTCCAGGATGGCCGGGACCCCGGTGAGGTCCTGCGTGATCACCCTGGCGGGGTGGAACGGCACCTCCCTCGCGCCGGCCGTCTCCCTCCACCTAGCCACGGCCTCAACGTCTGCATCCCCGACAACGTAGCCATCGTAGTGCCTGAGAACGTTCTCCAGGAGAACCCTGATGGAGTAGGGCAGCTCCTCCACGTCAACCAAGCCAGCCCGGCCGGCCTGGTCTATCCTAACGAGCCTAGCCCTGCCAGCGGGGGAGTCCACCTCGCCCCACAGGGACTCGACCAGGCCCGAGTAGTCGCCCAACCCCCTGCACCTTGCCAAGAGCCCCGGAAATGTGGGAGCTTAAGGAATTACCGGCCCCACAGCAAGACCCCGAGAAGGCCAGCCGGCCCCTGGGGGCCGGGGACCCTTCCAGGCGGGCGGCGAAGACTACCCGCGGCGGCGCACCATTTAAATCCTCCACCACCCCTAAGCCCAGTCAGGAGAGCCGCGGTCGCCTAGCCTGGCCAGGGCGCCGGCCTGCTAAGCCGGTGGGGGAGACCCCGCGCGGGTTCAAATCCCGCCCGCGGCGCCACTCCTCCCAAACCCGAACCTGCCACTTCCCCTAAGGAGGGAGCGCCGCCCGCGGCTTGAAGTGCTCTAAGCCCAACGCTTCAATCCAGGACCGCGAGGCTAGGGGGCCTACCTTCTCCTCCCTGGAACTCGGCTGTGGTGAGGCGCGGGAGTGAAGGCTCCGCGTGCGGCGCACGGCCTCCGGGCCCGCCCCGGGGAGCCTGCGCCCGGGGCGTTGCCCCGCGGCCGCCTCACCCCCGGGAGCCCCGCGAACGCTGGCGTCCGGGGCCAGGTTGCTCCCTTCCGGGCCTGGCCAGGTTCCCCCGGCTCCGGGCGGTAGGATCCCGCCCTCCGGCGGGTCCTCCGCCCCCGCCAGCCCCGCGGGAGGGGGTTCATCGCCGCTCCGCGGGGTCGCCCCGGAGGCTCCCTGGGACGGCCCGGATTACTGGCCCCCGCATTGCGCCTTCGGGCGCGGGCCTCTCCCGGCCCGCGGGGAGGCGGCGACCCTCCCGGCCCTTCCCGTGCGCCGGCTAGTATAATAGGGGGCGTGCGGTTAATAACGCGCCTCGGCCCCTCGGGGGAGGCTCGTTGCAGGCCTACGAGGCTCTAGTCATCCTTGGCTTCATACTGATCTTCGTTGGCGTGGCGCTGATCTTCATAGGCACACTAGCCCTAGCGTTCTCCTCGGGCAGGGAGGGTAAGGCGGAGGCTGGCGGCGTGGTTTTGATAGGCCCGATCCCGCTGGTCTTCGGCACCTCCTGGCGCGCCACCATTATTGCTTCTATAGTGGCGGTTGTCCTCATGGTTCTAGCCATAATCGTCATGCTCATGGCTAGGAGGGCAGTGCCCCCGGGCGCCTAGGCCCGGGGCCGGGGCTAGTCGTCCATGAAGGCTAGGAGCCCCTTCCTCGCAGCGTTCTCGGCTGCCTTGTACCTCCTGGCCTCTCCGGTTCTCCCGAGGAATTCGAGTATCGAAGCCACTGTCCCCGGCCCTATGCCGGGGATCCTAGCCAGCTCCCTCGGGTCGGCGAGGGCAAGGTCCTGGGGGATCTTGTAGCCGTGCTCGTAGAGCCTCCTAGCCCTCACCCTCCCGATCCCCGGTATTGAGACGAGGGGGATGAGCTCGGGCTTCACGCCGTACCTTATCCTCTTCTCCATCAGCCTGAACCTCCTCGAGACCTCCAGGCCCAGCTCCGGCATCGCCTCAGCCATGGCCGCTGAGGCCGCGGCGAGCCAGCGGGCGGTCTCGGTTATGGAGGCCAAGTCCCCGGGTCCCACGTCGTAGTCCTGGACTATCTCGTCGTCGAGCCTCTCGTTGACCCAGTCCAGGAGCACCATCATCGTCTTCACGGTGGCTATCTCCTCGGGGCCGACGTAGTCCATGAGGTCGAACACCTCGGGGGCGACGTCTAGAAGCCTGTCCAGCAGCCTGTCCCCCTCCCGCCTCCCCGCGGGGAGCCTGGTCATGTCCGGCATCGCCGCTATCACGTAGAGGATCTGCGCGTCGGTAACGTCCCCCTTAACCTTCGTGAGGATCTTCAGCACCTCAACGCTGGCGGGGTCGACGTAGTACCTTGAAACCACCTCGCCGAGCGGCGTGACGGTCAGCCTCCCACCCCCCACGCTCTCGACGAGCCCCAGCCTCTCGAGGTCGCGGAGCGCAGCCTCGACCGCGCCGTCGAGGCTCCCGTGCTGCCTCGCGTAAAGCGTCTCCCTGTGGACGAGCTTGACGAACTCCGCCCCGCCCGCTCCGAGGGCTATCAGGCCGAGCACGCTGTGCCTCACCGCCGAGGAGCTAGCCATCTTGCTCACAACGGGCTCGGGCTCCGCCTTGATGTACCCGGATACCAGCTCCTCCGGGTCGTCGCCGCCCTGAGGAACTATGACCGCCTCCCCGTAGGGGTCTAGCCCGGGCCTCCCGGCCCTCCCGGCGAGCTGCTTGTACTCGGCCACGCTTATCGGCCTCCTGTACCCGGACTCGAACCTGTAGTACTCCGCGACGACCACGCGCCTCGCAGGCAGGTTCACCCCGGCGGCGAGCGTTGGCGTGGCGACGATCGCCGCCAAGGCGCCGCGCTTGAACGCCTCCTCGACTAGCTCCCTAGCCTCCGCCCCCAGGCCTGCGTGGTGGTACGCCACCCCCCTCTCCGCGAGCCACGCCAGCTCCTCTCTCAGGGGGCCGGGGATACTGAGCCTCCTGATGCTCGAGGCCGCCTCCCGCGCTGCCTGCTCGTCGTAGTTGAAGTGCTTGTGGCTCCTGGCGAGTTGCTTGGCGAGCTGGACGGCCCTCCGCCTGGACTGCACGAAGACCAGGGACTGGCCCCCCTCGTTGCTGGCCTGGGCTACGATGTCCGCGAACTTGTTGCCGGCGACGCTCTCCACCTCCTTAACCCAAGGCTCCCCGCCCTCCCTGTAGAAGACTATCGAGTCCCCAGTGTAGACCCCCTCGTGGAGAGGGACGGGGCGCCAGCTGGTCTTGACGAGCCTCGCGCCGAGCCAGGCCGCTATCTCCTCCGCGTTGGGTATGGTCGCGCTGAGCGCGACCACCTGGACCCCCTTGCTGAGGACTCTGAGCTTCGCGATGAGCGACTCCAGGACGGGGCCCCTCTTCGGGTCCCCGACGTAGTGGATCTCATCCACTATCACAAGCCCTATGCCCGAGGCAAGCCCGGGCCTCAGCCTAAGGGTCGAGTCGAGCTTCTCGTAGGTCGTCACGACTATGGGGGCGTCCGGGATCCCCCGCTCGTAGTCGCCTATGCTCACCTTCACGCTGAACCCTAGCCTCTCGAAGACCCCGAAGTCCCTGTACTTCTCCATCGCAATACTCCTGAGGGGGCAGGTGTACACAACCCTCCCGGCCCCCCTCTCCAGCGCCGCGGCAGCTGCGAGCATGGCGGCCAGCGTCTTCCCAGACGCCGTGGGGGCGGCGATTACGACGCTCTCCCCCTCAAGGATCCCGGCCTTCACCGCCTCCTCCTGCGTGGGGTAGAGCCTCTCAACACCTATCTCCCTGAGGAGCCTGCCGGGGAGCCCCTTCAGGCCTGCAGCCATCACTCATCACACAACCCGGTAGCAGCCCTCCTTACCCCTGGGCTCGTAGATCAATCCTCTGGAGTGGAGCTTTTCAATTGCCTCCTTCACCTTGGCCTCGCTGACGCCCTTCCTCTTGAACTCCTCGATTATCTCCTCCTCCCTGACGCACCTCCTGCCCTCCTGCTTCTCCTTGACGAAGTCGATTATGGCCCCCATCAGCTTCCTCGTGCTGAACGTCGCCCCGGTGATTATTGTCCCGACGTCTATAACGCCGGACTCGACGTCGAAGCCCACGCTGGTGAGGAAGCTCAGCGTGAGCCTAATGGCCTCGGCCGCATCCTCCTCAGTGACCTCCTCCCGCAGCGCTATCTTAGCGTTCGCCTCGGCCAGGCGCACCAGCGCCTCGAGCTGCCTCGCGGTCACGGGTATAGGCACGAGGTCCTTGGACGCCTCCTCGGAGTTCTGCATGGCCGCAGCAACGCTCCCCCTGAGCTCTATGTAGAAGTCTCTCAGCATCTCTATGGCCGCCTTCGAGAGGCGCGGCCTCACGTACCTCCTAGCGTAGATTATATACTTCCTCAGCAGGTCCAGGTCTATCTCCGGCTTGAACCTCTCAGTGTTCCTGTGGCTCTCCAGGATGTAGGAGGCCATCTCGTAGTCCCTCCTGAGGTTCGGCACGTCCCTCAGGACGAATATCAAGTCGAACCTCGAGATGATCGGCGGAGGCAGGTTCACGTTCTCGATGAAAGGCCTCCTGGGGTCGTAGTAGCCCATCTTTGGGTTGCCGGCGGCGAGCACGCTGGCCCGAGCGTTCAGCCTGGCCACGATGCCGGCCTTCGAGACGCTTATGACCTGCTGCTCCATCGCCTCGTGTATCGCCGACCTGTCATTGCTATTCATCTTGTCGAACTCGTCTATAATCGCCACGCCGCCGTCGGCGAGGACGAGCGCCCCGGCCTCGAGGTAGAACTCGCCGGTCTGCTTGTCCCTGAGCACCGCCGCAGTGAGGCCTGCGGCGGTAGCACCCTTGCCGCTCGTCAGCACGGCCCTCGGGGCTATCCTCGCGGCCGCCTGGAGGAGCTGGGACTTAGCCATACCCGGGTCGCCGACGAAGAGGACGTGTATGTCGCCCCTAACCCTTATCCCCTCAGGCCTAACCTTGGGGACTCCGCCGAAGAGGAGGAGCGCTATAGCCTCCTTCAGGTCCCAGTTCCCGTAGATCCCCGGGGCTATGCTCGCCACTATCTTCTCCTTGATCCAGGGATCCCGCGCCAGCTCCCTAATCTTCTCCTCATCCTCCCTGGTTATGCTCACCTCCTCAAGAGCCTTCTCCGACACCTTGATGCTGTTAGCGTCTATGTAGAGGTCGAAGAGCGCTGAAGCCTTCGAGCTCGGCTGGTCCAGGCGCACGACCCCCACTATTGAGACCCTGTCACCAGGCCTAGCAACGTCGACTAGGTCATCGGTGAGCCTGACCTCGATGCTCCTTGGCATCTGGCCTCCGGGCACGTCCTCGGGCCTCTCCTGAACCACGATCTTCTGGTAGTCAACGTAGACGCTCTTCTCTTTAACCAGGATGAACCTCCCAGCCGACTCGCCGCATACAGGGCAGTAGGTCGGCTTCTCGAGGACGTCGCTGGTGATCTCCTCGTCCCCCTCCGGCCAGTCAAACTCTGCGCCGCACTTCGTGTGGAGGAAGCGTGCCTTCACAAGCTTGCTCTTCACCGGGAGCATCCTAGTTATTATTCCCTCGATTTGGACCATCTTCCCGATGTACTGTGACTTTATGTCCCTGATCTTCACGGTCTCGTAGAGGCCTATTATCCTCGGCACGAACTTCCTAACCCTTACAGCGTACTCAGGGTCCTCGAGCTTCACAACCTCCCTGATGGCCTCCCCGGCCTCCTTCAAGAACCTGTCCGGGTCGTCTATGACCGCCTCGGCAAGCTCGGTGTCGTACTTGTAGAGGTCCCCGTAGTCGATGATGAGGCTGTGCTGGTTGAAGTTGATCATCCTGCGCACTCTGTCGATGTACTTGAATCTACCCGTTTCATCCCTGAAGTTCCTCAGGAACTCGATGAAGCGGGTGCCGTAGTCTAGCTGCTCCAGCTCGCTCAACCCTCACCCCCCGCCGCGAGCCTCCTAACGTATCCCCTCCACTCCTCGATAACGGACTGTATTACGTCAAACGCTACGTGCTCCTCGGGCGTCATTCTATCCTTGTACTCGCTCGAGCCGCTCTGGGCGAGCCTGAGAATCTTCACCAGCCTGGCGTCGGCAAGGTCAAGCGTGTTCTTCTCGGCGACCTCCCTCTCCCTAAGCAGCATGGAGGAGGGGTTATCCTTTATCGCGCTGTTGAGCATGGAGACGTAATCCCTCACCTTCAAGTAGAAGTCTGGGGGTAGGGGCTGGATCTCATTAGCCCCCCGCCCCCTCTTCTCGCGGTAGTGAAGCATGTTGATCTCGTCGACGCTGAGGGGTCTCTCCTTGATTTCAACGTAGCCCTGCTCAGCCAGGAGCCTAGCCTGCCAGCGGGGGAGGTCCAGCTCGTCGCCCTTCCTAACGGTCACCTTCCCATTCGGTAGAGGCAGCTCCCCATAGTCTCGGAGGAATAGCACTCTTACATCCCTGAACTCGTAGTCGAGCTCTATCAACCTAAGCCTGTCCCCTATCAGGCCCACACCCGAAACCCCCAACAGGGCCTAAGCCCGGCAGGGCGTATAAACGAGGGGGACCTCCTCCCGGGGCTTCACACCATTTAGGCGCAGAGGCCCCGAGGATATGCCGGGGTGAGGTGGAGGGCGAGTGTCTACCGCCTTTGATATTCTGTGGACTGAGAAGTACAGGCCAAGGACCCTGGATGACATTGTGAACCAGACTGAGATAGTCGAGAGGCTGAAGCAGTTCGTTAAGGAGAAGAACATGCCGCACCTACTCTTCGCCGGCCCGCCGGGTACGGGTAAGACCACGGCCGCCCACGCGCTAGCCCACGACCTATACGGGGAGAACTACAGGCAGTACATGCTCGAGCTTAACGCCAGCGATGAGAGGGGTATCAACGTTATAAGGGAGAAGGTTAAAGAGTTCGCCCGGAGCAGGACCCCGCCCGGCATCTCCTTTAAGATAGTTCTCCTAGACGAGGCCGACAACATGACGGCCGACGCCCAGCAGGCGCTGAGGAGGCTTATGGAGCTCTACACCGCCTCAACAAGGTTCATACTGATAGCCAACTACCCCTCTAAGATCATAGACCCGATCCAGAGCAGGTGCGCCTTCTTCAGGTTCACACCCCTCAAGAAGGAGGACGTGATAGAGCGCCTGAGGTACATAGCTGAGAACGAGAATGTGGACTACGATCTCGAAGCTCTGGAGACCATATACGAGATAACTGAGGGCGACATGAGGAAGGCAATCAACCTGCTCCAGGCGGCGTCGGCACTGGGGAAGGTGACGGTTGAAGCCGTCTTCAAAGTCGTCGGCATGGCTAGGCCGAAGGAGGTCCGCGAGATGCTAATGGCCGCCCTCAGCGGCGACTTCACTGGCGCCAGGGAGAGGCTGAGGAAGCTCATGATAGAGTACGGCCTCAGCGGCGCCGACCTCGTGAGGCAGATCCACCGCGAGATATTTAGTAACGAGGTGAAGATCCCCGAAGAAGTCAAGGTGCTCGTGGCCGACTACCTTGGCGAGATCCACTTCAGGCTAATCGAAGGGAGCGACGACGATATACAGCTAAGCGCCTTCCTCGCCTGGCTATCCCTGGTCGGCAGGAAGGTAGGTGCTAAGGCTTGAGCCTCGCCTACAGGCACTTCAGGGGGAAGGTCCCCTGGATAATCAAGTACAGGCCAAAAAGAGTGGAGGACGTGGTAAACCAGGATACGGCGAAGAAGGTCCTCGTGTCGTGGATTAAGGAGTGGCTGAGCGGCAAGCCCCCCAGCAAGAGGGCGGCCCTGCTCTACGGCCCCCCCGGCGTCGGCAAAACCAGCCTCGTAGAGGCTATAGCGAACGAGTACAAGCTTGAAGTCGTGGAGCTTAACGCCAGCGACTACAGGAGGGCATCAGACATCCGCAGGGTGGTGGGTTCAGCCGCGTTCAAGAAGCCCCTGTGGGGCAGGGGTATAATCATTCTCTTAGACGAGATCGACGGGATCTCGGCCAAGGAGGACGCTGGGGGGCTAAGCGAGCTCCTGCACATAATCCCCAGGACTGCTAACCCGATAGTGATGACCGCGAACGACCCCTGGAAGGACGCCCTCAAGCCCCTGAGGGAGCACTGCCTCCTAGTCGAGTTCAAGGAGCTGGGTCTAACCCACATAGTGGCGATCCTGCAGAGGATATGCGACGCTGAGGGCCTCTACTGCGAGAGGGAGGCGCTAAGGTACATAGCTGAGAAGGCCGAGGGGGACGTGAGGGCGGCGATCAACGACCTTCAAGCGGTCGCGGAGGGCTACGGGAAAGTCACGCTGAGCCTCGTCAAGGCGCTCGTGCGCGGCCGCGAGAAATCCGTCAACCTCTGGCGCACCCTGACGGCGGTCTTCTACTCCAAGTACGCCTGGCAGGTTAAAAGGGCCATCAGCAACAGCGAGGAGGACTATGAGACGCTCATAGCCTGGATTAACGACAACATACCCCGCCGGTACTCCGATGTCGAGGACTACTACAGGGCCTACGAGGCGCTGGCCAGGGCCACGCTCTTCCTCACCAGGGCAAAGCTCTCCGACTGGTCCCTGCTCTCCTACGTCTTCGACCTAATGGGCCCGGGCGTCACCTTCGCCCGCAAACACCCGCACGCCAAGATGAAGTACGCGTACCCCGAGAGGATCAAGCTCCTAGCTCGGCTTAAGGAGACCAGGGAGACTAGGGAGCACCTCGCCGAGAAGCTCGCCTCAAGACTCCTAACCTCCAAGGCCACCGTTAAGAACGAGGTGATACCGGTGCTCCACTTCATATTCAGGGAGGCCCCGTCGCCCATACCAGCAGCTAAGCTGGCCCTAGGCTACCAGCTTACCGAGAAGGAGGTGAAGTTCCTAGCCGGCCACCGGGCCAGCGAGGTGCTGAAGGCTATCGAGAAGATAAAGAGGGCTAGGGCAGCGGAAGCCGTGGAGGCAGAGGCCTCCAGAGGCGAGGGGAAGCCCGTTGAAGCCGCCAGGCGGCCCGTGGGCCTCTTCGGCGAGCCGCTAGAGCCCCAGCCTTCAAAGAGGCAATCCACCAAGAGGAGTAGGTCGAGGTCCAGGACCAGTAGGAGGAGGCAGGGCACTCTCTTCTAGGCACGCTGTGGCTTTACTCGCCGGGCTTCTTCACCTTCTCGACAACCCTAACCTCTTCTATCACAGTCTCCGGGTAGTTGCCGCTCTCATCCTTCTCGATCGCCTTAACCATGTCCCAAACGTTGAGCAGCGCGGCCATTACGCCGGTGAGGGCCTCCATCTCGACGCCTGTCCGGGCGCGGGCCTTCACCTCTACGCAGACCTTAACCCTGCTCGACTCGGGGTCGACGTCCATCTTCACCTTCACCGACTCCACGGGGATCGGGTGGCAGTAGGGGAGTAGCCTAGGCGTCTCCTTAACCGCGTTTATAGCAGCGATAGTCGTCGCCGTCGCAACGTCCCCCTTAGGGATCCTCCCCTCCCGGATGAGGTTAATGGTCCCCTCCCTCAGCTTAATGGAGCCACAAGCCCTGGCAACCCTCAGGACAACATCCTTACCCGAAATGTCAACCATACCCAGCTCGGCCAACAGGGGCTACCCCTTTCCTGCTAGAGGCTCTCAATGGTCCTAATTAAGTCCCTAAGAGCCACAACCTTGGGGTCGTCAAAATTCGCTTCAACAATCCTAATCCTCCCGAGGTTCTTCACTCTGACGATGTTTAGGGATAGCAGGTGCTCCACGTGCTTCATTACCAGGTTGTAGTGGAGCCCCGAGAGTTTCACGAGCCTCGTTATGTTTATCTCTCCCTCCTCGAGTATGAGCTTGAGTATCTTGATCCTCCCCCTGCTGCCGAAGAGCTCCTCCAGCTTCAACCCCTCCCGCCCCCTCTGAGCTTAACATTGTTCACAACATAATCGATTAGCTCGATGAGGTTCCTCGACGGAATCTCGCCTACGAGCCTGATCTCCTGCAGCCTGCCTCGACCCGCTATCCCGGCCGGCTTCTTCTCGATCAGGCCCACAGCAACCAGCTTGTTCAGGTACTCGTGGAACTGGCTCTTCCTCCTAGGCCTGTCGCCCACCTCCTCCGCTAGGTTTGAGTAGGCGCCATAGATTTCATCCGTGGTAACCCAGCCCTTCCCCGTCCTCAAGATGAGGTCCGCTATAGCCTTGAGTATCAGGAGCTCGTGCAGGTTCAGGCTGGCGAGGTCCTGCATCGTAAGCCTATAGGGCGATAAGTCGGCTAGTGCTCTCCTCACGTCCTCCTCCTCGATAACGGACTTGCCCTCGTTCTCAGCGTAGAGCGCGGCCTTGTAGAGCGCCTTTATTGCACGCCTAGCGCTGCCATCCCTCCCCCTATCCACCCCTATACTGCCGGCTATGAGCGAGAGCAGGTAGGGGTCTATGGAGTTGGGGTCGTTGAAGCCTAGCTCAACCCTCTGCTCCAGGATCTTCTCCAGCTCATAGCTCGTGTAGCCGTCCAGCTTAATCCTCAGGTTCAACTGGGACTCGACCTGCGGCAGCTTCTTTTTCATCAGACTCAACGCAATGTGGTCGTAGGCGACTAGAAGTATGCTCACCCTGTCGGAGCCCTCGGACGGTATCTCCTCGTATATCCTGAAGAGCATGTACAAGTCCGTTATCTTGTCGGATGCGAGGAGGTTCTGGAACTCGTCGAGCGCTATCAAGAGGTACATGTTGCGCTCGTAGACGTAGTTCACGAGGAGCTTTAGGAGCTCTACGGGGCTATACCCCCTCAGGACGTCGTCCCTGAATGAGGGTATGAGCTTGACTATCACCTGGCTGAGGATGGCGTTGAGCGACGGCATGCCGAAGACGTTCACGTGGACATACCTAACCTTCACGCCCTCCCTTCTGCCGATCTCCTCCAGGGTCCTCCCAACGTAGCGTGCCAGAGTCGTCTTCCCAATGCCTACACGCCCTGTGGTGCCGTATATTACTGAGATGTCGCTGAACGTCGAGCCCTGGAGTAGCTTCCTGACGTAGTTTGATAGGAGCAGGTTGACCTCCCGTTCACGGTGAGGCAGGTCCGGCGGGAGGTACGTGTCCTCGAATACGTCGAAGTTTTTTATTATTCTACCCCCGCCAAGGAAGCTCATGGATTCTCCGCCCCACTATGTACTCGTGTTACATAGCTCCCCGGCGTTTCTATATAATTGTTACTTCACTTAAATCCACAAGTGTACACTTAACGCCGCATTGCCAGGTATTACCGAAGCTCACCCCAACGTAGTCGTCTACCCCCTCCACTACCAGAATCCTGCGAGGCCCCCTCCTAGCCACGCTGAAGCCGAGGGCGGCTAGGATCTCTCTAACCTCTCTCTCGCTAGCCACGCGCTTCGACCTGCCTCGAAGCTTAACCCTGACCAGCACGCTACCCGGGCCCTCGGGGTGCCGCCTCAGAACGAGCCTGACCGCCTCGGCCACGTCGCCCGGGGATGGGTTGACGCATCTGACGAGCACCGGTGTTATGAATGCGATGAACGCGTACTCGAACCTCTTGAAGGCCCTAACCGCCTCGGCCACGCTTGTTTTAGCCCTGGCTAGGATGACGCCCTCGTAGGGGGTTCGGGAGACCTCGGCTTCAGGGTCTAGGGGGATTAGGGTGTCCGCCACCTCCTCGATGGCCCACGAGGTTTTACCCGGCTTCGCCGTCACGATCAGCTCTGCCGTGCCCTTGGGTACGGGCATACATCCCTCAGGGGGCACTCGCCGCACCTCGGCCTCTTAGCTTTACAGTAAAGCCTGCCTAAAGCTATGAGCAGGCGGTGGGCCTCCTCAGCCCTCTCCGGCCCGAAGAACTCTAGGAGGGCCCGCGAGACCTCGTCGTAGCTAGCGTTGGGCCTAGCCAGCCCCCACCTCACAGCTATCCTCCTGGCATGCGTGTCAACGGCGAATACTCCGACTCGCCTGTAGGCGGATAGGAAGACGTCCACAGTCTTCGGGCCCACCCCCCTGACCTGGAGTAGCTCCCTCTTGAGAGTCTCCGGGTCAAGCTTGACGAGGGCCTCCTCGCCGCCGAGCTCAAGCACCTTGGCGGCTGCACCCTTAAGGGCCTCAGCCTTCTGCCTCGCAAGCCCAGCCAGCTTTATGGCCTCCGCTATCCTCTCGACCGGAGCCTCCGCTATGGATTTGGGGTCCACGCCGATCTTCTCCCTCAGGCTCAGGTACGCCTTAACCGAGTTCTTGTCGGTCGTGTTCTGGCTCAGTATCACAGCTGCGAGGACTGCGAAGGGAGTCCCATCCTCGTAGAGCGCTACCAGGGCTACATAATCCCTCCAGTCGTACTTGATCGACGACTTAAGCCTCTCAAAAACCAAGCCACCGTCTGCCACGTCCCTGATCGAGTATGGGAGCCTCTCAAGCTCCGCTTTACTCGAGCTACGCGTGCCACGTGTGCCACGTGCGGCTCCGCCGGCACCCTCAGCCTTAGCCATCCCACCCGCCACCCCGGAGGGCCCTAGACTAGCCCCCAGCCGGACGGCTTGGCTGGCCTAACCATCCTGACCTCCGGCGGCGACGTGCCTTTCCCTGTCCGTTAAATCGAGGGTTTAGTATCTGCCTTCATTAGGCGGCTCTTAAAGTAAACCCTTTCAGGTGGCGGGGTGTCTAGGCTTGGCTGAGGCTAAGGATTACTTTGAGGGCGTGGAGTGCCCTGGCTTCGCTCACGGCGAGCATACTGCGGACGTGCTCGTCATAGCTAAAGGCAGAACTCTTGAGGAGCTCTTTGAGCAGTCCGCGCTCGCGGTGTACGAGATAATAACGGATACCAGTAAGGTGAAGCCTAGGATCAGAGTGGATATACGAGAGAGCGGCATTGACCTCTACAATCTCCTGTATAGGTGGGTCGAGGCACTCCTCTTCCACACCGATGCCGAGGGCTTGGTGTTCTCCATCTTCAGGGTATGCAGGATATGGGAGGAGAACGGGGAGTGGAAGCTCGACGGATCAGCGTGGGGCGAGAAGTTCGACCCGCAGCGGCACGAGCATAGAACAATAGTTAAGGCCATGACTTACGCGCAGATGGAGATAAAGCAACTGGAGGACGGCTGCTGGGGCGCCACGTTCGTGCCCGACATCTAGAAGAGGCTAGAGGCGCCACGACCCGCTTCTAGCCCCGTATCTTTCCATGAGGACCCTGGCGCAGGAGTCGCAGAAGCCCAGCTTCTTACGGTCCACCTCCTCTAGGGTGTTACTGAAACTCATGACGCAAGCGGGGTTACTGCAGTGGCCCAGCCCTAGGAGGTGGCCTACCTCGTGGGTTATCTCCTTCGCCAGCCTCTCTATGAAAACCCGCCTGCTGCCCTCGAGCCTCTTCGTGAAGACCACGGCTGTGCGTAGCCTCGGGATTGCTAGGCCGAAGACGAAGTTGAAGCCGTCAACATAGCCGTCACCGTTAACTATGCCTACCACTAAAACGTTGTCCTGCCCGATTAGCCTCCTGTAGTGTTCGTAGAGGCTTAAGGCGGCAGCCTCTGCTTCATACTGCATCCTCTCCACGTTGAACGCGTGTAGTGGAGGGGGGAGGCTCCACGTTACAATATCCACCCTAACATCTATCGGGAAAGCCTCCTCGACCTTAGATGCAGCCTCGATGACCTCGTGGAGGCCCACCGCTCCCATGCGCTGCAAGACCACCCTGACGCCCATCGGGCCGAACCACCGCTAACCTTCAAGTGAGGGAACCATTTAATAGCCCCTGCAGCTCTAATGCGTGGAATGGGCCAGCCGCCGTAGCTCAGCGGGAGAGCGCCCGGCTGAAGACCGGGTGGTCGGGGGTTCAAATCCCCCCGGCGGCACCATTCCAAATTAAAAATGTACATTAGCAAAATTATACACGATCACGCCTATAGGGGGCATAAACAGGAGGTGAAGCGATAGCTTGGTTATGGCAGCTATACTTGCGGGAGGCTACGGCAAGAGGCTCCGCCCGCTAACTATTGAAACGCCCAAGCCCTTGCTTGAGGTCGCCGGTAAGCCGATCCTGGTGCACACAATTGAGTGGCTGAAGTATTACGGGATAAACGAGTTCGTGATCCTAGTCGGCTACCTGAAGGACAAGATAATAGGGTACCTCGGCAGCGGCTCCAAGTTCGACGTCTCCGTAGTATACTCCGTGGAGGACGAGCCCCTGGGAACAGGTGGCGCGCTCAAGAACGCCGCCAGCATCCTCAGCAAAAACGAGAAGTTCCTCATAGTCAACGGCGACGTGCTAACGAACCTGGACCCCAGGCCCCTCCTCGACGTGCTGGATAGGGGCTTCTACACATCAATAGCTTCCGTGCAGCTCAGAAGCCCGTACGGCATACTGCAGCTAGGCGAGAACGATGTC
The DNA here is from genome assembly GCF_054657575.1 of Stetteria hydrogenophila. Lineage (NCBI taxonomy): Archaea > Thermoproteati > Thermoproteota > Thermoprotei > Acidilobales > Acidilobaceae > Stetteria > Stetteria hydrogenophila. The sequence continues at coordinate 436,306 of NZ_BAAHYL010000001.1, read as the reverse complement.
GTCCTCGGGTTTAGCGAGAAGCCCATACTCAAAGACTACTGGATAAACGCCGGAGTTTACGGGGCGGTACCGAAGATGCTGGAGTACCTGCCAAGCCGCGGCGACATAGAGAGGACCACATTCCCCGCACTCGCCAGCGAGGGGAAGATCGTCGCTATAAAGTATGACATCACGAGAACGTACTGGAAAAGCATAGACTCCGTGAAAGACTTGGAGGAGGCCAATAGGGACCTCCTCGAGATGGGCGGGCTAGTTCCGCGGGGCAGCCCCGCTAGCTAATAGCCGCTGGGGCTACTCTCCATACTCACCTATTTGATCCAGAACCATCTCATAGTACTCTTCCTTGGCCTGCTCCAGCTCCTCCTTGCTGACCTTAAGCTTCTTCGCCTCAATCACCGTGCCTGTAGTCTTCAGCTTAGCGGTTGAACTGGGCTTCGCCACAACTTTCAGCTCCTTAAGCTCTTCCTCGGTGGCTTCCTTCACGTAGCCGCAGGATGGATTCGTGCATACCAGCACTATCTTATCTCCCCTTCTCTGCGGCACCATGAGGCTTCCGCACTTGGGGCACGTAATCAAATAGGGGCACCCCCTCCTCGTCTTTTTAGCGCCGAGCGAATGGGTGCTTAATTCCCGGGAAAGGTTTTAAGGATTTCGTCGGGCTTACAGTTCTTCCTCGAGGTGCTTCGGCCTGCCTATTACCCTGATCTTGTAGCCGCACCTGGGGCACCTATTGTCCCTGGTAAGCCTCCAAGCCGTCACTGTGAAGCCGTACCTTTCTATCACCGGATAGCCGCACCTGGGGCAGTAGGTGTGCTCTAATGGGTGGCCCCAAACGTTCCCGATGTAAACGTACTTCAAGCCCTCCTCCTTCGCCACCTTGGCCAGGCGCTCAAGGGTCTCGACGGGCGTTGGGGGGAAGTCCTGCATCCTGTAGGCTGGGTGGAACCTTAGGAGGTGGAAGGGGGTCTCGTCTCCCAGGTTCTCGACTATCCAGCGGGCGAGGCGCCTTACGTCCTCCTCCCGGTCCCCGACCTTGGGCACGACGAGGTTCGTGATCTCTATCCACCACCCCTTCTCCTTCATAGCTAGGAGTGTCTCGAATATGGGTTCAGGGTCCGGCACGTACATGTACTTCCTGTAGAACTCCTTGTTCCCGCCCCCCTTGAAGTCGACGGTGACGGCGTCCATGTACCCGTCTAGGTCGTCTACCGCCTCGGGCGTCATGTAGCCGTTGGTGACCATGGTGTTGAATAGGCCCTCCCGCTTCGCCAGCACGGCGGTGTCTTTCATGAACTCGTAGAATATCGTTGGCTCGTTGTAGGTGTACGTTATGCCGTCCGCCCCAAGCTCGAGCGCCAGCTTGACGACCTCCTCCGGCTCGAAGTACCTGCCGTAGAGGCCCCTCTCGAGCCTGGACTGGCTTATCTCCCAGTTCTGGCAGAACTGGCAGAAGAAGTTGCATCCCACCGTGCTGATCGAGAGGACCCGGCTGGTGGGCATGAAGTGCATGAGCGGCTTCTTCTCTATCGGGTCGAGGTTCGTGGCGGTGAGGAGGCCGTAGACTAGCGTGTACAGCTTGCCGTCGATGTTCTTCCTCACTCCGCAGACGCCGTACTTCCCGGGGGCGATTATGCACCTCCTATGGCACAGGTTGCACCTAACGTAGCCCTTGCGCCCCTCCACGGGCTCCCAGAGCAGTGCTTCCCTCACGTGCTTCCTCTTCAGGAGCTGAAGCTTATCCTGATGGGAAGGCTCTGAAGAGGATACCATACCGTCTCCCCTCTAGTCTCAGCGACCACGCGGCGGGGAGTCTTTTCGCTTACCACCCTACGCAGGAGGAGCCTGTAGCCGCACTTCGGGCACTTACCGTCCCTCGCCGCCACCGTGTGGAGCACGCCCTCCGTTCTCACCGCGACCACAACGGAGCAGTTGGGGCACTGCGTGTCAAGCTCACTATACGGGTCGGCGTGCATGTAGACGTAGGGCGTCCTCTTCTTCAGCTTCTTATAGAGGTCCAGGACAGGGCCGCCACCCTCCGGGTCGTCGATGAACACGTGGATGGGGACCTCCTTCCCCTCCACCCTGTGGACTAGCGGGGCTAGGAGCTGCAGGTCGGGCTTCTCCTCGTATGCCGCCACCTCAACGTGCAGCCCGCCCTCCCAGGGGTTGTAGGAGTCGATGAACTCGAGTATATCGTAGGGCGCCCTTGGGTCCGAGTACATACCGGGAGCGTAGTCCACCAGGATGGCGTCCACAGGCCCCCACTCGGGGCCGGGGCGGCCTCCGAGCCCCTGCCAGCGTATGCCGGTGGCCACGCCCGCGCTCCGGAGCTCAGAGAATAACTCCCCCACCGCCTCGGCGCCCACGTTTACTATTGGCTCGACCCCGTCTAGGAAGACCATTGACACGCCCCAGCGCTTGGCCAGCCTCACCACGTCGCCGCAGCCCGCCCAACCCCATAGAATATTGCCGGGGCTCGTGTTGAGCTCCCCGACGCTGCAGAAGTCGCACTCGAAGGGCGCCCGAAGCCTTATCGGGGGGACTAGCAGCCTGAGAGCATCCCCTCCCAGGAGGAAGTGATAGAACGGTACAGCCTCCACAGTTGAGTACCCGACACCGGCCACCGGGATCCTGCAGTCACCCAACGCAGCGCCCCTTTGAGGGGGGCGCGTGGCCAGAGGCTAATACCCCGATGACGGGCACTCCACTACGTGGCTTAGGGGGAGAAGCCTATGGCCCGCACCATAGTCTTGGGGGGCGGCGACGAGGCATCCAACTCCTTCGCGGCTAGCCTGGCCCGCCACTCGGGGCTCAGCTACGCTAGCGTTGAGAGGAAGATCTTCCCCGACGGCGAGAGCTATGTGAGGGTGAGGGAACCCCTCGACGGCGTTGACAGGGTTGTGCTCGTCAAGACCATGGCTCCGCCCCAGGATAAGTCCATAATCGAGACCCTGCTACTCATCGACCTCCTGAAGGAGAAGGGGGTCGGCGAGGTGGTTCTAGTAGCTCCATACCTAGCCTACGCTAGGCAGGACAGGGAGTTCCTCCCCGGCGAGTCGGTTAGCGTTAGGGCCCTGCTCAGGGCTCTCCGGAGGGTGGGTGCCGACGCCCTGGTAACTATCGAGATTCACAAGGAGGAGTCCCTCAGGTACTTCGAGGGGAGGGCGGTGAGCGTCTCACCCTACGCCTACATGGCTTCCAGGATAAGGGTCGAGGGGGACGCCGTGGTGCTGGCCCCGGACCAGGGCGCCCTGCGCCGGGCGCGGGAGCTAGCCGAAGCCCTAGGCGTGGGCTTCGACTACCTTGTCAAGCACAGGGACAGGGTGACCGGGGAGATATCGATCGAGCCCAAGAGCGTCGACGTGAGGGGGAAGAGAGTCATCATCGTCGACGACGTGATCAGTACGGGCGGCACCGTGGCCAAGGCTTCCGAGCTGCTCCTAAGCCAGAGGGCTGAGAGCGTGGACGTGGTCGTAGCGCACGCGCTAATGGTTGGCGACGCCGCCTCCAAGCTCAGGAGGGCGGGGGTTAGGGCTGTGTACGCCGCCAACACACTGCCCCCCAAGGATCCCGGGCTGGTACACTACATAGACGTGGCGCCCCTCGTCGCCGAGAAGGCCTTGGAGGTACCCTGAAGCCATGGGTGGAGCCGGGAGGTACTACGCCATACTCTCAGGCCTCTACGAGCGGCTGGCCAGGGCGGAGCTTGAGGCAATACTCGAGGTAGAGGCTAGGGGGAGCAGGGTTGAGGGGTACCTTGAGGGGGCTGCGGTGATACTCTCCCAGGGGCTACCCGCGGAGAGGGTGGTGGGGCGTGCAGCCTACGTTAAAGAGGTCGGCCTGCTCCTGGGCGTCGCCGAGGCGAGCATCGAGTCCCTCCTCGGCGTGCTAGAATCCCTCGCCGACGCCCTCAGGGGCTCCCGGGAGCCGTTCAGGGTGGAGCTGTCCAGGTACAAGGGGTACTCCCGCGGCAGCCTCCCCCACGACGCCGCGGTCAGGCTCGCCGTCTCGCTCCTGGAGAAAGCGGGGGTCCCCCTGAACCCTAGGTCGAGGAGGGTTCTGAGGATACACGTCACCGAGGGAGCGGTTCTCGTGGGCGTCGCCCTCGCGAGGCTCAACCCCAAACCCTTCCAGGAGAGGAGGCCGAGGATGAGGCCGTTCTTCAAGCCGGGCCCCCTCGACCCCCAGCTCTCCAGGGCGCTTGTGAACCTGTCAAGGCTGGAGAGGGGGCGCAGCGTGTACTTGGACCCGTTCTGCGGCACCGGCGGGTTCGCCCTTGAGGCGTGCCTGCTAGGCGCGCGTAAGTGCGTCTGCAGCGACATCGACAGGGTGATGGCCGAGGGCGCCCGGGTAAACCTGGACCACTACGGGTGCCGCGGCGTCCTAGTGGCGCAGGCGGACGCCGCAAGGATCCCCCTGGCCAGCGGATCCGTCGACTCGATAGCGACCGACCCCCCATACGGGAGGTCGACCACGCTGGCCAAGCGGAGGAGGGAGGACCTCTACAGGGACTTCCTCTCCGAGGCTTCGAGGGTGCTCGCCAGGGGCGGCTGGCTCGTCTTCGCCGCCCCCGTGGAGTCGAGGCCGCGGGAGCTGGCGGCCGAGGCGGGCTTCCGGGTGGTGGATTACGTTGAGATGTATGTACACTCAAGCCTAACCCGGGGGATAGTCGTGGCTAGGAGGCCGTAGAGCGTGGAGCAGCGGGCAGACGAGGGTGCCAGAGTTGGAGGCCCGGAGCGGGAGGTACGTGGAGGTAACCGTTCTCGGCAGCGGCGGCGGGGCGCCCACGAGGGAGCGGTGGCTGCCTGCGTTCTTCGTAGCCGACTGGATGGGGCACGGGATCCTCCTGGACGCGGGGGAGGGCGCCCAGCTGCGCCTAGCCGAGCTAGGGTTCTCTGTCAACGACATAGACGTCGTCGCCATAACCCACAGCCACGGCGACCACGTCAACGGGCTCCCCGGGATCCTCCAGTCGATGTACATGAACTCCAGGAGGCGCCCCCTAACCATTCTGGCCGACCGCCACACGGCGGAGTTCGTGAGGGACACGCTCGCGGTCGACCGCCGCGACCTCGGCTTCGAGGTCAGGGTAGTCGAGGTGAGCGGCGTGGGCGAGTACGTGGCCTCGGTCAAGGGCGGGGACTCGCTTGTCCTGAAGTGGTTCCCGGTCTGCCATAGCGTGGAGGCGTACGGGTTCGCCCTCGAGTGGAGGCTGAGGGCTCGCCTCGACGTAGGGAAGCTTGAGAGGATGGGCCTCAAGCCGGGCCCCTGGGTCTCGGAGCTGCTAGCCCGCGGGGAGGCCGAGGCGGGCGGGCGCAGGGTCAGGGTTGAGGACGTCTCCACCGGCCCCCGGCTCTTGAGGATAGTGTACACCGGCGACACCGCCCCCTGCCCCTCGGTGGTGGAGAACGCCCGCGGGGCCCGGCTGCTCATCCACGACTCCACGTTCGACTCCAGCCTCAGGGAGGAGGCTGAGGAGAGGAGGCACAGCACCGCCCTCGACGCGGCGAGAGTGGCGAGGGAGGCTGGGGTGGAGTACCTCCTCCTCACCCACGTGAGCCCCCGCTACCGGGGCCACGCCACGGTGCTCGAGAGGGAGGCGAGGCGCGTCTTCGGGAACGCCAGGCTCGCATGGGACAGGATGAGGCTGCGCTTCACGGTTTAACGGCTACTCAGGCATCTCCCTCTCCCAGAGGGGCTTCCCCATAGCGGTGCGCGGGGCCAGCCAGTCGATCACAGCGTTGGGGTCGGGGTGCTCTATGGTCACCTTGATAGCCCCCAGGGGGGACTCGTGGTCGCCGCCCACGAAGCTCGCCTTCCCCATCAGCGCCGCCTGCTTGTGCAGGTAGAACGTTATCCTATTCCCCTGGACGGACTTCTTCAGCACGCTGCGGGCTGCGTCGAGGATCCTCTGCTGCCTCAGCAGCCTGTGGAGCTTCACGAGGCCGTGGAGGCCCCGCGACTCCGCTATGAGTATCTTAACCCCGCCCACCTCCTCTATCCTGACCTCGTCCGGGTCTATGATGTTCTCGACGGCGCGCCTCACCTTGTCGGGGTCCTCAGTAGGCCTTATCTCGACCTCTACCACAACGCTTCCACGCGCCATCCACAAGCACCCCCACTAGTTCGTTAACCTGCCTCTCGAGCTCCGGGATCCCCCACTCGTTAATAATAGCGAAGTCGGCTAGCGCTATAACCTCGCCCACCCCGAACCTGAGGTTGTAGCGGTCCCTCATCATCAGAGCCTCCGGGGTCTCCCCCGGCCTCCCCCGCTCAAGCAGCCTCCTATGCCTAGTGGCCGGGCTGGCGTGCACCGCCACCACGCAGGTGGCGGCGATCCCGGCGAAGACTGCCACCTCCTCCAGGCCGCGGACCCCGTCGACGACCACCCACGGAGACCTCTGGAGGGCCTCGCGGACGCTGCCCTCAACTAGTCTGGCTACAGCCGCTCTGCCATACCTCTCCCTAAGCTCCTGGGCGACCATCTCAACGTTTTTAGCGTTGACCTCGAGCCCCCTCCTGGCGACCTCTCTCCTAACGGCGTCGCCCATCGACACTATGGGGCATGAAAGCTTCTCCGCAATCATGGACGACGCTACAGTCTTCCCGGAGCCAGGCATCCCTGCAACAGCTATTATGACCTGCAAGCCCGCCCTACCCGGGGGCCTCGGTCTTAATTACGCGGAGCACTAAAAAGAGCCGGCTCGCCCTAAGCCCTTCAAGCGTGGGGGCCCGAGCTTGGACAGGCTCAGAGTGTTCATAGCCGTGGATATTGAGGAGCCCCTGGTAGTCTCGGCTATGGAGAGGGTGAAGGAGGCACTCGTAGCCACGAGGGTCCCCATGAAGCCGGTTGAAGCCCAGAACCTGCACATAACGCTGCGCTTCATAGGCGAGGTTCCCAGGGGCGTCGTGGAGGAGATAGCTAGGAGCGTGCTCGCCCGCCTGGAGTTCGAGGAGTTCGAGGTCGAGTTCAGGGGCCTGGGCGCTTTCCCCTCGCCGCTGAGGCCGAGGGTGGTCTGGGTGGGGGTCTCGGAGGGCCAGGAGCAGCTCGCGAGGCTGCACGAGTCTATAGAGGAGGGGCTCAGGCGCCTCGGGATCCCGCCGGAGAGGGAGCGCTTCGTCCCCCACGTTACCCTGGCGAGGCTCCGCGGCTCGAGGAACCTAACCGCCCTAGTCAAGCTCCTGCAGGAGTACGAGGACTACGTTTTCGGCAGGATGAGGGTCACCAGCGTAAGGCTGAAGAAGAGCACGCTCACGCCTAAGGGCCCCATATACGAGAACCTCTGGGAGGTAAAGGCGAGGTGAGCTGCGGCGAGAGAGGTGAAGTCGAGGAGCAGGTACTTAAAGCCATCAGGCCGTCGAGGTTCCAGGTGAGGCTCCTTAACCGCTTCTACGAGCTGGTCAAGTCCAAGCTGGAGGCCTGCATCGAAGCCAGCGGGTTCAAGGCGTTAATCGAGGCTCAGGGGAGCTTCGCTAAGAACACGCTGTTAAGCGACAAGTGGGAGGTGGACGTCTTCATACTATTCGAGGGCGTGAGCGACGAGTGGATACACAATGAGTCTCTCAAGCTGGTCACGCGCTGCCTGAGCGGGCTCCCAGTCATTAGGAGGTACGCCCAGCACCCCTACGTTACGGTGGTGATGAACGGCCTGGAGGCGGACGTCGTGCCAACGATCAGGCTCGAGAAGCCGAGGCCCCACGCCATGGGCGTCGAAAGGACTCCCTTCCACACCAGGTACGTGAAGTCCAAGCTAACCCCATGCCTCGCCGACGAGGTCAGGCTCCTCAAGTCGTTCCTTAAAGGCATAGGGGCCTACGGGGCTGAGACCCACGTAGGCGGCTTCTCGGGGTACCTGGCTGAGCTGCTAGTAATCAAGTACGGGAGCTTCAGGGGGGTGCTGAGGGCCGCGGCCCGCTGGAACCCCGAGAAGAGGGTTTACATAGACGTGGAGGGGGTGGGCGACCGGGAGTACCTCGAGGAGAAGTACAAGGACTCCGTAGTCATCGTAGTCGACCCGGTCGACCCCGGCAGGAACGCGGCGGCAGCCGTCAGGCTCGACAAGCTGGCACTATTCATACTCGCCGCCAGGCTTTACCTGGAGAAGCCGAGGAAGGAGTTCTTCCACGTATACAGCGGGGAGCAGCGCGGGGCGCTGAAGTACAGGGTTGACCCGTCCCGGCTCGGAGTCGTGCTATATAAGGGGGCCCTCTACAGCCACCCGCCTGAAAGCGTGTGGGGCAGGCTCTACAGGTCCGCCAGGCTCCTCGCCGGCGAGCTGGAGCGCATGGGGTTCAAGGTGGGGAGGTACTGGTTCCACACCGACGAGTCCTCCTACGGCGTGATCGTTGTAGAAGTCGAGGAGGCTGAGCTGCCGCCGCTGGAGGCCTCCCGCGGCCCTCCAGCCTGGACCCCCAGGCGCTCCGAGAGGTTCATCCTCAAAAGGCTCGGGGAGGGCATGCCCGTCTGGGTCAGAGACGACGGGACACTCGCGGCCTGGAAGCCCCGGAAGGTCAGGAGTCTCGGGGAGGCGGTGGCCAAGGCTTCCCGGAGCCTCCCGGCTCCCCCAGGGGCGTCGGTGAGCTATGCCGGCACGCTTGAGGGGGCCGGTGAGCCGTGGCGGGGCATTATTTCGAGGGAGTACCTGAAGAGTTTCCCCTCATGGATTGCGAGCCCCTAACGGGCCCCCGGGCGGTCCTCGCGCTAAGCTACCCCCACGCCTCTAAGCAGGGGTTGGAGCGGCTAGTCCACGAGCTCGAAGCGCGCGGCGTCCGCAGGGTATGCTTCGCGGGGAGGGTACTCCTCCCAGGCGGGGTGAGAGTACTGGGCAAGGGCCACTCGTCGGTCGTCACCGCCGTGGAGCTGGACGGGGGTGAGGTGGCGGCGCTGAAGGTGCTCCGGGCCGACTCTAGGAGGGAGAGCCTCTGGGGCGAGTGCGTGAACCTCCGCAGGGCGAGCCTGCACGGGGCCACGCCTAGGCCCAGGGCCTGCGGCGGGGACTTCATAGTCATGGACCTCGTGTGGGGTAAGTCCCTCCTCGACCTCGTCGAGGAAGGGGCCGTCACCGCCCGCCACGTGCGGGAAGCGCTGGAGGCCGCTTACGCTCTCGACAGCGCCGGGATCCTCCACAAGGAACTCCACCGGCCCTGGAGGAACATCTACTACCCCCAAGGATCCCGCAAGGCATTAATCATAGACCTGGAAAGCTCGACGAGGGGCTGCGGAAACCTTGCGAGGCTGGCCCAGGCGGTCTACGTTAGACTAGTGGGTAGGCCCACCAGCGCGCTGATCCAGCTCCTGAGGGCCTACAAGGAGAGCTGCAGCTACCGCTATTACGTTGAAATCGTTAAAGAAGTAACGAGGTCCGTCGACGCGCTCACTCAAGGTCCAAGGCGTTGACCTCGTCCCAGGCGTGGACCGACCCTGGCACGGCCAGCGCGTCACCGGCTACCAGGTCTTTCTCCACGAGGAGCTCCCGCCCCCCGTAGGATACCAGCCTGTACGCGTGCCTGAACTGCTCCACCGTGAGCACCTTAATCTTGGGCATGTTGCCGAGTCTAGCCCCGCAGAAGGGGCACGTATTCCTCGAGTCATACCTAGCGTAGACCCTCTGCGGGCTCGGCGGGCCTATGTACTTGTCCTTGCTCCCCTCGTCCCCAATTATGTACTTGTACAGAACGCTCTTACACCTTGGGCAGCGGACGATGAATCCTCCCCCCTTCCCATACTCGCTCATCTACCAACACCTCAAGCTCAAAGCTTAAGGCGTGAAAGCACGAGGCTGCTATAGTATTACCAATCACGCCGCTAGCAAATAAACGGTTCCACCGGGTATACCCCGATATCGCATCCCCCCCAACCCCCGCCAGGGCCCCGGGTGGGGATTGAAAGAATGCATCCTTAACGGGGATGGATGGCCGGCTTCCAAGCTGCCCACGCGTAATTCTAGCCGCGCCTAAAGCGACGCCAAGTTTTTAAGAGCCCCGGAGTGGAAGGTAGCTAGACCCGGACTGGCGGGGCCGTCGTCTAGCCTGGCTAGGATGCCAGCCTGGGGTGCGCAACCCCGTAGCCGGGCTGCGCCCGGATCGCTGGTGGTCCCGGGTTCAAATCCCGGCGGCCCCACCACTCCTCCCAGGCTACAGTTTCCGCCTTGCTTGAAGCGCGCGGCGGCACTAATCACTAATTAAGGGGCTCGAGGCCCAGCGCCGCCCACCCGGGGATGGGTGGTGGACGAGGCTCCCCAGTACACGGTTAAGGTCGGGGATAAGGTGATCGAGATAAACGAGGAGGTACTCAAGGTCCTGAGGAAGCACGTTCACCAGGAGATGAGCCTGGAGCAGCTAGCCGCCGAGCTAGGCCTGGATAGCTGGGAGGAAGCATACGAGTTCATCAAGAAGGTGCCCGCGTGGATCCTTTGGATACCGCCAACCCTCTGGAAGACTCTGAAGGGCATGAAGACCGCCCAGGAGGAGCTACGCCCACAGTAGCCCCCAGAGCCGTCCTCATTTAACCCCTCCAGCCGCAGTACCTGCACACCGCGGCCGGGAGGGATGGCCGAGCGTTCCAGCTCCGACTCCAGCCTCCCGGGGGTGTGAGGTGAACTTCCGCCCCTGGGCCAGCCTCCCGGCGATCCACTTATTACTCCCAGGAGCGAGTGGAAGCTTGGGTGTACCCCGGTCCCGTGTGAAGTTGCCCCGTGTCGCCGGGGCTGCATGTGCACGGGGCGGGTCACTCCCGGCCCACTGTGCCATTATTCCCCTAGCAGCCCAAACCCCTCATGGGCTCGAGTCCTAGCGCCGGGAGCCGTGGTGCGCCATGGTGGAGACGAAGTTCATAGTAATCACGGGCCCAGCCGGCTCGGGTAAGTCCCTCCTAACCGCTGAGCTAGCGGACTACATGCAGAGCCAGGGGGCATTCGTCGCGAGGGTGAACCTGGACCCCGCCGTCGCGACGCTGCCCTACGACCCCGACGTTGACATCCGGGACTATGTGAAGTACGAGAAGTACTTAACGCAGAACCTGGGCCCCAACGGCGCCTTGATAGCGGCGGTCGACGAGGCCTTCAACTACGCCTCCGATATTAGGAAGGAGATAGATGATATAAACCCGGAGTACGCCATCATCGACACCCCAGGGCAGCTGGAGCTCTTCGCTTTCAGGGTGGGCGGCCCCCTGGTACTCGACGCGATAATAGCCGAGAGACCCGTCACCCTCGTGTTCCTAATGGACGCTGTGTTCTTTGAGAGGCCGAGCAGCATCGTGTCCGCGCTAATGCTCGCCTCATCAGTGACGGCCAGGCTCCTGAAGCCCCAGATAAACGTCGTAAGCAAAGCCGACCTCCTCCTCGAGGACGTCAAGGAGGAGATAATACCCAACCTCAGCGAGCCCGGCTTCCTAATAGGGCTGCTGGAGAGAGAGGATATCGACTGGACGCTAAAGTCCCTGCTCATGCGCCTAGCCGAAGCCCTCTACGACTCCGGGGTAATAGGCGAGGTCCTACCCGTCTCCATCAAGGAGAGGGAGTCCCTGGGCCTGCTCTACGCTAAGATCCAGCAAATCCTAGCCGGCGGCGACGACTACACAGCATACCGGGAGCTCTGAGAGCCGTAAAAACGGCCATCCACGCTAACCGCTTCACCAAACAAGCCGCCGCCACTTTTAATCTCACCAATTCAACGGTTAATCCACTAATATTTTAAAGACGAGATTTTTAAGATTTTAAAGTATTCGCGGCGGCACATCCCGCCCGGCGCTCCAGCGTTTCAACAATTAGGGGATGATGTTTTGACTGTAGACAGGCTGGAATCGAGCCGGGTCAGCCACGAGCTGGACGTCTTCTTTAACCCTAAGAGCGTGGCGATCGTTGGGGCTTCGAGGAGGAAGGGCAGCGTAGGCAGGGCTATACTGGAGAACATGATGAGGAGCTATAAAGGAAAGATTTACCCAGTCAACCCTAAATACGATGAAATTCTCGGGCTCAAGGCTTTCCCCCGTTTGACTGACATACCGGAAGACGTGGATTTGGCCGTCATAGCCGTCAGGGCAGAGTTGGTACCAGCAATTATGGAGGACGCCGCCGCTAAGGGTGTTAGGGGGGTTGTAATAGTTAGCGCGGGGTTCGCGGAGGTAGGCGAAGAGGGTAAAAGGCTGCAGGACAGGATCCTGGAGATCGCGCGGAGGCACGGTATAAGAGTCGTCGGCCCCAACTGCATTGGCGTCTACAGCGCCCTGACGGGCGTCGACACGTTCTTCATGCCGTGGGAGAGGATGAAGAGGCCCCACAAGGGGCCTATAGCAATCATCAGCCAAAGCGGGGCATTCCTAACCTCGGTCATGGACTGGGCTGCGGAGGCAGGTATAGGGATAAGTAAGGCTGTGAACTTCGGGAACAAGATCGACGTGGATGAAGTAGACCTCCTCGAATACTTCGGGGAGGATTACAATGTAAGAGTGATCATTGTGTACCTTGAGGGCGTTTCGCCGGGTAGGGGTAGGGAGCTAATACGCGTCGCCCGGAAGGTCACGCTGGAGAAGGGGAAGCACATCCTACTCTTGAAGGGAGGGAAGACCTCCAGCGGCGCGAGGGCGGCAGCCAGCCATACGGCCGCGCTCGCCGGCTCCTACGAGGTCTTCAGGGCCGCGATGAAGCAGGCTAACATAATAGAGGTCGACGATATTGTAACCCTGTTCGACATGGCGAAAGCCCTGGCCCTCCTGAGAACCCCGAAGGGTAGGCGGGTCGGGGTTGTAACCAACGCCGGCGGCTTGGGGGTGATAGCCTCCGATAACCTGGTCAAGTACGGCCTTGAGGTGCCCCACTTCTCGGAGAGGCTGAGGGCCAGGCTGCGCGAGCTGTTCCCGCCGAGAGCAGCCGTGGGCAACCCCGTCGACTTGACTGGCGACGCGAGAGATGAGGACTTCAAGAAAGCCCTTGAGGCTCTGATAAACTCCGACGAGGTCGACATGATACTGGTCATCGTGCTCATGCAGCCGCCCACTTTAACCCTTAGGGTGGTAGACTACATAGCCGAGGAGTCGCATAAACGCAAGGATAAACCGGTTGTAGTAGCCACGGCAGGGTCCGAGTACGCTTGGAAGCTCAGGGAGTACCTGGAGAGCCGGGGGATCCCGGTCTACGAGTTCCCCGAGAGAGCGGCGAGGGCCCTCTATGCTCTTGCCCGGCGCGCCGGGATCCCGGAGGCCAGGATTGCCGAGGAGAGGGGGTGAAGAGCCACGCCCGGCCCAACGCTCGCGGGCTCCACAGGCTCCTCGAAGGGCTACGAGGCCATGGAAAGCATTATAGGTAAAGCGTTAGGTGAGGGGAGACGCGTCTTATACGAGCACGAGGCCTACAGGCTCCTAAAGCTCGCCGGGATAAGTGAGGTGCCCGACCACTGCCTGGCTAGGACCCGGGAGGAGGCCGCCGAGTGCTTCTCCGAGCTGCCGAAGCCCCTCGTGGCTAAAATAGTCAGCCCAGACGTTGTCCATAAAAGCGACGTGGGCGGCGTAATCCTCAACATAAAGAGCCTGGAGGAGGCGTTGGCGGCGTACGACAAGATCGTATCCAATGTTAAGCGCCACCTTCCCGATGCCAGGGTGCACGGTATCCTATACCAGCACATGGTCCCACAGGGGCTTGAAGTCATTATTGGCGCGAAGAGGGATCCCTTCTTCGGGGCCGTAGTCCTCTTCGGGCTGGGCGGCATCTTCGTTGAAATATTCAGGGATTACTCGATGCGCGTGACGCCCATAAACCTAGACGACGCAGTGGAAATGATGAGGGAGATTAGGGCTTATAAGCTGCTCGAGGGCTACCGCGGGCAACCGCCGCGGGATAAAATGGCGCTGGCGGAGATAATGTTTAAAGTCTCCCGTCTTATGGACTCCACCCCCCAGATATTGGAGTTGGACCTAAACCCCGTGATGAGCTACCCCCGGGGAGCGGCTGTGGCGAGTGCAAGAATAGTAGTTGGTGAGGGTGGAAAGTAGTGAGTGGCGAGTCGCCGGGGAAAGCCCAGAACAACACGCCCCTAACCGTTGAAATGGTTGAATCGCTCAGCGAAGCCGAGCTAGAGAGGCTCATAGACGAGCTTAAGGAGCGCATAGCCTCCCTGAAGGCCCAGCGAAGGGAGTTAATAGACGAGATCAAGGGAGTCAGAGAGCAGCGAATGAAGCTGATTGAGGAGAAGAGGCAGCTCGTCAAGAAACTCATGGATTTGAAGGCGAAGAAGAACGAGCTACTAGAGGAGCTGAAGAGCATCAAGGAGGAGAGGGATAAGCTCCGGGAGGAGTACAAGACGAAGAAGCAGCAGCTGGAGGTGGCCCGCAAGCTAGCTCAGAGCGAGGGGAACCTGGCCAAGATCAGCCTTGGGAGGCTTCAAAGAAGGCTTCAGGAGCTGGAATGGAGGCAGATGACCTCAGTGTTGCCGCCCCACGAGGAGCAGAGGCTCATCTCCGAGATTAGCAGGCTTGAAGAGCTCATCGAGCGCGTTAGGAAGGCCCGGCAGCAAATGCTATCCCTTATGGAGCTCGAGGTTGAAGTGAAAGCGTTAAGGCTGAAGATTCGCGACTTGCATGAGAAGGCCAACAGCATCCGAGAGGAGGTTGGTAGGATAAAGAATGAGATGAGCGAGATCTACAAGAAGATCGAAGAGTACAACAGCAAGATAGATGCCCTCACGGAGCGCATCAAAGAGCTGAGCCCAATGATCGACGACCTCTCCAAGCAGATAGATGCATTATACGAGATCTACAAGCATGCAAGGAAGAGGTTCAGGGACCTGAGGATCGCGAAGCAGCTCAACATGAGGCTAGATGAGTTGAAGAAGAAGAGGGAGGAGCTGAAGAAGAAGTATGAGAGGGGAGAGCCTTTAAGCCTCGAGGAGCTGAAGATGCTGTTCTCCGACGTGGACGAGCTGGTTTCTTGAGGGTGGAGCGCTGGGGCAGCGCTCTTTTCTACCGTCCACGCAGGTTGCACCCCGAAATATCTTTAAGTCTGCGCCGCCGGAGTCTATTCACTCGCGAGGTTGCAATGGCTTCAGCAGTTAAACATACTCAACCTCCTAGAAGTGAGGGATTGAGGAGGGAGGCAGCGCAGAGGCGTGCGCTAGTTGTGGTTATAGACTTGGATGACGACATTGCCGAGGCGGGTTTTACAACCCCCATCATAGGTGAAGAAAACGTTCTCCGGGTGGCCATCGAGTTCGCCCTTTCCAAGCCGGAGGACTCCGATGCAAACGCCATCTTCGCAGGCTTGCAGCTTTACAGGAGGCTGGTATCTCAAGGCGTCCCGGCGGAGATAGCCATAGTCTCCGGGGTGAGGGATGATACCGTCGAGGCCCAGATAAGGGTTAGGAACCAGGTTAAGTCGATAGTAGAGAGTTTGGGAGGCAATGTGGAGCTATACCTTGTCAGCGATGGGGACGAGGATCTCCTAGCTTTGGAGGCGTTGAGGGAGGTAGCCCCGATAGTCGCTGTTAAAAGGGTGGTCGTCGAGCAACACCTAGGCTTGGAGGGAGTGTTCATACTCATCCTAAGGTACGCTAAGAAGGCTTTCCTCGACGTTAGGTTCTCAAAGTACTTCCTAGGCGTGCCTGGGCTCATCCTGGCGACGTGGGCTACCCTCAGCCTAGCCGGGTACGCTGACGTATTCTACAAGGTGGCGATGCTCATCCTCGGCCTGGCCATGATAGTTAAGGGGTTCAACCTTGAAGTCGAGATTGAGGGGTTCTTCAGCGAGCTAGTTAACAGGCCCCCCTTAATGCTGGCTGGCAGTATAGTCCTCATCATCTTCGCGCTCGCCAGCGCTGTGAGCGCGTACTACGCCTCCACAGCCTCCAGCGCCCTGCAGGCGCTGGCGATCATAATGAAGAACTCTGTGCCCCTGCTAGCGGCGGGTATGATAGCTTACGTAGTCATCTCCAGGATTCTATACAAGATCTCAAACAGCGACTTCGACCTGCACAAGGACTTAGCTATCATCGTGCTAGCGGGCTTCATGGCTCTGGCCTTCAACTCTCTAGGCAACCGCCTAGAGGGTATTCTATACAACGCTAGCTCCGAGGCGATAGTCGACGCCATCCTTGGAAGCAACTTCGTGGAGGCAGCCATCATAGGCGCAGGGCTGGCTGGAATCATCGAGCTGGCGGGCAAGTACCTCAAGGGTAAGAGGAGGAGCCAGTACAAGGACCCCGAGGACTCCTAACCGCCCGCGTTCGCGGGGTCTAGGCTCCAAACTTTCTCTGCACGCTCGCGTACCAGCGTAGGGCCTCGTCGATCTCCCTGATTGATATGTCGGGCCACAGGGTCTCTGTGAAGTATAGCTCCGCGTACACGGAGGCTAGGGGTAGGAACCCGCTTATCCTCCTCATACCGCCGCTCCTGATTACAAGATCTATCGGAGGCATGCTGAGGGTGAACGGCTCCACGCCTGCCTCGATCGACCTTCTCACCTCCTCCTTTACGCTGTAAAGGAACGCAATGTACAGGGTTCCACCGTCCCCCTTCCTCGTGTGCTCCATTAATTTGAGCGCCTCCTCTCTAACATCAACGGGTAGGTAGCTTAACTCGCCCAACACCACCACTTTGGCCCTTTTCTCGTTGACCTCCCGGTCCTCCCTTAGGTCCCTGAACCCCTTCTTAGCCAGCCTAAACAGGATCTCAACCTCTTGCCAGCTCCTCCTCAGGAAGTTGTCAAGGCTCATCGCGTAAATACTGATATTCCTCACGCCGAGGTTGAAGAGGTACCTGACAACTTCCCTGAGCTTATAATACCCCCTCAGGTAGCCTTCCCAGAGGCTTAAACCCCTTAGCTTCGCCCATCTCCTATTGCCGTCCGGAATTATACCCACGTGCCTAGGCAGCCTCATGGCGTTCATCATCAACATTCACCTTAATATTGCCTCCGGCACCAACCACCCCCGGAGGCGGTTAATGTTTTGCTTGCCCCCTGCATTCCCATCCATGGCTGGAGCGCGGGGATGGGTGGTTTAATTTGTGTGCCAGCGGCAAGGTAACCGTGGCTCTTGGCAGCGGGAACCCAGTGAAGAGGATGGCGGTTGAGAAAGCGTTCTCCTACTACTTCGACGCCTCAGTCGTCGCAGTACCCGTCCACACAGGCGTTCCGCCGCAGCCGGTAGGCTTAGGGGAGGTGGTTAGAGGGGCCGCCCTCAGGGCGGTGAGGGCCCTCGAGAAAGTCGACAGCGCGCACTTCGGCGTCGGCGTAGAGGCCGGGCTAATCGAGTTCATAGGCTCAACAGGGTTCATCGAAGTCCAGATCGCAGTGGTTGCGGGGAGGGACGGGAGGGCGAGCATCGGCTTAAGCCCGGGCTTCGAGCTACCCCCGTGGATCGTGGCGGAGATGCTCAAGGGAGCAGAGCTGTCGAGCGTTGCAGGCATCGAGAGGGGCAGGCGCGACATTGGGGAACACGTAGGGTACATTGGAGTCAAGACGTGGGGGAGAGTGACCCGCCACGACTTAACGGAGCAGGCAGTGATAATGGCCCTAACGCCCTGGCTCGACGATCCCTCATGGCTGGTGAGCGTCGACGAGCTACTGGAGCAGGCGAGCCTCACGCCCAAGCCCCGCCCCCGGGCTAGAGGGCAAAAATTAAACTAGACCCAGGCGAGGCCCGAAGCTCCGGGGGGGTGCAGGCTTAGTGGGAGTCTACCAGTGGAGGGACCACAAGAAGCCTAGTGGGGGCAAGAGGAACTGGTACTATAAGGTTAAGCGTAAGTACGCGTTCGGGAGACCCTTCACGCCGGCAGTGCTCAGCGACTCCGATGTCAGAGTGAAGATAAGGGTTAGGGGCGGCAACTACAAGATCAGGCTGAGAAGGGCAGCGTTCGCCGTCGTCTCGGACCCGAAGACGGGCCAGTCCAAGAAAGTGAGGATACTATCCGTCGTCGAGACGCCTGCTAGCAGGGAGTTTGCGAGGAGAGGCATAATAGTGAAGGGGGCCATAATCGAGACTGAGCTCGGGAGGGCCAGAGTCACCAGCAGGCCCGGCCAGGACGGCGTGGTGAACGCGGTCCTCCTAAAGGAGAAGCGCTAAGAGGCCAATACTCGCCTAGGCCCGCTGAGCCCCCTCTAAGGGGCGTACTCCCTCCACACTACTCTGCTATTCTGCCATTCCCATCATTTCAGGCCTGCGGTTAGGCTGGAAAGCTAGGAGAGCCCCCGGGGCAACGCCGCTGGCTGCGCGGCTTGAAGCCTTATCCGCCACGTGTGAGCGCCGGCTCTACACGGGGGCGGGATGAAGAGTAGCTAACCGGGGGAGCCGCAGGGCAATGGCCTAGGGCTCTCGCTGGACCGCTCCTCGGCTAGCCTTTCTTCCCGTCCTCCTTGGCTTCCATCCACTTCAACGCTAGGTCTATTATGCCCGAGCCGTCCTTTACTTTTCTAAGAACCATCATGACCTTGATGTCCTTGACTCCGGGCATTGTGCTCATCTCGTCCACGATGCGCATCAGTTTCTCCTGATCCGGCGCGTACGCCTTCACTATGAACTGGTAGTCTCCGCTTATCTCGAATGCTTCATACACTCCTATCGACCGCTTGAGTTGTTCCCGGGCCTCCTTCAAGTAGGGGGCTTCAATGCTTAGCAGGATGTATGCGGAAACGTTTAGCCCCATCTTTTCAGGGCTCACTTCAACCCTGAACCCTTTTATAACCCCCTTCTCGATGAGGTTCTTCACCCTCAGGTAAACGGTCGTCTCGCTCACGTTCATCATCCTTGCCAGTCTCCTCCACGGTATCCTGGCGTCCTCGAACAGGATCTTCAGGATCTCGACGTCTTTCTCGTCGAGCCGCATCGCGTGCATCACCCAGCCGCGATAATCCTTAACAGGCGAGAGGCGAGCCTTGGCCTCGAAGCGAGTGCTCTGGCTATTTTAGCTGTTCTCAGTGACCCCAGCGAAACCTCGATGTGGACGTCTTCGGGTATTGATAGGAGTAGCTCCCTCCTCCTAGTAGCCGGCAGCCTCTTAACGTACTCAAGAATCCGCCTTTGGACGCGGATCGCCCTAGCTATCCGGGTCGATAGCTGGGCTTTAACGGGGTCCCTCCCCGAGGCGAGGGCTTCAGCGGCCGCCCACCCCGAGATCATTGCTGGCCTGATACCCTCACCCGTTAGGGGGAGCACGAAGCCTGCAGCCTCCCCTACGAGGTAGACGGGGCCCTCCCTCCTGGCGTTCACGCCCCCTACAGCTATCAACGCCCCTTGGGGCGGCCCGTAGACCCCCTCCACCCGCCCGCTCCTCTTAATGAATGCGTTAAGCATATCGATCAACTTTCTGGGGTCAGCGTAGCCCCCGACTCCAATTTCAGCGCGCCTCTTATCCCCGAGCGGGAAGATCCAGTAGTACCCGATCAGCTCGGTGTCGAACATTATCTCGAGCACGTCGGGCTCCAGGTCCTTAACCCTTCCATGCACCTGCACCGCCGCTATTTTCTCGCCCGGATAGTAGGCCCAGCCGCCTGCTAGGAGTATCCTGCCACTCCACCTGTCAAGGTCGACCCGGGATCCCCGCGTTTTCACGGATCGACGCCTCACGTCGTAGAAAGACCTAGTCACCAGCTCGGCTCCGCTCTCGACTATGATGGATTCAAGCATTCTACTCTTATCCACGATGTAACCGTTAACCCTCCCGTGGATTTCCACCGCCGGCTCTCCATCCACGTATAGTTTAACCCCCCTGACCTCAGCTAGCACAGAGTCCTTTGGCACAGCGACCGGGAGATCCTCGACCGCCGGTATCCCCATGCCGCAGGGTTTAACGGCAAGCCTTTCGTGAGCCTCGTAGACCGTCACGCTGTAGCCTAGCCTGGCAAGCCTCGCTGCAGCGGCTGCGCCGGCGGGTCCAGCGCCTACTACGATGAACTCCGGCTTCGCCAAACCCGGCGCCCTCCTAGGAGAAGGGGGTAACGGCTCCCTCCGCCCCTTTAATTGCCCGTCTAAAGGAATTATGATATGTTAGCGTAAAGCAGTATATCAGCCTAACATCCTACCATGTTAAACATTTCAATTTAGACATAGCCATCATTATCCCGGGCCAGCTTCTCGACTCCAGCGAGGAGAGCCAGGGAAAGCCTCGGGATCAGGCTCTGCAGCCCCAGGGGCGGGTAAGGCAAACATGGAGGGTGAAGCCGTGTAGGCCTAGAGGCCTACGCGGGTTGAACCCCTACTTTATAGCCTTCGTCCTATTCAATGGTGTAGCGTGGATGACGCTTCATGGCTCCAGCAACTACTGCGGAGAGCATAGAGCTGGGGCCTTTCCCGTATAGGGCAACGATACTTGACCCTATACATAAGGAGATCAAGATCAATATTCTCGAGTACAACCTGCTCCAGACCCCATTCACGAGGCGCCTCCACAACGTCAAGCAGCTGGGCCTAGCCTACCTGATCTACCCTCAAGCGAAGCATTCACGCTTCGAGCACAGCCTGGGTGTGGCGCACCTCTCAGGCCAGATAGCTGCCAGGTTGGCTTCGGGCTTGCTCGCCAGGCCGGGCGAGGCTAAGTCTATATTCACCAAGGAGACCGACAAGTCCGTCAGGAACTTCGTGGGGGTAGCCCGCCTAGCCGGGCTGCTCCACGACCTCGGGCATCCCCCCTACAGCCACTCCCTCGAGAACGTATTCGAGAAAGTCGCCAGCTCCGACGACGGCTGCGGGGGATCCCTCTCGGGGATAGGCAGGGTTATAGACAAGGTCAGACAGTACAAAATAAAACTGCACGAGTACGCCACCATCCACTTCGCCCTGAAGATGAAGGAGTTCATCGAGGAGAAGATGCCCGAGGAGGCGCCGCAGGCAGGGGCCATGCTGGACTCGGCGCTCGAGGTGCTTAGCAGGACGTGGACCGGGAGCTGCACCGCCCCCAGCGACTCAGTATCCATCGGGGCGCTGGAGGAGCTGGGGATAAGCGAGGAGGGCGCCGCGCTCCTCGCCTCTATCATCTCGAACGACCTTGCCGACAGCGACAGGCTCGACTACCTCCTCCGCGACGCGTACAACACTGGAGTAGTCTTCGGCACGATAGACTACCATAGGCTGATCGACAACCTCTACGTGAGCTTCGTGAGGGGCGTGCCTAGGCTTGCACTGGGCGTGAAGGGGCTTCCAGCCATCGAGCACGTGATAGAAGCCCGCTATAGGATGTATAGGATAGTATACTTCCACCACAAGCAGATAGCTCTCAACATAGCTTTAGGGGAGGCTTTCAAGGAGCTCCTCAACAACTGGGACGAGGCCGCGCTGCCCTCGTACAGGGACTGCATAGACAAGCCCTATAACGTCATGGACCCCGAAGTGATTGCTAGGTGCATCGAGGAAGAATTCTTCCTCTACGATGACTCAGAGTTCGACGTAATGATTAGGAACCTTCTACGGATAAAGGGCAGGCCTAGGCGGTGGGCCGCGAGCCTCTTCAGCGACAGGAGACTCCTACCCATAAGCCTCATCAAGAGGCCTGAATCGTTTATCTACCTCATCCTGGACTGGCTGTTTGACAGCGTCGACTCTGAAGCCCTCGTCAAGCCCGCCGCGCACTCCATGCTGAACCCCTTAATCCTACAGTTTAAGGACCGCCTCTCAAGGCTTGTCTCCGAGGACATTGATGTGCTTAAGGGTGAGATAGCGAGAATAGTTGGGAGCGAGACCGGGTTGAGGGAGGACGAAGTCAAGGTTGACGTTTGGACCGGCCTCATAGGAGGCGGGGGAGGCAGGAACGAGGCCTCCTGCCGCCGCATCGAGATCCTCGGGAGGGAGTCAACGCTCTACGTTAGGCTGGTTGAGGAGCTGTCAAGCATACCCCTACTCTCCGCCTACGTCTACAGCGACGACGTCGAGTTGCACCTTAGGATCTACAAGGTTAGAGGCGAGATACGGAGGAAGACGGAGAAGGCCGTGGAGCGCATACTGCTTAACGCTGCAAGAGCCTAGATGCGGGATTGGGCCAGGCCGAGAAAAGGGCGCTACGGCTACTAGTGGCTCGTGAACTGCCTGAACTGGCGGGCAACGTAAGCAGCTAGGGAACCCTTCGGCTTAACGCCGGACTTGATCCACTCGAGCACGAGTGCCAGCCTCGAGCGGTCGGTTAGCAGGAGCCAGGCAACCCTGCCCGGCCAGCCGGGTAGCTTAGCCATCCTGGCCAGCGTGCTCTCCAGGGGCTCGCCCCTCCTACGAGCCTCTCCCAGCGCAATCGCGGCCACAGCAATCCATCTCTCAACGGCCTCCCTCTCAAGTAACGCCACAACCAGCACCCCTCAGCATTTACCCAACGTCAAGTTCAATAGGCTACTACCCCGGATTACCGGCCGCCTATTGATGCCCAGTGAAGGAGCGACAATGCACCCGGGAGGCCCCCGGAATTACCCTTGAAGCCGCGGAGCGGGTCAGGCCGCGGAATACACCCTCACCAGCTCGGGTTGGGGGCAAGTATCCTCATACCCGCTCCTCCAAGAAGACCCCGGAGGCTCCACGTGAGTACTTGAACTTTAACAACCGCGGCGAGCGCGTAACACCCGCCGAGCCCTACCCGGCCGCCCCCGGGCCCCTTCACGGGGAGATCCCCGCCTGTGAAGGCCGCTGCACCGTTGGCACTTAGCACTAGCCCTTAGAGTTGCTTGGGAAAACTTTATGGGCGGCACGCCTCTGTCGCTTCCTCCTAGAGGGGCCGGTAATGAGGTCTTACTCCCGGACGGAGCTGGCTTGGGTGAAGACTACTTACCCGCCCGACGCCGGCCCCTCGGGGGTCACTGGCTGAAGTGGCTTCCGCGCGCGTGAGCAGGCTTCGCCACCCGCTGTTCGACTGGAGCGAGTGCATGGGGCGGGGGCCTGGGCTCGAGCGCGTGCTACACCTGCTGGGGTCGACTCTCCTACTAGAGGAAGTCGAGGTGGATGGAGTTCCTCCCTTCACGCTCACTCACCCGCGCGGCGTGGCGAAGCTCAGGGTCAACGGGGGCGGCGAGCTCGAGGCGTGGGAGCCCCTAAAGCCGCCTGTGGCCGAGTGCATCGGCAGGCCCCTCTACGAGCCGGTATGGGTCGGCAGGCCCCGCTTCAACCCGACAAACGCCTGGGTGGACCTCCTGGCCCCGCTGGGGGACGGCTCGTTCCTCCACGCCCGCGCGGGGCCCCTGGGCGGCTTCACGTACGAGAGCGTGGACGCGCCGCTAACCGCCTCGGTGGGCAGGGTCGGCCTGGGCGGCGTAAAGGTGCCCCTCGCCGGGAGGTGCTCGCCCAGGGAGTTCGGCGGCTGGCATGCATGCGAGGGGCTAGCCTTCTCCAGCCGCCACGCCAAAATAGTCACCGCCACCCCCCTAGATGTTGAGACGCAGTGCTTCAGGCTTAGGAAGGAGATCCTCCACCCCGCAGGCTTTGCCCGCCTCGACTATAGCGTGGACGAGGTTGAAGCCAACGCGGTGCACGTGAGCTGCCCCAGGGCCTCCTTCTACATAGCTTCACCCTTCGGCTTCAAGGCAAGCTTCAAGGGCCACGGAAGACTCCGCGTCGAGCCCTTGGGTTTAACGGTCATCGGGCTCGGGAGCCGCTTGGACGCCGTGAAGGCGCTGGCCTCGACCACCCCGCCAAGGGTTGAGGGGGCGTGGGTAACCCTCAGAGGGGGCCTTCTATGCCTAATCACCGACTCCACGGGCGACCGGGTCAGAGCCTCCGCGTGGAACCCCGCCGCCGACGACGCTTACTGTGAAATAGTATACAGGGCCAGGGCTAGAAAAGCGAGGGTAACCGACCCGGCGGGGGCCGTAGACGTCGAGGTATCGAGGGGGATCCTTAGGCTACCCGTCCCCGGCTATACGTGGGTTTGGGTGGAAACCGAGCGCTACAGGGGCCTTGCCGAGAAGCTGCGCGAGCTGAAAGAGTTGAAACATTAGCCCTCCCGCGCCCGCAGCCGCCCCCGTGGGGGGCGGCGCTTTCCGGCGGTGTGGAGTGGCTAGAACTTTGTAGCCCCCTCGAACTCCTTGGCCACTAGCTCCTCGATCCTCCCCTCGCTCGCCGCGACGATGTAGTTGATGAAGTCCTCCTCGTAGGGTACTCCTATGAAGGCCAGTTTCCCGTTGAGGGCTATGGCTGGAACGCTCATCACTCCATACTTGTCTGCAATGTCGGGGTTCTCGTAGGCCTCGACAGTCTCGGATATCACCTTGGGGTTGCCCTGCTTCACAGCCTCATAGGCCATCATGTTCGCGAGCAGGACGGCGTAGGGGCAGTATGGGCACGAGGGGGTCACTATGGTCTCTATGTGAACCTCGCCCTTGAGCGACGCCAGAGTCTTCTTCGTCTCCTCCTCAAGCCCCGAGTCGCCCTCGCTTATCCTCATGATGGTTTCAATGAAGCCCTTGATCTCCTCCTCGGCCGGGATCCCCGTGTACTTTATGTATCCGTCGAGGAGCGTCACGCTTGGCACGCGTTCAACCTTCTGCCGTTTAAACTCTTGGAGGTCATCCGGCTTAGACTTATCGAAGATCCTCACCTCAATAAGGTGTTTCCCGTCGACCACCGGGGAGTTCTCCTGGATTACCTTGACTAGCTTTACCGTATCCTCGCACGTCTCGCAGTTCGGGCCTATGAATACGTCGACGCGTACAGGCTTCACCATGTAGCTTAGGGTCTCCTTCAACTCCTGCAGCAGGTCCGGGGTGAACTCCAAGGTGTAGAACTTCATCTCCATCACCCCTGCCCCGTGCTTCAGAGGCTCGAAGTAGCACAGCATATATGCGCTGGCTCTATAAACTTTGAGCTAAAAAGTATAATTGGCCTACACGACTGAGAGCGATGATGGGAGGTTGACATGGCGAACGAAATAGAATTCAATTCGTCCTTGATGCCTTGCGAAATAACCGCCAAGTACATTATACCATCCATACGAGCCCTTATAGCTAAGGTGCTAGTCGAGGAATACGGTGTCCCCAGGTATAGAGTCGCAAAACTGTTAAACACAACTCCTGCCTCTATAACCAATTACCTAGAGGGCAGAAGAGGCAACAAGTTCCTAGAAGCCTTGATGGAGAACGCTGAAGTAAAGTCTATTGTTAGAAGGTTTTGCGAGAAAATACTCAGCCACCCGGAGCAAAGCTCGATCGACATGGCTGAATACCGGGAAGTAGTCTGCTCCATCTGTACTCAAATAAACCCGCTTGCAAGGCTTGCATTGGGCTCGCGTCCAGGCGGCCACCCGCAGCTACTGACGGGTAAGCGGAAGAAGCAGTTAACGCTGGCAAACCAGGATGGATTGTAGTGTAGCCAATACCCAATCCTACGCTTCACTATTGAAAGCTTCTAGGGGCATGAACCCGCCGCCACATCCTAAACGGGATAGTTAGCTGCACAACTTCATGGAAGTCTTTCTACGCACACGAAAGCTTTTAAGGCTTTATATAATATGAGAGTCTGGAACTAGGTAGACGCGGAACTGGATGTCAATGCTGCCAGGGATTGGACTTGAAGGGCAGAGCTGAGGTAAGGGGGCTGCTATATAGGGTTTTGGCATCCATGTACCGGTACGCAGAGAAAGTTGAAGTTATAGAATACCCGCGCAACGAGGACAGGCGAAGCATAGACCTTGCAGTAGTGTTGAGGAACAAGAACAAGCTTCTAGTCAAGGTAGCCCTTGACTTGAGCAAGCTGCCGAAGAACGAGATCGCAGAGCTCACAGCGGTGGCCTTAACGTTCAGGGTACCGGCGATCGTGACTGCCCTGTATAACAAGGAGAAGCCGCTTATTGAGGGGGTTGCCTACAGCAGGATGAACTTGATGGCGGTCGACCCCAACACTCTAGAGAGCGTCTTGAGCGGGCAGGGGAAGCTTTACGTCTACTCATCCAAGGACACCTTTAGAGTTAAG
Source organism: Stetteria hydrogenophila (assembly GCF_054657575.1). Lineage (NCBI taxonomy): Archaea > Thermoproteati > Thermoproteota > Thermoprotei > Acidilobales > Acidilobaceae > Stetteria > Stetteria hydrogenophila. The sequence goes on along the minus strand of NZ_BAAHYL010000001.1, from coordinate 410,446 downwards.
GTTAACCCCGAGAAGCTGAGGGAGAGGAGGAACTCGATGAACATGAGCCTAGGCCACGTGGCCTCCTACCTCGGCGTCTCAAGGGAGGCGGTGTATAGGTATGAAAGGGGCCTCATGGACCCGACCATCGACAAGGCTGAGAAGCTGGTGGAACTCTTCGGGGAGGATATACTGGAGGAGATAGACATCTTCAAGCCGCCCAAGACCATGCAGGGCGCGGGCTCGAAGCCTTCCACCACCGACGAGATACAGCTAGCCAATAAACTGGCCACCATGGGGTTAAGGGTCGTCCACACCAAGAGGACTGCCACCGACATAGTCGCCGCCTCGGACGAGGTGAAGATAGCCGCGATAGTCGAGAGGCGGAGGGAGTCGGCCTCCAAGCTCCTAGAGCGTGCAGAGTACGCAACCAGGCTTGCACAGGCAATCGACGCCAACATGATAGCCTTGACGAGGAATAGCGAGGTAGCCACGGAGCTGGAGGCTCTGGGCTTCGAGAGCGTAAAGGAGCCCCAGGAGGCCCGGGATCTCGTGAGAAGGAATCTCCTAAGAAACGAGTAGCGAGCGCAGCAGACCCGCTTGTATCAGTATCGGAAAGCCTAGCGCCGGCGAGCGCTGGGAAGGCTTGCCCCTCTAGATTACAACGAAGTTCTCCTTCTGACCGTCAAGCTCGCCCCTCGCCTTCTTCTCCTCCCAGATCTTCTTCACAACCTTTAGGGCGACCGCTCTTACCACCATTAAATGTATGTCGGTGTACTGCCTGATTATCTCGCGTATGGCGGTGAGGTCCGGCCAGGCATCGGAGTCGGTGCACGCCTTAGCTATGCCGGCGTTCTCCTCATCATACCTTATGAGCCTGTTCAGAGTATGCCTCATGGGCCCCCCGATCGGCACGTCGTAGAGCTTCTCCAGGAGCTCCTCAAGGACCTTAACCTTATTGGGGGCCATCATCTTCATGATTTTCATAAACCTGCCCATGTAAGAGCTTCTCTCGCTGAACTTCATTATCTCCTTCTTCTCCTCCTGGCTGGAGGCGTAGCCTAAGAGCCACCTAAGCTTCTTCTCCAAAGGCCAGTCCCTATACTCCCTGTCAAAGTCTAGAACCGTCGCCTTCATGAGGTACTCCAGGGCCTGCCTCACCGTGGAGTCGACGGCTTCAACCCTGCAAAGGAAAGCCGATAGGTTTATGCCGAAAGTGAACCTGGGCATAATGTAGCGGGCGTAATAAGCCAGCGCAGAGTCTTTAGGGAGCTCGGTGAAGGTATCTAGTGCCTCTGAGAAGGCGTAGTGCACGTCGTAAATCGCCTTGCCTAACTCCTTAACCTTGGGGTTTGAGTAAACGTCAGACCCTTTAATGGGGCTGGCAAGTCTATCAATCAACTTCCTAATATCATCAACGTCGCCCTCAAGCTGCTCCTCAACAGGCTCCACCCGGATCCCTCTTAACTCTAGGAGCAGGTCTCTCAGATCCTTCCCCTTATCTCCAAGCAACATACACTTGCCCCCCGATACATCCAACTCTATGTTAAACTCAGTTTTAAACTAGAGGCCTACTGCTCTATGTAAATCGGTAGACTCCAGTTTAAAAGGTTACGCCCACCAATAGCGGTTAGACCCTTAAAAATGAAACCCCAAGCTCCCACGACCCTCTGAAGATTGATAATCTGCAGGTTCCAAAACGCCTATAATACATATAATATATAGGGATACATAAAATGTTTTCGCTGCCCGTCCAATCTAAATCCCCTAGAAATCCCCTAGATGCACCGGTAATGCAAATGGTGGAATGCTAGCCTAGGCTTGAAGTGGAGGCGGGCTTCTTCGCACCCGAGGCGCTTAAGTTTAACCGGGTAGCACTTTGGAGCGCTGCAACGGCTTAGGTGTTGAGGACTTGAGCGGGATTAGGATTTCCAGTGTCTTCATCGCAAAGCGGCCGGGGGTTAGAAAGTCAACAATACTTTTTTTGCTCTATAGCTAGATACCATTGAGAAGAGAAAACGCAACTTGGTAGTATGTAAAAGAGCCGATGTAACTGATGTAATAGACTCTAACAGAATTATAGATATTTGATTAGCTATGAGAGGTAGCTTCCTCAATAAGGCCGTCCAAAAACCGTGTCGCGTCTGATGGGCGTTGATAGGTATGGGGTGTTTTAAATCCTGGGTACCCTGGATATATCTGAGACCTACTCCCTCTGCCCCAGGCAGGCTTACTGCCTATCGGAGCAGGCAGTTGAAATGCATGTCTTCAGATGTGGGACCCTAGGAGTTGCCCTGAAAAGGGGGGAGCAAGCCCCCTATTAGGGGTGATGCGCCGGGCGATGGCTCCAAAGTCTACATAGAAGATTAAGGTTATGTAGGTTAAACCCCCGCGGGCTGAGCTATTAATTCTTTATTAATCCTTTTCTTTACTCTCTTTACTGGGTTGCTCGACTAGATTTTCATCTTCTATACATAAGTCTTCCCTACACCTTACTTCGTTAACTTGAGTTAGATCTACAGTCTTCGGTATATATAACACTAGATTCATTAAGGTTTCACGTAGTATTCTTCTTGCATCATATAGTACCTTCAAACTATTGATCGCTTTTTGATCATCAATTCTACGGATTATTTTCTCTATATTTTCATCGCAGTGTACTAATGCCATAGATAAGTGTTTTATTGTGCACCAAAGATTTTCTGCTCCTCCTCTAAACTCTCCTCCACCACCTTCACTACGTAAACCAGCATAATCTAATAGTATTTGGCCAATATTCTTTCTAAGGATTCTTAACCCGTCTATTAGTGCGGCTAGTGTCGGCTCTCCAATCTCAGCCTCTATCTCTAATAGATGTTGCTCTGAATGGGCTATATGGGCTATAAGGTATAGCAATTCTTCTAGTAGAGCCTCCTCCCAGACACCAGACTTTATGCTTGTTTGAGGCTTCGTAGCCATAAGGCTTTTCTCGCCAACTTGCACCTTCTCCTTTATCTCTCCAGCCATCTCAGCAACCACCCACTTCGGCGAGATGTAGAACTAAAGGACTTGAAGTCTTCAATAACATGTACTGTTTTGTCTTAATCAAATCCAACTTGTAAACCTTATAAAATTTGCACCGCGATTCCAAAAAGAAGGGGACTAAGCAGTCATGGAGGATAAAGAGTTAAATAAGATATTGGATAAGTTATTAATTGAATTTATACTGCATGGTAAAATTAGGAGGAAGGAAGAAAATCGCTTAGTTAAGTTAAAAAGGATTACTGCTACATCGCCGCATGGAATATATGTTTATGATAAAGCTAGTGATGTATGGGTGCTTAAATATATTGAGGGAGAAGAGTTTAAGCCTTGGAAGGATGGATATTACGCAATATATTTTGATAATACACTCTGCCCTGCATGCAAGGTATACGATCTAGTATGGTTTCCATATGTAAGCCTCGTAGGGAGGAAACTTGAGGATACGGAATTCGTGGTAGTATTATGTGAATGGTTTAGTAGGAGGTGTAGGTCCTCCGCAGCAGCTAAGAGCTTTGAAAAATATAATATCCATGTATCGCCTACAACTGTACTCCTAAAAGTTGAAAACAACGTAATAGTGAAAAGGGAGGACATTAGAGGAGCTAAGCCGCTAGATGTCTTAATAAAGAAGATAGATTCATTTAGAAGCTCCGCATAATTAGTAGTCGCATAATTAATGTTCGTAAATATAATATCCATAGTGGGACTAGGCTATCTGTGGCGCCCCTACAAAGTATGGAGCGCCCTTGGCTTGGGTCTTTCCAGTCCTAAACCTCATCCACTACTTGGAGGTATCCCGCCGCGTCTAGCGGTGGGTCTATCGTGTCTTCCGGATATCCTCCTGAAAGGCTGTCCCGGGGGGTTGGGAGGTACACCGTTAACACCGTTAACCTAGCCGCCTGTGCCCTGGGAAGTGCGCAATACTCAAGGCTCTCAGGGACGCCGACGTTGTTGCTGTCGACAAGATAGACCCTATGGAGCCTGCCTCCAGCGGGTTCAGCGGCACAACCATTAAGGCTCTGGAGCTGGAGAAGCTTATCCGGCCATGGTCCACGAGGGGCTGGAGGCTAGGGATCTAGGGGGGGTTTACAGGCTCGTGGAGGGGAGGGGGTTAGTCATCTACTTAACGGAGTCCATCAGGGAGGCTCACATGGCCAGGGCGAGGGAGTACGCCGGGATCCCGGCTAGGAGCGCGGGCTGCGCTGGGCGGCAGTGAAGGCTAAGGTGCTAAGGTGGAGGTGGATGCCTCTCTCGGTGATCCGTGAGGGGCTTGCACTGGTTAAGACTTGGGATCCTCGGGAGGCCAGCGTCGGCGGTAGGCTCGAGCCTGCCTGGTTGCCCGTGTTCTACAACCCCGTCATGGTGTTCAATAGGGACCTGAGCGTTGCGAGCCTCCAGGCGTACATCGACCTCTACGCCCCTCACCGAGGGGTAACGGTTGTCGAGCCCCTCACAGCAACCGGCGTCAGGGCGGTAAGGTACGCCCTCGAGGTTGAAGGCATTGAGAGGGTGGTGGCGGGGGACATAGACCCGAAGGCTGTGAGGCTGGCGTTGGAGAACGTTGAACTCAACAGGGTCGAGGGTAGGGTCTCGGTGGTTAGGGCCGACGCTAACGCCTTGATGTATAGGCTCCGCTACGAGGATCCCACCCCCGTGCTAGCCGTCGACCTGGACCCCTACGGGAGCCCGGCCCCCTTTCTGAGGGCGGCGGTGGCGCTCATAGGCCACAAGGGCCTCCTAGCCATGACCGCCACGGACGTTGCGGTGCTCGAGGTAGCCAAGCGGGAGGCGGCTAGGAGGAGGTACCACGTCACGGGCGCCCCCACGCCGCAGTCGAAGGAGACGGCTGCAAGGGTGCTCGCAGGCTTCGTTGCCAGGGTGGCCGCAGAGCACGATAAGGCCGTGAAGCCCCTGCTAGTCTACCACGCTGACCACTACATTAGGGTATACTTCCTCGTCGAGAGGGGCGCTAGGCGCGCGGACAGAGTGCTCCAGGAGAACCTGGGCTACCTTACGTACTGCAGGCACCTCGGCTACGCAGTGCTAAACGCTGGGTGCCCAGAGCCGAGTGGAAGCGTCCGCGTGGAGCCCCTCTGGACGGGGCCACTCTACGATGAAGCCTTCGTCGAGAGGGTAATCCGGATCCTCGAGGGCAGGGCCTACCTTGAGACGAGGCAGCGTGGATTGAAGCTGATGAAGCTGATACTGGAGGAAGCCGGCCTAGACGAGAGGGTCCACCAGAGGCTGGATGCCCTCTGCTCGGCGCTGAGGCTCAACATGCCCAGGATGAGCGCCGTCCTGGAAGGACTGGAGAGCATGGGGTACCGGGCATGCAGGACGCACTTCTCACCCATAGGGTTGAGGACCGACGCAGGCTACCCGGTCATATCCTCGCTGCTCTCAGAGCTATCCTGCCCCCGCCGGGGCTCCACGAGCTTAGCGATCCAGCGCTCCAGCCACGGGCAGGTGGCGGGCTCGTAGAGGTTCCCCACGCCGCACTCCTTCCTGTAGGGGCAGACGCTGCAGGGGATGTCGAGGATGGAGGATACATCCACGGCTATGCTGAGTGAGGGTGTACCGCTGTCGACCAGGTAGAGCCTGTAAGTCATCCTCCCGTTGACGGTCACCTTGTCCCTCTTTATAAGCCCGCGCTTGACAAGCCTCGTCACAATCTTGGAGCCAAGCCTACTGTTCACTCCGAGCATTTTAATCAGCTGGCTCTGCAGTATACCCTCCTTGCCAGAGTTCTCGATGATCTTCAATACCTTCTTCTCCAAAGCCTCCGTAGTGTTTGCACTATAACTCGACACCGTCACCACCACGTGCCGCTTTCGCTTCCTTTTAAGTATCCTCTGAAGCCTCCTTTGATAGAGTAGCCCGGGCGGCTTTTATAATTCTTATTAAAAAGCGTCGGCAAACCCAGGCCTCCCGCGGTGGCTGCCCAGCCAAGGGCCTCGGGTGGCTATAGTTCTATGAGGAGAACCGTGCCGTTGAGGAGGAACTTCTGCTGCTTCCTGAGGGCTGTGTCCCTTATACCCAGGGCTTTCGCCACGCTCTTCTGGCTCACCTCGAAGCCGTAGAGCCTTGCACCGATGTAGACCGCTGCGGCTGCGACGGCTTCAGGCTTGTGGCCGCACAGGCTCTTGTTGCCGGCTTTCAACAGGTCCACTAGCAGCATTGATATCCTCTCCTTAAGCTCGAGCGGGAGCCTCAGCTTCATCACTGCCCTGTGTATGAACATGTTCACCCTTGGCAGCAGGCTCGCGCAGCCTATGCCGGCCTCGAAGTCGCGGGGCCTCGCCGGCTCCGGCAGGCTCCTCAGGGCCTTCCTCTCGTTGAGTAGCCTGCGCGCCTTCCAGAGGAGTTTATCCTCCTCCCCTTCAAGCCCGAGAGCCTCCTTTACCTCCTCCTGCGAGACTGGTATCTGATGCAGCTCGAACGCCTTGATCAGCGCGACGGCTACGAGGGCCCGTAGCTCCTTGTCGCGGCTCGGGAACGGCTTCGCGTGGTGCAGGATGAAGCTAGCAGTCTCGAGGACGGGGTTATCCCCTTCGCTGACGCCGAGGATTGAGGCGGCCTCTTGGAGGATGCTGAAGGCCCTGACGCACCTCGCCTCCTCCCTATCGGCAAGCTTCGGAGCCTTCCCATCCCTTATGATTGCCCTGGCTACGTGGTTCCTATCGAAGCCCCGCGGGAGCCTCGTGCCGCCCCTCCTCGCCAGCGTTACTTCGGCCGTGCTCGCATCGTGGTACCTGTAGGTGTACCTTCCCGAGGCCCGTATCCTATTGGCGCTCCTCTCGCCGTCCCCGCCCGTCCGCCACTCCGGGCCAGCGTCTATCACCTGATCCTCTAGAACAATGCTTCTCCCGTCCTTCGTAATGCCTATCCTCCTACCCCGGTCCAGTATGATCTCCACAAACTCGTCCAGGCCAGGGGCCCCGGGTGTGGGGTTCTCACTACCTCCTCCGCTGCCCTTCGCGTCCACGGCCTCTGCCACGGCCCCTCCTCCGCCCACCCCCCCGCGGCCCCGGTTTCCCGGAGTGCCTCTTCACGGCCACTAGGGCGTAGAGCTCCGCCCCCTCACTTAGGTCCCTAACCTCGCCGCTGGGCTTGATTACCGCGAAGGGGCTAGCGACGGGGCCTATTATGTCGGCTAGCACCCCAACCTCCCTCCCGCTGCCGTCGACCACCTTCGCCCCTAGGCTTGGCAGCCTCTCCATGGGCTCCATCCGAGCCACAAGGTGCCCGGTGGGTACCCTGTGCATCAAGCGGCCCAGCGGGATCCTCCTGTACTCGACGGGCCTCCTAGGCTCCCTGCGCTGCCTCCTCCTGGCCCTGCCGCCTTGCAGTTCCAGCACACCTCCGGCTAGCCCGGCTTCAAGCCGCGGGGTGAGGGGGCATCTGGGTAATACTGCTTGCCCCACGTATTTAGTGGGTGCTCGGTCGGCCTCCCTATTACTACCCGGTATTACCGGCAGGCCCCGGCGTCGTGGCTTTCAATCAGCGCCCACATGCAAGCGGGATGGTTTACCTCGCTCTGCCGCCTTTCAAGCGTAGCTCCTTAATCTTCTCCGCTATGGCTATGAGCGTCCTTCTCTTCGAGCCGATCTTGTCCACAACCACTCTCGACGTGTAGAGCCACCAGGCGCGGGGGTAAGCCTTCTCCTCGACCTCGGGGTTCAAGCCAAGCATCCTGGCGGCCTCCACTATCTCCCGGATCTTGGGGTTGACCACGGCCTTTGATCTGGGGATCTTCCTACCCATCCCTCTCGACGCTTTCTCGTCTAGGTAAACTGGCCAGACGACTACACGCTTCTCCCTATACTCCCTGCTGCTCGCCATAACACGTCTCCAAGAGGCTTTTAGACGTAGCTAACCGGCCATTTAAACGGGGGCACGTCGGGGTCAAGGTGAACCCACACTTGAAAGTAGCCGTTGTCGGCGGTGTGGGCTATGTCGGCTCAAACGTTATACCCGAGTTGGCCGGTGAAGGCTTTGAAGTAGTGGTGCTGGCTAGGCGTTCATCCGTCGCTAGAAGGCCCGGGATAGCTAGGCTCCTCAGGGAATCAGGCGTGGAAATCGTTGCCGCTCCTAGGGTTGACTCCAACCTCTTGCTAGGCGTCGACGCAGATGTTTACGTTAACATGGCTGGCGCTATAGACAAGCCGTCCGGCGCTTTGTGGGAGGCCCACGTGGAGCTAACCAGGCGGATAGTGGAGGCCGCGGTTCACCGAGGGTCACGGGTGGTCTACACGAGCGCGGTCGCCGCCGTCGGTAGGCTGCCAGGGGTCCCGCGGGGTGGGAGGGTCGTCGACGGGGATCCCCGGGACACTCGCGGCGTCCCCGAAAGCGTTTACGAGGAGACCAAGGCTAAAGGCGAAGACGTAGTGGCGCTCGCGGATGGATTGAGGGGTAAGTGGTGCATCGCCCGGCCGGGCCTCGTGGTCGGCCGCAACCCTAGCCACGCCGAGTGGAGGCTCCTATCCACGGTGATGAAGCTCAGAGTAGCCCCGAGCCTCGGGTGGGAGGCACCGGTGACCCACGCGCTAGACCTAGCCAGGGTTTACGCCGCCTGCATAGAGGGGCGCCTCGACGGGCTCGCAGTCCACGCCGTCAGCTACCACGTGGATTTGGGGGAGCTGGCGTTGACGGCTTGCAGGCTCAGGGGGCTACGGTGCCACAAGGTGCCGGTTGGCCTCCTCCTAAGGATAGCAGGCCCCCTAGCCCCTGGGGCCTCGAGGGCTAGGATAGCTTACCTAATGTATAGGAGGGGTTACAAGTACGTCTCGCTCCACGCCGGCAGGGTGGGTGTGCCCGCGACCACGCCTAGGGACGCGGCTGAGGTGGTTGCCTCAGAGCTTCTCGGATAGAATGAGGCTGGCTACCTCCGCGAAGCCCTGGCCTCCGGGCTTTGAAGCCACTATCCTCGCCGCGCGCCTAGCGGCCTCGTCGGCGTCGGCCGGCGCCGCAGACCACCCCGTGAGCCTGAGCATTTCAACATCGTTCTCCCCATCGCCTATTGAGAGGATCTCGGAGAGGTCGACGCCTGTAACCTCCGAGATCCACCTGACCGCCGCTCCTTTGCCGCACTCCGCGGGGGCGATGTGGAATGCGTAGCCGCTGTAGAACACCTTGAAGCCCTCGTACTTCGACACGACCCTCTCGACGTCCCTGTAGGAAACGGAGCCGTCGCTCAGGAACGCGAGGTCATGGTACCTGCAGGGGTTCTGCCAGCTCTCCCTCAAGCCCAGCCTCTTCAACTCCTCCACTAGCTCCTTGGGGGGTCTCTTCCCGGCTAAATGGTGCACCTCACCGTTAGCTAAGCCCACGCACCCATTCTCGGCCACGACGGGACCGGTGGCTCCTATGTACCTAGCCAGCCCCCTCGCAACGGGCAGGCTGTTGCCCGTGACGAACGCAACCCTCACACCGCTAGACTCCAGCATCCTGATGGCTTTGATCGCCTCCACCTCTAGGAGGAAGCTGCCCCTCCTGACAGTCAGAGTCCCGTCGACGTCGCTCACCACGAGTTTAATCTTAGCCAAAGCACCGCCACCCCTAGGGGAGGGAGGCCGCCGGGGCTCCACCCTCCAAGTCCCGGGCTCAGACGGGTAGGTACACGGGGTTGTCGAGCGTTGCCACCCTCTTCTCCGACTCGAGCAGCCTCCTAGCGTAGGCTGGCAGGTTGAACATCCTCGCGTGGCTCTCTCCATCGTAGAACCTGTTCTCTCCCTCCACGAGGGCGGCTAGCCTCTCGTCGACCAGGCTCGGCGTGAGGCTCTTGGCGTCCTTCTCGTCGCTGGCTATGACGAAGCTCCACTCGTCATCGAAGCTCTTAATGAACACGCTGTAGCTTGCGGTGTACCTGAACACTGATGCAATGGTGTTCCTTATGATTGCGTGCACGCCCGCCAGGTAGGAGAGGCTCGTGGCCTGTGTCACGAACACCCCGCCCTCCGCGAGGAGAGCCTTGACGCTCTCGTAGAACTCCTTCGTGTATAGCTTGTAAGCCGGGCCGCCCTCCGTGGGGTCGGCGAGGTCTGCGATTATGACGTCAAACTTCTCCCTGCCGGCATTCCTCTTCACATACTCGAACCCGTCGTCTATGACGAGCTCGAGCCTCGGGTCCTCGAAGGCGCCCTGGTGCCACTCGGGCAGGTACTTCTTAGCTGCCTCTATAACCTCCCGGTCGATGTCAACCATCACAACCCTCTTAACAGTCTTGAACCTCAGCGCCTCCCTCGCAGTGGCCCCCTCGCCTCCGCCGAGTATTAGGACCCTCTCAGGCTTCCCGTGGAGCAGCATTGCCGGGTGGACTAGGGCCTCGTGGTACACGTACTCGTCGAGGATCGCAGACTGGATTTTACCGTCGAGGATCAACGCTTTACCCAGGTACTCCAGCTCGACGACCTCTATCTCCTGGTAGGGGGACTTTGCCTGGTAGATGATCCTCTTCAAGTGGAACAGGTGCCCGCTCCGCGGCAGCTCCCATTCAATGTACCAGAGCCACTTGGGCGCCTCCAACCCGGTCACCGCACGCTTAGCCAGCGCTAGGCTCGGATAAATGGGGTACCCTCCAGTCCTTGGGAAGCAGTGAGGATAAGCGTGGAAACGTAGAAAAAGGGGTAAAGAGTGGAATGCCGGCCTTGCCGGCTTAGTTTAGTCCTTTAGTCCCTCCTTAGGGGGTTACTGGGATCCGGCCGCCCTCTTCAGCCACTTCCTAGCAGTCTCCGCGTCCTCCTTGATCTCGGGCTTCTCCTCGTAGCAGAACCACCAGTCGTAGCACTTGAACTTCTTCACTCTCTCCTCAGCCTCCTGGATTGTTGAGGCCGGCGGGACTATGAGGGAGTCGCCTATTAGCTCGTTGTTAGGCCAGTTGGCCGGGATCGCCCTCCCGTACTTGTCGCTGATCTGGAGGACCTTCACTATCCTGAGGATCTCGTCGATGAGCCTGCCGATCTCCTGCGGGTAGTAGAGTATAGTCCTTATCACACCCTTGTCGTCAACGATGAAGACCGCCCTGATAGTGTGGGTGGCGCTCTCGGCGTGCAGCATTCCAAGCTTCTTGGCTACAGTGCCCTGCGGGTCAGCGATTATCGGGAATGGGATCTCAACCCCCAGCTTCTCCTTGATCCACTCAACCCACTTGATGTGGCTGTAAGTGCTGTCAACGCTGAGGCCTATTAGCTCCGTGTTGAGGGCCTTGAAGTCCTCATACCTCTTGGCGAAAGCCACGAACTCCGTGGTACAGACAGGCGTGAAGTCAGCCGGGTGGCTGAAGAGCACGAACCACTTGCCCTTGTAGTGGTCGGGCAGCTTTATGGGGCCGTGAGTGGTCATTACCTCCATTTCAGGGAACTTCTCCCCGATAAGGGGTATCTCTCCAGGCATCCATCCTCACCCGTTATTTCTCCGACTTCGTAGTCACTTCTACTAAGTGACGAGTCTGGATATTTAAATCTTTCCCCGCCGGTTAGTCGGCGCAGGATCCCATTACCGTGCACTGCATAACGTTTAAACGCGGCTTACAACAGGACGTCCTGCAGTGAGGGTTGGAGCACGGCTCCGGGCGCCCGTGGGGATCCGCGCATCCCGCGGCACGTGAAGAGAGGGGAGGGATTGGCGGGCTTCCCGAAGGCGTGGGGTCGAGGTTAGATGTCGCAGGTGGGGCATCCGCCTGCGTACTCTGCCGGGACTGCGAGTAGCTCCTTCACCTTCCCGCTTCCAAGCCTGACTCTTGAAACGCTCGGGGCCATCCTGCCCTTTCCGCCGCCCTGGGGGTTTGGGGATTCACTCGCCGCTTCCCCGCGGGCGGCGGGGGCGGCTGGGCTTGCCTGGCTGCCCTCCGGAGTGCTGCCCGGCTTAGCCTCTTCCTGCTGGGGCTTTATGACTAGGGCCGGCTTCTCCCCGGGGATCCCGGGCTCGGCCTCCTCCTTGCCCTCGGCCTTCTTGGACTTGATGCCGAAGTATATGACCTGCTGGCTCTTGCTCCTGTCCCTGTACACCGTGATCCCCTTCAGCCTGAGCCTCCAAGCTAGCCTGTAGACCCTCTCGACGGTGCTCGGGGGCTCGTCGTGCCTGAGGTTTATCGTCTTACTCACCGCTGCGTCGACCCACGCCTGCCAGGCCGCCTGGTGGGCTAGGTGCCACTCGGGGTCGATGTCGTGGGCGGTCCTGTAGAGGCGCCTGAGCCTCCTGGGGACCCACTTGAGGTGAGCGATGCTCCCGGTCTCCGCTATGGCCTCGATCACCTCGGGCTCGTCCATTTCGAGCTTGCGGAGCTCCTCGAGGAAGAGGGGCTCGACCTCTATGAACGTCCCGACTGCGACGCTCCTAACGTAGGCCAGGGCGAAGAGGGGCTCAATGCTGGCCGAGGCTCCCGCTATTATGCTGATACTCCCCGTGGGGGCTATGCTGAGGTAGGTGGCGTTCCTGAGCCCGTGCCTGAGGGCCTCCCTCTTCACCCGCTCCCAGTCCACGGGGGGCCTCGACTTGAGTATAGCGCTAACCCTCGGGGAGGGATCCCGTGGGAGCCCGAGGATCCGGAGGACCTCCTCGGGCCCTCCGAAGGGCACGGTCTCGTGGAGCCACCTGTACTTGGCTGGGTCCCAGGCGGGGAAGGGGCCCTTCTCGCGGGCTAGCCTTACGCCCTCATCGTAGGCGTTCCACGCTATCCACTCTGCAATGCTCCACGCGAGGTGGACGGCGTCGGGGCTATCGTAGGGGATCCCGAGCCTGATCAGCATCCTGGCCCAGCCCATCACGCCGAGGCCTATCTTCCTCGTGCGCCTGTTAGCCTCCGTTATCTGGGGGAGTGGGTGCCTGTTCGCGTCAATAACGTTGTCCAGGAGCCTCACCGCAATCCTCACGTCTCTAGCCAGACCCTCCCAGTAAACGGTGGGCCCCTCGGGGGTCTCCTTCACGTACTTCTCCAGGTTGATGCTGCCCAGGTTGCAGTTCTCCCAGTCTAGCAGCGGCTCCTCGCCGCATGGGTTGGTCGCGTGGATCTTCCCGAGGTACCAGGTCGGGTGCCTCCTGTTCACCTCGTCGAAGAAGATCAGACCCGGGTCCCCCGAGTCCCACGCACCCATCACTATCTTGTTGAATAGCTCGCGGGCGTCAACCCACCTAACTATGCCTCCCTCAGCCTCCGCTATCGCGAGGGCCTCGTCCCACGTGACTAGGAGGCTCTCCTCCAGCGGCACGCTTCCCCCGCGCTCCTCGAGCTCGTCTATTATGACCTCCTGCACCCAGTCCTCGCTCAGGTAGTGGCGGGCCTTGACTACTGCGTAGTTCCTGCTGTCCCTTTCCCCCGTCAGGTCGGTCTTCCTCGGGTTGATGAGCGGCCAGGGCCTGCCCTCCTCCACCGCTCTGAGGAACTCATCGTAGACCCCGACGCTTATGTTGAAGTTCTGCAGGTTCACATCCTTCAGCCTGCCGGTCTTAGAGAGTATGAACTTCTCAATGTCCGGGTGCCACACGTGCATTATCCCCATGTTTGCGCCTCTGCGCTTGCCACCCTGCTTCACCACGTCGGTGGCGGTGTCGAAGAGGCGCATGAAGCTCAGGGGCCCGCTGGAGGCGCCCCCGCTGCTCCCAACCACGTCGCCCTCGGGCCTCAGCTCGCTGAAGTCGAAGCCCGTCCCGCCCCCGGCCTGGTGGATGAGGGCCTGGGCCCTCAGGGCATCCATTATCCCCTCCCCTTCAGGCGTCGACATGGCGTCCCTAACCGGGACCACGAAGCAGGCGCTCAGGATCCCGAGCTTGGTCCCCGCATTCATGAGAGTGGGGCTGTTGGGCATGAACCTTCTCGTAATCATTATCCTGTAGAACTCCTCCTCCAGCTGCTTCACGCGCTCAGGGCTGGCGCCGTAGGCCTCCTCCACCTTGGCCAGGAACCTGGCAACCCTCCTAATCATCATTGAAGGAGTCTCGCGGAACCTGCCGGTCTCCGGGTCCCTCTGGAGGTACCTGGCCTCCATGACCTTCAAAGCATTGAACGTGAAGCCCAGGTCGTCCTCGCTGAACTCCCTCCACCCGCCCTTACCGTAGACGTCCTTGTATATCCGGGCCAGCTCGTAGCGCTTCACGGCCTCAAACCACTCCGGCTTGTAGACTCCCCTCTCAACCATAACCCTGGCCGCTATGTCAGCGACCTTCCAGGACGGCACTTCCTCCCCGCTCTCCTCGACCTCCCTCCTAACAGCGGCGAAGAGAGAGTCGATCTCATCCTCGCTCAGGCCTGCAGGCTCTGCAGCCTTCCTTATGCTACGGTAGAGCTTCGCAGGAAGAAACTCCTCGCGCCTGCCGTCCCTCTTCACTATCACGAGGCGCTTCCTGAACCCTGATTCCATCGCGACTAAACCCCCACTGGGTAGCCTACACAGTCAAGGGGCAGCGGAGCTAGCTAGGCTTAGCCTCCGGCAAGGCTCCGCCGCTCCCTCTCGTACCATATCCGTATGCATGTCTAGGATTCTTGCTGATAATACCATAAATTGGTAACTGCCACAAGTCTCTCTTTGTAAACATTTGGTTCACCTTTAAACCTCGGGGGAGCGCGTCGCTCTGGCGAGGAGATGGCGCGAGAGAGTGCAAGAGAAGCAGTCCCTCCCATCAGCCCCCGGAAGGCAGGCTGGGGGCTGCCTGCGTCTTTGCAGCTTCGGTTATAGTCGCTGGGCCGGGTATAGTTCCTACAAGGTCCAAGGGTGCCGGGAGTGGCTAGGGGTAGAAGGAGGCGGAGCGCGTCTAAATCTCAAGGCGTTAGCGCTGGCTCCGCTCCCTCTGCCGGCAAGGCGAGAAGCGCGTCTAGGAGGTCCAGCTCGCGGAGGGGCCTCACAGAGGAGGAGGTGGAAAGCCTCGCCCGCGCTGCGGCGCAGGAGCTAGCGGCCAGGCTCGGCTTGGAGAATGTAATCCAGCAGGATAAGCTCGTGGAGATTGTTAGGGACATAGTCGTCTCGATAGCCGAGTCGAGGGCGACCAAGCCCAGCTTAGAGTCCATCATTAAGAACATCATGGCGTCTGAGCAGGTGTTCCTGAAAGCCATAGCCTCGAGGCTCATCGAGGACGTGGACTCGCTAAGCCTGGAGCAGCTGGAGTTCATAGTGAACAACGCGCCGGAGATAGCTGGCCGAGCAGCGCCCCTCCTCTACCAGAGGGCTGCGGCGCTGGGCGCGCAGCACGTCATTGACTCGCTGAGACACTACTGGCTGATCTACGGGAACCCGACCCCGATAACGTGTCCCCGGTGCGGGTTCCGCGCTGTAACACCCAACCTGACCTGCATGGTCTGCGGCGCGGTCCTCGACGAGCAGGAAGTCAAGGAGGCGATAGGGTTCAAGTCGATGCTGAAGGAGTTCGCGGAGCACGCCGACCCCAAGCTAGTCGAGGAGGTCCTCAGGGCGGGCTTTGTCCTGGTTAACCACGAGGTTAACCCTCCAAGCATGAGGCACTCCCTCGACTTCTACGTCGAACTCTACCTCACGAGGGAGGAGAAGGAGCTGGTTAGGAGCATCATTAGAAGGAGGGTCGCAAGCGGGGAGCCTAGAGTCTAACTCTCTCAGCGGGCCTCAGCCTCTCGCACACCGGGCAAACGCTCGCCCCGCCCCCGGCGGTGAAGCCTCCGCAGTACCTGCAGACTCCGAAGCCGCCGGCTAGCTGGGCTAGCCTGGAGATGGTCTTGAGGGCGCTGTACTCTAGCTCAGGGCGCCTGTAGGCCACGCTGTAGAGGACCTTCTTCGAGGGTGAGGCGACCCGGCAGGGGCTCCAGGCCCTCACCTCCATGCGGGCTGCGTAGGCCGCCACCGCCTCCCCCTCAATCGTTCCGAAGGCGTGTATCACCCTCACGCCCCCGACGCTCCGGGAGAGGAGGGACTCCGAGGCGAGCCACGCCTCGCCCAGGATCAGGGAGTCGAGCATAGCGAGAACCCTGTCGGTCAGGGTTAACGGTAGCAGGACAGCGTTGCCCCCGAGGGACTCGGCCACCCTAGCGCTCCACGCGGAGTCGAAGCGGATGCACTCGCTGAGCGTCGCCTCCTCGGGGGGCGGGACGCTCACCCGCACGAGCCTGCTCAGGCCCTGCTCGCCCGGGAGGCTCGCCCCCTCAGGCTCGACCTCGACCTCTCTAGGAACGACCCCCACCACCTCGGAGCCGAACCTCCTCTCCACCCTGACCGCGACGTCTAGGAGGGCCAGCGAGAGGTGGGGGGAAGTGAAGGAGACGGGCACCACGACCCTGGACCTGGGCGGCAGCCCGCCGGCCTCGCTTATCGACCTCCTCAGCGCCCGCTCGAGAGTCCTCCGCAGGCAGGCCGCGCAGAGCCTCTGGCCGCTGTATGTCCTCAAGTAGAACGCCTCCCTCCTCCTGCAGACGCTGCAGAGAGCCACCGCGAGGCCACCTCTCCCCGAGCCGCCTCCAGAGCCCGCGAAGCGTTTTACTTCAGGTAAAGCTGAGGCCCCACAGGCCTGCGAAAGGTTTTTATAGAAGCGGAGCTACTTGAAACTCGCTGGAACCCGCACCGGAAGTGTAACAGGGGTGGCGTGGCATGGCTGCTGGCGCTGGGATACCTGTGCTAGTGCTTAAGGAGGGCACGCAGAGGACCTACGGGAGGGAGGCGCTTAGGAACAACATCCTAGCCGCTAAGGTCATGGCTGAGATGCTTAAAACCAGCCTAGGGCCCCGCGGCCTCGACAAGATGCTCGTCGACAGCTTCGGCGACATCACTGTGACCAACGACGGCGCCACGATAGTCAAGGAGATGGAGGTCCACCACCCGGCCGCTAAGCTCCTAGTCGAGGTGGCTAAGGCCCAGGACGCTGAAGTAGGCGACGGGACCACTAGCGTTGTCGTGCTCGCTGGCACGTTGCTCGAGAAGGCTGAGAAGCTCCTGGACGAGAACATTCACCCCACCAAGATCATTGACGGCTACACGAAGGCGCTCAACAAGGCCCTCGAGATCATAAACGAGGTCGCTGTGCCCGTCGATGTCGAGAGCGACGAGACTCTTAGGAAGATTGCCTCCACGACGATCGCCAGCAAGTACATAGGCCACGGGCCCGAGAAGGAGAAGATAGTCGACCTAGTAGTCCAGGCCGTTAAGATCGTGAGGGAGAAGAGGCCTGACGGCACCTACAACCTCGACCTTGACAACGTTAAGATTGAGAAGAAGAAGGGCGGCAGCCTGCTCGACACCATGCTCATCCGTGGCGTAGTCATCGACAAGGAGGTCGTCCACCCCGGCATGCCTAAGAGGGTGAAGAACGCCAGGATCGCCGTGCTAGACGCCCCGCTGGAGATCCAGAAGCCCGAGCTGACCACCAAGATCAGGGTCACCGATATCGACCAGCTCGAGAGCTTCCTCGAGGAGGAGACAAGGCTGCTGAAGGAGATGGTCGAGAAGATTGCTGCGACTGGGGCTAACGTTGTGATCACTCAGAAGGGTATCGACGAGGTTGCCCAGCACTACCTTGCCAAGAAGGGGATCCTGGCGGTTAGGAGGGTGAAGAGGAGCGACATCGAGAAGATCGCTAAGGCTACTGGGGCTAAGATTGTGACCAGCGTCAGGGACCTGAAGCCCGAGGACCTAGGCTACGCCGAGCTAGTCGAGGAGAGGAGGGTCGGAGAGGACAAGATGGTTTTCATCGAGGGCGCCAAGAACCCCAGGAGCGTCACGATACTACTAAGGGGTGCCAATGACATGCTACTGGATGAGGCTGAGAGGAGCATCATGGACGCCCTGCACGCCCTGAGGAACATACTCAGGATGCCTAAGATCGTGGGCGGCGGCGGTGCTATCGAGGTCGAGCTCGCCGAGAGGCTGAGGGAGTACGCTAGGACCGTGGGTGGGAAGGAGCAGCTAGCCATCGAGGCTTACGCCGAGGCACTCGAGGTCATACCCGCCGTGCTTGCCGAGAGCGCTGGGATGGACGCCCTCGACGCACTGCTACAGCTGAGGAGCCTGCACGCGAAGGGCCTCAAGCACGCCGGCGTAAACGTGCTGGAGGGCAAGATCGAGGAGGACATGACTAAGATCAACGTCTACGAGCCGGTGCTGGTGAAGAACCAGGTCATCAAGAGCGCCACCGAGGCTGCGATGTCGATACTCAAGATCGACGACATAATCGCCGCCGCGCCGCCGAAGAAGAAGGAGAAGAAGGGCAAGGAGGAAGAGGAGGAGGAGGAGAGCAGTAAGTTCGAGTTCTAGCACCCCGGGGGCCCGGCTTAAGGCGGGGAACCGCAACCCTGCCCTCCTTCTTTCCCAGGCAATTCCACGGGCTTCCAGTTAACCTCCTCCATCCAACAGGGGCCCCGATGGCTTCTCGCCTTCTCGGCAATGATTATTACGCCCCGAAGCCTCTCCACGCTACCAGGCCGATGAGGATGGGCTGGCGTCTCCTAGGCGTCGGCCTGTGAGGAGGAACCTGGATCCGAGGCTTCCCCTCTTAATCTTTTAAAGGCTCCTTGGGGGAGCCGGCGTTGGGGGGCTGGCTTGGCTGGGAACGGCTGGTATAGCGCTTACCCGAGGCTCTCTAGCGAGGTGAAGCTGGGGCCGCCCTTCCTAACGAAGTATGAGAGGGCGCGCTTGATCGGTATTAGGGCGTTGCAGCTATCCTTCGGCGCTCCCCCCCTAGTGGCTCCCGAGCTGGTTGGGAGCAGGGATCCCATTGCTATAGCGACGTATGAGGTTGACCATGCGCTCCTGCCCGTGACTATTATACGCTACAGGAGGAGCGGCGAGGGGTACCCGGATGAAGTGGTTGACGTTATCCCCTTGAAGAGGCTTCTAGAGGTAGAGAAGAGAGTTGTCGGCGGGAGGGTCTTCAGGTAGCTGGAGCGCCCCGTGCCTTAGCGTGTTGGGCGAGTACTTCGACATCGTCGAGTCTAGGGGTGTGAATGGAGGCCTTTCTGTAGTCGCTATCCCGCGGAGGCCGTTAACGCCGAGGGAGGCTGAGGGGTTAGCTAGAAGGCTGGCGTCCCGCGGCTGCTACGTTATAGCACGCCGCGAGGGAGCGGCTTACAATATGTACGTTAGGAGCCGTGTCGACTCGTCCTCCATGGCTGGCCTCGCCCTGCTGCTGGGTGCCTTAGTCGTGGCTTCACTCTACCTTTCAGGCCTGGCTCTGGCGTCGCCGGCCCGCGAGCTTGGCGTCGAGACCTCAAGCCTCGCCTGGAGCCCCTGGAGCTACGTCCTCGGCCTCCTGGCCCCCCTCTTGATCCACGAGATGGGGCACTACGTGGCTATGAAGCTCTACGGAGTGCCCAGCAGCGTGCCCATACCGCTCCCGGGGCCCCCGCTCCAGCTCGGCTTCCTCGGCACGTTCGGCTCGGTGATCCTGATGAGGTGGCCCCCTCCCACAAGGGACTCTCTCTCCGTGATCGGCATCGCCGGCCCTCTAGCCGGCTTCCTAGCGGCTATACCCGTGGCTATACTGGGGATCAGGGGCTCGCCGGTGCTCCCCTACCACGAGCTACCCCAGGGGTCGGCCCCGCTGAGCATAATCCCCCTCGTAATGATCCTGCTCTCCAAGGTGAAGAGCGTGCCCGAGGGGTACTTCGTCCTCCTCAGCCCCCTAGCCTTCGCATCCTACGTCGTGTTCTTCGTGACGTTCCTCAACCTGATACCCATAGGACAGCTAGACGGGGGGCACGTGGTAAGGGCGCTCCTAGGCGATAGGGGGCACAGGCTGGCGTCGAAGCTCTTCATAGCAGCACTCCTAGCCGCCTCGCTGGCTGCGCCCCCGCTCTTCCTCTTCGCCCTACTCGCGATACTCCTCTACACGCTCTCCGGGGGCGCGCACCCCGGCCCCACGCTCGTGGACGAGAAGTATGGGTGGAGGAGCGCCGCCGCCGGGCTGGTCTACGGGCTGCTCCTAGCCCTCACCCTCCCGGTGCCGCAGGGCTGAAGCCGGGGGGCTAGTATCTGATCGTGAAGTCGCTAAACTCGCCCCGGTACTCTTCGAACTTAACCTTGACCTCCCTGACGTCGGCCAGCTCGGGGCCGTGGAGGGCCCAGCAGATCACTCTCTCCACTGAAGCCCTTGGCCCCTCGAGCACGGCCTCGACCGTCTCTCCGTCTGGGAGGTTTCTGACCCAGCCGGTTACCCCGTTCTCCTTAGCCACCCTCCTCATGTTCGCCCTGAAGAATACGCCCTGGACTAGGCCCCTCACGAGTAGGTGGGCCCTCACAGGCTGGTCTAGCCTGCTCACTCCCCGCCACCCAGGATCCTGGCGACCTTGCAGGCTACTTCACGGTTTCCCGACGCGATAAGTGACTCGACGCGCTCGACGCTCTCCGTGCCTGCGTCGAGCGCCCCGCAGCCCGGCTTGAAGACGTCGCCGCCGCACTCCACCACGATGCCGTAGGCGGCGGCTATGTCGACGTTCCTAAGCTTGCCCCTTAGGTCGATGAAGACCAGGCCCCTGCCTAGGGCGGTGTAGGAGAGCTCCAGAGCGGCGCTTCCGAGGCTCCTTATCTTCGGCCGGCCGAGGGCTTCGAAAGCCTTTAGCACCGCTCCGACGAAGTCGCTGGACTCCATGTAGGTGTACATCACGTTGCTCGGGGCCCGGGGCGGCTCCACCCGCCTGCCGCCGAGGAAGCAGCCGAGCCCCCTAGCGAATGAAACGGGCTGGCCGTAGAAGACCGGGTAGACAACGCCCGCCAGCAGCCCCTCCCTGAGTCCGTGGCCCCTCCTCGCCAGGGCTATGGAGACCGAGGCCCACGGGATGCACGCGCTGTAGTTTGAGCTCCCGTCGAGCGGGTCAACTATCGCGACGTACTCGTCCCCGCCCAGCTCCACCCTGCCGGTTTCCTCGCTGACGACGAGCCCCCTAAAGCCCTCGGCCTTCAAGGCGTCGATGATGTAGGCCTCCGCCTCCAGATCGGCCCTGATGGTCTCCCCCCTGACGGTGGCGGAGTACTCCTCACTGCAAGCGTTATCCCTAAGCAGCCCGGCGGCTTCGCCTGCGACCCGGGTCAGCAGCCTCCTAAGCCTCTCCAGCTCCCCCGCCTCCAAGAGCCTCAGCCTGCCATAAACTAGCCGGGATTGAAGTATATAGTGCCTTGAGGCGGCGTCTAAGGCCCAGGCGGGCTAGAGCGCAGCCCGGTGGCTTGTAATGGCTGGCCGTGGAGGCGCCTCGCTCCTCGACGTGGTCTTGGCTATCGCCTTGCTGGCGCTGGCTTCCACGCCGCTGTGGGCCAAGGCAGTCTTCGGCGCTCCGACCGTATTCGCCGTGGTGCAGGGGCAGAGCATGGAGCCGATCCTCCACAGCGGCGACCTAGTCTTCATAATCCCTAAGAAGCCGGAGGACATACGCGTTGGCGACATAGTGGTTTACAGGACCTACGGAGCCTACGTCATCCACAGGGTGGTCTACGTCTACAAGGATGGGGGGAGCTACTGCTTCGTCACGTGGGGGGACAACAGGGAGACCAACAAGGTCCCGGACTTCGGCGACCCCGCTAGGTGCCGCCCGGTGGTCTTCACCGACCCCTACACGGGTGAGCGCGTGGAGGCGAGCGGCGTGCCCTACTCCAGCATCGTGGGCGTCGCGGTGGCGGTTAGGGGTTACGTGGTGAAGCTTCCCTACATAGGCTCGGTCACCCTGGTCTTGAGGTAACGAGCTTCATGAACCCCGGGTCCCTCACCGCCACCTTGGCGGCTTCAACTACCCAAGCGCCCGCATGGCCCCATCCCTCCGCGAGCCTCCTCACCACATCCTCGGGGGACACGCCGAGCCTGCGGGCCACCAGGGGCACCTTGGAGGCCATCCTCCTCACGGCCTCCGCGTGCCTAGTGCACAGCGTGTACCCTCCCACCTCGTGCTCGGCGTGCCTCCCGCAAACAACGCAGGCGACGGTGGGCCTCGCGTAGCCCAGCGTCAGGGCGAGCTCCTCCCCGACCTCGTCCAGCCTCTCCCTGAACGAGTTGATGAGCATGGTGATCACCCTCTTAGCGCTCTCAACCACCTCGGCCCTGCTCCTCCTCCCCGCCTGTATGTCTTCGAGCATCCTCTCGAACTCCCTGGTGAGGTCGGGCGTCGCGAGGTCCGGGAACAGGCTCTCAATGATGGAGGCCACCGCCTCGCCGAGGCCCGTGACCGCCACCCTGCCGCCCCTCGACTCGAGGTAGCCCCTCTTGAAGAGCGTCTCGATGATCCTAGCCCTAGTCCCCTCCGTCCCGATGTTGACTCGCTCCATCCACCTCAGCAGCTCCATCCTCGACAGCCCCTGGGAGGGCTTGGTGTAGTAGGTCTTGAACCCGGCGTTGACCACCCTCAGCAGGCTCCCGGGGGGCGGGGCGGGGACCCGCTCCTCGCCCGGCCTCGCGTAGGGGTAGTAGTGGAGCCACCCCTCCACCACCACCTTAACCCCTGAAGCCTTGAACAGGCGCCCCTCGGAGTCCGCGGCGGCCACGGTGTTCCTTGCGACCACCGCATCCCCGGCGAAGGCGGCGAGGAACCTCCTGACGACGAGGTCGTAGATCCTGGCGTGGTCCCTGTCGAGCGGCTGGGAGGGGACCTGGCCCGTGGGGTGTATAGCGGGGTGGGCTGGGTCCTCCTTCAACCCCTGGACGGGGCGCAGCACGCCCCCCGTCTCCCTTAGGAGCCTCGCCGCCAGCGCCCCGTGGAGCGGTGAGGCTGTGAGCGAAGCGATTATCGACTTGTAGTCGATGGTCGGCGGGAGCTTCTGGCTGTTAGTCCTCGGGTAGCTGATCAAGGCGTCGAGGTAGAGGTCCTCCGCCAGCTGCTGCGTCTTGGCGGGGGAGTACCTGTAGAGTCTCGCAGCCTCCGACTGCAGGTCGCCGAGGTTGAACGCCGGCGGCGGCCTCACCCTAGCCCTCCTCGAGGACGACTCGACAACCCTCAGGGCCCCGGCGTTCTTAACGCTCCTAACCACCTCCGCGGCCTCGGAGCGCGTGGAGGGCTGGGGCTCCGCTAGCGTTAGCCTGAACCTCTCCCCC
This sequence comes from Stetteria hydrogenophila, assembly GCF_054657575.1. NCBI lineage: Archaea > Thermoproteati > Thermoproteota > Thermoprotei > Acidilobales > Acidilobaceae > Stetteria > Stetteria hydrogenophila. The sequence goes on along the minus strand of NZ_BAAHYL010000001.1, from coordinate 387,487 downwards.
CTCCACTCAACCTCGACCCACACGGTGAACCTAGGCTCCGGGACGTGGAGGTTCAGCTCCCTCCACCGCCTCACGGCCTCGACGAGGGTGGGGCTCTGCACCCTGCCCGCGGAGAGGATCACCCTCCTCCCCGAGACGCGGCGGACGGCGTCCATCAGCGCCCTGGAGACGTTGACGCCCCAGAGCCAGTCGAGTTCGTTCCTAGCCATCCCGGCCTCAACCATCTCCATGTCGAGGGGCTCGAGGCGGTGGAACGCCCTCCTCAACTCCACCGGCGAGAGGCTCGAGAACTTCATCCTCCTAGCGCGCCTGACGTCGCCCAGGTGGAGTATGATCATGTACCCGATCACCGACCCCTCCACGTCGTAGTCGCACGCGTTAACGTAGAGCATCGAACCCGGCAGGACCCGCTTGAGCGCCTGGTAGAACTTGTAGAGGTGCCTCGACCCAGACTCGAACTCCCACAGCGGCCGCCACTCCAGGTCGAAGACAGGGTAGCCCCGGCGGCGGGAGTGGGGGCCGTACATGTGCCCAGCGCTCGGCGCAACCACCACCCAGGAGCCGTTATGCCTCAAAACCCACACAGGGATCCCGTTAACGCTGCACTTAACAGGCCTACCCTGAGCCAGCGCCAACGCTATCTTCTCCGCAGCCTTAGGCTTCTCCGCAACCACAGCTATCCTCTTCTCCGGAACCCAGCACCTCTCCACCCGCCGCCTCCCATAACGCACCGGCAAAGCCACCAGCCACGCTGAGAAGAGCCAAGGGAGCCACGGGGCCCCCAGGGGCGAGTCGGCAGCGCCAGCCTCTCGCCCATCCCCCGCCCCAGCCACGGGGCGGTGCGGCGCCGAGATCGGTCCCCACACCCCCCAGGGATCCCCGCGGCCCCCACCGAGCTACTCACAACACGCCCAAAAGAACAGGCTTAACCCCTCCAACACCCGCCCCATTCAATTCTACCACTCGCAAGCACTCACAACGAGGCCCCGCCAACCCAAAACCCTAACCGCAACCAAGAGCAATACAAACCCTTCACATATATTCCCGGGTAAACCCGAGACGTTTAAAAGTCTTTCGGTGCCCCCGGCCTCCATCAAACGTTAAACGGTAGGAGAACGGTGGGCTGGAGGTATTTAAGCGCTCCCGGCTCCAGCCGGGAGTACATACTTTTCAAGGTAGTAAATTATTTAACTGTTGGTAGCAGTGAATGTTCGTGAGTGGCTGGTGGGAGCGGGCCCCCAGTGGGGGGGCTTGAAGTATCTCTATAGAGCTGGCTGAAGGAGCAAATAGGTATCTAATGGATAGAGTTGATGCAGGCCTTGAATGGCGGCCTTGAACAGTATCTCCGCGATAGAATTGAAAGCCTCCCTGTAGGCCCGCTCGAGGAGCTCCTCGGCCAGCTCCAGTATCTCCGCGATAGAATTGAAAGCAAGGTGCTTGACATAAGCGACGTGGACAGCATGATAACCGGTATCTCCGCGATAGAATTGAAAGCAACACCACCGCCAGCGCCCTGCAGGCGGTGGATACGAGTAGTATCTCCGCGATAGAATTGAAAGCCTCTTCCTCCTCCTCGGGCGCCGGGAAGAGTATGACGTAGCAGGTATCTCCGCGATAGAATTGAAAGCGCAATCTCCTCGGGCGGCTTGACGGGCTGGGGCTTCGGTATCTCCGCGATAGAATTGAAAGATTTCAATGAACCCGGCCTTCTTGTACAATGCATTACTGTGGTCTTGTATCTCCGCGATAGAATTGAAAGACTCCCCAGCCTCGGCCTCGGCCTCCCGCTCCTTTTCCTGGGCAAGTATCTCCGCGATAGAATTGAAAGCGACGCCAGATATGTTGAAAGCGACACGATACACTACTCTGACACTAGTATCTCCGCGATAGAATTGAAAGCAAAATTGCGGGGCAGGCGCAAAACTTGCCTACCCCCGTATCTCCGCGATAGAATTGAAAGGAGGACAGAGATAGCCTTTTAACAATGATAGAGCTGATAGAGGTATCTCCGCGATAGAATTGAAAGACTTGTACGCTAGACTCATGGCTAAGGCGCCCTCAGCTGCCCGGGCCACGCTTGGGTATCTCCGCGATAGAATTGAAAGGCCTTTTTGCCCGCGCTTAGCCATGCGTGAGGGGGGTATGCGTATCTCCGCGATAGAATTGAAAGCGCAGGGGGCCGGGCCCATGCGGTCTAGCCTCTCCCCCCTGTAGTATCTCCGCGATAGAATTGAAAGAAGCCGGCGGTGGTGAGGGCCTTCACGTGCATCTTCCTGGCCTGTATCTCCGCGATAGAATTGAAAGTCGTCGGCGGTTTTCGGCAGCCTCTTCCTCAGCTTGAAGACTAGCGCCAGTATCTCCGCGATAGAATTGAAAGTAGACCAGCTGGACTACGTCCCGCTAATAGATTTCGCGGAGTTGTATCTCCGCGATAGAATTGAAAGAATCCCCAAAGCAACGCTCGACATTACACGGTTTGCGGTGAAGGTATCTCCGCGATAGAATTGAAAGTTATCCATCGCCTCTCGAGCCTCTCGAGGGGCCAGGGGTATCTCCGCGATAGAATTGAAAGCCTTTATCCTTACTGTAACACCAACTGTGCTCGGGTTGTTCACGGTATCTCCGCGATAGAATTGAAAGTGTCATCTGGGTTTCTGCCACCGTCGTATGGTCCAGGCTGGGTATCTCCGCGATAGAATTGAAAGATTATCTAGCCTGAGGCTGAGAGTATGGCCGGCAGGTTCTACAGGTATCTCCGCGATAGAATTGAAAGACGCGGCTCTCCGCGCTCCTGACGGGGCCCTGCACGTAGAACGGTATCTCCGCGATAGAATTGAAAGCAGAGCAGGTTGCCAGTGTCTGTTAGATCAAACGTCTTGAACCAACGTATCTCCGCGATAGAATTGAAAGGCGTAGCCGTAGCCGTCGCGGTTGCTGTGGTGGTTGGCGCGTATCTCCGCGATAGAATTGAAAGGCTGCTAGTGCTGTGGTGCAAAAACCAGAGCAGGAGGTGTATCTCCGCGATAGAATTGAAAGCGTCTCCCTCAGCGCGGTGGGCATGAGCGAGCGCTTCATAGGTATCTCCGCGATAGAATTGAAAGTGAGCATGGCGCATAACGGCCTCCCGCTCCCCACGGGCTTCCGGTATCTCCGCGATAGAATTGAAAGCCTCCTGATGGTCTCTAGCCTCGCCGCGAGGCGGGCCCTGTGTATCTCCGCGATAGAATTGAAAGTCATTCACATCACGGGCTTCGTCAAGGAGCTACGCTCAAGGTATCTCCGCGATAGAATTGAAAGGAAGGCTAGGGCCTTGTTGACAGCCGGGAAGTAGACGACTAGATAGTTATTGTGTATCTCCGCGATAGAATTGAAAGCAATCTCCCACTTCACCCTAACCCGCCTGCCCACGCTACGGCTACGCAGTATCTCCGCGATAGAATTGAAAGCTGAAGTCCCGGACCTCGACGAAGCCCTTGCCGGCCTTCTCGTGTATATCTCCGCGATAGAATTGAAAAGATGTATTTGAATGGAAAAGCTATTGTATTGGGTGTGGGAGGGGGTAGCGTAGTACGGCTACTGCTCCGCCGAGGCGTGCGACTTTCTCGCCTACGGGGCTGTCTGGTGGGACTAGGTAGACTCGGGCCCTGGTCTTCTCTCCCCACTCTAGTATTGTTACTGCTAGTTCTCGTTCCTTCTCATCGAGCGAGTGTAGCTTGTCGCTTACGAGTATGCAGGCCTCGATTGCGCCGAGTTTGGCTGCGGCTGCGACTTCGCCTAGCGTGTATGCCACCCTGTCGGGGTTTCTTGCCAGGAGGCGCATGGCTTCGTCTAGCACTTTCTCGGCTTCTACGAGCGTGTACTCCCTGAGGGCCTCGGTTACCCTTGGCCTTCTGAGCGCCTCCTCCACCCCGGCCCTGCCGCCCATGCTGGCGTCGTCGGTGAAGACCTTGAGGTTGGGGGCTAGTGCTCGGAGCCTCTCCGCCACTAGCCTCTTCGGCTCCCCGGGGCCTGTGACTACGACTACCTCCACCCCCTCGCGGGCAGCTGTCTCGGCTGCTAGCTTGGCGACTCTCTCTATGTAGGAGTTGAACTCCTGTTCACGTGTGGGTGAGTCCTTGCCTGGCAGGCTGGAGGATCCCTCCGTGACCATTTTGAAGCCGTGGGGGGCGACTAGGGCGACCCCGTACTCGTCGTAGTCGACTGCTACTACTAGGGCTCTCCCCCGAGGGCCGCTTGCCCTGAGCTTCTCGACGGCCCACTCGGGCCAGCCGTCCTCCCTCTCGATGATGACCTCCTGCCCCGGGGCTACTGTGAGGGCGTGGTGCCTCCCCTGGACCCCGTACTCCTCGGGGCCCTCGACTATAACCCCGTAGACCCTCAGGCGCCCGGTGAAGGGCTGGAACTCGACGTTCTCCACGCGGAGCTTGACGGTTATCGGCCTGCGCTCCTTGCGCCCCCCGCCCTTCACCGAGACGTCCCTGGTGGTCCTGCCCTTCACGTAGTCGCCCGGGCGGAGGATGGACATGAGGGTCCAAAGGTCCTCGTCGCCTTCGGGCCTCACCCTTAACCTACGCCGCTTGCCGTCCAGAACCTCAACCTTCAAGGCGCCCGCTCCCTTGCAACGTACACCAGCTCCCCAACCCTCTCGGCGCCGGCGGGGGGCTCGGTGTAGGGCTTCACCGTGCACTTGTGGAGGTCGGCCAGCTCCTCCACCACGCCGGCGAGATCACCGGGGACGAGGACTGTAACGCCCTCCAGAGGCTGGGAGAGCTTCAGGCCGCTGGCCCTCTTGTAGTTCCATATCTCGGAGTCCACCTTCGCAACCGCCCTGGCTATGCCCGCGAGCCTCTCCCTCTCCTCGCGGCTGTAAATGGGCTCGGGGTACCTCTTCACGTGGACGCTTCCGCCGTATAGTTCCCTGTGGATCTTGTCGGTGACGAAGGGCATTATCGGCGAGAGCGCGGTGGTGAGCCTCTCAAGGATGGCGTGCAGGGTCCACCAAGCCGCCCGCTGGGAGTCCTCGTCGTACTTGCCGCTGCTGTTGTAGGCCCTCTCCTTGACTAGCTCGACGTAGTGGCTGGCGAAGTAGTCCCAGGCGTACTCGTAGAGGAGCTGCGCGGGCTCGTAGACGTCGAGGTCCATGTAGGCCATGTCAGCCTTCTCCAGGTACTCGTCGAGCAGCGCGAGGAAAGCCTCGTCGACCAGCCTGAGCCTGGGCCTCTCCTCAGGCCTCGGGAACGAGGATATGAACCTCGCCAGGTTCCAGAGCTTGGTGACGAAGTTCCTGCCAGTGACGATCTTGCCCTCGTCGAACCTGTAGTCGTAGCCGAGCTTCGAGGCTACCGCCGCCCAGAACCTGAAGGCGTCCGCCCCGTACTTCTCGATCACCGGTATCGGGTCTATCACATTCCCCAGGCTCTTGTGCATGGGCCTGCCGTGGGGGTCGAGGCCCATCCCCGTGATCCTGACCCACCGGAACGCGGGCCTGCCGGTGAGCTGGTAGACGCGGAGCAGGCTGTAGTAGAGCCAGGTCCTTATAATGTCCTGGCCCTGGGGCCTTAGCGCGTTCCTTATCGCCCTCTCGAAGAACGCGTCGTTCCTCCTCCACTGGCTCACGTAGAGCACGCTAATGCTGGAGTCGAACCAGGTGTCGAAGACCCTCTTCTCCCCCTCCAGGTACTCCTTGGGGGCGCCGCACTTCGGGCACCTATCCCAGGGGGGATCCTCCTTCCAGGGCCTGTAGTAGCGGCCGGGCTCGGGCACTAGCACCGCGCCGCAGCGCCTGCAGCGCCAGAGCGGGATCTCGGTGCTGTAGAACCTGTCCCTGCTTATAGGCCAGTCCATCGTCACGCTGTCCAGCCAGTCGTAGAGCTTTTTCCTGTGCATCTCCGGCTTGAACTCGATCTTCGCTGCGATCTCCCTGATCTTGTCGAGAAACTCGAGCTGCTTCAGGAACCACTCCCTCCTGTGTATTATCTGGAGCGGGGTCTTGCAGCGCCAGCAGACCGGGACTTTGTGGCGTATCCTCTCCTTCTTAACCAGGAGCCCGCGCTCCTCGAGGAGCTTGGCTATCTTCTCCCTTGCCTCCTTGACCGGGAGCCCGGCTATGGGCCCGGCCTCCTCCTTCATTATGCCGTCCTCGTTTATCAGAGCCTTCGGCTTCAGCCTGAGCTCGGAGAAGAGCCTCACGTCGTTCTCGTCTCCATAGCTGCATATCATCATGAGGCCGGTGCCGAAGTCAGGGTCAACGCTGGGGTGCTCTACGATTACAACCTCGTGCCCGTAGAGCGGGGCTATGGCCTTCTTGCCCGCTAAGCCCTTGTACCTCTCATCGTCGGGGTGGTAGGCGAGGGCCGCGCAGCCCGCCAGGAGCTCGGGCCTCGTGGTGGCGACCACCAGGTCCCTCCCGTCATCCTTGAGCTTGTATACTATGTAGTAGATATAGCCCTCCTCCTCCTTGTACTCAACCTCCGCCTCGGCCAGCGTGGTCTTGCACCTGGGGCACCAGCGGACGGGCCTCTCGGCCTCGTAGATCAGGCCTCGCTTGAACAGCTCGATGAACGTTGCCTGGGTGAGCTTCCTATACTCCGGGCTGTCCGTGCCGTTCCTCCAGTAGTCGAAGCTGCAGCCCAGCCTCCTCCAGACGCTTACGATCTCAGCCTCCGCCTTGTCTAGGAACTCCTTGCACATCTGGAGGAACTTCTCCCTGCCCTCCTTAGTCTTAGCCATTAAGTGCGCGTTCACCCCGTAGGTCTTCTCGACCTGGACCTCTACCGGGAGCCCGTTGCGGTCGGCGTAGAAGGGCATGACGACGTTGTAGCCCTTGAGCCTGAAGTAGCGCCCAAGCATGTCTATCTGGGCGTAGTGGGCGGCGCCGCCTACGTGCCACTTCCCGCTGGCGTATGGTGGAGGCGTGTCTATAACTATGATCTCACGGGGGTCGTTCGGGTCCAGGCTGGGCTTGCCTATACCCTCCTCGACCCACGTCTCGACGAGCTGCTTCTCCCACTCTATATTCCACCGCCTCTCCTTAATGCGGGGCCTCCACTGCAAGCCCGGCCACCACCAGCTAATTGCCCGTCAACACTAGCCGGTCCATAAAGCGCGTGCCGCACCGAGCTTTAGGGTTATAGGTTATATGGGATCCGGGATCCTTGGAGCCATGAATCTGGGAGGAGCGGATGGAGGCCGTGGAGGAAGCCGCAGCAAGCCGGCGCCGCGCCCTGAACCCCCTCGAAGCCTTCGCATCAACTGTTTCGCTGATCACCGGCCTAGCCGTCGGGCTTTCGGGGAGCCACCTGGCAGCCGGCCTGTTCTTCACCGCGGCCTTGTCAGCCTACATCCTCGCTAGCAGGCCGTCAGTACGGCTGCCGCTAGCGCTAGCAATGTTCGGGACGCAGGCAGGCCACGTGGTTAAGCTAAAGGGTAGCGTGGTCCTCCCATTCATCGTCATCGAGAGGGGGGTGGCGGGCTCCTCAATATACCCCGACCTCGCCCAGATTATACTAGCCTACGAGTTGATCAGGAGGTACCCTTCACACAAGCGAAACAGTTTAAAACCCGGGCTGGAGTAGCTTCCTTCACCGGCCTCAGCGGGGGTGCCGCGGTAGTATAGCCCGGCCCAGTATGCGGGCCTCTCGAGCCCGTGACCCGGGTTCAAATCCCGGCCGCGGCACCACCTCAAAAACAGGGCTGGCGCCGCCGGGCCTGCTCCTGCGCGGGCTAGATATCGCAGGAGGGGCAGCCTCCAGAGTACTCCTCGTGGACCGCCACCACCTCCCCTCTCCTGATCCTTAGCCAGCTGTAGTGGCTCTTGTCCTTGCTCCTCGGGATCTCGGGGGGCCTCTCTAGGACAGCCTTGATGGTGGCGTCCACGCTTAGGACCTGGCGCTCCCTGCTCTTGTCCCTGAACACGGTTACACCCTTGCAGCCAAGCCTCCATGCTAGCTGGAATGCTTTGCTCACATCGCTTGGAGAGGCGCTGCTGGGCATGTTAACGGTTTTACTCACGGCGTTGTCGACCCACCTCTGGAACGCCGCCTGCATCCTAACGTGCCACTCCCAGCCCACCTCGAGGGCGGTGGGGAGCCTGGCCTTCAGCTCGCGGGGCGCCCAGGGGGCCCACCTGATCCCCCCGCCGTGGACCGCGATCTCCTCCAGGATCTCGGGCTTGAGCATGCCCTGGCTCTGGAGCCACTCCTGGAGGTGCTTGTTGACCTCGATCCAGGCCCCCAGCTCCGTCCGGCGCACGTATACGAGGGCGAAGAAGGGCTCTATGCTGCTGTTGACGCCTGCTATTATGCTGATGCTCCCCGTCGGCGCTATCGCGGTGACGGTGGCGTTCCTGGTCCCGGCGGTCATCTCCCTGCGCAGGCCCTCCCAGTCGACGGGGGGTCTATCCGCTACCAGCTCCCTCGTCTCCCTAGACACCTTGGCCTCGTCGTAGATCTCGCCCGCGGGGACCTGGGGCTCCCAGTTGAACCTCCCCTCCCTGTGGATGCTCTGGGGGAAGGCCGGGTAGGGCCCCTTCTCGCCCGCGATCTCCGTGCTCGCCCTCCTGGCGTGGTACGCTATGAACTCCATCAGCTTATCCGCCAGGAACAGGGCGTCATGGCTGTCGTAGGGGATCCCAAGGCGTGCGAGGAGGTCCGCCCAGCCCATCACGCCCAGGCCTATCTTCCTAGTCCTCCTAACGGCTTCGCCAATCCTCTTATCCGGGTAGCGCGACACGTCTATCACGTCGTCCAGGAATCGGACTGCGAGCTCAACGTCCCTCGCCAGGGAGTCCCAGAGGATCCTGCGGTTAACCGTGTCAACGTAGGACTCCAGGTTGATGCTGCCCAGGTTGCACGCCTCCCAGTCAAGCAGGGGGGTCTCGCCGCAGGGGTTGGTAGCGTGGATCCTCCCAAGCGCAGGCGTCGGGTTGTGCTCGTTCAGCCTGTCAATGAATATGACGCCCGGATCACCGCTCTTCCAGGCGCAGAGGGCTATCCTCTCGAGGAGCTTCGACGCCTCCACCCGCACCTCGGCCTTGCACCGGGCCTCTACCTCCCTCAAGTCGGGGCTCAGCGCCCCGACGATCAAGGGGCACTCCCGGGGGTCGTAGAGGCTCCAGGGGCCCCCCTCCAGGGCTCTCCTCATGAACTCGTCCTGCACTGCAACGCTTATGTTGAAGTTCTCGAGCACCCCTCCCTCGCCGCACTTCGACTCAATGAACTCGAAGACGTCTCTGTGCAGGGCGTTCAGGATGCCCATCATGGCCGCCCTTCTCTTGCCGCCCTCCCTCACCGTGTCCGCGGCCGCGTCGAACACCTTCATGAACGATACTGGCCCGCTGCTCCGGCCCCCCGTGCCCCTGATCGGCGCCCCCCGCGGCCTCAGGGGTGTGAAGTCGTAGCCGGCGCCGGCCCCCGTCTTGAATATCCTAGCCGAGACCTTGATGGCTTCAAATATTGCATCCGTGTCGTCGTCGAGCGGGATGGTGAAGCACGCCGCGAGCTGGGGGTAGCGGGTCCCGGCGTTCATGAGCGTGGGGCTGTTGGGCACGAACCTCAGGCTACTCAGCAGGTTGTAGAAGAGCTTGCGGTAGACCCTGTACTTACCCGTGGCCGCCTCCGCGAGCGCGACGTAGTCTGAAACCCTCTCCACCAACTCGTCGGGCGTCTCGGTTATCACGCCTTCAGGGCTCCTTAGCAGGTAGCGCGACGCGAGGAGTCTGAGCCCCCTCCAGTCAAGCCTCCTCTCCACCCCCCTCGGGGTCACGAAGCGCTTCTGGGCCTCGGCGTAGATGCGCTCGAGGTAAAGCCTCTTAGCGATAACGCCCCACTCCGGGTTTAACGCGCTCCACTCGGTCATCAGGCTGAGTGCGGCGTCTAGCAGGCTCTCCCAGGACTCGCTTAAACCCCTCGACTCAAGCCTTCCTCTAATCTTCCCGAGAACCTCCTCCTTGTCAACCCCGTACTCGTTGAGGATCCTGCCAATTAGCTCCAGGGCCTCGCTAGGCCCGAGGCGGCTGGGCAAGCAGTGAGCACCCAGCGTTAATTGGAAGCTTCACGCGGGCTGCTTTACGCTTAACACTTAGGCACTTAGGTGGATCGCTCGCGGGCTGACTCCAGCCTGCGCCAGGCCTCGAAGGAGAGCCTCCTGAGGGCGTTGATCAGGTCCTGCTTCGACACGCCCTCCTTCACCCTGCATATGGCGACGTTCCTGTGGCCGCCCTTGTCCTCCACTAAGCCCTCCTTGAGGAGGAGGTCTGCGAGCACCTCGGGCAGCCCCTTATGACCCCTTATTATCAGGAGCCGGACCCCGTCGTTCCTCTTAACCAGGAGCGCCACCGGCTGGCCGGATATCCTGCTTATCTCACCCGCCAGGGCGGTCGCGCCCCTAGTCTTCCACTTATCCTCCGCATCCACGAACTTCAGGAAGCCGACTCTGATGGCCTGCATTGAGAGGTCCAGCGCGGCCTTCTTCACCTCCTCCTCCGCCTCCTTCGACAGCTTCATGCCCTCCTCGATCGGGTTCGCCTTACCCGTAGCCACCGCGAAGCGCGGCGGCTCGAAGGGGAGCGGGTTGCTGAGCCAGTCAACGTAGCGCCGCCACATCTCCCTATCCTTAGAGACGTTTATGGCCTTAGATATGGATGCCGCCATCCCCACTATCTGGCTGCTGGTGTTCTTTAACTGCTTCAGCCGCCTCTTGCTGCCGCCCTCCAGTATGGCCACCGCGTCGGAGAAGCTGGCGAGCCTAGGCGTTAGGCGCCCCCCGAAGCCCTCGATGAACATCCGGACCAGGACTGCAGTGGCGCTCTTGCCTAGAACGGTCTTCACTCCGAGCCTCTCCAGTTCAGAGTTACCCTTAAGCGTGGAGTCGTGATGGTCGAAGTAGTAGATTGCACCGCTGCACCTAGCCCTGTACTCCACCAGAGCCTTGTACACGTCAGTGGTCAGCGGGATATCCAGTATGACGAGCGCGTCGGCGCAGCCGACGCTGCCTAGGGCCTCGGCGAACCCGCGGGGGCCCGACGGGATTAGCTCGACCCGCGCCTCCCCCTTGATGGGGAAGATGCCCAGCCTCTCCTGCGCGTACTTTATTATCGCGGCTGACACGACGCCGTCCGCATCCCAGTCGGCTATAACAACTACTCTAGGCTTATCACTCATCACTAGCCGCCTCGGAGACCCACCGCTTCCCCGGGCCTGTTACGGTACTAATTCAGGGCCCCCGCTTATATGAGCAGTAGCCTGCTACCCTCCAAGGCGCGGCATCGAGGATCCCGGGCTGGAGGTTCTATTAGATCAAGCTTCCCGGCGCCCTTCCCTAGCGCTCGATTCAACCGGGTTACTAGCTTAAGTCTTTAACCTCGGCCCGGGTCCAGGTAGCCCGGTAGTAGCCGGCATGGCTAGGCGTAGCTTGAGGAAAGCCTGGCCCGTGGTGAACCGCGTCTACTGGTGCCCAGGGAGCAACGTTCCATCCCTCGGCAAGGAGTGCGGCGACGGGTCCGAAGCCTTCGAGGTCAGGCTCACCGAGCCGGGTGATGCGAGGCCAGCCATGGAGCACGACTTCAGGAACATGGAGAAGGGGTACCGCAGGGAGACCGGCTCCACGAGAGGGTTCAACCGGCTCCTCGGCGCCGGGGTTAAGGTGGTCAACAAAGTCCCCTTCATGGACGCCATGTACGAGGTCGTGAGCGAGGGCGTCGTTATCGGAAGGTACTACTTCGACCCGCTGACTATGGAGTGGAGGTTCAGGTTCGCCCAGCCGGGGCTCCTGAGGGTCTGGGACTTAGAGCCGCTGCCGAAGTTCAAGCTCGAAGGCGGGGTTAAAGCGCTCTTAAAGAGGAGGGTTTACAGGAACACGATTAACGCCCCCCCGCTGTCCCAGGTAGTATTCGTGGATGAGAACGATTACCCGGTTGGGCTGGGCTACGTCAGCGAGGATGGCGAGGTGGTTAAGACCCACAGCATCTACAGGAGGCCCCAGCCCGCCAGCAGGTCGAGCAGGGTGAACTCCACGTGGGACGACGCCATAAAAGTGAACGACTACTACATCTACTACTATAAGTCCAGGGCTCTAAAGTTCATCCACGTTATGGTTGAGAAGGTTAAGAAGCCCGTCCTCGTGTCGTTCAGCGGAGGCAAGGACAGCCTCGTAGCCCTCCACCTCACTCTCGAGGCCGGGTACAGGCCGACACTCATCTTCAACGACACCGGCATCGAGATGCCGGAGACGATCAAGGCGGTTGAGGAGGTCTCGAAGACGTGGGGGCTTGAGGTGCTGGTGGCCTCTGCCGGGGACTCCTTCTGGCGCGGCGCCGAGCTCGTGGGTCCCCCGGGCAAGGATTACAGGTGGTGCTGTAAGGTCGCAAAGCTCGCCCCCCTAGCCAGGCTGCTCAAGGAGAAGTACCCCGACGGAGCCATCAACATCGTCGGTCAGAGGGCTTTCGAGAGCCTCGACAGGGCTAGGAGCCCTAGGGTGTGGAGGAACAAGTGGTTCCCCACGATCCTCAACATCAGCCCTGTGCAGGAGTGGAGCCAGCTCCTCGTGTGGCTCTACATCTGGAAGCACAAGCTGCCCTACAACCCGCTCTACGACATGGGCTTCGACAGGATAGGCTGCTTCATGTGCCCCGCCGGCAACCTCGCGGAGTATGAGGTTGTGAAGGAGACCCACCCGGAGCTGTGGAGTAAGTGGGAGGAGTTCCTCGAGAGGTGGGCCACCCAGCGGCTCGGCTTCACGCGGGAGCAGGCCAGGCTCTGGGTTGAGCGGGGCCTCTGGAGGTGGCTAAGCGACGCCCCCCAGAAGCTGAGGCTCGCGCGCCGCATAGGCTTCAAGGCGCCGGACTGGAGGGAGGTCTACAGGCGCTGGCTCAAGCCGGGCCTCCTCGAGTACAAGGCGGAGGAGGGGGTTGCACGAGTCGTATTCAAAGACAGCATCAAAGCCGAGGCGTTGGACGACCAGTACCCGGTGATGGGGGCGTTCACGCGGAGGGGCAGGGGATCCTACACCCTAGGGAGGCTGGGGAACGTCGAGGTCAGGGCCTCGGGCAACTCGATCACCGTTAAGGGGCTGAGGGGCGTCGCCGCCAGGGAGCTAGTCTTCGACGCGGCTAAGCTGATGTACAGGTGGGTGAACTGCATCGGCTGCAGGCTCTGCGAGCTCAGCTGCCCCACAGGCGCTATTAGAGTAGTCTCCGAGGACGGCGCCCTCAAGCCCAAGGTTAACCCGTCGACCTGCATCCACTGCAAGCTCTGCCTAGACAACTGCCCGGTCGCGGATGTTTCAGTGGAGCACATAGCCATAGCCCTAGCGCTCGACAACCCCACGGCGTGGCGCCGGAGCGGGAAGAGGACCAGGGAGTCCATAGTGGCAAGGTACCTGAAGCTCCACAAATTCAAGCTCCCCACGGAGACCCCGTCGCTGGAGGAGGACGTCCTCGTAGCCCCGCCCTCGCTGGAGGATACTGGCGGGGGATCCTAGGGCACCGGGCGGGGCACCTTCATGTCTTCCAGTATTTACGGTTGACCAGGTACTCCTCCTCAGCGTTCATCAACTCCTCGTAGAACGCCTCCTCGCCGCGCACCAGGTAGACCTCCATGAGCTTCCTAGCCCTCTTGGGCCCGACGCCTCTGGCCATTAGGGCCTCAACTACTTGCCTCGCGTAGCCCTGGCTGGCGTAAGTAGCCACCAGCCCCGCCCGGTCCAGCATTTCCCTGTAGACCTTCTTCTCCTCCTTCGTGAGCTTCTCCCCCCTCAACGCCTTGAGCAGCACCTCGACAGCCCTCCTACCCCACTCGCTGTCGGGGACTACTGCAACGCTTATGCTCCCGCACCTCCTGCACCTCAAGTCACTGACCGACTTGACCTCGCCCACCTCCCTCTCGCCCACCCACCCGCACTTGGTGCACGCGAGTATGATCCTCCTCTTCGCGAGCCACCTCTTCTTGTCCCTGATGAGTAGGCTGAGTGCTATGTGCTTCAGGTCGACCGCCCTCTCGCGGCGCAGGTAGGGGTTGCCGAAGACTTCCAGCGCCAGCGGCGAGGGCTTACTCGCCTTCACGACCTTGATCTCCCTGAAGAACTTGAAGAACTCCTCGACCGCTTCTAAGTCAAGCTTGTCGTGGACGACCTCCCGTATAGTCTCCCTGTCCACCACGCTCCCCCTGTAGGCGTCGACGAGCCTCCTGACCGTGTCGGGTGGAAGCCTGGCGTCGGGGTCGATGACCCCCATCCTCTTGGCTACTTGAACGAACCGCACCACGTAGGCCTTCGTGAACTTTACGTAGTCGTATATCATCGCAGCGCGCGTGACCTTGTCGAGCCGTGCGGCCTCGTCGAACGCTTTGGAGACGGCCTCCGCCAGCCTCTCCTGCGAAGCGCGCGCCTTGAGGAGTATGGCGTATGGTATGTAGTCGAATACCACCTCTCCAACGTATTTGGATAGGAGCCTGGATATCAGCATGGCTAGGGCAAGGTTCCCCTTGCTCCCCAGGCAGGCGAAGACGACTGCCTCACCGTCGACGACCTCGGCTACGGGGGTTGACGGTGACAGGTAAGGCGCCCCCCAGGCCTTCACCGTGCCCTCCAGGACCCTGAGGATCCTCTCAGCCACCGGGCCGCTCAGCTTCCTGGCCTCCAGGAGCCTCCGGCCGGCCTGGGGGTCCTCCATGGCGAGTGAAATGATGGAGCAGACCTCCCTGGCGACCTTGTAGTCCACCGGTATCAGCTCGCCCTCCCACATGGGGATCATCGCGGGGGCCACGCCGAGGGGCTTCGCAAGGACCTTCCCGGACTCACCGTCAACGTCGAGCATCTCCCAGACCCGGCCGGCGAGCGTGAAGAGGTGCCTCTGCCCCTTACCCGAGCCCTCGCCGGCCTCGAGGGCCAGGCTCTCAACGAACCTGCCGCTCAGCTCGCCCACCTTAGCCCCGGAGACCACGTCCTCAACCGTGTAAGTCACCTCGTCTGGTATCATTGAGACTCCGTAGAGGTACTTCCTGAGCCTCCTCCCCTGGCCGAGAGCCCCGTCTCTCAGCCTAAGCACCCTCACGCCGTCGAGGTGCCTAGCGACCTCCTCCAGTTCGTCCATTGTGAGGCTCGAGAAGGGCAGGGTCCTGGATACGAGTTCATAGGCTTCGCTCAAGCTCCCAGCGCTGCCCTCAAGCACCATGGCGGCTAGCTGGTGGGCTAGAGCGTCGAGGGGCTTCCGGTGCGGCTTAATGTCCTCCAGGCTCCCCTTCTCCGCCCTGAAGGCTATCACGCCGGACTCGAGCGCCTCGAACAGGTTGCCTATGGTAACGATCACCGCGTTCGAGACCCTCTCGAGGCTGTGGCCGGAGCGCCCGGCCCTCTGAACCATCGCCACTATCCGCCTCGGCGAGAGGAATTGAATGACTAGGTCTACGTGGCCTATGTCTATCCCTAGCTCCATGCTCGACGTTGCAACCAGGACTTTCACCTTGCCCTCCCTGAAGAGAGCCTCGGCCTCCTCCCTAACCCGCCTTGAGAGGCTTCCGTGGTGGACTCTCACCTGGTCCTCCCCGAGCAGGCCGGCTAGCTCCACGGCTAGCTTCTCGGCGACGGACCTAGTGTTGACGAAGACAAGCACCGACCCCTTAGCCTCTAATGCTGTCTCGGCAACTTTCTCCACCAGCCTCCTCCAGGCCTCCTCGTTCCACTCGTCGACCGCCACCTCGACTCTAATGTTATACTTCTTGAAAGCCCTGTCCTCGACTATCTCGACCCGCCTAGGGCCGGCTATCAGCCTGGCCGCGTCTTCAACGCTCCTCCTCGACAGCGTGGCCGAGAGCCCGACCCGCTGCACCCGCCTCCCTCTCCTCTTCTCGATCCTCTCGAGCAGGACAGCAAGCTCGGAGCCCCGCTCGCTCTCCAGGAGCTCGTGAACCTCGTCTACGACTACGTAGTCGACGTTGTCCCATATCCCCCTGCTCGCGGTGCTCGCCAGGAGCAGATTAAGGGACTCCGGAGTGGTCACCATGATGTTAGGCGGGTTCTCGAGGAACCTCCTCCTCAGCGACGTGGGGGTGTCGCCATGGCGCAGAGCAGCGGTGAACCCGGCCTCGGAGGCGAGCCTCTCGACCCTCAGGATTATGTCCCTGTTCAGCGCCCTGAGCGGTGTTATGTAGATGAGGCGCAGCCCGCCCCCGCCCCTCTCAGCCATCCTGGAGAGGAGCGGGAGGAGCGCGGCCTCCGTCTTCCCGCTACCCGTCGGCGCCACTACCAGCACGTCTCGGCCGGCTAGGATGTGTGGTATGGCCTTCTCCTGGATAGGGAGCAGGCTAGTGTAGCCCAGCCTCCTTGCAGCCTCCCTCACGGCCGGGTGCAGCATATCCATGGCGCTGGGCAATCCCGGGCACCGCCTCTAGCGTCCTGCTCCAACGCTGCGAGGCCGAGCGCGGGGCAGCCTTCCCCTCCACGGGTCTTCCGGGCCTCTCAAACGTCTAAGGCCTTCTATAGAGGCGCCGTCGCCCGTTTTTAGTTGACCGGCGTCCGACCGGCACCCTGGGAGGCTCCGGGCTGGCTGCGGGCGGGTTTGATTGATTTCGAGGTGCGTGGCTGGGAGGGCTTCGGTGGTCGCCCTCACGCTGGTGGCGCTGGCGCCGGTCCACGGCCTTGCGCGGCTCGCAGCCGCCGTCGCGGTAGGCTACATCACCGCGTCGCTCCCCCTGGCCGCTAGCCTAGGCCTGATTTTGATGGAGAGCATTGGGGAGGCCGCTCAACTCCTGGGGGTGAGCGTCGCCAACTTCAACTACGTCGGCGCGGCTGCCCCCGTTGCGGCGGCGCTCTTCTCCATGGCGAGGTACTCGGCGGGGCCCGGCTACAGGCTGGAGGGGTTCGCCCTGCCCGCCGCGGCGCTCGGCGCCCTGCTGGGGGGCCACGACTCCTGCATAGACCTGGCCAGGCCCCTCCTAGCGGTCCTCGCTGCGAGGGGCCTACCCGGCCCGCTTCAGCTGGCGGCGGCCGTGGGCGGCTACTCCTGGCATGGCCTAGCAGCCCTCTCGGCGGTGGCGGCTATCACTCCCTTCCACGTGAAGGCCCCCCTGCCCGCTAGAAGGTGCCTAGTGGGGATCCCAGGCAGGTGGCCTGCTGCGGTGGAGTGCCTAGGGCCCATTCTGGGAGGCAATGGGGCTGCGTGCGCCATAGCGGAGCCCACCCGGGGCTCAAGACTGATAGTAGTAGTCGACCACCATGAACCCTGGAGGATCGTTAAATGCCTAGGCCTGAAGCCAGACGTAGTCATCTGCCCCTCATGCCAGTGGGAGGAGTGGAGCAAGCTAACAGGCCTGCCCCTAGCCAGGGAGGAAGCCGCCGGCAAGGGCATAGTGTTCTTCGAAGGCGTCTTCCCGGCGGACCTAGCGCTAGCAAGCCCCCCACCGCGCGGCGCTGAAGTAGTCGTGGTGGACCTCACCAGCTCTCCCCCGCCGGCCGGGGGATGGAGGCAAACCCTATCCTACGTGCTCAGGCTGGACGCTCCAATCGTTGTGATAGCCCAAACCGGAGCCCCGAGAGAGATCCCCTCAGTAGGTGGCAGGATCCCTGTAACAGTTCGCGTGGAGCGCTCCATGAGAGCCCCGGCAGGGCAGGCGCCGCTATTAACCGTCATAGACTACGGCACCGCCAAGCTCATCCTGCCATGCCCGTAAGAGGAGCGGGGGCGGCCGCGTAGACCCGCAGCCAGCGCATTCCAGAACCGCTTTAACAGTACACTCTCACGCCATCCTGGGCCCCGGGGCGTGCAGGGAGAGTGTTATTAACTTTAATCTTGAAGCGAAAAATAGCTCCGGCAACGACCCCCGGGACAGAGAGGTGTAGCTGAATGGCTGTTAGAGACGAGGAAGAAGTGCCAGGGCAGGAGGAAGCAGAGCTTGTAGAAAAGAAGGAGGAGGAAGCCGAGGTCGAGGAAGAAGCTAGACCCACACCTGAGGAGGAGCTTGAAGAGGAGGTTGCCAAGTATCACCCGATAAAGGTTGAGCTAGTCGAAGTCCTCCTGGAGGCAGTGGATATCCTCGAGAAAGTCGCCAGGGGGGAGCTAGACCTGACCAGGGCCCGCGCGCTCTACGCGGAGAAGGTCGAGCTCCCCTCAAGCCAGATGGTGGCGGAGACCAGCGAGAAACCTAGGAGGAAGTCGGCCTCGGAGACTAGTAAGAAGAAGTCTACGCGTAAGAGAACGAAAAGATCGAAATCAACAGGGTCTAAGGGGAAGAGCGGCGGGGCAAGGGCTGAAGGTGAAGAGGAGACAACCGGGTGACGTGAAGCGGCCGCGGTTTGGCGCGGCGGTAGGTAAAACGCTTCAGGCAAAGCCTTCTAAACGATCTCCTTTCTCTCGACTTCTACCTCGTATCCCAGGTTGCTTAGGGCCTTCTTCACAGCGTCGAGGGGGACTCGCCTATCAAACACTACAGTCACGTAGCGCTTGCCCCCCTCCTTCTCCAGCTTAACAGAGTCAACTATAACCGTCCCCATAATCATGTCGTTTATGCTCTTAGGGGGCGCCAGGTGGTCCTGGAACTTCTTCCTCATAAACTCGTAGAACTCGTCGAAGTTCCTGATGTACCTCAGGGCTTCGCTTGCGTCCTGGGACTCGTAGCCCAGAATCTTGGAGACCTCGCGTATAAGCCTCTCAGCCTCCGGCGCCTCAAGCCTTACATTAATGTATTTCCCCATGTCTATCAAGACTTTAACTTTACCCTTCTCCGGCACCTGCTCCACCCGCGGGGTGCGTCAGGCACCCTGCTACGTATTAAATCTCTAGGCCGCTTAAACACGCTAGGGGGGGCGTGGGTGAGATTCCAGTACCCGGCAGCCACCAAGTTCAAGTACATAACTCAGGCTCTAGCTAAGATAAACGACGAGGCGCTCATGATCGTGAATAGCGATGAGGTTACGATATGGCTCATGAGCCCCGACAAGGTTAGCCTAGCGATAGTAAAGATTCCATCGATAAGCCTCGAGTCTATTGAAACGGAGGGCGAGGTTAAATACAAGTTTAGAACCGACGAGCTGAACAAGATAGCCAAGAGGGCAACCCGGAACGATATACTGATCATTGAAAGCAACCACGAGACTGGGGGGCTAAACGTCGTCCTCCAGGACAAGAAGACTGGGGTCACCAGAACTTTCGACTTAACATCTATGGAGGAGCCGAGCGAGGAGTACAGGGAGCCGAAGTTCGAGGCTACGACGAGGTTCTCGATGAGCGCCTCCGACTTCAAGGCTATAGCTCGCGACGCAAAGGTTGTAGGCGACATAGTAGTCTTCAAGAGCCAGGAGGGGGAGTTGCACGTCTCATGCAGCGGCGAGGGTAAGGAGTACCTGTGGATAATGAAGCCTGGAGCCCCCCTGCTCGACTTAGAGGTTGACGAGCCCAGCGAGAGCAGTTACGCCAGGCAGGTCTTGGACGCCGCCTCGAAGCCTGCCGGGGCTGCGGAGGACGTGAGGGTTGCGTATGCATCCCAGTACCCGATGAAGATAGAGTACACCTTCCCCAACGGGGAGAAGATGTACATCTACATTGCCCCGAGCTTCGAGTAGAGCCCCGCGGCGACCTCTACTTTTTTGGAACCCTCAACGAGGCAACGGTGTTTATCAGCTCCTCGTCTGGGGCGAGGCTTCTCCTCAGCCTTCCCGCCCTAGCAGGCCTGGCAGGCCTCTTCTCCTCGCATTCAATGAACGAGGCACACCACGCGCATATCCAGCCGCCTAGCCTTTTGCAGTAGAAGGTTGGCCCGAGCCTCCCGCACAGGGAGCAGCGCTCCCAAGCCATGGTGATCCTGGATCCCATGGGTCTTCACCAGAATGGCGGGCCCTCCATCCCTCCACCGGCCTACCAAGCGGGCCCTTAATAGGGGGTGTTGCCCGCCGCGATTGCCGGCGCTTCATCAGTCGGGCCCATAGTATTCCCGGGCGTTGGGGGGTTAAAGCTACCCGGCCCCCTCGCGCTCTGCCCGGTCCTGCCTGATCATGCTCTTGAACGCTACAGCGTCCTCGAAGGCGTATACGTTGTTGAAGAGTACGTATGCCCTGCTCGGCCGCAGCTCGTGCAGGATGCCCCTAAGCCTCTCCAGGTCATTCCTGGTGTACTTGTACTTATAGTTGACTTCCCCCCTGCCTCCAAGGCCGTGGAGCCGGGTGTAGAGTAGGTCCTCCACCACCGGCGGGATCCTACCCCTTAGGACGTCGCCGCAAATAACCAGGCCAGCCTCCCGGGCGACCTCAACTAGTAGCTCCCCGCGGCTCCACCACTCGCCGCGAGGCTCCCATACGAGGGTGTAACCGCTAAGCCCCAGCTCCCTCATGAACCTAACGATCTTGGCAGCGTTATCCCTGCTGGGCTTGAACGACGCTGGCGTCTGGAAGACGAGGATCCTGGCGTTAAGGGCCTTAGCGGCCTCCAGGGTCGCCTCCATAGCTTGGATCACTTCCCGGTTGAGCTCGAAGGGCTTGTAGCGGTTTACGTCGCCGGGCACTCCCCACTTAAGCCTCCTCCACAGCTTTTTGTTATACCCATGGGTGACCAGCATCCAAACCTTAACGGTGAACTCGAAGGAGTCCGGCGCCTCGCTCCGCCACCTTTTAAAAGCATCCACACCCCGGGGGTCGTAGAATGTCTGCTGAACTTCAACAACGTCTAGCTCTGAGTAGTGCTTCTTCCTCGACTTTTGAAACCCGCACGTGCCAACCTTTACCTCCAAGGCCGCGTAAACCCCGCACCGCCACGGTGACTAGAGGGAGTTTAGAGTAGAAACAGCCGGGATCCAGCTCAATCGAGCGCCGAGAAATAAAGCTGCAAGGCGCTAGCAGCCCGGGGTATGCGCTGGCTGGCTAGGCGTGTATGGAGCCCAGTTTGAAGCTGCGAATCCTCACGTATCTCACATCTTCGAGGTTCTCCAGTATCTCCCTAAGCTTCTCCGCGTCAACGTCCGCTGAAGTCAAGTCGGCTATTATCGTGCAGCTCCCCATCCTACCCCGCAGTATGCTTACACACCTAGATGCTATGATGTCGACACCATGTTTCGCGAGGACCTGGGTGACCTCGGCCAACGCACCCATCCTGTCAACGAGTTCCATCTCAATCTCATACACTTCGGCGCTCTTCTCCGAGATAGGCGATATTACTATCTCACGCGTGTCTATATCGGCGATCAATGCTAGAGGCATGCCTGGCGTGATATTAAGCGACTCCCTAATCGTCTGAGGTATAGTGATCCTACCCTTAGAGTCCACCTTCACGATAGCGCTCAGCCTCATCCGGTGCTCTGCATCCTGCCCTTCAGGCAGCACGACTAACCCCCCCACCAATCATCTGTCTGTATACACCTATTATAAATTCAATTCATAAGACCAGATCAGATAAGAGTCGCAGATCAGTTACTAAACCAAAAACATCCCCGCCAACTTCCAGCCGGAGGGAAACCACATTATACCTAATTTTAAATTCTGGTTAGAGCCCTGGGGGTGGCGTGGCTGTTGGCTATTGTGAGAAAACGCCTCTACAGGATATACTACACACTCTTCGATGACGACAAGCATAAGCTTATAGTTGCAGAGCTTAAGAAACGTTATGGCAGGGTGGTTGACCACAAGTCCATAGTCCACCCTGAGTTTCACTACGTAGAGCTGTTTAACGAAACACCCGGCCTAGAGGAGGAGATAGCTTCACTGATAAAATCAAAGGCTGCCAACGCTATGGGCGTTAAAGTGGACTGGATAGAGATAAGAAAGTGAAAAGCGAAATTTACCCTCCAAATCCTCTGTGCCGGTGGAAGCTAAGAGAAGGGGGTGTTACATAAGTGGGGAAGATACCTGGAGCGCTGCACGGCACGGAATACGATCAAAAGAGCATTGAGGAGTGGGCCAAAAACTACTGGAGCGAGGCCCGTATCTACGAGAAGGTTAAAGCGAAGGCTTCAAAGTCGGGGAGGAAGCTCTACTTCCTCGACGGCCCGCCGTATACTTCGTCCAAGGAGATCCACATAGGGACCGGGTGGAACAAGGTAATTAAAGACGTCTTCCTAAGATACTACCGGATGATGGGCTACAATGTCTGGGACAAGCCGGGCTTCGACACCCACGGTCTCCCCATCGAGGTTCAGATGGAGAAGAGGATGGGCATTAAGACTAAGAAGGAGATAGTCGAGAAGATAGGCGTGTCGCGGTTCATCGAGGAGTGCAGGAGATTCGCCCGGGAGAATCTTGAGGGGCAGATAGAGCAGTTCAAGGAGCTGGGCGTGTGGATGGATTGGGACAACCCCTACATAACGTTCAAGAATGAGTACATAAACTCGGGCTGGTGGCTCATCAAGAAGGCGTGGGAGAAGGGGCTGCTTGACAGGGACCTCCTTGTCGTCCACTGGTGTCCTCGCTGTGAGACCACCCTGGCCGACTACGAGGTCTCGGAGTACAAGGTGCTCCGGGATCCCTCGATCTACGTTAAATTTAAGGTTAAGGGTAGGGAGAACGAGTACCTGCTTATCTGGACCACGACTCCGTGGACGTTGCCGGCTAACGCTTTCGTGATGGCCCACCCAGACATAAGGTATGCCAAGGTCAGAGTTGGCGGCGACGTGTTAATCCTAGCTGAGAGCCGTGTTGACCACGTTATGAGGGAGGCTGGTGTCGAGGATTATGAAGTAGTTGAAGTGGTGGAGGGGAGGGAGCTGGAGGGTTTAGAGTACATCCACCCCCTCGAGGACTTGGTTGACGCCCAGAAAGTGTTATCCAAGTACCACAAGGTGGTCCTGGCCCCCGAGGGCGTTAGCGAGCACGAGGGTACAGGGCTCGTCCACTCTGCCCCCGGCCACGGCGATGTGGACTACGAGGTTGGCAAGAGGATTGGGGCTCCCGTCATAAGCCTGGTGGGCGAAGACGGCCGCATGACCCGTGATGCAGGGAAGTATGCCGGCATGCACTTCCGAGACGAGGCCAACGCGGAGATAATTAAGGACCTCAGGGAGAGGGGTGCACTCTTCCACGCCGGGTGGGTCGAGCACAGGTACCCCGTCTGCTGGAGGTGCAAGACCCCGCTGGTGATGAGGGCCACCTCCCAGTGGGTGATCAGGGTCAGCAAGCTGAGGGAAGTCCTGCTCAGGGAGGCTGACAAGGTTGAATGGAAGCCGGCCTGGGCGAAGATGAGATACCTCAACATAATCAAGAACGTGAGGGATTGGATAATAAGCAGGCAGCGCTTCTGGGGGATCCCCCTCCCCATCTGGGTTTGCGAGAACTGCGGCTACATCCACGTAGTTGGCAGCGTGGATGAGCTTGAGAAGCTCTCGGGCAGGAGGCCTAGGGACCTTCACAGGCCATGGGTTGACGAGGTCACGTTCAAATGCCCCAGATGCGGGGGGACCATGAGGAGGGTCCCAGACGTCGCCGACGTCTGGTTTGATAGCGGGATAGCGTTCTACGCCAGCCTAGGCTACCCGGAGAACAAGGAGCTCTGGGAGAAGCTGAAGCCCGTAGACTTCATAGTAGAGGGCCACGACCAGATCAGGGGGTGGTTCTTCAGCTTAATGAGGAGCGGCGTCGTCGGGTTTGGAGAGACGCCCTACAGGCGGGTGCTCACCCACGGCTTCGTCCTAGACGAGCAGGGCAGGGAGATGCACAAAAGCCTGGGCAACTACGTGCCACTACGGGAGCTCCTGAACAAGGTCCCACGCGACATTATCAGGATGTGGCTAATGCAGAACACGACATGGGAGGACCTCAGGTTCTCCTGGAAGGGCCTCTCGCTGATGGAGAAGGACTTCAGGATAGCCTGGAACGTGTTCGCGTTCGCCGACCTATACATGTCGCTGGACGGCTTCGACCCCACCCAGTACAGCCTGGAGAGCGTGGAGCTGGAGGTTGAGGACCGCTGGCTGCTCTCGAAGCTGAACAGTTTAGTCAGGGACTACCACAAGTTCATGGAGGCCATGGAGGCCTTCGAGGCGGCCAGGAGGCTCGTGAAGTTCATCGTAGACGACGTGAGCCACTGGTATATAAGACTGATAAGGAGAAGGGTGTGGGTGGAGGAGAACACTCCAAGCAAGATTGCAGCCTACACCACCCTCTACACAGCCCTGAAGACATGGCTCCTCCTGGCGGCGCCCTTCATCCCACACCTCACCGAGTACATATACCAGAGGATGTTCAGGGAGGCCGAGGGCGGGCCGGAGAGCATCCACCTGCTAGAGCTGCCCAAGGCCGACGAGAGGTTCATTGACGAGAAGCTGGAGAGGCACATGGAGGTAGTCAAGTCAATAGCCGAGGCAGCCCTCGCCGCGAGGATGAAGGCGGGCATCAAGCTTAGGAGGCCCGTGAGGAGACTGATCATAGCCCCCTCCACCAGTGAGGCCGCCGAGGCGGTGAAGGAGCTAGGCAAAATACTCACGGGCGTAGCCAACGCTAAGGAGATCGAAATCATTGGACCAGAGTTCTTCGAGAAGGCTAAGGTGTACAAGCTGGAGCCGAAGTACAGCGAGATAGGGCCGCAGTTCAAGAGGCTAACCAAGAAGGTGGTGGAGATCATAACCAGCAACCAGGACGAGGTAGCGAGGAGCATCATTGAGAAGGGCTACTTCGAAACAGTGATCGACGGGGCTCCCATACGCATAGAGGCCAGGCACGTCAAGGTGAAGGCGGAGTACCCGGAGTGGCTCTCGGTCCAGGACAGCGACTATGGCTTGGTTGGCGTGGACCTCAGGCTGTCGAGGAGCGAGGTCCTAGAGGGCCTCGCCAGGGAGATAGTTAGGAGGATACAGTTCATGAGGAAGAAGGCTGGCTACAACGTGAGCGACTACATCAAATCCTACATTAGCACCAGCGACGAGGAGATACTAGAGGCTATCAAGGAGTTCAGGGATTACATTATGGAGGAAACGAGGTCCGTCGAAATAGTGCTCGGCGAAGGCGGGGAGGCCGTGGAGGAGTGGGAGATAGACGGCTCCAAGGTCAAGATCGGTGTTGAGAGGGTCTCAAGCTAGCCCTCCACTCTCCTTACCTTCAACACCCACGAGTACAGGTCTGCAACGTCTACGCCCAGCGCCTCGTGGACCCCGGCGGCGGCTAGTATCCCCTCTTCCATCAACGTCAAGGCCTCCTCTCTAGTCAAGCCCCTCTGGGCCAGGTAGAATAGCGCGTCACCCGGCGGCGGGGCGACTACTGCAGAGTGCCTAGCGTCCCTAACGTTCCCCGTGTCGACCTCGAGTACCGGGACAGCTACCGCCGTGGATTTGTCGTCGACGCTCAGGAATGAGGTCTCAATAGCCGCGGCGGACCACTCGCTGCTCTGCTCGACCTTTGCCCCACCCCTGTGGACGGCGAAGGCGCCCCCCTTGGCGATGCCACGGTGGATGATTGTGCCTTCGGTCTCAGCCCCAATGTGCAGGGTGTTGGTTATCAGGTCGGACCAAACCTTTCCCCAGGCTAGCGTTGAAGCCCCCACCATCGCCTTGGACTTCTCGCCTCTCAGCACAGCGTTGACCTTGGTGTGAGTCATCTCGCCTGGCAGGATAAGCACTCTCCCGGTCACGCTAGCCTCCCTTCCAAGCTCTATGAGGCTGACGGTGTAGGAGACCCCCTCGTCCAGCGTTATGAGCGTCAGGTCGAGCGTTGAGCCGTCGTTAACGATGGCCTTGATGGTCCTCGTCGCCGCTCCCTGCCGTGGCGTGTACTCCATGATCACTGCTTTCACGGCGGAGCCCGCGGGCACGTTTATCTCAACGTGGTGGCCCGCGTAGCCCGCCCCGCCTGCTAGGAGTATGACGTACTCCCCCGGCTCATCCACCGCGACGCCGCAGTGCCACCTTACCGCGTGCACCGCATCCATCCTGCTATCGACTGGCATGCTCCAGAAGGGTAGATCCTCCCTCGAGAGGCGCTTGCCCCTCGCTATCCTGCAGTCTCCCGGAGCGCCTAGAATAGCGTCTACCCTGCTAACCCCTGGGGGGAGCGGGGGCTGCTCGGTCTCCCTGGCGGGCTCCGCGGTCTCCGCTCTCTTCAGCCTGTTCCAGTTGGTGTAGTAGGGTATCACCGGCGAGTCCTTGATCTCCTGGTAGGGTAGCTTCGACGCTAGCTCCCTTAACTGCCCCCAGGTATACCTGGGGACCCGGCTATCCGACCCCGCCAAGCTTTGAGAACTCAATCTCCACCACCCTCCTAAGGATATTAGCATACTCGAACGGCAGCTCCGCGATGACCTCCTCCAGGAACCCCAGCACAAGTATGCTTACCGCTTCTCCCTCACTCAGACCCCTCTGCATCAGGTAGAAGAGCTGCTCCTCGCCCAACCTTCCGGTGACGGCTTCGTGGGTCACCTGGGCCGTGGGCTCCTCTATCTGGTTGTGCGGGTAGGTGTAAGCGTAGCTCTTATCGTTGAGTATTAGGCTCTGGCACTCGACGTGGCTCCTAGCATTGCGGGCGCCCCTGGGTATCCTGATCAGGCCCCTGTATATGTTCACGCCCCCCTCGGCGCTTATGCTCTTGTTGACAATGCGGCTCCTAGTGTCGGGGGCGAGGTGGATCATCTTTGAGCCAGTGTCTTTGAGATAGGGCCCCTTGGCTATCTGGACCACTATGCTTGAACTGGAGGATCCCCTGCCTTTCAGGATCGTCGATGGGTAGGTGTAGGTTATCTTGCTCCCTATGCTGCCCTCGATCCAGTCTATCCTAGCCCTCTCCTCCGCTATTCCCCTCTTGTTGTTGAAGTTGATAATGTTCCTGCTCCAGTTCTGCATCGTCGTGAACTTTACTACGGCTCCTTTATGAGCGTAGACTTCAACCGTTCCATTGTGGAAGCTGTGCTTCATGAGCCTTGGGGCGCTGCAGCCCTCAATAAAGTTCAGGTAGCCCCCCTCGTCAACCACTACTATTGTGTGGTCGTACACGCTCTGCGCGGGGTTACCCACGAGTAAGAACGACTCGATGGGCTCGTACACCTTCACGCCGGGGGGCACGTAGACGAATACCCCGCCACTCCACAGCGCGTAGTGGAGGGCTGCAAACTTGTGGTCGCTCATGGGGTAGACTCGCCCGAAGTACTTCTTCACTAGGTCGGGGTACTTCCTAACCGCCTCATCCATCGAAACCATGATGACGCCCTTCTTTTTCAGCATCTCCTTTACTCTCTTGTATATCGGCTCGCTGTCGAACTGGAGTGAGAGGCCGGCGAGTACCTTAGCCTCGATCTCCGGGATCCCAAGCTTCTCGTAGTACTCCCTTATCTCCTTTGGAAGCTCATCCCAGCTACTGGCTGTAGTCTCAACATTAGGCCTCGCATAATGCGCCAACTCGTCTAAGTCCAGCTCTTCCACTCCAACAACCCACTTGGGGGTTGGCAGCTTCTCGAACAACTCTAAAGCCCTGAGCCTGAGCCTCCTCATCCAGTCAGGCTCCTTCTTAATCCTCGATATCTCCTCAACAAGGCTCCTAGAGATCTTGCCCCTTATCTCTATAGCCCTAGGCACCGGCCTAGCCGGTCCTAGGATCTCGTCAGCCATGTAGGACGGTATAAGCTCCTCACGCTCAACCTTGGCTTCAGGCACCGCTCCTCACCCCCTAGTTCACCCTCAAGAAGCTGAAGCCCTCGTTCTCGATGCGCCTAGCTAGCTCCGCGCCTCCCCTAGCCGCCACTCTCCCCTTATAGAGCACGGTTACAACGTCGGGCTCCACGAAGCTGAAGAGCCTGGCGTAGTGTGTTATCACGAGCAGAGCCCTCCCCTCCTTCCTGAACCCGTCTATGATCTTGGCGATGCTCCTAACTCCCTCAGCGTCGAGGCCGGAGTCTGGCTCGTCGAGTATTATCACCTCCGGCTCGAAGATTAGCGCCTGGGCAACCTCCATCCTCTTCTTCTCGCCACCGCTAAAGCCGACGTTAAGCTCCCTGTTCGCATACTCCGTGCTAAGGCTGACCAGCTCGAGGGCCTGGACTACTTTCTTGAATAGCCTTGGGTCACCACGGCCCGTGACCGGCAACCCCTTCTTCTTATTGTAGACTGCGTTGACGAGGCTCAGCAGCCTAACGCCGGGGAGAGGCGGGGGATCCTGGAAGCCCAGGAATATCCCCTTCAAAGCCCTCTCGTCGGGGTCAAGGTCTAGGATGCTCTCCCCGTTAAGGAGGATGTCGCCCGACACAACCTCGTAGCCTGGCTTGCCAGCTATAGTGTAGGCTAGCGTGGATTTACCGCTACCGTTAGGCCCCATTATGGCGTGCAGCTCCCCCGATGATACCTTGAGGCTTACACCCTTGAGTATCTCTTTGCCCTCGACCCTAACTGCTAGATCCTTAACTTCAAGCGACGCCACCTTACACCACGCCCCTGGTTTAACACCGTTAAGCATAACCCGCCTGGAAGCTTTAAATATTAACACCATAATCTAACCCGTTACCATGCTATTAAAGGAAGCTGGATCAACTAGCCAGGAGGCAGCCCCGGCCTTGGCCAGTGCTAGGTTTAAAGTCACTCCAAGCGAGGTGCACAGCTTCGCCTACTGCCCGCGCCGCTACTTCTTCGAGCTCTACCTCCCGCAACCCCTAGGCCTGAGGAAGCGCTTCAGACTGTTTCTCGGCCGCCTCTTCCACGTCGTTAAGGGTTTGCTGGGCAGGACGAAGGGCTACCTCGTCGAGAAAAGGGTTGAAGCCGTGGTTGGCGGGGTGAGGATCCTGGGCAGGAGCGACGCGGTCAGGCTTAACGGGGATACCGTTGAGGTTGTTGAGAGGAAGAGCGGGAGAGCGCCCCGGGGAGGGGCCTGGGTTAGCGACGTGCTCCAGGCCGCCTTGTACGCGCTCAGCTTTCTCCGTAACGGGAGCGCTAGGGAGGCCCGAGTCGCGATAGAGTACCGTAACGGCGCTTACTTCTACAAGCTGGACTCGGACCTCGCAGCCCTAGCGTTCCAGGTAATCGACGATATCGTACTGGTCAAATACCATGGGGTGGTCCCCCACCCTAGGAGGAGCCCTAGGAGATGCGCCTCCTGCCCCTACAGGGAGGTCTGCGAGGAGCTGGACCGAGCCCTGGAAGCTCCCGGAGAGGTTTACGAGCCGGGCTCGTGGCTAGAGGGAATGAGTTTAATCCCGCCGGTCGCACCGGAGGTGCTTGGAGCAGGAGAAGGCGCCAGGCAGACCGGCCATGAAGACGGGTCCTGACCCCATATACGAGAAGGTACTTGAGACCTACAAGGATGTAGTCGGCTACAGGAAGCCCGTCAGGGACCCCGCGTTAGCCGTCAAGATACTCGAGCAGGAGTTCAAGCTCGTTGTGAGCGAGAGGCTGGTGACGCTCGTTTACGCTTCATTCATGAACGGCAGGCCGGTGCTCTTCGAGGGCCCGCCGGGCACGGGGAAGACTGAAATAGGCGAGGCGCTGCTGGAGCTGTGGGCGGGTAAGAAGCCGCTCGTCCTCCCCTGCAGCGAGAACTACGATGAGTACAAGGTTGTAGGTGACTTCCACCCGCTGATAGCGATGAAGAAGGGGTTCAACGAGGAGAGCTTCATACCGAGAACCCTGCTGGCGGCGCTCATGCTGGACACGGGGGTGCTTGTGGACGAGATCAGGAGGAGCAACGAGGAGTTCCAGAACATGCTCCTTGACGTGATCGACAAGAGGAGGATAATAGTCCCCGAGCTTAAGAGGGTCTTTAGGGCCACCGGCCTAGGGTTCCAGGTCATATTCACCAGCAACCCCGAGGACATAGCGCAGAACGAGCTGAGCGACGCCTTCCTCAGGAGGGTTGTGCGCGTCGAGTTCTCCTACCCCCCGAGGGAGGTCGAGGCGAGGATACTGAAGATGAGAGTTGACGGGAGGCCGGAGATCACTCAGGGCCTTTACAACAGGATGATTGAGGTCGTCAACAGGCTTAGGAGGATGAGCATCACGCACAAGCCGGGCACTGCTGAGCTCGTCCTCTGGGCTAAGATGGCTCAGAGCATAGCCCGGCTGAGGGGGTCGAGCATTGTAAGCGTCTCCGACGTAGTAGAGGCGGCGCCGAGCATCCTCGTCAAGCGGGTCGAGGATGAGGAAGTAATTGGCAGGGTTATTAGGGAGGTTTTCGGGGTTGAGGAGGGTTAAGGTATCCAAGCTCATCGACGCCCTCCCGGCGCTCGCCGAGAGCTTGAGGGCCCAGGGGTTCAAGGTAGGTACCTCCCAAGTGGTCGAAGCGGCCAGGCTGCTGGACACGTACGCCGTGCTGAAGGGCACCGCGCACCTACCCGTCGACGAGGCAGCGTTCGTCATAGCATCCGCCCTCGGCTTACCCGGGAGCATAAACGAGGTGGCTGACTCAATAGCATCGAGCTTGAGGAGCAGCAACGTTGAGGAGAGGTTTAAGGTCATAGAGGAGGGCATACTCGAGATGCTTGACAAGGCCAAGCTGAAGCCCGGCCAGAGGGTTTCCAAGAAGACCGTGGCCAGGGGCGGGGGGGATAGGAGGGAGAGGATAGCCTCCTACCTCGACCTGAAGAGACTCGGAGTCATCAGTAGGATCCGTGGCGAGGAAAGGGTGGCAAGCAGGCGAGATATAGCCAGGATGGCGTGGCGCCTGGCGTTACTGGGCTACGGGAGCGTTGAGGACGCTGTGAGGCACTTCAAACCCCCCCAGTCCGAGGACGACTTGGACCTCCACGCCAGCATGGGGCTAGCGCGGAGGGAGGATTTGGAGAGGCTCAGCACAGACGCCCTCCTCCGGCTAGCAAGGCGAGCCTCGGAGAAGCGCCGCCGCAGGCTGCTCGAGGAGGCCTCCGAGGAGCTGGCTAGGCGTATAAGGTCGGGGCAAGCGGTGGACTCCGAGGCCTTGAAGTACTTGGAGGAGGCGGGCCTGCTGGGGCCTGTGGAGGAGGCCGCCATCCTCGCCCGGAAGCCGGGCAGCGTCGACACGGGCCTCCTCAGCCCCGAGGATATAGTGAGGATTGCGTCAAGCCTAACCGACGACAAAGCCGCCCAGCTGATAGCCAAGGCGTTGAAGGAGTCCAGGAGCGAGGAGCGCGCGTGGTCGATACTGGAGAGGGTCGACGTCCACCTGCTCTGGCGTGTGGGCAGGAACCCGTTGAGGGGGGAGCGGAGGAGGCTCCTAGAGGCCGCCGTGGACGCCGCGAGGAGTCTACGCGAGGCCATCGCCTACATCGAGACGGGGCTGGAGGGCCACGCGGAGATGTCGCGGCACCTCGCCGAGTCCTCACTCCGCAAGCTCTCCGGGATCCCTAGGGAGGCGTGCGGAGGAAAGCTCACGCCGGCGAGCGTCGAGGCGGTCGCCAGGCTCGCCGAAGCCCTCGTCGCCTCCGTGGGGAACGGCGAAACCGAGCGCCTCACCGATGCCCTTGCACGCCTCGACCCAGCCACCTCCATCGCCATCCTCAGGGGGATCTACAGGCGCGGCGACGAGGCGCTCAGGGACAGGAGCGTGAGGCTTGCGGAGAAGCTGCTCGAGAGGCTCTCATCCACGGCGGGGTCCAGGCTTCTCCCGAAGAAGGTCCAGGCCACGAGCAGGCCCGGCAGGCTCGAGGTTAGAGCGACCATCTACAGGATGATCCGGAGGAGGCCGGACACGCTCGTCTTCAAGAGGAGGCTTAAGGCTAGGCAGGTCTCCATGGCGCTCGACGTCAGCGGCTCGATGAGCAGGTACAGCCTCTGGGCGTTGAGTATAGCGCTAGCGTTCGCCCGGAACATTAGGGACCTCATACTATTCAGCCACAGGATTGAGAGGCTCCGCTACCCATTCACCTCCAGGCAGGTCGCCGCGGCGCTCCTCTCAGCGGAGTTCGAGGGCTTAACCGACATCTACGGCGCTCTCTCTGCGGCCGCGGACTCGGCCTCGAAGAGGCTGATCGTCCTGACGGATCTAAAGCAGACCGTGCAGAGCGGCGACGTG
Organism: Stetteria hydrogenophila; assembly: GCF_054657575.1. NCBI lineage: Archaea > Thermoproteati > Thermoproteota > Thermoprotei > Acidilobales > Acidilobaceae > Stetteria > Stetteria hydrogenophila. The sequence continues at coordinate 355,630 of NZ_BAAHYL010000001.1, read as the reverse complement.
GGAGAGGCTGTGAGGAGCCTTGTCTCCAGGGGGTTCAGGGTGGTCTTCATAGTGCCACCGGTCCACGACTACGTGGCTAGGAGGAGCGTGGAGGACGCCGGCGCCCGCGTGTGGGTGGCGTTCAAGCCCGAGGACGCTGCAAGGAGGGTTCTCTACGTTCTGCGCAGGTAGAAGCCGCAAACAGCATTTAGACCCTGACCCGTGGGGTTCTGAGGGGCGGAGGGAGCTTAGGGTGAGCTTGCTGAAGGAGATCCCGCCGGAGTGGCAGAGGTTCAGGTATAGGGGGAAGACTCTAGAGGAGCTCTTGAACATGTCGCTGGACGAGTTGATCAAGCTACTGCCGGCTAGGCAGAGGAGGAGCCTGCTCAGGGGGTTCACCCCGGCGCAGAGGAAGCTCCTAGCCAAGATCAGGAAGATTAAGAAGAAGTATGAGGAGGGCAAGCTCAAGAAGCTCCCCGTGATCAAGACCCACGTCAGGGACATGATCATACTCCCCGAGATGATCGGGCTAACCATTGCCGTGTACAATGGGCGGGAGTTCATCCCGGTCAAGATAACCCCCTGGATGATAGGCCACTACCTGGGAGAGTTCAGCCACACCACGAAGATCGTGCAGCACGGAGAGCCCGGCCTCAAGGCGACGAGGAGCAGCCTGCACATAGGCAAGTAGCGGGGGTGAGGATGGTTTGCCCACGTGGGGCTACTCCGTGAAGTTCAGGGATGAGAGTAGGATCGCGAAGGGCATGCTGTGGGACGTCCCCGTCCACCCAAAGATCATGGCCGAGGTGGCTAGGGCTATAAAGGGCATGAAGACGAGTGAAGCCAAGAGGTTCCTCCAGGCTGTCGTCGAGAAGAGGGAGGCGGTGCCATTCAGGAGGGCTCACGGGAAGCAGGCCCACAGGAGGGGCCTCGCCGACAAGTGGGGCTGGCCCGTCGGCAGGTACCCGGTGAAGGCTGCAAAGTACATGCTTAAACTCCTGAACAACGTGGAGAACAACGCTGAGAACAAGGGCCTCGACCCCGACAGGCTGAGGATAATCCACGTAGCGGCGCACAAGGGGATCACGCTTAAGAGGTGGATGCCGAGAGCCTTCGGGAGGGCGACGCCTAAATTCAGGGTCCACAGCCACGTCGAGATGGTAGTGAGGCAGGAGTAGCGGGGGTGCGAGGGCTAATGGGGAGGATTACGAGGCTGTTCATCGAGTGGGGCCTCCTAGACGCTAAGATTGACGAGTACCTAGCCCAGAACTTCTATGGAGCCGGGTATAGCAGGGTTAACATCTCCAGGACCGGGCTGGAGACGAGGGTTTACATCTTCGCCGAGAGGCCTGCGCTGATCATCGGGAGGAGGGGGTCGACCGTAAAGAGGCTCCAGGAGACGTTCCAGAAAGTCTTCAGCCTCGAGAATCCTAGGATACAAGCCTCCATAGTTGAGGAACCGGAGCTTGACGCCAGGGTTCAGGCGTTTAGGATTGCAAGGGCGATCGAGATAGGCTACCACTTCAGGAGGGTGGCGTTCGCCGCCCTGAATAGGATAATGTCAAGCGGGGCCCTGGGCGCTGAGATCAAGATAAGCGGGAAACTCACCAGCGAGAGGGCCAGGTTCGAGAAGTATAGGGCCGGTAAAGTGTACAAGGCCGGCCACAACGTCGACGTGCTGGTGGATAGAGCCGTGGCTCACGCCCTACTGCCGAAGGGCGTGATAGGCGTCGAGGTCATCATAGCTAAGCCCGGGAAGCCCGGGGACTACATTAGGATAAAGAACCCGGACGAGGTGGCCGACCTCGTGAAGGAGCTTAGGGAGAGGATGGCGGAGGAGCGGGCTGAGAAGGCTGAGGAGGTGAGTGGCGGTGCCGAAGCATAAAGTGAAAGCGGATGAGCTCAGGAAGATGAGTAAGGAGGAGCGGGAGAAGCTCCTCCGCGAGTGGAGGATGGAGCTAATCACGCTACGCCACAAGGCCAAGGCTGGGGTGCTAGAGAACACGGCCAGGATTAGGGAGCTCCGCCGCAACATAGCCCGGCTCCTCACCATAATGCGTGAGGAGGAGCTAGGAATAAGGAGGGGCGAAGCGTCCCGGTGAAGAGGACCAAACGCAACATCCTCTACCACGAGCTTATCGGGCTCAGGGTCTCCATCCTCAAGAGCCTAGACCCCAGTCTTGAAGGCGTCAGGGGCACTGTTTACTGGGAGACCTCGAGGACGTTGTGGATTAAAGTGGGCTCCAAGGTGGTTAAAGCCTTGAAGAGGGGGAGCATTTTCGCTTTTGAACTCCCCGGCGGGAGCGTCGCGGAAGTGAAAGGTGATAAACTGCTGGGTAGGCCGGAGGAGAGGGTTGCTGCGAGGTGGCCTAGGGGTGCCGGCGCCTAAGCTCGTGAAGAACCTGAAGATCCCCGGGGTAAAGCCGCCTGAGAGGGCTTGCAACGACCCCAACTGCCCCTGGCACGGTCACCTAAGGGTGCGCGGTGTTCTGCTAGAGGGCGTCGTGGAGAAGTATAGGGCTAAGAAAATGGCCGTTATCAGGCACGACTACATATTCTACGTGAAGAAGTATAAGAGATACGAGAGGAGGAGCAACCTGATACACGCATACGTCCCGCCATGCATCGACATTAAGGAGGGCGACAAAGTCGTCATAGGGGAGACGAGGCCCCTAGCGAAAACCGTGAAATTCGTCGTCCTGGGCAAGGTCTGAGCGCAGGCCACGCATTTTAAGCCCGCAAGACTCACGCGGCGCGGGGGGAGGTCTATCAATGCCCAAGAAGAAAAAGTACGGCGCTGCGATGTCAAGGTTCGGAGTTAACAGGGGCCTCCAGGTGGGTAGCTACGTTGCTGTAGCCGATAACAGTGGAGCCAAGGAGGTGATGATAATCAACGTTCCGCTACACAAGACCAGGCTCCGCCAGCTGCCGGCGGCCGGGGTCGGCGACCTCGTCGTGGTCACGGTGAAGAAGGGGACGCCTGAGGTGAGGAAGCAGGTCTCCTACGCGGTGATAATAAGGCAGAAGAGGCCCTTCCGCAGGCCCGATGGCACGTGGGTAGCCTTCGAGGATAACGCGGTTGTACTAATAAACCAGGACGGCTCGCCGAAGGGCAGCGAGATTAGGGGGCCCGTGGCGAGGGAGGCCGCGGAGAGGTGGCCGAGGATCGCGAAGCTCGCGACGATCATAGTCTAAGGGGAGGGTGGTGATGATGGCTAGGCTCACGGCTAGCAGGCAGCCTAGGAAGCAGAGGAAGGCCTACTTCAACGCCCCACTCCACGTCAGGCAGAAGCTGATGAGCGCCCCGCTGAGCCCGGAGCTTAGGGAGAAGTATGGAGTGAGGAGTCTCCCTGTGAGGGTTGGCGACAAGGTTAGAGTGATGAGGGGCGACTTCAAGGGGCATGAGGGTAAGGTTGTCAAGGTAGACTTGAAGAGGTACAGGATCTACGTGGACGGGGTTGTGGTGAAGAAGGCTTCAGGCGACACCGTCTTCAGACCCATCCACCCGTCTAAGGTCATGATTATAGAGTTGAACCTCGACGACGAGTGGAGGAAGAAGATGATCGAGCGCAGGGCGGCGGGCAGGAGGCAGGCCCTCGAGAAGCTTAGGGCCCGGAGGGAGGCCGGAGAAGCCAAAACCTCCGGGGGCTCGGGCGAGTCCCAGGCTGCGGTAGCGGGTAGTGCTGAGAGTGGGGTGAGCGGGTAATGGCTCGAATGGGGGGCCAGAGGAGGCTTAAAGCCCTAGCGGCGCCGAAGTTCTGGCCTATACCTAGGAAGGTGTGGACCTGGACGGTTAAGCCTAGACCTGGGCCGCACCCGGCCGAGTATAGTCTCCCCCTACTCATTATAGTCAGGGACGTGCTGGGCTACGCGAAGACCGCTAGGGAGGCCAGGAAGGTTATAGCTGAGGGTCACTTCAAGGTCGACGGGAGGGTTAGGAAGGACTACAAGTTCCCAGTCGGCTTCATGGACGTAATCGAGGTGGTTGACACGGGCGAGGCTTACAGGTTCATACCCTACCCTGTCCGCTTCTTCAAGCTCCACCCCATCAGCAGGGATGAGGCTAAGCTTAAGATTGTGAGGATCGAGGATAAGACCACGGTTAAGGGCGGCCATATCCAGCTAAACCTGAGCGGGGGCAGGAACATCCTCATCAGGGTTAAGGATCCAAGGAACCCGGTGGAGGATGTCTACAAGACCCTGGGAAGCCTGCTCATCACCCTGCCGGAGCAGCAGATCAAGGAGTACGTGCCGTTCGAGGAGGGTGCTCTAGCCATAGTTACCTCCGGTAGGAACGTTGGAAGGGTAGGCGTCATCAAGAGTGTGCAGAGGGGGTGGGGCAGGAGGAGGAGCATAGTGACGCTTGAGGACAAGAATGGAGAGATCTTCCAGACGAGCCTAGATTACGTCCTAGTCATAGGTAAGGATAAGCCCTTGATAAGCCTGCCCGAGGGTGCATGGAGTTGAGTGCGGGCCTCCCGCTACCTGCGGAGGTAGTTGAGCGCATACTCGAGGACTGGAAGGCCCACCCCATGAGGAAGCCTAGGATAGCCAAGGTTACAGTCAACATCGCGCTGGGGCACAGCGGCGAGAGGCTCCAGAAAGCGGCTAAGGTCCTCGAGGAGATCACGGGCCAGAAGCCAGTGTTCAGGAAGGCGAAGAAGACCATTAAAGCGTTCGGCATAAGGAAGGGCGAGAACATTGCCGTCATGGTGACGCTTAGGAGGGAGAAGGCGGCTGAGTTCCTCAAGAAAGCACTGGAGGCTGTAGGCTACAGGATTAAGAGGAGTAGCATAGACCAGTTCGGCAACGTGGGCTTCGGCATTGAGGAGCACATACTCATACCCGGCGTCCGCTACGACCCCGAGGTCGGCATTCTAGGAATGGACGTCTACATAACCGTTGAAAGGCCCGGCTACAGGATAATGCGGAGGAGGAGGGCTAGGAAGAAGAGGGTGCCCCTAAGGCATAGGGTGACCCCTGAGGAGACGATGGTGCTCTTAACCCAGCAATTCGGGGTCCAGTGGGTTTAAACGGGAGGGGGGGTAGCGCGGTGGCTAAGATCAGGCCTCCGAAGCCGAAGGTCATGGGCCGCGGGGCCCAGAAGTGTCAGCGCTGCGGTACCAGGGATGCTGTTATCCAGAAGTACGGGCTCTACCTGTGCAGGCAGTGCTTCAGGGAGGTAGCTGAGCTCATAGGATTCAAGAAGTATAGTTGACGGGGGTGAAGGCGCATGGTGATGATGGACACGCTGGCGAACGCCCTGGCGACCCTCCAGAACGCTGAGATGAGGGGTAAGAGTGAGGCCATAATAATGCCCGCCTCTAAGCTGATCGCCGCAGTGCTGCGCGTGCTCCAGCAGGAAGGCTATATCGGCGAATTCGAGTACATCGACGACGGCAGGTGGGGCAAGTTCAGAGTCCAGCTGCTGGGCAGGATAAACAAGGTCGGCGTCATAAAGCCCAGGTTCCCCGTCTCCTACAGGGATCTCGCGAGGCTACCCGAGTGGATGAGGAAGTACCTCGCCAGCAGAGACATAGGCGTCCTTATACTCTCAACCAACCAGGGAGTCATGACCCACCGCGAGGCATTGAAGAGGAGAATCGGCGGCGTGCTACTCGCATACGTCTACTAGCGCCCCTACACCCAGCGTGCTGGGGCGACACTAATCTCCAGCCCTTGACTCTATGCCTAAACCCTGTTCTAGGCTCCTTGAGAGTTTAAAGAGGCCTGGAGGAGCCGCCCTCCCTCTACGCGGGTGGGCGGGGGAAGAAGATGGTAAAAGAAGTGTACGTAAGTGCCACGGTTGACGTGCCGGAAGGCGTTGAAGTAGAAGTTAACGGGATGAATGTTAGAGTGAAGGGGCCGAAGGGGGAGCTTTCCCGGGACTTCTCGCACGCGAAGGGAGTCATCATCAGGAAGGAGGGTAATCAGGTCATTGTAGAGGCTTACTTCGCTAATGCCAGGAAGAGGGCTCTCGTCGGCACTATTGCAAGCCACATCAAGAACATGATAACTGGCGTGACTAAGGGGTTCCGCTACAAGCTCAAGATAATCTACAGCCACTTCCCGGTTAACATCCAGATTAAAGGCGACCAGGTCCTCATATCAAACTTCCTGGGCGAGAAGGCGTCCAGGGTGGCCAGGATCCTGCCCGGGGTCACGGTCAAGGTCCAAGGGCAGGATGTCATAGTTGAGGGCATCGACATCGAGAAGGTGGCTCAGACGGCCGCCAACATAGAGGCTGCAACTAAGGTTAAAGACAAGGATAGGAGAAAGTTCGTGGACGGAATTTACATTTACGCTAGGGAGGTGGCTGCGTGATGGCTGAGAGCCTGAAGGAGGTTATGGAGAAGAGGAGGGAGGTGCTGGCCCAGCTTAGAGAGAGGAGGAGACTGCAGGATAGGATCAGGAGGGCTAGGAGCGGGAAGCCGACATTCCTGAGGTACCTCTCCTGGAGGTTCTGGAAGTTCGAGCGCAGGGAGTACTGGAGGAAGCCCAAGGGTAACGATAACAAGATGAGGCTTCAGCTCAAGGGTTACCCGCCTATAGTGAAGGTTGGCTACGGGACCGACGCCGAGATTAGAGGCCTGCACCCGAGCGGGCTGGAGCCCGCCGTTGTCCACAACGTCAAGGACCTAGAGGGCCTCGACCCATTGCGGCACATAATTTATATCGCCAGCACGGTAGGGCTAAGGAAGCGCCTAGAGCTGGTGAAGGAAGCCAGGAGAAGGGGCTTCAAGGTGGCTAACGCGGGGGCTGTGTAGGGATGGACTACAGGCTGCAGAGGAGGCTGGCAGCCGAGATCCTGGGAGTCGGCGAAAGCAGGATCTGGATTAGCCCCGACCCTGAGCACGCCGAGGAGATATCTCAAGCCGTGACTAAGAAGGACGTGCTGGCGCTGATCAAGAGGGGCTTGATCAGGGCTGAGCCGAAGAAGGGCAACTCTCACAGGTGGCTTGAGAGGAGGAGGCAGAGGGCGAAGGGCAGGAGGAGGGGGCCCGGCAAGAGGAAGGGCCCCGCCACTGCGAGGAGGGATCCCAAGGAGGACTGGATGGGTAGGATCAGAAGGATGAGGAGGTACCTGCGCTGGCTCAGGGACCACGGCCTCATAGACCGCAGCACATACAGGAGGCTCTACAGGATGGCTAAGGGAGGCATGTTCAGGAACCTGTCAGCCCTGAGGAGGTACATGGAGGACCAGGGCCTGCTGAAGCAGAGCCAGCAACCCTCGGGGGGTGAGGCTTGATGGGTAAGGGTCCCAGGTACAGGGTGCCTTGGAGGAGGAGAAGGGAGGGCAAGACAAACTACTACAAGAGAGTCAAGCTAATCCTCTCCGGCAAGCCCAGGTTCGTCGTGAGGAGGACGAACAAGTACATTATAGTCCAGGTAGTCGAGGCCAAGATACAGGGGGACCACGTGATAGCGGCCGCTCACAGTAGGGAGCTCGTCAAGAGGTACGGCTGGCTTGGGGGGACTAAGAGCACGCCAGCCGCCTACCTAACCGGGCTCCTAGCCGGGTTCAGGGCTCGCAAGGCGGGCGTTACTGAGGCGGTGCTAGACATAGGCCTAGCCAAGCCCGTGCGGGGCTCTAGGGTGTTCGCTGCCCTCAAGGGCGGCCTCGACGCAGGCCTCAAGATACCCCACTCTGAGGAGATACTTCCCTCCATCGAGAGGATTAGGGGGGAGCACATAGCAGCCTGGGCTAAGAAGCTGAAGGAGGAGGACCCGGAGTTCTATAAGAGGCAGTTCTCCGACTACCTAAGGAGGGGGCTGGCCCCCGAGGATCTCACCTCGCACTTCGACGAGGTTCTCTCGAAGATTAAGGATGAATTCAAAGACCTGGCGTTGCCCGCGGAGGCTGAGGGTGAAGGGGTGGCGGAGTGATGGCGAGGCCTGCTAGGCTGAGGCCCGAGGAGGTACTCGAGACGTGGCAGCCTAGGACTAGAGTCGGCAGGATGGTTAAGGAGGGTCAGATAACAAGCATCGACGAGATCTTCAAGAGGAACCTGCCGATACTGGAGCCCGAGATCGTCGACGTTCTCCTCCCAGACCTCGACCACGAGGTGATCGACGCAACGATAGTCCAGAAGATGACTGACGCGGGGAGGATTACGAGGTTCAGGGTGACAGTGGTGGTCGGGAACCACGACGGCTACGTGGGTCTGGGCAAGGGTAAGGCTAGGCAGTACAGGATAGCGGTGGAGAAGGCGTTAAGGAACGCTAAGCTGAACCTGACTCCTGTCAGGAGGGGTTGCGGGAGCTGGGAGTGCACGTGCGGCGAGCCCCACAGCGTCCCCTTCACGGTTAGGGGTAAGAGCGGCAGCGTCGAGGTGGTCCTGAAGCCTGCGCCCAAGGGCACCGGCCTCGTGGCCGGCGATGTGGCTAAGAAGGTGCTCCGGATGGCCGGCATTAGGGACGTGTGGACGTTCACGAAAGGCGAGACTAGGACTAGCTACAACTTCGCCAGGGCGACTTACCTAGCGCTAAGGGCGACCTACAAGTTCGTCACGCCACTCGACTGGGCGAGGGCCTAGCCTCACCGGGGAGGCGGGGAGCCATGCCGCTCTACCTGGTGATAAGGATCAGGGGGACTGTCGACGTCAGGCCTGACGTGGAGTACACCCTAAACCTGCTTAGGCTCAGGCAGAAGTATGCTGCCGCCCTATACCACTCCAGCCTCCCAGGGATTGAGGGGATGCTCCAGAAGGTTAGGGACTGGGTTACGTGGGGCGAAATGGATAGGGAGACCCTGATAGAGCTGCTCAGGTCTAGGGGGAGGATCAAGGGCGACAAGCCGCTGACCGACGAGTGGGTGAGGGAGAACCTCGGGCTGGAGGGCGGGATCCCGGAGCTGGCGGATAAGCTGATAACGGGCGCCTTGATGTACCACAAGCTCGAGGAGAAAGGGGTCAAGCCATTCTTCAGGCTCCACCCGCCCAGGGGAGGCTTTAAAGGGAGCATTAAGCGCCACTACGGCGACGGCGGCGAGCTGGGCTACAGGGGGACCGCGATAAACGAGCTCGTGAAGCGAATGCTCTGAATGAGGGGTGGCGCGCATGGTCGTGAGGCGCCGCAGGAAATCGAGGAAGCTCAGGGGAAGAACCAGGACGATGGGCTGGGGTAGGATCGGCCAGCACAGGAAGAGTGGGAGCCGCGGCGGCGTCGGCGCAGCCGGCATGCACAAGCACATGTGGACCTGGGTCATCAAGTACGCCCCCACGTGGTTCGGGAAGAGGGGCTTCAACCCGCCGAGGATCAGGGCGGGCTACAGGCCTAGGACTATCAACCTACGCGACCTCGCAGAGCTAGCGTTCAAGCTGAAAGCATCCGGCGAGGCGAAGGAGGAGGACGGGAAGATCGTCATAGACCTTGCGGCTATGGGTATCCACAAGCTGCTCGGCGAGGGCAAGATAAACGTGCCCGTCAAGGTCAGGGTCCCCATGGCGAGCGAGTCCGCCATAAAGAAGATCCAGGAAGCCGGGGGAGTAGTGGAGGTTCTCCTCGCAAAAGAGGAGGAGTCCAAGTAGCCTCCCCCCCGAAAACCCCTACAAAACGTTACCCCCACTCTCTCCGGGGGGATCCTTCACTTTACTAGAAGCGTTTAGCCATGCCCGCCTCTCGCCCCTTGGGCCTAGGCCGCTAAAAGGAGAGGTCCTACTTGTCTGAAGCTTTACCCAGACCGGGGCACGTGCAAAAGCTCCTCTCCTGAGGGTTCGGGTGAAGGGCGAGTGCTGCAGTGAAAGCCCCCTCACCCTGGAGGGGCCGGGTTTAGAGTCTTCTAATGGCGATCGCAGTGGCTCCTCCGAGGCCGTGGCATATGGACGCTATTCCCCTCTCGCCCCCGTGGACTTCTAGTACGTTCAGGAGCTCAATGGTCACTCTTGCGCCGCTCATCCCTAGAGGGTGCCCGATCGCTATGGCGCCTCCGTGGACGTTTAGCTTCTCGTAGGGGATCCCTAGGAACTTATTTACTAGGAAGCTGTTGACTGCGAACGCTTCGTTGTTCTCCCAGTAGTCTACATCGTTAACTGTCCACCCGAGTTTTTTGAGCAGCTTCTTGATTGCCTCCACTGGGGCGTAGGGGAACTTCCAGGTCTCCACGGCGGCGTAGGAGAAGCCCAGTATCTCGGCCTTGGGCTTGAGCCCCATGCTTTTGACGGCGTCCTCCGATGCTATTAGTAGCGAGGCTGCCCCGTCGCTTAGCTGGCTGGAGCTGCCTGCGGTGTGGAAGCCGTCTTTCCAGAAGGCTGGCGGGAGCTTTGATAGCTTCTCGAGGCTCGTGTCCTTGCGTATTCCTTCGTCATAGTCTAGGATCACTCTCCCCTTGTCGGTGAATGGCTCGACGTACCTCTTCATGTACCCCTTATCCCAGGCCTCCGCGGCCCTCCTGTGGCTCTCGTAGGCTATCCAGTCCAGGATCTCCCTGGTAGCGCCGAACTCCTTGGCTACGGCGTCGGCCTCCTCCCCCATAATCCTGCCTAGGAGTATGTCGTACAGGCCATCGTGGACCATGGCGTCCTGGATGTTCGCCTCCCTCATTATGAGGTGCTTCAGCCCCCACCTGGCGGAGCTGGGGAGCAGGAAGGGGGCCTGGCTCATGGACTCCATCCCGCCTGCCACTATCACGTCGTAGGCCCCGGTCATTATGAACTGGGCTGCGGTGATGATTGCAGCCATCCCGCTGGCGCAGACCATGTCTATGGTCATGCCGCCTATCGAGGGCGGGAGCCCGGCCTTTAAAGCCGCCTGCCTGGCGGTATTCATCCCCGTGCCCGCCCTTATAGCGTGCCCCATTACCACGAAGTCGACGTCCGACGGCTCTATGCCGACGCGCTCCAGCAGCTTCTTTATGGTGAACGCCGCCAGATCGCTTGCAGGGTAGTCCTTGAGGCTCTTCCCGAACTTGCCCACAGGGGTCCTAACAGCGTCAACTATATAAACCTTCCTCAAGCCGCCCACCAGCAAGTCCCAGTAAGCGAGGCTTAACATCGGCGGGGTTTTTATCTCCTATCAATCGCTTTATTCGGTTAAAGGCAGAAGACTAACTGTTAAAGAGGGCGCTTCACCCGCCCTGGAGCAGGCCCAGGGACTTCAACTCCTCTAGCAGCTTGCCGAGTTTCTCCACAGTCGAGCCAGGCGTGAAGGGGGCAGGCACCTTAACCACGGGGACACCGTACTCGCCCGCCTTCCCCTGAAGCCAGGAGTCGGCCCTCGTCAACGGCTCCCCCGATGCGTCGGTTACTATGAATGCAACGTCTACCTGGCCCGACTTCATGAGGCTCTCTATCCTCTCGAGGTTCGACGGGACAGTCTCCCCCTTCGGGCTTTCGGAGACGTACGCCTCTATGCTCACTCCCAGCCAGGAGGTTGCGTACTGAGCCAGGGGGGTTGAGGCGACCGCCTTGACGTTGCTAAGCGAACTCTTGTATGCTAGGAGCTCGTCTATCTTGGCTTTGACTCTGCTAGCCCGTTCGCCGTAACAGCCCGCCTGGCCTGGGTTGAGCTGGGCTAGCTTCTCTGACACAACGTCAACAAAGATCTTGTAATTGCCTGGGTCGTAGATCGGGTAGTGCACGTTGGTGAAGCCTGACGGAGTCTTCAGGATCCGTATCCCGTCCAAGTTCAGCACTACAACAGTGTCCACGCCAAGCTCTCTGGCCTTACTAATTACGGCATCAGCTATGGGCTCGCCTCCCAGCACTACTACCAGATCCGCTTTCTTGAGGAGGTCGTAGTCGCTCGGCTTAAGCTGGTAGGTGTGTGGGTCGACTCCGGGGGGTATGATGCTTTCAACGCTATCGCCGGGGCAGAGTAGCTCCTTCACTTCCGACTCCAGCGCAGGCATAGTCGTGACCACAAGGAGCCCCTGGCCCGCCTCGCCAGCCCCTCTCTCCCCAGAGCCGATGGCGAAGGCTACCGCAACCAGTACCGCCGCCAGGATTGCAGCCGCTGCAAGCCAAGACCACTTCATCGTGCACACCCCGGCCTAAATTCTACTTGGACTGTGCACATTCTACTTGCCCAAAGAACCGCTTATAAAGCTAACCCTGCTCCCTGTCTTGGTCTACCGTTTCACAGAGTACCATGAAACAATATAGCTGTGCATAAGTCCAAGTAGCTCCCTCGTGGAGTGTGCATGGTGGTGTGAATGACGGCTAGCATCGAGGTCCGAGACGTGTGGGTCTACTATGGGGATACGCCGGCGTTGAGGGACGTCAACCTTCGATTGGAGGGCCTCGGCCTGGTAGTCATAATCGGGCCTAACGGCGCCGGCAAGACTACCCTGCTGAAGACGATCCTAGGCCTCATAAGGCCCGCGAAGGGTAAAGTTATAGTCAACGGCTTGGACGTCACGGGCTCGCCCGAGAAGGCCGGCCGGCTCATAGGCTACGTGCCCCAGCTCGTGAGGCAAAGCTTCCTCTTCCCGATAACGCCCTTTGAACTAGTCTCCGCCTCCCTTAAGCTGAGGGGGTTCCGCGGGGATCGCCGCAAGGTAACCGAGCATTGCCTGACGAAGCTGAGGCTACCCCGCGAGGCTTGGTACAAGCCATTAAGCAGCCTGAGCGGGGGGATGCTGCAGAGGGTCCTGATAGCCAAGGCCCTCGCCTGGGATCCCCCCATACTGGTGCTCGACGAGCCCCTCTCGGCCGTGGATGCCCGCGGTAGGAGTGAGATAGCCGAGTTAATCGGCAACCTTTCACGGGACAAGCTCGTGGTTGTGACGACCCACGACCCAATACTGTTCATTGACCACGCTAGGCTCGTCGTCGTAATTGGGGATGGGCGTGTAGTCGCCGTTGGAAGGCCCGAGGAGGTGCTTAAAGTCGAGGTTCTAAGGAAGGTTTACGGGGCGGCCGCCCGCCTTGTTGAGGGCTACGTGCATATAGGTGATTTCCATGCGCACGCGTGAGTTGACCCTGCTACTAGTTGCGGCGGGTGTTGCGGGTTACATAGCTGAAGCCAGGGTTAACCCGCTCTGGGCAGCCGCACTCGTAGCCGCAGGTGTAGGGTTTGGCTTCCTAAGCCCTATCGTAGCGGCGAGGAGGATGGGCTTCCTGTCGGCCGCAGCCGCTCACTCGGCGCTTCTAGCGGCGGCGATAGCCTTCATCCTCCTCGGCTCGCTTCAGAGCGCGGCGCCGGCGGCCACCGTTATAGGCGTTCTACTGATTTACCTCGCCGGCTACCTAGTGTACAAGGGTTACGACGTTGAAGTAGTCACCTACCTCTTCGTCGGCTTCACGGCTGCAGCGTCGGTCATCGCGCTGTACTACGCCTCAACGATGAGTAGCGGGTACAAGCTGTCGTCGCTAATACTGGGGGACCCACTCCTCGCCACTCGGGGAGAGGCATACTACTCGCTAGCCATAGCGGGCTTCGTCGCACTCGTCTCCCTGGCATCCTACGAGGCCCAGGTGTACATAGGAGTTGACAGGGAGGACGCTAGGCTAACCATGGGCAGGCTTTGGCTGTACGACCTGGCGTTCTTCACAATGCTGGGCGTGGCTTCCGTGGGCCTCATAAGGATTTCAGGCTTCATACTGGAGCATGTCCTCATCCTAGTGCCTGCGGCGATCGCTGCTAGCGCCGCGTCGAGCATGAGCGAAGCGCTAGCGCTCAGCGTGGCGTCCGCGATTGCCGCCTCGGGTCTAGGCGGTGTTCTAGCGATTATCCTAGACATCTCTCCGTCGGGGGCGATAGGCTTAACCCTTATAGTGATCTACGCCCTGATAGTCCTTGCTAAAAAGACGAGGGTGGTGGGAATAAAGCGTTGAGTAGCAAGAGAAGGTTCGGGGTAAGCATAGGCAAGGATTTAACGGAGACCCTTGACGCCATTGCTGAGAAGCTAAACGTGAGTAGGAGCAAAATCGTTGAGAGGGCGCTCCAACTGTTCGTCGAGGACCATGCCCACCTCGTGAAGCCGCACGAATGCACGGGCATACTACTAGTCGCCTGCGCCTCCACGCCGGAGAACGATAGAAGAGGCATCAGCGTTCTAGAGGGGTTTAAGGACATAATAACCGCGCAAATACACGTCCACGTAAAAGACTACTGCATAGACCTAATGGTGGCAAACGGCGACTCGACCCGCATAGCGGAGCTGTACAAGAAACTCGAATCTACACACGGCAACTGCAAAATACGCTATATACCACTCTTCATCGACTAAAAGCCGCCTGCGCCGCAGGCGCTGAACGGTATGAGGAGAGTCATGCCCCTAAGCGAGCCCCGCGGGGGCGGTGAAGAACTCTGGGGTAACCGACCGACTACCTGAAGTGGCTCAAATGCAAGGTTACCGATTTAACCCCGCCTCAGAGAACCAGGGGAGGCGTGGGGGCCCGTCGTCTAGCCTGGTTAGGACGCCGCCCTCACACGGCGGAGGTCCGGGGTTCAAATCCCCGCGGGCCCACCACCCCCCAGCTCCTAGCCACAATATGGACATACTCCTGAGCGTCAGCCGCTAGTGTTGGGGAGTGATTTTCTAACAGCCATGCACGACTCCTGGCGCAGGGCAAGCCGTTATCAGCACTCCTAGGCACCAGGATGTCTCGGCGAGCCTTGTTAGTCTGCGAGCGTTGACTGGGCCCTACACGGCTCTACTAGACGCGTCGAAACGCCTGGAGCCCGCAGGCGGCATGTGGGATTTAACGTCGAGCCAGCCTTTCCGCTGGAGTGATCCGCGCAGCCGTCGGGGATGTAATAAAAATTATTATGATCACGCATGAAATTAATCACGAGGTGCATCCCTAAATTGGCGGAGCAACTGGGCGTTAAAGGGTACACTATAACCACCAAAATAACCCGTGACCCCTACAAGTTAATGAGTAGGATTGGATACAAGTGGTTCGGCATACTTCCGGTAGAGATTGAGGGGCGCGAAGTATTTCTTTGGATGAGCGGCGTTATCGCCCAGTGGTTCAGCGAGGGCGAGGTTGTAAAGGTTGTATTAAAGGATGAACCTAAGAAGGTGGGTGACGCCTGGATTCTCGGGCCAAACGATTACGAGCTATATAGGGTGTATGAGGGTGAGGAGGTACCCGTATGGCCCGTTTGGAGGAAGACGTATGTTTTAGAGAGAAAGGACCCCCTAAATACTAGGAAGGTGTACGAGTACAAAATCGTTGCTCGTGAAGCGTTAAGCGAGGAAGACTACATGGATATAGTTAACTTAGAGCAGTACCACTATGCCAGTAAAGAGGAAATCGTCGCCGTTTGGAGGTGCCCAATATGCGGGTACTACATGGAGTCCAATATCCAGCCGAAGTGCCCCAAGCACGGCGTGCCCATGAAGCTTCAGGAGATAAGGGGAAGCATACCCAGTAGCAGGTTTTTGGTGTTCGAGCTTCTAGGCAGGAAGGAGTATGAGCCTAAAATAGTCGCTTACGTCAGAGTCGATACGCCTATACCGTTAATGAATCGTAGACTACCTAATGGCAGAGTCGAGAAGATGATTAGGGAAAAAGTCTTCCCAAAGGAATGGTTTCACCCGACATTCTGGCCCACGGCGTTATCTGAGAAGAGGAGCATTCTCTCTAGATATAGGCATTTAAAAGCAATCTACGGCAGGAGGCTGGCAAAGGCCATTGTTAGCGAGGAGGTTAGCGAGCAATCGCTAAGGATAGCTAACACTGCGGCCGCGAGAATAGCCAGGGTTGTCGTCCACCCCGACTATAGAGGAGACGGGCTGGGAGTTCTATCCGTGAAAGCGGCTATTGAGTGGATACGAGAGAGGAGAATACCTGAAATGAAGAAGCGTAAACACATAGTTGAAACCATAGCTATGATGGCGCGTTACAACCCATTCTTCGAGAAGGCAGGCTTCTACTACATGTGGGATACCGGGAGTGGGAGACCCGTATTAATGTACCCCCTAACTCCGGAGGCTGAGGAGAGGATTAGGGAGTTCCTGGAAAAGGATCCCTACGCTAAGATGCACGGCGGGAAGCTGTACAGGTCTAGGTATGGCGTCGTGGAAAAGCTGAGCGGCCCCATTATCATAGAGAACCTTTCAAAAACGTATTCCAGCGTGCTTGACGTCAAGAGGCTTCCACCGAATCTTAGAGAGGTACTGCTGGCTTTCGGGGTTAAGAGGAGGGTTATCGAGAAGTATGTTCTGAGGAACGTGAACGTCGTCATCGAGCCTGGCGAGGTAGTTGTCGTGATTGGCGCGAGTGGCGCTGGCAAAACAACTTTCCTAAGGATGATAATCGGGGCCGTCAGAAAGGAGCTGCAGTCCAGAGATGAGTATAAGCCTAGCGAGGGAACGGTTAAGGTCCCTCCAAATACTAGGTTGCAGGCTTTACTACCCGGCGAGCTAGAGCCGAGTTTTGGCTCGGAAACTCTGCTAGAGCATGTAGCCGCGAAAACAGGTGATCCCGTAGCTGCAGTGGAAGTATTGAACATGGTGGGGTTAAGCGATGCGGTATTCTATAGGGCGAGGTTCACCGAGTTATCTACCGGCCAGAAGGAGAGGGCGAAGCTTGCCAGCCTGCTAGCGGGGAAGCCCAATCTGCTGGTGATCGACGAGTTCACCGCCCACCTCGACAGCTTGACGGCGCAAAGAGTAGCTAGGAAAGTGGGTCTACTGGCTAGAAAAGCCGGTATAACTCTAGTAGTGGCTACTAATAGAAGCGAAGTGATAGAAGCGCTGAACCCGGACAAGATAATTTATGTAGGCTATGGAACGGCGTTCTCCACGAAACCCTAACACCCTTACTGGCGTCGTGATGGGTTGGTGGGCCCGCGGGGATTTGAACCCCGGACCACGGGGTCCCGAGTCGGGCGCCGCCCCTTTCAGGGGCTCGGCGTACCCCGCATCCTAGCCAGGCTAGACGACGGGCCCACCGGGTTTCCCTAGTGGCAGCCACGGGGTCTTATGAGTGTTACCCCGGCTAGGTGCAATGAATCAACACGTCTAGGAACACTTGGGGGAGGCCGCGGCTATAACCCGCCTTCTGTACTTCGGCGGCATTCGACTCAGCGGACACCCCCCGGGCTTCGCGCGGCCCTCACCGCCCGGGGGCCTTGCTCCGCCGGGGTCGGCCGTTTCAACGCATCCCCCCGCTTCCTCCGCGGGTTACTGCCCCCCGGTTGCCCGGCGGGCCTCGCCGCTTCCTCGACACTGCGGGGGGCCGTGTCGTTTCTGTGCCGGAGCCACGGGTGTCACCCGTGCCCCTTGCGGGGCCCGGCTGCCGCGGGGAGGGCGGAGTTTCCTCAGGCCCCCGGCTTCGGGGGCCCGTCGGCCGCCAGCCGCGGCCTCCCCGCCTTCTTCAGCTACGCCTCCAAGGGTGATAAATACGCCTCCTCGGCTTCCTAGACTACGTCAAGAACCCCGAAACTTCTATAACCCCCGCCGTGTGTGGGAGGTGTAAAGTACGGGGGCCCGTCGTCTAGCCTGGTTAGGACGCCGCCCTGACACGGCGGAGGTCCGGGGTTCAAATCCCCGCGGGCCCACCAATCCTTAACCCTGCGCTTCCCTGCAGGGTTTGCTTAATAAGTCCTCGGGCGGCTGGCCCGAAGCAGGGGGTGTCGCTGGTGCCTGAGTCTAGGGAGGAGAAGGGGAGCGAGGTAAACGTGATTGAAGAGTTCGGCTTCCCTGCCGAGGTAATCCAGATAATCGGCAGAACGGGAGTCACGGGGGAGGTCACGCAGGTTAGAGTCCGCATACTAGAGGGTAGGGATAAGGGGAGAATTATAACCAGGAACGTCATGGGCCCCGTCCGCATTGGCGACATCCTGATACTCAGGGAGGCCGAGAGGGAGGCTAGGAAGCTGAGCAGGCGCAGGTAGCCCCCTATAGTCTTCCTCCTCCTTCTTACTCGAACTAAACAATCCACCTTTTAATTAACCGAATTCATCTGCCCGGCGAAAACACTGTGTAAGCTAGGTCAGCCGAGGGTACTGTCGTCATCCCCTGTCGGGTCCACTCTAAAGCGCTTCATCAATCCCCTCGCCCTCGGAGTCCAATTATTCTTCTCATCGCGGAGATGCCCGCGACCGTTCAGGGCCTCCATTAATCGTGTAACTGTAAATGGGCCATTAAGCTCTACTAGGGGCGGTTGAAGCCGAGCCTTCACGATTTTCTTGGTGGGCTTTTCCGCGATTAAGAATTAAGGGCATACGTCTTTGCGTGGTTTCTCTGCCTTGATTAGCGCTGTGCCCGGGAGTATTTTCTCGGCCTCAACGGTCTTGAAGTACTTACTCAGCATGCCGGTTAACTCGCTAAGCCTAGGCATTCTCTCAATTGTTTTAACCAGGTCGAGGTACCTTAGGAATGCACCCCTCTTGATGCAGCCAAGCATCAGGGCTGCCAGTAGCGGGATAACGGTTATGTACACCTTTACGGCGATCTCCTCTAGGCGCGAGTCGGGCTTAATGAGGTCTAAGATCACGAATAGGCCGTCCTCCTTGAGGACCCTGCAGATCTCGCGCGCCGCCTCCTCATAGTCTATGGCGTCCCTGAAGGCGAACATTGAGATCACGCCGTCGACTGAGCTGTCCGGGAGAGGCATGGATTCGAAGACTCCTACAACCGCCTGGGCCCTGCCCCTCCACTGCTCGAGGCTCTTGTAGGCTACGCCGAGCATCATTTGGCTAGGGTCTAGGAGGATCAGCTTGCTCGGGCCTGCTTCCCTCATCAACTCGACCGAGGAGTACCCCGGCCCGGCGCCGGCGTCGACTACGGTCTCCCTCCCGTGCAGGAGGGAGGCTGCCCTCCTCCTCAGCCTGCCGAGCAGAGCAAGGCTAGTGATGAAGTTGACCCGCTCATAGCACCCTATTTGGGTGAGCTCCTCTATATCCGACACTATGGCGTTCCAGGCTTCATCTACGCCGTTTTTACCCATCTACGTTCACCGGCCCTTATCCAAGGCGGGTTAGGGCGGGTTGAAGAGGCAGGAATTAAGCGTGACTAGGGCGTCAGCAGCCATAGCCATTGCCTACAGCGTCGTCGATGTGATCGAGTCCATATACGAGGATGAAGTCCCGCTCTGGGAGATAGGCGTGGGGGGCTCAGTCCTAGCCCCTCCGAGAAGCAGCACGGTAATCATCGACGTCTGCTACCCCGGCCGGTCTGGGGTCCTCGGCGAGAGGAAGCTGGAGCCCTTGGGGGTCACGGTCCGCGTCGTCGCCGGGGAGCGGGGTGCGCCCGAGTACTCGCTGGTAGACCTCTACCGGGCAATAGCTATGCAGCCACTGCAAGGCGACGGCGAAGTCATTAGGAGGCTCGCCCTCGAAACGGCGAGAACGGGCGTTGAATACGCTCTAATATACACTAGCCAGGGCTACGCGGCAATCCTCGAGGGCGACGTCTACAGGGTTAGACTGCCTTTCATCAAGGCTGCGGTCCTCTACCACACCCACCCCGAGGGGGCGTGCAGCCTCTCATACAAGGACTTGGAGAGCAGCCTCGACCTAATGGTTGAGGGTGGGGTGGGTGGAGGAGCCGCCACTACGTCCTGCGCGGCTGTAGCGTACAGGGTAGGCTTCGTCGTAGAAGACGACTACATTAAGATTAGGGAGGCTATCGTGAGGAAGAAGCAAGTAAACCCCGGCGAGCTTAGAACCGTGAGACTTGAGAGGGTCTCGTACTGAGTGCATCATAAACCAGGGCTTTGGCTGTTAAGCGTTACTCGAGACAGCCGACGATGCTCCATCTTTCAGCCTTTGGGAGCGCCATGCTGGATCCCGCTCACGCTTGATTGCAGGATGATTACTTCAGCGCCAACCGCCATTGACTCGTTACCCTCCTTTATTACTCAACTATTTTAGCCTCCTGACCCAACTTTGCCAGTTGGTGGCGGTGCTCAATGAATATTTCATCGAAGCTGAAAGCGATAATGGTAATGACAAAGCCTATGCAGCTAATGCTATTATCGATAACCATGTACGGCGCGTACTTCGCCGCTGGGGGCCTGCCGAATTTGAACGCCCTACTCCTAGCCGTGGCGGCCTTTGGAGGCATAGGTGGGGTCACCGCTTTAAACATGGTTATCGAGAACGACATCGACAGCCTCATGGAGAGGACTAGGAGCAGGCCGGTGCCGAGCGGGATCCTAGGCAAGGGCGAGGCCGCAGTTTACTCAGTGCTGCTCACGCTAATCGGCGTCTTAGCCGCCGGGCTAATCAACAGGTACGTGGCCGTCGCCGTCCTAGCCGGGTTGTTCTTCGACACTATAATGTACACTGACATAGCTAAGAGGAGCACTCCACTCAACATACTCCTCGGCGGAGTCGCCGGCGGGATGCCCGCACTCGGAGGCTGGGCCGCCGCCCGCGGCGCTATCGACGTCGGCGGGTTGATCCTCTCCGGAATAGTAATGGCGTGGATACCGATGCACATATGGTTCATCTCATACTACTACAAGAGCGACTATGCCAGGGCAGGCATCCCAATGGCGCCTGTGCTGATGCCGGTCAGAGACGTGGTTAGGCTCGTGAAGGCCTCCCTAGCAGTGATGGTCGCGCTCGCCTGG
The DNA here is from genome assembly GCF_054657575.1 of Stetteria hydrogenophila. NCBI lineage: Archaea > Thermoproteati > Thermoproteota > Thermoprotei > Acidilobales > Acidilobaceae > Stetteria > Stetteria hydrogenophila. The sequence goes on along the minus strand of NZ_BAAHYL010000001.1, from coordinate 335,177 downwards.
GCCTTCGCCTTCACCCAAGGCTACGGGGTCCTGGCTGCTTTAGTCGTGACGCTGCTATCCATACTCGCCTACGCCAGGATATCGAGGTTTGCTGCTGAACCGTCTCGCACCGCGGCTAGGGGCATCTTCAAGTTTGCAAGTCCAATAATAGCGGCCGTGTTCCTAGCTCTTCCAGTAGACTACTGGCTCATCGGGAGAATGGTGGCAGCGCTATGAGCAGGCTCCTCTACTGGGCCGGCTGCCGCGGCCCTGGAGCGGTTTACTGCATGCTAGTAGCCCTCGCATCCGCGGCCTCGCTCGCGTACGCCGCGGGAGTCCAGGCTGGGGTCTACGCTGCAGCCATCCTAGCCTCGAGCGTCGTGGCCCTAGTCTCCACGGGCAGCACCGTTGCTCCAGCTGCGTGGCTGGCCCTGTCGTCGCTGCTTCTCCTAGCCGCGGGCCCCGGAGCGCTGCCGGCCCGCTACGCCAGCCTTGCCCTGCTGGCCGCCGCTGCTCTCTGGGCGGCGGCTGCGCGCAGGCCTGAGGTCGCCTACGCCGGGCTAGCTGCGGGGGCTTTCGGGGACCCCGCGACGGCAGCTGCCGCGGTGGTGGCCTCGGGGGTGGCAGGCTTGCTCTCGACCCGCAGGCTTCACGCAAGCCTCGCGCTGGCGCTAGTTGCCCCGCTCGTCTACTACTCAACCCCGGCCGCGGCGGCGATGGCTAGCTCAAGCCTAGCCTTAGCCCTCGTCGCCGCCGCTGGGGGGCCCGCTGGGTTGAGGGGCTGTCCCGTGAGGACTGACAGCGCGCTAGCCGTCCCCGCCCTATCCATCGCAGCCGTAGGCTTTGCGCTGGAGCTGGCGGGCTCCAGCTACTGGGCCTCACTGGTGTGGCCCATGGGCTTCATGCTCCAGGCCTCCAGCATTCTAACCCCCGAGCCCGCCTTCTTCGGCAGCTCAAGCCTAAGCCCTGAAGGCGAGAAGCGCCTCCCAGACGGCTCGTAGCCTATCCCCCAGAGGTAGAACGGCCTCCTCAACAGGTTAACCTCGACCAAAGCCTCAACCGCCTTTCTCACCTTCTCTTCCAGCGACTTAGCCCCCCTGACCCTGCCGAGGAGGTCTACGAGGGGCCCCCTCCAGTTTAGGCAGGGCGAGAGCTTCCCCTCGGGGTGGAGGCGCACCCTGCGGCAGCCCGCGCAGAACCACGGGTTGCTGTAGGGCCTCACAACCTCCACTCTCACCCCATCGGGGAGCACGTAGATCGGCCTGTTGTGCAGCCTCCTCCTGGTAACCCTTGCCCCCCTCTCGATCAACTCCCTCTCAATGGCTTCGAGGGAATAGTAGTACTTGGAGAAGAACCTTGCACCCAAGCCGACGGGGTGCAGCTCTATGAGCTGGAGGGTTGCCCCGTAGCGCCTGGCGAGCTCTACTAGATCCCACACCTCCCCGTCGTTAACCCCTTTGAGTATGACGGCGTTCACCTTGAGCTTCAGGCCGTACTCGGCCGCCGCCTCGAGCCCCTTCAAAGCCCTCTCTAAGCCATCCACCCTCGTTATGAACTTGTAGACCTCGCGCCTCGTGCTGTGTATCGAGACGTTAACCCTATTCAGCCCCGCCTCGACCAGCCTGGGGAGTAGCCTGTAAAGGAGGTACCCGTTGGTGGTCATGGATATCCAAGCCTGCGGGTGGCCCTCCTTCAAGCTTGCGATAACTTCGACTATATCCTTCCTCACAAGGGGCTCTCCCCCGGTTATCTTAAACGAGTCAATCCCGAGGACCCGCGCGGCCCTGGCTACGATGTAGTAGTCCCCCGGCTTCATGGCGGGCGGTAGCTGCGTGATCCTTGCAGGCTCGCCAAGCGGGTGCCCCTCAACGTGGCAGAAGATGCAGCGATAGTTGCACTCGGCGGTCACGCTAATACGGAGGTTCGTGAGGGGGCGCCCGTAAGCGTCACGCAACGCCATCAGAGACACCGCGTGCTCCAACCGACACTACAAACCGGCTACGCCCCTTTTATCCACGTGTTCCTGGCGGCGGGCACGCAGGAGGACAGTGTGGGGAGGGTGGTGGACCGGCCGGGATTTGAACCCGGGACCTCCCGGATGCCAACCGGGCGCTCTTCCAGGCTGAGCTACCGGCCCACCCGCCTGCTAGGCCTCCGTGCCGCGCTAGGGCGGTGGAGGGCAGTCCTTTAAAGCGTTACTAGCACCTTGAGCGCGTCCCGGGCGACGCGGGCTCCAGCGTTTAGCCTTATCTCTTTAAACCGGGTTACCCCCCAAGCCGGCCGGGCCCCTTCTAAGCTGCCTCCCCAGGCAACTGGGCTAGTGCGCTTGAATCCAGTGGAGGCTGGAGGTAGCCGGCGTTGTCGTTTATAGACGATATCTTCGAGAGATCGGTGAAGTCCAGGATATTCAAGCGTAGAGAGGTCTTGATGCCCGACTACGTGCCCGAAGTACTGCCTCACAGGGAGGCTGAGATCCGGAGGCTCGCGGCCACGCTCGCCCCCGCCCTGAGGGGCGAGCGCCCGAACAACGTCTTCATCTACGGCTTGACGGGTACAGGCAAGACTGCTGTGACCCGGTTCGTCCTGAAGAAGCTGGAGGAGAAGGCTGGGGAGCTCAGGGTCCCTGTTAGGGGGATCTACGTTAACTGCAGGCACCGCGACACCCCCTACCGTGTTCTAGCCGATATAGCCGAGTCCCTGGAGGTCAGGGTTCCCTTCACGGGCCTCTCCACCGGGGAGGTGTTCTCGAGGCTTGTGAAGAAGCTGCGGGGGCGCGCCGGCGTGTTAATCGTGGTGCTCGACGAGATCGACTTCCTCGTCAAGAGGCATGGGGACGACGTGCTCTACAAGCTCACCAGGATCAACGAGATGCTCGACGGCGGATCGAAGGTCTCGATCATCGGGATAACTAACAGCGTCAGGTTCGTCGAGTCCCTGGATCCGCGGGTGAAGAGCAGCTTGAGCGAGGAGGAAATGGTCTTCCCCCCCTATACCGCCGAGCAGATAAGGGACATCCTCGAGGCCAGGGCTGAGGAGGCTTTCCAGCCCGGCGTTCTAGACGACGACGTTATACCGCTCTGCGCCGCGCTGGCCGCGCGGGAGCACGGCGACGCCAGGAGGGCCCTGGACCTGCTCCGGGTCGCCGGCGAGATCGCCGAGAGGCGGGGCTTGGACCGGGTGACGAGGAGCCACGTCATGGAGGCTAGGAACGAGATTGAGAGGGACAGGGTGGCAGACGTGGTTAGGAGCCTCCCGCTTCACGGCAAGCTTGTGCTGGCAAGCATAGTCATGGCCACCGGCGGAGGCCGGCACTACACCACCACGGGGGAGGTTTACGACTTGTACCTCCAGCTCACGTCGTCCATCAACATCGAGAAGGTCACGTTTAGGAGGGTCTCGGGCATAATAGGGGAGCTCGACATGCTGGGGTTAATAGTTGGGAGGGTGACGAGCAGGGGGAGGTATGGGAAGACCCGCGTCATCGAGCTCGCCAGCGACGCGGAGGCTATAATTGAGGCGCTATCCGAGGATCCCATGCTGGATGGCGTGCTGGAGGTTATCGAGCGCCGTGCTGGTGTCAGCGTGCGACGACGGGAGAGTCCATAAGCTGGGTGGGGGGTACACTACCGCAGCCTGCGTCTGCTACGACGGCCTAGACCCGGTCGGCGTTAGCATGGGGATCCTGCGGGTCGACGGGCTCGAGGCAAGCGGGGTCATAGCGCACCTGGCAGTCTCCGCCTGTAGGGCCCGCCCCGACGCCGTCCTCCTGGACTCCGTAACCATAGCGGGCTTCAACGTTGTGAGCCCCCCGGCGCTTGTAAAGCTCACGGGGGCCAGCGTGATCGTCGCGTACACATACAAGCCCGCCTATGAGAGGCTGGCACCCGCACTCGCCCACGCCCCCGGACCGCTCGGTGTAAGGAGTAGGGTGCTATCCATCGTCGACAGGGCTGTGAGGGTGGATACGCCGAAGGGGCCGCTATACCTAGTGACCTGGGGCACCACGCCGGAGAGGGCCACCGCTCTAGTCTCCAGACTGCAGATCCACGCCAGGATCCCTGAGCCGCTTAGAGTGGCGCATATGGTAGCCTCCGCCGCCAGCGAGGCGCTTAAGGGCCTCCTCCGGCGGTGCGGCTAGCAAGCCTCCCCCGGGGGCCCGCGGGCCGCCTGGCTGCTTGGAAACCGCATTTAACCACCCGCTCCATCCGTGGGCACTGCATGGTGCGCCGCCTTGATCACGATTGTTGGGGCTGGCAGAGTCGGCGTAGCCGCCGCCCTGTTCATGATGCTCAGGGAGCTCGATGACATCCTACTCATCGACATCATCGAGGGGAAGCCGCAGGGTGAGGCGCTTGACCTCGCCCACGCCGCTGCAATCCTAGGCTTAAGCGTCGACGTGAGGGGCTCCAACGACTACAGGGACATGGCTGGGAGTGACTTGGTAGTCGTAACCGCAGGCTTCCCCAGGAAGCCTGGGATGACTAGGGAGGAGCTTCTCGCCAAGAACGCGGGCATCATAGCCGGCATCGCCGATAATATCCTGGAGTACGCCCCCAACTCCGTAGTCATGCTGACGACGAACCCCGTGGACGCGATGACCTACGTCATGTACAAGAGGCTGGGGTGGGAGCGCAGGAGGGTCATAGGCTTTAGCGGAGTCCTCGACGCGGGCCGGCTCGCCTACTACGCGTCGAGGAAGCTGGGGGTCAGCCCGGCTAGCATCACGCCCGTAGTCATAGGGATGCACGGGGAGGCAATGCTCCCGGTCCCCAGGCTCTCGAGCGTCGCCGGCATCCCGCTCACAAGCCTCCTGACGGAAGAGGAGCTGAGGGAGGTGGCCGAGGAGACGGTGAAGGCGGGAGCTGCGATAACCCAGTTGAGGGGGTACAGCAGCAGCTACGGCCCCGGCGCCGGGCTGGCTCTCATGGCTGAGTCGGTGAAGAAGAACCAGCGGAGGGCGTTCACCGCCAGCGTGTACCTGGACGGCGAGTACGGCGAGCGCGACGTCGTCGCCGAGGTGCCCGTGGTCCTAGGGGGCGGGGGCGTGGAGAGGATACTCGAGCTACCGCTCACCGAGGAGGAGAGGAGGGCGTTCCACGAGTCCTGCAGCGCGGTAAGGGATCTAGTGAAGCGGCTACCCAGGGAGCTGCTGGAGCGCTAGGCCCTCGCCGCGCCCGGGGACTCGCTGGCCGCTACTCCTCCTCTTCTTCGAGGACCTCCTCCTCGACCGGGGTGGCGTTGAGGTACTTCCTGGCGAGCTCGTCGACTTCAGAGCCGCTGGCCTCCCTGTACTTCTTGTTGAGGGCCTCCCGCAGCTCCTCGCACGCCTTCAGGAGCTTGTCGGCGGGGATCGGAGTTATGTACTCCTCGTCCTCGAAGAAAACCTGGACCATCTTCTTCCTTTCGTCAAGGACCACGTGTATGCACGGCGGCTCGTCGCATCGGTACTCCCTGGGCAGCCCTTGACGAGCGCCGCGCCTGGGCAAGCTCACCACTCCTCCCTGGCCAGCCTAGCCGCTTCCACCATGTTCCTCAGCTTGGCTTTAGCTATTTCGCGGGGCAGCCTCTTCAGCCCGCAGTCCGGGTCAACATACACCTTCTCGGGGCCTATTATGTCGAGCTTCATCAACGTGTCTATGGCGTCCTTGATCTCCTTAACAGTCTCCACCTGGAAGCTGTGAACGTCGATGACTCCATAGCCCAGCTCCTTGTCGTAACCGTATTCCTTGAGGTACTTGAGGAGTCGGAAGTTGCTGTTCTTGAACTCGAGGTCGAACTGGTCGACCGGGAAGTCGAGGAGGTAGGGCAGTATCTTCTCGATTCTGCCGTAGCATATGTGGACTATCCTCTTAGCCTGCAGGCCCTTGAAGACTATCTCCAGGGCCTCGCGGGCGAGCTCCACCTCCTCCCGCCACGGCCTGGTTGAGAGGGCGGGCTCGTCTATCTGAACATACTCAGCCCCCCGGGCCACGAACTCGTCGAGCTCCCTGCGTATCACTCTGGCGATCTCCATCATGAACTCGCGCCTGTCCCTGTAGTGGAGGTCGAAGCTCCACTCGACCATGGTGTAGGGCCCGGTGAGTATGGCCTTCACAGGCCTCCCCTGGGAGACGCTTGTGGCGTACTCCCAATCCGCAACCGCCATGGGCGCCTTCCAGGCCAGCCTGGACGTGACCACGGGCTTCCTGAAGTAGACGTTGTCGAAGATCCTAGTCCACTCGCCGGGAGCGTAGCCCTCGATCCTCTCGGCGAAGTAAACTACCATGTCCTCCCTCGACTGCTCGCCGTCGCTTATAATGTCGACGCCGGCCTCAATCTGGTCATCCACAACCGCCTTAATCGCGGGTTTCACGAGCTCGTGGAACTCCTCCTCGCTGATCTCCCCCGCCCTCCTCTTCTTTATAGCCTCGTCGGCGGGCGGGATCTTCGGGTAGCTACCCACGACCGTCGTGGGGAACTTCCTCGGAACCTCGTAGAGCGCCACGCCGACCACCCGGGGCTACCCTGCTACACGTGCCTTAGGGGGGTTTTCAGCTCGAAACCCAGCTCCTCAGCGACTCTCTCTGCGAGCCTCCCGAGGAGCGCGGTCTTCCTGAGACTGTACCTGTAGGGTATAAGCTCGAAGCCCGAAGTCGTCGTCACCACGACCTCCTCGAGGCTGAGCGTTTTAGCGGCTGACGCTATCCTGGAGGCGAGCCTCTCAATGTCATCGTCGTAGATTTCTCTACCGTTAATCTCGCCGAAGGCGGGCGTCCACTGGCCCCGGCCGAGGCTCTGGAGCGTGTCGTAGGCGCGGCTCGGTGCGTCGCCGAAGTCGAGGGCGACGTAGTCAGCTTTGACGTCTAGCAGCTTCTCGTAGACCTTCCTGTCGGGGAAGTTGTAGTAGATCGAGACGACTAGCTTGGCCCCGGCGCTCGCCTCCCTGATTGGCTTCAGGAGCTCGTCGAGTAGCTCGGCGTCCTCAGGCTTGGCGTCTACGTCGGCTAGGAAAGGCTCCTGGACCTCGACGAGCCCGGCGCCCGCCTCTACCGCCCCCTTGACCTCCACCGCCAGAACCTTGGCTATGGCCTTGCCCAGCTCCTCGTCCTCAACCCCGGCCTCGTTCTTGGACAGCTTGAGGAATGTGAACGGTCCGGGTATTGTGGCCTTGAAGCCCGCCGGCCACGCCACTGGGTGGAACCTCCTAACCCTCGGCGGTACCAGTACGTCGCTGGGCTCGGGCTCCCCGTGGAACACCGGTATCCTGTAGAAGAAGTTGTTGTCGAAGAACCTGAGCAACCCGCCGAGGCTCACGTTCCTCCAGGAGACTGCGAACGGCCTTAAGACGTCGTGCCAGTCCATGCAGCCGTCCCCGGCGAAGGCTAGGCCAGCCGAGACCTGGGCCCCGATAACCGAGGCGGCGCCCAGGGCTATGGACTCCTCCGCAGCGCCGAAGGGGATGACCCCCCTCTCCCGGTCGCGCAGCGCCAGCCTCACGTGCCTAGGCCTCGGGTAGCCCGCGACCACGAACCCCCAAACCACGCCCATCCAAGCAACACCACGCCTTCCAGCTCGCACTAGGGGCGGGGCTCGAGGGCTCCCTGAAATTCTTTCAACACCTACGCGATAGAATTGAAAGAATGGCCGGAGATAAACTTAAATACCGTCACCTCTAAACCCTATGCCTGGCGGGGGCATCTCCGCGATAGAAATGAAAAGTGGAGGTGCGGCGGTCGTCTAGCCTGGACTAGGACGCCGGCCTGCCAAGCCGGAGGTCCCGGGTTCAAATCCCGGCCGCCGCACCACTCGGCGCCCCGCCACCCCGGGGGGCCGAACCCCTTCACTCCCAGGGCCGCCTTCTCAGGGTCCAGCGCATGGTCTCCACTGCCAGGAGCAGCTGCGCCAGTGTGAGGGCTAGGCTGTAGTAGACGTATGCCAGGTCGCTGAGTATGTTTAGCGACGCGTGCTCCAGCGCCTTGACCACTAGCCTGTTCGGGCTGGGGATGTGGACGTGTGCCCAGAAGCTTACCGGGTACATGAGGGGCCAGAGGCCTGCAAGCAGCGCGACCGCCCCGGATAGGGCCTTGACGGATGGCCTCCCAGCCCTCCCGGCGAGTAGGAGGGCGAGCGCGACGGTGGGGACGAGGTACTGGGGGTTCACCCTCCAGTAGGTAGCGGTGTAGGCGGCGTAGGAGAGGCCGGCAGCCGCCACCGGGTCGCCCGTTTCCCGGCGGCTAGCAGCGCGGCGGCGTAGAGGGGGGCGAAGAGCAGGGGCCACGCGGCGAGCGCTGCCCTAGCCGCGCCCGCGTCGCCCCTGCTCCAGGCGTAGAAGGCTATGCTGGAGAACCCGTTGAAGCTGTAGGCGACCGGCTCGGGGTGGCTCGGCGAGGCGACGGACTCCACCGCCTTAACGTAGACAGCCACGCCATAAGGGTCTGCCAGGGCGAAGGGTAGGTAGGGTAGCAGCGCGCCGGCCAGGAGGGCCGGCAGCGCCTTCAAGGCCCTCCCCCAGCCCCGGCTGGATTCAGCCGCTAGCAGGCCCAGAGCCGCCACGGCCATGGTGGGCTTAACCGACGCGGCGAGTCCGGCGGCTAGGAAGGCCGGGATCCTCCTGCCCTTGAGGAGCAGGTAGAGGCCGGCTAGTAGCGTGAAGAGGGCCACCTGGTCGAACATGCCGTAGATGCTGGACACGTACACGACCAGGGGGTTGTAGAAGTAGAGGAGCATGCACACGGCGGCCCCCCGCTCGCCCGCGCCCAGGAGCCTTGCGACTGCGTATAGGGCAACGGCTGACGCCGCGTCGAATGCTATGAGGAGCGTTTTAACGGCCACTATCCAGTCGGTGGGGACGTAGACGTGGTAAACACCGCCCTCCCAGTGCTTGGTTACCGGCGTGGGGGCGAGGATCCTCAGGGCGGCTAGTGTAACGGCGAGCGGGGGGCCGTAGACGTAGGGCCAAGGGTACGGCCAGCCCTCCCCCGCGGCGTGGGAGCCATCGCTGTAGGAGAAGAAGCGGAGGCCACGCCTAAGCGTCGTGTCGGCGAAGCCGGCGAACTGGGCTATGTCGCTCCCGCAGGTGTACGGCGCCAGGACGGCTCTGAGGAGCAGCCCAGGCAGTAGTAGGACTGCAAGCCTGAGCACCCGCCGGCCCCTCGAAGCCAGCCGAGTCCTCAACGCCCCCGGGGCCCCCGGCATGAGGCCATGGAGAGCACCCTCTCGACAGCGTCATCCCCGGGATCCCAGAGGCCCCGGGTCCTGACGACCCTAACCCCCAGGCTGGAGTAGAGCCCCAAGTCGTAGTCAGTGTCGCCTATGAAGACTACTTCGCCGAGGCCGACCCTCTCGCGCCTGAGAACCTCCTCCAAGTGCTCCCTCCCCTTCCTCAGCCCCCTCTCCTCGTCGTAGCAGAGGACCCCGTCGAAGAGGCTCGTGAGGCCCCTGTTGACGGAGATGACGCGGCACTCGTTATTCGTTGAAAGGTAGACCCTGAGGCCCGCCCTCTTGAGGGCCTCCACCCGCTCCACGACGAGCCCGTCGAGGCTCAGCGAGGCCAGGATCCTCTTCTTAGCCTCCTCGAACGCCCTGGCAACCCTCTCGGCCTCGGCGCCCCGGACACCGAGGATCCTGAGCTGCTCCCTGAAAGCCCTGCCAGCCGTAGCAAGGTAGAGGCGCCTAGCCTCCTCGAGCCCTACGCGCAGGGCGGCGGCGAGCAGGGGGGCAGCCAGGTCGGCGTAGGCCTTCATGGTGTCAACGACCGTCCCGTCAAAGTCCAGCAGCACAACCCTGACGCAGCCGCCCAAGGACCCCACCAGGACGCCTCCCGGCACACCGGGCAGGCAGGGGCCCGGGCCGTCAATTAACTCTAGAAGGCGCTGCACCGAGCCCTACGAGCCCCCAGGGAGGCCGGGGTTTAAGTTGCATTTAAAGAGGCGCCCGCCGCACGGGCGCTGACCCCGGGGAGTAGCGGGATGCCAAAGGCTAGGACCTGCGCGTACTGCGGCAGCTTAATAGAGCCAGGCACGGGGCTGATGTACGTAACCAAGCGCGGCCACATCTACTGGTTCTGCTCCAGCAAGTGCTTCAAGAACTTCGTGAAGCTCCGCAGGAACCCGGCGAAGGTCACGTGGGTTAGGAAGAAGCGCGCTGGAGTGATCTAACCAAGCTAGGGCAGCCGAGCGACCCGAGTCGGGGGTTGAAAGGAGATGGCGGTAGAGAGGACTCTCGTACTCATCAAGCCGGACGGCGTCAGGAGGGGGCTTGTGGGCGAGATAATCTCGAGGTTCGAGAGGAAGGGGTTCAAGATTAAGGCTTTGAAGATGCTCTGGATGACCAGGGAGCAGGCCGAGGAGTTCTACAAGGTGCACAAGGGCAAGCCGTTCTTCGAGGAGCTTGTGGAGTTCATCACCAGCGGCCCAGTGGTGGCCATGATCCTCGAGGGCGACTCGGCTATTTCGGTTGTGAGGCTGATGATCGGCGCTACTGATGGGAGGAAGGCGGCGCCCGGCACCATCAGGGGGGACTACGCCCTCTCGGTGGGGGAGAACGTGGTGCACGCCAGCGACTCCAAGGAGAGCTTCGAGCACGAGTCCAGGGTCGTCTTCAGGGAGGAGGAGCTGGTGGGGGACTACTAGCCCCCCTTCGAGAGCTTCTTGAGCTTGATGAGCACCGTCGTGTAGCTCTTGTCCCCGATCTTCTTCTTGATCTCAGCTATCTCCTTCAACACGCTTATCTCGTCGTCGCTAATGTAGGGCCTTAGCTCGGTGAGCAGCTCTACCGCGTGGGAGGCAGGCACGTCCGTGTAGACCACGTCCCCCTCGTCGACGTGCCTGCCGATGAGCACCCTGCCCTGGATTGAGACGGCTACCGCCATCCCCGGCCTCGCCTCCGGCAGGCTCCTGTCCCTGTCCTTGATCGCCATTATCCTCCCGAGCGGCCTGCCGTCAGCGCTCATCACGGGGTATCCTGGCTTCACCACGCCGCCCAAGACCTCGATGCCTACTATCGCGGGATCGCTCCTCCTGAACACGTAGCCCGGCAGGATCCTGAACTTACCCGGCCTCACCAGCTCGTCGAGCCGCCTCCTCTTCTCGGCCTCCTTCTCCTTCCTCACCCACTCATCGTACTCCTCGATGAGCCTGTAGATAACCTTCTCCTCGAAGATGGGGACGCCGGATGCCGCCGCCTCCTCCCTAGCCTCCGGCAGCACTTTAACGTTGAACGCGAGCACAACCCCCAAGTACTTGTCGCTCGCCCTAACTGCCTCGGCCTCGATCACGTCGTTCCTGGTGACCGGGCCTATGTCAGCCACTCTCACCGGGATCCCCCTCCTCCTGAGGGCCTCGACTAGGGCCTCCAGCGTGCCGAGCGTGTCCGCCTTAACGATGACCCCCACGTTATCCGTCCTTATCCTGAGCTCCTCTAGCTCCCGCCTCACGGCGGCGACCAGCTTCTCGACGTCCTCATCGCTGGCTGCGACGAAGAGCGGGGACCCGGCGATTACCTCGTCCAGGTTCGGGGCCACTATCCTCACGCCCGCGGCCGCGTGGACCTCCTCAACGTGGGCGAACCTGGCCTCCCTGCTCCTGATCTCGTGGAGAGGCTTAGGCATTAGCAAGGCCCTGACGGTCGTCACTATGGGGCCGCTCTTCCCACCCACAACTATCCTATCACCAACCCTGAGCACTCCATCATAGATTATGGCGTCGACCGTAGTCCCGAGGCCGGGCTGCTCCTTGACCTCCAGCACCACGCCCTTCGCCGGCCCCTCGGCGTACCTGAGCCTGCCGCGGAGGTACTGCTGGGTGAGGCCGGCAAGGACTGCGAGTAGCTCCGGGATCCCCTCCCCCGTCTTGGCTGAGACGGGGACGACGGCTATCGCCTTCCTGAAGTCCTTTATCCTAGTGAACAGCTCGGCGGGGATCCCTTTCTCGTAGAGCTTCCCGACTATCTCGTAGACCCTCCTCTCCAGCTCCGCCTGAACCCTGGGATCCTGCTTCCTGATCGTGAATATGAAGGGCTCGCCGGGGTTAGGCTTCCACCCGGGGATCTTGTCGATCTTGTTCGCGGCCACGACGAATGGGACCCTCCTCTGGAGCAGGATCTCGAGCGCCTCGTAGGTCTGGGGCTTGAACCCCTCCATCACGTCGACTACCAGGATGGCGAAGTCCGCCACGCTGCCGCCGCGCCTGCGGAGGTTGCTGAACAACTCGTGGCCAGGCGTGTCTATGAACAGGAGGCCGGGTATGATGAGTTTCACCGGGATAACCTTCTTCAGGGGCTCCGCTATCTTCTCGATCACATCCGCCGGCACGAGGCTCGCTCCAATGTGCTGCGTTATCCCCCCCGCCTCCTTCGCGGCGACAGCAGTCCTCCTAATCTTGTCGAGCAGCGTAGTCTTCCCGTGGTCGACGTGGCCCAGCACCACCACTATCGGCTGCCTGAGCTTCCTCACCGTCTCCCCACGCTGGCTGGCAGCCATCACTCCACACCCGGCAATGTATATGCGGCTCGATAGAGTTTATAGACTCCACAAGCCGGCCCCGCCTCCGCGGCTCAAGAGGAACTGGTCCCCGCAGGGGACCGGGGGTGTGATGGGTTGAGTAGTGAGGAGAGACCTCCCCTTAGAGTGGTCATATCCGACCCCAGGGCTGGCGATAAGGTGGTTAAGGTTAAGGTTACGGCTGACGAGGGGTTGGAGTACACGGAGGAGATGAGGAAGGGGAAGGATAAGGAGAGGACGAAGCTCCCGCCCGCCAAGGTCAGCAGGAAGCTGGCCGAGGAGTTGAGGCTTGACGAGGTCGGGGTTCTAACGCTGCGGTTCAAGGGGGAGGACGGCAAGAAGGTGAACGTACCATTCAAAGTCATCGTAGACGATGGCCTCCAGGACTACGAGGTCAAGGTCCCCATGGAGCTGCTCGGCGAGGTCGCCGGGAACCTGGAGGCCGAGGCTGAAGCCTTCAGGGCGAAGGCGTGGCAGATAGCCGTCCCCGACGATGTCCACGTGAAGCTGGCAGGCCTCGCCATAGGCGACGTCTTCGACGGATCCCTCATCGGCCTGGAGGGAGTGAGGCTGAAGATCAGGGGCGGCAGCGACGCCACCGGCACGCCGATGCACCCGGGAGTCCCGGGCGCCGGGAAGAAGAGGGTCCTCCTCTCCGGCCCCCCGGGCTTCCACCCGAGGAGGAAGGGTGAGAGGAGGAGGAAGCTCGTCAGGGGCCGCGTCATCCCCGACCCGAGGGGCGAGAGGAGGAAGACCGCGCTAGCCCAGCTCAACGTAGTCATCTACTACGGCGAGGGGGAGGAGTAGCCGTGGAGTTCGCTGAGGAGGGGATCCCGGGCCACGCGGCGAAGTCTCCATGGGCCCACAGGCTCCAGTCAAAGCTGAAGGAGCTGCAGGTCCCCTTCGAGGCCGAGGGTGAGGCCACGAGAATCAGGCTAGCTGAGGGCGTCTACGCCGAGGTCAGGGAAGCCGGGGGCGGGAGGGGCTACGCAGTCTCAGTCACCGTGCCCCTGCCCGTGAGCGGCGACGACCCGGAGAGCGCGGCGGAGGCGTTCAAGGCCGCCGCGGGCTTCATCACCGCCCTAGGCAGGGACGTGAAGTACGAGGTCGACGAGAGCCTGCCGGGCTACCCCATGCTCAGGGCCGTCGTGGAGTTCAGCGACCCCAAGGAGCTGGCCGACGCCGTAGTGAAGGCGTTGAAGGCCTCTGAAAAAGCCTCTGGAAGGTAGCCCAGCCCTCCCGGGGGGCGTAAGGGGGCTACATGCTGGGGTAGAGGCTCGGCCTCCTGAGCCTGAGCACCGGCAGGATCCTCCTCGCCTCCTCAACCTCCCCGGGGTCTATCTCGTGCTCCACGTACCTCTCCCCGGGGCCCGCGTCGGCCCTGACCACGCCCATGGGGTCGACTATCATGCTCCTCCCGACGAAGTTCGCGCCTGGGTTTGAGGCCACTACGAGGAAGACCGTGTTCTCGTGCGCCCTGGCCTGGGCTAGGAAGCGGAGCGCCTCCTCCTTCAGCGGGCCCCGGTACCATGCGGCCGGGGTCACCACCAGCTCGGCCCCCCTCAGGGCCTGGGCCCTGAAGATCTCCGGGAACCTGAGCTCGAAGCATATAGCCGCCCCGACCCTCAAGCCGCAGAGGCTGACGGGCTCGAAGAGGCTTTCGCCGGGCTTCGTGAAGGAGGACTCCCTGTACCCATAGGCGTCGAAGAGGTGGGTCTTCCTGTACACGGAGACGAGGGCGCCGTTCCTGTCGATGAAGGCTAGAGTGTTGTAGACCCTCCCGTCCCCCGCCTTCTCTAGCAGCGTCGCGGCGAAGCAGGCCCCCATCTCCCTCGCCTTATCCCTGAAGAACCCGAGCCACTCCCCCTCCAGCTCCTCCGCCTCCCCCTCAATCCTCTCCCTCGGCAGCCCGGTGGGGTCGATCATGAGGTACTCCGGAGTCACGATGAGCGACGGCTCCACGGCCCTGCCCAGGAGGCGGTCCACCGCCTTGAGGGTCTCGGCCTTGGAGCCCCTAGGCGCCGCCTGCACTATGCCTACCCTGAAGCCAGCCAAAACGCCGGCCCCCCGACGCGGCCGGGGCCCGCATCGATTTAAATCCAAGCGACGCCCAAGCGGGCCGGCCCGGGCCACCCACCCCTACTTTACTGCCAAATAGGCAATTACAGGTTGGAGGGGGCGCCTTGGCCGCTCGGGCCAGGATTCTAGTCACCAACGACGACAGCTACCTCTCGAGGGGGCTCTACCTGCTCTACGAGTCCGTCAAGGGCCTCGGCGAGGCTAGGATATACTCGACGGAGTGGCCCAGGAGCGCTGTGGGGCGGAGCGTCTCCTTCAACATGCCCCTGAGGCTGGCTGAGACGGAGTTCATGGGCTACCGGGTCTACGTCACGGACGGGTCGCCCATCGACGCCTTCCACCTCGCCCTGGGGGTCCACGGCTTCGAGCCGGACCTAGTCGTCTCAGGAGTCAACGTGGGGGAGAACCTTAGCCTGCAGCACATCTTCTACAGCGGTACGATCGCCGTGGCGTTGGAGGCCGCCCTCATGGGGATCCCGGCTATAGCATTCTCCGCCGACGTCGGCCTCTTCAGTGAGTTCAACGATAAGAGGCTCTCCACCGCAGTGAGGGTGGTCGCGGGGGGCCTCGCGAGGCACGTGCTGGAGGAGGGCATGCCGGAGGGGGTGGATGTCTTAAGCGTCAACTTCCCCTCACCCCGCGACATCAGGGGGTGCGTCAAGTACACTAGGGCCGCTAGGAGGAGGTGGAAGCCCGCGTTCGAGTCCAGGCTCGACACGAGGGGCAGGCCCTACTACTGGCTCCAGCCCATCCCGGTCCACGGCGCCCCCGGGACCGACGTGTACACCGTGCTCAGCGAGGGCTGCATCTCAGTCACCCCCCTGAGGCTCGACTTAAACGCGCAGCCCGCGAGCAGCGCGGAGTCCAGGCTTAGAGGGATGATTAGCGAGGTCGAGTCGGAGCTTAGGGAGGTGCTGCAGCGTGGCCCGGGAGGTGATTAGGGAGCTCCACCCGGTCGAGGAGGCCGTGGGGCTCCTCCTCAGGTCGAGCTTCAAGCCGTCCACGGAGGAGGTCCCGCTCACGGCTAGCCTCGGGAGGGTCGCCGCGGAGGAGGTGAGGTCCCCAGGGGACGTGCCCCCCGTGGACAGGAGCGTCCTCGACGGCTACGCCGCCAGGTGGGTTGACGTGGCGGCGGCCTCCGAGGAGAGCCCGGTGAGGCTAAGAGTCACCGCCAGGATCCCCATCGACGCAGAGGACCCGGGCTCCATCGGGCCGGGGGAGGCGGCCGAGGTCGCGACGGGGAGCCCGCTCCCCAGGGGCGCCGACGTGGTGGTCCCCGCCGAGTACGCTAGGGAGGACGGCGGCTTCGTCGAGGTCTACAGGGGGTTCGCCGCGGGCTACGGCGTCTCCGCGAGGGGCGAGGACCTCAGGGCGAGCGAGGTCGTGGTTAGGAGGGGGGACGTGGTCACCGAGTATCATATAGGCGTGCTGGCCTCGATTGGCGTCGGCAGGATCAAGGTCTACAGGCGGCCCACGGCGGTGGTCCTCAACACTGGCGACGAGGTGGTCGAGCTCGGGAAGCCCCTGAGGCCCGGCCAGGTCTACAACAGCACCGGGATCCTCGTGGCTGCGTGGCTGGAGAGCAGGGGCGTGAGGGTCGAGGGGGTGAGGGTGCTCCCCGACGACTACGATGTCATCAGGAGCGAGGTGGAGCGGTGGGTGGAGCGGGTGGACTTCGTCTTCACCACGGGCGGGACCAGCGCCGGGAGGAGGGACCTGACCGTCAAGGCGGTCAGGGACCTTGCCGAGGACATGGTGCACGGCCTCGCCTTGACCCCGGGGAGGCCGGGCGGCGTCGCGCTGGTGCAGGGGAGGCCCGTCGTCATGCTAAGCGGAATGCCTGTCGCAGCGTTCAGCGAGCTAGTCGCGGTGTTCGACGAGTTCTACAGGGCCAGGCTCGGGAGGAGGGATCCCTGGGAGCCCGTGGTGAGCGCCAGGCTGAGGCGCAGGTACACCTCCCGCCCCGGCTTCGTGAACGTGGTGAGGAGCCTGGCCTGCAGGGGGGGCGAGGGGCTCGCGGTGGAGCCCCTGAGGGTCACTGGCAGCGGGATCCTGTCGACGCTCATCAAGGCCAACTCCTTCTTCATAGTACCCGCCGACGTCACCGGATACGAGGAGGGGGAGCTGGTTAATATCAGGCTCACCGGCCAGGGGATCCCCGAGTGCAACGGGGTGGCACGCATTGGCTAGCGGTGGCAGGAAGGTCTTCAAGAAGCTCGCCGAGCCCAGGGAGGCGGTGGAGAGGGCGGCGGCGCTCATAGGCTCCAGAGCCCGGAGGCGCCTCCTCTCGGAGGCCGAGACCGTCGGCGTCGAGGACCTCCACGGGAGGCTCCTGGCCCGGCCGGTGAGGGCCCCGAGGAGCCTGCCATGGTACCCCCGCAGCATCGTGGACGGCTGCGCCGTTAGGAGCGTAGACGTCGCCGGAGCCTTCGAGGACAGGCCCGTCGCCCTGGAGTACAGGGGCAGGGTCAAGATAGGGGAGAAGCCGGGGCTCACCCTCGAGCCCGGGTCTTGCATTGAAGTCGACACGGGGTCCTGGGTGCCGCTGGGCGCGGACGCGGTCGTCCCGATAGAGCACGTCAACATCGAGGGCGGCAGGGCGTGGATCCTGAGGGCTGCAACGCCAGGGAGCAACATAGCCGCCCCCGCCAGCGACGTCGCCGAGGGGGACCTAATCGCCCCGGCCGGCACGCCGTGGACCCCGGAGCTCACCCCCGCCCTAGCAGCTCTCGGCATCAGGAGGGTCGAGGCCAGCCGGAGACCCCTCGCCGCCGTGTTCAGCGTTGGCGACGAGCTCGTGGAGCCGGGCAGCGACCCCGGGGAGGCCGGGGTGTTCGACGCGAACAGGTACTACCTCGCCTCCGCCCTGAAGGCGATGGGGTGGAGGGTGCTAGACCTCGGCATAGCCGGGGACAGGGTTGAAGACGTGGAGGACCGGGTCGCCAGGGCCCTCGAGCGCGGGGCCGACCTGGTGCTCACCAGCGGGGGGACGAGCGCGGGAATCGACGACGTCGTCTACAGGGTGGCCTCGCGGATGGGGTCCCTCGTCGCCCACGGGCTCAGGATCAAGCCCGGGAAGCCCACCGTGATCTCGGTAGTCGACTCAACCCCCTTCATAGGGCTCCCCGGGAACCCGAGGAGCGCGTTCAACGTCTTCCTCAAGGTCGTGGTTGACCTGCTGGACACGCTGAGGCTCCCCACCTGGCCCTTCACGAGGAGGGGCAGGGTGAGGGCGGTGCTCACCTCGATGCTGGCGGGAGAGCGGGGCAGGGACACCACGGTCCCCGTTGCTCTCGTCGGCGAGGCGGAGCCGGCGGCGGTGCCGGTGGCGAGGGATAGCTACATGATAGCCTCGCAGGCGTGGAGCGATGGAGACGTCGTCGTCCCCGCCAGCCTCCACTCGCCCTACGAGCCCGGGGAGGCCGTGGAGGTGGAGACCCGGGGATCCCACCGCCGGAGGCTGCTAGTCCTAGCCGACGATATCGACGTCGCGGGCGTGGTTGAAGAGCACGGCCTCGACGGGGCGGTCTACGCGCCCACTGCGAAGCCGAGCCAGGTCATGAGCCTCCTCCCTAGGGGAGCGCTCGTAGTGGCCTCAACCATCACCCTCCCAAGCACGCCCGAGGGCTGGACGGTCGAGGGCGAGCTCGGCGAGAGAAGAGTCTCCATAGCCAAGTCCTCAAGCGGCGACTGCCAAAGGACTGCGATCCCGGCAGTCTACACGAGCCTCAGGCCAGCCAACACCATACCCTACCCCGTCCCCAGGATCCAGAGCGCCCGCATACTCCTAAGCCAGGGCTACGTGGACTGCGCAATCCTCCCAGGCAGCGAGGGGGAAGTCGTGGGGGAGGAGAGAATCCTCATCCTAAGGAAGAAGTAAGCCCCCCACAGCAGCTCACTATTAAGCCCCTCCCGGCGACTGCACCCCTAACCGGGCTGTGAGGAAAGCGCCGGAAGCTGCGCTGAAGGAGTGAAGACATTCTGGGGACCTCACCGAGCCCAACCCTCCCCTCCACGCGGGCAGGACTCTGCGAGCCACGGGAGGAGTAGGAGCCCCCGCTCAGACCCGGTGGAGGCTCGTCACAGCACCCCGGACACCCGGGGGGCTCCGGGACGTGCAAACCTCATCATTACTACCAATAATCCAACCAGTAACCTGCCCGGACAAGGGATCCCGGGGGCTGCTAATAAGCCTTCCAGCACGTGCGCCGCTTAGGAGGACCGGGGGGATCCCGCGTTTCAGCCTCCCCTCGGGGCGTGTTTAGCCTTTGCAGGCAGGGGAACCGGCTGCACGGGAAGGAGAATTAAAAGGGTAAGGAAAAGAATTAGGGGAGACTTGAGGCCCTTAACGGTCTCCCTTTCTACTCGTCTAGGGCGCTGGGTAGTCGTCGGGCACCTTGGCCCTGAAGTACTTGCCGGACTCGCTCTTGAAGAGGCCGATCTTCACGCCTTTCCTGGTCCTGGGCGCTAGCACCCACACCTTGATGGGGACTAGCTCGACCTCCTTACCCGTGTAGGGGTCCTTTACCTTTACCGGGGGTAGCTGCTTGGACATACCCTCTCACCCCTCTCCCATGGGTTCTAGCCGTGCTTCTATGTACGTCGAGCAAAGGTAATAAAGATTATTGGTCTGTTTCGCCGGCGCATACCATTACCGGGGTCTTACGTTCAAAGGTCTAATTAAAGGAATCCTTTAACCTAGCACCTCGCCCCGGCCTCCCTCGAGCACTTGGCTAGGTCCGTCTCTACCGCTCTTAGATGGGCCTCCAGCCTCTTCAGAGCGTAGGAGATGAGGTAGTACCGTGTGTAGATTGTTTCCACGTCCGTCAGCTCCACCTCCTCGGGCTTCCTCGTGTCGCCCGCGCGGAGCCTTAGCACGAGCCTGCCGGGCGTGACCGTTATCCCCACGTTTTCATCGTCCACGGAGACGGCGCCGTCCTCGATGGAGGCGGAGAACGCGTGGCTCCCGATCTTCCACACCCTAACAGAGCCCTCACCGGCTAGGGCGTAGATCCCCGCGCAGCCGGTGTTGTAGAGGATCCCGGCGCCCGACTTGGCCTGCAGGCCCTTAACCGTGGCCAGGCACTCCGCCCTGGAGGCTATCGCCTCGAGCCTCGAAGCTAACCCGGCCAGCCTCAGGACGAGGCCCGTGACCCTGGTCGCCTTCAGGCCGCTCTTGGGGAACGACTCCATGAGCCTCTCTAGCCTCTTAACGAGCGCCTCCGCGCTCACCCGAACCCACCCCAGGTGGATGGAGGCACCGGCCGGGTCGAGGCTATTATGGACTCCTCACCAGGCAACAGGCCGTACGACCCTGAGCGCGAGCCGCGCCGCCCCCCTCAGCCGAGCCGGCGAGGGCCTGGGCCTCACACCCCTCCTGTAGCACTCCACGCACACCCTCCTCACGTTGTCGATTTGAACAGAGCACTCCACGCAGACGAGCCTACCGCAGGAGACGCAGTAGCCCACGCTGAGCCTCTCCCCGCAGATCATGCAGAGGGCCTGCTCGCACACCGCGCAGATAGGCCTGCCGCTCCGAGGATCCCGGCGCAGGTGCCTCTCGCACACCCTCCGCCCGCACACGCTACAGGAGGCGACGGCGGGGCGCTCGCCGCAAACCTCGCACGCGGCCAAGAGCCGCCGTCACCACTCCACGACTCCCAGCGTATCCGGGATAACGCCCCTGCGGACGAGCGTCTCGTATACCCTCCAGATCCTCTTATCAGTCACGAGCCCCACGTAGAAGCCCTTCTCCTCCAAGTGCTCCCTCACGAGGTCCGGGAACTCCTGGGGGTCAGAGCCCCGGGCGGCCAGGGCCACCTCCCTCACAGCCTCAGCTATATCCCTCGCAGAGGGGTACCTACGCCTAGGCCTCCTCCCGCCACCAACCTCCCTCTCAATCTCCTCCATAGCCTCCTTCAGCTCCTCAAGGACATCCTCCGGGATCCCATCCAACTCTCCCGCCAAGCGCTCGACACCAAAAAGAATAAACCTAGTGAACCGCGGGTTAAAATGCACGACCGAGTCCCCCTTGTTTTTAATGAACAGCATGGACGAGGGGAGGGGTTAACCCGGGCTTGAAGGAGTCAAGCATCGCGGGCCACCTCCTCTCCTCCGGGGGCAGAGGGATCCAGGCAGGAGTTGGCCCACTAGCCTAACCCCTAACCCCGGGATCCCGCGCGTGCACCCACCAATCCCCCTTAACGACTCTAGGGGTGCCGCCGGAAGCTGAGGAGCCGGGACTCAGGCCCCAGGGGGAGGCGTTTGCGTTTTGGGGAAAGAGGGCGAGGGGAGGGGCCGCCCTACTGGGGACTCAAAGCCAACCCTGCAAGGATGCGGGAGCATCCCGGGGTTCTTCCCAGGGGAAAGCGGTGGTGGACCCGTCTAAGGGGGAGGGCTGGCTGTGGCGCTCCCTCCTTCCTACGTTGCCCGCCACTAGTAGCCCTGGATGGGTTACCCGGCCTTGGCGATGAGTAGCTTTGCCTGCTCTGGGTCGTACTTCCAGTCGGGCGGCAGCTTCCCGACCCTCTTGTAGTACTTGACTAGCCTGTGTATCTTGCTCTCCAGGTCCATTAGCCCCTTCTTGGCGTGGAGGTCTTTCGGGTGCTCCTCCAGGTGCCTCCTGAGGTTGACGGCCTTCCTTATGAGTGCCATCAAGTCCTCGGGCAGCGGGGGCGCTAGGCCCTTCTCCTCCAGCACCTGGGTTATCTTCTTCCCCAGTATAGGCTTGACTAGGGGGATCCCGAACTGGTCCCTGAGGATTATCCCGATCATGCTGGGCCCGTAGCCCTTCTTCGCCAGCTCAGTTATGAGCAGCTCTATGTCCTCGGGCTTGAAGGTTAGCCAGGTAGGCGGGGTAAGCCTGGCTGGCCTCGTGGAGTGGGATTGACCCTTCTCTCTGCGCTTGTTCATAGTCCTACACCTTCCCCTCAGCCGCCCGCCTGGGGGCCCGGGGCCCGCTAGCCTCTTAAAGCGTTTCCCAGCCCAGCATCTCCGGCGAGGTGCTCCAGGCGCCTTGCTGAAGCTCACCCTCACTCCTGGGGACGTCGACAGGGTCCTTGATGCAGCGGCTAAGGCGTATGTTAGGGTGCTCGACAACGCGCTGAAGGGGGGCGTGCTCAGGATCTACTTCTACCCGGACCCCGACTCAATGGTCGCAGCTGCATACACAGCCTCCCACGCCTACTACTCCGGGGCCAGGCCCTCCCTCAAGGCCTCCCTGAAGCCCCCGGCGCGGGTGGCCGTCCCCACGGTGCTCCTAGGCTTCAACACCCTCCAGCTCAAGGCCTCGGACGTGGAGGCCACGGTGCTAGCCGTGGCCTCGGGATCCCTCCAGGGCACCCCCCCGCCGGACGCTTTCTTCCTCGAAGCGGAGGGGAGCGTGTCGGCCTCCATGCTCCTGGTGACCTCTAGGGCGGGACCCAGGCCCCCGTTGAGCGTCGCAGCCCTAGCCTTCGCAGGCCTCTACGGGGGCAGGTACGTCGCCCCGCACGGCGCCTTCGCCGGGCTCGACAAGCACCTCCTCGACCACGCCGAGGACCTGCTCGGCCTCAAGCCGGTAATGACCACAACCGTCAAGGTCTACAAGCCCTCGGAGGGGACGCTCTGCGAGGCCATAGCCAGGACGGTGAACCCCTACTACCCGGGGCTCACCGGGGACCCCGAGGCGTGCAGGGAGGCGCTGGGCGACCCCGGGCTCTACAATAAGAAGGCGTCCGCCCTCGAGAAGGGCGAGATAACCAAGTCGCTCGACTCCATCCTGAACCGCGTAGAGTCCATAGTAGGCGAGGTCGACCCGCGCCTCTACATAGGTGGGATCCTGGAGTTCAGCGACGTGGCGCCCCGGGATCCCAGGGAGGCGCTGGACGCGCTGATCCACGCAGCGGAGGCAGCGGGGGACCAGTCAGTCCCCCTCGCCGCGCTCCTCGACCCGGAGCTGGAGTACAGGCCGCTCGAGGCGGCCCTGGAGGAGTACGCCAAAGAGCTGGCGGAGGGCCCGCCCAAGGCGAGGAGGCTCAAAGGCCCCGGCTGGCTCAGGATATACGCCGTGGACGAGCCTCACACTCCCAGCCTCGCCTGGAGAGCCCTACGGGTGGCCAAGAGGGTGGAGGAGGACGCAGTGATAGCCATTCACCTCCCCAGCGATGAATACGTCGCCTCCCCCTTCCAGGTCGAGGGGGCCCTGGGGCCCGGGGGCGCGAGGCGGCTGGTGGAGACGAGGGTCGCCTCGATGCAGGGCCTGTGGCTTAAGCTCCAGCTCAGCCAGCAACAGTAACCCAGGGAGGCGTTGACGCCATGCCCCACTGTAGGGCCGTGCTGGAGGTCGAGGACCCCCACGCCGAGGCGCTTGCCAGGGCGCTGGAGCCGGACAACCTCCAAGCCCCCAGCGGCGTCGAGGTCGCCTGCCGGGCCGAGGGGCGGAGACTCGTCTGCGAGGCGCTGGTGGACTGTAGCGAGCCCCGGGGGGTGCTCAGGCTGAGGAACACGCTCGACGACCTCATACTAAACCTTAAGGCTGCCCTCTCGGCGCTCGAGGAGGGAGGTTAAGCTCTAAAAGGCTCTTGGCGGCCAGCCCGCGGAGCCCGGGAGGGTGCTGGTATGGCTAGGAGGAAGGTTAGGGTAGGCGACACTTGGAAGGAGAAGAAGTGGTACAATGTAGTCGCGCCCCCAGTCTTCGGGGAGGCGCCGCTCGGCCTGACTCCGGCCGACGACCCTGACAAGCTGATAGGGAGGGTTATGGAGGCCACGCTCTACGACATAACCGGCGACTTCGCCCATATACACGTAAAGCTGTACTTCCAGATAATCAAGGTTGAGGGCGACACTGCGTACACCAGGTTCAAGGGCCACGAGCTCATGAGGGACTACATCAGGAGCCTGACGAGGAGGAAGACGAGTAAGATCACCGGCATCTTCAACGTGTGGACCAAGGACGGCTACGGGCTCAGGGTAACCACGATGGTGTTCACGAGGTACAGGTGCAAGACGAGCCAGAAGAAGCTGATCAGGAAGCGCGCCCAGGAGGTGGTGACCCGCAGGGCGGCTAACAGCACGCTCGACGAGTTCATCCAGGCAATGGTGTTCAGCGACCGGGAGGGCAGCCTGGCCCAGGAGATCGAGGAGGCCGCTAGGAAGATCTACGCCATAAGGAAGGTTGAGATCGCGAAGAGCAAGCTGCTCTGGATACCGGGGCCGGAGGGGCCGGTGAAGGCGGTCGTAGTGTCGCCCCTCCAGCTGAAGAAGACGTAGCAGCCGGCCACAGAGCCCGGGCCCCAGCGGCGCCTACTCCTTAATCCACAGCCGCCCCTGCCCTTCAGGGCCTGAGCCGGTGAGTGTGGTGGGTGAGTGGCGCCTCTACCTGGCCGCCGCCTCCCTCCTGGCTGAGGGCTTAACTGTAGCCATGCTCAGGGCCTGGGTGTCCCTAGCCACCCGGGCCGGCCTGGTTGGCAGGGACATGAACAAGCCGGGCAGGCCGGGGGTTGCCGAGGCGGGCGGGGTGTGGGTGGTCTTCTCGGCCGTGATAGGCCTCCTCGCCTTCGAGTCGTTCTTCGTCTACACCAGGGGCTCGCTCGTCTACTTCAGCCAGCTCGCCAGCCTGGCGCTCACCCTCTCCCTGGCAGGCCTCATGGGGTTCGTCGACGACGTGCTCGGCTGGAGGAGGGGGCTCCCCGTGGCTTACAGGATCGCCCTGGTGGCCCCCATCTCCGCCCCCCTGGCTCTCCTGAAGCACGGCGTCTCAAGGGTGGACCTGCCTTTCGTGGGCGTGGTGGACTTCGGGGTCTACTACCCCCTGGTCATCGTGCCCGTAGGAGTCGTGGGCGCGGCCAACGCTTTCAACATGCTCGCAGGCTACAACGGCCTCGAGGCTGGGATGGGCCTCCTCCTCATGGCCTTCACCTCCCTCTACGCCGCCTCCAAGGGGCTTGAAGCCGTCGCCGCTGCAGCGCTCGTCATGGCGGCGGCGCTGGCCGGCTTCCTCGCCTTCAACTGGTACCCGGCGGCGGTGTTCCCGGGCAACGCTCTAACCTACGCGGTGGGAGCGTACTACGCGGGCCTCGTGGTCATCGGCGACTTCCAGAAGTTCGGCCTCTCTCTCTTCGCCCTCTACTTCCTCGAGCTCGCCCTGTTCCTCAGGGGCCTCCTGCACGGCGTCTACAAGCAGAACTTCGGGGTCCCGCAGCCGGACGGCTCGCTTAAGCCCCCCTACGAGAGGTCCTACAGCCTCACCCACCTAGCCATAACGGTGCTCAGGAGGCTGGGGGTTAAGGCCACTGAGGCCAGGGTGGTAGCGTTAATCCTCGCAGCCCAGACTGCCATCGGGGCTGCTTGCCTGGCCTACTTCACCTAGCCCTCCCCGGGCCTCCCCAGGCGTGTCGGGGCGCGCTACTCAGCTGCTAGAGTGGGCGTGTAGTAGTAGAGCAGCGTCACCCTGGCTAGCCTGGCCTTGCTCACGAACAAGGGCGTGAGGGCTACCCCGGTTAGGAACCCGCCCACGTGGGCCCAGAACGCTACCCCAGCGGTGACCCCCGTGAGGCTCACCGCGAGCCCCATTATCAGCTGGTAGATGAACCACACCAGTATGTAGATGAAGGCGGGGAGGCGCAGGACTATCGGGAAGAACCCCCAGAAGGTGAGTATCCTGATGTTGGCGGTGGGGAAGAGGAGCGTGTACGCCCCGAGGACTCCTGAGATGGCTCCTGAGGCCCCTATGGCCGGGATCAGCCAGGGCGACACGCCCGAGGTGAGGATACTGTTTATCAGGGCGCTCTCAGGCATTAGTGCTATGCTTGCTATGTGGAAGAGCGCGGCTCCGAGGCCTGAGAGTAGGTAGAAGGCTAGGTACCTGAGCCTGCCCATCAGGGCTTCAACGTTGTCCCCGAAGATGTAGAGGTAGAGCATGTTGCCGAGGAGATGCGCTAGGCCCCCGTGGAGGAACATGCTTGTCACGAGCGTGTAGAGCCTCCGGCCGGCCAACACGTCCGCCGGCACCATGCCGAGGCTCCTTACCACCTCCTCGTAGCTCGAGGCCCCGGGCAGTAGGAGGGCGGGCGCCGTCACGCCCAGGAAGAACACGGCCACGTTAACCGCTATCAGGGCCATGTTGACGACCGCAGGCTCCCCCCGGTGTGCCTCGTCGCCGATAGGTATCTCCATTAGGAGGCCTCCACCCCGCTACGTAACCGGTAGACCGGGATTCTCGTCTAAGACTAAAACTGTTGCAGCGAAAGTCAGCCCGAGCAGGCCGTCCAGCCTCGCCTTCCTCCTGATCTCCCTGTCCGCCTCAATCAGCTTCCTCAGGCTGCCCGCTTGGAGCCTGTAGCCCGCCCTCCCGGCGGCCTCCAGGTAGGCTAGCAGGATAGCCGCCGCGAGGCTCTTACCCCTAGACGCGGCCCTCGCCAGGTCCACCACCCTTGAGTACCCCCTTATGTTGATGGAGAAGCCTTGGTCCACCGCTTCAAGCTTCTCGAACACGTCCCCGAGGGGCACGTTCTCCAGCCTTATAGTGCTCTTAGTCAGCCCCCCATCCTCAAGCCTCCCTATGAGGTCCGACGCCCCCGTCGCCTCGAGCCCCTCGATGAACGTTACGGTATCCTCGCCGGGGTTGTTGTAGAGCAGCGCGGTCACTGCCTGGCGGAGCCCCTCCCTCAAGGGCTTCCCCAGAGCCGAGAGGTACCCCGCGGCGGCCGACATGGCTAGGACGGAGGCTGAGAGGCCGTGGAGCGGCCTGACGTCAACCTGCTCAAGCACCCTCCTGTAGAGGAGGGAGAGCTGGGATCCCAGCCCAATCATCCCTGACGGTATCCTCCCCCTCGCGACGCTGACCCCCCTCTCGTAGACAGTGGGTATGAAGTCCATGATTAGTACCGCCTCGGCCAGCCTCCTCTCGAACTCGGCGGACTCCATGAGCCTGTGGAGGCTGCCCGGCTTGACGGGCGTCGAGAGCGTTAGAGCTAGAACGGTTCTTAGCTCGTTCACGTTCACCATACACCCACCCAGGCCAGCGTGGGGCTGCGGGGTGAATTAACCCTGAGCAACGGTTGCCCGGCTAGCCTTGGGCTACTCGTCCTAGGCAGGTTCCCCGGCGACGAGTCGAAGATAATCAGCGTCATAGAGGAGGTGCTAGCGGAGAGGAGCTGCGAGAGCATACGCTTCAACGGCTGGATCTTCTCCTGCTGCAACGGCTCCACAGTAAAGGCCTACGCCACCATAGAGCAGGCCGGCCTCGGAGCCGCATTGCCGAGGGTCAGGGTTTCACTGGAAGGGGAGTGCAGGGAGGTCCTGGCACTCGCCGGAGCCCTCGCCGAGGCGGCCCGGAGGAGCGGCTACCCCACGCTAATGGACGGCCAGGAGGGCCTCATAGGAGGCGGGCCGCCCCTGGGATAGGAGCCTCCACCCTAAGCGCCTGCGCCGAGGCAAGGGCCTACAGGGACCCCGAGGCGGGCTCCCAACGCTTTCACCACACCCCACCCAGACGCGGCTGGCGACGCGAGTGAACGCCGCCTTCAAACTGGGGGCGCCAAAGTTGCCGTATCGAGCCGGCGGCTACGCGGGCTGAAGGCGGCCACCAAGGCAAGGACGCGAGGGCCTCCTGAGGAGCCTGGGCGTCGAGGCCCTAGCCGGCCGGAGGCGGGCTTCAAGGCATCCAAGCGGCTGTAGCCGAGACCGGGGAGGGCAACGCCGTTAAGGCTGACGGGCCAGCGCCCCGCTCCACGGGCCCCACTGCGGGATCCCCCTCGTCACGGCGGCGGGGCTGCTCGTGGAGGCGTTAAACCCTAGGAGGGCCGGGGAGGGTGTCGGTCCCCCGGGGCCTTACCGCTTCCAGGCAAGGGAGCTTGCAGCCATCTTGACGCCATAGTAGACTAGGATGGCTCCTATCAGCGCCATTAGCGCGGCGTAGAGCCTCATGTTACCCATGAGCAGGTTCGCGGCGAGGGCTAGGAGCGAGAGCCAGGCGAAGTCCATCCAGAGGTGGGCCGTGTACATGACTGCGAACCCTGCTAGGCCGTGGGTGGCCGCCCCCTCAACCATTGGCATGCCGACGCTGAGCCACCAGAGGAGGAAGTGGGGGTTGAGAATGGTCATCGCCGAGCCTACGCCTAGAGCCCCAAGGAGGCTTCCGGCGCTTCTCCCGCCGCTGAATACAGCCTCCTCCCCCCTCCACGCCGCCGCGGCCGCCTTGAATGTTAGGGCCGCGAAGAAGAATATGAAGGCCGAGGCGAAGAGGCCGAGTACCCAGCCCTTCCTCCTCAGCAGGCTCTTCATCCTGATGGATGAGTACATGACTAGGAGTACGTAGGGGATCTCGGCTAGCATGTGGCCGAGCGCCAGCGCCAGGCCACCCATCACGCCTAGCTGGGCCCCGATCACCATGGCGCTGGCGCTCAGGGGGCCGGGGCTGAGCGCCCCGCTCGGGGTTAGGGCTAGTGTGACCCGGATGAGGGAGCTGTAGTCAGCCGCAGTCAACCTCGACCTCAACCCTATCACCGTCCGAGAGGTTTAGGAGGCCCCGCAGGTAAGCCTCGGATATGAGCTCGATCACGTCGTAGCCGTAGACCGTTACGTCGGGGCGTACAACGTAGGCCGGGATCCCCTCGATCCTCGCCGGGTACACCCTGACCCTTGCGAGCCTCTCCCCAGCTATCCTAGGGGGCTCCACCAAAACACCCCCCCGGCTGAGGCAGTTCCTCAACGCATCCCCACCCCTATCGATTTTAACGTTTAAAGTGCCCGGGTAGGGCGTGAACCCCAGCGCCCTCCTGAACGACCTAGCGTAGATGCTGACGTAGAAGCCGCCCTCGCCCCTGCCGCTGAACACTGTTCCCTCGACGCGTATCTTTCCCATAGCCACCACACCGGCTGCCGGGCGCTTGAGGGGGGCCGTGCTGGAGCCACGATACGCTAATTATTCCACTTAAACGTGCATGGGCGCAGGGGTCTTAGGTTGCAGGGGCCCAGGCTCCGGGGAGGATCGAGGCCTTCAGTTGTTAAGCTGGCCGCCCTGGCTCTAGCCCTCCTCGCCGCCTCCCACGCATCGTTCTTCGCTAGAGCCCTAGCCCAGGCCGGAGGGTGGTACGCTGTCGACGAGAACAAGGGCCTCGTCAACGTGGAGACAGACTTCTTCAACGTCACCCTGGACCTGAGCAAGGGGGGCGGGTTGACCTCGGCCACGCTCCTCTACGGTGGGGTGGAGGCGAACCCCCTCCAGGCCGCGGGCTGCCTCCCCTCGCTCTTCATCTACGCCTACTCCAACACTTCATCCAACGCCCCAGGCGCCTCCATGATTAACGTCACCTGCGGCGGCAAGACTAGCGCGGTCTCCTACCCAGGCCTGCTGGCGTTGAAGCCGTGGAGGGCCAGCGTCGTCTACGCTGACGACGAGACCCTACTGCTCCGGCTAGAGCCGGGGCCGGAGGCCTCAGTGGATATAGAGCCCATCAAGCTCACGGTCGAGGCTAGGTTCTACAGGCACCTGCCAGTCATCGACTACACTATCACGTTCACGAACCCCGCGAGCGAGCCCGTGGAGCTGTACAGCCTGGAGCTGGCGGGATCCCGCTGGGGGCCAATCGTGGAGCTAGTCGCCGGCGACGAGTCCCCGGAGAGCTGGAATCTAACCGTGCTCTACACCCTAGAATCCGGCGGGGCCCGGCTGGAGTCGTCGAGCAAGTCCGGGTACCTGGTCAGCTTCGCCAACGCCTCACGCGTCGACGCAGTGGCCCTCCTTAAATCCCAGCCCACCCCGAGGTACCTGGTTGCAGTGGAGCCCTACACGAAGCCCGCCCTCGCCGAGCTGGTGAAGGGCTACGCAGACCTCTCCAGTGAAGCAGTGAGGGCGAGGCTCATCTACCCCCTCGCGGTGCTCCAGCCCGGTGAGTCCTACGTGATCAGCTTCAGGGTAGCGCTCGCATGGTGGGACCCGGGATCCCTGAGCCTCGCGGGCCTAGGCGGCCTCTACTGCAAGCTCGGGGATCCCACCCGCCTCAAGTCGGTCTTCGAGCACGAGTCAACCATAGAGAACCTCACGAGGCAGCTGTCCAGCCTCAGGGAGCAGCTCAACGAGACCAAGGCCAGGCTTGAGGAGGCCGAGAAGAGGGCTGAGGACGCGGAGAAAAGGGCTGGCGAGCTCAAGGGCCTCCTCTCAAAGTGCATGGCCGACTACAACTACACGAAGGCGAGGCTCGAGGCGGCCAACGCTAAGGTCAAGAGGGCCGGCGCCCAGGCTGTTGCAGCGCTGCTCGCGGGGGTAGTCCTTGGACTGGCCGGCTACAGGTATGCGATCCAGCCACTCCTGGAAGCGTCGGTCAGGCGTAGAAGGCTGAGGTGAAGCCGTAGCCGAGGACGCCTTCCACCGCCCCCAGCATCCCGGGGGTTACCCAAGCCCAAGCTTCTGCCTCTAACCATGGGTTGGAGCCCCGCCGGGGCGGCCCCGGCTTATAGGAGCCCCCGCCGGGAGCGTTTCCACTGGTGCGGCCCGGGCTTGATGGGAGCGGAGCGCGCTGAGCGGGAGCTGGAGGAGCTGATACTTACCGCCTGCAGCAACCCCTGCCTTGAAGCCGAGTGCAGGGCCATCAGGAGCGTCGCGGCCGCCGCCTTGGGCGGTTCAAGGCTTTCCGTTGAGGCGCTGAGGCTCCTGAGGAGGATCCTGGCCGACGCCGCGGAGTCGGCGAGGGCGAAGGGGTGCTTCGAGGAGGCTGCTAGCCTCGACAAGGCGGCTTGGCTGGCCCGGGTTTTAGCTAGAGCCCTGGGCTAGCGGCGCTGCGGGAGGGTGCCCCGGCTTGGTGCTGCTGAACCGCTACCCCTTCACAGTGTCCCTCAAGAGCTACAGCCGGGCGGTGGCCGGCGTCGAGCTGGGAGTCGAGAGCCTGGCTAGAGACGAGGCGATTAGGAGGCTAGCCCTCAGGAGGTTTAGGGCCGGCATGGAGGGCTCCGAGTACAAGCCCAGCCCCGACGCCACTGTCGACGATGAAGTCTTCTCGTTCCACCTAGCCCTAGCCCTCGCCGCCGCCGTGGGGCCCGCTGCCCTCAAGAGGTTCGCCGAAGCCGAGGCCTCCCGCGCCCGGAGAGCCTTCAGCCTTGAAGGCGAGGCCACTCTGCTCGAGCTAGCCTCCAAGCTGGGAGTGAAGGTGGAGATGGGCCGCCAGTCGCTGGCGTGGCTCGTCTCCCCTAGGGGGGACGTCAGGAGGAGGATCCTGACATACCGGGTCCACGTCTCGGACTTCCTCAGGGTCCACGCTGAAAGCGAGAGGGATGACGCCCTCTCCAACTCGTTCCTGCTGGGCGGCTGGGTCTACCTCGACAGGCAGGGGTTGGAGGAGCTTCTCTACGACGCCGTGAAGCTGAGGATAGAGAGGCTGGCCGGCGAGCTGGACTACTCGGAGCTGCCGGGCGAGGTCGTGGCGAGGGCTAGGGCTATCTTCGAGGAGGCGCTCGACTCGAGGAGCCGCAGGCTTCTGGACCTTAAACCCGAAGCCTTCCCCCCATGCGTCAACGCCATAGTGGAGAAGGCTTCGAGGGAGGGGCTCAGGTCCCTAACGGATGAGGAGGGCTACACGCTCGCAACTTTCCTAGCCTACACCAGGGTCGACCCGGACGCGGTGAAGAAGCTGCTCGGCGCCGACGACAGGGACGCCATCGCCCTCGTCTCGCTGGCGAGGTACGCCCGCTCCAGGGGCTTCAGGCCCTTGAAGTGCAGCGCCGCGCGGGAGGTGGGCGTGTGCAGGTGGGAGTGCAGGGGGCCAACGCCCCTAGCAGAGTACAGGAGGCTCCTCAGGAGCAGTCCCGGAGGGCCTCGGGGGCCAGGCTGAGCAGCTTGGCGAGCCTGCTCCTACCCTCCGCGAGGGCCCTGTTAGCAAGCTCCACCGCCTCGACGAGGGCCCAGCCCGTCACGAGGATCCTGCCCCGTATCTTGAGCGGGATCGCCACCTCCGTCGGGGACGAGACCTCGACGACGCAGCAGCCCGGGTCCCCTGCGAGCGTTATGGCCCCGCTGTGCTTGAAGCCCGCCGCCCTCGCCGCCCTCAGGAGGGCCTCTCCGCACTCCATCGAGTAGACCCTGAAGTGTATTATCGGCCCGGACGCCTTGAGCCAGAGGTTGTCGAAGGGCCTAGCCATGACCATGGCGACCCTCTCCGGCGAGAGGCGCGTGTGGCTCTTCAGCACTATCCTAGTCTCCTCCCTCCGCTCCCACGGCCACTCCCCCTCAATCACCGTCACCCTGCCCATGCAGCTGCTGGTAGTCTCGGCCACGCCCTCGACGTTGAGCGCTCTGAGCACGCCCTCAGCGCCGGGGTCCAGGTAGCCTATGAGCCTCTCCTCAAGCAGCACCTCATCCAGGCTTTTCGACGTGCGCGTCGACGACAACCTGGAACAGCCTCGGCCCCACCTTCCTCACGACCCTGGCGTGGAGGATCTTCACTCTAACCCCCAGCCTCTCCGCTGCCCCCGCCACCATGCCGGCGGCCCTGGCCCTCGGGTCCTCCCCCCGCCCAGCCCTGACGTGGAGGTACACGTGCACCACTCCCCTTGAGTCGAGGGCCTCGACGGCGTAGGGGAAGTAGTCTAAGGCAAGCTCGGGGAGCGGCATGAGGACCCGGTCAGCCGCTCCCCGCAGCTTCTCGAGCACCACCTCCTTGGCGTCCCCCAGGTAGGGGATCACGATCCCCTCCACCTTGTTCAGCCTGATGTTCTCAACCATAGCCCTGTAGGCGTGGGGGTTGACGTCGATGCTGTGGACGACCCTGGGCTTTGCCTTGCAGGCTATTATTATGGAGAAGAGGCCGGCCCCCGCGAACATGTTAACCACCCTCTCCCCCTCCCCGACGAGGCGTGCGACCCGGATGTGCTCGAAGCTAAGCCTGGGGGTGATGAATACCCTAGCTATGTCAACCTTGAACCTGCACCCGTGCTCGACGTAGACCGTCTCAGTCCTCCTCTCCCCAGCCAGGTGCACGAACTCCCTAACCCTCTCCGCGCCCATCATGGGGCTTGCCGCTAGCCAGACGGATTTAACGTAGGGCAGCCTCCTGGCTAGCTCCTCGGCGAGCCTCCTGAAGTCCTCCAGGGTCAAGCCCTCCACGCCGCCGTGGATCGCGGGCGACTTTATTATGGCAATGTCCCCGACTAGGTCGATGCGGCTCCACACCCTCCTAGCCTTCTCCGGCCCCAGCACCTCCTCGGCTATCCTCCTCAAAACCCTGCTCAAAGGGCGCGCTCCCTGCAAACCCAGCGGTAGCCTGCCCGGGTTGAAGAGCCCGGCCCCGGGGGCTGAGTGGATTTAGGGGTGGCTGACTCCTAAGAGTGCGGTGCGCCTGACTCCTTCCAGCAGAGCCGCGTTGAGGTGGCCCGTGTTGGCTGAGGAGTGGCTGATAGAGGCCTCCAGGCTCCTCGAGAAGGCTAGGAGGCTTAGCCGGGACGAGAAGGCGGTCTTCAACTACTTCATGGACAACGTCTCGGTGGGGACTATAAGGGCGGTAAAGGAGCTCAAGTACAAGGGCGTCAGCGACCCCATGAAGATTATTATGAAGCTAGTGGACGAAGGCCTCCTGGAGAAGGGCTACGACTGCTTCAACCTACCAAAACCGCTCAGGGTATACAGGACCAGGAGGGGCCCCGTCAAGGTTTGAGTGGAGGATGCAGGCCCCGGGGAGTGGGCTAGCCTGCCCTCCCCTCAGGCCTAGGCGTAGCTGACCTGGGATTCGCTCACGTAAACCCGGCCCAGGTTGTTCCACACAGCCCTTACCACAGCCGTCGAGGCGTTCTCCGGCAACCTCGACTTGTCTATCTTCAGGGTCACATCCCTGGACTCGCCCGGCTTCAGGGGGTCTACCTCGAGCCTGGCCACTGGGAGGCCTGCGACTATCACTGACAGGATGACCTTGCTCGGCTCTGCATTGCCATCGTTTCTCAGCGTCACCTGAATCTTCAAGGAGTCTCCTCCAGACTCTACGCCTGCGATGCTCAGCTTCAGGTTGGCCCTTGGTGCTATGGCTTCACTCACGACGACGCTGGTCAGGTAGGCTACCTTCGGGTAGACGTGGGCCGATCCGGACTTGTAGTCGACGACAACCCTCACCCTCTCCCCCTCCACGTGTGCAGGCAGCTCTACAAGGACTGGGCCCACTATGCCCGTGATGTTCCTAACGCTGTCACCCACCCTAACCTCCATCTCGGAGAACCTTGAAGGCACCACCAGGCCTACCTGCACGCTCTTAGAGGGGGTCTTGGACTCTGGGAGCTTGGCGTTGACTACTATCTCCTCGCCCGGCTCGAAGCCGATGGCCCCGGCCATGTAGACGTAGGAGTGCCACGACTCCTCAATGTTGTAGACTACTAGAAGCCCGACATCGTCCACGTTGACTATTCTCGAGGAGTCGTAGATTAGGCTAACCCTGTGCTGCGGCCTGGACTTCAACCTAGCCGCCGCTAGGGACCTCACGTCATACACTGCCTTAGCGTAGCTCCCCTCATCCCCCTTGCAGACGAATTGGGGCTTGAACTCCCTCGTTACCGTGGCGCCGTTGAGGAGCACCTTCATCCTTATGGGGAACTTCACGTCCTTACCAGCGTAAACGCCGAGGTCCAGGATGGCCTTGGAGATCTCGTAGTCGCCCTCGACGCCCGTTGTCACGTAGACGACCTCCTTCTTCCTCGCCCCCGGCCCGCTGCCAAGGCTGAGCCTGCCCACATAGGCCCCCCTAACAACGTACCCGGGGCCCGACCCCTGATCCAGGGCCGCAAGCCTTCCCGCAGCCACTGCGGCTACCTCCCTGCTACTCGGCGTTACCCCTTGAAGGGTAAGGGATAATAGAGGTGTGAGTCCCAGGGCCTCTAATAGTACCAGGTATTGAGGTAGACGTGCTCGTTAACCAGGTACCTGCGGTCGGCCCTCGCGAGGCATAGGTCCTCAAGCAGCGCCTTGCCCCCGCGGCACCCCCCGATTCTCTCGCACTCCTCGGTGCACCCGTAGATGCAGGCTGGCCGCTCCCTCGTGCAGCAGCTCCTCCCGTAGAGCCAGAGCATGTCATCCATTATGAAGGGGTCCACGCCCCCCGCCCTGGCCGCCTCCTTGTAAGCCATCCTGGCCGCCGTCCGAATCAATACATCCTCCTCCCACGTGAACTCTACCCCGGCGGCTATCTTCTCAATCGCCTCATCGTCGAGTGTGACCGCGCCTATCCTAACCGCTATCCTAGCCAGGTGGTTGTCGACGGGGACCTCCTTGTTCCAGGGATCCCTGACCTCGAGGATCCCCCTCCTCTCCAGGAACTTCGCGAGGAGGAACGGCTTCTTCTCAACCGGGTCCTGGTACGCCCGGAAAACCTTCAGCCTGTCTATGAAGCCCTCGACGCCCCTCTCCCCCCTGAGGAGCCCGTGGCTCTCGGCTACCAGCCTGTAGGCCTCCCCGCCGTAGAGTTTAGCCAGTTTAACGCCTATGTCCCGGAGAAGCCAGGCCCTCACCCCGGGATCCGGCGGCCTAGCCACGCCGCCCCTCGGCTTGGGGGCGCTGAGCCACTCAACCACGTCGCGCTCCGTAACCCTGGCGAGCCTCTCGGCGGTGAAGAAGTCCGGGTCCTCCTCCAGCTTCTTGGCTCCTAGCCTGTAGAGCAGGTCGGCCCCGTGGTAGAGTTCGCCGTCAACCAAGCCCTCGTACGGCCTCCCCGGCCTGCTGAGCCGGTGGTCCATTGCAACCATCACGAGGAAGTACATCACCACCGTTTCCCTATCAGCGCTGGCCCTCGGGTATAGCCTGGGGTCGATGAAGGGGTCAGGCTCGATCCCCCTCAGGGCTTCAGCCAGCCGGGAGCCCGCGGCTCTAGCCCGCTCGACGTTAACGCCGAACATCAAGGGCCAGCACCCCCGCCCGGGGCTAGACTAGCATTATCCTCTTAAGGCGGCCCTCATCCATAACGTAGACCTGGCGCCTCCCCAGCGTCTTTAGGAACATGCACCTAGTCGTTATCACCGCGTAGTCGTAGAGGAAGCCGGGCGGCGGGTGCACGGTTAAATAATACTCGACGCCGTCGAGCACGGTGTAGACTACGCCGAAGGGTCCAACGCCGAGTTCGGTGGAGCTGAGCATCAGCGCGGGCGGCGTCCCGCCACTCTTACCCCTTAGGGGGAAAGCGAAGTGAATGTAGATCCCCTTCCTTTCCTGGCGTCCATCGAGGAAGTGCTCGCTCAACCCATAGTATAATCCGTCGATGTCGACCTCGCGGGGTAGTAGCGTTATCCGAGAGTTCCCCGCCTCCACGACTAGCCCGTCATCCACATATACCTCAACATACCCTCCAAGCCACGCGAAAGCGACGCGCCTAGGCATCCCTTACAGGCCCGCTCTTCCCGCGTTGGTCGAGGGCTTTATAGTAGAGATGCTTCCCGTCAAGTCAACCCACATAAACCCCGAAAGCGCCCCTTAAGGCCCTGCGCGGCGGGATGAGCGCTGCCTCGGTTTCAGCGGATCGTGCATGATGAAAGGTTACTCCAGCGACCGCCGGGGGGCCAGGCGTCTTAACCTGCTAGGAAGCCGCGGGTGGCCCAACTCAAAGCCTCGGGGCTCGAGCCATGGACTTCTGCCCCGCCTCCTTCCAGGGAGCCGGCGGCGGGCGTTGGGGAGTAATAGTAATAATTCCTGGCTGCATCCCACCGGTAGGGGTATTCGGGCTTGAGCGATGCTCAATCAGTAAAGGCGCTCCTAGCGAAGCTCAGGGACTTTATTAGCTTGCTTAAGGCGCCCTTCGTGGGCAGGGATGATGAGGCTCTAGTTATAACCATGGCTATAGTTAGCGGCGAGCACGCAGTCCTCATCGGCGAGCCTGGAACCGCTAAGAGCGCGATGGCTAGGAGGGCTGCCGACCTGCTTCATGCAAGGTTTTTCAAGTACCTGCTCACCAAGTTCACTGAGCCCGGCGAGCTCTTCGGCCCCCTCGACGTTAAGGCGCTGAGGGAGGGGGAGTACAGGAGGATAACTAGGGGCAAGCTCCCCGAAGCCGAGATAGCTTTCCTGGACGAGATATTCAACGCCAACAGCGCGGTGCTCAACAGCCTGCTGAGCGTGCTCCAGGAGAGGATTTTCTACGACGGGTACACCGAGATCAGGGTGCCGCTGTGGAGCCTCATAGCGGCCAGTAACAGGGTCCCCGACGACCCCGAGCTAGAAGCGCTCTACGACAGGCTCCTTTACAGGCACCACGTGAAGCCGCTCAGCGAGGATCTATGGGATAAGCTACTCGACGCCGCTTGGGCCATCGAGTCCGGCGCCTACGACAAGCCGAAGCCCGTGCTCTCGATGGGCGAGATTAAGGAGTTGAACAAGCTGCTCTTCAAAGTCGACCTCTCACCTGTCAAGAACCAGCTCCTCAGGCTCTTCACAGTGTTCGAGGAGAAGGGAATGCACGTCAGCGATAGGAGGAAGGGGAAGGCGCTGAAGGCCATAGCGGCGCACGCCCTGATAGAGGGCAGGCTCGCCGCCACCGAGACCGACCTCATGGCCCTAAGGTACGTGATCCCCAAAGACATAGACGACTTCGAGAAGGTCGATGTTATACTGAGGGAGGAGGTGAGGAGCAAGGAGCGCATCCTCCGGGAGATCGAGGAGATAAGGCTCAACATAAGGAGGTTCGCGGAGGAAGTCAGGAGGAGCATGGAGTTCGACATGAGGCTGACGGAGTACTACAAGCGGCTCACCCAGGCAAAGGCTAAGCTGTCCAAGATAGGCGAGTCAAGCGACGACCCCGAGATCAGGAAGAGCGTGGAGACCCTAAACGATGAAATCGACGACCTCATACAGGAGATAATGATGAAGCTCAACCTGTGAGGGGTCCCGCATGGATCATTCGGGTGAGGGGGAGGGGAAGGTTAAGGTTAGGTACTCCTTCATAGCCGGAGTCGGCATCATCGACGACCTCAGATACTACAGGGGCGACAAGATAGTCAGGACTGTGGAGAGACTGACGGGGATGAAGATTGACAGGAAGATTCTAGGCCCATACACGGCCGTCGACATCTACTACTCCCTCTTCCTGCCAGCGCCCCTGCTTGAGGACAACCCCCCGCCTATCCAGGATAAGGCGGACGCCGTTAGGTATACTATAATCCAGAAGCTGCTCTCAGACAGGACTCTAAGCAAGGTTAGGAATTACACGGTCGCAGATTCACTAACGAGCGTAGTGGCATCGGTCTCAATCATGGAGAAGCTGAGCAAGCTGCTACCCAAGTCGCCCGCCGGCTCTAAGGGTGATAACGTCGAGGAGCAGAAGGGCGGGGAAGGCTCGGAGGACTCGAACGCCAAACCCGGCGGTGAGTATGAGAGGGCGATTGAAAGCGCTGTGAAGAGGGCTCTGGAGGAGGCGGCGAGGGAGGCCAGGATAGCGAAGGACATCAAGGCTGTCATGATGAAGAGCGGAGTCGGCTCCGGCTCCATGCTCGCCTTCGATGAGAGCCCCGAGGAGATCCTGAGACTCGCAAGGGAGACCGACGTTGAGGCCGTACTCAAGTACGTCTCGGGTCTCAGCGTGGTTGTGAAGGAGGAAAGGAGGATGACCCGGCACAGCAAGGGCTGGTTCAGGGGGCTGGAGTACGGCAGCGACCTGGAGAGGCTGCACCCCTCCCAGCTGGCGTTGCCCGACGAGGTCTTCTACTTCGAGTACGCTAACAGTAGACTCCTGCTGTTCGAGAAGGCGCTGCCCGCCGAGAGGGGGCCCGTGTACGTGCTGCTCGACAAGAGCGGCAGCATGATCGGGGAGAAGATCAACTGGGCGCGGGCGGTCGCCGTCGCCCTGCTCCAGAGGGCTGTCAAGGAGCGCAGGGCGTTCTATGCCAGGTTCTTCGACAGCATGGTCTACCCCCTCCTCGGGGTGAGGAGGGCCGCTAGCTCAAGGGAGTTCCTCAAGGCCCTGGACTACCTGGCGAGAGTCAAGGCTGGAGGCGGGACCAGGATAATGACTGCCATCTACACCGCCTCGGAGGATATCAGGTCTAGGAGCTTGCCCGACAGGGTCAGCGACATCGTGCTGATAACCGATGGGGAGGACAGGATAAACGTTGACGCCGTGAATAGGGCTAAGAAGAAGGCCTCTGCGAGGCTCCACACGGTGATGATCATGGGCGACAACCACTACCTGCGGAAGGCGAGCGACAACTACATGGAGGTTAGGAGGAGCCTGGACAGGAGGAGTATACTGAAGGTGGTCGAGTCCCTCGACTAGGGCTAGCCTTAGGGTGGCTCGACCCCGTAGATTTTTACCACGTTATCAACGTTAACCCTGTAGAGGTACTCCTCGCTCACCACGCCCCTCCTGTGGAGCCTCGCCATGGCCTCCGCTATGTCCCACGGGTAGACGACTACCCCCGGCCGGGCCGGGTCGTCGAGGAAGTCGCTCTCAACCACGTAGACAGGCTCCAGCTCCCTAACGGCGTGCTCGAGCAGCCTCGGGATACCCGGCAGCGTGGCGGAGTAGCCCAGCTTGGCCGCCTCCACCGCCATTGACGGCTTGGAGTGGTGGAACACCACCCTCGGGGTGGGCCGTAGCCCCAGCCTCTCGGCGACTATGTGCGTCAGCCTCACGCTGGCCGCGCCGGCATTCTCTAGGTGGAGGTGCACAACGCAACCGTTATCCCTCGCCGCCTCGAGGGCCCGCTCCATTATGAGGGCTGAGACGAGAGCCTTCTCCGCCGTGGTCCTGTAGTGCTGCCTCCCCACCTCCCCTATGCCGTCGAGTACGCCTTCCCTGCAGAGGCTGGCCACGTAGTCCACGACCCTGTAGCCCAGGTTGAGCACCTCTACGGGGTCCATCTTGTACTTGTCAATGAGCTTGTCTACGTCGGCCGGGTGGAAGCCCGCGAGGCAGGCAACCTTAACCCCGGCCTCCTCGGCCTGGCTGCACTCACGGATGTGGACGTCGACAACCTCCTTGTAAGCCTCGAAGCCTCGGGGCTCTATGGAGTAGCTGGTGGGGCTCAAAGCCACGAGGGCCATGAACCACCCGCCGGCCTGCTTAAACCTCTCCGCTATCCTACCCGCACCCATCCCCTTAACAGGGTTCGAGTGGCCGTGGCCGTCGGCGAACAGCAGCTTAGCCAACCCCGGCACCCACACGCGACACCCGGGAGGGGAGCCCCATTTTACCTAATCCCCCCGGGCGGCCCTGGGGGCGGCGGCTCAGCCGCGCCGCTTTATCTTGATTTAAATCTAATTAAGGGCCCTCGCGCCTGCTTCTGTTTCGGTGTAAGGGTTTTGGCGAGTGGTAACGAGAAGCACTCCAAGTCATTCGAGGGGGAGGCTAGGATCGGTAAGGCCATGAAGAACCTTGCAACGGTGACGCTTAGGCCCGAGGACTTCTCCAGCCCTATAGCTCTGCAGATGGCTCTCTCGAGGATTTACGAGAGTATCGCTAAGATGTTCGAGTCCGGGGGGCCTAGGCCTACCTACGTAGCCGAGGTTCGCTTCACCGACGACCTGGGTAACGCTGTCGCCTTCGCAGTCGACCTGGGGGAGGCGCCTCCGCCGTTCTCCAAGGACAGGGTGAGGGCTAGGATAATAGTTGAGCTTTACGAGGAAGAGGAGTAGGAGGAGTAGCCCGGGCGGGCTACCTGCGCTTCCTCCTCTTGGACTGGCCCTCGACTTCAACAGCTTCAGCGTAGACGCCCACGCCTATGAGGCTCCTGAAGACGTCGTCCAGGAACTTTATGTGGGCACCCCTCTGGCCTATCATCGGGCCCATGGCGTCCTTGGCCACCTTTATCCTCAGCCTGGGGCCTGCGAAGTCCATCTCGACGACGTGCTTGTGTATCCAGGAGACGGGGTGGACGGCCCTAACTATCTCCTTGAAATCGAGCGTGTGCTCCACAGCCCTCAGCCTGAGGCCGGTGTCCTCCTCTATCGCCGCTATCCTGGAGCCCCCTGTCCCTATGAGCCTGGCCATGTGGCCCTGCTTCACTATCACCAGGGCGTCGGGTGTGTGCTCGCTGGTTATGTTCCACCTCTTCTTCGCCTCCTGGAGGTCGACGACTGTTATCACATCGGCGTCTGGGGCGTTGGCCCTGATGCTGTCCATCACCGCCTTCTCCGTGTCGCTCAGATTCCTCTTACGCATCACGAGCTCCAGCAGCATCTTCACGCCCCTCCTAGCTCCCGGCCTGACTATGTCCTTGAGGCCGAGGTCGACCACTACAGCGGACTCCTCGTTCACCAGTATGTCCCTCGCCAGGCTGGCCCCGTCCATGCCCAGCTCTGCGCTCCTCTGGAACACGGGATCCCCTGCTATGACGAGCCTGCTGTTGTTCCCGAGCCTTGTTATAACTTCGACAATCACCTCGGGCGGCACGCTCTGGGCGTCGTCCAGTATTATGACCGAGTCGTCGAACGTCCTCCCGCGGAGGAAGTGGGGGT
This sequence comes from Stetteria hydrogenophila, assembly GCF_054657575.1. Classification (NCBI taxonomy): domain Archaea; kingdom Thermoproteati; phylum Thermoproteota; class Thermoprotei; order Acidilobales; family Acidilobaceae; genus Stetteria; species Stetteria hydrogenophila. Next base: position 294,255 of record NZ_BAAHYL010000001.1, on the reverse strand, counting down.
CGGCCAGCACTATCTTACCCTGCCTTACCAGCTCGTCTACGAGGCCCGGCTCCGCGACGCCTGTGAGTATGTCGTGAATGTACTCGACCGCTATCGACTCGTAGGCCTCCTTGTCGGAGAGCACCGTTAACTCCCTGCCGCTGACGACGTCGATGATTGGCCTCGACAGTATGAGCCTCTTGAACCTGCCCTTAGCCACCTCGCTTATGCCGTAGACTACGCTGAACAAGCTCTTACCCGACCCCGTGGGCCCGAAGACCCCCACTAGGTCCTTGTCGCTCCTGAGCGCCTCCACGAGCTCCTTTTGGCCGGGGCTCGCGGGCTCCAGCTTCTCAAACAGCTCCGCCGCCGCAACCGTCATGATGAGCACCCGGGGTGTTCCGTGATAGGTGCAGGGCCTTAAAGCTCACCGCGGGTCAAGCAATGCTGGAGCACGACGGGGAACCCGGGCCGCTCGAGGCCCAGGGGCGCCGTGGAGCCTACCCCGCCGCCCTGCCCGCAGCGCTTGGGGCGAGCGTGAGGTCTCCCATGACCCCCGCCGCCGCGGGGGTTAGGTGGACGGCGTAGAAGCTGTAGAGCGTGTTGTTGCCGGCGAGGTACACCGCGGTGTAGCCGAGCATTATCCAGGCGAGCGAGTAGGACCCCGCAGCCGGGCACCTCCTCGGAGCGCAGGCGGCCGCAAGCCCCGCAGCCGCTGGGAGGGCAGCCGCGTGGATGAGCGTGGAGACCTCGCCGCCGATCACTGGCTGGTAGGAGAGGTGTGAGGGGTTCCAGTTGAGCCACCAGAGCCAGGGGGGCGAGGTGGGGGGCCCGCTCGGCCGGGGGCTGGTGTGCCAGGAGAGCGCGCCTGTGAACTGGTCGAGAAGCCAGCGGGGCCAGTCGCCGCCGCCCAGCTTCACGGCTAGCGGCGCCCAGAGGGCGAGCTGCACGAGGAGAGCGGCTAGGAGGGACTCCCCCACGAGCCTGGCCAGCCCGCGCCTGTCCCTGGCCCAGTAGAGTGAGGCTAGCCATACGGCTGGGAGTATGAAGGCCCCGCTGTACTTCACCGCGGCCGCCAGCGCTGCCGAGGTGTAGGCTAGCCTCACCCTGCCGGCCGCTGCCGCGGCGACTGCGACCGCCGTGAAGAAGGCTAAGTGTATGTCTAGCATTGCAACGGCTGACTCCTCGACCAGGATCCTGTCCCCCGCCGCCGCTGCCGCCGCGGCTACCCCCGCGGCGGCGCCCAGCGCGGGCGAGCCGAGCCTCCTACCCGCCGCAGCGTAGCCTAGGTAGAGGATGACCGGGATGGCGGCCGCCTCCAGGGATCCCGGGAGCCTCCAGCACCCCGGCCTGTCGCCGCAGAGGAGCATGGATAAGCCTATGATATACTTGCCGAGGGGAGGGTGCTCCGTGTTCATGTAGCCCTCGTCAGTCTTCCCGCTGTAGCCCCACCAGGAAACCGAGTGGACCCCGAAAACCCGCTGCAGGATCCTCCTAGCGGTGTCCACGTAGTAGATCTCATCGCTCGTGTAGGGCTCTAGAGACGCAGCGATCCCCCGGGACTCCCTGTAGACCATGACCCCTAGGGCCGCGGAGAGCGCCAAGCCCGCGAGGAGCAGGGCCGCGGGCCAGGCGTCAGCGTAGCTCAGCCTCTTCACCGGTCCGACCCCGAATCCTCCTCACCGCCCAGCCCGCCCGGGCTAGCGTGGTTAAGGAGCCTGGCCCCTTAAACGTGATAGCCCGCCGGAGGCCCTCTGCCCCTGCAGGGACGCGGCGTTAAACGCCCCGCGGGGACACGTCAGACTGTGAGTGGAAGGGGTGTCCAGGGGTGAGCGGGGACTCCGTGGAGGCCTGCAGCCCGTCCAAGGACTTCCTCAGGCACATAGCCAACCCCATCATATCCAGGTACTCCGGCAAGCTCCCCCTGCCGGTCATGGACGAGGTTAAGAAGAGGCTGGCGAGGGCTGAGGACAAGTACAGGTTCTCCATCTACAACGGGGATCCCTCCAGGATAGCCAGCTACCTCGACAGCGAGGACTTCCTGGACCTGGCCAAGTACCTGAAGGCGGTTAACAACGAGTGGATACTCGAGGAGATCCTCAAGGCGTTGGCGGAGGAGTACGCTGAGGAGTGCCCGAAGGTGGCTGAGAAGGCCAGGGAGGCCGCAGGGAAGCTTAAGGAGGGCAGGCTGGAGCGCGAGCAATCCACTATAACTGTGGACGGCATCGCCAGGATGCTGAAGATGGCCGGGTACAGCGTGGAGCGGACGGAGGACGGCAAGCTCGTGATTAAGGAGCCCTTCGTAACCGTCACCATATGGCAGTCGGGGGACAGCCTGAACTACCAGATATGCAGGAGGGGTAAGGTCACTACTTTCGACGCGCTGCTCGCGAAGATTTCGAAGATAAGAGAAGCCTAGCGAGGCCTAGGGCGAGCGCGGGCCTCCTGGCGACGGCTTTCAGCAGCATCCCCCAGCCCAGCCGGTCGCCCGCTATCAGGCTCCTCCAGAAGCCCTCGGGGAGCCCCGCTACGACGGGGGCCGCCGCTCTGGGGGAGGAGGCTACGAGGGCTAGGAGCCTGCGCGACAGCGCCGCCTCAGCCGCCTGGGGCCCCACCAGCCGGGGGTACTCCCTCTCCACGCACGCAGCGCTCCCCCCGCACCTCCTAGCGGCCTCCCCGAGGGCTAGGCCGCTCTCCACCGCCTGCCTGATGCCCTCGCCGGTCACGCTAACCACGAACCCGGCGGCCTCCCCTACCGCCACCCTGCCCGGGAGCGGGGCCGGGTCGACGGGGCCCGCCACCCTTAGGGGCGCAGCCCTCTCGTCGACGACCTCGACTGCACCCGCCACTTCACGGGCGTACTTGAGGCTCCACGCCCTCGCCTCCTCCACGCTCCTGGAGCGGTTAAGCCAGCCCACCCCGACGTTGACCCTCCCGCTTCCCGCCGGGAAGACCCAGTAGAGCCCGACGCGGTCGAGGTCGTAGCCTATCACCGCCTCCCCCGGGGGCCACCCCGGCGCCCTCGCTATGACCCTGTAGACCATGATCCACCCGGGCGCCCCTGTGTAGGGGCCCCTCGCGTCGACGTACAGCACCCCCCGGGGGATCCTCCTGGGCGCGGGGGCGTAGCGCAGCGCCGCCCCCTCGGACCCCGCCTCCTCCCTCAGCGCCTGGACGAAGCCTGTCTTGTCGATGATCACCCAGGCCCTTCCGTGGAAGTCGACGACCGCCGCCTCCGAGCCGTTGACTAGCACCCTGAACAGGCCCACATCGTCAACCACGACCCCGGCCTTCTCGGCGATCCTAGCCACGACGCCCCCGGCGGGGCTAGCGTCCCCGCACGCCTTCCTGTAAACCCTCACAGGGTCGTAGGCCTCAACGCGGAGGCCCGCCCGAGCGAGGGCGGCCGCGGCCGTGGCGCCTCCGGGACCCAGGCCCGCGATGACAGCATCTAGCGTCAAGCAGCCCACCCGAGGGTTGAGGCCACGCCACGCTTCACGCTTAGGGAGGGCGGCTAGGGCTTTTTAACGCCGGCTCAAGATGGGCCGGGCGCGTTTATCCCCCGCCCAGGGGCCTCCCCCGGGTGGAGGGCGTGCAGTGGATGGGCACGGTTGAGGTCGTGGTTGAGGCTACGAGGAGCAGGAGGGGGAGGCACGTCGCTAGGGCTGTCGCGCTAGTCGTGGGCCCGGCCGGGGCTAGGCCCGTGAGGCCCGGGGCGGGATCCCGGCGGGTTAGGGGCACGTACTCCCGTGGCGCCGCGTACGCCGTCGAGGTAAGCCTCAACCCTGGGGAGGCGCTGGTGCTGGCGAGGCTGGTGAGGGGGCCCGGGGGGAGGGTGAAGGGGGAGTTCCTCGTCTACAACCACGAGGGCAGGCTCGTCCTGGAGGCCGTGTACAGGAGGCTGAAGGTTAGGAGGCGCCGGGGGGATCCCGGGTACGCCTGGGCGGTGGAGGAGGCTGTCAAGGCGCTGGGCATTGAGAGGTACGTGAAGAGGTTCAACTGGTCAACCGGGTCCCCGGCCTAGCCCTCCCCCAGGGGCCGCCATGGATTCGAGTATCTCCTTGAACCTCCTCGCGTTCCCGAGCATCCAGTGGTCGTTGTTGAAGAAAGCGTAGACCGCCCGCGGGTTCAGCCTCAGCACGGATGCAGCCACCTCCCTCAGCTCGTCCTCCGTGTAGTCGTGGCTGTACCAGGAGATCCTGCCGTGCATCCTAAGGTAGACGAGCCCGTTACTCGACACTATCCAGGTCGCCATGGGGGAGTCTATGGAGACGAGGGTGAAGCCCAGGCCCCCGGCCCACTCCACAACCTCGCCCGTGAACCATGACGGGTGCCTGAACTCCACGGCCAGCATTCTGGGCTCAACCCGGGATCCCTCCACGAACCCCTCCACCCTCCCCACGTTCCCGGGGGTCCTCCGGAAGCGTGGGGGCAGCTGGAGGAGGTAGAAGTCGAGGAGCCCGGCGTCCTCCAGGGGTTTGAAGAGCGCCCTGAACCTCTCCCACGCCTGGAGGGAGGCGCCGCCCAGCATCCTGTAGTGGGTTATGCTCCTGTGGACCTTAACCGCCCACCGGATCCCCCTCCCGAGGCTGGCCCTAGCCCAGGACTCCACCTGCCCCCTGGATGGGAACCTGTAGAAGGAGGCGTTCAACTCCACAGCGTTGAGCCCGGACTCCTCGGCGTACCACTTGAAGGAGCCCCCCGCGTTCCAGTCGTACATCCACCCACTCGTGCCCACGAAGACGCTCAGGGGCAAGACCCCATCCTCTCCACGCCAACCCGGGAGGCTCCGAGGGTTTAACCCCCTGCAGGCACTTCGCCTTAGGAGCCTCTATAGTCTCCCGCCGGCTAGAATCCCGGCTTGGAGGCGGCGCCGGTATTGGACGGGGTGAGCCAGGAGCTCGAGGAGTCCATTAAGTGGGTGGAGTCCAGGCTCGCGCCGGTTAGGTCCCACATAGTTTACAGGCACTTGGAGGTAGCCGGGGATCCCCCTCCGGGGCCCCCCCTTGAGGAGGCCGGGCTCCACCCGAGGCTAGTGGAGGCGCTCAAGTCCCTGGGCTTCGAGAGGCTCTACGAGTTCCAGTATAGGGCGCTTAAGGCCGTGAGGAGCGGCAGGGACGCGGTGATCGTGTCCGGCACTGGCACCGGGAAGACTGAGGCGTTCCTCCTCCCCGTGCTCGACGGCCTGCTGTCGAGGTGGAGGAGCGTAGAGAAGCCGTACGCCCTCGTGCTCTACCCGACGAAGGCGCTCGCCAGGGACCAGCTCGTCCGCTTCAAGAGGCTGGCCGAGGGCCTCCTAGGCTTCAGGGTCGCAGTCCTCGACGGCGACACGCCTAAGGCGGAGAGGTCGAGGATCTACGCCGAGCCGCCCGACATCCTGGTCTCGAACCCTGACATGCTTCACGTGGGGATGGCGTTCTCGGACAGGTTCAGGAGGCTCGTCTCCAGGGCCAGCGTCGTGGTGCTCGACGAGCTCCACGTCTACAGCGGGGTGTTCGGGAGCCACGTGAAGTGGGTGCTCTACAGGCTCTCCAGGCTGGCGGGCGACGCCACGTTCGTGGGGGCAGGCGCGACAATCGGGAACCCCGGGGAGCTTGGGAGGACCCTGTTCGGGAGGGACGTCGAGGTCATCGAGGGCCCCCCGAGGAGGAGGGGTGCGGCGCTGCACGTCTTCCTAGACCAGGGATCCGGGAGCCGGTGGACGATGGCCGCGTTCCTCGTCTCAGCCCTCGTCCGCGGGGGCATGAAGGTCCTGGCCTTCGTCGACTCCCAGCAGATGGCCGAGCTCATGGCTAGGATAGCGTCGAGGCGCTACGGCGTCAGGGTTGGCGTGCACCGGGCGGGGCTCTCGCCCGAGGCTAGGAGGAGCGTGGAGGAGGAGTTCAGGGAAGGCGAGCTCAGGGCGGTCGTGGCCACGCCCACCATGGAGCTGGGTGTCGACATAGGCGACCTGGACGCAGTCGTCATGGCCCACCTGCCCAGGAGCTACTCGAGCTACGTTCAGAGGGCGGGGAGGGCCGGTAGGAGGGGCAGGGCCGGCCTGGTGGCGACGATCCTGGGCGACGACCCCATCGAGGCCTACTACCTCAGGAAGCCTCAGGAGTACTTCAAGCAGAGGCCGAACCCGAGCTACGTGGAGCCCGGGAACAGGGAGGTGGCGAAGGTGCACGCCGCCGCCCTCCTCCTCCAGTCCGGCGTAGTCGAGGCCTCCAGCGTCCCCGAGCCCCTCAGGGACGCCCTCGAGGGCCTCGAGAAGTCCGGGCTGGCCGTGAAGGTGGACGGCAAGTACTACCCGAAGTGGAGGGCTGTCAGGGACTTCCTGGAGGCCCAGTCAAGCCTGAGGAGCAGCGGGCCCATGGTGAGGATCTACGAGGACGGGAAGGTCATAGGCTACAGGGAGCTCCCCCAGGCGCTCTTCGACCTCTACCCCGACGCGGTCTACTACCACGGCGGCAGGGTCTACATCTCCAGGAAGCTCGACGTCGTCTCCCTGAGGGCCGAGGTTAAGAGGGTGGACGCCGACCTAGGGGTCTACACTAAGCCGAAGTACACGGTGGAGGTCGCCGAGATCGTTCCGCTCGAGGAGAGGAGGGCGGGCCCCCTCAAGCTGGTCTACGGCGACGTCAGGATAATAGTCCTAGTCGAGGGCTACATTGTGAGGGAGGAGTACTCGGGATCCCTCGTCGCAGAGAGGGACTACGAGGAGCCCATCCGCTGGGAGTACTGGACTAAGGGCCTGGCCACGCTCTTCCCCAACCCCGGGATAACGAACCCCACGAAGCTCCTGAGCGCCTACCACGCGGTGGAGCACACCCTGATAGCGGCGGCGAGGCCCGTCGTGGGGGCCGCGGACACCGACCTGGGCGGCGTGAGCTACCCGAGCGGCCACGTCGTGATTTACGACAGCGCCCCCGGAGGGCACGGGGCGTCGAGGCTGGTCTTCGAGCGGTTCGAGCGCGTCATGGAGCTTGCAGCTGACATACTCAGGGGGTGCAACTGCGAGGACGGATGCCCGAGGTGCGTCTACTCCCCCTACTGCGGCAGCGGGAACAGGTTCCTCTCCAGGACCGCCGCTTTGAAGGTGCTCGACTACGTGCTTGAGGGGAGGCTGTGGAGGGTCCCCGAGAGGCCTATGAGTGGGAAGCCGCTTGCCTAGCCACCCGGGCCCCCGCGCTCATCCCCTTAGCCGCGAGGACCCTCTCCTCCGCCCCCGCGGTGAGGAGCACGTGGAGCACCCTAATCTTGTTGATCAGGACCTCGACCTCCTCCTCGCTTAGCTCCTCGATACGGAGCAACGCCTTGGCTAGGAGCCTCTTCTCCCTCTCAAGCACCGGCAGCCCCTCCCCGTACTCCTCCTGGGAGAGCGCCCTGGCCACCCTCGCCGCGGCGTCGGATAGGAAGAGGCCCACGCTTCCTATCCCGACGATCATCAACGCCACCGCTATAGCCCTACCCGCCGGAGTCTCCGGGACGACGTCGCCGTAGCCCACGGTGGTCGCGGTGACCACCGCCCACCAGAGGGCGTCCCAGAACGACTCAAACCCCCCACGGCCCCCCTCGACGGCGTAGAGCCCCGCGGCGCCGAGGACCACTGCGAGCCCCGCGGTCAGCGCCAGCTGGACGAGGGTCGCGTCAGCACCGAGGGTTAGGGAGGAGTACCTGAGCACCCCCCGGGCGGCTAGGGCCGCGAGGACCGCCCTACCGGCAGCCCAGGCCGCCAGCATGGCCGCACGGGCGACGCCCGGGGGCAGCAAGCCGGCCCAGTCGAGCAACGTGGGGGGGAGGGCGAGGGGGAGCCAGTAGGGCCCGGTGACGCCGAGGCTCCAAGCCTTCGCCAGCGAGGCGAGTAGCGCCGCGGACGCCGCCAGGTCTAGGGGGAGGAGGCCCGGAGAGCCGCCCAGGGCTGCCGGGAGCGACCCCACGCCGGCGGCGACGGAGGCCAGTAGAAGCGTGAACCCCCTGCTGAACACCCTCCCCCCGCCGCGCTCAACCAACCCCGCCACCACCACATCATGCCACGAGCCCCGGGTATCTGGGAGCGGATGCAAGGTAATACCGGCCCCAGGCGGGGAGGGGGGATCCCCACAGGGCGGGGGAGGAGCCCCTTGAAGGGCCTCCCTCGTTGAACCGGAGAAAGGGGGGTACCCCGGCTCTACCTCCGGTCGAGCTTGAAGGGCGAAATCTTATCCCCGTACCTCGACAGGGCCTGCTTCAGCCTCTCCCTCTGCCTCTTGAGCTCCTCCAGCGCCTCCCTGGGCGTGTCGGGTATCTCCGTGTATATCTTGAGTATCCTCTCCACCTTCTCTAGGTGCCTGCGGACCCTCACGGCGAACTGCTTCTCGTAGTCCTCCTCGCTGTACTCCTTGCCGAGCTCCCTTTCGAAGAGCCTCTGGAGGTCGGGGTACGTTGGTATGAGGCCTGTGGGGGTCTCCACGGCGTCGGCCTCGCCGTGCACCCGGAGGTCTATCCACTTCAGCCACACTCTCTTGTCCCTCTTGCTGTTGAGGTACCTCCCGTTCTCGTCCCGGAGGAAGTAGTTGACCCCGTATATCCTCGGGGGCCTCTCAAGCTTCTCCGCGAAGTCTAGGTGGAGCTTTATGAACGCTCCGATGGATATGGGTAGGAAGTCGAGTATGGCGAAGGGGTTGAACTCTACCACCCCCGCCTTGCCGAGGACTGCGCTCGTCTTCTCCGACTCGAGGGCGGCGGCCTTCGTGGCTATGCCGTGGAGCCAGTTGAAGGCCTCCTCCACCGGGGCCCAGGTGTCGGGGTCCCTCCCGCCGAACACCATGGCGTGAACCGGCACCCCGAGGGGGTCGTCTACCCTCGGGTCGAGGTGGGGGAGGGCCCTGAGGGAGAGCGTGAACCTAGCGTTGGGGTGGCTGGGCCTGACCTCGGAGCCGTCCTCCCCCCTCTTGCCCGGCCACCACTCGCCCTGGTAGTTCACCCCGGGCTCGGGTGGCTCGGGCCTGCCGTTCCACCAGGGGATCCCGCTCCTGGTTAGGAGCACGTTGGTGAATATCACCTCGTTCCCGGGGTCGGTTAGGGCCTTGTAGAGAACCGGGTCGTCATCCGGGTTCACGCCGTCTATAATCCCGAACATCCCCGTCTCGGGGTTGACTGCCCTCGCCTCCCCGTCCACGGGCCTGATTATGGCCAGGTCGTCCCCAACAATGGTGTCGGCTGTGAACGCTGTGGAGGTCTTCCCGCAGCCGGCGGGGTAGGCTCCGGTTATGTAGGTCACCCTCCCCCCGGGCCCCCTGACGCCTGCGATGAACATGTGCTCGCAGAGCCAGCCCTCCCTGTAGCCCTTGTAGATGCAGAGCCTGAACATGGGCTTCTTCATGCCTATAGTGTTGCCGCCGTACTGGGTGTTGGCTACGTAGACCGAGAACCCCTCTAGGTCGATGTAGATCCTCCTCTTGTCAATGTTCTTGGCCCACCCGTTCTCATCCCTCTCCCCCACGGCGTGGAGGAGCCTGGCGTACTCCAGGTTAGGCGCCCTCTCCCTGAAGACGTCGTAGCAGTTCCTGTAGAGTATCAACTCGTTGTGGACAACGTAGGCCGAGTCGGTCGCCTGCACCGCGTGGAGAGTGAAGGGCGACCCCTTGGGGCCGAAGCAGAAGAAGCCGAGGAACAGCTCCCTACCCCTCATTATCCCCCTCATGATCCCCTTGATCTCCTCGAGCCCCTCCCTCCTATCCATGGTGTTGATGAACGGGATCCTTGCCCCTCCCTCCACGAGGATCCTGGTGTTCCTCCTATCCCTAGCCAGGTCCCTGGGGCCGTCGAAGTGGACGGTGTGCCTCGGGATCCTTGTGGGGAGTTCCTCCCTGTTCTCCAGAGCCCTCCTCCTCACGTACTCGTAGTCCCCGGGGTCGTCGGTGACCACGTAGACGCTCCTGGGCTGGAGAGTCTCGATTACACTGGCCACCCACCTGTGCAGGCCGGGATCCCGGATTGCTAGGAGCCTCTCAAGCATCCGGTCATCCATTCTCTCGCTCAAAACCTCGTAAACATCCCTCACGGGAGCCTCCAAAGCATCCAACCGGAACCGACACCCCGGAGGGCTCTTAGCCCCCCGGGGACCCCTTGTCGAGGGGTTAAAAGGGTTAACCCCCCAGGATCCCCTGGGACCAGTTGGGTAGCTTCTTCAGGGCGAGCGGTATAACCTTCCACCCGCCCTCTATCACGCCCAGCGTCCCCGACTGGCAGATGCGCTCGTCGAACCTGCCGGGGCCGTCGATGTAGTAGTCCTCGTAGCTTATCAGCAGCGGCACCGGGTCGGCGCTGTGGGCCTTGAGGGTCCATGGGGTTGCGTGGTCCGACGTGATTATGAAGGCTGTGTCCACGTCGAGGTTGTCCAGCAGCGTCCCGAAGAAGTACCTGTCTATGTCCTCTATGGCGTCGACCTTCTTCTCGAAGTCCCCGTCGTGCCCCGGCTCGTCGGGGCCCTTGAGGTGGACGTAGACTAGATCGTGGGACCTGAGGGCCTCTATCGCCTTTACCGCCTCCTCCCTCAGCACGTCCCTCCTGTCCCTGCCCTCCACCTTCACCGGGACCTCGTCCATGCCGATCGCCCTCACTATCCCCCTCTCCACCGGCATCTCGACGATGCTCGCAGCCCTCAGGCCGAACTTCTCCCTGAACGGCTCCGCGGGGGGTAGCCTGTCGCCGGCGTCCCTGATGAGGACTGCGTTGGCGGGCGGGAGCTTCTTGCGCCTCCTCACCTCGTTGATGTGGTGCCTGTCCAGTATCTCCAGGGCCTCGTCGATGAACTCGTTAGCGAGTTCCGCGGTGAGCCTGGCCTCGGGCGTGTCCTCCAGCGGCTCCACCCTTGCGAGGAAGGGCTCGTACTTCTCCCTCGCCACCGACATGTAGCCCCTCCTCTCGTAGGCCGGGTCGCTGTTGGAGACCATCCCGCTCAGCCGCGACCTCCTGTGGCCCAGGACTAGCACGCCGCGGTGGCCTATGGTAGCCTTGAACCTGGCGTAGCCCTCCCCGCCCGCGAGCTCCATGCCGTCCAGAGCCTTGGCCAGCTCCCTAGCCTCCTCGCTACTCAGGCTCCTCCCCACCCTCCTGTCGAGGATCCTCCGCGTCTCCGGGTCTATGGTGGCGAAGTTCGCCCTGAACGCGACCTCGCCCTCCCTGAACTCGACTCCAGCCCCCAGGGCCTCCAGCGGCCCGCGGCCAGTGTAGTAGCGGGAAGGCTCGTAGCCGAGGAGGCTCATCACAGCCATGTCGCTCTCGGGGGCAATGCCGCGGCCGACCACGTAGAGGAGGCCGCACTCCCCGTGCGCCGCGAGGGAGTCGATGTTTGGCTTGCTAGCCTCCTCCAGCGCCCGCCTCGGAGCCTCAAGGTTGTCAGCAGCCCCGTCGAGGACCACGAACATTATCCTAGGCCTCCTAGGCCTAGCCACGCCTGAACACACCGGGGTGGGTAAGACGGGGGAGCGGGTAAAATTAGACGCGGCGGCGCACTAAGCCGCAGCCTCCAGTGGGGGGTGTGGATGTATTAAAATAACGCTTAAATCCCGCCTGGATAGAGCACTATACTTCAGCATAGGATTGGGTGGAATGCCGTGCCCCAGGCGATAATAATGATCAACGTCGAGGTCGGGAAGGAGAATGACGCCTTCGAGAAGCTCTCCAAGCTCAACGAGGTCAAGGAGATCTACATGGTCTACGGGGTCCACGACATAATAGCGATCGTTGAAACCAAGAGCCTCGACGACCTCAGGAAGCTGTTAACCGAGAAGATAAGGAAGATGGATGAGGTTAAGGACACCCTCACGTCTATAGTCGTGAACTACAGGAAGAAATAGCCGCCAGCCCGCAAGGGCTTACTTACCATGCCGCTTCTTTCAAGGCTCCACGCATAGCTGAGGCTTTACCGCGCCGGCTAGGAGCCCTCCCCCCGGGTGCCCGGGGGCCTTGCCTCTTGAAGGGGCCTGCCCCGGTACCCTGGGGGCGCTGGCTGGAGAGGGATCCCGGCCTTGAACATCGTAACGCTAGCGTTTGACGACGTGGACAGCCCGGATGGCGGGTGCACTACCCACTTCGCCGCCCTCTTCCTCGTGGAGGCCTCGAGGCTGGCGGGGGTTGAGCTGCTCGACTACCCGCTCCTGGTCAGGCTGAACCCTGGGATCCCGTGGAAGACTAGGGGCAACGCTGCGGTCGCCGTGAGGCTGCTCGTCGAGAGGGACCCGGCTGACTTGTGGGAGCTCGCGGTGTCGATGGCGGAGGAGTACAGCGTCGGGAGGGGGTGGTGGCGGTGGAAGTGGTTCGGCGTCGCGGCTTACCCTGGGGAGGCGTGGCGGGATCCCAGGCTCCGCTGGCTCTACCGCAGGGCCCTCACGGGAGTCGTGACCCGCGACGTCGCCGAGAACGCTGCTCGTGGGGCGAGATTCACGGGGGGCCGGGGGGTGGTGGGGGCCCTCGCAGCGCTCGCAGCCCTCGCCCCCGGGGAGGACTACACGTTCGAGCTCACCGCGTACAGGCAGCCCTGGCTCTGGGGGCTGCCGAGGTGCGTGGTCGAGGGCGGTGAGGCACTGAGGGTGGAGGCCGGGATCCCGGCGTGCGCATTCAACAACGTCTCCCCCGAGGGCAGGGTGGTCGCCGCGCCCCGGGGGCCCGACCCGGTGCTCGCCGGCTTCCGGGGGGACTGCCCGGGGTACCTGGGCCTCTACTCCAGGCTCCTCTGCGAGCCCCCAGCGCTCTGGGTCCTCTACAGGAGCAACCAGCACACCGACGCCCACGGCTCCCCCCTAGGGGAGGTGAGGCCCTACAACGCGGGCAGGATCCCGGGCCACGTCGCGGAGCCCCCCGAGAGGATCCCGGGCGGCCACGTAGTCGTTAGACTCGACACCCCGAAGGGCCTCGTGGACGCCGCGTTCTACAGGGAGACCGGGCCCGTGGCTAGGGCGGCCTCGCTCCTGAGGCCGGGGGACTCGGTGGTCGTGCAGGGGACGGTGAGGCCCTACGCCCCCCGCGGGATCCCGACGATAGCAGTGGACAAACTCGTCGTGCTCAGCCTCGCCCCCGAGTGGAGGAGCGTCGCCCCCAGGTGCCCCAGGTGCGGGGCTAGGATGAAGAGCATGGGGAGGGGGAAGGGGTACAGGTGCCCCCGCTGCGGCTACCGCGACCCCCACGCGAGGCCGCTCAGGATCCCGGCGCCCCGGGGGCTCTCGCCGGGCGTCTACACGCCCCCACCCGGGTGGATAAGCCACCTCACCGCCCCGCCGTGGAGGAGGGCTAGGCGCGACCCCCCACGGAGGCCCGCGTGGGGGGAGGTCCTCTCAACCCAGAGCCACCCCCCTGTTTCCAGTGGAGCCCACCAGTCAACCCTCCCTGCACCCCCACACCCCCCGGCTTCAAGTGGACCCGCCCAAGCGTAGGGGCAGCCTGTCCGGCTGGGTTGGAAGGGCTCAGCTATAGCGTTTGTATAACTGTAAACACCCTGTTTACAGTGCCGCCTGGAGGCCCGGGGTCCTTGGAGTTCCAGGGGCTACCCTCCCCTAGTGAGCTCCACTGGAAGGAGGGGGGTGCGGGGGCGGCCATGGAGAGGCAAGGGGACCCCTCGGTTTCCAGTGGAGCCCACCAGGCGGCCCTGGGCGGCAGTGGAGGGGCTGCGGGGGCTTTGCCCGGGTAGCGTGCCGCTATACTGTTAAACTCCGCCCACCCCGGAGGGGTGGAGGGAGGAGTCCAGGCTTGATGGTCGAGGTGCGCTTCCACGGGAGGGGCGGCCAGGGGGCTGTGACGGCCGCCAACCTGCTCGTCGAGGCGGCGGTGCTCGAGGGGAAGTATGCGCAGGCGTTCCCCCACTTCGGGGCTGAGAGGCGTGGGGCGCCCGTCGTGGCTTTCGCTAGGATAAGCGACAGGCCGATAGACAGGCACAGCCAGGTTAGGAGCCCCGACGTCGCAGTAGTCCTGGACCCGGTCCTCTTCAGCCTGGTGGACGTAACGGAGGGCCTCAAGCCGGGGGGAGTCGTCGTGGTCAACTCCCCCTCGAGGCCCCGGGAGCTCAAAGCTGGCAGGGTGGTCTGCGTCGACGCCACGGGGATAGCGAGGAGCCTGGGCCTAGTCGTGGCCGGCTGGCCGGTGGTTAACACCGGGATCCTCGGCGCCCTAGTCAAGGCGACGGGGCTCGTGTCCCTAGAGTCGGTGGTGAAGGCGATAAAGTCGAGGTGGCCGGGGAGCCTCGGGGAGGCGAACGCCGAGGCCGCCACGCGGGCCTACGAGGAGGCGAGGGAGTGTTAGGATCCCGCCTGTCCGGTTCACTCCTTATAAAACCCTTTATTCAAGGATTTGCAGGGCGCACTATTTAAACGCTGGCTGGCTCGGTGGAGGGGAGAGCGGTGGGGGTTGCTAGTGGGCCAGCGGAGCCTGCCGGTTAACGTGGAGGAGCCGAAGACGTTCTTCTACGCCCCCCTATCCAGGCCCGCCCCCGGCTCCTCGGGCAAGACGGGGACGTGGAGGGACTACAGGCCGGTGGTTGACGAGTCCAAGTGCACCCGCTGCCTCCTCTGCTGGCTCTACTGCCCCGAGGACACAATACTCCGCAGGGAGGACGACATGGTCTACGTTGACTACGAGTACTGCAAGGGTTGCGGGATATGTGCCAACGTATGCCCGGTTGACGCCATAAAGATGGTTCCCGAGGAGAGGTGACCCAGGAGTGCCCGTACTCGCATTGACTGGGAACAGCGCCGTCGCCCACGCGGTTAAGCTAGCCAGGGTTAAGGTGATAGCCGCCTACCCGATAACCCCCCAGACCACGATAGTGGAGAAGCTCTCCGAGATGGTTGAGAAGGGCGAGCTCGACGCTAAGCTGATCAGGGTGGAGAGCGAGCATAGCGCCCTCGCGGCGGTCTACGGCGCAGCCTCCGCGGGGGCGAGGGCCTTCACCGCCACCGCGAGCCACGGCCTCCTCTACATGCACGAGGTCCTCTGGTGGGCGGCGGGGGCGAGGATCCCGCTCGTCATGGCAGTGGTCGCTAGGGCCATAGGGCCCCCGTGGAACATACACGTCGACCACCAGGACTTTATGGATCAGAGGGACACCGGCTGGATCATAGCCGTCGCGCAGGACAACCAGGAGGTGCTGGACCTCACCCTGCAAGCCTTCAGGGTGAGCGAGGATCCCAGGGTCTACCTCCCATTCATGGTGGCCCTCGACGGCTTCATACTATCACACACCACCGCGCCGGTCGACGTGCCGGAGCAGGAGGCGGTGGACTCGTGGCTCCCGCCCCGCAGGCAGCCCTACGTGATAGCCCCGGAGACCGGCGTCTCCATGGGTAACATAGTGCCTGACGAGGACTACTTCATGATGAGGCTCTCCATCCAGGAGGCGATGAACGCCGCTAAGACGGTGATAGAGGAGGTTGACAGGGACTACGGGAAGACTTTCGGGAGGAGCTACGGCGGCCTAGTAGACTGCTACAGGTGCGGGGATGCAGACTACTTCATCGTGATAACTGGCAGCTGGGCGGGGGAGGCGAGGATAGCGGCCGACCAGCTGAGGGAGCAGGCCGGCGTCAAGGTTGGCGTGGCCAGGGTCAGAGTGGTGAGGCCGTGGCCCGAGGAGAGGCTGAAGGAGATCCTGGGCAGCGCTAGGGGCGTCGTGGTCTTCGACAGGGCGGTGAGCTTCGGGGCAAAGGGCCAGCTCTTCACGGACACCGCCGCGAGCCTCTACGGCTCCAAGGTCAGCCTGAGGGGCGTGATAGCAGGCCTCGGGGGCGTAGACGTGGCCGCCGAGGACATGGCCCCCGTGGTTCTCGACTTCGTGGAGAGGGTGGAGGAGCAGGGGTTCGTGTACGAGCCCACCCATTGGCTTCTCCCACCCAAGTACAGGAAGGGGGTTGAGAGGGTTGCCCGTGAGGCTTAGGGACCTCCCCAGGCGGAGGTATGGGATGCCCGGGAACGCCGCGTGCCCCGGCTGCCCCGAGACCATGGGGCTGAGGTATGTTAAAATGGCGCTCGGCGACAACGCGGTCCTCGTGATACCGGCGGGTTGCAGCAGCGTCATACAGGGCTTCGCCCCAAGGAACGGGATAAACTTCCCCGTCCTCAACATAGTCTTCGCCGCGGCAGCTGCCTCGGCGGCGGGCATGAAGGCCGCGTTCGAGGCCCTGGGCAGGGGCGACGTCCAGGTGGTTGTGTGGGCAGGCGACGGGGGCACGGGTGACATAGGCTTCCAGGCGCTGAGCGGCGCCGCGGAGAGGAACGACGACATAATATACATCTGCGTCGACAACGAGGCCTACATGAACACGGGGATACAGAGGAGCAGCCTCACGCCCACGGGCGCGTGGACGACCACGACGTGGACCGGCAAGAGGGAGCCGAAGAAGAACCTCCCACTCATAATGATAGCCCACGACGTCCCCTACGTCGCCACTGCGAGCGTGGGGTACCCCCAGGACTTCATAGAGAAGCTCAGGACCGCCGCGAAGATCAGGGGGTTCAAGTACATCCACCTACACGCCCCCTGCCCCGTCGGCTGGCGCTTCGACCCCGGCCTAACCCCGAAGGTTGCGCAGCTAGCGGTGCAGACGGGCCTCTGGCCGCTCTACGAGTACAACCAGGGCCGGTTCAGGGTGAGCCCCTTCAGCAGGCTCTACATGAAGCCCGAGAGGAGGGTGCCCGTCGTTGAGTACCTGAAGCTGCAGGGCAGGTTCAAGGTAGCCCTCAAGAACCCAGAGCTGGTCAAGGCCATCGAGGCTGAAGCGGAGAGGATGTGGCGCTGGATAGAGGTGCTAGAAAAGAGCCTCAACCCAGCCGAGGACGCCAGGAGGATCGTTAAGGGGCGGCAGCCGCCCCCCTAAACGCCGGGCCCCGCGGCTCGATGCCCGCGGGATCCCTCCCCTTCCTAGGCTTCTCTGAGCCCGCGCCTGGCTAGGGCGTAGCCTGCTATGGTTAGCAGCGCAGCGGCGCCGGCTAGGTAGGCTAGGCTCGCGACGGGATCCTCCACCTGCTTTCCGATGAGGAAGTACCTAGCTAGATCCGCAGCGTGCGTTATCGGGTTCACCGCCGCCAGGGATTGCAGCCAGCTCGGCATCTGCTCCCTGGGGAAGAGGGCGCTGGAGGTGAACATGAGCGGGAGGTTGGCTAGGTTCACGATCGAGAATAGGACTTCGTGGTTGTCCACGTTGAACGCTATCCCCGTGAATATGGAGGATAAGCCGAGGCTTAGGAGCGCTATGACCGCCCACGTCGTTGCGAGGTCCAGGATCCCCAGGCCGGGCTTGAACTCGGCTCCCATGCCGTAGGCCACGGCTAGGAGTATGCCTGATAGCACGGTTATCCTGAATATGGTCCCGAGGACCTTCGACATGAATATGCTGAGCCTCGGTATCGGGGCGACGAGGAGCCTGGTCAGGTAGCCTATCCTGCGATCGAATACAACTCCTATGGCCCCACTCATGCTCTGGAAGAGGGCGAAGACCGCCAGCATGCCTGTGGCGACGTAGGTGAAGTAGTCGGTGGTCCCGAAGAGCCTCTCCACCGCCCTGGCGACCGCCTCCCTGATAGCCGCGGCCATCCTCGGGTCTACATTCGCCCCCATGGAGTTGAGGATGTTTAGTATGTTGAAGCTCTTGCCGAAGAGCGCTATCCAGAATATAGGCGTCACTATGCTCATGGCCAGCACTGCTCTGCGGTTGACCCACTTGAGGACCTCTCTCTTGAACAGCACCAGCGTGGCGCCCACGCCTCTGTCACCCCCTAATCCTCCTCACCATCCTCCGGAACTTGAAGGTGTCCACGCGCTCCTCCCCGCCGGCCAGCCTCTCGCCGGTGAGGCGTATGAAGACCTCCTCGAGGGTGGGCTTAGCTATGCTTATGGACTTCACCTCGAAGCCACTGATCACCTTGGCGATGGCTGGCAGGATGTTCTCAGCCTTGCTGACCGTGACGGCCACGGAGCCGTTTACTATTGAAGCGTTGAACCCGGCCGCCTTCAGCGACTCTAGGAGGCCCTGCAGAATGGCCGGGTCGGCTGGCTCGATGTAGACGGTGTCGCCCTGCACCCTTGACTTCAACTCGTCCGGGGATCCCGTGGCGACTATCCTGCCCCGGTGTATTATGGCCACCCGGTCCGAGAGCCTCTCAGCCTCCTCCATGTAGTGGGTGGTCAGTATGATCGTGACCCCCCTCCTCTTCAGGTTCTCTATGTGCCTCCAGAGAGTCCTGCGCGACTGGACGTCGAGGCCTAGGGTTGGCTCGTCTAGGAAGAGCACGCTGGGCTCGTGGACCAGGCTCATGGCTATCTCGAGCCTCCTCCTCATCCCCCCACTGTACGTCGCCACCTTCCTGCGGGCGGCGTCGAGGAGGTCGAGCTCCTCCAGCACCTCCCTAGTCCTCCTCCTGGCCTCGCCGGCGCTCAGCCCGTAGAGCCTGGCCTGTATGTAGACGTTGTCCCAACCCGTCATCTCGTCGTCGGCGGTGAGGTCCTGCGGCACAAGGCCTATGACCCTCCTAACCCTGCCGGGATCCCGGGTCACGCTGTAACCCTCGATCAAGGCGTCCCCGCTAGTCGGCCTGAGGAGCGTGCTAAGCATCTTGATCGTCGTAGTCTTCCCGGCCCCATTGGGGCCGAGTAGGGAGAAGAGCTCGCCCCTCCTAACCTTGAATGAGACGCCATCCACCGCCTTAACGCCGCTGGGGTAGACCTTCGTCAGCCCCAGGGCCTCCACGGAGTACACCGTCATGTATCGGACCCAGATACATCACCCGGGTGCAAGCCCGACTTATAAGGGTTTCTACCTAAAAGCGCAGGGAAAGTTGCGTCGCCAATGCAACGAGTCCATTGCATTGAATGCTGGGAAACGTATTGGCATTAGGTTACAGCGTAACAATTAAAAGAGCCCGCGGGCAGGCCGGGTTCGTAGGATAGCGTTATGGACCCGAGGAGCGTGTGCGTCCTCGACTGGCGCTACGGCTCTGAGGAGGTGCGCAGGCTCTTCAGACCGGATAGCATGGTGAAGAGGTACATCCTCGTCGAGAAGGCCCTGGTTAAGGGCCTGGCAGAGGCGGGGCTTGCCCCTAGGGAGTGCGCCGAGCTGATAGACAGGTGCGCCGACGACATCACCCCCGGGGAGGTATACGAGCTGGAGAAGAAGACGGGGCACGACATCTCCTCGCTCGCCTACCTCATGGGGAAGCGCTGCGGGGAGTGCGGGAGGTACGTCCACCTGGGCGCTACGAGTTATGACATAGTCGACACCGCCTGGGCCCTCGCGTTGAGGGACGCGCTCTCCATAATAAAATCCAAGCTCAGGAGCGTAGTAGAGGCGCTCGTCGACCTCGCGCTGAAGTACAGGGACCTCGTGATGCCTGGCAGGACGCACGGCCAGCACGCCCTCCCAATAACTCTTGGCTTCAAGCTAGCGAACTACGCCTACGAGCTCGCCCGCAGCTACGAGAGGCTCTGCGGCGCCGAGGAGAGGGTCGTGCTCGGCAAGATGGCTGGAGCCGTTGGAACAATGGCTGCCTGGGGCGGCAGGGGGCTCCTGGTTGAGGAGAAGACTCTGGGCATCCTCGGCCTCAAGCCACACAGGATCACGACCCAGGTGGCTCCACGCGACGGCTTCGCGGAGCTAGTCTCCGCCCTGGCCATAATGGGATCCCAGCTCGACCGGCTGGCGCTCGAGGTCAGGGAGCTGAGCCGCCCGGAGATAGGGGAGCTGTACGAGGCGGTGGAGAGGGTCGGGAGCAGCACGATGCCCCACAAGCGGAACCCCGTCACGGCGGAGCGCATCTCGGGCCTGGCCAGGGTGCTGAGGTCGCTAACGGTGGCGGCGCTAGAGAACATAGTCTTGATGCACGAGAGGGACCTCACGAACAGTAGCTCCGAGAGGATCCTCATACCGCACGCCATCCTAGTAGCCGACCAGATGCTGGAGGACACTAGGTTCCTCCTCAGCCACCTCGGAGTAGACCCCGAGGCGGCTAGGAGGAACCTCGAGCTAACCCGGGGGCTCATCATGAGCGAGGCCGTGATGGTCAAGCTGGTCGAGAAAGGCGTGCCGAGGCACGAGGCCCACAGGCGCCTAGTCGAGATCTCGAGGAGGGCGGCGGCTGAGGGGAAGACCCTGGCCCAGGCGCTCCTCGAGGACGAGCTCGCCTCGAAGCTCCTCTCCAGGGAGGAGGTGGAGGAGTTAATGGATCCCTCCAAGTACCTGGGGAGCTACGACGCCCTCATACGGAGGGCGGTTGACTACGCGAGGAGCGCCGTCTCCAAGTGCTGAGCGGGGTGCTGCCGGGGTGCCGCTCGGGATAGTGGTCGGGGGCTTCTTCGGGGATGAGGGTAAGGGGAAGATAGCAGCGTACCTAGCCCTCAAGGACAAGCCCGCCGCGGCGGTGAGGTGCGGCGCCGTCAACGCCGGCCACACGGTGGTCTACAATGGCAGGGTGTGGAAGCTCAGGGTCGTGCCCTCCTTCTTCGTCAACCCGTCCACGAGGCTCATGGTCGCCCCCGGCGCGCTTGTCAGGCTGGACGTACTCTTCAGGGAGGTAGAGGAGACAGGCGTCAGGGGCAGGTTCCTTGTCGACGCGAACACTGGGGTGATCGAGGATAGGCACGTCGAGGAGGAGAGGAGGAGCGCCCACCTCTCGGGGAGGATAGGCTCCACGCTCCAGGGCGTGGGCGCGGCGATGGCTGACAGGGTGCTGAGGAAGCTCAAGCTGGCCAGGGACTACCCCGAGCTCAGGGGCATGCTGGGGGACGTCGCGCTCGAAGTCAACGAAGCCCTGGACAGGGGGGAGCTGGTCTACATCGAGGGGACGCAGGGGACGTTCCTGAGCCTCTACCACGGCACCTACCCCTACGTCACCAGCCGGGACACCACCGCCTCAGCCTTCGCCTCCGAGGTCGGGGTGGGGCCGAGGCGCGTCGACGAGGTTATAGTGGTGTTCAAGTCCTACGTGACTAGGGTTGGCGGGGGCCCGCTGCCGGGCGAGATCCCGCCCAAGGAGGCCGAGAGGAGGGGCTGGCTCGAGAGGGCCTCGGTGACGGGAAGGCTCAGGAGGGCCGCCCCGTTCAACTTCGACCTAGCAAGGAGGGCGGTGATGCTCAACTCGGCCTCCCAGGCCGCGGTCACGAAGCTCGACATACTCTTCCCCGAGGCCCGGGGGGTCAGGGAGTGGGAGAGGCTCCCCAGGGAGGCCCGGGCCTGGGTCGAGGAGGTGGAGAGCCAGCTCGGGATCCCGGTCACCCTGATCGGGACCGGGGAGGGGGCCTTCGACGTCGTCGACCGCAGGCGTGACCTGGGCTTGGAGTGGTGAGGGGTGGAGAGCCGTGGCTGGCGAGTTCGACGTGGTGATAGTCGGGGGAGGCCCAGCGGGTCTCTTCGCGGCATACGAGATCGCCGCGCACGCGGGGGGCAAGGTCAGGGTCGCCCTCGTTGAGAGGGGTCTCCGCGCGGCGCAGAGGCGCTGCCCGATGTTCGACTTCAAGAAGAAGCTGAGGATTCGGGAGTGCGTTGCCTGCACCCCGTGCCACGTGATGCAGGGCATAGGCGGGGCGGGGGCGCTCAGCAGTGGAACCATAAACCTCAGGCCAGACGTGGGCGGGGACCTGGACAGGCTCCTAGACAGCTGGGACGAGGCGCAGCGGCTCATAGACTACGTTGACAGCGTCTTCGCAGCGTTCGGGGCGCCCGACGCCGTCTACAGGATAAGCGACGAGGAGTCCTCCGAGCTAGAGAGGCTGGCCGCCCGCGCCGGGGCGAAGTTCATACCGACGCCCCAGAGGCACATGGGGACCGAGAACACTGTGAAGGTGATAGAGAACATCACCAGGTTCATAGAGGAGAGGGGGGTGAAGGTCTACACCCTCACCCAGGCCCACGACGTCGAGCCGGGCGAATCGTGGATAAGGGTCAAGACAAGCAGGGGGGAGTTCAAGGCGAGGTACGTCATACTAGCTCCCGGGAGGAGCGGGGCGGACTGGTTCGCCCAGCTCGCTAGGAGGCGGGGGATAGAGACGGAGCCTGGCCCCCTAGACGTTGGCGTCCGCGTCGAGGTCCCAGCGTACATCACCGAGCCGATAACCAGGATCGTTAGGGACCCGAAGATAATCATGTACACGAGGGTGTACGACGACAAGGTCAGGACTTTCTGCGTCAACCCCAACGGCTTCGTGGTGGAGGAGAGGTACCCCGACGGGACCGTCGGCGTGAACGGGGAGAGCTACATGGCCGTGAAGTCGAAGAACACTAACTTCGCCCTGCTCGTGACGCTCAGGCTCACCGACCCGATGGAGGACACGATCGAGTATGGCAAGAGCATCGCGAGGCTCGCCACCAAGCTCGGGGGCGGGAAGCCGATAATCCAGAGGTTCGGCGACCTCGAGGCGGGGCGTAGGAGCACGTGGAGCAGGGTTGAGAGGAGCGCTATCGAGCCGACTCTGAAGAGCGTCACCCCGGGCGACATAGGCATGGCCTACCCGTACAGGGTGGTGGCGAACATAATCGAGGGCCTGGAGAGGCTCGACAAGATAATGCCCGGAGTGGCGTCCCCCCAGACGCTCCTCTACGCCCCCGAGATCAAGTTCTACAGCGTCAGGGCCGTGGTCTCCAGGGAGCTGGAGACCAGCCAGCCGAACATATTCGCCGCGGGCGACGGCGCCGGGCTCTCGAGGGGCATCAACGTGGCCGCGGCGACGGGAGTGATAGCGGCTAGGAGCGTGCTCAGAAGGCTAGGCGTGGACGTCGATGAGGACCGGGGCGTAGAGGCGCGCTAGGGCAGCAGCGCCCCAGCCACGGCGGGCGTAGCTAGGTTATTTCCAGGAATGCGTGGAGACTCCTCACCCCCAGGCTTCTGAGCCTCTCGCGCCACGTAGTCCCTAAGGCTATCAGGGTCACGGCGGCCTCGACCCTCGACCCCGCCTTCTCGACGCCCCGCGCGAGCGCCTCGAACGTCACCCCCGTGCGGGCAAGGTCGTCGACTAGGAGCACCCTGGAGTTGGGGGGCATCTTGGATTTCGGGATGTAGAAGACCTTAGTCCCGAACGGGGGCTCCCCCGCCTCGGCCCTGATGTACTCCTTCATGGGGCTCTCGGGGTTGCGCCTCGCTATAACCAGCGGGGCGCCTAGGGAGAGGCTGATAGCCGTCGCCAGGGGCACGCCTATGGTCTCCGCGGATAGCACCACGTCCACCCAGCCCTTGTACCTTGACTCCACCCAGAGCGACGCCAGGTTCAAGACTAGGGGGTCTAGCACCACGTCCTCCAGGTCCGCTATGCTCCCCATAGTCTTCAGCTTCGACGTTATGACCTGGGCCAGGTTGACGGCCTCCAGCACCCTGTTGATTATCAGGGCCGCCTGCGCCGGGCTCGGGATCCTCGAGCCCGTGGCGTACTGGGCCAGCGCGGACCTGGGGATCCCCAGCATCCCCTCGAGCTCCCTGTAGCTGAAGCTCTGGTGGAGGAGCCTCAGGACCTCTGCCGCCCTCACTTGAGCCTTGACCGTGTCCAGCCGCTTAGCCACGGCGCACACCCTTTTACTTAACCCAGTAAATGGGTGAAGAGTTGCAATTAAACCCCTCCACAAGGGGCGGGGTGTATTTAAGCTTACCCTAGAAGGGTGTATAGAGGGGAAAACGTTAAAGGGGGACCCCCCGCCGGCTTTACTTGAAGGAGGTAAGTAGCCGGGCATGCCGGGGCTTGGCTCGCATCCTAAGCTCATCTACGAGGGTAAGGCGAAGAGGGTCTTCCAGGCCGGCCCAGGCGAGGCTGTGCTCGAGTTTAAGGACGACGTGACGGCGTTCAACGGGCGCTTCCACGACACCGTCCCCGGGAAGGGGGAGCTCTCGGCCCTCCTCTCGGCCAGGCTCTTCGAGCTGCTCGAGGAGTCCGGCGTGGAGACGCACTACCTCTGCTACGAGGGCGGGGCTAGGGTGCGTGTGAGGCTGCTGGAGGTCCTCCCCCTGGAGGTGACGGTGAGGAACTACGTCTACGGCAGCATGGCTAAGCGTATACCGCTGGCGAAGCCCTTCACCCCCATAAAGCCGGCGCTGGTGGAGCTGCACTACAAGGACGACGCGCTCGGCGACCCCCTGCTCCACCCCCGCGACGCCGTCATCGCGGGCCTGCTCAGCGAGGAGGAGCTGGGGGAGCTGGAGTCTCTGGCGTTGAGGGTTAACGACGTCCTCACTGGGTTCTGGGCTGAGAGGGGGCTCACCCTGGTCGACTTCAAGATCGAGGTCGCCAGGGGGCCCGGGGGCTTCGTGGTGGTTGACGAGATCAGCGGGGACACGATGAGACTCGTCGACGGGGAGGGCAGGCACTTCGACAAGGAGATCTACAGGAGGACGAGGGACACGCGGGCGCTGGCCTCCGCCTATGCCAGGCTCGTCGAGCTAGCCGGCCGGCCGTCGAGGAGGTGCGGGGCGTGATGCCTGTCTACAGGGTGCTCCTGACGGTGTTCTACAAGAAGGGCGCCCGGGACCCGGAGGGGGAGACGCTCGCCCACGAGTTGAGGGCACTCGGCTACAGGGACGTCGAGGATGTGAGGGCGGGCAAGGCGTTCGCCTTCACGGTGGAGGCCGGCGGCAGGGAGGAGGCGTCGAGGAGGGTGCTGGAGATCGCCGGGAAGACGAGGCTCTACAACCCGGTGGTCCACGAGGTAGAGGTGGTCGTGCTTGGCGAGAGTGGCGGTGCTGAAGTTCCCAGGCACTAACTGCGAGGAGGAGACTGCTTACGCCGCGAGGGAGGTGGGCAGGGTAGAGGCTAGCGTGGTGTGGCACGAGGACTTCAGGTGGAGGGGGTGGGACGCTGTAATCCTCCCCGGCGGCTTCAGCTACGGCGACTACGGCAGGGCGGGGTTGATAGCCTCCTGGAGCAGGGCGGCGGGCGAGGTGAGGGAGGCCGCCGACAACGGCGTCCCCATCCTCGGGATTTGCAACGGGTTCCAGGTCCTCACGGAGGCAGGCCTACTCCCCGGGAGCCTACTAGCCAACGAGGGGGGCTCCTTCGTGGCCCGCTGGCTGAGGGTGAGGATCCACAACCCCCGGGGGCCCTGGCTCCTCCTAGCCAGGGAGGGCGAGTGGTACTCCATGCCAGTAGCCCACGCTGAGGGCAGGTTCTACGCGGGGGACCCGGAGGGCCTGCTCGCCGGGCGCCCCTGGCTCGAGTACGACGAGAACCCGAACGGCAGCGTGGCCGGCGTGGCGGGCCTCGGCAGCCCCGACGGAGCGGTGCTAGGCCTCATGCCCCACCCCGAGAGGGCCTCGTTCCCCTGGCAGCCCCCACCGGGCTTCGACGCCGGCGGCAGGGTGGTGTTCGAGAGCATAGGGGAGGCGCTGAGGAGGGGGTGGTAGCGGTGCCTCTGAGCGAGTACGAGTTGAGGTACGCGGAGGAGAGGCTTGGGAGGAGGCTGACGAGGGAGGAGGCCGCGCTGCTCGAGGCGGAGTGGAGCGAGCACTGCAGCTACAAGAGCACCCGCCGCCTCCTCTCGAGGCTCCCCACGAGGGCGCCCTGGGTGCTCGTGGGCCCGGGCCGCGACGCCGGCGCGGTCAAGCTGTTCGACGACGTCGCTCTCGTCGCGAGGATTGAGAGCCACAACCACCCCTCGGCGGTGGACCCCTACAACGGGGCCGCGACGGGTGTGGGCGGGATCATAAGGGACGTCCTGAGCCTCGGGGCTAGGCCGGTCATGCTCCTCGACGCCCTCTACCTGGGGGACCCCAGCTCGCCGAGGGCCAGGTGGCTGGCCAGGAACATCGTGAGGGGGATAAGCGACTACGGCAACCGAGTCGGGATCCCAACCGCCGCCGGCTACACCTGGTTCTCGCCCAGCTACAACAACCAGCCCCTAGTCAACGTGGCCTGCATAGGCGTAGTCCACCCCTCCAGGATCCTGGAGGGGAGGGTGGAGCCCGGGGACGTCATCGTGCTGGCGGGGAACACGACGGGCAGGGACGGCCTCCTCGGCAGCAGCTTCGCGAGCAAGCCCCTCGGTGGGGACGAGGAGGACCTAGCCGCCATCCAGGTGGGGAACCCGTTCCTGGAGAAGCTTCTAATCGACGCTTTAACCGAGGCCTTCCAGCGCGGGATCCTGAGGCACGTCAAGGACCTCGGCGGGGGCGGGCTGGCGACCGCAACGGTTGAAACCGCCGCCTCGAGCGGCGTGGGCTTCGTGGTCCACCTGGACAGGGTACACTTGAGGGAGCACAACCTCACCCCCGCCGAGATACTAGTCTCCGAGAGCCAGGAGAGGATGCTCCTCGTCCCCAGGAGGGGGAGGCTCGGGGACCTCCTGGCGGTGCTCGACAAGTACTCGGTCGAGTACAGCGTGATAGGCTACTTCACCGGCGACGGGAGGGTCCGCTTCCTCTACCGCGGGATCCCGGTGGTCGACCTTCCAGTGGAGCTCGCGGCCAACCCGCCCCTCCCCGAGAGGGGGGCCCAGGCGCCGCCGCCCCCGCCCGAGCTGCCCCCGCTGGAGGGCGACGTGAGGGAGATTCTCCTCAACCTCCTGGCCAGGCCGAACGTGGGGTCGAAGAGGTTCGTCTACGAGAAGTACGACTGGGGCGTCGGGGGGAGGACGGTGGGCCAGCCCGGCTACTACGACGCCGCAGTCGCCTGGCTCAGGGACGGCACGGTGAGGGGGTTCGCGGCGGCGGTCGCCGGGAACCCGCGCTACACGAGGCTCGACCCGTTCCGCGGCGCCGCCCTCAGCCTCCTGGAGGCTTACCGTAGAGTCGCCGCGGTCGGCGCGGAGCCTCTGGCGGCGCTGGACAACGTGAACTCGGGGAACCCCGAGAAGCCCGAGCAGCACGGCTACACCGCCAGGATCATCGAGGGGCTCGCCTGGGCGGCGTCGGGGGTGGGAGTGCCGTTCATCGGGGGCAACGTGAGCCTCTACAACGAGGACAGCAGGGGGAACATGATCGACCCCGTAGCCTCAGTCCTCGTCGTCGGCAGGATCCGGGACGTCTCGAAGGCCCTGCCCAACGCCCTCCACTGCGGAGGCCTCATCGTGGCTGCGGGGGAGACGAGGCCGGAGCTCGGGGGGAGCGAGGCCGCGGAGGCAATCCTCGGCCGCCCAGCCGGGGAGCCCCCGGAGCCCAGGCCAGAGGATGAGAGGAGGCTCGCCCGCCTCGCCGCCGAGGCGGCCTCCCGGGGGCTTGCGTGCTCCGCCCACAGCGTGGGCCTGGGCGGCCTGCTCGTCGCCGTGGCTAAGATGGCTGTCAGGGGGGGAGTCGGCGTGGAGGTCGACCTCTCCCGGGCCTGCAGCGGCTGCTCCCCCCTGGAGGCGGCCTTCTCCGAGACCCCGGCTCGCATGGTGTTCGAGGTGCCCCCAGGGAGGCTCGACGAGTTCCTGGAGGCCGCGAGGAGCCACGGGGTCCCCGCGGCGGTGATCGGGAGGGCCACCGGCGGGGAGGTGCTGGAGGTCCGCTTCGCCGGCTCAGGCTTCACGGTTGGGCTGGAGGAGGCCGGGGAGGCCTACGAGTCCGCGCTCAGGGCGCTGGAGGGGGTGGCGTAGCGTGTGCGGCATCGCAGCCTGGCTGGGCCCCGGGGCGTACGCGAGCGTCTACGAGATCCTGGTCGGGGAGCAGCATAGGGGCCACGACGCCGCGGGCGTAGCGTTCCCTGCGGGCGGGGAGGTCAGGGTTGTGGGTGGGAGCGGCTACGTGTGGCAGGCCCTCCCCAGCCCCCGGGAGTCGCCTGGCCCCCTCGCCCGTGCGGGCGTCGTGATCGGGCATGTGAGGTACTCCACTAGTGGGGGCTACTCTGGGTACCAGCCCGTCAAGTCCTCCAGGGGCCTGGTCACGGTGGCTTTCAACGGGACTATCCACAACTACGTGGAGGCAGCCGGCGAGGTCCTCGGGTCGAGGGGGTACGCGTGGGACGCGCAGGCCCTAGCTGATATAATCGAGCACTTCTACCTCGAGGAGGGGAGCCTGGCGGACGCGGTGCGAGAGGCCTCCCGGGTCCTGAGGGGGGCCTACAGCCTGGTAGCCCTCACCCCCCGCGGGGAGCTTGTGGCCGCCAGGGATCCCCTGGGGGTTAGGCCCCTAGCTTACGCTTACGAGCCAGGCGTGCTCCTAGCCGTCGCCTCGGAGACGGGCCCCCTCGCGGGCCTGGGGCTGGAGTGGAGGGAGCTAGGGGCGGCGGGCTACCTCCACTGCCACGCCGACGGGGGGAGGCCCGAGTGCTACGCCGGCAGCCTCCCCGGGGCGGGGGAGCCTAGGCCCTGCGCCTTCGAGTACATCTACTTCCTCAGGCCCGACAGTGTCTTCGAGGGCGTCGTGGCCCACGAGGCGAGGAAGAGGATGGGGGCCCTCCTCGCCGGCATCGACGGGGAGGAGGTAGACGTAGCCGTCCCCGTGCCCGACAGCGGGAGGAGCGCCGCGATAGGCTACGCCGAGGCGAGGGGGGTCCCATTCGACGAGGCCCTCTACCGAAACAGGTTCACGGGCAGGGCCTTCATCTCATCCCCCGGCGTGAGGCGGGAGGTGCTCAGGTCCAAGTTCACAGTCATACCCTCAGCCCTCCAGGGGAAGAGCGTCGCCGTCATTGACGACTCCATAGTGAGGGGGGACACCTCCCGCCACATAGTCAAGCTCCTCAGGAGGGCGGGGGCGTGGAGGGTCCACTTCAGGAGCGCCTCGCCCCCCATACTCTTCCCCTGCTTCTACGGCGTCGACATCCCCAGCAGGTCCGAGCTTATTGCGAGGAGGCTCGGCGTGGAGGGGGTTGCCAAGTTTATCGGGGCCGACTCCCTCCTGTATAACACCGTCGAGAACCTGGTTAGGGCGATCGGGCGGCCCGTCTGCCTCGGCTGCTTTACGGGGGCCTACCCCCACGACTTGGACTTGGACCTCTTGGAGGGGAGGTTCAGCCTTGGGAGGAGGTGAGCGGCCGTGGGCCTCCTGCTAGCGTACTTCTACGAGCAGGACCAGGACGCCGGTAGGTACGCCTACTACGGGGTCATGGGCCTCAGGCACAGGGGGTACAGGGTGAGCTACGCCGTCCTAACCAGCGAGGGATTCAAGACCGGCGAGGCCGACCCGTGGGGGGACTTCGATCTCCCCAGCGGCTACGCAGTCGCAGCCGCAGTCGCCCCAGCCGCCAAGCTGGCCACGGTGAAGGCCAACGGCTTGAGGGCGGTTGCGGCAGTCGACGGGGGCTGCCCCGCCGCGAGGCTCGCGGAGCTGGCGCTCGAGGGGAGGGGCGAGGAGGCTGCCGAGGCCATCGCCGGGTGGGAGGAGTACTCGCCCTGCGCGGCGGTGGTGCTGAGGAGCGACGGGGTCTACGTGGCCGGGAGGGGGAGGGAGCCCAGGAGGCCCCTCAGCCTCGGCGGCTACGGCTTCGAGGCCCTCTACGCTGCAAGCGAGACTGCCCCGGTAACCCTCATGGGCGGCTCGCCCCGCTACGACATAAAGGCCGGCGAGGCCGTCTACGGGGACAGGTTCACGTTCGACCGCGTCCGAGTGGGCGGCGTGAGGAGGACCTCCCTCATGGAGTACGTCTACGTCGCCAGGCCCGACAGCATCGTGGACGGGGTGAACGTCTACGAGTTCCGGAGGGAGATGGGGAGGAGGCTGGCGAGGCGCCACGAGGCCGAGGTCGACGTGGCAGCGGGCGTGCCGGAGACGGCTATACCCTACGCCATAGGCTACGCCGAGGAGAAGGGGGCGAGGCTGGAGTACGGCTTCACCTCGACGGTGGGCAGGGTGAGGACCGCCGTCGCCCCAATGAGCTTCGAGGAGAGGCTCATGACCCTCAGCCTCAAGCTGAACCCTGTCCCGGGCGTCTTCAAGGGCAAGTCCGTGGCGATAGTGGATGACAGCGTCGTCACCGGCCTCACCCTGAAGGTGGTGATCCAGAGGCTGAGGCGTGCCTACGGCGCCCGGGAGGTCCACGTCGCCGTGTCGAGCCCGAAGATAGTGGGCACCTGCCCGTACAGGCTCCAGGAGTTCAACCCGGAGACGCTGATCGCCAGGCACCTCGACGACGAGGTCATCACTAGGGCCCTGGACGCTGACAGCCTCGCCTGGCTCCCCCTGCGCGAGGCCGTCGAGTACCTCAGGCGGTTCGGGGTGGAGCCCTGCACGCTCTGCATGGGTGGTGAGGGGTGAAGGTACTCATAGTAGGTGATGGGGGTAGGGAGCACGCGCTCGCCCTCCTAGTGGCCCGCAGCCCCCTCGAGCCGAGGGTGGGGGTGCTCGCGGGCCACTGGAACCCCGGGCTCGCGAGGGTCGCCGAGGAGACTGGGGGAGCGTACTACAGGGGATCCCCGACGAGCCCAGGCGACGTGGCGAGGGCTGCAGAGGCGTTCTCGCCGGACCTTGTCGTGGTCGGCCCTGAGGAGCCCCTCTTCGCCGGGGTGGCCGACGCGCTGAGGGAGAAGGGGTTCACGGTGTTCGGGCCGAGCTCCAGGGCCGCCGTGATAGAGAAGGATAAGGTGTTCGCGAGGAGCCTGATGTGGAAGCACAGGATCCCCGGCAGGCTCAGGTTCATGGCGTTCAAGGACCCCGAGGAGGCAGCGAGGTACGCGAGGGCCCTTGGAGACGTCGCGGTGAAGCCGGCGAGGCAGGCGGGGGGCAGGGGCGTCAGGGTGTTCCCCGAGTCCTTCGAGCACCTGAGGGGCGCCGTGAGGGAGGCGGCCTCGGGCTACGCAGCCCGAGTCGCGGGCCTCGTCAAGTCCAAGTACAGCGACATCGAGCACTCGGTCATAGTTGAGGAGAGGGTGGAGGGCGTCGAGTACACGGTGATGACTGTGACGGACGGCGAGAGCCTCGTAGCCCTGCCAGCGGTCCAGGACCACCCCCACCTCTTCCCCTTCGACCTGGGCCCGGAGACGGGTGGGATGGGAGCCATAAGCGGGCCCTGCGAGACCCTCCCCTTCATAACCAGGAGGGAGTACGAGGAGAGCGTTGAGATAGTCAGGAGGACCGTGGAGGCGCTCCGCGCCGAGATCGGGGAGCCCTACATCGGCGCGCTGAGCGGGCAGATGATGCTCACAGGCTTCTGGGGGCCGACGCTCATCGAGTACTACTCCAGGTTCGGCGACCCCGAGACCGCCGCCCTCCTCTACATGGTTGAGAGCGACTTCCTCGAGCTGCTCGACAGGGCGGCTACGCGCCGCCTGGCCGGGTACACCCTCAGGCTGAGCTGCGACACGTACGTCGTCGTCAAGGCCGCCGCCCCCGCCGGCTACCCGGCGGATAGGGGGAGGGCGCGCGGGCACCCCCTAGCGGTCGACGAGGAGAAGGCAAGGAGAGCCGGCTGCACAGTGCTCTACGCAGGCGTCGACAGGGCCCCCGACGGGTCCATCGTGACCACGGGCTCCAGGGCGGTGGAGGTGGCCTGCAGCGGCGGCAGCTTCCAGGAGGCCTCGGAGCGCGCGGAGAAGGTGTTGGAAGGCGTCAGGCTGCTGGACGGCCACCCGCTCATACACCGGTGGGACATAGGCTCGGAGGCGCTCCTCAGGGAGCGCATGGAGCAGGCGGAGGCGGCCAGGCTATCCTACACTAGGCGCAGGGAGAAGGGGCTCTTCACCCTCTACGACTGGATCCCGGGCAGGGGTGTTTTGTCTTATGACTACTCCTAGCCCCTCGAACCCCATGCCCGGCCCCAGAGGGGCCGGGAGGCTTTACAGTTCCCTGTCTAGGGGTGGAAAGGCGTGAGCCGGGCTAGGCCCCTCGAGTTCATACCCTCCCCACTCGGCCCCGAGGCGGCTAGGATCCTCCTCCTCGGCGGCGGGGAGCTGGGCAAAGAGGTGGCCATCGAGGCCCAGCGCCTGGGCCTCGAGGTCGTGGTGGTCGACAGGTACCAGTGGCCCCCGGCGGCGCACGTGGCCCACAGGAGCTACGCCTTCAACATGCTCGACTACAAGGCCGTCGTCAGCGTGGTGGAGAGGGAGAAGCCGCTGGCGGTGATCCCGGAGGTCGAGGCGATATCCACTGATGCGCTGGAGTACCTAGAGGGCAAGGGCTACAGGGTTATCCCGAACGCTAGGGCGGTGAAGATAGCGATGAACAGGATCGAGCTGCGCCGCTTCGCCGCCGAGCAGCTCGGGCTCCCCACGACGAGGTACGCCTTCGCATCCAGCGAGGAGGAGGCATACGAGGCCTGCGAGAAGGTCGGCTACCCGTGCCTCATCAAGCCCGAGATGAGTAGCAGCGGCCACGGGCACGTGAAGGTCTCGGAGCCTTCGAGGGAGGCGGTTTACAGGGCCTACAGGGAGTCGATAAGCCACGCTAGGGGCGAGAGCAGGAGGGTCATTGTGGAGGAGTTCGTGAACCTGAAGTCCGAGCTCACCGTGATCGCCTACCGCTACCTCGACGGGGACCGCGTCGCCACGGGCGTGCTGGAGCCCATAGAGCACTGGCGCTACGGGGAGTTCCACTACATCGAGTCCTGGCAGCCCGCAACGCTCCCCAGGAGCGTCCTCGACGAGGCCAGGAGCATCGCCGCCCGCGTCGCCGACGCGCTCGGAGGCCTCGGCGTTTTCGCGGTCGAATTCCTCTACTCCGGCGACGGGCGGCTCCTCTTCAGCGAGCTAGCCCCGAGACCCCACGACACCGGCATGGTGACGCTGGCCAGCCAGGACCTGAGCGAGTTCGCCATCCACGTCAGGGCCGCAGTCGGGCTCCCGGTGCCCGAGGTGAAGCTGCTGACCCCGGCGGCGAGCTACGCCGTCTACACCGACCTGGAGGGCGAGTGGTTCCCCAGGCTCGACGGCGCCGCCAGGGCTCTGGCGTTGAAGGGCGTGGACCTGCGCTGGTTCGGCAAGCCCGTGACGTACAGGGGCAGGAGGATGGCGGTGGTCCTGGCGAGGGGCGAAACCGTGGAGGAGGCCAGGGAGAAGGCGAGGAGGGCGGCCAGCCTGCTAAGGGTGGCCCCGAGGGGAGGCTAGGCTTGGAAGGGTGGACGTACAAGAAGGCGGGAGTTGACCTCGACGCACACAGAGCCATGCATGATGAGGCGTTGGAGGCCGTCGTGGAGACCGCGAGCCGCTGCGGGATGAAGCTGGGGGGCCTCGGGGGCTACGCCGCGTGGGCCGAGCTGTGGGGGAAGCGCGTGGCCCTCCACGTTGACGGCGTTGGCACGAAGACGCTAGTCCTCGAGAGGCTTGGCAGGCTCTGGGTGGCGGGCTGGGACTGCGTAGCGATGAACGTGAACGACCTCGCCGTGGCCGGCTTCAAGCCCCTGCTCATGGTCGACTACGTGGCGATGCCCCGCAGCGACCCGGAGGGGTTCAGGGAGGTCCTCCGGGGGGTCCGGGAGGCGGCTGTGAGGAGCGGTGTCGCCCTCGTGGGCGGGGAGACCGCCATACTCCCGGGCCTGGCTGGCGGCTACGACGTAGTGTGCACCGTGCTCGGGGTGGCCGTCGAGGCCGGGTACGAGGGCAAGGCGCGCCCCGGCGACGTCCTGGTTGGGGTGGAGAGCAACGGCTTGCACGCTAACGGCTACAGCCTGGCGAGGAGGGTGGTGGAGGAGAAGCTGGGCGGCTACGACGTGGAGTATGGTGGCGTGAGGATCGGGGAGGAGCTAGCGAGGCCGACTCACATATATTCAAACCTTGTCCTGGAGGCGATACGCAGGGGCCTAGCCTCGGCGGCAGCTCACGTGACTGGGGGAGGCTTCACGAAGCTTGCCAGGATCCTGAGGGGCGACTCCTACATCGAGGTCGAGCCCCCCGAGCCCCCCGCGGTGTTCAGGGTGCTCCAGGAGCTCGGGGGGATCCCGGTGGAGGAGATGTACAGGGTGTTCAACATGGGCGTCGGCCTCGTCCTCGCCGCCGAGCCGGGGGCGGCCGAGGAGCTGGTCAAGCTCGCGGGATCCCACGGCTTCCGGGCCTGGGTCATAGGCCGCGTCCGCCGGGGCAGCCCGAGGGTGGTGGTGAAGCCGCCCGGGGGTGGGGTTGTTGAGTATAAGGTTCGACCCGCGGGAGCTGCTTGAGGGCTACGACCTGGAGAGGCTTACGATAGCGGCGGTGGCGAGCCACTCCGCGCTAGACGTCTTCGACGGGGCGAAGGACGAGGGGTTCCCAACGCTCGCCATCTGCCAGAGGGGCAGGGAGAAGCCGTACCTCAGGTTCAGGAGGGTAGTGGACGAGGCCATAGTGCTCGATAGGTTCTCCCAGGTGGCCCTCCCGGAGAACGTTGAGCTGTTGAGGAGGAGGAACGCGCTGCTAGTCCCGAACAGGAGCTTCGCGGTCTACGTAGGCTACGACGTCATAGAGGAGAGGTTCAGGGTCCCGATCTACGGGAACAGGTACCTCCTGCGCTACGAGGAGAGGACGGGCGAGAAGAACTACTACAAGCTACTCGACGAGGCCGGCGTGAGGAGGCCGCGGACGTTCGAGTCCCCGGACGACATCGACAGGCCGGTCATAGTGAAGATGCCCCACGCGAGGAAGAGGGTTGAGAGGGGCTTCTTCATAGCGGCGGATAGGGACGGCTTCTGGAGGACCTTCCGCCGCCTCGTGCGGGACGGCGTGGTGAGGGAGGAGGACCTGGCGCAGGCATCGATAGAGGAGCTCGTCGTAGGCGCCCACTTCAACGTCAACTACTTCCACAGCATAGCTCGCGGGGAGGTTGAGCTCCTCAGCATAGACAGGCGGATACAGACCAACCTAGACGGCCTGCTGCGCATGCCGGCCGACGCGCAGCTGGAGGTACTCAAGTACGTTGACGTGGAGTACGTTGAGATAGGGCATGAGCCCGCGACGATTAGGGAGAGCATGCTCTCCAAGCTGTTCGAGATAGGCGACGCCTTCGTGGAGGCAGCCAAGCGTGTGGAGCCGCCGGGCGTCATAGGCCCCTTCACGCTCCAGCTCATGGTGACCCCAGACCTAGACGTGGTCGTCTTCGACGTCGCCCTGAGGATCGGTGGGGGGACGAACGCCTACATGGGGGTGGGGAGCCAGTACAGCAAGCTCTACTTCGGCCGCCCCATAAGCATGGGGAGGAGGATCGCCATGGAGATTAGGGAGTGCCTCGAGAAGGGATGCCTGGAGGAGGTGGTGACCTAGCATGGCCGCGGGGGCGCAGGGCGGCCGGGGATCCCCCTGCTCTGGGAGGGTTGCCGTGATCGTTGGGAGCGAGCGTGACCTGGAGTATGCCGAGAAGGCTGCTGGGATCCTGAGGGACTCCGGGGTCGAGGTTGAGGTGAGGGTGCTGAGCGCCCACAGGAACCCCGAGGAGCTGGAGAGGTACATCAGGGAGAGGGACGGGGAGATAGACGTCTACATCGCCATGGCTGGGCTCTCCGCCGCGCTGCCGGGCTTCATAGCGTCGAGGACGAGGAAGCCCGTGATAGGGGTCCCGCTCCCCGTCGGCCCCCTAAACGGGCTGGACGCGCTGCTCTCGATAGTCCAGATGCCCCGGGGCGTTCCGGTTGCAACGGTGGGCATAGGCTCTGCGGAGAACGCCGCCCTTCTAGCATTGAGGATCCTGGGGTGCGGGTGAGTTGGAGCCCCTCGGGCGGAGGCTCGTCGAGGCCTACGACGAGGGGGACCTGACGGTTGCGACGCTCGCTAGCCACTCGGCGCTGCAGATCCTCCACGGGGCGAGCAAGGAGGGCTTCAGGACCGCCGTCATCGGGCCGGCGGAGAGGCTCCGCTTCTACGCCAACTTCAAGCACTTCATAGACGAGTTCATCGAGGTCCCCGGGTGGAGCGGGGCCTGCACGGGATCCCTGGCCGGGAGGCTCAGGGGGCTGAACGCGATACTCGTGCCCCACGGGAGCGCCGTCGAGTACCTCGGGCCGGAGTGCATGGAGAGGATCGAGGTCCCCATCTTCGGCCTCAGGAGCCTCGTGAGGGTGGAGGCGGACCAGAGGCTGAAGCTCTCCCTCCTAAGGGAGGCCGGGATCCCTGTTCCGAGGAGCTACGAGCCCGGCGAGAGCTTCGAGGGGCTAATTATAGTGAAGCTTCCCGGGGCGAAGGGTGGCAGGGGCTACTTCCTTTCCAGGGACCCAGGCGAGGTGGCGGAGAGGCTCGAGGAGCTGGCGCGGAGGGGGGTTATTGAGTCGCCGCGCGACGCCTTGATCCAGGAGTACGTCGTGGGCGTCCCGGCCTACTACCACTTCTTCTACAGCCCGATACTCGGCAGGCTCGAGATCATGGGGGCCGACGTGAGGTATGAGTCGAACGTAGACGGCCTCAGGAGGCTCCCCCCAAGCCTCGCCGAGGGTGTGGAGCCGAGCTTCGTCGTCGCCGGGAACATACCCCTGGTGATGAGGGAGAGCCTCCTCCCCAGGATCATGGAGTACGGGGAGCGCTTCGTGGAGGCGACGAGGAGGAGGCTGCCCCCGGGCGTGATAGGCCCCTTCAGCCTCGAGAGCGTGGTGACCGAGAACCTCGACATCGTCGTCTTCGAGTTCTCCGGGAGGATAGTGGCCGGCACGAACCTCTACATAACGGGAAGCCCCTACTCGGCGCTCTACTGGGACGAGCCCATGAGCACGGGGCGCAGGATAGCGAGGGAGATCCGCCTAGCCGCCTCCCAGGGGAGGCTCGCCGACGTGGTAACCTGAGGCGGCCGGGCAGCCCCCTCTTGAGCCGGGCGGGGTGCTCCCGAGGTGGCGAGGTGCAACGCTAAACTCGAGGCTGGCAGGGGGCTCGTGGAGAGGTTCAGGGGGTTGATTGAGGAGGCGAGGGTCCTCGGCGTTGGGACTGGGTCGACGGTGAGGGCCGCGCTCAGGGTACTGCGGGATGAGGGGCTCCTGGAGGGGAGGATCCTGGTCGCTTCAAGCGTCGACACAGCCCTCGAACTCGCCGGGATGGGCTACAGGCCGGTGATGCCCAGCGTGGTGTCGGGCGTGGACTTCTACTTCGACGGAGCCGACGAGGTGGACCCTGGGGGGAACCTGCTGAAGGGGAGGGGGGCCGCCATGCTGGGGGAGAAGATACTCGCCTCCATGGCAAGGGTTAGGGTGTACGTTGTGACGGAGGAGAAGCTGGTCGACAGGCTGGGATCCCGCCGCCCCCTTCCCGTCGAGGCAGTCCCCTGGGCGGCTGAGTACGTGAGGAGGAGGCTGGAGGGCATGGGCTACAGGGCCGAGTACAGGCGCTGCCAGGGCAAGGACGGGCCTGTGGTCACTGACTGGGGCGGGGTGGTGATAGACGTCCACACGGGCCCCATGGAGGATCCCCGGGCGGTGGAGGCGGAGGTCTCCTCCATACCCGGAGTGGTGGCGACCGGCCTCTTCATAGGGCTGACCGACTACGTGGTGGTCGCGGGCCCGGGCTGCGGCTACAGGGTCCTCGACTTCACGGGGAGACGGCCCCGCTAACAGGGCCTCCACGCTGAGGGGCAACACTGCTGGGGGTGACCGGTGGAAGGCCCGCCCGTGGACGTCGCCGAGGCCCTCTCAGCCGGGATCCCGGGGGAGCTGGAGCGCAGGGCCCGGGAGGCCGGGCTCTCCTGGAGGTTCGTCAGGGTCTCGAGGGAGCCGGAGGTCTGGGTGTACCTAGGCGAGTCCGGGGACTACATCGTGATCCCCGGCCTCTACTGCAGCTGCCCCCGCTTCCAGCTGGGCCTCTCCTCCACGCCCTTCCACGGCTGCCACCACGTGCACGGGGTCAGGTACGCCGTTGAGGAGGGGAGGTACAGGGAGGTCGAGGGCCTGGACCTGGCCCAGGTGGTGAGGGAGGTCTTCACCCTCGGCAGGGCGGTCTCGGTTAGGAGGGCGGTCTTCACAGGCTAACCCACTATGTGGGCCACCACGACCACGAGAGTGAACAGGGACGCCAGCAGGACGACCGTCGTGGGGCTAACCCTGACAGCGCCCTCGTACTCCTCGTAGAACGATATGAGGCCGGCGGCAGTCATGGGACCGCCTCTCCTCTGCCTCTTAGACAAGGCCCTGGAACCCCCTCCCCGGGGTACCCGAGGCTGGCCCGCGGGCTGCTAAAACAGTTACCCACCCCGCGGCGCGCCGGGGCCGGGGGCGGAGAGTTTAACGGGTAGCTTCAATTACATGCGTGCGAGCCTAGTGCCGCCGGCCCCGAGGGCCGCCCACGACTCTGCAGTTCTCCAGAAAAGCTAGAAAGGGTTGTGGGGAGGCGGAGGCCCCTACCGTAGGCGCGGAAGCGGCTCGGTAGCGGTGAAGGGGTGGCTCCGGGGTTGGGGTTGGACCTCGCCTGCCTCCAGGAGGCTATCCGGAGGGCGTACTATGAGAGGGACTCGGCTAGGGGTCTCTACGCCACGTTCGCCTGGTTCGTGGAGGAGGTCGGGGAGCTCGCCGAGGCGCTGCTGGGGAAGCGCGACGCCGAGGGCGTGCGGGAGGAGATAGCTGACGTGCTAGCCTGGCTCCTAAGCATAGCCAACCTGGCCGGCGTGGACGTTGAGGAGGCCTTCAAATCCAAGTATGGGCGTGACCTCGAGGCGGTGGGCGGCTGCCGGTCGAGGGCCTAGGCTCCCCACGCCTTTAGGCGCCTAGCCCGAGGGTCAGGGCTATGTACCACTCAAGGTCCTCCCTGTCCCTTGCGGTCACGTTGAAGGCCGCCCTCCTGGCCTCCCTCCTCTCTAGACTTACTGCGGCCACTGTGCTCACCCCGCCCTGTTAGTCGGTAGCCTACAGTAATAAAGGGGAGGGCTAAGCTTCTGAAGTCGATCGACTAAAGGGAGGGTTCTAGGCGCTCTTGAAGGCCTCCACGAGCGGGGCCAGCTTCTCGGGGTCCTCCTCGACGATCGTGCCCGTCACCAGGGCGTCCGCCCCGGCTCTCGCGAGATCCCTGGCAGTCGAGGGATCCCTCACCCCGCCCCCCACGACGATGAGGGTCTCCTTGAACCCGGCCTTGTCGAGGAGCTTCCTCGAGAGCGCCACGGCCTCGGGCGGGACGGGCCGGGGGGCGCCGCTGCCGGCCTCCAGGTAGATTATGGAGGAGCCCGTGAAGGCGCCCGCGAGGACGTGGGCCGCTATTATCTCGTGCCGCTCGTAGGGTATGGGCCTAGCCCTCCCTATGAACCCCGCCGCGCCCCCGTGGCCGACGATGATGTAGGTTGAGGGTATAGGCTCCAGCCCCATGGACGCCACGAGTGGGGCGGCCTGGACCTGGACGCCTGAGAGGTAGTAGGGGTCGTCGCTGTTCAGGAGGACCATGAAGAGCACCGCGTCGGCCTTCGGCGTGAGGCCGTTGATGTTCCCCGGGAAGAGTATGACTGGGAGGCTGCAAGCCTTCTTGATGGACTCCACAACCTCGCTCAGCTGGGGCTCGTACACTCCGAGGGAGCCGCCGACGAGGATCGAGTCGGAGCCCGCCTTGCCCGCTAGCACGGCTAGCTCTGCAGCCTCGCGCGGCGTCACCTTATCCGGGTCCAGGAGGGTGAAGTGGAGCCTACCCTTCAGTCTCCTCTCTAGCAGGTAGCTCAGCACCCTCCTCTTCCTCAACATTCTCAGCCTCTAACTCGCCACCCTCAGCCTCAGCCGCCTCTATCTCCCCCGAGTGGACCTTATCCACTACAAGCCCGTAGACGTCTACCGCCTCATACACCTCGGGGACCTCTAGGTTCAGGTTTAGCCCGCAGCTCCCACACCTCACCACGGCGATCTTCGTCCCAGGCTTGTCGCTCTTCTTGAAGTCTATGGTTAGAGTGAACTTGTGGCACACCGGGCAGGTGAAGTACCTAGCCGGCTTCTTAACCCTCCTCACTACGCCGAGTTTTCTCCTCCTCCTTCTCCTGGCCAACTAATTCTCCACCCTGGCCAACGCGTTCCCCGAGGCTATGCCTTTAAACCTCAACAGCGCCGGGGGCTCTGCCGGTGCCCGTGAATGGTGGAGTTCAAGGTTAAAGACGTTAGCCTGGCCCGGGAGGGGCGGGTCATCATAGAGTGGGCTGAGGCCCACATGCCCGTCCTCATGGAGCTGAGACGCAGGTACTCCGGGGAGAAGCCCCTGGCGGGCGTGACCGTCTCAGCATGCCTCCACGTCACCAAGGAGACCGCGGTGCTGGCGAGGACCCTGAAGGCTTGGGGGGCCGAGGTCTACCTGGCCGCCAGCAACCCCCTCTCGACGCAGGACCACGTGGCGGCGGCGCTGGTCGAGGATGGCGTGAACGTGTTCGCCTGGAGGGGGATGAGTAGCGAGGAGTACTTCTGGGCTATAGAGAGGGTCGCCTCCGCCGGGCCCGACATAGTGATAGATGACGGTGGAGACCTGCACGTGACCATCCACGAGAAGCTCCCCCAGCTCGCAGGGAAAATCTGGGGTGGCACCGAGGAGACCACGACGGGCGTCATAAGGCTCAAGGCGCTGGAGAGGGCGGGCAGGCTCCTCTACCCGGTGATAGCGGTCAACGACGCATACACGAAGTTCCTGTTCGACAACAGGTACGGGACGGGCCAGAGCACGGTGGACGGGATCCTGAGGGCGACGAACATCCTCATAGCCGGCAAGACCGCGGTCGTCGCCGGCTACGGGTGGGTCGGCAGGGGCATAGCGATGAGGCTCCGGGGCATGGGGGCCAGGGTTATAGTGACGGAGGTCGACCCTATACGTGCCCTCGAGGCGGTGATGGACGGCTTCGAGGTTATGCCGATGAGGGAGGCCGCCAGGAGGGGGGACATATTCG
Source organism: Stetteria hydrogenophila (assembly GCF_054657575.1). Classification (NCBI taxonomy): domain Archaea; kingdom Thermoproteati; phylum Thermoproteota; class Thermoprotei; order Acidilobales; family Acidilobaceae; genus Stetteria; species Stetteria hydrogenophila. The sequence continues at coordinate 253,737 of NZ_BAAHYL010000001.1, read as the reverse complement.
TCACCGCCACCGGCAACAGGGACGTGATTAGGGGGGAGCACATCGAGCTGATGAAGGACGGGGCTATCCTAGCCAACGCCGGCCATTTCAACGTGGAGATAAGCATTAGAGACCTAGAGTCCATGGCGGTGTCGAAGAGGAGGATCAGGCCGTACCTCGACGAGTACAGGCTCAAGGATGGGAGGCGCATCTACCTGCTAGCCGAGGGCAGGCTGGTGAACCTCGTAGCCGCGGAGGGCCACCCGAGCGAGGTGATGGACATGAGCTTCGCCAACCAGGCACTGGCCACGCTGTACATCAAGAGGAACAGGGGCAAGCTGGAGCCCAGAGTCTACAGGGTCCCAGAGGAGCAGGACCGGGAGGTCGCATCGCTCAAACTCAAAGTCATGGGCGTGGAGATAGACACGCTAACCCCCGAGCAGAAGGAGTACCTCTCATCGTGGAAGTAACTCTCCACGAAGCCACTGCGGGCTGTTAAAGTTAAAAGCTCAAACCGGGGAAACAGGAACACTCACGGCCCAGGGCCCGTAGCTCAGCCCGGTAGAGCGCCCGGCTCATAACCGGGTGGTCGGGGGTTCAAATCCCCCCGGGCCCACCACGCTCAATAAACCCTAAACAACCCCGAGAGCCCTCTTGACCTCCAAGCCGACGCGGCCATGCACGCTCGGCCCGTGAAGGGCCTGTACCCAACCAGCTATCGTGCGGCTCTCCTCTTTCACCAGCCGGCGCCACCGCTAAGCGCTCTCCAGCGGCGTTGCAGTGAGCGTCGGCGCCGAGGAGCCCGGGGAAACTAGCTACCTGGCTGAAGCGCCGGCAGGCCCAGCTAGGCACTAATTGAGTGGTGCAAAGAGGATGCAAAGCGGCGCGCCGCCCCGCGGGATCCCCGGGGGTGGCCTCGGGTTTAATGGTGGGGTGCGGCGCGCCTAAAGGGTGCCCTGGGAGCCTTGGGGGTGCAGCACCAATCAACCCCCAGGGCCGTGTAGAGCGTGGAAGCACTTGCCCCGGGCCACTTCCGGGCCGCTTAATGCTATGCGCCCTTTTTGGTGATCCTCTTCGCGGTTTCGACTGCGACCTCCGCGTAGCGGGCCATCTCTCTTAGTATGTCGTTCTTTGTTATAGTGCCGATCACTCTTCCATCCTCGTCCACGACGGGTACTCCGTCGACGTTGCTCTCCTTCATGATTTCTATGGCTTTGAACGCGTCGTCCTTGGGTGACACGTAGCGCTGCAGGGGTGTTGTGGCGTGTATCACGAGCAGCGGGGCTATGACTACATACCTCGCGAGCTTGCGCCCGCCCCTCATGAGCCTCCTAACCCACACGAGCCTCCTGCTCTTGCTAGCCCTTAGGGCGTCCTCAAACGCCACGAATGGCAGCCGGTTGGCGGAGACGACGCCCAGGATCCTCGAGCCGTCGTAGACCGTTAGCGCGTCGAGGTGGAACGTGAGCATTCTGCGTACCGCGTGCGCTAGGCTGTGGTGCGGGTGGACAACGCTCACCCTCCCAGGCATTATCAGGTTCTCCACGAGTATGCGGCCCGTCTGCGTCCTAGTGTATGCGTCGACTAGGTCATCCTTAGTTATGAAGCCAATGAGGTTGCCCTCCTCATCCTCTACGGTGGCCACCTCGCTTCCGCTGGAGAGGAGCTGCAGCGCAACCTTCTCAATCGGGTCGTCCGCCTTGACCTTGGGTATGTTCTTATTCATAATGAAGTCGATGAAGAACTTGTCGTAAACCCTCCTCCTCCAGATGGGTCCCTTGAAGGCTATAGCCTTCAGCATGTCGAACTTCGAGATGACTCCAACAATCCGGCCGGCCTCATCCACTACGAGGAGGTAGTTTGTCTTCCTCCTCAGCATCTCCTTCCTTGCATGCTCAACAGTGTCGTTGATAGTGATCGCCGGCATGTGCAGCCTTGCAATATCCTTTGCGGTGAGGCCTGAGACGACGTATGCCTTCTCCGCCTTGACGACGACCTCCTGGAGCAGCTCCCTGTCGGTGCGGTAGGTAACCTTCTCCTCCGCCGCGGGTATAGGCTTCTCGATGGGCTTGACCGGGACGCGGCCGGGCTTCCTGCCCTTGAGGTACGCCTTGACCACGTCGGCCATAGTCACTATCCCAGCGAGCTTGCCCTCCTCGTCGACGACCGGGACCACGGTAAAGTCGTTTTCAACCATCACGGTTGCAACGTCCTCAACCAGGCTCCTGACGTCGGCGACCACTATGCCTCTCGTCATTATCCTCCTGACCTTGGCGGGCGTCGTTATCTTGCCTGCCCGGATCTCCCTATGGAACCTCCACCTACCCTTCCTGATCAGGTCGAAGGGCGTAATGATGCCTATGGGGGTCCTGTCCTCCTTGCTCCTAACAACTATGACAGCCGGGAGCCCCTTGAAGACGAACTTACTCCAGACCTTGTTTATAGGCGTGTCCGGAGTCACCACGTAATCGTCGAGGTCCTCTGTAGTCATGATTTCAGACACGGTTTCAGCCTTCGGCTCGTAGCCTAGGCTCCTCAGCGCCTGGATAGCGTCCCTCAACGTGAAGACTCCAACAAGGTTCCCATTTTCATCGACAACAGGAGCCTCGTAGGCCTTGAACTCTTCCAGCATTTCAACGGCCTCGTCAAGGTTCATGTCGGGCCTTAGCGTGGGGTAGTCCCTCGCTACATCCCTAACCCTAAGGCGGGACTTGGTGCTCGTGGGTATTATCGCCTCCACCCTCGTGAGGAAGCCGATGTACTTGTCCTCCTTCTCACTCTTGACTATAGGGATTATCCTCTCCTCCGTTGAGCGGAATAGAGCCCTAGCATGTACTAGCGGCGTGTTAGGGTACACTTTAGCTCTCGGCTCCCTAGCGACGTCTGCCACCTTAACCATTCTGCCTCACCCTGCTCCAGCGGTGCCAGCCCGCCTAGCTAGGCTAAAAGTATCAAGGTGGTAAGGTAAAGATAATAACAATGCATAATCGCGGCTTCTACAACGTGGCCTCAAACCGAGTGAAACGTGGAAGACTACGAGGCCAGTCTGGCAGGGTAAAATTTATGTCTGTTAAACTGGTATGACCAGCAGGCTAGAGGAGGCTGCAGGGCACGCCCTTAGAGGCGTGTAGCCAAGGCCTGCCAGGCGTGAAGTGTAAGCGGGGGTGTATCGGTATAATGCATGACGGCAAGCAAGTGCTGTGCCCGCGCTGCGGGATCCCCATGGACTACGTTATGGAGTCGGAAATCGTGGGCTCGGAGAAGAGGCTGATACGCTACCACCAGTGCCCCGCCTGCAGGGCCAAGCTGCTCGACGAAAAGATCGTCATTAGAGCCAATGGCTCTAAGATAATTGTCGTGGTAGATGACTACACGACCAGCGGGTTCAGGCCGATAATATCATCAATGACCGGCAGGGGCAACGGCAGGAAAGGCTTGGCCAGGAGGATAGGTAATCATAAAGGGGCGGGCGCCCCCAGGAGGCCTGTAAAGCCGGCGTCGGCCCCGAGTAGCTCGTAGAAAAATTTTTTCCACGGTTTACATGCTCGAACAGCCCCAGGCTTTCATGAAATCGCTCTAGGCGCTCAATGGATGGGTGTCAACGCCTTAACCGTACCCTTCTACTTTAATGTTCTGGGGTGGCTGCTTGTGAAGGAGTCGGTATTCACCGAGAAGGCTCCTAGGCCTACGGGTCCTTATAGCCAGGCGATCAAGGCAGGCGGCTTCATATTCGTCTCCGGCCAGATCCCCCTTGACCCTGCTACCGGCAAGCTTGTAGAGGGGGGCTTCGAGGAGAAAGCTAGGAGGGTTATGGAGAATGTTAAGGCTATACTTGAAGCCGCCGGGGCATCCATGGATGACGTAGTCTATGTCAGGGTTTACCTGAGCGATTTAGGGATGCTCCCCGAGTTCAACAGGGTTTACGCTGAATACTTTAAGGGGCTCCCTCCAGCCCGCGTTGTCGTGGAGGCGCCTCGCCTCCCCCTAGGCGCTGAGGTGGCTGTCGAGGCCGTTGCATACGTTGGAGCCGACGGCTGAGAGGTGCGCGAAGGCTTGCGGGCCCGTTGGGCAGGGTGTGTTGCATAATAACTGTTTCTCGGCGCCGGGGTAGGTGGTGTCAGCCGCCGTTAAACCCTCATGGGTGATGGGTGGTTGGGGTTAGTTTTGAGGGTGAAGACGTTTATCAATGATTTCAGGAGCCTCGCGAGCTTCAGTGATGTAAGGGCGATTGCCAGGAGGATGTTTGTAACGAACAGCTTCGACACGCTGCTAACCGTCATTGGGGTAGACGTGGGTGGGTTCTCGCCCAACGCCGACCCGAGGATCATGGCGATGAGCATCATAGGCGGGGGCGTGGCTATGGGTGTATTCAGCGGGTTTATCGGGATATACCTCTCCGAGAGGGCGGAGAGGTTGAAGGAGGTCAGGGAGCTGGAGAAGAAGCTGGCGAGGTCTCTGAGGAACAGTGTTTACTGGCGGCTCGCCCTGGTTGCGCCGCTCTATGTTGCCGCGTGGAGTAGCTTCGGCGTTTTGATGGTCACCTGCCTGGTTGCAAGCCCCTACATACTCGCCGGCCTGGGCTTGATCGGGGTGAAGACTGCGTTCCTCTCCAGCGTCACGCTCGCGCTCGCCCTCACAGCGCTCCTAGGCTTGTACCTCGGCAGGATCAGCGGTGAGGGGCTGGCTAAGTCGGCGTTCAGGGCGCTGTCGCTGGGGGTTGGCGGAGTGCTGCTAGTGCTGTTCCTCAAGAAAATAGCGGGGATCCCCGTGGCGTAGCCTTCAACCCGGCATGTTCAGCGTCGCCACGGCTAGGATCCTGAGGAGGCTCGAGAGCTCCTCCACACTCACGTACTCGTCGGGCGCGTGGGCCAGCGTCCCGTCCGGCCCGTAGCTTACAACTTCGGAACCGACCTCGGTGTAGTACCTGAGGTCGAGGCCTCCAGGGCATATCACGGGCTCGGGCCTCCTCCCCCTCACTGCTTCAGCAGCGGCGGCTAGGGTCTCGTAGACGACGCCGATCCTGCTCACGGCGGGCTCCATGGACTGGAGCATCTCAAGCCTCGCCGAGGCGTTGCTTGCTATGGCGGCCATCCTTAGAGCGGCCTCCATCTCCTTGAAAACCTCGTCAACGCTCTCCTCGGGGATGAGCCTGCGGTCTATCGTGAACTCGAACGCGCCGGGGACCTGGTTCGTCTTCCCACCGCCCGGGACTCCCGCCCTCCCCCCGATGGCGAACGTCGGGTAGGCAGCCTCCTCCGGGACTATCTTGTGCCTGCTCCTCCTCGTCGAGTACATCGCCGCCAGGATCTCGCTGAGGGCCAGGGCCACCCTTGACGCTGACAGGAACGCGTTGGAGCCCAGCCAGGGAGTGCTCGCATGGGCGGGCCTGCCCTCCACCACAACCTTAACCCATAGCAGCCCCTTGTGGCCGTACCAGGCGTAGTCGAGGCCGCTCGGCTCGGGTATGATCACGTAGTCCGGTCTAACCCCCATCTCCCTGACCAGGTAGCCCGTGCCGCACTCCCCGCCGATCTCCTCGTCAGGGACGAAGGCAGCCTCAACCCCTACTGGGGGCTCGAGGCCGGCGTCCGCTATCGCCTTCAGCGCCCCGACGGTGGCGGCTATGCCCCCCTTCATGTCGACGGCGCCGCGACCGTAGATCCTGCCGTCGACTATGACCGGCTTGAAGGGGTCCGTTACCGTCCAGCCCGCCCCACCCGGGACGACGTCGTAGTGGCCGTTGAAGTGGAGGGTCTTGGAGCCGCCCCAGGCCCTGCCGAGCACTATTACCCTGGGGGCCTCGCTGGCCAGAGGGCAGTGCCTAGCCGCGTACTCCCTAGGCACCCTAGCCACTTCGACCTTGAAGCCGAGGCTCGAGAGCTGGTCGGCCAGGAAGCCGGCGGCCTCCTCGTACCCCTCGCCCGCCGGTGAAACTGTGGGTATCGCCAGCAGCTTGAGTAGAACGTCGACGGCGTACTTCTCGGCCTGGGGGAAGGCCTGCTCAAGGGCATCGGGGACGGTGGCTTTCAAGGCTCCCCCACCCTCCGGTTGCATTGCGTAACGCCGAAATTAATCGGTTGCAGCAACCGGGCCAGCCGCCTGGGGCCTGGGTGCACGCGTCTTGCCCTGCATTAACGTGGTCTTCGCCGGGACCGGCTCCGCCCTGCACCCGTACCGGGGGCAGTCGAGCGTGGTGCTCGAGGTCGCCGGGATCCTCCTAGCCGTGGACCTCGGCTGCGCGGCGCTCAACGTCCTGGAGAGGACGGGCTTAGACCCCGTGGAGGTTAACCACGTGATAGTGACGCACGGCCACTACGACCACATCTGCGGGATCCCGCACCTAGCCTTCCTGAAGTCGTTCAGGGGGACGCCCAGAATCTCGCTAGCCGGCCCGGCGGAGGCGCTCGACGCCCTCTCAAGGATGGTCTCCGCCGTACGCGGGGACAGGAGGGTCTCAATCTCCTACAACGCCGTGAGCGAGCTCTACTCCGCCGGAGTGAGGGTTGTGATGTTCGAGGCGGCCCATACCGTGCCAGCGTTCAGCGTCTCCGTAGAGCATGGAGGCGTGAGGGTGGTCATAAGCGGGGACACTAGGCCGATGGAGAGCTACAAGAGGATGGCGGCGGATGCGGCGCTGGCTGTTCACGAGGCAACAATGCCGCCCGGCATGGAGGACGCCGCAGCCGCAAAGGGCCACTCCACCGTGAGCCAGGCGGCTGAGCAGGTCAGCGCGGCTAGCCTCGGCGCCCTCTACCACTTAACCGTAGAGAGCGAGAGGGCGGCGCTGAAGGCGAGCGGCGGCCGCGTGCTAGTTCCATTCGACGGCACAGTCCTCAAGGTATGCTAGCCACTCAGCACTGCAAAGACAGAAAAATGGGAGCAGGGATGGGGAGCCTCGGGGCTTGTGCCCCCCCAGGGGCGCTGGAGGGCCCCTGGGAGGGTGCAAGCCTATTCCAGCGACCTGTCGGCTACCCCGCTCGTCGTCCTCTCAGGCTGCAGTTTTTCCACGATGTACTCGAACGCCTTCCCCGGGTTCGTGTGCGCGCCGCAGCTGTAGACGTCGACCGTTGCGAAGCTGTACTCCGGCCAGGTGTGTATGGCGATGTGGCTCTCGAGGACGATGCCAACCACGCTGACGCCCTCACCTATCTTCCACGACTTAACGTCGAGCAGGGTCATGTTGCCGCGCTTAGCGGCCTCCCTCACGAGCCTCTCTAGACCCTCGGGGTCCCTGAGGAGGTCCACGTTGCGGCAGTTGTAGAGGTTGGCGTATATGTGGCGCCCGACAACCCTGTACTTCTCCATCTCGAAGCTCTTAAGTGCAGTCACTTCCCCCACCCCCCTTTTAATAGGGGGTTGGGGGGTGCCCTGCAAATTATAAGGGTTACCCCCTCGGGTTGCCCTATTACAGCTGTATAGGGTGCCCGGGCGCGGGAGGGGCTGGGCTCGGCTTTGAGTCAGGTTGGCGTTTCGACGGGGCTTAAGGATGTGAGCCTGAAGGGGGCCAACGTTTTCATCACCGATAGTAGGCTTGCCTATGAGGGGCTCGCTAGGAGTATTGGAGGCGTCACTGTGGGGGAGTTTGAGGGTCTTCCAGGCGTTAAGGTTCATGTGCTGGACGCTAATGGGGAGAGGTTCGTTGTAATACTGGCTCCCCCCTTCCCGGCCCCGGTCTTCGAGATAGCGAGCGAGGTAATAATGTTCGGGGGGAGGAGGATCATCGCCATCACGAGGGGTTACAGGGTGAAGAGGAGCACTCCTCCCCCCAAGATCGGCATAGTCGTGGGCAGCGTCGCTATAGGGCTGGACTCCGTGAGCCCCAAGCTAGCCCCCGAGAAGCTCCCCCTAATAGCGGATGAGGCCCTCGTCAACGCTATAACCTCGATAGACGCGGAGCTCAGCAGCGCCGGCAGGACTACCTTCCGCGGCTACGTGCTGACAGTCGACTCGGCGAGGCTTGTTGCGGGCGACCAGGCGGTTCAGGAGTACATTAAGGCGAGGCAGGTTGTGGCGGTAGACACCGTGACTGCCCCCCTCTACGCTTTAAGGTACATCTACCCAGGGCTCGAGCCCCTCAGCATAGTCGTCTTGAGGAGGCACTGGAGCCAGGCTGCGGAGCCCGTGGAGAGCGAGAAGGAGTCTATGGAGGAGAATGGGAGGCTGGTTGCTGAAAGGGTGGAGACCGCTGTGAAGCTAGCGCTGAGGGCGGTTGAGAGCCTGAGAGGGTGAGGAGGGCTGGGCGACGGGAAGGCCTGCGTGGATGCGGATGAAGCCGCCAAGTTGATTGACGAGATATACGCGAGGATCGAGAAGATAGAGGAGCTCATGGCCCGAAGCTCTAGGATGAGCGGGGGCAGGGTTGACTTCATGCAGGCGGTGCTGATAGAGGAGGTGTACGACAGGCTCTCCAGGCTGAGGCGTTTGATAGCGGAGTCTACTCCTTGCCGCTAGGCCTCGAGCCCGAAGCAGGCTTAACCTTCAGGACAGCTCCATCCTTTCCAACGACGACTACCTCATCCCCGGGCTTCACGGGCTCGTCGCTCAAGGCCTTCCAGTATTCACCCTCCACGACCACAAAGCCCGGCTTCCCGGGGCCTATGGGGTCTATTGCCCTCCCCCGCGCGCCTTTAATAGTCCAGATCTCCGGCTTCCTCTTCCTGACCTGGATCACCTTGTAGACCACTAGGGCGGTGAAGCCGCCCATGAGCCCGCCTAGGGCGTAGATTATGTAGAGGAATCTGTTGGCGTAGCTCGGCGTTACGGCGAAGCCCTTCGGCGAGACCGGCGTGAGGGCTGCGCCTAGGATCAGCATCACGATCCCGGTGCCCCCGATTACCCCGAAGCCCGGAGTATTGATCTCTATGAGCACGAGGATCCCGCCGATGACCAGCAGCGCTATGGCTGCGATGTTAGGGTTGAACCCGCTGCCGGCTAGCCCGAGCAGGAGGAGGAGCACGCCTATCGTGGCGAAGGCCGCGTGGCCCGATGCGAGTGTGAAGAGCAGTATCAGAGTCCCGAGGGAGAGTAGCAGGCTGGAGACCATGGGGTCCGACAGGGCGTGGAGCAGGGTAGCCCTAAGGCCTGGCCTGTACTCCACCACCGACCCGTTTAGGATCAGCTTGTACTTCCCGGCCCGCGTGGCGACTATTGACCCGTTAACCTTTGATATAAGGTCGCCGAGATCATCGGCGACGAATTCAACCACGTGGTACCTGACCGCCTCGTCCGGGCCGAGGTTCAAGTTCTCGGTCACGAACATGCGGAGAGCGGTCTCGTTCCTGCCCTTGCTGGCCGCGTGTTGGTCGAGGAACTCTAGTATAGCGTTGATCAGCTTGCTCTCATTCACCGGCTCATACGAGCCCGTGGCGGGGTTGTAGGCGACCGGCTGCATGGACCCTATTTGCGTGCCTGGAGCCATCGCCGCGACGTGGGTCGAGACCAGTATCAGGGTGCCAGCGCTCATCGCCCAGCCGTCCTCGACGAAGCCTATCACCGGCACCCTGGACTTGTCTATGCTCCACACTATGTTCATGGCGCTCTCCAGGAAGCCCCCGGGCGTGTTTAATATTATGACGAGCGGCATGTTCGCCTCCTCGGCCCTGGCTATCGCCGAGTCCAGGTAATCCTCTACGCCCTTATCTATAACACCGTCAACCCTGGCCACGAGGACGGCCGGGCCGACCACGCCGTCGTAGGACCCGTTGAAGCCGAGGAACCCTAGCCGCTGGCGCCCAGAGGCTTCGCTAGCGGCGACGGCGTGGCTCGCCGCAACTACCAGTGCCAAGAGTGACGCCCAAAAAAGCACGTGGAACTTGAGCCTGCCCACCCGGGCCACCAGCTGGAAGCCGCTTGTCTTCCAGAACACTTATTCATTCAGCTTGCTGGCCAGGCGGGCTCTGCGCGGCTGCCTTGGCTAGGGCCAGTACTTCGCCTATGGGCGAGGATCTCGGGGTCACCACTATCAAATTCTTCTCCTTCGACACCTCAATTAGGGTCTGAAGCTCCCTCAGGACGAGGGCGGCAGGGTGCTTCTCGTAGTACTCGGCCGCCTTAGCCATTAACTCGGCGGCCTGCTTCTCGGCCTCAGCCTCGATTATCCTGGCCCTCCTCCACCTCTCCGCCTCCGCCTGCTTTGCCATAGCCCTGAGCATGTTTTCCGGCAGCCTGACCTCCTTCAACGTGACGGCGGTGACCTTGATCCCCCACGCGTCGGTGAGCGTGTCCAGTATATCCTGGAGCCTCTTGTTTATCTCATCCCTCTTAGTGAGCAGGTCGTCGAGGTCAACCTGGCCTATCACGTCCCTCAGGGTGGTTTGCGCAAGCATCAAGACGCCGTAGTGGTAGTTCTCAATCCTCGTCACAGCCTTAATGGGGTCCATGACCCTGTAGTAGACAACAGCGTCGACGCCAACGGTGACGTTGTCCTTCGTTATAATCCTTTGCTCCGGCACGTCGGCAGTCACTATTCTAAGGTCCACCTTCACGAAGGAGTCTATGAAGGGGATTATGAAGAAGAGGCCTGGACCCTTAGCGCCCAGGAGCCTCCCCAGCCTGAAGATGACGGCCCTCTCGTACTCCTTCACAACCCTAATGCTCATCGACAGCAGCACGGCTACGATTAGGATTAGGAACAAGAGCTGGATAGCCACGTCCGGGCTAAGAGGCAAGCAACCCACACCCCAGTAAGGGCTACGAGAGCTGTGCTAGAGGCTCTGGAGGAGAAAAGTCGACGGCAACGTTTAAAAGGTTTTAACGGCGGGGGCTTTCGGCGTTTTTGCCTCATACCGCTAAGAGACCCTCTACGGGGGGCTTTTTGCCGGGGAGGACGGGCGGCTCGAGGGCTAAGCGGAAGGGCTCTCTCTACGAGAACGAGCTGGCTAACATCCTCTGGGAGCAGGGATTCGCAGTCGTCAGGGGCCCATCGAGTGGGGGAGGCGTGAGGAGGAGGTTCCAGCCGGACCTGGTCGCCATGAGGGGTGGCGTTATCCTAGTGTTCGAGGTTAAGACGGCTGGGGAGAAGCCGCTCTACATTGACGGGGATAAGGTTAGGAGGCTCGCCGAGTTCGCGAGGAGGGCGGGGGCGAGGGCTTTCATCGCGGTCAGGGTCAAGGGTGGCGGGTGGAGGTTCCACAGCCTCGAGAGCCTGGAGGAGACTGTGGGCGGGAACTTCAAGCTGGCCAAGCCCCTCTCGGGCTTGAGGCTTGAGGGGCTGAGGGCGCTCGTCGAGGGCTGGCCTAGGCTGACGGACTTCATTAGCGAAGGGTAGCCTCAGAGCGGGACGAAGCGGACCTCGAACCCGCGCTTCTCGGCCAGCCTCTTAACCCTCTTGATCCTCCTGGCCGTGAGCCGGGGGCTGTGCCTCGGGACCTTCACGATTAAAACGTTCCCGTTGGCCTCCACCTCGGAGCCGGGTATCAGGTGCTTTATCGCCCCCTCGAGCTTCTCGAGGGCGGCGTTCCTCCTCTCCCTCACCGGGACAACCATGGTCTGCTCTCCGAACGTGTAGATCTCGTACTCCAGCTCGCCTGTGAGGAAGTCCCTGACCTCGACGACTGGCCTTGAGAGCTCTGCTTCCTTGAGGCCGGTGGGCAGCTTAACCGTCATGCGCAGCTCGTAGACCTTCCTAACCTCGCCCTCGTGTATGAATATCACTGTATCGATAATGCTGGGTATCATGCCCAGCTCCACCCTCCTGATGAACCTCTGCACCGCGTCGATGGGGCTCGTCGCGTGGACGACGCCAATCATCCCTATGCCGGCTAGCCTCAGGTCCACGTAGAGCTTGAAGTCCTCGTCGCTCCTAAGCTCGTCGAACACCGTGTAGTCGGGCCTGCTCAGGAGGAGTATGTCGTGCAGCTCTCCGAGGTCGGCGTAGTTCTTTGAGTACTGGGTTATAATGGGTGGGAGCCTCATGTCCCTCGGGGACTCGATGGTCTTAACTATCTTGCCCTGCCTGGCGTAGAACTCGGCGAGCGCCTGCGCGAACGTTGTCTTACCCATGCCCGGAGCGCCCGCTATCAGGATGCCCTCAGCCCTCTCCGTCAGCCTCGCGAGGAGCTTCTCGGGCAGGTTGTAGTCCTCCAGCCTGAGCTTCACCGTGGGCTTGACGATCGTTATCTCCCACCCCTCGCTGAGCGGCGGGCGGGTTATCACGATCCTGTAGTCGCCGAGCTGCACTATCGTGGATCCCAGCCTGTCTATCTCGACGAAGCCGTCCCTCCGCTGCGTCGCCGCCTCGATGATCTCCCTCGCCATCCTCTCCAGCTCCTCCCTCGCCATGGGCTGGTCGGAGAGCTGGACGAACACCCAGCGGCCCGGCCTGCCCTGCTTCGCTAGTGGAGGCGCCCCCTCCTTGAGGTGCACGCTCATCGTCCTGTTAGTGAAGTACTTCTCGAACTCCAGCTTCTCACTGACCTGCTTGCCGGAGAAGATCACGGGTATGCCTAGAGCCTTGGCTGCCCTCATCTGGGCCTCGTCGCTCGTGACTAGGACCGCGCCGATCCTCCAGGCGTAGTCCCTGACCAGCCTCTTCACCGTCTCATAGCTCAGCTCGTGCGGCATCCTCTCGTCCTCTACAAGCGCCACCTCCACTCCGGGGGCTCCACTGGTGAGCGCGGTCAGCTCGTCGAGGCCCGCTATGCCCGAGCTCATGCCCCTCCTCGCCTCGGAGTAGAAGAACTCGACTATCGCCTTGTGCACTATTATCTTCCCGGAGATCTCCCCGGACTCCACCAGCCTCCTAGCGCTACCGTCGAGCACTGCGTCAACGTCCAAGACGTAGACGTTCCTCTCAGTCATCCACCTCACCGGCCCGAGCTAGCCTGGCGCGCTCCGAGAGGTATAACTCCTAGGCCCCCCGGGTTTAACCCGTGTGGGGGTGCAGCGTTTTGGGCTTCGACGTGCTTATTATGGCCTCGAAGGTCTACACGGGCACCAGCGTGATTAGCGACGGGTACATCTACATTAAGAGCGGCCGGGTCGTGGACTTTGGAGAGTCCCCCGTGCCGGAGGACTACACGTACGCCACGCTAGTCCTCGGGGGCGAGGGCAGGATCGCCGCTCCGGGGCTCGCTGCGTACATCGACGCCCCCGCGTACCCGATAAGGGGGCTGAGGCCGGGCCTCGCCGACAGGGTCAGGTTCTACCGCCAGCTCGACGAGGAGTCCCTGGCCGCGGTCTCCCTGCCCGCGGTCTACGAGGCCCACATGGCGGGGGTCACTACGCTAGTCGTGGAGTCCCCCTCGCCCTCCATCGCGGCCGACCTGGCGAGTAGGGTCGGCGGCTACTACCTGGCGGCGGTGCCCTCCTGCATCGAGGCCTCTGAGGCCCAGGTGAGGGTGGGCGGTGAGGGCTGCCCGGTGGAGGGGGCGAGCCTCGTCGTGGAGGACGGCAGGGTTAAGGCCGGCGGGCGCGTAGTGCTCGGGGCCTACTCGGCGCTCAACTACGCCGCAGCCTGGTCCAGGCTCCCCCGCATCCACGAGGCGTCCCTCCAGCTCAGGAGGGCGCTCGGGATCCCCGGGGGAGTCATAGAGAAGGAGGCAAGGGCGGAAATCGTGGTCTACGATGCAAGAACACCCCCAGGCATGCTGGCAGACCTCTACGACCTCAGCCTGGACGACGTCTACAGGCTAGGCCTCCGCGTCGAAAGCCTCATCGCGGGGGAGGAAGTACTAGTGGACGCCGGCGAACACCTAAGGATAACGATGAAGCACTTCAACGAAGTAAGGAGGCTAGCCACGCACTCGATCCTATCGCAGAGATGATGTTGAGGGGCTACCGGGCCGTGGCTGGCCTAGCCCGTGCTCCTTTCGATTCGCGAGACCCCCCGGAGGCGCCGGCAGGGTCCGGCCCTTCCATGGGAGGAGCGGTCGCTGATCGAGGGCCCGCTCAACGGCCCCGTGGGGGTGGGGCCTCGCCCTCGTCATCAGCGCTCATCCCTGAGTAGCCAGTGCTCGATCGAGGATATTATTTCCTCGACGCTGCCCTCCTTCAGGGCGAACACTTTATGGGTTATCAGGGACTCATAGTCTGACAGCTTGCGTAGCTCCCTCTCGAACACTTCCGGGTCGGCCCTGGGCGTTGCGGGGCTTCCCAGGCCGCACACCTCTATCTGTGAGGCGTTGACGTCGTACGTTCCAATCCTCCTGGTGAGCGCTACGACCTCGTCCTTGTCGAAGGCGATGACAGGCCTTAGGACTGGGAGCTCGAGGGATCCCTCGATGAGCTTCATGTTCGCCAGCGTCTGGGAGGCCACCTGGCCGATGCTGTCCCCCGTCGCTAGGGCATCCGCCCCCAGCTCCCCGGCCACCTTGTGGGCGTAGAGCAGCCTCACCCGCCTCGCAACGAGCACTCTGTACTCTGGCTTCACGCTGGCCAGCCTCTCGACGACCCTCCTGAAGTCGGCGACCACTAGTTTCATGTCGTACCCGTACGCCCACGACTCGGCGAGGATCTTGGCGGCTTTAACGGCGGTCCTCCTGAACGTGGGGTGGCCGTAGTCGTAGAGGAGGAGGTCGACAGGGGCCCCGCGCTTCATGATGAGCCAGGCGGAGGCCGTCGAGTCGAAGCCGCCGCTGAAGAGCAGGAGGACCTTGCCCTCGCTCCCCAGGGGTAGCCCTCCGGGGCCCTCAATGATTTCATCGTAGAAGTAGGCCCTGTCCCTCCTAACCTCCACGTAGGCGCTGTACTCGGGGTTCGTCAGGTCAACGCCGCTCGCGCCGCAGGACTCGAGCAGCCTCGCCCCAAGGAGCCTCTCGACATCCTTACTAGTGAAGTCGTGGACACCCGCCCTCCTCGCCCTGACCCTGAACTTCCTCCCCCTCACGCGGCTGCAGAAGTAGGCGGCGCCGGACTCCACGATGTCCTCGAGGCTATTGAACCGGACCTCGACGGCGGGGGAGGTGCTCTTGACTCCGAAGACCCTCGCGGCGGCCCTAGCGGCGTCGGGGCCCGCGTCGAGTATGATTATTCTACCCTCATCCACAACGATGCCGCCGTACCCGACGCCCTGGCTCCTCAGGGCCTCCTCTAGGTTGCTGCGGAGCAGTGACTCCATGCGAGACCTCGTGGCGCGCCCCTTAACGGCTATCTCGGAGTACCTGACAAGGACAACGCTCCTCACCAGCCGACCCCCCAGTGTAGTGTGTGGTTAAGAGGAGCTAATACCTCAACTGAATGCCCACACCGGAAGAGCGCGGGGGGACGCCCCCGAGTTTAATACCGGCCTCTGCGCCAGCTGCTTCTGGGTGAAGGCGTTAGTGGGGGAGGCTGGAGCGAGGCAGCCCGAGGTTAACATTGGAGTGGTTGGACACGTTGACCATGGGAAGACTACTCTCGTCAAGGCGCTGACGGGCCTCTGGACTATGAGGCACAGCGAGGAGATCAGGAGGGGTATGACTATCAAGCTTGGCTACGCCGACGGTGACATATGGTACTGCGAGGACTGCGAGGGTATCGATGCCTACAGCCCGGAGCCTGTGTGCACGTGCAAGCCCGGAGCTAGGCCCGTGCTGAGGAGGAGGGTTTCATACGTCGACGCGCCGGGCCACGAGATCCTCATGGCCACCATGCTCTCCGGAGCCGCGCTCATGGATGGAGCGCTTCTGGTCATCGCCGCCAACGAGCCCTGCCCCCAGCCGCAGACCGTCGAGCACCTGGTCGCGCTCGAGATAATTGGAGTCAAGAATATTGTCGTGATTCAGAACAAGGTTGACGTGGTGAGCAGGGAGAGGGCGCTGAAGAGCTACGAGGAGATAAAGAACTTCATCAAGGGGACGATCGCGGAGGACGCGCCCATAATACCGGTCAGCGCGTTGAAGAAGGCTAACATAGACTCCGTGCTGGCGGCTATAGAGGAGTACATTCCAACCCCGAAGAGGGACCTCGACAAGCCTCCCCTCATGTTCGTCGCTAGAAGCTTCGACGTCAACAAGCCGGGCACCCCGCCGGAGAAGCTGATCGGCGGCGTCATCGGGGGAGCGGTGATGCAGGGCGTCTTCAGGGTTGGAGACGAGATAGAGATCAGGCCCGGCGTCGCGCTCAGGAAGCCCGGGGGCAGGATTGAGTACGTCCCGCTGTACACGACGATAACGGGGCTCAGGTACGGCAACATCGAGGTCAAGGAGGCGAAGCCCGGGGGGCTCGTCGCGATGAGCACGACACTCGACGCTAGCCTGACGAAGTCCGACAACCTCGTCGGGAACGCGGTGGGCAAGCCCGGCCAGCTCCCGCCGGTCTTCGACGAGCTGACCATTGAGTACCACCTCTTGGAGAGGGTTGTGGGGGCCAGGCAGCAGCTCAAGGTTGAGAACCTCAAGAAGGGGGAGCCCCTGATGCTGACCGTTGGGACGGGGATAACGCTGGGCGTGGTCTCCTCCATCAAGGGGAACGTCGCCGACATTAAGCTGAGGAGGCCAGTCGTCGCGTGGAACGGTGCCAGGGTGGCTATAAGCAGGAGGGTGCTGGGTAAGTGGAGGCTGATAGGCTGGGGCATCGTGAAGGCCTAGCCGCGGTTGTAGTGGTCGTCGACACGAGCTTCCTCATAAGCCTCTCCGAGGGGCTAGCGGCTCCCTCAATGATCCTTGACGCTCTGGAGGCCTCCTTCCGCCTAGTAGCCCCCAGGCAGGTTGTCGTGGAGCTGGAGAGGCTCTCCACCCAGGCGAAGCCTAAGGTGAGGCGCGCGGCTAGGAAGGCGCTCTGGCTCCTGGGGAGGCTGGGCGTTGAAGTGGTCGACGTGGAGGCCGGGCAGGCGGATGACGCCGTCGAGAGCCTGGCTAGAAGGCTGAAGGGGGAGGGCTTCAGGGTGGTGGTGGCGACTAACGACAGGGAGCTGAGGAGGCGCGTCAGGAGCCTGGGGATCCCGAGCCTGTACTACAGGGAGAGCACCGGCGGGCTCGAGGTGGAGTGGGGGATTCTCTAGCCGGGGCCCTCTTAACAATATAATTTCTTAGCGATATAACCAGCCTCCGGCTAGCGCGGCCCCGTAGCCCCGGGGGTGCTGTGGTTGTACATAGTGTACGAGTTCGAGGAGTGGGTGGGGGTCGACCCCGACTCCTACTATAGCGGGGAGAACGTTGACAGGGTGGTGCTAGAGACGCTTAGGGAGAACATGGAGAGCACCGGCTCCATTGAGCACGGCATCTTCGTCGCCGTGCTGGAGGCCAAGGTGCTCGGGGACGGGTTGCTACTCTACGAGGACCCGAAGGTGTACCTGCTGACCCGCTACAAGGTGCTGGCCTACAAACCCGTCAACCTGGAAGTCGTGAGGGGTAAGGTGGTCGACGCCAGGGAGCAGGGCATCTTCGTCAACCTCGGCCCGGTCGACGGCCTAGTGTACAGGACCCAGATAATGGATGAGAGGGTTGAGCTCCTCCCGGACAGGAGCGGCTTCAGGGGCGTCGAGTCCGGCCGCATCGTGTCCATAGACGACGTGGTTAGGGCTAGGATCGTGCAGATAGGTAAGGAGTCGAGGAGGGCAAGGCTGTTCAGGGTGGGCCTCACGATGAGGCAGCCATACCTTGGGAGGGAGGACTGGGTAAGGGAGCAGGTTGAGAAGGAGCTGGGCGGGGGTGGCGCTGGTGCCGGCTAGAGGGTCCCGTAGGAGGCCTCTGCTCAAGGCGTGCCTCCACTGCGGGGCACTAGTCTTCAGGGACGTCGAGGTGTGCCCCGTCTGCGGGGGCACAAGGTTCACCGACGAGTGGGAGGGGATGGTGATAATCCTGGATGAGAACAGCTATGTTGCCAGGGTCCTGGAGAGGAAGCCCGGGATCTACGCGATAAAAGTCGCTGGAAGGGTGGTCGCCAGGCATTGACGCCCTGGGCGCCCGCTCTCCTCCTCCCCCCGGAGCTGCGAGGCTTCTTCGCCACCCCGAGGGGCCTGCTCGCCAGGGATCCCTCGGCCATACTTGGGAGTGCGGCGATGGCGGTGTGCGTGGGGGACCACGTCTCCCGCCTCTGCGAGTCCCTCCTGGGCCCCAGCCGCTCCTCCATAGTCTTCGACGGGAGGAGCGGGAGGAGGGAGGCGGAGCCGCCGAGCGCAGCAGGCTACAGGCTGGTCGAGGCCTGGAACCCGGCGGGGTCGATAACGCTCGAGGCGAGGGCGGCGGTCTGCGAGGCCTCGCGGCAGCCGGGAGTCGCGGTAAGGGTGAAGGGGGAGGAGGACATGCTCGCACTCGTCGCGCTGGAGTGCGCGAGCCCCGGATCCCTCGTCGCCTACGGGCTCCCGGGCCGGGGGGTGGTGGTCTTGAGGACCACGCGGCGGGAGTCGGCTGACGCGGCTGACAGCATCATGAACCTCAGGCTAGGAGCTGTACGCTCGCAGAGCCGCCAGTAAACCCCCGGGCCCCCGCGAGCCGGAAGCGGCAGCGTTGCCTTCGCTGCATTCATTCTCAAAAACTGGCTCCCCCGGTGGCCGTCAATGATTGTTTAACGAATTCTTGGGGGTAATGGCCGCCGCGGCGATAAGGGTAATAAAGGTTGCATAATGTTACGGCCGGCCGGGGCGGTGAAGCGGAGTTGAGCCAGGCCAGCGCGGCGAGGCGCCTAGACTTAGGGGGAGGGGTCTGGGCTGAGGTTGTGAGGGACTGGTACAACCCGGTGATTAAGAGGAGGGAGCTGACGCTTGTCGTGCACCATACCCTCAAGCCGACGCCGATGAGGTTCGTCCTGAGGTCAGCGGTGGCCAACGCTTACGGCGTCGACATCTCCAGGGTCTACGTGAGGGAGATAAGGACGGAGTACGGCATCGGCAGGTCGAGGGTGCAGGTCCACATCTACGACTCCAAGGAGAGGGCCCTCCAGTTCGAGCCGGAGTATATTATTGAGAGGAACGGTGGAGTGGAGCCTGAGGCCATGTAAGCCGGGGGTGGTCTAGGTGGGTAAGCAGGGCGTTAAAGCGGCGGTGAGGCTCTACTACGAGGTGGACGTGAAGAACTGGAAGATCAGGCTGAAGAATAAGAAGTGCCCGCGCTGCGGGAGGGTGATGGCGCACCACCTGAAGCCCGTGGAGAGGTGGCACTGCGGCTACTGCGGTTACACAGAGTTCGTGGGCAAGCAGTAACCCTCCCCCCGGGGAAGGGATCCCGGGGGCCTCTCGCCTCCCGGGAGCTCGCTTGGTTAAACCGCGCCGTCCAGCCCTCTTCGGCGGGGTGTGCAGTGGCTTGATAGTGGTTGGCATCGAGTCTACAGCGCACACCTTCGGGGTGGGCGTCGTCTCCGATGAGCCCCCCTACATCCTCGCGGATGTGAGGAGGCGCTACAGGCCCAGGAGTGGCGGGATCCTGCCGAGGGAGGTGGCCTCGTTCTTCTCGGAGGTCGCTGGGGGGGCGGTTCGCGAGGCTCTAGAGTCCTCGGGCGTCTCGCCGAGGGACGTGGACGGCGTCGCGGTCGCCCTCGGCCCCGGGCTCGGGCCTGCGCTGAGGGTTGGCGCCACCGTTGCGAGGGCGCTGGCGGCTGCTTGGGGGAAGCCCCTGGTGCCTGTGAACCACGCCGTCGCGCACCTGGAGATAGCAAGGTTCACCGCCCGCCTGCGGGATCCGGTGATCCTCTACGTTGCAGGGGGTAACACTATGGTCACGACGTTCCTCGACGGGAGGTATAGGGTGTTCGGGGAGACCCTCGACATAGCCCTGGGGAACCTCCTAGACACGTTCGCCAGGGAGGCGGGGATAGCGCCCCCCTACTTCAACGAGAAGGGGCACGTGGTCGACCAGTGCGCTGAGGGAGGGGAGTTCCTGGACGGGTTCCCCTACGTGGTTAAGGGGCAGGACGTGAGCTTCTCCGGCCTCCTCACGGCGGCCTTGAAGGCCCTCAAGTCGGGGGCGAGGCTGGCTGACGTCTGCTTCACGCTGAGGGAGATAGCCTACGCTAGCGTGGTCGAGGTCACCGAGCGGTGCCTGGCCCACACGGGGAAGAGGGAGGTAACCGTGACCGGGGGCGTGGCGTCGAACGAGCCCTTGAGGGCTAAGATGGCCGCCATGGCCGAGTCGATGGGGGCGGTCTTCAGGCCCGTCGCCCGGGAGTACGCGGTCGACAACGGGGTCATGATAGCCCTCACCGGCCTCGCCGCCCTCAGGTCAGGCGTCTCCATCCCGCCGGAGAGGGCGTTCGTGAGGCAGAGGTGGAGGGTCGACGAGGTGGACGTGCCTTGGTACCCGTGGCTTCCAGGCTTCTAGCCGGGAGCGCCTCCAGGCTCCCCCTCGTAGCCCGGGGCGCGGAGGCGGAGATCCACGTGGGGGCCTTCATGGGGCTGAGGGCGGTCTACAAGCTCAGGGTGCCGAAGGGGTACATGCACCCCCGCCTCGACGCCAGCCTCAGGCTGAGGAGGACGAGGAGGGAGGCGAGGGTGATGATAGCCGCCCGGAGGGCCGGCGCCCGCGTGCCCAGGGTCTACGCAGTCTTCCCCGCCGCCGGGCTGGTGGTGATGGAGTACCTGGAGGGGCCGACGCTGAGGGAGGTCTTCAACAGGGACCCCGGCCTCGGCGTCTCGCTCTCCAGGGAGGCGGGGAGGATCCTGGGCCTAATCCACAGGGCTGGAGTGGTGCACGGGGACTACACCACCTCCAACCTGGTCCAGACGGAGAGGGGCCTCTACGCCATAGACTTCGGGCTCGCCGACTTCTCGGAGTCGCTGGAGGAGAGGGCGGTGGACATCCACCTCTACCGGAGGAGCCTCGAGAGCGCCCACGCCAGCCACGCCCCCCAAGCCTTCAAGGAGTTCACTGAGGGCTACAGGGAGACCGCCCCGAACCCCGGGGAGGTGCTGGAGAGGGCCGAGGAGATCAGGCTGAGGGGTAGGTACGTCGAGGCTAGGAGGCGCAGCGTCTGGGCCAGGATGGGGTGACCAAGCCTTGGAGGCCGTGATCTACCTGGTGACGGGGAACAGGCACAAGCTGGAGGAGGCGAGGGACGCGCTTAGAGGGTACCCTCTGAGGCTTGAAGCGGCGGGCGTGGGCAAGCTCGAGGTGCAGAGCGAGAGCGTCGAGGAGATAGCGCTCACCGCGGCGCGCCACGCCTACGCCCAGCTCAGGAGGCCCGTGGCGGTGGACGACACCGCGCTCGAGGTCGCCGCCCTCAACGGGTTCCCCGGGCCGTACGCTAGCTACGTCTACAAGACGCTTGGGGTCTGGGGGATACTGAAGCTCCTGGAGGGATCCCGGGACAGGAGGGCGTGCTTCAAGACGGCAGTCGCCCTCGTGATCCCGCCCCACGAGAAGGTCTTCACCGGGGTGACCTGCGGGGTGATAGTGGAGGAGCCCCGGGGATCCCGGGGCTTCGGCTTCGACCCAATCTTCGCCCCGGAGGGGTCGAGCAGGACGTACGCCGAGATGACGGTGGAGGAGAAGAACAGGTACTCCCACAGGGCTAAAGCCTTCCGGGCCATGGCGGAGTGGCTGGTGGAGGAGTACAGCCTAGGTGGCAGGGGTTGAACGGGGATCCCTGCATACTGGTGAAGACCCAGCTGGGCCTCGAGCGCGTGGCGGCGGCGAGGATCGAGGAGGAGGCCCCCTGGCTCAGGGCCCAGCCCTCGCCTAGGGGCTTCAAGGGCCTGGTCCTCGTCTACGGCTGCCGGGATCCCCAGGGGGACGCCAGGCTCATAGAGGACAGGGTGGTGGAGGCGGACAGGGTCATAGTGATCGAGGCAAGGGCGCCCGCGGAGCCGGAGGCGATAGCCAGGAAGGCCGCGGAGCTGGCGGCCGGGAGGATCTCGCGTGACGAGTGCTTCGCGGTGAGGACGACGAGGAGGGGGAGGCACGGCTTCACGAGCATAGACGTCAACGTCGCCGCCGGGAGGGCGGTGCAGGAGGCGACGGGGGCCTGCGTGAACCTCACCTACCCCGACAAGATAGTCCTCGTCGAGATCATAGGAGGGGACGCGTTCATCTCAATAGTCCCCGGCTCCTTCGAGTGGAAGAAGATGAAGCCCGGCAAGAACCCCGTCTACAGGCTCTTCAAGAGGATCGCTGTCGTGCAGATGCCCTACCTCGGCCCCCTTGACGCCTGCAGGAACATGGGGGTGAGGATAGGGAGGGAGGTCCAGAACTTCGAGGTGCGGGAGCTCGTCGTGGCCCCCGCCGGCCTGGTGAGCGGCAGGGAGCTCGCGGAGTTCCTGAACGGCGTCTTCGAGGGGATCGAGTCGAGGTACCAGGTCCAGGCCAGGAGCTACCATAGGAGGGCGGAGAGGGTCCCGGTCTACGTCCAGGACATACACCAGCTCGTGAGGGATAGGAGGGGGGAGCCGATAATAGTCCTGGAGCCGGAGGGCGAGCCCGTCTCCAGGGTCGCCGACAAGCTCTGGGAGATCGTGAAGGGGAGGGGGAGGGTGAACATACTCGTAGGCTCCCGGGAGGGGATCCCCCTCGGGGTCTACAGGTACGCCGACCTCGTGGTCGACATAGCCCCGGGAGTGACGCTCTCCACCGAGTACGCCGCGGCAGCCGCCCTCATAGCCCTGGCGACGGTGCTGCACGACAGGCTCTCGGAGCTAGGGGAGGGTGGAGAGGTTGAAGGTGGTGCTGCTAGCCGCGGGGAGGGGCGAGAGGCTTGAGCCGCTAACCGAGACCAGGCCCAAGCCCCTCATGCCGATACTCGGCGAGCCCGTGGCGTGCAGGCAGCTCAGGCTGGCGCTCGAGGCCACGGGCGCCAGGGAGGTGGTGGTAGTCTACTCGAGCCACACGAGGCGGGTCACGGAGGAGCTAGCCCGCTGCGCCGGCGGGGGCGTGGAGCTGGAGTTCGTCGACCAGGGCGCGCCCCTCGGCACGGGGCACGCGGTGCTGAGGGCGGTGGAGGAGACGGGGGTGGACGACGTTCTAGTCGTCTACTCCGACCTCTACCTGGCCCGCTCGGCGGTCGAGGCGGTTAGAGCCATGAGGCCCCCCTCCATCCTCGTGGGCGAGACGGACAGGCCCTGGGAGTACGGAGTGGTGAGAGTCGAGGACGGGCTGGTGGCTGGGCTCGAGGAGAAGCCCGGCAGGGAGAGGGCGCCTCCGAGGGCGAAGGTGTTCCTAGGCGTCGCCGCCCTGAGGGCGGAGGACGTTGAGGCCCTGAAGAGCCTCAAGCCATCCCCCCGTGGAGAGTACGAGCTCACGGACCTCCTCGCCGGCATCGCGAGGCGTGGGGAGCTCGCGGCGGTCGAGCTCCCCGAGCCGGGGGCGTGGAGGGACATCGGGAGGCCGTGGGACCTGCTGGAGGCGAACCGGGCCGAGTTGGAGCGGGTGGAGCCGAGGGTGGAGGGGGAGGTCCACCCCACCGCGGTGCTCGAGGGGCCGGTGGTGGTCGAGGAGGGCGCGGTCGTGGGCCCGCACACGGTGGTCGAGGGCCCCGCCTACATAGCCCGGGGGGCGGCCGTGGGCCCCGGGGCGCATGTGAGGCCCTACACCGTCATACTCGAGGGGGCCCGGGTGGGCTTCGCTAGCGAGGTGAAGGCCTCGCTGGTCATGGAGCACGCCAGGATCCCGCATCTCAACTACGTCGGCGACAGCATTGTTGGGGAGCACGCCAACCTAGGGGCAGGGACGGTTACCGCGAACCTGCGCTTCGACAGGGGGACGGTCAAGATGACCGTGAGGGGGGCCCGGGTGGACACGGGGCTGAGGAAGCTGGGGGCGGTGATAGGCGGCTACGCGCAGACGGGTGTGAACGTGTCCATAATGCCGGGGGTGAAGATAGGATCACACGCCGTGGTCTACCCGGGCTGCGTGGTCTACAGGGACGTCCCGAGGGGTGGAGTGTTTAAGTGCGGAGGCCCCTCGTCGGGATAGCCTACCCGGCCCCCTACCGGGCCGCGCTCTCCAGCCTAGCCTACCACCTCCTCAAGGGGCTCCTCGCCGGGGAGGGGATCCCGTACACCGAGGTATTCATGGAGGAGGAACCCTGGAGCCCGGGGAGGTACAGGCCGCCCACCGCCCTCTTCGCCAGCCTCCCCTACGAGCTCATGTACCCGGACATGGTCAGGCTCCTGGACCAGCTCAGGGTACCCGTGAGGGCGGGGGAGCGGGGCGAGGAGGATCCCGTGGTGATCGCCGGGGGCCCCGCGGTGACCGCTAACCCCCTCCCCGTCTCGGGGATAGTAGACGCGGTGCTCATAGGCGAGGTGGAGCCGGTCTTCCACGACATCATCGACGCCCTGGGCTACCCCTCCAGGAAGTCGAGGCTCGAGGCCCTCGCCCAGGTCGACGGCGTCTACGTCCCCAGCCTCGGGAACGAGCCGGTGACGCGGGTCTACGCTCGCGACCTCGACTCGGCGTGGTACCCGGTGAGGCAGGAGATCCCGAGGGGCGTGGAGCCCGTCTGGGGCAGGAGCTTCATGCTGGAGACTACGAGGGGCTGCGCGAGGGGCTGCAGGTTCTGCATGGAGGGCTTCATATTCAGGCCCAAGCGGGACAGGAGCCTCAAGCGCATACTCGAGCTCATGGAGGAAGGCGTCAGGGTTAACAGGGTGGGCAAGGTCGCGTTCTACAGCCTCGCATTCTTCGACAACCCGGCTGCCGAGCGGGCCCTGGAGCACGCAGTGGAAGCCCTCGGACTCGAGGTCTCCGTGCCTAGCCTCAGGCTGGAGACGCTCACGGAGAGGAGGGCCAGGCTGATCGCCGCCGGGGGCCAGAGGACCCTAACCATAGCCCCCGAGACGGGCAGCTGCAGGGTGGCGAGGGCGATAAACAAGTACGCCGGCAACGAGAGGGTGCTGGAGGCCGTCGAGACAGCCGTGGCGGCCGGGTTGAGGAGCGTGAAGATGTACCTCATAACAGGCTTCCCGGGGGAGACGGAGGAGGACCTGGAGGCCACGGTCGAGCTGGTGGCCGGGGCCCAGAGGGTGGCGGCCTCGAGGGGCGGGAGGGTGAAGGTCTCGGTGAACCCCTTCATCCCCAAGCCGGTGACGCCCCTGCAGTGGGCGCCGATGGCGCCGCTCGGCGAGCTGCGCAGGAGGATAAGCATGCTCAGGAGGAGGCTCGCACGGCTGGGGGTGGAGGTTGACGCCTACGACCCGCGGTACGCAGTCGCGCAGGCGGTGATCGCCCGCGGAGGCCCCGAGGCGTCGGAGCTGGTGGTCGAGTGGGGCAGGAGGGGCGGGGGCCTCGGGGGCTTCAGGGCGGCGGCGAAGGCGCTGGGGGTTGAAGTCGAGAGGTACCTGGCCGGCATGGATCCGAGGGAGGATCCCCCCTGGCACAGGGTCGCGGTGCACCCCTACGCCAGGCTCGAGACCCTCAGACTGGAGTACAAGGCGTACCTGGACGCCATGGGCTAACCCGGGCTAGCCCCGTACCTCCTGGCCAGCGCCCGGTAGGGGTTGTTGTAGACCGCGGAGAGCGCGGCGTGCTCCGGGATCCCGGCCACCACGGGGATCCCGGCGATGCCGGCCGGGCTCCACAGCTCCCCCGGCTCGCTTGCGTCGCTCACGAACACCAGGCTGACCCCGTTGCCGAAGCCCCTGCGGATCATCAAGTGGATCCTGCGCCACGAGTCCTCCCTGAGACCCCTCACCGTTAGGGGCCTGAGCGTGACCTCCACGAAGCCCCAGCCCCTCTCGCGGAAGAGGCGCGCCTGGCTCCTGTCGGTCGCGTACGCCTCCAGTCCGGGGCCCGGCCTGATCAAGTCAACCCTCTTATTCACCGCCGCGTAGCGCAGAACCTCCAGGCTCCTAGCCTCCACCACCACTATAGCGTTGCGCGGCGCGGAGTCGATGCCCCTCCTAGCCTCCCTCCTAGTCGCGGCAGAGACGGTGTGCCTTAGGAACACCCTGACCCCGAGCCTGGACGCCTCCCGCTCAACCTCGCCCAGGTCTCCCTCGAACACCGTGGACTCTACGGCGACACCCTTAACCCCTAGGCGGGCGGCCACCCTAAGCAGGGAGACGGCTTCCTCCACCGTCCTGGGCCTGACTGAGAGGTCGTAGAACGCCCGGAGCCCCATCCCGGCGGGACCTCACGCCTGCCCGCTCAGCAGCTTCTCGTAGTCCTTCAGCGCCCTGCTCCTCCTGCCGGAGTAGTGGATGGAGACCCTTATCACGTCGTCGGACTCGTAGACGTAGATCCTGCCCTGGTACGCCTCCTGCTTGCTGAGCCTCAGGTAGAACGTCCCATGCCTGTCGACGCGGTCCTCGATGCTGGAGGCGAGCAGGCCCCTATCCGCGGGGGAGAGCTTGGAGAAGAGGTACTCAACAACCCTCAGCGCGGCGTCCCCCTCCACGCGGAGCGTCAGCTTCGTTATAGGGTTCCCGTAGTGGCCGCTCAGCCTCTCCTCCGCCACCCTAACCTCCTGCCTCAGCTCGGCCGGCAGTATCTCGAGGAGCGCCTTCAACACCTTGTCCTTATCCTCAGTCGCGTGGACGAAGACCCTGGCCTCAACCGACCTGACCGGCAAGGCCCGCACTCCCGCCCCCTGGCCCCTTAGCTGCTCCCGGTGTGGTGGAGGAGGGGGGCTGGAGGCCTAAAGGGCTAGCGGGCGAGGGGCTACTGCAGGTCGCCCTTGTGGTACTTCTCCCTTATCTCGTCCGGCGCTATCAGCCTGGCGCCCCTGCTCGCCTCGTGGCGCTTCTTCAGCCTCCTCTCCTTCGCCTTCTTCTTCCACTTGTACTTGTGCGTGCCCCTCAGGCCCCTCGTTGCCCTGAGGCCCCTAGCCCTCCTGGCCGCGGGGGTGAGGCCGCGGCAGGGCCTGCACTTGTGCTTGCCGCTCGCCACCCACTTGAGCTCGGGGTCGCTCTTGATCGCGGGGTGGTGTGGGTCGACCATTATGACCTCGTACCACTTGTACAGCCCGTCCTCGCCCACGTAGTAGCTCGCGAGCACCACCATGTTGGGGTACTTCCTCTGCGCCCTCTCCTCAGCCATGACCTGGAGGCCCTTGGCCGGGGCGAAGCCGTAGATTCCCATCCTCTTAGGCCTCCTGCCCTTGTTGGGCCTGGGCTTCCTCCTGCCGCCCTTCCTAACCCTGACCCTAACCACTATCACGCCCTGCTTAGCCTTGTACCCCAGCGCCCTGGCCCTGTCAAGCCTAGTCGGCCTCTCAATCCTAACAATGGCCGGCTGCCTCCTCCACTCCATCAGCCTCTGCCTCATCAGCTCGCCGTGCTCGCCGTCGTAGGGCCTCTTCCACTGCATCCTCAGGTAGTGGTACAGCCCCAGCGCCACCGCGTCGGCACCCTCCCCGGCACAAGCCTCCCGGCCGCGGGTATTAATGGTTCCCTGCCCAGTACCCCCTCCCAACGGGGTTGTGGCGGGTTGGAGGCGTCCGACATACTCATAGGTGTCGTTGGCAAGACCAACGTGGGGAAGTCCACGTTCTTCGCCGCGGCCACCGAGTTGAGCGTGGCGATAGAGAATAGGCCCTTCACCACCATAGAGCCCAACGTGGGGGTTGGCTACGTTAGGAAGAGGTGCGTCCACGTAGACCTGGGCCTCCCCAAGTGCGACGCCCGGAATAGTATCTGCATCGACGGGGACAGGTTCATCCCCGTCAAACTCATGGACGTCGCGGGCCTGGTGCCGGGAGCCCACAAGGGGAGGGGGCTGGGGAACAGGTTCCTCGACGACCTGAGGAGGGCTGACGTCCTGATACTCGTTGTCGACGCGAGCGGGGCGACGAGCCCCGAGGGGGTGCCGGCGGAGCCGGGGACGTACGACCCCGTGGAGGAGGTTGAGTCGATGATACGCGAGGTGGACGAGTGGATGTACGGGATCATATCGAAGGACTGGGAGAAGTTCGCCAAGACGGTCGACACGGGTGGAGTCACCGACGTGGCCGGCGCCCTCGCGCAGCGCCTCTCGGGGTTGAGTATTACGAAGGCTAGCGTGGCCCGGGCGCTCGAGGAGACCGGGCTGGCCGGGCGGAAGCTATCCACCTGGACGAGCGACGAGCTCAGGGAGTTCATGAGGACGCTGAGGAGGATAGCGAAGCCTATAGTGGTGGCCGCGAACAAGGTTGACGTGCCGGCCGCGGCTGAGGGGGTTAGGAGGCTCAAGGAGGCCCTCGAGCCGAAGGGGATCCCCGTGGTCCCCACGAGCGCCCTCTCGGAGCTAATCCTCCGCAGGGCCGCCAGGGCGGGCATCGTCAAGTACAAGCCCGGAGACCCCGACTTCGAGGTGGTGGACGAGTCCAAGCTGACGGGGAGGCAGCGCGAGGCTCTGGAGCTGATAAGGGAGAGGGTCCTCAGGAAGTGGGGCGGCACCGGCGTGCAGCAGGCGATAAACGAGGCTGTCTTCGGCGTCCTGGGGATGATAGCGGTGTACCCCGTGGAGGACGTGAACAGGTACACTGACAGGGAGGGGAGGGTGCTCCCGGACGTGGTCCTGGTGCCGAGGGGCACCACTGCCAGGGAGCTAGCCTACAGGATCCACACCGACCTCGGGAAGACCTTCCTCTACGCCATAGACGCTAGGACTAAGAGGAGGCTCGGCGAGTCCTACCAGCTCAAGGACGGGGACGTGATCAAGATAGTGGCGGCCGCCGCTAGGAGGTGACGAGCCTCCTAGCCCTCTTAATGCTCCCCGTCGTAGCCAGGGGTGCGATGAGGACGCGGCGCCCGTTAATCCTCCTCACCAGCCCCAGAGCGGCCAGCGCGGCGTACTTGTAGCCAGCCCTCACCCTGAGGATCCCCCGCCCACTCCCGGGCTGGTACTCGATCAGCTTCACGCCAGACTCGGCCAGGCCGACGACTCCGGTGAGCCCCTTCAGAGTCTCTCTTATAGCGGACTCAAGTGAGCCCGCGTCAGCGGCCTCGGCGGGGATTACCTCGAAGACTATGTACCTCCTCCTGGGCCTCCTCGACAGGCTCCTAGCAAGCCTGGCGGCCTCCCGGTACCTCGCCTCAAGCCGTAGGGCCAGCTCGAGGAGGCCTGCGGCCCTCGAGAGCCTCCTCGCCAGGGGGCGCGTCGCGGCCAGAGAGGCGGCGAGGCCGGCCAGGAACCCCGTTGCAGCGGCTAGCAGCGCGACGTGGAGCCACGTCAACCGCATCCACCCCTCCAAAACCCTTCAGGGTCAGACTGTCGTGAGTCAATCACCCATCAGTCTGGGACGGCGTCATCATCCCAAAACGCGGCGTGGCGGCGCCCGGGATTAATAGCGGTAATCGACGCCGCACCCGCCGGGAAGACGAGTCCTCCGATGCCGCGGCGTTTTCACGTGGGCTGAAGCGGTCGCCGGCGAGCCGGGCTAGCATTGCATGGGGCTTTAAGCGTAGGACTTTAAGCTTAGCCTGGCACCCGGAGCGGGTGGTGCTCAGGCGTGGCTTTGGGGATACCCCCGGCGACGGCGTATGACAGGGCGATCACGATATTCTCCCCGGAAGGTAAGCTGTACCAGGTCGAGTACGCGTTCGAGGCCGTGAAGAAGGGTTGGACCTGCCTCGGGATCAGGACGGACCGCGCCGTGGTCATCGCCGCCGAGAAGAGGAAGGTGATCCCGCTTATAGACCTCGAGGGCATCGCGAAGGTTAGCATGGTGGACGAGCACATAGGAGTCACGTTCGCGGGCATGGGGAGCGACGGGAGGGTTCTAGTCGACTACGCCAGGCTAGTGGCGGCCAGGCACAGGCTGATCTACGGCGAGCCCGCCACGGTGGAGTACGTAGTCAAGGCGATCTCCGACTTGAAGCAGGCCTACACCCAGCACGGGGGCGTTAGGCCCTTCGGGGTGGCGCTGATCTTCGGCGGCGTCGACAACGGCAAGACCCAGCTCTTCCGGACCGAGCCCGGGGGCCAGTACTTCAGCTACTACGCCATAGCCATAGGGATAGGGGGAGAGGTAGCCGAGGGCATACTGGAGAAGGAGTACAGGCGCGACATGGACCTCGACTCAACGCTGGAGCTGGCGGTGAAAACACTCCTCAAGTCAAGGCTCGCCACCACCAACGAGCCTAAAGAGGAGGTGCTCAGCGAGTTCCACAAAATGATCGAGGTAGGCTACATAACGGTGGACAGGCCGGTCTTCACCATAATGAAGCCCGACGAGTTGAAGAAGATAATAGACCGCGTTAAGGGCAGCCTAGACTAGCCGCCCCCGCCATTACGTGGCGCGGGCTTCCACCTCTCCCACAGCCCTCCTAGCGGTTGCAGCGTCGCCGGGCAGGCTGCCCCGGAGGGCAGCGAAGCCGGTCTACCATCAAACCTCAAGGCCACCCAGCACGGATGGATGAGCCGCCGGGGTCAAGCGGGCTAAGCAGCCATCCTGGAGCAACGCCTTCCAGGCCTCTCCCCTTAAGGGGGAGCCTTGCCGGTGCTCTAGGCCTTGATGGTAGGGTTGAAACCCTCTTGGGAGCCGATTTAAGTGTAGAACGTGGATATTACCATGACTAGGGGTCCCCGGGAGGGGAGGGGTGGGTTTAGGGTTGACTAGGAAGCACGACTTTATAGTTGCTTGGATGGAGGTTAAGGGGCAGCGGTTTGAAGTGCTGGTCAGGCCCGAGTACGCTTTCAGGTTCCGCGAGGGCGAGAATGTCAGCCTCGACGACGTGCTTTGGACGGACACGATCTACAGGGACCACAGGAAGGGACTCAAGGCGAGCCCTGACGCTCTCAAGAAGGCTTTTGGAACCGATGACCCTAGGCGCGTCGCTGAAATCATATTGAGGAAGGGCGAGATCCAGCTGACGAGCGAGCAGCGGAGGAAGCTCATCGAGGCGAAGAAAAGGCAGATAATAAACTACATCGCCAGGAACGCTGTTGACCCGAAGACTGGGAAGCCTATACCGGAGAAGAGGATAGAGGCGGCTCTCGAAGAGCTGGGCGTGGGGATCGACCCCTTCAAGGACGCTGAGACCCAGGCCGTCGCCATAGTCAAGGCCCTGTCTAGGGTGATGCCGATCAAGCTCTCGAAGGCGTTGCTGGAGGTAGTGATCCCGCCCCAGTACAGCGGGAGGGCGTACAGGGAGCTGCAGAGGATGGGTGACGTGAAGAAGACGGAGTGGCTCCACGACGGCAGCCTCAAGGCCGAGATCGAGGTACCCGCCGGGACCCAGGTTGAAGTGATTAACAGGATCCAGGGCATAGCCAAGGGAGGCGCGACGATAACCGTCAAGGGCATAAGCTAGCAGCCGGCGGGAACACGCCCCACTAGCTCCCTCCCGGGCCGGCCGGGATCCTTCGTGGGGAGCGTCGTTTCTTTTAGGACGCCACGCTGAGGCCCCGGGGAGCCTGCTCCTAATGGATTAAAACCGCTTGGGTCGACGGGGTAGTGTGGATAAAGCGTTATGGGGGTAAATCCGGGAGTTGGCTGGAAGCCTTCGAAGGATAGTGGTTCCCGGCGAGGAGCTGGACGCCAGCGTTGAGGGTGAGGAGCCTTACGTTGTGGATGTTGGGGGCAGGAAAATCGCTACCGTGATGGGTATCCTGGAGCGTAAGGATCAGAGGATCGTCTACACCCCGCTTGAGGCCATCTACATCCCGAAGCCAGGCGACGTCGTTATAGGGATTGTATCCGGCATTGGGGTGACGAACTGGTTTGTGGACATAAACTCCCCCTACCAGGCTGTCCTGAATATCCAGGACTTCCTGGGCAGGCCGTTCAACCCGGCGACCGATGACCCCGCCAAGCTGCTGAAGGTAGGCGACTACGTCAAGGCCAAGGTCGTGGCTTTCGACAGGTCGAGGAACCCGCTTCTAACAGTGCAGGACGGGGGCCTTGGGAGGATAACGGAGGGCAAGGTGGTCACGATAAGCCCCGCCAAGGTCGCCAGGGTGATTGGGCGGAGGGGTAGCATGATTAACATGATTAAGGAGGAGACAGGGTGCAACCTGTTCGTAGCGGTCAATGGCAGGGTACACGTTAAGTGCAAGGACGAGCGGCTGGAGGATATAGTTGTCGTGGCGGTTAAAATGATCGAGAAGGAGGCTCATAAGGCCGGGTTAACTGAGCGTATAAGGAGGATGATCAGGGAGGAGAGGGCTGCTAGAGGGGTGTAGCGCATGGGTAAGGCTCAGGTTCAACTGATAAGCGAGGAGGGCCTCAGACACGACGGACGGAGGCCCGACGAACTGAGACCCGTCCGGATGCAGGTGGGTGTGCTGTATAACGCCGACGGCTCGGCGCTTGTCGAGTTCGGCAGGACCCGCGTTCTAGCCGCGGTCTACGGGCCCCGTGAGCCGGTCCAGAAGTACATGGTGCTCCCCGACAGGGCCGTGCTGAGGGTAAGGTACCACATGGCCCCGTTCTCGACGAGCGAGCGCAAGAGCCCGGCTCCCTCTAGGAGGGAGATAGAGCTGTCGAAGGTGATAAGGGAGGCCCTCGAGCCCGTGCTCCTCACGGAGTACTTCCCCCGGACCATGATCGACGTGTTCATAGAAGTGCTCCAGGCGGATGGAGGCACGAGGACTGCGAGCGTGACCGCCGCCAGCCTAGCGCTGGCGGACGCCGGGATCCCCATGAAGGCGCTGGTGGGGGGCGTGGCCGTCGGCAAAGTCAACGGCGTCCTCGTACTGGACGTTGACGAGGTTGAAGACTCGGCCGGGGAAGCCGACATGCCCGTGGCGGCCGCGCCGGACATCGGGTTGATAACGCTTTTCCAGCTGAACGGGGTGCTGACGAGGGACGAGGTCAGGAAGGCTATGGATATGGCTTTGAAGGCCATCAACCGAATAGTTGATATGGAGAAGGAGGCGCTGAGGGCGAAGTACGACTAGCAGGGGTGCGCAGGGTTGAGTGTGACGCCGTTCAGGCTCCCGACTATACCCTTGTACAAGCGGGAGATGCTGGAGAGCCTCATAGCTAAGGGTTTAAGGCTCGACGGGACCAGGGGCCCGGAGAGCCCGCGCAACGTGAGCATCGAGCTTGGAGTAGTCGAGAAGGCTGAGGGCAGCGCTCACATAAGGCTGGGGAACACGCAGGTTATGGCGGGGGTCAAGATCGACGTTGGAACCCCGTTCAGGGACATGCCTGACCAGGGCGTGCTGATGGTTCACGCTGAATTCGTGCCAGTCGCCAGCCCGCTCTTCGAGCCCGGGGCGCCAGACGAGAACGCAATAGAGCTGGCCAGGGTCGTGGACAGGAGCCTGAGGGAGGTTGGAGCCGTCGACCTTAGCAAGCTAGTCATAAGGCCGGGCGAGAAGGTCTGGGTGGTCTGGGTGGACCTCTACATCTTGGACCACGACGGCAACATCTTCGACGCCTCGATGCTGGCGGCGATGGCCGCCCTCCTCAACGCTAGGCTCCCACGCTACGAGGAGCTGGAGACGGGCGAGATAGTGGTGGATAGGAGCGGCTCCGAGGGGCCCCTGCCGGTGAGGCACAAGGTTGTAACCGTCACGCTGGCCAAGGTCGGCAAATACCTAATAGTCGACCCCGACTTCGAGGAGGAGAGCATTGCGGACGCCAGGCTAGTCCTAGCCTTCGACGAGCAGGGGAGGCTGGTCGGCGCGCAGAAGACCGGCCCGGGAGGCATCACCACCGCGGACCTCGAGAAGGCCATGGAGCTGGGCTGGAGGGCTGCGGGGGTCTACTTTAAAGCCCTGGAGGAGGCGGTGGCAGGCGTAAGCGGGGGTAGCTGAGATGGGGAGGACTAAGACCGTCGGCATCGTGGGCAGGTACGGGCCCAGGTACGGGGTCAGCGTTAGGAAGCGGGTAAAGGAGGTGCTAGAGAGGAGGTACGCCAAGCACGTCTGCCCCTTCTGCGGCTCCACGGGGACAGTCTACAGGGTATCCGTGGGGATCTGGTCCTGCAGGAAGTGCGGCGCCGTGTGGGCCGGCGGCGCCTACACCCCGAGGAGCGGGTTGGCGGGCTACTTCACGGGCTACATTGTGAGGAGCGACTCGTTCCCGGCTAAGCAGAGGAGATGACGTCGATCATCGTCACTACCAGCAGGGCCCCCTCCCCCAGGACCCGCAGTTTCGTCAAGGACCTAGTGGCCGTCCTGCCTGGGGCTGAGAGGCTTACAAGGGGCCACCTCACCCTCGAGGAGCTAGCGATCGCAGCCAGGACCCGGGGGGCGGATAGGGTAGTAGTGGTGGGGGAGCGGAGGGGTAACCCTAGCATTATCCGGGTCTACGAGCCCACCCTTGGGGCGGCGTCGCCGCTCCGGAACATAGTCACGTTCATAGTGGCGGGCGTCGCCCTCTCCAGGGAGCTGGGGAGGCCCACGCCCGCCAGGCCGCGCCGGCTGCTCGTGGCGGGCGCCGGGGACGAGGAGTTGGACGAGTACGTTGAGGCCTTCATTAGAGCCTTCAACGCCCGCCTGCTAGCTGGGGGGAGGAAGCCTAGGGCCGGCGACGTGGTGGTAGTCCTGAGCAAGGCGGACGACCTGGTTGTAGCCGAGTTCGAGGAGGCCGGGAGGCGCGTGGGCCCCCGGGTTAAGCTGAGGAAGCCGTCCCGCATGATAAAGGGTGAGAACGAGGGCTGGCTCGAGTGGTGGAGGTGAGCCTTGAGGCTGGTTGTAGAGTTGTGCCCCGGCAACCCCGGGGAGGCTAGGGCCATCTACGCGTCGCTCAAAGCCGAGGAGGCCCAGCCGAGCCCCAAGAGGGGCAGAGTAAGCGTCGCCCTCGACGAGGGCAGGGGGTGCGTGGTTATCGAGCTGGAGCCACGGGACCTAGGATCTATGAGGGCCTTGATGAACTCCTTCCTCTACCTGGCCCACGCCGCGTACAACGCAGTGAGAGAGGCCGGAGGGATGGGCTAAGGGCCGGCTTCCCACAGCTTATTTTAGCGTAAAGCGCTTGGCGCTATGAGAGGGTGCCGCGGGCTTGGTGGAAAGGGTGCCGCCCGAAGTCCAGGTTAAACTGGAGAAGCTCGCGCAGGCCAGGAACAACCTGGCATCGGTGCTGCAGCAGAAGAGCAGCTACGAGGCGCTGCTCAGGGAGTTAGAGGAGACCATCTCGGTGGTGGAGGGGTTGAAGGACGACGCCCTCCTATTCAAGATGGTTGGCGGCGTGCTAGTCAAGGTTTCCAGGGATGAGCTGTTGAACGAGCTTAAGGAGAGGAAGACGGCGGCCGAGATCAGGCTGAAGAAACTGGAGGCTTTCGAGAAAAAGTTCAGGGAGGAGGTTGAGAGGCTGGAGAAGGAAATACAGTCCATGGTGTCAAGGCTTGGAAAGGAGGGAGCCTCGGCAGGGTGACTCCATCGACGTCAGCAGGCTCGCCTTTGAGGTAGAGGAAGAGGTCAGGAGGATTCTAGAGAGGCTCCTTGGGAGGAGGGCGTCGGCTTTCTTCGTGACCGTGAAGCTAGTCTACACCCGGGAGAGGCTGCTAGAGGTAGTCGTCGACGTTGAGGCCACCCGCGGCGCTCCGGGAGTCGACTTGGATGCCGTGGTGGAGGAGGCGCTGGAGGCTGCCAGGGATGTTGTCAGAAGGTACCTTAGAAGGCGGCGTAGGGAGGGTGGTGGAGGAGCTAAGGTCGGCGGGGAGGTGCTTGATCGTAACGCATAGAAACGCGGACCCGGACGCCGTGGCGTCGGCGGTGATAGCCTACAGGGCGGCGGAGGCTGCCGGCTGCAGGCCCTGCATATTCTTCCCCGAGGGCGTGAGCAGCGCCGCGAGGAGCGTGGCCGAGGCCTTCTCCGTGGACCTGGCCTCCATGGAGTGCAGCGGAGCCCCGGGGAGGGAGGATCTCGGCGGCGCAGTAGTGGTTATTGTGGACTCGTCGAACTCCACCCAGGTGGGGCTGGGGGAGGAGGAGCTAAGGTCAGCCGGGTCGGTCGTGCTGATAGACCACCACGAACCCGGGGACCTCGTCGAGATGGCGAAGGCGGCGGTTCACGAGCCCGGGGCCGCTACCGCAACGCAGCTCGCCCTAAGGGTGCTCCTAGCAATGGGTGGGAGGCTGTCGCCCCACGAGTCCTCCCTAGCCCTAGCCGGCATCATCCACGACACCAGGAGGTTCTTGAGGGCTGACAGCGAGGCGTTCGCCTCCGCCTCCCTGCTCATCAAGTGGGGCGGCGACTACGGTAGAGTGGTCAGCATCCTGGGGAGGGGCAAGCGCCCGGCGGACATGGATGTCTCGGAGAGGATCGCCAGGCTCAAGGCCGCCCAGAGGGCGGTCATCGGGAGGTTCTGTAGGGACTACATAGTGGCGGTGACCCACGTCGGCTCCTTCGAGTCGAGCGCCGCCAGGGCGCTCCTAGAGCTTGGGGCGGACGTCGCCGTCGTCGTCTCCTCGAAGGGCGAGGAGACGCGTGTCTCAGTGAGAGTGTCGAGGAGGGCGCTGGAGGCCGGGGTTTCAGCGGCGGAGATAGCCCGCTACGTGGCGGAGAAGCTCGGCGGGAAGGGAGGCGGCCACGGGGAGGCCGGGATGGCCCACGTGCCGAGGAAGCTCAACGCGGCCGACGTCGCCGCAGAGCTAGCCAAGTCGCTACCAGGCAAGGCGGCGAGGCTCTGCACTGAGCGCAGGCGCGAGGGAATCCCCGGGGCAAACGCTGAGGTCTAGCCGCCGCGGCGCAGGCGGCCTAGAGCACGGCAACCCGTCCGCCCCCCACCGCCTCACGTGCAGGAAGCGTCAAAGAACGTAGCGGGGTCGTGGAGTCGCCTCTTTAGTCGCCCGCCTCCTGCGTGCATCGCTAGTCTCCGGCTCCGGGGATCCCTCCCCCTGGGGCCTAGGCGCCTCATTCTGTCGGTGCAAGCGCTTGCGCCGCGGGAGGGGCTTAAGCGAGGTCCTCGGGTCGCTGATACTCCTAGCCGCGATTACAGCTGCGGCGCTGGCGTATGCAGGCCTCTACACGAAGGCGGTCAAGAGCCTGAAAGAGGAGGCTTCAACGGCTGCGGGGAGAGTAGAGGACGTGATAGCGGCCCCCCTGATGATGCCCGACCTCTCGGGCGGAGACCTTGTCCTCCGGGTAGTGCCGGTTAAGCCTGTTAACGTGGAAAGCGTCGTGCTGGTGGTTAACGGCAGCGTCAGAGTCATCAACGTCTCCAAGCCCATAGACTCGGCTCTCACGCTGACGCTCGTGAAGGGCTACAGGTGCGAGCCGGTGTACATAGCACTGGTAACCGGGTCGGGAGCCGTAATCACCTACTCACCCCTCCAGGACCCGCGGGCCAAGGCGGGCAACCTGAATCCGGACGACCTCAAGTACCTCGAGCATGGATACGTTGACTGTAATGTAGTCGATATACTTAAACGCGGCGCCTCAAGCCAGTCTTCCACGCAGGCCGCGCAGGGAGCTACTAGCCGCATGACCCTCTACAACGGCGGGGTTAAGTATACTGTAGTACCCGGCGACGCCCCGGCGTACGAGGTCATACGGGAGCCAAACGATGTGTATACGGTGGCCTACTATAAGGTAAGGATCACGGGGAGCTTCTACCTCGCGCCCGGCTTGGCCGACGTTTCAGTCGAGGTCTACAACGCCGATGACCAGCTTCTGGGGAGAGCGGTGTTCACGAGTCCAGGGGAGCGCTACCTGTTCACGTTCCACACCGACCTAGGAGACGATATACCGGTGTACGCCAAGATAACATGCGTGAGCGGGGCATGCCTGGCAGGCTTATTCTTCGAATCCAACGGCTCGTACATAGTCAGCGGGCTCGCCACTCCCACCCTAAAGCTCGACTACAGCGATCCAAGGAAATACTGCCCCTACACTAATCTATCATTCACCCTGCCACTAGTGCTCGCCCCAGAATCCAGCTTCACCGTGAACGCAAGCGGGGCATGCATCTACGACAAGCTGTCGCGCACGACAGAATTCAAGGTCTCCGCCACGGCCTGGGGCGAATTTGCCACGTGGGGGCCGCTAATCCTGATCGCCTCTACTGCTGACGCTAAGAACGTGGTTTTTGAGACCAATATTTGGCTGAGGGAGGCGGTCAAGGTTAACGTGAGCAAGCCCGCCAGGGCCTCCCTACCAGTAAGCGGGGCCATAGAGTACTCCCTGCTACCCGTGAGGCTGAAGGCGGATGACCCGCTCACCCGGGCGGTGCTCGCCTACATGCGCGGCAACGCGGACATGGTGGAACTCGTCATAACAGCAGGTAATGAGACTCTGAGGAGGTCCATAAGCGGGGACCCCAGAATATTTCCCGTCCAGGGGGCAAACTACTCGGTCGAGGCACGGCTGGGGGCGTGGATCCCATTCACCACTAGGCTCAATATCTCGTACACCTCTACCTCTCATGACGGCCCTTACCGGGAGGAGACTAGGCACATCTGGAACGTTACCACGGTCAAGGCGTTCCAGCTAGACCCGCGTTCGATGCCCGTACTAGTCAAAATCACGGATCTAGAGGACGGCTCGAACTACATAGTTGCCCTGGCCCGCTCCACCCTCACAGTGAGCCAGCTCGGGGAAACATATAGGGGCCTAGCACCGATCGTGGGGGGGATAAAGGCGGCCATAAACCCCGTCGAGCCCAATGGAGTCCTCTACATCATAAAGGCGAGCGGCTCCCTAGAGACCGCGATTAGCATACCGGTCCCCTCACTCGTAAGCGACTCGCAGGCCTACGCGGTGCTCGACGTAGACCCGTCAACGGGCGCCTTCACCCCGCCGACGGAGACAGGCATATACCTAATCATAGAGTACGTCGGGGATCCCTCTCATAGCCAGGACTCGCCCCCCGCCACGTGGATAATGATCTACTAGCCGGAGTCTCCTCTCCTCTTCGGGGCGATTGTTTGATTTAATAATAACTTAAACCCTCAACGGGTCTCTGAACCCTCTGGGGGAAGCGTTGCCGCCGCGAGGGCTCGCGGCCCTACTGGCCGCGCTGGCCGTTGCCGCCGCCTTGCTCGCTGGCCTCAGCGGGGCTCTGGGAGAGCGCCAGGAGGCCTTGGGGGCCAGCGTGAGGTGGGCGTGGCGGGGCGCCTTAAACGGGTTCGTAGCCGACGTCGAGGCGTGGAACGGCTCCGTCTACGCGCTCGTAGAGCTGGACAACGGCTCCGTGGTGGTTTACTCGCTGAACGCTGGCTCGGGCGAGCTACAGGCTAAGAGGCTCATCACAATGGAGCCGGTGAGGTACGCCTCGCTCGCCATCCGCAACGGTTCAGTGGCCGTCATACTAGTCGACGGAGAAGGCTACGTGAGGCTGGTGGCGTGCAACCCTTCAACACTGGAACCCGCCGGCTCGACCGTCTTCGGTAGGGTAGACCCCTCCACAGTAGACGTTAGCGGCGTCGAGCTGGTGGAGGGTGAGGCCATAGTCTTCGGGGGTGTGAGCGGCGGGGGCGGCGTTAGGCCCATAGCCATAGCCCTAGGCCCCCACGACGGCGGCTGGAGCAGGGTGCTCAATGAGAGCGGGTACTTCATAGACTCAACCCTGACGCCGGAGGGATTAGCCTGCGCCGCCACGTTGAACAGCATCTACTGCTTCACCCCCGACGGGCGGCTCGCAGTAGAGGAAGACATGCCCCACTGGCTCCACGCGAATATCACGGGCCTCACCAGCGTAGGCGGGAGGCTCGCGGTAGTCGGCGTTGCCAGCAACTTAACCAGCAACTCCACAAAAGCCAGAAGCATAGCGGTAATCAAATCCAGCAGCGCTCTCGGCACGTACTTTGTATACCTCATAGGCGGCCGCGAGTACCCCGTCTCAGCCGCCGCCGCAGGGGACACCCTGGCGGTGCTGGCACACGCCAGCACAGGGCACGGGGGCTACGAGGTTGACCTAGTCAAGGCGCGCGACGCCGCGGGGACTGCCTGGGGTCTCGAAGCATCCGCCAAGCCAGAGCTCGGGCGCGGGGTCACCCTCTTCAAGGTAGCCTACCGCGACGGATCCCTATATCTTGCCGGCACTGATGGGGCGAAGCCATTTGTAGCCGCCTTAACGCTTAGGCACCGGTAAGGCGGTGGTTGTAGGCTTGCACTCGAGGATACGACTTCTTGCAGCGGCTGCAGCAGTCCTCCTCGCCCTGCTAGCCGAGGCCCCCGTGGCCGCGGGCCAGGCCGGCGGCGACGGGGAGCGGCCGGGGTACAGGCTCACTTCTCTCTGGGAGTGGACCGGCAGCGGGCCAGGGGTCGTAGTTGACGTGGCGGTGGACCTGGGGGAGGGCGTCGCCTACGCCCTCCTAGCCCGGGGTGGCGGGGCGGCGGTCTACGGCTTCAGCCTTGAGTCTGGCAGAGTCGTCTCGCGGGTGGACCTAGGCTTCGAGGCCGAGTACGGCCACATCTACCTCGAGCCCGCCGGCATCAGCCTGGTCCTCGTCGGCCGCGGGGGCAACGTGACCGCCTTGAGAGTGAACCCCTTGACGGGGGAGTACCAGGTCACCTGCAGGTTGACCCCAAGCGGCGCGCTGACCCGCATCCTGGACGCCGTCAAAGCCCAGGGGGTCATCGTCGTAGTCGGTGCCAGGGCCCAGCTGAACGGCTCCCTAGACCCCTACATAGCCGCGTACTCGTGCTCCAGCCACAGGATGCTGTGGAGCGACGCCATCCACATGGGCTCGAGGAGCTACTTCATCACCGCCACGGCGACGGGCGACGGGGCGGTGTGCGCAGCCGGGCCCGGGGGGCTGGCGTGCTACGACCTTAACGGGTCGAGGATCCTCTACAGTAGCGTCAACGGGACAATCCTGGCCGTCGACGCCCCCTCAACAGGGTCCATAATAGCCTCGGGCGTAACGCCGGACGGCAGGGGCTTCATCCTCCTCGGGAAGGTTTTCAAAGGAGAGTTCGAAGAGCGGATGACCGGCCTCGACCGTATAACTCCATCTGCGCTCCGCTACACGGGCGGGCTCATCTACGCCGCGGGAGAGGCGGTGTGGGAGGAGAACAGCACCGTCAGGCACAACCTCGCGGTAATACTCCTCGACAGCGAGGGCGACATTGAAGTGGTTGGGGTGAAAAGCGTTAACGGTGCCTTCGTGGCTGCCTCACTAGCAGTCACGCCCAGCGGCCTGGTCCTCGTAGGGAGCAGAGTAGGCTCTACCCCATTCATGGCCTGCATCAAGCTGGAGCAGGCACCCCTAGAGCAGGGCAACCACGCCCAAGCGGGCACTGCAGGCTCCAACGCCACGAGCACCCAGGCGGGCGGCGAGGAAAGCCTTGGCCGCGCCATGGCACTGTACTATGCCTCCATAGCATCTCTAGTAGCGGCCTCGCTACTCCTAGCATACACGACGCTCAAACTCGTCAAGGCGAGAAGAAAATAATATACGCGCCCCGCCCGTTTAAACCCTCGCCCCGCCGCGGGCCCTTGAGAGCCCCCGGAGATCCGGGGGAATCCCCGGGGCGGCGCCGGCCGGCTAGGGGTGTGCAGGCTTAAATACGAACCCGACCCCCTTAATCGTTCAACGAGCACCTGCAAGGGGTGCCTATGGCTTTGAGTAGGCTGAATGCTAAGGCGGCATTCTCGGCGCTACTACTGGCCCTGATGATAGCCGCGCCAGTCATCATAGGGCTACAGGCGTTCACCGCGCAGGCTCTAACCAACGTCAACTTCCAGCTGATACCCAGCAAGGTCGTCAAGGGCCAGGACATAATCTTCTGGGTCAGGCAGACCAGCGGCGCCTTCTCAGCGGGCGCCCCCATATACTTCGAGATCTCCCAGGACGGATCCTGGGCCGGTGATGGCTACTACCTCCTCTCCCTTAAGCCCGGCACCACCACGCTACCCCCCGGCACGCTGATCTACGTGCCGAGCACTGCCAGCTTCTACCCGCAGACCACCGGCACCTACTGGGTCCTCCTCTCCGACTCCGCCGACGGCTCCACCGGGGTAGCCGGGACCCAGTTCACTGTCGAGCCCGGCCAGGCTCCAGTGATCAGCATAAACGGGCAGACCTACACGCCTAACAACCAGGTAGGCATCTCCTACACTCAGGGCTCAGCGACCGCGCCCACCGTGACGCCTACCATAGGCAACATGCCGCAGGCAACGCCCGGCGACACGCTCACGATCAACGGTGCACTATTCAGGGGCAGCACTGCTACGATCTACTTCCTCTACATCTACAGCAACAGCTGGGGAGAGGGCTTCCAGATGACGCCCGTTACGCTCGCCACCGTTCCGATTAGTGATGGAACGTTCAGCGCCAACGTCAGGATACCCAACGCCCCCGAGGGCGTCCACGCGATACTAGTGGTCGACAATAAGGGCTACTTCGCGTTCAGCTTCATCTACATCTACCCGACGATAACCGTGTCACCCTTCTCCATAAGGGGCGAGATAGGCGACACCATAACGGTCACCGGCGTAGGCTTCCCCGCTAACGCTAAGATAAGCGAGGTTAAGCTGGTCACCACGCTCTCCGGCTCAGAGCTAGGCACAACCATACTCTCCGGAGGAGCCGTAGACAGTCTGGGTAGGGTCACCTTCAGGGCCAGGCTAGACGTGCCTGTACCCGCCAATGAGAGGGGACTCCTCAACCTGAAGGTCGCCTACGACCCGACGGCTCCAGGCCAGGACTTCCAGCAGGACCCCGACAGCGACACGAGTGCTGACGTCTTCAAGTACGTCCTAGCTGCTTCAACCCCGCAGTTCCCCGGCGACGAGGCCATAGTGCTGCCCGAAGGGCTAAGCGCAACCAGCAGCAGCCTCACTAAGAAGGTTGGCGACTTCATTGAGGTTGTCGCAGTCAACTTCCCCGCTAACGCCCTGCTCGACGTCTACTTCGGCCCCGTCAAGGTTGGAACCATAAGGACCGACGCCAACGGAGCCGGCTCCACGTGGATCCAGGTGCCCGAGCTACCGGGCTACTACGAGAACGGGACCCAGATAGACTACTACATAAGAGTGAAGGACCCGGCCACCAAGCTCATGGCGACCGGGATACCCTACAGCACCACCTACAGGCAGTGGACAGTGTACATACAGCCACTCATCGAGATAATCTACTCAGGCATAGGGCAGGGTAACAGCTACGTGCTGCCGGGTACGACCATAACTGTAGTTGGCACAGGGCTAGCTGCCTTCGACGAGGTCACAATAACCGAAACCATAGCTGGAGCAACGTTCAACGTGATCGAGTATGCGTGGGTCTACGGCACCAGCGTGGTGGAGGGCCAGGTAAAGGGCTTCAACGTTGTAGCTACCGCTAAGGGCACCTTCAGGGTTGAGTACAGCGCCGCATACGACACTATAGAGTACAGCATCCTACATTCGGCGCCAGTCACTGGCAACGACGTGACTGTGACGGTCACTGCGGCAAGTGGAGCTGTGAACCAGACTGCATACAACGAGGTCGCTGCTCCAAGCCTTAAGGTGGTAACGCTGTCGGACAAGGGCTACCTGTCCGGCAAGCCCGGTGACAGGATAACCATAGAGGTTATCGGGCTCGTGCCCTCAGGAACCGCGCCGTCCGAGATAGTGACCTACAAGCTGTACTTCGATGGAGCCTCCGTAAAGATGTATAACCCGACGACGTCCGCTATACTGCCGTACATAACTGCGTCCAGCCCCACTGACATCATCGACGTTGATATCTACGTGCCCAACGTGCCCACCGGGCCTAAGGTGATCAGCCTGAGGGCAAGCTACGCCCCGACCGTGGACGCTGCTGCGACTTGGTTCATAGTATCCAACCCGCAGACCGCCGCCACCGGCACTGCCAGGATAGAGATACTCCCAGGCTACGAGACTGTGTACAGCGGGACCAATGAGGTGATGATCGCCGGGTGGAACTTCGAGGTCGACGAGAGCGACAAGTACCCCGTCTACCTGGGCATCTCCGGCGTAGGCGAGGGCCTGGTGAGTGTTGACAAGAACGGTGCCTTCATAGTCAATGTCACTGA
Source organism: Stetteria hydrogenophila (assembly GCF_054657575.1). Taxonomy (NCBI): domain Archaea; kingdom Thermoproteati; phylum Thermoproteota; class Thermoprotei; order Acidilobales; family Acidilobaceae; genus Stetteria; species Stetteria hydrogenophila. The sequence continues at coordinate 210,180 of NZ_BAAHYL010000001.1, read as the reverse complement.
CGTGCTAGGCATAGGTAGCCTAGAGGTGCCTCAGGGCATCTACGCTGTGTACGTGAGGAGGAACACCACGGCATTCGCGCCCGTGCCCACCGTTGAGCTAACCGTCAAGCCTAACATAATGCTCAGGGCCGGCAGCTACGTCCACATAGGCGATGTTGTAACCCTAGACGCCTATGGCCTCGACCCCAACAAGGTGTATGAGCTAAGGTGGAGCACAGACCCCAGCACGCCCGGGTACTCCATGGGAGTGAGCTTCACCACCAACGGCAAGGGCACCAAGACGGGTGTTGCCGTGAAGATACCCTTCGGCCTCCCGTACAACTACTACTACATCCAGGTAGTCCCGGCCGACAGCCCCGATACGATAATAGCCACGTTCAGGGTCTTCCTGCTGCCCACAGAGAGCTTCGACATTGCGGGCTACAGGAACTACTTCGTGCCCCTGGAGCATGTCGGCCTAAGGCTCTACGATGCCAGCATCTACCTGAGTGGAGCGCTGGGCGTCAGCGTGGACGACCTAATAGCCAATGGCACTGTGATAGTTAGGTTCAGCCAGGTCGGCGGGAGCGAGGTTGCCGACGTCGCAGCCACGGTCACCTACAACAGCATGTACGACGTCCTCTGCATCTCCGCGCCTGTGCCGAACTTCAACGAGACCGGGCTCTACGGCGTGAGCGTCAGGATAATTGTCCCGTTCAACGGTAGCGTGAGGGACACCGGGTGGGTTGACGTCGCGGGCATAATCGTCGGCGACACTGGTGGCATACTCGTGAACATCGGCGGCGTGATGCAGGACCTCGCCGAGATCAAGACTGACCTGGGTACTGTGCTGGTCAGGCTGAGCGACATCAACGCTACCCTGGTCAGCGTGGCTGACGGCGTGGCCACCCTGCAGACTGCGATGGGTGAGGTCAAGGCCGACCTAGAGACGCTGAAGGGCATGCTGAGCAACGTCAACGCCACCCTGGTGGAGAAGTCGGGCGAGCTGATGGCGAGGCTCGACACTGGCTTCACCACGATAGAGGCGAGGCTCGACGCCCTGGCGAGCCTGATCAACGGCGGCTTCGCCGAGATCAATGGTAGCCTGGCGACGATACAGACCCAGCTCGGCGAGGTCAGCATGAGCGTCGAGGACCTGAGGACGCTCATACAGGCCACGGGCGACGAGGTCGAGCTGGCCATAACCGACGCCTCCGAGGCCCTGGCGACCCTCATAGTCGAGAAGAGCGGCGAGGTGGTTGCCAACATAACCGCTGAGCTGAGCGACCTCAGGCCGCTGATAACCAGCCTCAACGGGACCCTAGCGGAGCTCCAGACAACTCTCGGCACGGTCAACGCTGCCCTTGACGAGCTGCTGCAGGGCCAGGCCGAGATCAAGAACATAACTGTGACCAAGGCGGGTGAGATAATAGCCACCATAGAGTCCGCCGCGGGCGAGTTCAACGCCACGCTCAGCGCAGCCCTCGACATGATCAACACTGGCATCGTCAACACGCACAGGGACCTCATAGACAGGCTGGTCAGCCTGAGGACATTCGTAGCCAGCACTAGCACTGAGCTTGCCGCTAAGCTAGACCAGGTCATAGCAGGGCTCAGCGCCGCCAACTCAACGCTGGCGACCATAACGGGCAAGATCGACTCCCTCAGCACTGCCGTGGCCGCGATCTCCGACAACGTGAACAGCCTGAACGGCAAGATGGACGCCATCTCAGCTAAGACCAACGACATCGCCGGGAAGGTCGTCCAGATACAGAGCGACGTGGCCGACGTGAAGAGCACGGTCTCCGACCTGAAGAACACCGTGGACCAACTACCCGGCCAGATAAGCAACGTAGGGAGCAGCGTCCAGAGCGTTGGCAGCAAGGTTGACGAGGTCTCCAGCAAGCTGGACAGCGTGAAGGGCAGGACGACAGCCCTCGAGGCGACGACGCTGGTCCTCGTCCTCATAACGCTAATACTATCCGCCCTAGGCCTCAGGAGGCCAGAGTAACGGCCAACGAGCCCCTGAAACCCCCACTTTAACCCCTCTTTCCAGTTTTCTTGTCCTCTTCCTTTCCTAGATGCGCCTTTATTCTAGACTTTATTCTAGGCTGTATCGACTTTTAGGTCTAGGCGGGCTAGCTTATTACAGCCTTTGAGGCGGAGGGGCCGGTTAGGGGTAGGTGATGGCGTTCTATGGTTGTAAGCGTTGAGATATCGGGTTTGCTCGAGGAGCGGCTGCGGAGGCTCGTCGACCTGGGCCTCTACGCTAGCGTCGCGGAGGCGGTGAGGGAGGCGGTGAGGGTCTTCCTGAGGAGCCTCGACCTGCGTGATGTCGCCTTCAACCTATACGTTCACAGGGACGCTACGCTGCAGTACGCCGCGGAGTTTGCAGGCGTGACTTATGAGGTTATGATGGACTACATGATCTCCAGGGGCGTCATGCCGGCTGTGGGCGTCGTCTCGGAGTCGGACGTGGAGAAGCTCGAGCCGGGTGTTTACGTCCTCGACGGCCTGACCCTCTACACGGCCTACCGCTCCGGCCTCGTGGAGGTTATGAGGGATATGAGGAGTGAGGGGTACACCTTCCTAGCCCCCAGCAGCCTTGAGAGCTTCACGTTCGTGCTCGAAGCCCAGAGGGTTAGGGAGGGGTTCAGAGCTATTCGCGTAGTCGACTTCGTCGAGGCGCCGCAGCCGGAGGGGCGGCTCGGCGGCAGGCTCATCTCGAGGCAGGAGGGTGAGGCGGTAGCGTATGCAAGGGAGAGGGGTGCAGTCCTCCTCAGCGACGACGCTAGGACCAGGGCTGTGGCCAGGGAGGCGGGCGTTAAGGCTCTCAGCCTTGCCTCCGTGCTGGTGACCCAGGCCCCCGTGCTGGGGGATAGGCTGGCGGAGCTAGCCTACTCCTACAAGGGCATCCCGGCGCTTCTCCCTGATGACTTGCTCCAGCTTCATGGGTAGAGGGCTGCGGGGGTTGACGGGACTTGGAGGGGGGCCGCCTGCCCATTGATCTCGTCTTCGCGGTGGATATCTCGCCTAGCATGGGGAAGCCCCACGAGGGCTTCAAGCCCTCGAAGCTGAGCGTTGTGAGGGATGCACTGGCCTATGTAGGGTCGAGGCTGCTTGGCAGCGGCCTCGCGCGCCTCGGCCTGGTGGTGTTCTACAGGTACGCGTTCCCCATACTCCCGCTGACGCGGGACAAGCAGCGTTTCCTCTCCACGCTCCCCCTCATCAAGGTCGGGGGGAGCGGGACGGCGGCGGGCAACGGGCTCATAGAGGCGGTTAAGCTCTTGAGGGGGAGCGTGAGGGAGAAGGTCGCAGTAGTCATAACTGATGGAGGGCTGAATGAGGGGGTGAACATTAGCCACGCGGCAATCTACGCTAGGAACATGGGTGTGAGGACCTACATAGTCAGCCTGGCCGAGGGCCCGAAGGGCTCGGCTAGGAGGGCGATAGAGGAAGCGGCGAAGATAACGGGGGGCGCCTGGCTCCACGCCGAGGACAGGCAGTCCCTCCTCTCCATACTGGCCAGCATAGCCCGGGCTGCAGGCTAGCCTAGCTGGGTGACTTCACGCGCTATCCTAGCCCCCAGCCTGTAGGGGTTAGCGTTCCCCCTCAGCAGGTAGACCGGCGTGGAGCCCCCGAGGTACCTCTTGGCCCAGGCGGGCTCCTTGGAAAGGAGCAGCACAGCGGCCAAGCCGTACCCCATTGCTAGGAGCTGCATTGAAGCCAGCCGCAGCGAAGGCTTGGGCCTCGACTTTGCGCTCCACACCAGCACCACCAGCCCCTGGGCCGTTAGGGGATCCCTGGAGCTGCCGAGCATATCCGCCGCCTCTCGCAGGGCCGGCACGGGGTTGGGCGCCCCGGGCAGGACGGGGGCCTCCCTGTACGCCTCAGGGACCCTCTCCACCTCACGCACGGGGTCCAGCAGCGGAAGGGCCTGGGACGCGTAGACTACTATGCCCATCCTCAGGCCGTTAACCTTGCCGGCCTCCGAGGCTAGCCCCTCAACGAGCTTGCCCACGGCGTAGACGTCTATGTAACCGCTTTTCTCCACGGCGAGGACCATGTCTATCAACGCGCGCTCCACCGCAGGCAAGCCGTTCAGGCCTAGGCGTGGAGCGGCGCCATTTAAAGCGGATGATCAAGCACCGCGCATAGGCGCCCAAGAGGCGCCAAAAAGCCCTCTGTGTAAGAATAAAAGCCGCCCGAAGCCACGGCCTGCACTCGGAATTAATGGGTGACCGTGATGGGGGCTAGAGTGAAGCTGGTCTCCGAGATCGAGAAGATAATGAGCAACGTCGAGCAGGTCAGGAACATCGGGATAATCGCCCACGTCGACCACGGGAAGACGACGACTAGCGACTCCCTGCTCGCCGCCGCGGGGATAATCTCGGAGAGGATAGCGGGCGAGGCACTGGTCCTAGACTACTTGAACGTCGAGAAGCAGAGGGGCATCACGGTAAAGTCGGCCAACATAAGCCTGTACCACGAGTACAACGGTAAGCCCTACGTGATCAACCTGATAGACACTCCAGGCCACGTGGACTTCTCCGGCAAAGTCACCCGCAGTCTGAGGGTGCTCGACGGCGCCATAGTAGTAGTTGACGCCGTCGAGGGGGTCATGACTCAGACTGAGACAGTTATCAGGCAGTCCCTGGAGGAGAGGGTTAGGCCGATACTCTTCATAAACAAGGTTGACAGGTTGATCAAGGAGCTGAAGCTCACGCCGGAGCAGATCCAGCAGAGGTTCATCGAGATAATAAGGGATGTGAACAACCTGATAGAACTTTACGCTGAGCCGGAGTTCAGGAAGAAGTGGAAGCTCAACCCCTCCGAGGGCACCGTGGCGTTTGGAAGCGCCAAGGACAAGTGGGGCATAAGCATCCCCATGGTGCAGAAGAAGGGGGTAACGTTCAAGGAGATAATCAAGGCCTACGAGTCGGGTAGTAAGGAGAAGATAGCTGAGCTAGCGAAGAAGCTCCCCCTCCACGAGACCCTGCTCGACATGGTAGTGAGGTTCATACCCAACCCTAGGGAGGCCCAGAGGTACAGGATCCCCAAGATTTGGAAGGGCGATCTGAATAGCGAGATAGGCAGGGCTATGCTGAACGCTGACCCCAACGGTCCCCTAGTATTCTACGTTAACGACGTGAGGGTGGAGAAGACCGGCCTCGTCGCTACCGGCAGGGTCTTCTCCGGCACCCTCCGGCCAGGAGAGGAGGTCTACCTAGTCTCCAGCGGGGAGACTGGGAGGGTGCTGCAGGTAAGCCTCTACATGGGGCCCTTCAGGGAGATAACCAAGGCCATAGTAGCCGGCAACATTGGAGCCGTCATGGGCCTGGAGAACGTCCGGGCCGGTGAGACCATTGTAAGCGTGGCCTACAAGGACCAGGCCGCCCCGTTCGAGCAGCTCAAGTACGTCAGCGAGCCGGTTGTTACAATAGCGGTGGAGCCCGTCAGAATACAGGACCTGCCGAAGATGATTGAAGCCCTAAGGAAGCTCACGATAGAGGATCCCAACCTCGTGGTGAAGATAAACGAGGAGACGGGCGAGTACCTGGTATCCGGCATGGGCCCCCTCCACTTGGAGATAGCTCTCACATTCCTCAAGGAGAAGTACGGCGTCGAAGTGAAGGCAAGCCCGCCGATAGTGGTCTACCGTGAAACCGTTAGGACTGCGAGCCAGGTCTTCGAGGGTAAGAGCCCCAACAAACACAACAAGTTCTACATAAGCGTGGAGCCGCTCAACGAGGAGACGATAGAGCTGATCCAGAAGGGCATCGTGACCGAGGGCCAGGACCCGAAGGAGAGGGCCAGGATCCTAGCCGACAAAGCCGGGTGGGACTACGACGAGGCTAGGAGGATATGGGCCATCGACGAGAACATAAACGTGTTCGTCGACAAGACTGTCGGCGTCCAGTACCTCAGGGAGGTTAAGGACACCGTGCTCGCAGCATTCAGGCTCGCCACCAAAGAGGGCCCGCTAGCCGCCGAGCCCGTCAGGGGCATAAAGGTTATACTGCACGATGCAGTGATACACGAGGACCCAGTCCACAGGGGCCCCGCCCAGATCTACCCCGCGGTGAGGAACGCCATATGGGCCGGCATACTCACCGCGAAGCCCACACTCCTCGAGCCGCTGCAGAAGCTCGACATAAGGGTCCCTATGGAGTACGTCAGCAACATCGCAGCGGTCCTTGCGAGGAGGAGGGGGAGGATCCTGGAGGTCCAGAGCGCGGGAATGGCCGCGAAGATAATAGCAGAGGTGCCGGTGGCCGAGAGCTTCGACCTAGCCGGGGAGCTGAGGAGCGCCGCGGCTGGAAGGGCGTTCTGGGGCACCGAGTTCAGCCGCTGGGCCCCCGTGCCGGACAACATGCTGGAGGACCTCATAAGGAAGATCAGGCAGAGGAAGGGGCTACCGCCTCACCCGCCGAGGGTGGAAGACCTCATAGGCCCCTAGCCTCCCCTATTAACAGCTTTTAAGGCGGCCCCGGGTAGGCTCTTTAACGCCGCGCGCCGGGTTAATGGAAACAAGTTTTATACCTGTTATGATTACACAGCCGAACGCATGGTGTGGCCTAGTCATGCTAGAGTTAGGCGCAGTTCTCCAGAGCCCCATGGTTAGGGCTCTGGCTGCATTCGTGGCCGTGCCCCTAGCGCTTCTGCTACTCCTGCTCGCAACGGTCTACGTGCTTAGAGTAATCCTGAGCCCCTCGAGGGAAGTAGCTGGGCTCGAGCCGAGGAGGGAGGCCCGCTACGAGGCGGGCAACCCCGAGAAGGGCGAGGCCAGGACTAGGGTGTCGATGCAGTACCTGGGGTACCTGATAATATTCCTGGCCGTTGAGCCCGCCGTGATACTCCTAGCGCTGGCACTAGCCGCCCCCAGAGGCCTCGTCGGGCGGCTGGGCCTGCTCTACACTGCAATAGTCCTAGTCTACGCCCCCTTCCTTGCCTACGCCCTGAGAGAGGCCAGGCGCGTGGAGAGGTGGACCCTAGACTAGCGGCTTGGGGGCGCGTAGCCATGGCTGGGGAGGAGCGTGGAGGCCCCCGGGGCAGGGTCTACGCTGGCAGCCTGGACGTGGCTGCCAGCCGGGCTAGGGCCCTCCTCATGAAGAGGGCCGGGCTGGGGAAGGTGGCTGACTGGGCCGCAGCGTTCAGCCTGTGGCCGGTCCACTTGACCACGAGCTGCTGCGGCTGTGAGTTCGCCGCGACCTGGGGGCCCAGGCTCGACGCGGAGAGGTACGGGTCCCTGCCGTGGGTCGGGCCGAGGCAGACGAACCTCATCATAGTCGAGGGCACGGTTACCAGGAAGATGGCGTGCGCGGTGCGCGTGGTCTGGGAGCAGATGCCGTACCCCAAGTTCGCCATAGCCATGGGCGCGTGCGCCCTGGACGGCGGCATATTCTACAATAGCTACAACATTGTAAGGCCCTGGGAGGTGATCCCAATAGACGTCTACATACCCGGGTGCCCCCCGAGGCCTGAAGCAGTGGCTAGGGCTATACTAGAGCTTCAGAGGAAGATCAGGGAGGAGGGCGTTGCTGGGAGGTGGATAGCAGAGGGCAGGAGGCCCGACAAGCCCCCCGTCAGGCCGAGGGAGGATCCCTGCTCGTGGTGGAGGGGGTAAGGGTGCCGGGCCCGGAGGCCGCGGGGCGGGTGGTTGAGAGGGTAAGGGCCGCCCTCGGGGACCTGGTTAGGGGTGTTGAGGAGCACAAGGGCTTCGTCACGGTCTACGTGGACCCCGGTAGCCTCGTCCGGGCTGCCAGCCTCCTCAAGGGCATGGGCTTCGACCACGTCAAGAGCGTTACCGTGGTTGACCTGGTAAAGGAGAACGCGCTCCGCGTGGGTTACCACGTGTCCTCATACTCCAACCCCGAGCTGGCCAGGGTTGTCTTGGAGCTGGCGACGATCGTTCCCAGGGAGGGCGACGTCAGGGTTCCGAGCCTTGTGGGGGTGTGGCCCAGCGCCGAGTTCCAGGAGAGGGAGGTCTACGAGTTCTTCGGCGTGGTCTTCGAGGGCCACCCAGACTTGAGGCCCCTCTACCTGACTCCCGACCTGGCCGAGAAGAAGCCCCTCCGGAAGGACTTCAAGGTTGAAGAGGAGGGAATATACCTTGACTAGCGGCGTTGAGGGCATGAAGGTAGGGGAGACTAGGAGGGTCCACGGGCTCGACGTTAAAAGGGTTGACAGGGACCTCTACGAGGTCTTCATAGGTCCCCAGCACCCTGGAAGCGGGCACATGAGGATAATAGTGCGGCTGGACGGCGACGTTATAGTGGAAGCAGACCCTGACATTGGGTATGTCCACAGGACAGTGGAGAAGCTCTCTGAGGGGAGGCGTTGGATCAAGATCATCCCCCTCGTCGAGAGGATGGCCATCCTGGATGCCTGCAACGTGACGCTCCCGTACGTCGAGGCGGTCGAGAAGCTCCTCGGCATCGAGCCTCCGGAGAAGGCCAAGTACCTGAGGGTCCTCCTCTGCGAGATTAACAGGATTGCCAGCCACCTCTACGGCATGGGCATTTTCGGCGTCTTCCTGGGCCACTCGACTATGTACATGTGGGCTTTCGGCGACAGGGAGGTGTTCGTGGAGCTTGCAGAGTGGCTTACCGGCGCTAGGTTGACGCACTCCTACCCCATCTTCGGCGGAGTCAGGAGGGACATGCCTCAGGGTTTCGCCGACGCCGCGAGGAAGGCTGTTAGGTACATGCGGAGGAGGCTCGAGGATTACAGGAAGATATTCCTGGACAACCCCGTCATAAGGAGGAGGCTGGAGGGAGTCGGAGTCATACCCAGGAACCTGGCGATAGACCTCGGCATAGTGGGCCCAAACCTTAGGGCGTCAGGCGTCGAGTACGACGTGAGGGTGGTGGAGCCCTACGAGGTCTACGATGAGCTCGAGTTCGAGGTCCCCGTGTTCGAGGAGGGGGACGCCCTAGCCAGGGCGTGGGTGAGGGTGGAGGAGATAAGGCAGAGCCTAAACATCATCGAGCAGGTTGTCGACAGGCTGGAGAGGATGCCCACCGAGGACGGCACCAGCCTCATCCACCAGAGGTTCTGGCCGAAGGCGCCCCTGTACAGGCAGGTGCTTGAAAGGGAGGGGCGGGTCAAGATAATCCCCCTAATGGCCGCGGTGAAGGTCCCCAAGGGCAGGGCCTTCGCGAGGGCAGAGGCTGGCCGCGGCGAGATAGCTTACTACGTAGAGAGCGATGGAGCCGACGTGCCCTACAGGGTGAGGGTGGTGACGCCCTCCTTCAGGAACGTACTTATATTCAAATACGTGGTCCCAGGCCACAGGCTAGCCGATCTCCCGGCGATCTATGGTAGCATCGACTACTTCCCGCCTGAGGCCGACAGGTAGAGGGGGTGCACGGGGGCTTGGGGATCATCGGGTGGCTCCTCGGCCTGGCGTTTTGGCCCCCGATATTCCAGCTCCTACTCGTCCCTGGGCTAGTGACGGCAATGATCTTGGTGATTATAATCATTTGGTTCGAGCGGAAGGCGGCCGCCAGGGTTCAGATGAGGGTTGGACCGCTCTACGTGAGCCCCAGGATCGGCGGGGCGCTTCAGCTGGTGGCTGACCTCATCCGTTTCATGACCCAGGAGATAATCGTGCCGAGGGGTGTTGACCGCGCTGTCTTCCTAGGTGCCCCGCTCGTGGGGCTCGTCGTGGCCATGCTCCCCCTGGTGGTTGTGCCTGTTTCGCCGTTGCCGGAGACCTGGCCCGTGTCCATGGATTACAGCGTCGTAGCAACCATCGCCCTAATCACTCTAGCCCCGCTCTTCATAGTGGCGGCCGCCTGGGCTTCGGGTAACAAGTTCGCGGTCATAGGGGGGCTGAGGGAGTCGTACCTTACTGTAGTCTATGAGGTGCCCCTAGTGGCCTCCCTCCTATCCCCCGCGGCGCTCGTTGGCAGCTTGAACGTGGCCGACGTGGTTGAAGCCCAGTCGGGGGGGAAGTGGTTCGCCCTCCTGAACCCGCTGGCGTTCCTCGCCGCCGTCATAGCAACCCTCATGGCGACCAGCGGGTTCCCGTTTGAGATAGCTGAAGCCGAGAGCGAGGTGGTTGCTGGGGCTTTCAGCGAGTACAGCGGGCTAATGTATGGCTTGAACATGGGTGCAACCTACATTAGGAGGTACGTTAACTCAACCCTTATAGCGCTCTTCTTCCTCGGCGGGTGGAAGCCCCTCGATCCCCAGCCGGGGTCCGGAGTCTTCTACGGCTACCTCCTACCCAGCCTCGTGGTGGTTTCCAAGGCGGCCATTCTAATGGCCGCGATGAGCATCCTCAGGGCTGTCTACGGGAGGTACAGGCTAGACCAAGCCCTAGACCTGGGCTGGAGGATAGTCTTCCCCCTCTCACTCTCCGGCTTCGGGCTCAGCCTAGCCATGGCTTACCTGGGGGTGGCGTAGCCGTGGCTCCCCGGTACGTTCCCAGAAGGATCCCGCCCTACAGCTTCGCCAGGGCGGTGAGCGGGAACATCTCAGCGTTAATCACTGGCTTGAAGTACTTCATCGCCCCGAACAGGTTGACGCTCGACTACCCCAGGGAGTACGTGAAGCTCAGGAGGGGTTACAGGGGGTTCATTGTCCTGAACAAGTCCAAGTGTATAGGCTGCGAGGCGTGCGCCAGGATATGCCCCGCAGCCGCCATGAAAATGGTTAAAGTGAAGGAGTACGACGAGAAGAGGGGTAGGGAGGTGGTGAAGAAGTACCCCGTTATAAACTATCAGCGGTGCATATTCTGCGGCTACTGCGTCGACGTCTGCCCCGTGGAGGCGCTGTACCACGTGCCGGTCCATGACGTGGTATACTTTAACCTGGAGGATATGAAGACTACTCTTGAAAGCTTCCAGGTCGAGCCCAGAAGCCCGGCGGAGGGCGAGGGCGTGCCCGTGAAGTACGTCTTTGACCCGGTGCACGGCCTGGTCAAGGTGAAGGCGGAGGAGGGGGGTGACGGGTAGTGGGCCCGCAAGACTACTACCCCTACATGGCGGCCATGCTCTCCGGGGTAATGCTTGTAGCCGCTTACTACGTGGTTAAGTGCAGGGACCTCGTGTACGCCAGCATAGCATTGGCTGCCCTGAGCTCCATGACGGCCGCGTTTGCAGCCCTCCTAGGCTTCGGGCTGGTTGCTGCATTCATTATAATAGTCTACGTAGGAGCCGCCGTGATGTTCATAATCCTGTCCCTGTCGATGCTTGGCATCAGGGAGTCTGGCGCTAGGAGCAGGGTTCGGGGGATCCTTGCAGCTCTTGGGGGCCTGGCCGGCTTTCTATACGCATCCGCCTCGACCGGGTTATTCAAGGCCTACGCTAGGCCCGACTCCTTCAGCGCAGCCGACGTAGCCGAGGCGATGCTTGCAAGGTACCTGCCCGTCGTGTGGATACTAGTAGTTACGCTCGCTGCCACCCTTCTGGAGGCAGTAGCCATTGCTAGGAGAGGGGGTTAGGCCTTGGCGTTCGTGGATAGGGCTCTGGGCGAGACTGCGATTGTGACCTCCCTTGCCTTGATAGCTATTGGGTTGTATGGCGTAGCCTCGACTAGAAACCTTTTGAGGATGCTGCTGTCGCTGGAGGTGGTTTTCAACGGAATCCTCCTCGGCATCGTCGCATTCACGTCGTTCAACCCGGTGGTGGATACGCTTGTGGCCGTGCTTCTAGTTAGCGTGGTGACCGTCGAGGTAGTCGTGGCTGTTGCTATACTTATCGGCTTCTACAGGCATGCGAGGACGCTCGAGTCCGAGGGCCTCGAGGAGGGGGGTGTGTGAGCGGTGGAGGCGGGATCCCCCGTGTTCTGGGCTAGCGTGCTCCTACCCGTCGCCGTGGGGTTTGCGGCCTGGCTGGCGGGGCCCCGCGGGGAGGGACGGGTCAAGGCCTACGCAGCTGCTTCCCTGCTCTCCCTGGCGCTTCCAATGGCCTATGTGGTCTACTACGCGGCCTCAGGCGCGCTCTCCGAGGGGGTCCTGGACCCGCTCTACTTCAGGGTGGCCCCGGGCCTGGGCACGGTCGCCCTGGCGCTAGACGCTCTCTCAGCCCCCGTGGTCTTCGGAGTCTCACTGGTGACCGCAATAGTCGCCCTCTACAGCGTGCCATACATGAGGGTCAGGCTGGAGGAGTTGAAGCGCGAGGGCTCGGAGCCCCCGGGGATGGGGGTGTACTTCCTCCTATACAACCTCTTCGCGGCGTCGATGCTGGGCATGGCGCTTTCGACGAACCTGGTCGAGTTCTACGTCTTCATGGAGCTCACGCTTGTCGCGTCGTTCCTGCTAATAGCGTACTACGGGTATGGCGAGAGAGGGAGGATAGCGCTGCTATACTTCATCTGGACGCATGTCGGCGCGGTGATCCTCCTCGCCGGCATCGTGTACTACGGGATCAAGGCTGGGACCTTCGACTACCTGAGCGTCCCCAGCCTGGAGCCGGTGGTCGTCGAGCCCCTCCTGGGGGGCGCGGCTAAGACTGTTGCAGCCCTCATGCTGGCCGGCCTCTTCGTGAAGATGGCGGTTGTAGGCGTGCACATGTGGCTCCCCTACGCCCACGCCGAGGCCCCCACGCCTATCTCAGCCCTCCTCTCACCCAACCTAATCGGCCTCGCCGGCTACGCTGCCGCCAGGTTCGTAGCCTCCGCCTTCCCCGGCGTGCTGCTATCCTGGAGGGACGCCCTCGTCGCCCTCGGCTTCGCCACGATAGTGTACGGGGGCCTCGTGGCGCTCACGCAGGTGGACTTCAAGAGGCTCCTGGCCTACTCTAGCGTGAGCCAGATGGGGTACATCCTCGTAGGAGTCGGGTCCATGACTAAGATGGGGATCGCCGGGGCCATGCTCTTCTACCTCTCGCACGCGGTGGGCAAGGCGATACTCTTCATGACAGCCGGCGTCTTCATAGCAACGCTCCACGGCCTCAGGGACATAAGGCGCATGGGCGGGCTTGCAAGGCTCTACCCCAAGACGGCCGCCGCGGCGCTCTTCGGCTTCCTAAGCCTAACCGGGACCCCTCCAGCCCCCGGCTTCTGGGCCGAGCTACTAATCCTGCTAGGCCTCCTCTCAGTCTACGGGGGATCCTCCGGCTCCTTCCTCCTCGCGGCGGCAGCGCTGCTCCTAGCCCTCTCCGTGACGGCTGCGTACAGCTTCATAACCATGAAGAGGGTGTTCTACGGCCGGCCCAGGGTCGAGGAGGCGCCCCGCGAGAGCGGGTTGATGGAAGCCAGCCTGGTAGCGCTGGTGGTGGCCGGCCTACTAGTGTTCCTGGCCGCAAACGTCTTCATCGGGCCATTCAAGGACTCCGCCGCCCTGAACGCCATCGAGCTTGCCGCCGGCAGTGCGGCGGGGGCGGGGTGAGCCCGCGGTGAGCCTGAACCCGACGCTCATATGGGCCCTGCCCTACCTCGGGGCCGGGTTGCTTGCAGTCTTCTGGCTGGCAGGCTGCCGGAGGGAGTGGGTCTACGCCTGGACCTCGGTGGCCGCAATCCTTGCCTCAGCCGTCGCCGCAACCACTGTGGCCTACGACGTGCTGGCCCACGGAAGGGTCATCCACGTGGCCTACGACTGGATCCCCTGGGTGAACGTCGACGTTGGAACGTACGTTGACGGCTTGTCGGCTGTGATGTCGCTGGTGGTGGCCTGGCTAAGCTTCCTCATAGCACTCTACAGCGTGGACTACATGAGGGGGGACTGGGGCGTCCAGAGGTACTTCTTCTTCATAACATTCTTCGTGGGCAGCATGCTGCTCCTAGTCCTAGCCGACAACCTTGTGCTCATGCTGATAGGCTGGGAGGGCACGGGCATAGCTAGCTACGCCTTGATAAGCCACTGGTACACCGACGAGGAGGAGTACTGGGTGGGAGTGCCCGGCCGGAGGGTACTCGGGGCCCCCATGTACTCCACCCCGAGCCAGAGCGGCTTGAGGGCAATACTCTACACGAGGCTGGGCGACGCGGGGCTCTTCACGGGAGCCGCGCTGATCTACAGCCTAACCGGGACGTTCAGCATACCCGTTATAGCCGAGAAGGCGCCGCAGTGGATGACGGCGCTGGCGAGCGGCCACTACCTAACCGCGGCGCTGCTAGTCTTCACGCTGGGGGCGATTGCCAAGAGCGCCCAGTTCCCCTTCCACGAGTGGCTCGTGACAGCCATGACCGGCCCGACCCCTGCCTCGGCTCTGATACACGCGGCGACCATGGTTAAGGCTGGGGTCTACTTCATGCTGAGGTTCACGCCCATATTCTACACGGGCGCCCTCGCCGCCGGGAGCCCGGTGGTCATAGACCAGGTCAGGGCCTACTTCGAGGCAATCGCGGGCCTAGGCGCTTTCACGGCGTTCGCGACCGCCACCATGGCGCTGGTTAGCAACGAGTTCAAGCTAATACTAGCCTTCTCGACAGCCAGCCAGCTCGGCTACATGTTCCTAGCCGCGGGCGCGGCGGGCGCTCTCCTCGGCTCAAACCCGGAGTCGTTCGCCTTTGGGGTAGCGGCTGGCCTAGCGCACCTGGTGAGCCACGCTGTCTTCAAGGCGGCGCTCTTCCTGATAGCCGGGTGGGCGATTCACGTAGCCCACAGTAGGTTCATAGACCACATGGGCGGCTACGCGAGGTACATGAAGGCGACCGCCGCCGCGATGTGGCTCGCCGGCCTGAGCCTAGCCGGGATCCCGCCGCTCAGCGGCTTCTTCAGCAAGGAGATGACGCTCGAGGCGGCGAGGGAGGCGCACCTCACCTGGGCATACGCCCTCGGAGTCGCGACCGCGGCCCTCACCGCCGCCTACACCCTCAGGCTCATATTGAGGGTTCTCCACCTGCCACCCTACGAGGAGGCCCACGGCGAGCCCCGCGAGGCCCCGCCGCTCATGCTGGCCCCCTACATGGCCCTCGCCCTGGCGGCGCTGGTCCTCGGCCTCGCCTGGGGCGGGGTTGAGGGCGTGCTCTCCAAGGCCTGGGGGGTCACCCTGGCAGTCCACGGCGCGCCGGGCCTGGGGTTCGAGCTCACCACGGGCGCCGTAGCAACCCTGGGCCTCGCGCTGGCCTCCATGGCGGCGGTGGCGGGCCTCTACCTAGTGGCCAGGGTGGACTTTAGGCGGGTACTCGCCTCCAGCAGGGCGGCTAGGATTCTGCACGACTTCCTCTTCGACCGGTGGTACGTCAACTCCTTGACATACCTGGTTGTAGTGGGCGGCTTCACGGGCGTAGCGCTCGCGCTGGCCGCCGTGGACTCGGCGCTCGACTGGCTCTACCACACGGGCCTCGTCTCGGCCTTCGCAGCGTTCAGCCTCGCGCTGGCCCTCGTCGACTCGGCCGTGGACCGGTTCTACCACGGCGTGGTGGTGGAGGGTGCCGCGGCGATCAGCATGGCGTTGAGGGGCCTCCACAGGGGAAGGCCGGACTACTACCTGGCGCTCTACGCCTCCATGGCTGGCCTGGTGATGCTGCTCGCACTCATCGCCTGGGGGTGAAGGGTGGTGGCGTTGAGCCCGGCGGAGGCTAGCCTGGCCCTCATCCACCTGGCTCTAGCCGCCTCCCTGGCCGTGCCCATAGCGTGCCTCTTGGGGTGGAGGGGGGCGGCTAGGCCGCTTGCAGCCGTTGGCGCCGCCGCGGCCTTGTCCTCGGCGCTCGTGCTGGCCTACGCCGTGCAGGGTGGCCCGGTGTCCTTCCACGGAGGGCTTGTAGTCCATAACGCATTCACGGCCTTCATGCTCGTTTCAGCTGGAGTGGTAGGCTTGCTGGCTCTGTGGGCCTCCGGCGAGGCCCCCGACAGGTGGCCGACGTACCCAGCCTTCTACGGCCTCGTGCCCCTCGCCCTCTACGGCCTCTACTACGTGGCGGGCTCGGCGGACGCCCTCGCCTTCCTCGCGGCGTGGCTCCTCGTATCGGTGGCGAGCTACGTGATGACCTCGGCGCCGGGGGACTCTGCTAGCAGGGCGGCGGCTGTCAGATACGTCCTAGTCGGGCTGGCGGCCACCCTCCTCCTGGCGATGTGGGTCGCCATCCACGCAGGCATAGCCTCCACGGCGTCCCTTGAGGGCTGGATGGACCTAGCCACCTGCCCGCCCGGCGGGTTGACTATTGTAGCCTCCACGCTCCTCCTCGCAGGCGTGGGCTTCAAGCTCGGCATCGTGCCCTTCCACTGGTGGCTCCCCAGCGTGTACGCCAGGGCCGACGGCAGAGTGATGGGGTTCATTGACTCGGCGGTGAAGCTGGGCTTCATAGCCTTCCTCGCCCACTGCATCTACTCCGCCACGCCCCAGCTAGCCCCGCTACTCGCCGCCCTCTCCGTGGCCACGATGACCTACGGGAACCTGGCCGCTTTGACCACGAGGGACCTGAGGGGGATCCTGGCCTACAGCAGCATAGCCCACGTGGGCTACATACTCGCAGCGCTCGCCGGCCTGGCGTACCTGCAGGCCGCCAACCCGGAGGAGGCGGCGCTGGCCCTTGGAGCGGTTGCACTCCACGCCACGGCTTACGCCCTCGCCAAGTCCACGCTATTCCCCATGGCGGGGGAGCTGGGGGGCAGCCTCGAGAGGCTCAGGGGCCTAGCGGGGAGAGACCCCTACACGGCCGCCTCGGCGGGAATCCTCCTCCTCAGCCTCCTAGGCGTGCCCCCCCTCCTAGGCTTCTGGGGCAAGCTCTACATGCTACTAGCCGTCATCAAGTACTCCCCGCTACTCGCCGTCGCGTTCCTAGTCAACAGCGGAGTAAGCGCCGCCTACTACATCCCAGCCGTAAGGGAGCTATGGAGCCGCGAGGGGGAGCCAGGGGCCCCGAGCAGCAGCCTCAGGAGGGCAATCACGGCGGCAGCCCTAGCCACCACAGCCCTAGGCCTCATCGCGCCGGCACTCCTCGCCGCCTCCACGCCCTGAGAGGTGTATCCTCGCCACCAGAACCCCCACCAGCCGGCAGGCTCCAAGCACCCCCGGGATCCCCGGGGGCAGACATAGCCCCCTCCTTGACGCCGCGGCACCCGCGCCCCCCGGCTTGAGGGGGCTTGCGAGGCGCCGTGCTGGAAGCGCTTGCACCCCCGCGCTGGGTGGGCGTTGAGAGCCGCGGATATTGCTGCAGGCACGCGCGGCTCCAGAGGGTGTAGCCTTGCCTAGGGGTGGCCGGCTTGGCTGTTGGAGAGGAAGATGGGGGAGGGGTTGAGGGCAGGCTTGAGGAGTTCCGCGAGGCCCTGGATCGCTACGGCCACCTCGCGGGAGTCAAGTTTGACAGGGATTACGCGCTGAGGGTGGAGGAGGCCGAGCTGCTGGTTGAGGAGGAGCTGCTCCCGAGGGCCCGGGAGGCGGTGAAGCGGGGGCTTGACTTGAAGGGGTTCATCGAGAGGGTTGAGGCTGATGGCCTCCTGGGCAGGCTTGCTGGGGCGGCGGCGTCGAGGCTGGGCGTGGGCGGCGCGGCTGCGTGGGGGGAGGTGGACTACGGCGCGGCGCTTGCAAGGCTCGCCGCCGGCGAGGTTGGGGATGTGGAGAGGGTGGCGTTCGTGGCCACTCAGGGGGCCCTTAGGGCCTATGCGAGGGCGTATGAGGAGGAGCACGGCGTCGAGAGGCGGGGTAGCGCTGTGTGCCCGGTGTGCGGCGGCGTCTCGGACTTGATGGTGAGGAAGGGGGACGGGTACCGCATGGTTTGCCCCTACTGCTTCTACGAGTGGCTCGTGGGCGAGGAGGCGTTCTGCCCTTACTGCGGCAACAGGGACAGGCGATTCATAGGCGTGTTCACCGACGCGCAGGGGAGGGTGGGCCTCGCTTACTGTCAGGCCTGCGGGTCGGCGTGGAGGGTGATCCTCGACCCATCCATCAAGGCGCCGAGGAGCCTCCTCCCACTCATAGCCCTGAGGGCCGAGAGATTCAGGGCGTACCTCCCCAGCGGGCAGGGCGGCTAGGGCATGGCCTGCGCGGGGATCCCCAGCCTCCTCTCCACGTACTTAGCCGTGAGGTGGGCGGTCTTACTCCTGACAGCGTCGATCACAACCCTTCCAGGCCTCGCCTCGTCGATGTACTCTATTATCTCGGAGAACGACGCGTGGTCGCTGAATGAAACCCTGTAGACGTTCCCGCCGCTCTTCCTAGCCGGCGCCGAGAGCTCCCAGCCCGTTAGGAGTACGTGCGCCCCGGGCCTCCTCCTGTACTCGCTGAACCTGGAGTAGTGGACCATGATGATCCCCCACTCGGCGTCGTGGCTCAAGAGCCTAACGTTGCCAAGGGGCTCGCCGTAGAACTCCGCCGCTATCCTAGCCAGGGCCAGGGTCTGGGCGTCGGTGAAAATATCGTCCTTCAACCCCCGCCTCCTCAGCTCCACTATTATCTCTTGGAGCTTCCCGTTGTAGCCGTAGATCCAGACGGGGCCCCTCCTCTTCTCCCTCTCAATGATCTCCATCAACGCGGATATAGCGTCCCACTCCCCCCACCTCCTCTCAAGCCTTGGACTCCCGTAGGTGGCGTCGACAACCAAGACGTCGAGCCCCTTCATGGGGGGAGTCCCGGGCATCTTGAAGTCGCCCGTGTAGCCGTAGCTGCCATCCCTCGTCTCAACGAGGACCTGGGCGCTCCCGGCGATGTGGCGCGCAGGCTTCAGCACCAGAACCTCGCCGTCGAACTCGACGGGCTTATCGTAGGGCAGCTCGAGCCTCTTACCCGGAGGAACCCCCTGCCCGAGCACCTCCAGGAACCTGTGAGTCGTCGGGGTAGCGGCTACGAACGCGCTGCGCCTAACGCTAAAACCCAGCCCCACCATATGGTCGCTGTGGGCGTGAGTCACGACCCTGACAAGCCTCTCAGCGGGCCCATCGACCGTGAAGTGCCTGCCCAGCAGTATGGCGCCCTTCTCGGTAACCCCAACGCCCACCCCAGCACCACCCTGCCCTAGCCGGGGCAGGAAGGTTGGTTAAGGCCCATAGCCTAGAGGAGAGGCGTGGATGCCAGCTTAAACCCACTCCCCACCCGGAACCCGCCAGTTAAGGCTTGGCGTGGGGCTGGCGGGCCCCTGTAAGCGGGGAGTCCCCTCTAGCAGGCGCGCGTTGAACCCCCAGGGTTGAGTGTTGGAGGAGGTGGCGCCGCGGCCGGGATTTGAACCCGGGTCACGGGCTTGACAGGCCCGCATACTAGGCCAGGCTATACTACCGCGGCGCTGCCGGGAGGCTCCTAGTCTCGGCGCGGTTTATTTTTGTTTCCCCGGCTTGGCGGTGCTCAGCCATTAAGCCGGGCACCCCCGGAGCCCCGGAGCCGCTTGCCGGCTGTAACGGCGTACTCCTAATAGTCCCCGGGGGAGCCAGCTCTGGGGGGGCGCCGTCGTGGCGGGGAGGGTTGCCGTCCTGGGAGCCGGCCGGATGGGGTCAGCTGCCGCCGAGAGGCTTGCATCCCTGTCCTTCGACGTTGTCGTGTGGAACCGGACCCGAGAGAAGGCTGAGGCGCTGGCGCGGAGGATCGGTGCCCGCGTGGCTGGGAGCGTCGAGGAGGCTGCCGGCTTCGCGGAGTATGCCATCTCATTCCTAGCCGACGATGACGCGGTGATGTCCGTCGCCTCCAGGATCCCCGGGGGAGGGGGTCTCGTCTACATTGAAATGTCCACGATCACTCCGAAGACTGCAAGGGCGGTGGGGGCGCTCCTCGAGTCGAGGGGCGCGTGCTTCCTCCACGCCCCAGTCCTAGGGGGCCCCGGCAAGGTTAGGAGCGGCGAGCTCATAATCCTAGCCGCCGGCAGGAGGGCTTGCCTGGACAGGGCTAGGCCCGTCCTAGACGCCCTATCCACCCGCATAGTACCCCTGGGCGAGGATCCCGCCGCGGCTGCAGCGGCCAAGCTGGCCTACAACAACCTTCTCATCTCGTCAATCGCCGCAGCGGCGGAGTCCCTCGCGCTGCTGGAGGCTTACGGCCTGGAGCCGGGCGTCTTCAGGGAGGTAACCTCCGGCACAGTCTTCGCCGGCTTCACGGAGAAGTACCTGCCAAGAATGCTCTCAGAAGAGTCGAAGGCCAGCTTCGAGGCCAGGCTGGCAGCGAAGGACGCGGAATACGCCTCCAGAACGCTCAGGGAGGCCGGGATCCCCGCCCTAGTCTCCACCGCAGCCGCCCAGGCCTACACGCTAGCCTCGGCGCTGGGCTACGCCAGCCACGACTACACGAGCATAGCCAAGATGCTGATCTCCATGCTGAAGCCCAGGGGAAAGAGCGAGGGCGGCAAGCCGTAGAGCAGCGGGTTCACCGCAAGACCGAGCCAGGCGGGCCGTATTGAATCCTAGAGGCAGGACCGCCTATACCCCTTAGCTTGAAGGCTAGAAACAAGAGGTTAAGTAGAGGTACGTTGGCCGCTTACTTCTTCTTGGTCTCCTCTATAACCTCGACGACGGGGGACTCCACGCTCTTCTTAACCTCTTCGACGGTCTGCTTGGCCTCACTCACCGGCTTGTTCGCTCCCTGAGCGGCTTTCTTGAACTCGCTGACCGCCTCACCTAGAGCCCTAGCGAGCTCTGGCAGCTTCCTGGGCCCCAGCAGGATTACTATGATTAGAAATATTATCAGCAACTCGCTGGTCTGGAAGGGGCCTATAGGCACGACCCTTCACACCCCGGTCTAGTCTAAGACGCCGGCTGCATTTAATAAAATTTGTGTGCGCCCTGGATATAGGGATTCCACCCAGGAAGTAGGCTGGAGACAGGGTTGGATCGGCTTGCCGGAGGATGAGGAGCTGCCGGAGGAGCCTCTGTGGGACCACGTGGTTGAGCTTAGTATTAGGCTGAAGAGGATCCTCACCGCGGTCTTCGTTGCAGCACTAGTCCTCTCGGCACTGCCCTACAGCCTGTCCCCCTACATCCCCCTAGTCAACGCTTTGCCCAGGCTGCTCCTCGAGCGCCTCGTCCCCCAGAACGTCACGTTTATGGGTAGAACGTACACTATCCAGCTTGCGCAGTACAGCCCGTTCGCGGGCTTCAACATACTCTTCCAGTCAACGATACTCCTCGGGGTCCTCGGAGCCTCCCCGGTTATAGCGAGGGAGCTGATAGCCTACATCGGCCCGGCTCTCTACAAGCATGAGAGGGAGGCGCTTAAAAAGTACTCCCTGGTGGCGATCGGCCTCTTCGCCCTCGGCGTCGCTATTGCGTACTTTATATTCATACCCTGGGTCATGAGGTTCCTCTTCATAATGAGCGTGATAGTTGCCGGGAACCACGGGTTAGTAGCATTCTCAGACATTGGAAGGCTCTTCACGCTCATAGTTAAACTGCTCATCGCCACGGGGGTTATGTTCGAGATCCCCCTAGTAATCTACATCCTCATAGTCTACGAGATAGTCGGGATAGAGGTGTTCAAAGGAAACGGTATGAAGTACGCCTTCATAGCGTCCCTAATCCTCGGCGCCATTATAAGCCCCGACCCCACCGGCCTGGGCATGCTAATGCTGGCTATCCCCTACTACCTCCTCCTCGTGGCGGCCGTGAAGCTGGGCGAGAGGAATCTCGCTAAGAAGAAGCGTGCATCCGCTAAAGCCGAGGGCGCGGAGAGGGCCGTAGAAGCAGGAGCCCCCACGGCTGGCGTCGAGTCTCAACAGTAACACTGGCAGGCTAAGGTGCCCTAGCCGCCGCGGGGCCAGCGGCTGGCGCCCGTCTGGGAGGTGCTAGGTTATTGGCACTCCGAAGATGCTCCTGAGAGCCTCTCCGAAGAGGTATGACCCGAACGCCGTCCCCATCATTACCCCGGCTGTTTCGAGGTACTCGCGCAGGAAAGTCCTCTCCGGCCCTCCGACCACGCTCGAGTAGAAGGTGAACATGGCGACTATCGCCAGCCCGATTAGTAGTGATGACGTGAAGGCTAGTTTCATGCTGTCAGTGAGGAAGTAGGGTAGCGCCATTAACACGACTGCTACAATGTAGCCCAGACCCGTCGCCAGGGCCGAGGTTAAGGGGTTCCTCCCCTCAACCTCCTTGGCCTGTATGTACGCCGCTGAAGCCATTGAGATCGAGGCGCTGAAGCCGACAACAAGGCCTGCAACGCCCGCTATGATAGTGGTCGCGCTGTAGCCTAGGAAGCCCGCGTGTACCCCCGTCACCTCAACTATGGCGTCGGCGAGGCCTAGCGCCACGAAAGCCATGTACTTGACTATCTTCTCCTCGATCCCCTCTATAATCTTGACCTCGTGCTCCTCCTCATCCTTTATTATTTGCCTCAGCTCCTCCCTGTACTCCTCAGGCAAGACGTCCAGCATCTTCTTGTAAGCCTCTACCGTTGACTCCTCCCCCCTCTCGAGAAGCTTCAGAGTGAAGACGAGGCCGAAGAGCCTCCTCATCAAGAGTATTAGCCTGGCCTCAAGCCGTGATAGCTCAACGCTGCACCCGCCTGCGAGCTTGCTCCAAAACTGGTAATGCCTATACTCGTCGCTAGCCAGCTTCTCGAGGATAGCCCTCCTAGCCTCATCCTTCTCGTGCCTAGCCAGGAGGCTATAGATCAAGTAATCACGGTACTCGTCCCGGCAGAACTCCTGCGCCATCTTCTTAACGTCAAGCGTTTGACCAGGCACCGCCGGGCACCCGGGGTTCTTTGGCGGGTTTCCCCATACTCCAGTTTTAAAAGCCGGCGCGGCGGAGGCGTGGCCTCAAACTCTCCCGGCTAGGTTCCCTCTGGCTTGAGAGGCGAATACTCTAAAACACCGGCTTTTAGCCTCCTGGAGGGTTAGATGGGTCGGTGCCTGCCTCTTGTGTGGAATTATAGGTGTAACGCTCAGAGACGGCAATGTTGTGCCGCTACTAGTCAGGGGGCTTGAGAGGCTGGAGTACAGGGGGTATGACAGCGCCGGCATCGCCGTCGTCGGGCCTGAGGGGTTGGCTGTTAGGAAGAGCGTGGGCGCCATTGAGAGGCTCAAGAGGAGGTTCGACCTCGACTCCCTCAGGGGATCCTGCGGCCTGGGGCACACGCGCTGGGCGACCCACGGGGCGCCGAGTGATGTGAATGCTCACCCCCACACCGACTGCACGGAGTCAATCGCAGTAGTGCATAACGGGGTCATAAGGAACTACGCCTCGCTGCGCGCCGAGGTCGAGGCGAGGGGGCATAGGCTCCGCAGCGAGACCGACACGGAGGTTATCGCCCACCTCGTGGAGGAGGGGTTCAAGTCTACTGGCGACATGGTGGAGGCCCTAGCCTACGCTCTGGGGAAGCTTACGGGGAGCTACGCCATAGCACTAGTCACCTCCAGGGAGCCGGGGCGGATATACTTCGCCAGGATGAAGAGCCCGCTAATCCTGGGCTTGGGGGACCAGGGCAACGCTGTGGCCAGCGACATACCGGCACTGCTCGAGGTCACTAGGCGGGTGGTTGTAGTCGAGGACGGGGAGTTCGGGTGGATAGAGCCCGGCAGGGTGAAGCTGTACAGGATGACCGAGAGTGGGTACATAGAGGTCCCGGAGGCCGACGTGCTGGCCAGGGTTAAGATTGTCGAGTGGACGCCGGAGGCGGCGAGCAAGGCGGGCTACCCGCACTTCATGATAAAGGAGATATACGAGCAGCCGCAGGCCCTCAGGGACACCCTCAACGGAGTCCTCGAGGACCCGGCGGTGAGGGCTGCGGCGGACGCGGTTGCCGGCGCCCGCGTGGTCTACGTGGCGGGGGCCGGGACGAGCTACCACGCCGGCCTCGTATTCGCGTACATGCTCGCGAGGATGGCTGGGAGGGCCGCGGTGCCCGTCGTGGCTAGTGAGGCTAAACGCTACGCTGGGGCGGTGGGGGAGGGCGATGTTGTGGTTGCTGTGAGCCAGAGTGGGGAGACGTTTGACACGCTCGAGCTCGTGAGGGAGTACAAGAGGCTGGGCGCTAGAATAGTGGGGGTCACGAACGTCGTCGGGAGCGCTCTCGACAGGGAGAGCGACTACACTATCTACACCAGGGCGGGGCCGGAGATAGGCGTGGCGGCGACGAAGACCTACCTATCCCAGGTCCTAGCCTTGACTCTGCTCGCGGTGGAGGCGGGCCTCTCGACGGGCAGGCTGCTCGAGGGCGAGGCGGCGGGGGTCAGGAGGGCCCTAGAGAGGGCGCCCGAGGTTGCGGCTGAGAGCATTAAGGTGGGTGACGCCATATCGAGGAGCCTCTCGTCGAGCATGGACAGGCGGAGCCTCTACATACTGGGCAGGGGGCTGGGATCCCTCCTAGCCATGGAGGCGGCGCTCAAGGTTAAGGAGATAGCGTATCTCCACGCTGAGGCGTACCCGGCTGGAGAGAGCAAGCACGGCCCCATAGCCCTGGTTGAGGACGGGTTCCCAGTCTTCATCATAGCCACGAGCGACTCTCCAGAGGTGGCCGGCAACGCCCTGGAGATGGCGAGCAGGGGCGCGGTCGTCAGGGTATTCAAGCCCTCGGATTTAGAGCTGGAGATCCCAAGGGGCGCGGCGACGGTCTACAACATGCCCCCCACTGGTGGGGCCCTGGTGCTAGAGCCGTTCACGCTCATACCCCCGTTCCAGCTCCTCGCCTACTACACGGCGGTGGCGAGGGGGTATGACCCGGATAAGCCCAGGAACCTGGCGAAGACCGTGACCGTGGAGTAGCCCGCAGCGAGGGGTGTGCTAGGGCTTGCTTGGCGCGGTGCTCGCGGGGGGTAAGGGGGAGAGGCTTAAGCCCCTCAGCTCCGAGACTCCGAAGCCCTTCATCAAGCTTGCAGGGAAGCCGCTCTACCGCTACTCTGTCGAGGAGCTCGAGAGGGCAGGCGTTGACGAAGTAGTGGTTGTGACGCGGGAGGAGTGGCTCCATAGGGTTGAGGGGGTGAAGGCTGTACCCCAGAAGGGGCCAGGCTTCGACTCAGCCTTCAGGACAGCGGTGGAGTACGCCGCGGAGAGGAGCCATGAAACAGTGCTGGTGGCCCTCACCGGGTTCCTCGCGGCGCCTAGGGGCATCTCCGTTTACGCCCTCGACTTCTACTCGAGCAGCGGCTACTCCATCGTGATGAGTGTGGTCCCCGTGGTGACGGGGTTGGAGACCTACGGCTTCGTGGATATGGAGCCCTCGGGCAGGGTTAAGAGGATGTACGACCCCTTCGACGTGAAGAAGGTCCCCCAAGCCCCGGGCTACGTCTTTGCAGGGGTCGTGGTGGGCTCGGTCAGCGCCCTGCGGAGGGCGAGCGAGACTGGGGGGTTCATAGGCCTAGTAAACAGCCTGGCCCAGGACGGAGTAGTGGGAGGAGTCGTCTGGGGCGGGGACTGGGTTGAAGTAGGCTACCCGTGGGACCTCCTCGCAGCCCAGAGGGTGGTCCTGAAACTAGCTGGGCACATCATCTCCCCGGAGGCGGAGGTTGCCAGAAGCGCGGCCCTCACGGGCCAGGTCTCCATGCCCGGCAAGGCTGTTATAGAGGAGAACGCCGTGGTAGAGGGTCCCGTGTACATAGGTAGAGGGGCGCGGGTGGAGGCCGGCGCAGTGGTCAAAGGCCCCGCGGTGATTGAAGCCGGCGCAATCATCGGCCCCAACTCAGTGGTTAAAGGCAGCCTGGTAATGGAGTCGGCACGGGTGGGCGCTGGCTGCGTTATTGAAAGCAGCATTATAGGCGAAGGCGCCGCCATCGGCCCGCTTAGCGTCTTCGCTGCAGGCAGGCCAGTCAGGTTGCCCCAGCGGCTGAGGCCCGTGGTGGAAGGCGTCGGGGCAGACATAGAGCTAGGCGTGATAGTAGCGCCACGCGAGCACGTGAAGCCTCACACCGTTGAGAGTGAAGGAAAAGTGATTGGAGACCACTAAAGCGGATACCCGCAACCCCAAGATGCTGACGAGGAATTCGGTTATGCATGGACACCCCGAAATAAAATAGCAAATAGTAATATAATTTATGTTATTAATGTAATTTAGGAGACTTTTAAAACGCGCAATTACACAAATATTTTAGTGGATTGCGTCCTACATGATTATAGTGCATTGGTAGCATGATTTAAAGGGGGTAGCAGGGTAATGTCAAAGCTAATACTGGTATCTAATAGGCTTCCAGTGCGCGTAAAGAAAGTGGAAGGGAAACTAGTATTAAAGCCTAGTACAGGCGGTTTGGCTACAGGCCTGTCAGCTATACATGCTAGGCGGCATAGTATCTGGATTGGCTGGCCCGGCGTCTCGTTGGATGAATTAAGCTGGGGTGAAAGAAGGGAGATTGAGGAGTCTCTAGCATCCCGCAACCTCTATCCCATATTCTTATCCCGCAGCGATATAGAGGACTTCTACCACGGGTTCTGTAATAGTACTATATGGCCTCTATTCCATTACTTCCCGGAGAAAGCTAGCTTTGAGGAAAGGTTTTGGAAAGCATACAAGGATGTTAATAAATTGTATGCTGAAGAAGTCTTAAAGGTGTATAGGCCCGGAGATATCATTTGGATACATGACTACCACTTAATGCTACTACCAGAGATGCTGCGACGCGAGCTAGGAGAAGACGCCTCGATAGGCTTCTTCCTCCACATACCATTTCCCTCCTCTGAGATATTCAAGCTTTTACCTTGGAGAACAGAGATACTCCAGGGAATACTGGGCGCTGACCTTGTAGGCTTCCATTCCTACGACTATGTAAGACACTTCCTGAGTGCCGTCCGTAGCCTGCTAGGCTTAGAGAACGCGCTTGGAAGAATACGTTTTAACGGGAGAATAGTGCTAGTAGATGCCTTCCCTATGGGCATAGATTTTGACGGTTTCACCAGCGCACTTGCGAGAGACGAGGTTAGGGAGAAGAAAAGAAAATATGAGAGGATATTCGAAGGCTTACACTTGATACTCTCGGTTGACAGGCTCGACTACACCAAGGGGATCCCTCAAAGGCTTAAAGCGTACCGTGTATTCCTTGAGAAAAACCCTGATTATATAGGTAAGATAGTACTGGTTTTATTGGTGTCTCCATCTAGGACTGGTGTCCGAGAGTACGTGAAGCTGAAGAGGGAGATCGATAAACTAGTAGGCGAGATTAATGGAAAATTCTCGACGCTTAACTGGAACCCGATAGTATACATTTACAAATACGTGCCCTCCGAAGACTTACTAGCACTATACCAAGTTGCAGACATAGCTCTAATTACGCCTTTACGGGATGGCATGAACCTAGTAGCCAAAGAGTACGTTGCAGCTAAAGCAGATGGAAATGGAGTACTAATACTAAGTGAAAACGCCGGTGCAGCAGAGGAGCTTGTAGAAGCTATAATAGTGAATCCCAATGATGTCAATGAAATAGCTGCCGCTATTCGCGAAGCGCTAAAAATGAGTAAGAAGGAGAAAGCTGAGAGAATGCATTCCATGAGGGAACGCGTACGCAAGTACAACGTCCACAGATGGGCCGATGACTTCCTTAAAAGGCTACTTCATGTTAAAAATGAGCAGGAGAAGCTGAAGGCCAGGGTCTTAAGTAGTAATGCCTTGGAGGAGCTTGCAGAAAAGTTCTGCAGGGCGGAAAACAAGCTCCTACTACTAGACTACGATGGAACGCTAGTACCTATAAGGGATGCGCCAGATAAGTCTGAGCCAGATAAGGAATTGCTGCAAATACTCTCCAAGCTTGCGTCTCTCCCTGGAGTAGAGGTAGTAGTTATTAGTGGTAGGGATAGGGGCACGCTTTCACGGTGGTTTAATGGTCTTGACATAACCTTGGTAGCTGAGCACGGGGCATGGATTAAGAGGAGGAGGGGAGAGTGGACGCTCATAGAGCCTGTGAGTGCTGAGTGGAAGAAGGAGGTTAGGCGGATACTAGAAATGTATGTTGAGAGAACGCCGGGATCATTTATAGAGGAGAAAGACTACTCCATAGCCTGGCATTATAGGAGGGTTAGAACTGATCTCGGAGAAGCTAGAGCAAAGGAGTTAAAGGATGTTCTACTGAGCCTGCTAGCTAGCTTTAACCTAGACGTGTTAGAAGGCAAAAAGGTAATAGAGATACGTAGCGCAGGCATAGGAAAAGACAGAGCAGTACTCAGGCTGATACAAGAGGGAAAGTGGGACGCCATACTAGCAATAGGTGACGACAAGACGGATGAGGAAATGTTCGCTGCGTTACCGCCTAAAGCTTACACTATACGAGTAGGGCTAGAACCCTCCAATGCCCGTTATAACCTTAGAAATCACGTAGAGGTTAGAAAACTCCTCGAAGCGATAATCCAGGCCTGTGAAGAAAAGAATGAAAACGAAAGTTAACTCCTGGCCAACTTTCCCGTTGTCACTGCCGTTCTACGGTAGGGGCCTTACCTCTGCAAGCCCCTCTCTGGAGGTGTAGGGATCTCTCCATCCCATTAGTAGGCTAATAGTCTCAACCAAAACTAGAACTAGTGAAGCCCTGCAGCGTTAAGCTGCGGCGCTTACCGCTTTGGCCCCCACTCATCCCCGGGACGATTGCCCGGGTCGTAGCGCCCCCACGAAGAGTTTAGCTTTGCAGCTGGGGGCGAAAGCGTTCACCGCGCCGCAGCTCCTCAGCTAGCAGAAGGTGAGGAGGCGTAGGGTATAACTGTATTTGCAGTTCCACCGGTTTCAAGGATTGAAGGGTGCGTGGAATGGCTGGCGAGGGGGGAGGCGGGGCTCGGGTCAAGTTCATCGGGCGCCACTTGATGATGAAGGGGGTTTATGTTGACAAGCTTCTTGAGGGGGCTAAGACGACCACGGTGAGGCTCGGGGTTTTCAAGCCCAAGTATAGCGAGGTCATAATACACGGCCATGGGAGGCCCGTCGCTAAGGCCCGCATAGTTAAAGTGGAGTATAAGCGTGTCTCCGAGCTCACCGACGAGGACGCTAGGAGGGACGGCTTCCAAAGCGTTGAGGAGATGATTGAGGCTCTTAGAAGGGTTTACGGGGATGTGAAGAGCGACGATGTAGTTACGATACTCCACCTTGACGTGGTTCAGAGGCTGGACGACCTCCCCCCGGAGGATCCCTACCACGGCTTGGAGCCCGCGGATATAGCCAGGCTCGCCCTGAGATACCTTAGGGACGAGCTTGAAGAGGAGGATGTCAAGATACTCGAGGACCTAACTAGGACCAACAGCATCAGGATGACCACTCAGAGACTCTATGGAAGCATAGGCAAGAGGTGGAGGGTGAGGAAGACCCTGAGGAGGGTGCTTAGGGTACTCCGCGCAAGGAGGCTAATAGGGGTGAGACCCTCTAAATAGCGTGCAGCAGTAACTCCCCCCGGGGATAGGACGGTGTAGCCTAATGCCTGTAAGTGGGAGCGTTGAGAAGGAGGGCCTCTGCCCCAGGTGCGGGGGGCCCGCGGTTTACCACTACACTGTAGAGGCCCCAGTGGAGCATGACGGGGTGCAGGCGGCCAGGTTCTCCTACAGCGTCTCATGCCTGGCGTGCGGGTTCCGCGAGTCCAAGAAGGTATACATACCCCTCTCAGCCGCGTACATGCTCAGGTACATAATCGACCCGAGTCTGCGCGGGGTCATCGAGAGGGCTAAGCTCGTGGCAGACTTGAAAAGTGCCGGAGTCCATGCGAGCCGGGAGGGTGCAAGGGCGTGACGAAGTGGAGGCTGAAGTGCACCGAGTGCGGTAGGGAGTGGGTGCTAGCGGTCAGCTTCAAGCTCGACAAGATGGGTAAGATATACCACTACTGCCCCTACTGTAAGAAGAACACGTTCCACATAGTCATTGGGAGGGTTGAGGAGGGGGAAGAGGAGACCAGCGAGGCCCAAGCCTCGCCTGGCTAACGACCTCCTCGATGAGCGCCTCGAGAGGCATTGACTCCTGCTCGGCCCCGGAGGCCCTCCGCCTGACGGTCACCGTTCCACTCTCGACCTCCCTGCCGCCGATGACTATTATGTAAGGCGTCCAGAGCCTGGCGGCTGCCCTTATCCTGGCACCCAGCCCCCTCGTCGGTGGGTCGAGGTAGGTCCTCACGCCCTCCCAGGCCAGGCTCTCGGCCACCCTCCTAGCGTAGTCGACGTGCTCGCTCCTCACCGGTATGACCGCTGCCTGCACGGGGGCGAGCCACACGGGGAGCGTGGGGGTCTCGCCGGCCTCCGCCGCGGCGAGACCCGCGTCGAGTATGGCCTTGGCGACCGCGTCCGTGGGGCCGACGCAAGCTATTCCATCCACCCACGCGGCTAGCGGCACGAGCGCCCCGGCCCTGGACTTGTAGAAGACCATGTAGCCAGAGTAGTCCCTGCCGGCCGGGGCCCAGAGCCCGGCCTCCCTGTCGAGGTCGACCCTAGCCAGCCTCCCCTCTAGGAGGCTGGAGGCCTCGGTGAGGAGCCCCTCAAGGCTGAGGTTTGAGGGTGCGCGCCACGAGACCACGGCGCCTGGGCCGAGGCTCGCGACCGCCCCCTCAAGCCCGCCCTCAGCCACCTGCAGGCAGTGCCTAGCGAGCGCCGCGACCGCCGCCTCGCCGGAGTCGCCCTCCCTCCCGGAGCCGGGGAGCCTGGAGTACCCCCTCGAGGAGAGCCCTGTCTTCCAGAGGAGCCACTCCTCCAGCGCCCCGGACATGACGCTGCCCAGCATGCCGGGCGGGTGGAGCTGGAACCTGGCGAGGAGCTTGACGGCCTCACCATCCCAGGGCCTCCTGGACGCCAGGGCCTCGGCGACGGGGTCCCCGCTGGGGCTGCTCAGGGGCTTGCCCCTGTAGAGTACTGCCTGCGACGCCTTCACGGTCCTCGAAAGCTCGCACATGGGGTGGCCCGCACAGTGGACTCGGAAGGCCTTGTACCACCCGAAGGGCGCCCTGAGGGCTTCCCCCTTGAACCTCCTCCTAACCTCGGCCTCTAGCTTGAGCAGCACGCTGTAGGCGGTCTTTGGGGGCGCGAGGCTCGGGCTGAGGTGGGCGAAGGGGTAGAGGAGCACCCTGCCCACCCCCACCCTGGCCGCGTGGGCCACCACCTCCTCGGCGGCAAGGGCTGCCTCGACCTCGGTGTCGCCATCCTCGACGCTGACGAAGGCGACAACGCACTCGCCGACCCGGGCCTCGCCGGGCGGGTCCGGCGGGTCCCGGATAGCCTCCTGGACAGTCTTGAACCAGGCCTCGAGGGCGTGGAGTAGCAGAAGCCTCAAACCGTGCACCCCGGCCTTGCCGCTGTCCGGTCTGTTGCATTAAACTCCGCCGGGGCCCCCGTGCCTGCGGGCGCGCAAGTCACCCTGCCAGCTTATAGGTGCTGCCCGCGGCACTACCTTACCGGGTGGATTGAAGGGTGTCGGGTGAGAAAGGGCGTATAACTGAGATCACGGACTTGCCCGGGGTAGGGCCGTCGACCGCGCAGAAGCTCGTAGAGGCCGGGTTCGCCAGCGTTGAAGCGATAGCTGTGGCTACGCCCCAGGAGATCGCCACCGCTACGGGCATCTCGCTCCCTGCCGCGGCGAAGATCGTGAAGGCAGCCAGGGAGGCGCTGGACATACGCTTCAAGACCGCGAAGGAGCTGAAGGAGGAGAGGCTGAGGGTTAGGAAGATAACCACGGGTAGCAAGAACCTCGACGAGCTGCTGGGCGGCGGAGTAGAGACTAACACTATAACCGAGTTCTACGGGGAGTACGGCACGGGCAAGACGCAGATATGCCACCAGCTCAGCGTGAACGTCCAGCTGCCCGAGGACAAGGGCGGGCTCAACGCCAAGGCAGTCTACATCGACACCGAGGGAACGTTCAGGTGGGAGCGTATCGAGCAAATGGCTAAGGGCGTAGGCCTAGACCCCGACGCTGCCATGGAGGGCATCTACTGGATCAGGGCGGTCAACAGCCACCACCAGATGGCCATAGTCGACGAGCTGTTCGACCTAGTCAAAAAGGACAACATTAAACTAGTCATAGTCGACTCGCTCACAAGCCACTTCAGAGCCGAGTTCCCCGGCAGGGAGAACCTGGCAATGAGGCAGCAGCTCCTCAACAAGCACCTGCACCAGCTCATGAGGCTAGCCGAGATACACAGCATAGCGGTGGTGGTGACCAACCAGGTCATGGCAAGGCCGGACGTCTTCTACGGAGACCCCACCCAGGCGGTTGGAGGCCACGTCGTAGCCCACGCGCCAGGGGTTAGGGTGTACCTAAAGAAGAGCAGGGGTAACAGAAGAATCGCCAGGGTGGTCGACGCCCCGCACCTACCCGAGGGCGAGACGGTATTCGCCATAACCGAGTGGGGCATCAGGGACCCAGAATAACCCTCCTGCAGTGCTCCAGGCAGGAGGGCCCTTTGCACCGTGAGCCCCTGCACTCAACCGAGCCGTCCGGCCACACCCTCGCGTGGCAGTTGAGGCTGTCGACGACGAGAAGGCCCCTCCTCCACGAGCCCCTCCAGACGAGGAAGCCATCAACCCGCCCCGAGGGCACGGGCAGCCTCATAGTCAACCCGCTCAGCGGGTCCCTCACCGCCTCCCTCTCCATATCCACGCTGAAGGAGCTGCCGTAGACTATGCAGGCGAAGCAAGATCCCCCCCGGGAGACCAGCCAGACGTAGAACTCCTCGCCCCTAGCAGGAGTTAGCCTGCCCGCGAGCCTCCCCGCATCCCTCGACTTTAAGGGCAAGCGTAGCGGCTCCGCGGGGCCATCCTTGAGCATCTCCAGAAGCCAGTCCGGGGCGCAGCCCTGCATGCCGCGGGGCACCTCGGAGGGTTAAGCTTGCAGGCGTACACTTTAGCCTAGGCCTCAGCTGCCGGCCTCTAAAGCGCCGCGGGTCAATCCCCGGGCTAGGATGACTAGCCCCAGCATGAGGGATTGGTGTTGCACTTGCCGCCTTGGATGCCGGGGGACTGCTACTGGCCCCAGGCCCTAGCCGTGGGGGCTCTGCTGGGCTACGCTAGCTACAGGGACGCGAGGTACAGGGAGGTGGACCCCTACTACTGGGCCGTGGCCTTCTACGCTTTGAGCCCTCTCGCGGTGCTCTGCTGGGCCCAGGTGCTCCTCTCGCCCGTGCGTGCGGCGGTGGTGGTTGGCGACCTAGCCGCAGTGCTGGTCGTGGGGGCCCTGGTTTACTTCTACATGTTGGGCGGCGCGGACTTCTACGCTACGGCTCTCATAGCCTACGCACTGCCCGCGGCTAGGGACGGGTTCCCCACGGCTCTAGCCGCGCTCCTCTACGCCTCGATAGCCGGGGCCTTGCTGACGGTGGCGTTCTGCCTCTACAACGCCACGGTGAACAGGGGGAAGGCGTCGAGGGCCGGGGGGTGGCTGCCCTACTGCTTTCTAGGCGTCGCGGTCACGGTGAGGGAGGCGTTCGAGAGGCCGTGGTGGTACCCACTCACTGGCCCGCGGGGCAACTGGGGCTACGTAGACGAGGACCCGCACGAGCTGCTCTCGCTCGTGGCGGGCGAGAGGGGGGAGGACGCAGTGATCTGGGCTTCCCCCGGCCTCCCCTTTATAGCCTTCATTTTGGCAGGCTTCGCAGTAGCGTGCCTACTGGGAGCGAGGCCCCTCGCGTGGCTGCTGGAGGTGCTGGCGCGTTGACGAGGCCTGAGTGGTTTAGAGTGCTCTGGGCTCCGTGGAGGATGACGTACGTCAAGTCAGCCGCTGAGGGGAAGGCTGGCGGGTCCTGCATCTTCTGCGACGCGCTCTCCATGGATGAGAGGGAGGCGCTCGTCCTCGTGAAGGCGGAGAGGGCCTACGTTATACTAAACAAGTACCCCTACAACACGGGCCACCTAATGGTTGTGCCTAAGAGGCACGTGCCCTCGCTGGAGGACCTCACCACCGAGGAGATGGTGGAAATCAGCCTGCTCCTCAAGGCGTCGATGAAGGCGTTGAGGAGAGTCTACAACCCCCAAGGGTTCAATGTCGGGGTCAACATTGGAAGGGCGGCCGGGGCGGGGATAGAGAGCCACGTCCACGTACACGTCGTGCCCAGGTGGTCCGGCGACGCCAACTTCATGCTAACCACTGGCGGGGTCAAGGTGATCCCGCAAGACCTCTACGCCACCTACGACGCGCTGAAACCCGTCATGATTGAGGAGGCCAAGAGGGTGGGCCTAGAGGTGTAGCTTGATGGGTCACACGTTCGTGGTGACCCACACAGACCTCGACGGAGTGGCGAGCGCCGCAGTGTACCTCCGGATAGCGGGTCTCGAGCCAGACGAGGCTACCGTGGTGTTCGCGGAGCCCTACAACCTTCACGAGGCCGTAGGCGGCTACGCGGAATACATGGAGAAGGGCGACGTCCTGGCCGTCATGGATCTGGGGGTCAACAGGTCGGTGCTCGACAGCCTCGTCTCAACGGTCCAGGACCTGCTGGGGAGGGGGGTGGAGGTCGAGTGGTACGACCACCACGTCTGGGGCCCCGAGGCTGAGAGGTTCAAGAGCATGGGTGTCAAGCTATTCGTGGACAGGTCCACCTGCGCAACCGGCGTCGTCGCCAAGTACGCCCCCACAGTCAAGGGGGTGGAGGCCGACGGCTACATCAGAGAGCTAGTGGCTGCAGTCTGCGCCGCCGACCTCTGGAGGTGGGACCACCACCTGGCCCCGAAGCTCTTCCGGATCCTAGGGCGCAGGGGCGAGGATGAGTGGAGGTCAAGGCTGCTGGAGAAGCTGTACTCGGGCACGCTCTGGGACGAGGAGATGCAGCAGAAGCTGGAGGACTATGTTAACAGGGAGTTGAAGGGCTTCAGCAAGATCCTGAGCACCGCGAAGGTTAAGGTTGGAAGGAGCGGCTGCAGGGTGGTGGTGGCGAGGAAGGACGAGGGGCCGCCGTCCAACAGCATCGTGGGGTCAACGCTCCTCTACAGGTTCCAAGCCGACATAGCGGTGATAGCCAGGCCGAACGGAGCCATAAGCCTGAGGAGCAGGAGGGTGAACGTGGAGAGGATAGCCTCCATGCTCGGCGGGGGAGGCCACCCGAGGGCAGCTGGGGCGAGGCTGAGGCTCCCGCTCCACGTGAGGCTGCTAAGGATCCTCTGGCCGCCGCTCGAAAGCTCCTACGTTGCCTCAGCGGTGCTTAGAGCTGCTGAGGCGGCGGGTGTCTGCTAAAACCGGCCGGGGCAGGCCCGGTGTTGCGGAGGGTCAGCCTGGGGTTCGCAGTCCTCACGAGCGGCGGCAGCGGCAGAACCACCTCATCCCCTCCAGCATGGCTGTGGGGGCGTGGGAGTTAATGGCTTACGGCCTCCCTGAGGGGGTGTACGTCGAGACTATAGCTGTCCTCTGCAGGGGCGGCGAGCCCGCGTGGTCCTCTCCCCTCGGCTTCATCTCGGCGGGTGGGAGGATCCTGTTCAGGGTGTTCAGGGGCAGCGGCTTCTGGAGGATCCTCGTCGAGGAGGGGCTGACCGGGCGGATAGTGGCTTACACGCCGAGGGATCCCGCGGAGTTCGCCCTCCACGTCCTCGAGGGCGGCGGCCGCGTGGAGTCGTGCAGGCCCGTAGGCCAGCCGTTCACCATCGAGTGCACCCCCGAGCTCCTCGAGGTCGAAGGCGACGTTGCATGGTTCGCCTGCAGGGACGCCTCTGTCCGAGAGGGGCCCGGGGTGCCGTACACCAGGGCCTATGGGTGCCTCGTGGAGCTAGCGGTCCTAGCGTCCAAGGCGAAGGCGGGCGTTCTAGGCGGCTGGGCCCTAGGCTACGCTAGGGGGCTCTTATGGTGCGTCAAGCGGTCCGAAGCCATGGGCGGGGGCAGGTATGCACGGCTCGCCGAGAGGCTACTGCAGGTTGTTGAGGAGGCTCTCCGAGGCAGGGGCTAGGCTCTGGGGCCTCTACGGGCTGGTGGAGAAGCGCCTGGGCTTCTCCAGGCTGGCCGAGGCAAGCGTTGCCTCCAACGTTGCCTGGAGCGTTCCATGCAGCTCAGCCTGCGCGGCGGCCATGCGAGCCAAGGCCTTGATCGAGAGGGCCGGGGGGAGGGTGTGCGTAGTGGGCCCCCTAGCAGGGGGCCCGCCACGCGGCTGCGGAGCGGTAGTCGTGGCCGGCGAGGACGCGGTTGAAGCCGCCGCGGCCAGCCGCCGGCCCACCCCGGCGATCCTGGTGACCGACGCAGACGGAGCGCCGCCGCTGGACCCACACACGGCAGGGTTCATAGTATTCATGCACATCCACGCCGACAACCTACACTCCGTGAGCCAGAGGATCCCCCGGGCCCAGCGGGGAAGCCTCCTGCTGACCAGCCAAGTCCCCGTGCACGGCTGCATAGTCTCACCCTTCGGCTTCGCAGACGGCGACAGGGCGATACTAGCTGCCGCAGCCCTCGGAGGCGCCGTAGTTAGGGTTGAAGGGGTAGACGCGGAGCCGGCAAGCGAGAAGTTCAAGGCGTCAATGGAGTACGTTAAAGCCCTAGCAAGACTGCTCGGCTACAGGCTTGAGGTGGAGAGCCGCTACTCCTTCACCCTTAAACGTCTAACTTTAAACTAGCACCCGACCAGCCTAGACTCCACTCCGGGGGGCTGGCCGGCATGGAGGCCGCGTCTGCGAAACTAACGGCGGAGGGGGTCATTCTAGGCTACAGGCTGGGCGGGGGCAGGCAGTACACGAGCCACGTACTGGTTAAGCTATTCGTGGACAGGAAGGAGGTAGGCAAGTTCATTGGGGGCATTGTTAGGTTCACGGACCGCCACGGCAACACCTATAAGGGCAGGATCCTGAGGAGGCACGGCGCCAAAGGCAGCGTTGTACTGGTCAGGTTCAAGCCCAACATACCGGGCCAGGCGATCACGGCCCGCGTAGTCGCCGAGGCCCCCGAGAAGCAAAGGCCCTCCTCAGCCTAGCTGTATGGGTCTATTGAGGGTAGGGCGCCGCTCATAGCTTAAAGCCGTGCTCCCCCCACAAGATAGTTAGGGTGAGTGCCTCTGACTCCATTTTCTGAGCTTGAGAGCCTCCCTGTTCTAATGGCCTCGAGCAACGCCCCCACCGTTGAGCCTCACACCGTTGCAGCGGCAGTTAGGAGGATTCTAAGAATAACTGGGGCTAGGGTTGCCGCGGTCGTAGACCGGGGCAGGCTCGAGGGCGTCATCTACAGGTCCACGGTGCTGGCTTTCACTTCCACGAAGGTTAACGCGCTCGCAAGGGACATCATGGAGGAGCCCCCCTTCACCCTGCAGCCGTCAATGACTATCGGCGAGGCGGCCAGGCTAATGTTCAAGTATGACGAATGGTACGGGTTCATCGTTGACGAGAACCGTAAGTACTTGGGCGTCCTCGGGCTTGAGGACATTATCAGGGTAGCCCTGGAGAACTACCCCAGAGAGCTGGGCGAGCACAGAGTCGAGGAGGCGATGACGAGGGACGTTACCGCCGTGAGCCCCGACGACTCCCTGCAGAGGCTCTGGAACCTGATGAAGACGACTCGGTACGCAGGGTTCCCGGTCGTCGACGGGAAGAATAGGCTCATAGGCATAGTGACCCAGTACGACCTAATCCGGAAGGGGTACACGAGGGTTGAGCTGGAGTCCGAGTCAGGGCCGGCCCGCGAGCCCAAGGTTAGGGAGGCCATGACAACCGGCGTCGTAGCCGTTTACCCGTGGACTACGTTGATGGAGGCGGCGCAGCTTATGGCTATTAAGAGCTATGGAAGGCTTCCTGTAATTGAGTCCCCGAAGAGCCGGAGGCTTGTAGGGGTTATTGACAGAGAGGATGTCGTGAGGTTCATGCTTGTAGGGAGGTGATGGCGTGGTGGCTGCGGGGAGGCCTGGAAGGCCGGCCTTCAAGAGGGTTTCAAGCGCGCGCCTGTCCCGTGGGGTAAGCGTTTCCAGGAGCCCCGTCCCCATCAGGAGGCCTGAGGGTATCAGGTGGCTTAGGAGCGATGGGAGCCCCAACTGGAGCCAGAGGGTAGCGGAGAGGGCCGGGGAGCTCGGGCTGATAGCATCGAGGCCCCCGGTCACCGTTAACTCCTCCTCTGTGATACTTGAGGCCGCTGAGACCATTGCGGATAAAATGGTTAGGGGCCTCCTCGTCGTCGACTCCAAGGAGAGGCTGGTAGGGCTCCTCACAGCCCTTGACCTAGTCAACTACCTTGGCGGCGGCGAGTACTACAGCATCGTAGCCAACAGGTACGGCTACAACATATTCAAGGCCCTCCGCGAGGAGAAAGTCACGTCGATAATGACGAAGAACCCGCCATTCCTCTACAGGAGCGACACCCTGGACAAGGCGCTAACCCTGATGGTGAGGGAAGGCGTTGGAATGATACCGGTGCTCTACGAGGACGGAACAGTCTACGGCGTGGTGACAGAGCACGACATAATCGCCAGGCTGAAGGGTGTCCGCGTCGGCAGGAAGGTTTCGGAGATAATGAGCAGGACCATAGTGGCCGTGGACCTGGAGGACCCGATAAAGAAGGCTGCGGAGCTGATGGTGAAGCAGGGCTTTAGAAGGCTCCCGGTCGTAGACAAGGGGGGAGAGGCGCAAGGCTACGTCTCAGCCAAGGATTACGTGGCGTTCTTCGGCTCCCACAAGGCGTTCGAGGCGGCCGCAACCGGCAGCATCGAGGACGTCATAACCAACACGAGGATCTTCGAGATAGCCAGGAGGGGACTCTACACCATAAGGCAGGACGAGGACGTCGGCGCGGCCGCGGAGGCCATGATAGAGCACGGGGTCAACGGCCTCCTAGTTGTAGATGACGAGGATAACGTGGTTGGAATCATAACGGAAAGGGACGTGCTGCTGGCCCTAGCCATCGAGGAGGTGTGAAGGGGGGTGCCCCCCCGGATCTCCAGCTACATGACGAGGAACGTCGTCACAGTGACGCCGGAGGAAACCCTTGCCCACGCGAGAAGGCTCATGGTGAAGAACAGGGTTGGCAGGCTTGTGGTGGTTGAAGAAGATAAGCCGGTGGGCATGCTCACGGTCAGTGATATGATCAACGCGTTGACCGGCAGGCTGGCGAGTAAGCCTTTGGATTCTATACGCGTGAAGGAGGTTATGAGCCAGGACCTGAAGGTCATAGAGATGCTGAAGAGCATCAAGTCCGCGGCGCTCTACATGTTGAAATACAAGATTGGAGGGCTGCCAGTGGTTGACAAGTTCGGCTCGCTGGTCGGGATTATAACCAGGAGCGACCTCCTCAGGGCTTACTACGAGCGGTACCGGGGCGTCTTTA
This sequence comes from Stetteria hydrogenophila, assembly GCF_054657575.1. Lineage (NCBI taxonomy): Archaea > Thermoproteati > Thermoproteota > Thermoprotei > Acidilobales > Acidilobaceae > Stetteria > Stetteria hydrogenophila. The sequence goes on along the minus strand of NZ_BAAHYL010000001.1, from coordinate 171,307 downwards.
GGGTTGGAGATGTGATGAGGAGAGACGTGGCGGTGGGGCGGCCCGAGCACCACATTTACTATATTGCAAGGCTTGCTCAAGCAGATCCTGCCGGCAAGGTGGTCATAGTGGGCTCGGACGGGAAGCCGGTAGGCATAATCGCCAAGAAAGACCTGATGCTGTCCGGGATCGCGCTGAGGGAGCCTGGAGCACGGCTGGGGAGGAGGCGTGGGAGGGTAAAAGGTAGGCTCGCCTACCACACGGGCTTCCCGGACTTAACCCCGTGCCCCCTGCTCACGGCAGGCGACGTGATGACTTCTAGCCCAGAGACTGCAAGCCCCGAGGAGGATCTAGCCGAGGCGTCCCGCCTAATGTACGAGGAGCGCATCGGCGCACTGCCGGTCGTGGGGAAGAATGGAGCCTTACTCGGGATAGTGTCTAAGCTTGAGGTCCTAGCCGCTATCCTAAAGGCTTAACGTGAAGGGTTATCGCTCAGGTAATATGGAGTCCACGAGCTTCTCTGGGTCGAACCGCTGGAGGTCCTCGTACCTCTGGCCCATGCCTAAGTAGAGGATGGGCTTCCCGGTAGCCTCAGCTATCGAGACTGCCACACCGCCCTTCACGTCAGAGTCGACCTTGGTGATTATAAAGCCGTCAACGCCCACCTCCTCGTTGAACCTCCTAGCCTGCTCGACGGCGTCGTTACCAGTTAGAGCGTCGACTACGAGCACCTTGAAGTCAGGCTTTACTACCCTGACGATCTTCCTCATCTCACCCATTAGATCGTAGTCGACGTGCATCCTGCCAGCGGTGTCGACGAGGACCACGCAGTAGTTCCTGGCCCTCGCGTACTCGACGGCGTTAAACGCCACGCTCGCAGGGTCCGAGCCGTACCTGCCCTTAACTAGCGGGACGCCCAGCCTCGAGGCGTGGGCTTCAATCTGCTCCTGGGCCCCGGCCCTGAAGGTGTCGGCCGCCGCGAGCACCGGGGTCACGCCGCTCCTCTTCATGAGGTAAGCCAGCTTAGCTATGGTAGTGGTCTTCCCGACCCCGTTGACGCCGAGGAACACCACGACGAGGGGCCTCTCCCCGCCGCACCTCCTCTTAGCCTCCTCGACTAGGTCGGGGCCGGGGCGGCCTAGAACCTCGAGCAGGGCCTCCCTGAGGGCTGAGGCGATAGCCTTCTCGGCGTCCCACCCCCTCTCCACGGTCAGCCCTACAAGGCGCTGCTTAACCCGCTCCGCCAGCTTCTCGGCGACCTCGAAGGCGACCTCGCTCTCCAGAAGCCTCAGCTTCAGCTCCTCGAGTACCTCGTCTACATCCTCCTCCGTGATGGTCTTCCTTAGCGCCCTAGAGGCTAGGGACTTGATTGCGTCGCTTAAAGCGGATCTGAGTCTATCCAGCACGGGAGGCCTTCACCCTCTCTACTTCTGCTCCGCCGCTTGCAGGGCCTCGGCTAGCGCCTTCTTGTACTTCTCGTAGAGCTGGGCGAGCGCATTCAGCCTCTCCCGGAGCTCCTGCAGGCTCTTCTCGAGCCTCCCCCTCTTCCTGGCTATTATCTGGAGGGCGGTTGACGCGTCGGTTTCAGCGTAGTACTCGAGCCCCAAGTGTACTATGAACCTGTCCCTGCTTAGAGGCCGGCCGCGCGTGTAGGCGTTGAAGCCCGGGTCGAGGGGGAAGATAACCTCCTCTCCGTGCTTGACAATACCGTCGATAGAGTCTGACGCTAGCTTTAGGTTGTTGACCGCCGCCTCTAGCTGCGCTATAAGGGCTTGAGTGGCCTCTATCTGCTCCTGGATGGCGGCGAGCTGGCTTTGAATGTACACCAGCTCCTCGGCGCGCCGCTGCTGCTTAGCCATTAAGCCTTCACCCAGCGCTCCAGCTGCGCTAGCTTGATCACGGTTAAGTCCTCGACTTCCTCGAGCGGAACCTCTTCAACGCGGTCTATCTTGATGTGCCTCCTCCTCAGCTTATGCCTCGAGCCCAGCTCGGAGTAGACTCGCTCCAAGGCGTGCTCCGGCTTCAGGGCCCTCACGTATACGGCGAACTTCCTCCACTCGGGGAACCTGTCATGGGAGAGTAGCATGCGGCCGCTCACACGGAATATCTTAACCTCACTCACCCCATGCCACCCCCTAGGGCGTACTGGATACGGGCCAGCTCGGGGCCCGTAGTGTCCATGCCGGCTATAGCCCCTTTATCATTCGCCACCAGGCCCGTGCGTACCAGTGAGACGCCGAAATTAACTGTTCCCGGCACCAGGGGGACCTTGAATACTTCGCTAAGCATCTTTATCTCGTCCTCGCTCGCGTTGGGGTGGACCAGGCCGCCCCTGTTGTTGGCCAGCACCACCGAGCCCACCGCCGGGGTGCCGGCTATCCTCGCCTTAACAACCTCAACCCCCAGCGCGTCCTCCACGACCTTAACGGCCTCATCCTCCAGGCCGGGGTAAACCACGGCCCCCTTGTTGTTCGCGGCTATCAGGTTCCCCACAGCGTTATTCGTGGAGGGGAGGATGACCACGTTGGCGTCGCCAACCGCCTCCTTTATGGTCTTAAGCTCATCGTCCGCGACCGTCTTCGGGAGAATTATTCCATTATCGTTCCCAGCCATTATGACGCCAAGGAGCCTGGTCCTAGACACAGTGACCTCGATAACGTCAACCTTCAGCACGCTCTGAATGGCTTCAATGTCGTCGCGCTGAAGCCCCGGGGGGACGAAGGCCCAGTGGTTTGTAGCGTGGATGTAGACGCCTACGTTTGGGTTGCCTAGAATCTGCAGCTTCGCCACTTCAAATTTCGCCATGGGTCAAGCCCCCAGCCCCTGGCGGAGGCAGGCTACCCCTTCCCAGCCTCCTTCCCGGCCTCGTAGACGCCAGGTTTGACTTTGCCGCCGGCGAGCCTAACGAGCGCCACCCTTACCTTCTCACCCTCCTCCTCAACCTCCTTAACGGTGACCACTACCTTAACCCTTCTCGGCGGCTTCTCGCGGCCCCTGCTCCATATGTACTCGTTGACCTCGTTATCTATGACCACTCGGTCGGCCTTGGTGTGCCTGGCCACGAATCGCCGCAGGAGCCTCACAGCCCTGTCGGCGCGGTTAGACCTCCTCCCCCAGTACACGCGGGCCAGGGGGACCACGTAGACGTACCTCCCCGGCTCAGTGGGCACCGCCAGCCACCCCTACAGCAGCTCAAACCTTCAGCTTCGAGACCCTCCAGTGCCTCCTCGCAGGGCTGAAGGTGACCCTCCTATTGGTTTTAATGATAACCCAAACCGGGACAGCGCTGTTCGACTTCAAAGCCCTAGCCAGCCTGAGCTTCCTCGCGTGAGGCTTATTCCTCGCCACCGCCGCTGCACCCCCATCCAAGCCCCGGCTGCCGGGTGGCTACTTCCTTTTGAAGCGTATCCTCGGCTCCCTCTTCCCCGCGGAGTCAAGCCGTGCGAGTAGCTCTATAACTATATCCTCCCCGACCGGCGGCTGAAGCCTGCCAGCCTGGACGAGCTGGATCACGTAGTTCTCGACTGCCTCGGCTAGCTCAGGCTTGACTAGCCTCACGTTCGTCAGCCTGCTCCTCGCCCGCTCGGTTAGGATCCTCCTAAGCAGAGCCTCCCTCTGCGCCTCCCGCAGCGCCTCCTGCTCCCTGCGCCTCCTCTCCTCCTCCAGCCGCCTCTGTAGCTCGAGGAGCTTCCTTCTACGTATCTCCTCCAACTCTGCGTCGTCGGAAGGCTCTAGCGCCATCTCAGCGCACCTGCCCAGCGGGGTGCGCGGTCAGGGTTAATAGGCATCGGTCCCCGGGAGTGCCTCTGGGAGGAGGGGCTGGAAGGGGTTTAGAGGTACCTCTCCAGCTCGGGGTACTCCTTCACTAGCTCCTGCATTATCTCCTTAGCGGTCCTGTCCAGCAGGCTCCTGCCTAGCGGGGTCAGGGTTCTACCCTTGCCGGGCACCTTCTTGACGAGCCCGGCCTCCTCCAGCTGCTGGAGGATCTTGCGTATAACCGATCCGCTGGCTTTCGCGAACCTCTCCGGGGCAACGCCCCTGTTCATCCTGCCCCCGTAGATCGTCCTAAACCTCTCGATCCCGATGGGCTGGCCGGACTTGTAGAGCTTCCTGAGTATCGACGCGGCCCTCATGTACCACCAGTCGGGGTCCTGGGGAGGCCTCTCCTTGTGCACGCCCGTCTTGGCGAAGAACGCCCATACAGGCGGCTTCACCTGCTCGTACTCGTTCTTCAGCTTCTCGGCAACCCTCCTGATCAGCAGGTCCGCGGGAACGTCAAGCGCCGTGGGCACGCCTTCCCCGCCCTCCCGCAGGCCTAGGGCTGCGGGTTCGGGAGTTTAAATTAGCACCCTCCCACGGCTGCTCCCTGGAGGCTAGGACGAACGTCCTCCCCCTAACGCCCATGAGCTTCGCTCCAGCGAGCCGGGCTACTAGCCCAGCGGCCTCCCTCCTGTCAAGCCCCTCTGTTGCGAGCGCCGTCTTCAGCATCTTAACCTTGATCACGCCCTTGGCTTTGAGCCTCCGCTTGATCTCCTCGATAACCCCCTCGGTGATCCCATTCTTCCCTATGATCACGTCGGGGCTCGAGTGGTGGGCCCTCTTCACCGCCTCCCTCAGGCTCCCCGCGTTCACCCTCATGCCCTCCCCGGGACCTGGGCGCGCGGCCCCGGATCTTATAGGGGTACCGGTGGATCCAGCCGCAGAGGCTGCACACGACGACCCTGTAAGACATCCCGCCCTGGCTTCGGAGCCTCACCCTAGCGGTCACGCCCGGGATGAGGGGCGCGCCGCAGTTCTTGCAGATGCCCCTCTTCACCCACCTCGGCGGCCTGACCCTGCTCCTCTCGGCAATCCTCCTGATCAGGCTGGTGAGCATCCTAGCGTAGCCTACCTCGCCAGCCCTCACGGCGTCGACGGCTAGCCTGTACAGGATCACCATCCTCTGCCTGGCGATGTCCCTAGCTAGGCGCCTGCTCCTCCTCAATTTTCCTCAGCTGCCTCTTATACATCTCGACCAGCTCGTCCTCCGTCGTAGCGTCCTCGGGGCTCTTGTCATCCCTCCACCTTATGAACCTAGGGAACCTTATCGAGATGCCTACGCCGGGCTTTATCTTGCCGAGGCAGCAGGTGTGCATCGGCGACAGGGTCAGCTCGGCCCCTATTATCTCAGCCACCTTAGCCGGGACGAACCAGACGTCAGCCTCAAGCTTAGAGTCGACACGGGGGTGCTTGTGCGGGATCCTGTAGGGGCCGAGGATCTCATCCATGCGGTCGAGGTCCTCGTCGGTGAAACCGGAGCCTACTTTGCACACGGTCTTGAACGTGTCAGTCTTGGGGTCGTAGGCGGCCATGAGGAGTGTGCCTATCTTACCACCCCTCCTGCCCTTCCCGTAGAAGCCGCCGACTACTACGAGGTCGACAGTGTCGATCATCTCGCTCTTGTAGTCCCTCTTATACTTTATCCAGAGCCACCCGCGGGCGCCCGCGCGGTAAATCGACTTGTCATGGATGGCCTTAACCATGACACCCTCCGCGCCGTCCTCTATAGCCTTCAGGAAGAACTTTTGGAGCTCGTCGGGGCTACTAGTAATGATGTGGGTGGCTAGGCTGAACCTCTCACTAGCCTCTACAATCTCCTCCAGGTGCCTCCTCCTTACGGGCAGCGGCTTCGTGGTGAGATCCTCGCCCTCCCTGTAGAGGGCGTCGAATAAGAAGACCGCTACTGGCACCTCCTGCATGGCTCTGTGTATGTCGTGCTTCCTCTTCCTCCTCATGAGCTCCTGGAAGGGCCTCAGCTCCATGGTGTCGGGATCTATCGCTACTATCTCCCCCTCCACGATGGCCTTCTCCGCCTTGATGTGTCTCCTCGCCATCTCCACGACGTCGGGGTACATGCGCGTGATGTTCTCTAGCCTCCTGGAGAATATGTAGATGTTGTCGCCGTCCTTGTGGATCTGCCCCCTCTCACCGTCGTACTTGTACTCGACGAGCCCCCTGCCACCCACCTTCCTCAGGATCTCCGCGGGGTCGTTGTGCCTCTCCGCCAGCATCGGCCTCACGGGGATCCCCACCATTGGCTTTACATCCTTGAGCGCCTCCACGCCGTGCTCCATCACCGTCCTCGCTATCAAGCCCAGGTCGGCCCGGAGGTTGTAGGCCCTCTCAATGAGCTCCCTAGCCCTGGCCCCGCCGCCGAACGCTATGGCCAGCGCGTCCAGAATGGTTGCATCCCCGACCCCGAGCCGGAGCTTGCCCTCGATGAAACGTACTATGTACTTAGCCTCCTTCGGAGAAGCCTCCGCGAGGAGGCCCGAGATCAGGCTCAGCTTGAGGTCCCTGCTCCCCTCGCCAGTCGCCATCGCAACCCTCAGGAGGGTGTTGTAGACCTTGCTGACAGTGAGCTTCCCCCCGCTCACGCCCATGAAGGCCTCCAGGCCCATCGGCCTCCTCTGGGACCTGAACTTCTCAGCGAGCCTCTGAGCAGCCGAGCCCAGGTCCCCGAGGGTCTTGTAGAGCTTCTCAACCTGGGACGTCGAGACCCTGTAGGCTAAGGCTATAGCGTTTATCAGCAGCTTCTCCCCAACACCCAGCTCCGGGTAGCCCTTCCAGTCGGGCCCGAGCTTGCCCTGTATCAGGTAGACTACTTTATCGACGACCTCAGGCGGAGTCTTCTTCAACAGCCTAACAGTCAACATCGTCAGCTGTGTTCTAGAAGTTATCTTCTCCATAGCCTCAAAGGCGTCAGCCAAAACACTGAACTCTAAATCCCTCTCGCCACCCATCTCCGGACCCGCCCGCCAGTCATTTTAAGGTCTGGGGAATGCAATAAACCCTATCAGGCGTCGGAGCTACTTTAGTGGATCAGCGTTCATTACTAGAATGCTCAGCCTCCTCAACCTCCTCACCCCCAAGGATAGCTAGACCCCTTTTGACATCTTCAAGCTCCTCCTCTGTTAAGCCGTAGAGCTGAGCAACGGTTCTATCTATTTCCTCCTCAACGGCTTTTAGCTCGGAAAAACCATTTACCTTAGCGAGTTCATGCGCTTTCCTCGAAAGCATGGCTAGCTTTGCATGAATCCTGTTTGAGGGGTCAAAGCGCATTATATTTATCATGTTTACAAGGTTTGGCGTGGCAAAGTTCTTTCCGCCCTTAGCGATTGACTGTAAGATTAGATTTACAAGGCTCGAGTTAAGTATGGCGCAAATGTAATGAGCTTCATCTTCACTCTTTACAGGTATGAATGTAATAACATGCTCGGGTATAACAGGTTTACTTCCTAAATAGGCGTTAGTAAACGGAGTAGCTACCGCTGCATTCAGACTATCACCCATACCATTCATTACGACCTTTACGCTAGCCAACGTTTGGCTTGTAAGCTTGTAGATAAAATAGAAGGGTTGACCTCTTCCATAGTGCCTGTAATCCGACCTATTTAATAGTAGCTGCTTAAATTCACTTAAGTAGGCATAGGTCTTTGGATACCTTACTTTTAATTCGTTTTCCGGTATAGGTCTAACGGTTTTACTATCATGAGGTATTACACCGTATGCAGCAATGTTAATACGCCATCTCGAAATCCCTCTATTTTCTAGTATTGGGTAAACTAGATCCTTTTCTAAGATAGCTTTAACCTGCTTAACCTTTGCCTTTCGTCCACGCTCAGCTAGATTCTCAACCGAAACAGCTTTCTCGTCTGTCTCGTCTAAAATGCGTACTCTATAGACGGCTGCAGGGTAAAGATCCGCCCCACCATAAGCTCTATACGCCGAGTTTCCGATAAGCCTATCCAGCTTATCAAATAATCCTTTTTCACGAAGCGGGAGGAGTGGAGGGACGTCTTCGTAAGGCTTGTACCCGCCTAAAGGCCTGGCGTAGTATTTTACGGTTTTAGTGATTTTAACGACTTCCTCTAGGGGCATGTCTTGAGGTATCTTTCCTCTTGTTATCTTAAACCACTTAATATAGGGTATGGGGAATGTTGTCTCCTCACCCTTCCTGGCTATAAACATGGATGTTCGGTTAGAAGCTTTTTCAAACGGTTTAATGTGAACTAAATCGTGGATAACCTTTACTTTAAACGGGACAACTCTAGCCTCGCCTGATGCAACCTTCTTGAATCTAAACTTTCTGAAACCGCTGCCTGCCATGGCTTTAAACGCTGCATCGTTAATTAGGAAGCCGAAGACCCCGCCGTCAGCCAGGTATTTATCTATGCATCTGTATGCGAATATCATTGAAAGATCTACTTTACTCTGTGCATTCGGATTACTTGGAAAGATGCCGTAGGCTCTGTACAACTCTTTAATCTTGGGCTTGATCTCTTCAGCTACGTTTTCCCAGTTAACCCATGGAGGATTCCCTACAACATAGTCGAATTTCCCGTAGGAACTCGTAATGACGAGTGGAGCAAACGCGTTTCTGATTATAGACGCCCAGACATGGTTTTTACCCTCCTTCTCTAGCTCTAAGAATTTTCCATACAATCTTCCTATTAGACTTAGCTCGGCTTCACCTAGATTATCAAGCTCCCTCTTAATCACTTGCTTGAACTCCTCTATGCTATACCCTAGCCTTACGTACCTGTCTATGCTCTCTAGCAGTCTTCCCAGGAGTCCCTTATCCACGATAGACTTTGGTATAATGAACTCTCCAACCGACGTCTTGATTACGTAGGATACGCCCGTTAATGTGCCTCTTGACTCAACGAGCAACGAGTCGGCTAGGTAGACGGGTATTTCTATGGGGCCTTTAACGTATGGCAGCAAGTCGGCTATGGCGAGTAGGTAGTTGGTTCTAGCGGCTAGGACTGCTAGAGGGTTCAGGTCGAAGCCTACAACGTTCCTCAGGAGGTAGCTTGCAAGCACGTCGTTAAGGTAGTGCCTCTCAGCGTACTCCCTGAACCTTTTTATCGCGAGCACGAGGAAAGTGCCCGAGCCGCACGCTGGGTCAAGCACCCTCAGGTTGAGCGGGGCCAGCACGTCATTCTTCTCCCTGGCCAGCTTCTCGAAGTGTTCAACTGTCAAGCCAGCCTCGTTTAATACTAGCTCGGCTAGCCAGTCGGGCGTATAGTACTCTCCTAGATTATACCTTATCTCCTTTGGCACAAGGTTCTGGTATAGTCTCTTGAGCAGGTCTCTAGCATGCTCAGGCTCCAGTACAGGCGTGGCTGGCTCGTAGTATGAGAGTGCCTTAGCGATCTCAGCTATGACCCCCGCTAGCTCCTCGTCTAGCTCCTCGAGGTACCATGAGAAGTAGTCGCCTTCAATGAAGTTAGTGATGTTAAGCAGCTTTCTGAAAACCCCTCCGCTCTCAAGCTCCTCTAAGGCCCTTTTCAGGGAATCCAGCCCCCTCATATGGGCGTCTCCGATCTCGTCTATGTACGACTTCAGAAACCTGCCGGACCCGTAGAGGTAAGCTATCTCTGCAGCCAGCAGTTTCATTATGAGCGCGTAGTATGTGTGGATAGCGAATAGGAGGGCGCTATAATCCACTCGGCCGGAGATCCTGTACTCTTTTTCCAGCCCCCTGAGCTTTTCAGGGCTATACGCGCACACCTGCGAGAACAGCCTCATCCAGTCATTAAACAAAACCCTAGACTTGGGACTCTTAGGATTCGTAATCTTGTCGTAGAAGACCCTCACGGCTCTCCTCGCAACCGGGCTTCTTGGCCCAAAATCCTTGAGAAGCTCGTCGACCGTAAGCTTCTTCCTGTTTAACCCCCTGATAGCCTCGATGAGTCTGAGCACGGTCTCTCTGTTTAGGTCGTAGGGGCCTCTCATAACCCAGCTCTTATTCCTCGCATCATACCTGACAAACGCTATTTTATCGCTTAGGATAACGCCTAAGTACTTGTGCCTCCCTTCCTTCGTCTCAGCCTCCATCTTTATAATGTATTTTACGAGTTGTTCCTTGGCCTTAGCAATATCGGATGGCCTAGACAGTTTACCGGGAGCCTTATACTCGATTATTACGCGTCCATATAAAGCGTCCGTCTTCCCCCCAAGGATTAATGCGTACTCATGCCTCCCTGGCTGAAGGCCGAGTTTCGAAATTACCTCATCGTAGAGGATCCTTTCAGCGTTAATCTTGAATTCTTCCTCGTTTGAAGCCGTTGCTGCAGCCTTCTTAAGCTCCGTTAAAACCTTTTCGACGTCAACTTGCCCCATCACTGTTACCTACCCTCGCTCAACTCCATCCTATCCATTAACCCAGTCATAGAAGCAGGGGTACGGTCCCATATCATGGCTGCGAAGTCCTGCTTAGTATTCTCAACCCCGCGGTGAACCTCAAGCCCTCTTCTTATCGCCTCCTTGTCCATAAGGGGTTCTGGTGGGATAGCTAGGCTCACCCGGCAACCCCTATATGGGCGTATATCCACATACGTATACGTTTTCCCTTGACGTGAATGCGTATAGCCTCAAAACTACTTAGGTAATACTAGCTAGTGCCGTATGCTATTGAGGCAGGTTAGAAGCCTCCTCTTAATCATAATTCTTCCCTTTACGCGTAGCCTCCTTTCCGCAATAATTTCAAGTATCTCAGATACGCTTGGTCCTGTTTCACCTAGTAGGTCTCCACGCCTAGCCTCGCTAGCCCTGAACTCTCCGGGAATCTGTATGAACCACCCTAGCCTCGAGAATGGGCTTCCTGGGTTTTTCTCGATACGGCGAGAGCTGAGGTGGTGGCTCGCCGGGGTTGTGGGCGGGCGGTATTCGATACCCTAGACTGTTCCGGTGGGCGGGTTAAACCTCGTCGACTAGGTCTGCGGGGGTTCTGCTCCTCCGCTGTGCCCTATACACCTCCCACGCCATCTCCGCTGCGAACTTGAGCGCTGCCCGGGCCTTTAGAGTGTCGAGGGTGGACTTTAAGCCGTGGATCCTGGCCTCCACGGCTAGGCCGTCCGGGGACTCTTTAACGTCTAGCCTGACCCTCTCCTCCTCCGGGATCCCTTGCCTGGCCTGGGCCTCGGCTATCTCGGCTATGACGCTGTCGAGGTACGACCTCACGTCGCCGGATAGGGTCATGGGGAACTCGGGCACGAGCCTCACGTAGTCCTCGCCCCTGTACAGTCTGGCGATCCGCCTCCTCCCCACCCTGATCTCCTCGACGCGCTCGCCCGGCCTGGCCCCGCCCCTATCCTCTATGAGGGAGAGCATGCTCTTCAGGATCCGCAGCTCGCTCTCCAGCTCCTCGATCCTGGACTTCAGCCACTCAACGATCTCCTCCCTCGACGCAACCCTAGCTTCGATGCCTTCCTTCAAAGTCTACCCCCCGTTAATGGCTATGCCCGAGGCGTCGAAATAGAGTAGGCTGGCAGGTGATACCTGATAACTGCCCCCCGCCCCGGGCCTGTGTTGCGGTGTTAAACCCGCTGAGCCCCTAGTTCGGGCTGGAGCCCGGTGCACCGAAGCCTCCCCGAGAGGCGGTGTGGAGCCGACCACCGTAGTGGGAGCCTCTTGAGGCGATGAACGGGGTTCGCTGCCTAAACCCGTGGGGGTCCAGCCTACCGCCTGCATGGCGTGGTTGCTGTAGCGCTTTAAACCACTAGTAGCTGGGTTTGGTTAGTGGGGCGTTTTTGTTTTGGGGAAGGGGAGGAGGATCGACGAGTACCTTGGAGGGGAGCGGGGGGCTCCGCGCGGGGCTTCCGGGTGTGACAGCGCGGTTATTGAGAGGGCCGCCGAGATCGCCGCGGAGAAGGTTGTGGCGAGGTTCCTCTCCAAGGTGGTGGATGAGATAGAGGCGATCCGCAGGGAGGTCGAGTCGCTGCGGGTGGAGGTGGAGAGGCTCTCGAAGCTCGTGCAGTCGCTGGGCAGGAGCGGGGGCAAGGGATTCCGCTCGAGGAGGACGGGGGACTCCTCGGAGTTAGCCGAGGTCCTATCTAGGGAGGGCTACATCTTCGCGAGCGAGGCCAGGGCGAAGCTGGGCATTGGGCCTCTGAGGCTGAAGTCTGAGGCAGAGAAGCTGGGGGCGGTTGTCATAGAGGGTGAGGGGGATGTGGCGGTAGTTGACAGGAGGGCCTACGAGGAGTTCGTGGCGATGCTGTCGTCGGTGAAGACCTCCGACCCCGTGGAGGCGTCCAAGCAGCTTGGGAGGTACGAGCGGCTCTTCAACGAGCTGAGGAGGGGGGGCAGGCTCTACTTCGACGCCCGGAGGGCTATGTGGAGGATCCTCTGAACGCCGGGAAAGGGCTATAGCCCCTTCAGGGCTACATAGGGGCACGGCGCCGGGAAGGTGTCACGGGTTGGGGTTGTACTACGTTAAGTACTACCGGATACCCGGCGGTTTAATGGCGGCTATAGCGGACGAGGAAGTGCTCGGGAGGCTAGTTTACGACAGGGAGACCGGCCTGTCTATAATAGTGTCCGAGGAGTTCTACAAGGGAGACCTCGTCGGCGAGGAGGCTGCTGAGAGGGCGCTCCTCGAGGCGGACGTTCTAGTCCTTGCTGGTGACAGGATCATAGAGAAGGCGATCAAGCTGGGCCTGGTTGACCCGGAGAGCGTGCTCCGGAAGGGGGGCCTGAGCCACGTTCAAGTCTTTAAGTTCGGCTTCTAGCCCCTCGACGGCCGGCGGCTACTCTTCCTCAACGACCGGGCCGGGGGTTCCAGGCTTGCATCCCCACTCCCGCGCCGCCCTGGAGAGGGCTATGGAGGCGCCTAGGAGGAGCCTAAGCGCGCCCTCAATGAGGGGCTTGGAGGACACGACAGCCGGGGTCCTGTCGAGGGCCTCCGCCAGGTCCCTCCTAGCCCTCCTAACGCCCTCCATTGCTATTGCTAGGTAGAAGCACGGGTCGCCCTCGCCCCCCGTCAAGCGTACTCCCTCCACGTGTAGCCGCACCTCGTGCACTTGTAGAACCTGGTGGGCGGCTCGTCGGCCGCTCTAGTCTGCTGCATCCACACCAGGACCTCGTCGTGGCCGCACTTCGGACACCTAACCACCCCCTTCAGCTTGCTGGCGGTCGGAGGCACCGCGTTGGCGCTCACGACGAGCAGCTTATCCCTGGGGCTGTGCTTGACCTTCACCTGCACCTTAAAGCCGGTGCTATCCTTAACCTCCTCCATGTACCCGCACGAGGGGCACACGAGGTACCGCTTCCCATCCACCACTCTGGGCACTAGTATGGAGCCACACCTCGGGCAGAACTTCACTACTCAACACCCCCCGGCTAGCGCGGGGGTTCGGCTTAGTCGTTCGAGGCTCTTAAGGCTTCTAACCTGGCATCTAGCTCCTGCACGCCTCCCTAAGGGTCTCCTCTAGCTCCCCGACGGCCCTGGCTATGGCCTCGGCGAGCTTCTCGGCGGCCCCGACCCCCCTCGGCGGCTGGGGCGGCTCGGGCAGCCCGCAGCGGCAGGGGCCGGTGGCGTACCTAAGCTCACCCATGTAGCCCCGCCTGGCCAGGTCTAGGCATGCCTCCGGGCAGCTCCTTGCGATGGAGACTCCGTCTATCGAGACATCCCTCAAGACTAGGCCAACGGTCCAGCTGCCGGACTCTAGTGAGACTAGGACTCTTGCCTCCCTCTTCAAGGCTCCCCCGGGGCCTTCCGGGTGCTACTCCCAGTCCGAGTAGTCCACCCTTCGGGCTTTTAGCTTCTCTAGGTAGAGCGTCCGGAACGTTTTGTTCATCTCGAGTATCTTCTCCAGCGCCTTCCTCAGCGCCTCCCTGGGCTTCACCGAGCCATCCGTCTCGATGTAGAGTATTATCTTGTCCTCGAGTGGGTGCGGTGCCTCGTAATACGCTACAACCACGCCGTCAAGCGTTGTGAGGGTCTTCTCCAGGAGGTTCCCGAGCGTGTGGTCCTCGCCCTCAATGATATACTTGGCCTTCGTGTTGCTCTCGAACTCCGCCTCTAGCTTCCGCGCCCCGTAAGCCATGGCCTACAGCCTCCACGCGGCCTCCTTCAGCTCTGGAACTACCTCCATCCAAGGCTTTTTAATAACTATCTTCCCGTCATCGTCCTCGAAGAGTAGGCCGGCCTCCAGGCCGGCCTTTACAACCCTCTCCACGGGAGCCCCCGTGAGGCTCGCTACGGCCACCACCGCCTTCTTCGCCGACCTCGTGGACTCGAGGAGCCTAGCCTCCTCCAGGGCCCGCTTGACCCTCGCGGCGGCGTCTATGACGTGCTCGTAGCTGGCGTTGGTTTCAATGAAGCCGTCGGCGTAGCGGGCGTCGGAGCCCTCCATCCTGAGGACGAGGGCCAAGACGTCGCCTGGCACAGCGAGGCCTACCTCCCTGGATATGAGGCGTAGCGAGTAGCCGCGCCCGCTCCTCGTCGGCCTATACTCCTCCATGAGGTTCTTGAGCCTGATCAGGCTGTCCCTAATCATGAACTCCTCGCCGTAGATCTCCACCAAAACCTTATCCCCTCTAACCTTGATTGAGGCGCCGTAGGACTTTACAGCCTCCGCTACCCTCTCCAGGAACTTCTCCACATCCACCCCCGCGGGCAGCTTCACGGCGACCTCTCTCTTCTTCAGCCTGGGCAGGAGGACCACCCTTCAGCCCTGGAGTGCATAGTGGGGCTTTGAGGCTTACGAGGCCCTTGAGGCGCTCGGGCTTGAAGCGTGCTGGCAATCATCTTCGCGGGCCGGGTGAACGGCCCCGGCGGGGATGGCAAGGAGGCGGGTCCACGGGCGAGCCCCGCCTCCCGGGAGCTGGGATCCCGTGGGGAGGGTGGAAGGCTACGCTGGCCCGTTAGAGCCTGCCTGGGCTGAGCCCCTGCACCTTCCTCAGGGACGCGTAGAGAATCCTCGAGCCTGCGTAGATGCTGACCTTCCTCTTCTCGATGGCGCCGCAGCGGGGGCACTTCATGGCCCTCTGGTTCAGGGGCTGCAGGGGGGCGCCGCAGCGGGAGCACTGGGCGAAGACGACGCCGTACTGCGGCTCCTTGGTTGAGAGGTGGTAGGGGCTCCCCCAGTTGAGCGTCTTGGCCAGTATAATGTCCCCGGGCCTGTAGTAGTCGTAGATGTCCTTCACGAACTCGTCTGCTATGTTGGCTATCGTGATTGCCCCGGAGAACCTGCCGTTGAACTCCCAGAGCCACTTGAGCCTGCCCTGGACCTTCAGCTGCCCGTAGATATCCACTAGGACCAAGTCGTTCCTGATGCCCGTGACGAGGCCTAGGACGCTGCTCCCGGGCCCCGGCCTGCGGAGCCTCTTCCTCGGGGTCACCGTGAGAGTCCTCGTCCTCTGGTCGAGCCTAGCGACCCCGGCGACCGCCGCCCTGATCAGGCCTGCCTCCTCGTCCACGTAGGTCCCGTCGCCCGGTATGTACTCCTCAATCGAGGCTAGAGCCTCCCCCGGGACCACCTGCCTCTCTACGAAACTCGACGACATCCACTGCTACCCTCCTTACCCTGCTGGCGTGGTGCTCCATCTCAGCCGGGAGTGGGAAAAGCGCTTTTTCAAGCAAGATGACCCGATACCCCATCCTCTCGGCCTTCCTGGCGTGGAAGTCCAGGTTCCCGCTCTTCAGTATGGCGTAGATGTACCCCGCCCCGATGCTCATAGCGTAGCCGAGGATCTCCCAGTCAGCCCCCCTCCTGTGGACCCCGAAAGGGAGGGTTCGTGACCACGACGTCCACCGAGCCCGGCGCTAGGGGGCCTGTGCCCCATGACACCCTGGCGGCTATGAAGTCGACGAGCCCCGAGACTCCGAGCCTCTCGGCGGCGGCGAGGCAGAGGGGTGCGAGCCTCCCGTCGACCTCAACCGCTGCAACCCTGGCCCCCGTGAGGAGCGCGGTCGCGACTGCGAGCCTGCAGGTGCCGGCGCCGAGGTCCGCTGCGACCCTGGGCCTCCGCCTCGACGCGTAGAGGGCCAGCCTCACCGCCAGCTCCGCCGGGGTGGTGTACTGCTCCAGGTCCAGCCTGGGCTTGGGGATCCTGGGGACCGCCTCCTCGAGCGCCGCGGCTAGCCTGTGGAGCCTCACGGGGGCTCACCACGGGAACCTGTAGGGGCTCAGCTCCCCCCGGAGCGCCATCACTGCCTCCCCGGGGGTGAGGACGGGCTTGGGGTAGTCTTGGACGTCGTCGATCGGGATCCTGGGGCAGCTTGTAACGACGAAGGCCTCGAACCAGGGCTCGTCTATGCTCCTCACGAGGTCGGCCCCCGTCGCCTCCGCAGCGTAGACCCTGTACTCGACGCCCCTCTCATCCATTAGGCGCTTGAGCCTCGAGTAGAGCCAGGGCCTGTACTGGCCAGTCTTCAAGCCGAGGATGATGCCCCACCGCTTGGAGCCCATGGCCTGGGAGACCTTGAAGAGCCTCACCTTCAGGAACCTCTCACCGGTGGGGGTGACGTCCTCGACGCGGAGAGTGTAAGGGTCGATCTTCACCACGGGCTTGCGCGTCGCGAGGTAGAGGCCGAGGGGGTGGAAGAGCCCGCCGCCGACGAACACGAAGCCGTCGGCCCGGGAGCGGAGGGCGACCCTGTAGTCGCAACCCAGGACCTGGCCGTCGAGGAAGAAGGGGGGATCCCCACGGGGCACCTCAGCCTCGACCCCGGCCCCCCGGAGGGCCTCCGCCACACTGGGGAGGATCCTGGCGTGCTGCACGGAGCCGACCACCGCAACCCTACCAACCCCCCGCCTGGCGAGGATCCCTGCAGCCTCCTCAACCACCCCCGCCGGCACGCTCGACTCGTAGAACGCGGGGTCGAACACCACGTAGTCGGGGGGCTCGCTGCCGTCGGCGAGCTCGGGCGGGTAGGGGGTGTGGCCCACGTGCACGATCAAATCCGGCTTCAGGAGCGACGCCTTGCCCAGCTGCAGGTCGCAGGCTCCGAACACGCTGTCGCCGTGCACCACAACCTCGGCGCCCGTAGCCCTCTCCAGGCACTCTGCCAGGCGCCTGGAGAGGGGCTTCAAGCCGTCAGGCAGCTGCAGGAGGATCCTCCTCGCACCCCTCCTCCTAGCCTCGCCGGCAACGCGGCCAGCGTCCACCACGTAACCGCCTACCCTGCACTCCACCAGGTAAGCCACCCGCGAAAGGACAGGGGCGGGTGCGGAGGCGATAAACCGGGCTATAGGGAGGCGGGGCCCCGCGGGGCTACTTGAGGCTCTTGATCACTATCCTCGTGGGGAGCGGGAGCTTGCTCGCGCCCCTCCTCAGAGCCTCCTTGACGTGGTCGGCGTCGCTCTTCCTGGCCCACACCTCCAGCACCACGTGGCCGGGGTAGACCCTGGCGGCGGTGCCGACCGGCTTCCCGAAGGCCTGCCTCATCCCCTCCTGCAGCCTGTCAGCGCCGGCGAAGGCCATCATCTTGTTCTCCCTCAGCACGTGGTGCGGGTACACCCTCACCCTGAAGTAGAAGTTCGCGTCGCCGACAGTCTCGGAGAGGTACTTGTTCACCGCGACCCTAGCGGCCTCCAGGGCGTTGTGCCTGATCTGCCCAGCCTCGATGACGACTAGCTCCCCCTTGATCTCAGCGTTCTCCATCATGGCGTGGTTGCCCATCTCGAACTTCGTTATCTTCGGCGGCGGGACTCCGTGTATGTACTCCCTCCTAGTGTACGGGGGCCCGCTGAAGTGGGTGTAGCACCTCGCCGGCCTCAGGGGCATGCCAGAGCACCAGGGCCCGCTAGGCCCCCGCGGGGGTTTTAAAGTAACCCCCTTCACGTCGGCCTCTCGAGGACGAGGATCGAGGCCCAGAGGTCCCCGTGCCTCACCCTCCTGACGTGGGCGAGCCTCAGCCCGGCCCGCCTCGCTAGCTCTATCATGTAGTCGGACTCCGTCGTTATCAGCGCAGCCCTCCCCCCGGGTGCCAGGGCTAGCCTAAGGCTTGGGATGAAGGCCCTGTAGAGGCGCCTCACCGCCTCGGGGTCGCCCAGTCTTATCCCGTAGGGCGGGTTCGAGACCACTACGTCCGCGGACGCCTCGCCCAGTATCTCGTGCATCCTCCTAGCGTCGCCGACGAGGAAGCGTATCCTCCCCTCAACCCTGGCGGCCACCGCGTTCATCCTGGCCCCGTGTATGTGCCGGGGATCCTTGTCCATGCAGGTGATCTCCGAGTCCTCGAAGAGGTAGGCGGCCTCCAACGCCACGGTGCCGCCGCCGCACATCGGGTCAACAATCCTGTCCCCGTCCCTCGCCCCGGCGAGGCGTAGCATGACGTAGGCGAGCGTGGGCTTGAGGGCGGCGGGGTGGTCGTAGACCCTGTACCTCCTCCTGTGCCTGCTCCTCTCGCCCGTCAGCAGGATCCCGGCGTAGAACCTGTCCTCGACCACGCTCGCGTGCACCACGACGGAGGGGCTGTTGAGCCTCACCTCGGGCCTGAAGCCCCTCCTCTCCCGGCACGCCCTGATGACGGCGTCCCCGACGAGCCTCGCTATGTCCATCGAGGTGTACTCGTGGCCCTCCCCGGCCCTCTCAGCTCTAACCGCGAACGCCGCCCCCGCGGGCAGGTAGCTTGCCAGCTCGCTGCGGGCGACGGCCTCGGCGGCCCTCTCGAGGTCGCCGAGCGTGGGGCCTACCCTCTCCTCGACCAGTAGCAGGATCCCGGAGTGGATGCTCCTCATGGAGAGGAGCCTGTCTCCGAGGAGGTCCAGGGGGCCGGGGGCCTCGACGACCACCCTGCCCTTGCCGCTCCTGACCTCCACGACCCTCGACGCCCTGAGCTCCTCGACTGCCTCCTCCGCCATCACGTCCTCCGTGCCGGGGTTGCCGGTGAGGAGCACCCTGTACTCAGCCACGCCCAGCCACCCTCCTCGCGGCCCTCGAGAGCAGGTAGGCCAGCCTCTCGACCTCCACCTCGGTGGCGACCGCCCTATAGAGTATCCTCCTCAAAGCCTCCACGGCCTGCCAGGCCCTGACGGGATCCCCGGCGCTGGAGGCTAGCTGGGAGGCGTACCTGAGCAGCAGCTCCACCCTGCCCCGCCCCGCCATCCTGCGTGGCGGCGCCTCGCGGAGCCTCCTGGCCCTGAAGAGCTCGTAGAGCACTATCGCCACGGCGTTGGATAGGTTCAGGGTTGGGTACCCCTCGCTTGCCGGGATCGTCACTAGCAGGTCGCACTCCGCTATCTCCTCCCGGGTGAGGCCCGTGCTCTCCCTCCCGAACACGACCGCCACGGTGCCGCCCGCCGCCAGGGCTATGCTGGCCAGCTCCCGCGGGTCAGCTGGAACCCTGGCAACGTCGTCCTCCCTAGCCACGGCGCTCGTGCAAGCCGAGAGGGAGGCGCCCTCAAGGGCCTCCCTGAGGGTGGAGGCCACCAGCGCCCCCTCCAGCCTCGCCTTGGCCTTCGCGGCGAACCTCAAGGCCCCCTCCACGCTCGCCGATGGCTTCACGAGCACGAGCTCGTCCACGTCGAAGTTGTCCGCGAGCCTGGCTATGTAGCCGAGGTTAACCTCGCCCTCGACTCCGACGAGGACTAGTCTAACCCTGAACACGCCGGGCCACCACCGCCCGGATCTCCTCGAAGAAGAACCTCCTGGAGGCGACGTGCTCCACACTGAAGCCGTTCGACTCGAGGCACGCCGCCACGTCTACGGGCGTGAGGCTGGAGTAGACTGCGACCACGTAGCTCCGGGCGCGGGCGGCCTCCCTGCAGAGGCTCAGCGCCCTCTCCCCCCGGGCGCCCGCCGCCCACGCGAGGCTTAGGTAGCCTCCGCAGCCGTCCTCCTCAACGTCGACCGGCAGGTAGGGCAGGTTCGCAACTGCAACGTCGAAGCTGGAGACGCAGCCTGCGCCGCTGCACTCCACGACTGCCACCCTACCATCAAGGCCCTCCGCTCTAACCCTCCGCGCAGCCTCCTCGACGGCGTAGGGGTTGATGTCCGTCGCAACCACGAGGGCCCGGGGGTAGAGGCGGGCGGCCTCGACCGCGAGCGCCCCGCTCCCCGTGCCTATGTCCACGACCACCCGGGGCTCCACGCCCCGCGAGGCGAGCCAGCGGAGGGCCTCGACCGCTAGGAGCGTGTCGTCTGACGGCTCGTAGACGCAGCGCCCGCCAGCCCCTCCTGGGCCACGATCGCCTCCAGGTCCTCGTGGGTGAGGTCCCTCACCCTCTTCCCCTCCAGCCTCGACGAGAGCCCCCCTCCCGGCCTCGAGCCTGTGCACCGCTCCACCGCCCTTAAGGCAAGCCTGTTCCTCTGCGTGAAGAGGCACCTGGTGAGTTCTTCAATCTTCGGGTCCACGCCGGGATCCCAGTCTCTCCTCCTCACCAGAGCCACGAGGGCGGAGTCCACCTCGGGCGGCGGGTGGAAGGAGCTGCCCCTGAAGACGCCTAGCAGCCTCGCCTCGAAGAACCTGGAGGCGAGGACTGAGAGCCTGCCGTAGTCCCCGGAGCCGGGCTTGGCGGTCAGCCTGTAGGCGACCTCCTTCTGAACGACTAGGACGAGAGCCTTAACGTTGTTGTTCCTAGCGGCCGCGGCTATTAGAGGCGTGGAGGCGTTGTAGGGGGCATTGGAGTAGATCACCGGCTCCACAGCCGCCGCGGCGAGAACGACCCCGTCCTCAACCGTCACCTGCACGTTCCCCGGCAGGATCCCCGCCGCGGCGCGGGCCAGCCTCTCGTCGATGTCGCACGCATGGATCCTGGAGGCCAGGTCTGAGACGTAGTACGCCAGTGTCCCCAGGCCGACGCCCACCTCCACCATGTCGCTCCCGGCCCAGGGGGATAGGGCCCTGCGGAAAGCATTGATGACCGCGGGGTCGACTAGGAAGTGCTGGCCGAGCCTCTTCACGGGCCGCTCGACGCCGGCCCAGGCGAGGGCCTGCCTGGTCCAGCGGAGGAGGCCCCGCCTCGTGGGTGGAGTGGGTGGAGGCCTCACTCCTACCTCTGCCCCACCCTCCTCAGGTACTCGCGGATGATGCGGGGGTAGTTGAGGAACCTATCCCTGGCCTCCCTGCCGGGGTTTATGAAGAGGTAGTACTTTGCCTCCCCCCGTATCTCGCTGAGTATCTGCTCCGCCAGCGCCTCGACGGGGTCGACTTTCAGGATCCTCTTGACCTCCTCGTAACTCTTGAACGGCCTGACCTGCCTCTCCCTTAGCAGCTTCTCCAGAGTCCTCTTACCCACGCCCTTCAACAGCTCAAGGGCGTGGAGCCTCACGTTTATCGGCTCCGCGACGTTGAAGAAGTTGACGAAGAAGCTCTCCTTCTCCCTGAGGATGATCCTAACAGCCTCGGGCAGGTTGTCCTTAGCGGTGACGGTCAGGTGCTCGTACCTTATCGGGGTCGGCGGCGACATGATGACCTTCTCTGGGAGCCCCCTACTCCTCACCAGCTCCAGGAAGCGGTCGTAGTCGTCTATGAGTTCGACCGAGCTGGGGTCCTCGAAGG
Source organism: Stetteria hydrogenophila (assembly GCF_054657575.1). Lineage (NCBI taxonomy): Archaea > Thermoproteati > Thermoproteota > Thermoprotei > Acidilobales > Acidilobaceae > Stetteria > Stetteria hydrogenophila. The sequence goes on along the minus strand of NZ_BAAHYL010000001.1, from coordinate 150,054 downwards.
CGAGTCTAACCAGTTCAAGGTCCCCCTCGGGGACTTCATCTGCGACGTAGCATTGGAGCTTCCTAGGCGCAGCCCCGGGGAGGCAGGCGAGCCTTATTCTTGCGAAGCCCCTGGAGGGGCCTAGGGGGACCCTCACCGGCACCTCGAGCGCTATCGTCACCTTCGAGAAGAAGTCTAGGTCCATGTCGAGCGGCGTGCCGTCTATCAGCGTGAACGAGAGCGTGCCGATCACCTGGGCGACCGGGGCGGACCTGTGGTGCGGGTGGGGGTCGCCGCGGTACCCGGACTCTAGGAAGTCGAGCACGACGCCCTCTAGGTCCGGGTACTCCGGCCTAAGCTGGAGCCTCCTCGGCTCCTCCCTCCTCCGGGGCCTCCAGCCTCTCTCCCGGCCGGTCTCCATTAAACGGGCACCTCGAGGCTCCGGCATATACCCCCGACTCACGCGTGCTACCTCGCGAGGAGGTGGTGCAAATACCTCCCTATTTAGCTTGCATTAACCTTAAGGCTACCGGCTGCCCGGCCGCTGGGGGCTAGTAGCCGCTTCGGGCGGTCTTGCAGAAGTCCCGGATAGCGTCTAGTATGGCCTTAAGCTTCTCCTCGTCGTACGTGACCTCTCCTTCGATCTGCAGTATGCTCCTCACCTCGCCGGGGGACTTGGGGCAAATGCTGAGGATGACGGCCGCCGCCTCCTCGCTCACACCCATCGCGGTGAGCTTCTCCATGGCCTCAGCGGCCAGGTCCTCGTCTCCCTCCCCGAACTGGCGGAGGTAGTTCCAGGTCTTGAGCGTGATCTCGGGCACCTCACCCTCCTGCATGCGCTTGGCGAGGAGGGCACGGGCAATAGCGTAGGGGACGTACCTGGCCGACACCAGCTTCCTCTCCACCGCCGGGCACCCCCGCGGCGCCCACGACCCCCCGGCTCAGGCACTCGCGGGGCTCAGCCCTGGGCCCCGCTCTCAGCCTTGGCTTTCGGCGTGAACGCCTCGGGGGGCAGGGGCCTGAGATGCTCCGGCGTCACTATCAGCGTCTTCTTCTTCCTCCCGAGCCTGACCTCGATGATGTAGGCCCTACCCCTCTTCCCGACGACGGTCCCGGTGAGGCCGTGGTACCTCCTGTGGGGCATGCCGTAGTGGAAGGAGGGGTCTATCTTGATCACGACCTTCTCGCCGACCTTGTACTCCCTCAGCAGCACGCTGAGCTTGGGCACCGCGCCCTTCTCGCGCACGTGCTTCCTGAGCAGCTTGCGGGTCCTATGCCTGTAACCCCTAGGCGCTTTGACCAATACTCTTCACCTAACCCTTCCCTTCCCGGGTCACTGCACCCGTGCCGGGGGTGGATACAAATAGCTTTACCCCCTCCACGGCTATTACGTCCAGCTCGATGCACTCCGCCCCCGCGCCGAGGACCTCGGAGAAGCTCGGCGTGGTCCTGCCGTCGTCGCCGCTCACGAGCTCCTTCACGTAGAGGCCGCCGTCCGCTGCAATGACGCACTCCATGACTCCCCCGCCGTAGAGGCGGCACTTGACGGAGTGCACCCTCTTCCTCCTCAGCACGTCCGGCCTCCTGTGGAGCACCCTCCTCGGCGTCCTCTGCAGCACCACCCTGCCCCTGAACTCCTCCTCCAGCCTCTCCACGTCCTCGGGGGTGACCTCCCTCTCGACAGCTATCAGCGCCTTGTACGCCTTCCTCCTCTCGGCGGCCTCCTCCTTGTAGAGCCTCACGTCCCGTCTCCTCGCGAGGCCCTCGAGCTTGAACTCGACCACGCCCCTCCCGCCCGCGTTCGCCGCCCGCTCCAGCTCCTCGAGGCTGAACTGCCTCCTCCTGGGCGACTTCACCTCGATGATGAGGGGCCTGCCGGTGCCGAGCATCCTGGCGTCGACGTCCTCCCTGCCGGCTGCGTGGACCACGACCCTCTCCCCGCCGGTCAGCTTGAGTAGCCCCCAGGCCGCCTGCTCGACGCTGAAGTACTTCGGGCCGGTGGGGGAGGGCCAGTAGGCCTGGCTTATGAGCCTCCCCCTCTTCCAGTACCTCCCGGCCAGTAGGAGGCTGTTGACCTGAAGGTCGACCTCCCCCGTTGGGTAGTGGACTAGGAGAGTCGCCTCCGGGTTGTCGAAGTCGGCCTCTAGGCTCGGGTCTAGCCTCTGGAGGAGCTTGCCTATCTCCCTCCTCAGCTCGCTCCTAATGCTCTCCCCGTAGGCCAGGCCGTGCCTCCTCTTAACCTCGTCCTCAACCGCCTCGACTCCGCCCTCGAGCTTTACGCCGACGACGAAGCGTTTAACGTCGAACGCCCTGAGTAGCTTGAGGCCCCTCTCGGCGGCGCGGCTTATGAACTCGTCGAGGCCGCCCCCGCAGATGGCGCAGGCGGGCGCCTCGGGGGGATCCCTGCCCTTGAGGACCCTGTAGACCTCTGCCCCAGCCCTCCCCAGCCTAGGGGCAAGCGTCTCGAGGACGCCCTCCGGCAGGGACCCCTCGCGGGCCAGGCGGTGCAGCTCCATGGCTAGTAGGAGCTTGATGGCCCAGCCCCTCTCCTTGTTAGAGAGCCCGTGGCCCAGCTGGGCGAAGAGCCTGCCCAGGCAGCGGTCGCAGAGCGGGGTCTCCGAGAGCACCTCAGCAGCCTTCCTCAGCACCCACGAGTCGCCTATGCTCAACCGCCTCCAGCCCCCAGCGCCCTCTGGTCAGCGTCGCCGAGGCCGGGGATTATGTGTCCCCTGCTATCAAGCCTAGGGTCGACGGCTATGGTGTGGAGGACCAAGTCCGGGTGCCTCTCGGCCAGGTAGAGGACTGCGTCCCTCGAAGCTACAACCGAAGCCACCAGCACCCTCGCCGCGCCCCTAGCCTTCAGCTCCGACGCAACGGCGTCGACCGCGCGGCCCGTGGCAACCGTGGGGTCGAGTATGACCGCGGGGCCCCTAATCCTTGGCGGGAGCCCCTCGTAGGAGGCCTCGACGCCCCCGTCCCTCTTAACGTGCGCGAAGCTGAGGGGGGCGTCCTCATAAACGCTTAGGAACCCCTCAGCCATAAAGGCTCCGGCGCCCAGCAGGGCGACGAGCAGCGGCTGGGCCTCGGGCTCCAGCCCCTCTGCTGTTCCATGGGGGGTCTTCACCCTCACCCTCCTCCACTCAAGCTCCCTGGAGACGCTCAGAGCCAGCGCCACGCCGGCGAGCCTCAGGCCACTCCTAAACCCAGCCAGCCCAGTCGAGGAGCTCCTGAGCCTCGCGAGGATCATCCCCGCCGCGGGCAGCTCCTCGCTGAGCACCCTCACCCTCACGGCAAGACGCCCGGGAGGGGCTCGCAGCGGCCAGGGTGGTAATTAGGCGATAAACTCTTCTACGAGGGCGGAGCCCCTTGGAGGCCGTGGCCTGGTGGTGGAGGAGTGGCTGCTAGGGGAGTCGAGCCCGTAGTGGTTAAGCCGTGCAGGGTCGTAGCGATCGTCAGCGGGGGGCCGGATAGCTTCGGCTACATGCTCAAGTGGCTCGCCCGCGGCTGCAGTGTTCACGTCCTCACCTTCAAGTACGGGCAGAAGGCCTCCAAGGAGGTAGAGGTGGCGTTCAGGCTCGTCTCGAGCCTCAGGAGGCTCCCGCGGCGGGAGGGCTGGGGCGAGGTTGTCGAGCACAAGCTCATCGACCTCTCCACGCTGGGGGAGGTGTGGAGGGGCACGCAGCTGACGGATGAGTCGGTCAGGGTGGAGGAGGAGTACGCCCCGACGGTCGTCGTCCCGATCAGGAACGTGGTGATGGCCAGCATTGCCGCAGCGTACGCCTACACAATCGCCGAGAGGCACCCCGGAGAGAGGGTCTACGTCGCCTACGGGGCACACTACTACGACGTGAAGCCGAGGGAGGACACGTGGGAGCCCATCTACCCGGACTGCAGCCCCGAGTGCATCGAGGCCCTCCAGGCGGCCCTCAGGATCTGCCACTTCAGGGGCTCGAGGAGGATAGAGCTGTGGAGCCCCAGCAGGGAGGGGCTCTCCAAGCCGGAGCTACTCAAATCCACCTACGAGCTCGTGGGGAGCCTCGTCTACGAGACGTGGAGCTGCTACCTGAACGGCAAGTACCACTGCGGCGCCTGCGAGAGCTGCAGGAACAGGCACAGGGCCTTCAAGGAGGCCGGGATCCCGGACTGCACCCCCTACGAGAACCCCCCAGGGGACCCCTCGGAGTTCACCAGGGTAGACGGGTACTACTTGCACAACTCGTGCCTCAAGGCGGGGAGGAGTGGTGCGGGGGGTGGGATTTGAACCCACGCAGGCCTACGCCATCGGGTCCTAAGCCCGACCCCTTTGGCCAGGCTCGGGCACCCCCGCACCCGGGGGCAGGATAACGCGAAGGCGCCGGGGGTTTAAGGCTTACACCAGCCTCCAAGGCTGCTTTAAATATTCTCCAGGCGTGGCCGCGAGAAGCGACTCCCCCCGGGGAGGGTGCTTGGGCGCCTCCGACGTGGTGGTGGCTTCATGGGCGTGATTGACTTCCTTGCGAGCGTGGCTGATAGGATCCCGACGGTGGCTAAGCCGGCGCCTAGGCCCTCGCTTTACAGGCGCCTGGCTTGGACGGGTATCGTGTTGATCCTCTACCTGGTCATGTCCAATGTCCCACTCTACGGGATCCCCGCACAGCGGGCGGGCAGCGCCCTCGACATTCAGAGGATCATATTCGCGAGCAGCGCCGGGACGCTCATGGAGCTCGGGATAGGGCCCATAGTGACGGCGGGGCTAATACTGGAGGTGTTGATAGGCGCGAAGCTGATTGACATGGACCTCTCCGACCCGGAGGCTAGGAGGAAGTTCACGGCGGCCAGCAAGACTCTGGCCTTGCTCTTCGGCGTGTTCGAGGCGTCGATGTACGCCCTCGGCTGCAGGTACTGGAGCTTCACGGGGAACCCCCTCACCGGGTGCTCTGCCGGCTGGGGCGAGAGGCTGCTCGTGGTGGCTCAGCTCTCCTTCGCAGTCTACCTGGTCATACTGATGGATGAGATGCTCCAGAAGGGGTGGGGTATAGGGAGCGCTATAAGCCTCTTCATCCTGGCCGGCGTGGCCCGCGGCGTAGTATGGAGCCTCCTCGGCTACGTGCCCGGCCAGGTCGCCTACGGCCTCATACCCGCGCTCATCAGGAACCCCAGCGTCACCCTCCTCGCCAGGCCCAACGGGTTCCCAGACCTCACAGGGTTCCTCGCCACGCTCGCATTCATAGCGCTCCTCGTCTACCTCCAGGCCATGAGGGTTGAGATCCCGGTGACGAGCCCCAGGCTTAGGGGGATAAGGAGCAAGGTCCCCCTCCAGTTCCTCTACGTGACCAACATCCCAATACTCCTAGTCGGCATCCTAGTCGCGGACCTACAACTGTTCGCGGGCCTCCTCGGGAACATACTAGGGAGGGACAGCGGGCTCCTCCGCTACTACAGCGAGTTTGTCTACTACATAACCCCCCCGAGGGGCGTGATCCAGAGCCTGCAGAACCCCCTCAGAACGCTCACGTTCGCAGTCTCCTGGCTCGTATTGTCGGTCCTCTTCGGCTTCCTCTGGGTTGAGATAGCCGGCCTAAACCCCAGGGACCAGGCGGAGAACCTGGTCAAGAGCGGCCTGGAGATCCCGGGGATCCGGAGGAACCCCAGGCTCCTCGAGGGCGTGCTGGCCAAGTACATCTACCCGCTAACGCTGCTCTCGAGCCTAATAGTCGGCCTCATAGCCGTGACGGCGGACGTGCTGGGGGCCTACGGGAGCGGCACAGGCATACTGCTAGCCGTGGGCATAATAAACCAGTACTACACCATGATATCGTACGAGAGGAGCCTGGAGACGTACCCAGTACTCAGGAGGCTCCTCGGGAAGGAGGTCTAGCAAGCGGCCACCCCCAACCCCACCCCGGGGGGGACGCCCCCGGGGCACCCGGGCGCCGGGGCTAGCCCTGCACTATTTTGGGTGGGCGTGAAAAACAGATTAAGCACTCTAACCTTGTTTTCACGGGGGGAACCTTAATGGCGGCTGACGGGTTAAGGCACGAGTTCAAGGTCGTGGTGGTCACGGGAGTCCCCGGCGTTGGCAAGACTACCGTCCTGTCCGAGCTGGCCAAGATCGCTGAGAGCAGGGGGGTCAAGATCAAGGTCTCCAACTTCGGGACCTACATGCTCGAGACCGCGCTCAAGGAGGGGATAGTCGACGACAGGGACAAGATTAGGACCCTCCCCCTGAGGAAGCAGCTTGAGCTGCAGAGGCTGGCGGCTCAGGCCATAGTGCGCGACGCTGCCAGGGAGCTGGGGAGCGATGGGGTCCTGATCGTCGACACTCACGCCCTCGTCAAGACCTCTGCCGGCTACTGGCCCGGCCTCCCGAGGCACGTCCTCGACGAGCTGAAGCCCGACATGATAGCGGTCATCGAGGCCAGCCCGGAGGAGATTGCCGCGAGGCAGGCGAGGGACAGGAGCAGGTACAGGGCGGACATGGGCGGCGTGGAGGGCGTGAGGAGGCTCCTCGAGGAGGCGAGGACCGCTAGCATAGCGAGCGCCGTGCACTACGCCTCGACGGTTGCATTCATCGAGAACAGGGAGGGGAAGGCTAGCGAGGCAGCCATGCAGCTCCTCCAGCTTATAGAGAAGCTCTAGCCGGCCCGCGGGGGAGCCCCGGGGTGCCCTACCTCTACCCGCTCGCCTCGTTTCTCCTCCCAATCCTCGCCGTCTACTCGGTGGCGGTGGTTTACAGGTCTATCTACCCCTACGAGGCGGTGAGGGAGGCGGTCGCTTCCCTCGCGGAGTATAGGATGCTGTCGAGGATGAGGAGCAAGAGGGCGGTTAAGAGGGCTAGGCAGCTAGCCCCCCAGGCGCGGGAGGCTAGGAGGCTCCTCCTGCGCGCCCTCCTCTTCAAGACTGCCATGCTCATAGGGGTCTTCGCCGCCACCTCGATACTGGTGCTGAGGACCCCCCTGGCCTACTCCCCCTTCGATCTGCCCCCGCTCACCCTGTCATCCCAGGGTGGAGAGCCGCTGGTTTACACTTCATTCATCCACCTGGCGGGCTACATCTACGCCCTGCTCCTGTTCAGGGACTACCTCCTCTAGCCCTGCAGGCCGGCGCCCGCCCGAGGCGTTTATTAGCTTATAATGGGCGTCGAGGGAGGCAGGGGGAACCCGCCCGGGGGTGGCTGCAGTGGTTAGGCCGGCGCTGAGGTCGAGGAGCCTTAGGAGGGTGTACAGGCGGACGCCCGGCGGAGTCACGGTGGTTCACTTCGAGAAGAGGAAGCCCGGCCCGGCCCGCTGCGCCAGGTGCGGCAGGCCCCTCAACGGCGTGCCCAGGCTGAGGCCTAGCGCGCTGAGGAAGCTGAGCAAGACGGCGAAGAGGCCGGAGAGGCCCTACGGTGGGGTGCTCTGCGCGGCATGCCTGGCGGAGCTGATAAGGGAGAGCGTGAGGTCCGCCGCAGGGGCCCGGTCGTAGTCGTCTCGGGCCCTCCGGGTGGTGGGAAGTCCGTCTACGCCAAGCGCCTCGCCAGAGACCTGGGGTTGAGGTACTTCACCACGGGCTCCCTCTTCAGGCAGCTTGCCCGCGAGCTTGGAGTCAGCCTGGTCGAGCTCAGCAGGATGGCTGAGCGGGATCCCCGGATAGACCTGGAGATTGACAGGCGGGCGGTCGAGGAGGCCTTGAGGGGCGGGGTGGTGGTTGACAGCCACCTAGCCGGGTGGACGCTTGCGTGGGTGGCGGACGTGCTGATCTACGTTAAGGCCTCCACCCCCGTCAGGGTGGAGAGGGTCGCCGCGAGGGACGGGGTCAGCGTCGCCGAGGCGATGGACGAGGTCCTGGCCCGGGAGCTGAGCCAGTGGAGGAGGTTCAGGAGCCTCTACGGGGTGGACACGACCGACCTGTCAGCCTACCACCTAGTCATCGACACCTCGATCCTCGGCATCGAGGAGGTCTACGGATTCATCAAGAGGTTCGTGGTTGAGGCTTTGAGGGCCCGCGGCTACGAGGTGAATGAGCGGGGCGAGTAGCAACCCGCGGCCCCCAGGTGCCCGCGGCGATGGCCAGGGTCTACATCGAGACGTACGGGTGCGCGCTTGCGGAGTTCGACTCGGCGCTAATGGCCGAGGTCCTCAAGGCTAGGGGGCACTCCATAGTCTCCAGGCCCGAGGAGGCAGAGGTAATCGTGGTCAACACTTGCGCCGTGAGGCTCGACACCGAGCAGAGAATAGCTAAGAGGCTGGCCGAGCTGAGGAGGCGCTACCCCAGGGCTAGGCTAGTAGTTGCAGGGTGCCTCGCCAAGGCCAGGCCGGGGCTCGTGGCCCGGGTGGCGCCGGAGGCCAGCCTGGTCTCCCCCCAGAACGCTGCGAGCGTGTGGAGGGCCGTCGAATCCCCGGGTAGGGTGGTGCTCCTCGAGGGGGCCAGGCCCACGGGCTTCATGCCCAGGATCCCGGTTAGGGACGGAGTCGCGACCATCATGATCCAGGAGGGGTGCCTGAGCAACTGCAGCTTCTGCATAACAAAGATCGCCAGGAGGGAGGTGAAGAGCTACCCGCCCAGGCTGATAGTGGAGGCCGTGAGGGACGCTGTGGAGAGGGGGGCGGTCGAGGTCAGGCTCACGGGGCAGGACGTGGGCGTCTACGGCGTCGACCTGCCCGGCAGGCCGAGGCTCCCCGACCTACTCGCCACGCTGCTCGAGAAGGTGCCGGGGGAGTACAGGGTGAGGGTTGGAATGATGAACCCGCAGCACCTCCTCGAGTGGGTCGACGACTACCTGGACCTCTTCAGGGACGAGCGGCTCTACAGGTTCTTCCACATACCAGTCCAGTCCGGGGACGACGAGATGCTCAGGATCATGAGGAGGGGCTACACCGTCGAGGAGTTCAAGGGGCTCGTGAGGAGGATAAGGGCCCGCGTCGAGGACCCCATGATAGCGACCGACATAATAGTCGGCCACCCGGGCGAGACCGAGGAGTCGTTCAGGAAGACCCTGAAGCTCGTGGAGGAGCTGAGGTTCGAGAGGGTGCACATAGCCCAGTACACCATAAGGCCCAGGACGCTCGCCGCCGGGCTCCCCCAGGTCCCCGACCCGGTGAAGAAGAGGAGGAGCACCATCCTGTCGAGGCTCGTGGAGAGGATAGGGCTGGAGAGGTACTCCCGCTACGTGGGCTCGAGGGTCAAGGCGCTGGTCGCGGGATCCCCCTACAGGGAGGGGAGCCTCGTCGCCAGGCTCCAGAACTACATACCCGTAGTCATACCGGCCGGGGAGGCCAGGGTCGGGGAGTGGGTCGAGGTTGAGGTCGCCGGGGCGACCTTCTTCGACTTAAGGGGGAGGGTCGCGAGGGTGCTCGCAAGGATCCCGGCCTGAGAGGAGGGACTCCACGACCCTAACCACGGCCTCCAGGGCCTCCTCCACCTCCCAGGGGTCGACCTCCACGGCTGCAACGTTGTTGCCCGGCTGCGTCTTCCCCCCCGCGCTGTAGCCCAGCCTCTTCAGGCACTCAGCCGCCCCGGCGAGCGGGGGCTCCTGGGACCCCGAGAGCCTGGCGTAAACCCTTGACTGCCCGGCCCTCCTGGAGGTGTAGGCCACCACTACCACCCTCCCCGGGCTCCTCCCGGCCAGGATCCTCGCGAGCCTGCTGGCGTGCATCCCCTCACCCTCCAGCCTGTAGACCAGCAGCCTCCCCCCGGCCCTCTCCTCAGCCGGCGACGCTGTGGAGGCCAGCTCCTCTAGCTCCGCCTCCGCCCTGGCGGCTAGCTCCGCGAGCCTGCCGTCCCCCATCACGGCCTCGCACGCCCCAACGCCTCTGTACACCGCGGCCTCGATGACGCGGATCAGCGCCTCCCTGTCACCCATGACGGCCGCTCCGCCGACGCGGAGGCTGCAGTCGCGCGCGAGCCTGTAGCCCTCAACGGGGTCGAGGCCGGCCATGGCCATGTACATCCTGTAGGCCCTGTTCCCCAGGGCAGCCCTGCCCAGGTCCCCGGCTATGCTCACAGCGAGGAGGAGGGGATCCCTCGGCTCCGACCCGGCTAGGGTGGCGATGACGTGGGCCGCGCTGGGCCAGTCGCCCCCGGGATCCCCCGAGCTGGCGGGGTTGTAGTAGGCGACCAAGCCCCGCCTAGGGGGATCCCCCTGGTAGTGGTGGTCGATCACCGCCAGGGGGATCCCCACCCTGCCCTGGATCTCGTCCAGCACGCGGCCCGGGTAGGCTAGGTCGGTGAGGACCAGGAGGTCAGCCCCCGCCGCCAGGCGCTCGACCTCGCCCAGCACCCTCCCGGTGAGCCTGTAGGTGAATGGGGGTATGTAGAAGCCCACAGGCTCGCCCCCGAGGATCCAGGAGACCGCCACCGCGGAGGCGACGCCGTCCATGTCCCAGTGCGTGGCGACCACCGGCCTCCGGGACCGCTTGAGCAGCTCGAGAACCCTCCCAGCCCCGGCTCCGGGCCCGCTCACCCGCAGCCCTCCCTCCTACAGTACTCCAGCGCCTCCCTGACGACGTCATCAGCCACGCGCTCCGGCTCCTCCACGAAGGACCTCTCCAGGGCGTCCCGGAGGAAGGCCCTAGCCGAGCCGACGGCGTCCGAGCCGGCTGGGCCGCCCCCGCTCGCGGCGTGCCTGACGAGAGTCGCGAGCTCCATGAGGGTGAAGGGGTCCAGGCTTGCCCCCCGCCTCTGCAGGGCCCTAGAAAGCACACCCACTAGCTCATCCAAGCCCGGCAGCCCCCGCTGGAGGCTTCAAAGGCTTCAGAGGTGGAGCGTTGAGGTTGGAGGGCTTTAAACGCGGCTACTAACGCCCCCGGCGGGCCCCGCGGGGTCTACCATCTCCTGATTTTCGATGCCATGAAGTCCTCGTAGCTGATGTCCAGGTCCTCGTTGGGACCTAGGACTCCCCTCTCCCTCAGTATCTCCCTCGTGAGTATCCAGTACAGCAGCGCTAGGCTCCTCCTGCCCTTGTTGTTGCCTGGGATGACTAGGTCTATGTTCTTCACCTTGTTGTCTGTGTGGGCGAAGGCCACCACGGGGATCCCTATCTTGCTGGCCTCAATGATCGCCTGCTCGTCCGTCCTGGGGTCGGTTACTAGTACAACGTCGGGCTCGAGGTAGTACTCGACGTTGGGGTTCGTGAATATGCCCGGCACTATCCTGCCCGTCACCGCCTTGCAGCCCACGCGCTCGCACATCATCCTCGCGGGCTTCTGCCCGTAGAGCCTCACGCTGGTGACCACTATCTTCTCCGGGTCGAACCTTGCGAGGAACCTCGCCGCTATCCTCAGCCTCTCGTCGATCATCTTAGTGTCGAGCATGTAGTACCCGTCTGGGAGTATCTTGTAGACGAATCTCCTCATGTACTTGGTGCATATCTGCGTCCCGAAGACTACCCCAGCCTTCATGTAGAGCTCCTGGGGGACTAGCAGCTCACCCGCCTGGCTCACCACGCACCACCCTCACTCCTCAGCCTGCGGGCCCTGACTATGTAATATAGGGCTATATCCTCTATGTACGAGACGCTGGAGATCATGGTTGTCCTGCAACAGTACCTGTGGACCCCCAGGTCGTCGAGCACCTTCGCGGGATCCTCGCCGGCCTGGACCCTCCTCTTGAACTCCTCCCAGAGGTGCCCGAGTGGGGCGCCGCAGGTGAAGCACCTGACCGGCAGGAGCATCGCGGGTCACCTGTAGGACTTCTGCCACCTCCTCCTAGCGCTGTACCTCATGTACTTCTCGGGCTCGGTCCTCCTCGGGTCGCCGTGGAGCATGGTCCTATCGTACTCGTCGAACACGCGCTGCAGGTCCATGCTTATCTTCTGCATCCTCCTGCACTCCTCAGTGTCCTCGTCGCACCTGAAGAACTCGACCAGCCCCCTGGCTATCGCCATCCTGACCGCGTCGGCCTGGCCCATGACGCCGCCGCCCTCGACGTTCACGTCGATGTCGATGAGGTTCCTAATCCTCTCCCCCGCCAGGAGCAGGGGCTCCATCATCTTAATCCTAGCCATCTCAATGGGGTAAACCTCGATCGGCACGCCGTTTATCCTGACCCTCCCCTTGCCCGGCCTGATCACGGCCCGGGCTATAGCCCTCTTCCTCTTACCCGTCGCGATAACTATCCTGCCAGCCAGCATGCTCACCTTGCTCCACCCCTCCACCCAAGCTCCCTGGCTATCCTCTCAAGCGTAACGTAGCCCCTCGACAGCCTCGAGGCATCCGCCTCGGGGAACCTAGTCTTCTCCACGCCAGCGTATTCCTCGGGGACGCCAACATACGCCTTGAGCCTCTTAAGCGCCTCCCTACCCCTCCTGTTGTGCTTGGGGAGCATCCCCCTAACGGCGGCCTTGAAGAGCCTCACGGGGCTCCTCGGCCTCTTGGGCCTCCACTTGTGGGAGAAGTGGCTCTTAACCCCCAGGATCGTCCTCTTGTAGGACTGAACCACCATCACTGGGTCGCCGCTGACGGCGATCTTCTCAACGTTAACAACTACAACCCTCTTACCCTCAAGGAGCATCTTAGCTACCCTGCTCGCGAGCCTGCCGAGTATCTGGCCCTCCCCGTCTATGACCACTACCTCACCCTGCACTACCCGGCACCCCCTAGATTATGATCCTCACATTCCTCCCCTCAGGGTTCTCCCTCAGCGCCTCCCTCAGCGTCAACGCGCGGGCCCCGGCAGCCCTAATTTTGCGAAGCGCCTCCTCGGAGAAGGCGAACGCCGCAACCGTCACCTTCTTCTCGAGGAACCCCCCGCCGAGGACCTTGCCCGGGACGACGACCATCTCACCCTCCCTGGCGTACCTGTTGATCTTGCTGAGGTTGACCGCCACCCTCCTGCGCGTCGGCCTGTCGAGGAGCTCAGCTACCCTCAGCCAGGCTGGGGCATTGTTGTCCCTGCCAGTCTTGTAAATCTCGCGCATCAGCCTCCTGAGCAGCTGGTTAGTTGGCCCCGTCCTCTTCAACCCTGAGCACCCTCCCCTTCTACCAGCTCCAGCAGCCTCCGGGCCCTTTTCTCCAGGCACCTAGTAGCCTCGTATATTATGCGTTCCGGCCTGAGGGCGCCGCTGCTCTCGACGTCTAGTATCAGCTTTGAGGGGTTGTACTCGATCCTCAAGGCGTCCCTGCACGCGGTCTCGGCGCAGTACCTGAGGCCGCTCGTGGTCCTGAAGTGGAGTAGCTCGATGGAGCCCTTGCCCCCGGACTCCAGGGCCTTCCTCACCTCAGGGTAAGCATCAAGGCACTCCAGGCACTCCTTGCTCGCCTTCGACCCGTCGTAGTGGATCACGGGGACGTACTTGGATGAAGCCACGGTTGCGGGGGACCACTTCGCGTGCTCCCTCCCCCTGCCCAGCCTGGCGAAGGCTATCAGGTGCACAGCCTGCCCCGGGGCGAGGTAGAAGAGCACAGTCCCCGGGTAGACGGGCTTCACGTCGGGGTCGCTGATTTTCATCGACTCGGCTGTGACGTACTTGCCCGATAGCTCGGTGGGGTCCAGCCTCTCCTCAATCTCGATCTCGACGTAGCAGCTCCTGTCACCCTCAGGGGCCCCCCGGCACTCCTCGGGGCTCCTGTACTTGGCTAGGGCCTCGTCGCTCTTGAGGGGCGTGAGGCCTAGGCGGTGTGCTATGATCTCGTCGTGTATACCAGTGTTGTTCTCGTAGAAGTAGGCGAAGTCAACGGCGAGCGTTGGGACGTCGCTCAGCGAGAGCCTCCTCAAAGCGTTAACATAGGCCACGGGGAAGCCCTTGACGAGTAGCTTGATACTCCTATCGTCGAGGGAGAGTACCTCGAGGGAAGGCTCGGCCCCAGCCAAGGAACCAGTCGCCTCCTCGAAGGCGCAGGCGGCGCTAGACCCTGCGGCCGCGCCTGCCGCCCGGCCTCCTCGTGGTGTCGTGCGGTATCGGCGTCACGTCCTCAATCCTGCCTATGATGAAGCCCGACCTCGCCAGGGCCCTAATCGCAGCCTGGGCGCCCGGCCCTGGAGTCTTGGGGCCGTGCCCTCCAGGGGCCCTGACCTTGATGTGTATCGCCACGATACCCCTCTCCATGGCCTGCTGCGCGGCCCTGCTAGCGGCCATCATCGCGGCGTAGGGCGATGGCTTCTCCCTGTCAGCCTTCACCACCATACCGCCTGAAACCCTCGCCACGGTCTCCGCCCCAGTCAGGTCGGTGATGTGGACGATGGTATTGTTGAAGCTACTGTAGATGTGGGCGACGCCCCACTTGAGGTCCCTCTGGAACAGCGCCGTCAACCCAGAGCCACCCCCGTGCCGCCCTAGCTTGAGGCGGCCTCAGCCCTCTCCTTAAATGGGCTACCTGGAGCGTAGTCTATGAGGTCCTCCTCCTCCCTGGAGACGAGGTAGCCGGGCGACGTGACCCTCCTGCCGTTGATGGCTATGTGCCCGTGGACTATGAGCTGCCTCGCCTGGTATATGGTCTTAGCCAGGCCCTTCCTGTAGACGATGGTCTGGAGCCTCCTCTCCAGTATGTGCTCCGCGGTGAGGCCCAGGACGTCGTCGAGCGTGGCGTTCCTGTCAATCAAGCCCATCCTGTACAGCCTGTCGAGGAGAGCCTTCTCCCTCTCAGCCCTCACGGACTCCGGCAGCGCCAGCAGGCTCCTCGCCAGGTGCCTGAACTTCCTGGCGAGAGTGGCGGCCTTCCAGAGTTCCTTCTTGTTCTTCAACCCGTAACGGCCGACAAGCTCCATCTCCTTAAGGAGCCTCTCCTTAATCCACGGGTGCTTCGGGCCCTCCCACTTCTTCCTAGGCTTCCTCGGGTCGCCCACTCCTCACCACCCCGCCTACTTGCCGCCCTTCTTCCTGCTAACACCGATGGTCATGCCCAGCCTGCCGGTCGTGTGGGTCCTCTGGCCCCTAACCTTGAGGCCGAGCTTGTGCCTCACGCCCCTCCAGCTCCCGATCCTTATCTCCCTCTCAATGTCCCTCCTAGCGTGGAACACGAGGTCAGCGCCTATTAGGTGCTTATCCTCACCCGTCTCGTAGTCCTTCCTCCTGTTGAAAAGCCAGGCCGGGAGGCCCAGCTTCCTCAGGTCGCTCACAGCCTCCTCCAGCCTCCTGATCTGCTCCTCGGTGAGGAAACCGACCCTCATCTCAGGGTCGAGCCCGAGCATCCTGGCAACAGCGTAAGCCGTGGTTACGCCTATGCCTTTAATCGAGGCCAGGCCGTAGACCAGCTTAAGGTCGCCCCTAATATCTGTACCCGCAATCCTAACTATGTACTTGAACTGCTGCTCCTCGGCGGCCAAGCTATTCGACACCCCATACCCAGGAGGCTCCGCGGGGCTCCTCCAGGGCAAATAAAAGCAACGACCCCCCTGGCGGCGTGCCTCTCAGAGGAAAGACTTGGGAAAGCTGGGATCCCGGGGTAGGCCTCGGGGGCGAAGGGGGTTTGGGGTTTAGACTCCTGCCTTCGCGCGCAGCTCCTTAACCTTCTCGATGATCTCGTTGACGAGGGGCGCCGCCTCTCCAGGGTCTATGATGGCGGCGCTGGCTGCCTGAACCTCTATCCCGGCGGCCTCGCCGAGCTTCATCTTGCTGGGCACGTAGACGTAGGGTATTTTCTTCTCGTCGCACAGTATGGGTAGGTGCATCACGATCTCGGGCGGGTCCACGTCTTCAGCGATGATGACGAGCTTAGCCTGGCCTCTCTCGCACGCTTTAGTGGTCTCGTTGGTGCCCTTCTTTATCTTACCAGTCTCCCTAGCCTTCCTGACGGCCTCGTACACCTTCTCAGCTAGGTCCTTGGGGACCTCGAACCTTACATACGGGGGCTTGGACATGGCTCATCCTCCTCCCCAGCCTTTGGGTCGTCGGCCTAGCACTGGCCGGGTTTAGCCTTAATAAGCATGTGGCCCGCTTCATCTAATGGTTGAAGGGGGGTGCTAGGAGTGTCCTGCCTCGACCGGATAGGCCCCGGGGAGGACGCGCCTGAAGTGGTTAACGTCGTCATAGAGATTCCGATGAACAGTGGTGTAAAGTACGAGTTCGACAAGGAGGCGTGCGTTGTCCGTGTTGACAGGTTCCTCTACACCAGCATGGTCTACCCGTTCAACTACGGCTTCATACCAGGCACGCTGGAAGAGGACGGGGACCCCGTGGATGTGCTAGTCATCTCCAGGGAGCCCCTAATGCCGGGTAGCGTGATCGAGGTAGTCCCCATAGGCATCCTGGACATGGAGGACGAGGAGGGCCCGGACAGCAAGATCATAGCCGTCCCGAAGCCGAAGCTAGACCCATACTACGCCGGCTGGACGGATGTGGAGTCGCTGCCCGAGAGTCTCCGCGCCAGGATAAAGCACTTCTTCGAGCACTACAAGGAGCTGGAGCCGGGGAAGTGGGTGAAGGTCACCGGCTGGAGAGGGGCCAAGGAGGCTAAGGAAGCCATAAGGAAGGCTATCGAGAGGTATAAGGGTGCGAAGCAGGCTTGAGTAGATCCCAAGTAAGGGCGGGCAGCTTAGCCCTTCTAGCGTTTTTGCTAGCTATCCTAGCGAGTATACCAGTGCTTCATGCTCAGACAGCTGGAGTCGTCCGCCTCCCCCAGGCCGTCTATGAGGGGAGAATCGACGCCCAGGTCATCCTGGCCTCCAGCGCCTACCCCGCGGCGGTCTCCCCACTGAAGGCCGGGATCCAAGTCTACATAACCGAGCAGAGGAGGGTTGGGATAATAATTCTAGGCGCCGCCACGCCGCTGGCTCCAAGCATCATGGAGGGAGTCATTAGAGGCGTCGTCCTGGAGGCCCTGAACGAGTCGCTGGAGGCCGTGGAGGAGGCCGCGCCGGCCCCCGGCGAGTTCCTCTACGTTAGGGGGGCGAAGCCCGTGGTGTGCAAGGAGATCTACCGCGCCTCCACGCCGGAGGCCAACGTGACTTACATACCAACCACAGCCGGCCTCCTGCCAGCGGAGATCCACGCCAACGCAGAGGCCGAGGTCATCAGGCCCCTCATCTCCGGAATGCGCACCTCCTACGAGGTTAGGGGCAAGGTAGAGCTAACGCTGAGATACCTCGGGCTAGAGGAGGCTTGCGGGTCAAGCGTGTTAACCAAGAGCAAAACCGCAGCCATTAAAGCCGCCATTCTCATAATCCTCCTAGGCGTCGCGGCGTCGATAGCGTGGAGGACGAGAGTGAAGCCGGTGGCCATAGCCTACAGCTACTACGGCCACCCACCACTCTCCTAGCAGCTTGAAGCGTTGAGCAGGCACGCACTAGAGCCGCGGGCTCCTCGAGCCTGAGGAGCTTAGACTAAGGCCCCTGCCTCGCAAGAGGGCGGCCTTGAAGGGGAGGGGAAAGACAGCTCCTGGCAGAGAAGGGGCTGGCGCCCGCTAGCACGCCGAGGGCCCCGGGTGCTCGGCCTTAACGCTCTCAGACCCGGGGCAGCCTCTCCCTGAACGCTTTAGCCGTCTCCATGAACTCGGCCTCTACCTCCTTCACGTACTCCTCGTATGTCTTATTAAGCTTCTCCAGCTTCTCCTCATAACGCTCCTCCACGACTCTCCTAGCCTTCTTGACAACCTCATCCCTGCTGGGCAGCGTGGACACCTGCCTCACCCCTGGAGTCACTTCCCCGGGGGGTTGCGGGCTTTAATGGTGATTAGCTAAACGCTCCAGCCCACGGTTTGGGGGGCTAGAAGTACTCCTCCTCCTCGGCGATCTTCTCGGCTATCCATGATCTTAGCTTTAGTATGCCGTACGCTATTACGGCTAAGCCCGCTATTCCGATTATGAACGTTGAGTACCTCTTAAGTATCACGAGGAGGCCTGGCTCCAGCTCTATTGTCAGATCCTTCGTATCGGGAATGCGCACCTGGTATGGTGTGCGTTTGTAGCCGGACTTAGTGGCTTCAACCATGTAAACCCCGTAAGGCGCCTTGAGGACTGCCTGCCCGTCCTCGTTGGTCGAAGCCGCGGAGCGCACGTTGCCCCTGACGTCTATTAAGACTACCCTGGCATTCGGTACAGGCATGCCCCTATCGTCTACAACGATTACTTCCAAGCTGTACACTCTAGGCTCCAGCTTTATGGTTAGCGTTTCGTTCTTATCCACAGTGAACGACACCTGATCCGGCAGAATATAGTAGTCCTCCTCGACGGGTTCAAGCTTCCCAGTGTAGTCGCCGTAGGGTAGCATGAGGCTCACGGTGCCGTTTTCAATAGTTACATTTGAAGGTATGGAGAGCAACGCGCTCCCAGCACCCTTCCTGGCAAGAGTTAGCGTGTACGGGAACGGGATCATCTTGTTGGTGGTCGCGTCGATTAAAACTATCGTCACGTTGAACGATTTCGGCATGAGGATGACTGTAAACGACCTTGATTCAGCGGTGATCGTAACGTTGGATGTGCTAGGCTTCAGGTACGTAACGCCGGCTGGCGGCGTCGCCGTTAAGGTGTAGCTCCCCAGCCTAATGTCCTCAAGTGTAGCCCCTCCACCCTTGCCGGTCACGGCTTCCACGGCGTACGGCAGTATCTGGTGGCGGAGGATGACCCTGGCCCTGCTGACGGGGTTCCCGTCAATGTCTTTAACCACGATGTTAACGCTGGCCCTCCTCGGGTCCAGTTCGACCGTGACGTTAGTGCTCGCGGTCAGGTTGAGCGGCGTGGTGTACGTGTAGTAGAATGGAGACGTGAGCGTGATCTGGTAGCTTCCCGGTGGCAGCTCTAGCGAGGCACGGCCGGCGGGTAGGCTGGTGGAGTACTCGCCGGAGCCGTACGGCCCGAGGTATGTTATCGTGGCGTTGACGGGGACCGTGTACTCCTTGAATTCGGAGTCGACGGCTGTCAGGTTAAGCGTGAAAGTGGGAGCCTCGACGGTGAAGGTGTACTCCTCCCCCCCGGTTGACACTGTGATAGTGCCCAGAGTCACGGGCTGAGCGTAGCCGAGTGGGGCCGCTTGGACTGTGTAGTTGCCGCGCCTCAGCCCGGCCACTATTGACCCGCTGGAGTCGAGTGTGAGGTTGATAGTCTTAACCTTGAGCGGTATATCTATTGCAGTGAGCGTCAGGGTCATGTTGCTCGCCGGCGACGAGCCGAAAACGGATTCAAGCAGGACCGTGATCTTCACGGGGAGCCTCTCCGCGGTCAAGTTGAAGGTGTACGTGTCGCCCGGCACTGTGAAGTTGAAGGTTGAGGCCTGGTAGCCTGGAGACTCTACCAGCGCCTCGTACGACCCGGCCGGGAGGAGCAGGATAGCCCCGCCCGGCGGGACGTTTACCCTCAACCTTAGGGGTATGTCGTTCCAGGAGGTCAAGGTCAGCGTGCCCGCTATGCTGGCGTGCTCCGGCTCAAGCTCGCCGTCCAAAATCTTCAACTTGACCGGGTTTAGCACCGGCTTCAGCTTAACTGTCGCTTCAAACCGCTTCTCGCTCAGGACGCTCGCGTTGGTCGCTGTTGCATAGAAGTAGTCTGCGGAGACGCTCAGGTTGTAAAAGCCCACTCTAACCTTTAGCCTCGCCACGCCCTCCTCGTCTGTTACAGCGGCGTAGCCGGTTATGCCTAGGCTTCTCAGCACGGGGTCGCTGGGGGTAAGCCTAACCTCGGCTCCAGGTATGGGTGCCTCGGGGAATCGTGTCCCGTTGACAACCACGCTGGCGGACAGGACCCTTATGGTGACATCTTGGTATATGGGCTTCATTAGGATCGTGAGGTTGAAGGTTGATACCCCTACAAGCTTCACGCGGATAGAGGCTTCATAGTAGTGGGGCTCGCTAGCCGTGAACACGTAGTTGCCTGCAGGCAGTAGTCCCCTGAAGGAGCCGTCCTTGACTGTGATGGTTAACTTCCTGCTGGTAACGCCCGTGTACTCCATTGTCAGAGATGCCTGGGGAACCGCTAGCATCTGCTCCGAATCAACGACCTTCAGGTTTACATCGACGTATATTGGTTTCGGCTGGAGGGTCACGCTCACCGTGCCGGCGACGTGGATGCGCTCTGTGTAGTTGCCTATAAGCTCGTGCTGCACCACGACAAGGTACTCTCCCCCTCTAAGGTTGAACGTGGCGGTGCCGTCGTTGCCCGTTAGCAGGGTGGATGGGGGCAGGGGATAGCTGGGCGAGACTAGCTTCACCGTTACCAGCGCCCCGGCTAGGGGGCCGGAGGCGAGGTTCCAGACGGGGTCAATAACGTGGACGTTTATCCTGACCGGGTACCTGATTGGCTGGACAGTTATGGTGACGTTATCCTGCGGAGTGTTCACGGCTAGCTGGAACGTTGAAGTCTGATAGCCCCCTGCAGTCGCCGAGAGGGTGTAGTAGCCGTAGGGGAGCGTGACCGACCCGAAGCCCTCCTCGAGGTCGATGGTCACAGAGCCTCCCGTGAATGGCCCGTTATAGGTAAGAGTCACTAGGGCATTCTTCACTAGAACGCCGTATTCAACCAGATCAGCGTCCAGCACCGTTATGTTGACTCGGGAGTAGCGTGGCTTGACCGTGATGACTTCCTCAACGTTGCCGGTGACGTTTATAGTTACGCTTGTGGACTCCAGCATGGGGTGTGTAACGGTTACGCTATACCTACCCCAGTGGAGCTTGAACACCGCTGACCCGTCGGGGCCGGTGTGCGTTGACTCGGGCTGCAGGGGGAAGTCGATGGGTTTAACCTTTACCTCAACAACGCTGGATGGGCTCAGTATCAACCCTGTTGTGTCGTTAATGTTCACATGCAGCGCCACCGTGAAGTGTATCGGGTTGAGCGCAGCGCTTAGTGTACCCGCCTCGGGGATTTTGATTAATGCGTTGTAGGGCTCGTAGTACGCCGCCTTTATTTGGACTCTGTAGCTTCCCGCCGGTATCTCAAGCGTTGCCCTCCCGCCCTCGACGAGTATCCACGCGCTCCTCCCCGTCTCCCCCAGAGTCAGCGTGACGTTGGCCTCCGGCACGTAGTACTTGAGGCCCGCGTAGTTAAAGACCTCGGAGTCGAATGCTTCCAGGTCTAGAGTGTAAAGCACCGGGTCGGCCTTCAGTGTTACATTGGCGGGGCCGAACGCATCCGCGTCAGCAGGTTCTATGGTGTAGCCCTTAAGGCTCCCCGTTACCCTGTAACTGACGCCCTCATAGATTATGAAGCGGGCCAGGCCGTCAGGGCCGGTCGTGCCCGTGAACGCTTTGTCATCGACGGGCCTGTAGGGTAGGTTCGGGGAGACGCCGGTTGGCTCTAGCGTAACCAGCGCCCCCTTCTTGGGGCCAGCCGTGAGCTTGTAGCCTATCCCACCGTCTTCAGGGGTGTAGACGTAGACTAGAGCCTCCCTAAGCTTCACTGTCACGTTCTCCGATGAGGGCCCGGCCACCGTGTAGTTCCACTCAACCACCCACTGATCGCCCGCTATAGAGGCGTTAACCCTGAACGTGACAGGGCCCCTGGGCAGGTAGAGGGTCGCCACAGCGAGCCCGTCCTCCTCAGTGAAGGTGGCCGATGCGACCCGGGATCCCTCCATGAACACGTCAACGTATGATTCGTTAGCATTAACGGGTAGAGCCTCCTTCAAGCCGTTGAGGCTGGCTAGCCTCGAGGACAGCACTATCGAGACAGGGTATAGGGGCTCTAGCTCGCTGAGCCCATAGGGGAGTAGCATCACGCCCCGATTGGTGAAGTAGCCGACGAAGCCCAGCCCGGGGTAGTACCAGAGGCCGCCCACAGCGGCGCCTGGAAGACCCGCGGCCCGCGACAGGTCTATTGCCGGGTATACAGCCGGCCCCCTCCACAGAGGCTTCCACCCCCTCAGGTCGATGAGCTGAGCGGCTCCGTCAGCAGTCGCGGCCAGGAGGTAGCCCGTAGTAGCTAGCCTCAACGACGTTACAGGCATCCCCCTAGATGAGACCACGAGCGAGCCCGTCAGGATATACCTCAACTTCTCGGGGCTCCACGTTAACCTGTAAACCCTGCCATTGGAGCAGCCAACGTAGATCTCGTCGAGTGAAGGCGAGACCTCAACCGCTGTAGGAGTGGAGCCCAGGTAGGCCTCTTCCCAGTCCCCTACAGGCATGCCGACCAGGGTTAGGTTCTCGTTAAACAGGTAAATGTATAGGCTTTTATCGGTTGCTGCGAGAAGGAGGTACTTGGCGCCAAGCCTGTCCCAGCCCTCGGGGAGCGCTGGGGAGGTATATGCTTTAACAATCTTTATGTCGTCTAGCCCTCCCTTTAACCTTATGTACCGTAGCGTGAGGTCTTCCTGCCACCTGTACTCGTCCGGTAGCCTGGAGATGTTGAGGAACAGTAGGTTTACAAGGTTGAGGCCGGTACTTGCGGTGTTGACGTACCTTCTGCGCATAAGCTCGCATTCGTCAGGGCTTGTAGCGTTTGTTGGGTGGAGGTATATCGTTGCGTTAACGTTGGCGCCTGGCGTGAAGCTCAACGTCGTGAAGTTGGTGTAGCACTCGTAAGATTCAATAATATTGTTCTCGCCCGCCTCTCTTAGCACGACCTCGTACTCCATGTAGATGCCGAACTCTGCAGGGAAGAGATTCTGGAGTACGAGGGTTCCCGTGCCGTTGGTCTGGTTTATGGGGTAGGAGTGGTCGCTCAGCGTCTCCGGTATGTGGAGCACCGGGTCAACTATCCACACTCTCAGAGTCCTTGTTTCAATAAGCTCCACGCCGGAGACGTTGTAGACTCTCGTCCCCGTGATTGCTTTCTTGACTTCCCCCGCGCTCGTTACGTAGTAGACTTGCGCGTTAAGAGTAGCGTAGAAGTGCTGGTTGATGTCGGGGTTAATATTTGCTATCACGGCTAGGAGGTTCGTGTTGCTCCTGTTCCAAAGGCTGGATACGCGGGCGACTGGAGAAGCGTGTAAGACGTAAAAGCCCGGCTGGTAGCTTAGCGCCGCACTGCCGGTTTCAGGGGCAGCTTCGAACCACCCCTCCTCCGGCGGCTTGAAGACGTAGAGGGACCCGCTGGAGTCGAGGGCTACAACCTTGAGACTGCCGCCCTCGGTGGCCACGTGGAGCTGCACGGGCTTCGAGCGGAGGGCCCTGTAGTAGTAGGCGTAGATTGATTTAGTGTTCAGGTCTATCACGGCCAAGTCGCCTAGCCTTGACGCTACAGCCAGCCACCTGCTATTCGATGGGTTGTCCACAGCCACGAGTACGCCCGGCCCTTCAAGCGTGTGGCTCCATTCAACGCTGCCGTCGGTGCGCAGGATTGCAACGTAGCCTTGACCCCACGGGGCGGTCCCGGTGATGTATACCACGCCGCGGGAGGGGCCAGGCGCGGCCGAAGCTATGGTATAGCCCGGGGGGAGCTCGGCCCTTCCCACGCCGAAGACTCCAGTAGTCTTGACGCTGAGCTGCTCCGGGAGCCTGCTGGGTACCTGGCCTTGCACCGCCTGGGCGGCGAGCAGGGCTAGCATTAGAAGCAGAAGCGCAATGATGCGTAGTTGCGACCCGCCCTTCGGCACGCGGGGCACCTCAGAATACTCCGCTCCCTCTCCTAAGGGGAAGAAAAGTTTAGTTCTATGCCTCAAAAAACAGCGCTTCCACGGCTAAATAATATGGACGCAAGGTTAGGGTCAACAATTAACGAATTCATACACCCCGGAAGTGGTATAGTGCATTTAAAAAGATAAGTTTTCCCTATGCTAACCGGATTACGGTAGGTAGTGCAGTAAGGTAAGGGTGCAGTGTATGCGCCTCTTCAGGCGTGGCGGCCGAAAGCGGGGGAGGCTTGGAGCCGGCGGGTCTGATAGTGAGAAGGCCTTGAAGGCTGTTGCCGAGGAGGTTGGAGCCTCCGAGGAGATGCTTAGTGAGGGGGCTCTTGGCGCCGTTCTCCAGGCCTTTAGGCCCGGCTTTAAAGTGGTAGAGGCCTACCCCTTGCAGGAGCCTTGGGCCAGGGCGGTCATTGCCCAGCACCCCGAGACGGGCGAGACCGTGTATATACTGGACGAGGTGCCCATGACTGATGAAGAGATGGAGATCTACAAGAAGCTAGTTGACATCCTCTACTGGGAGCTTGAGCCCCCCAAGGAGGTGGGGGCTGATTACCAGGAGTACCTTAACAAAGCCGCGAGGCGTGCCGTGAGGAGGTTTAGGTTAAGGTTCATGAAGTCGCCGAATCCAAGGATTAGCTGGGAGAAGATCGAGTACTATCTGATAAGGGACATGCTCGGCTACGGTAAGATAGACCCGCTTATGAAAGACCCGAACATAGAGGACATAAGCTGCGACGGCGTGGGGAGGCGTATCTACGTCTGGCACAGGAGGTACGAGAGCATACCGACAAACATCGTCTTCAACAATGAGGATGAGCTCGACTCTCTAGTAGTCAAGCTCGCTCACAAAGCGGGGAAGCACGTGAGCGTAGCATTCCCCATAGTGGACGCAATACTCCCCGAGGGCCACAGGCTCGCCGCTACGTACAGGAGAGAGGTTAGCATGTCCGGGTCCAGCTTCACTATTAGAAAGTTCAAGGAGGAGCCGCTGAGCGTTATAGACCTCGTGAGGGAGGGCACGCTTAGCGCCGACCTCGCCGCGTACTTCTGGCTAACAATGGAGTACAAGTCGACGGGTCTCATAATAGGTGTAACCGGTGCAGGCAAGACTACGCTCCTCAACGCCCTCTCCACGCTTCTCAGGCCAACCATTAAGGTCGTCACAGTCGAGGACACGCCTGAGCTGAAGCTCCCGCTCGAGAACTGGGTCCAGCTAGTCTCAAGGCCGAGCTACGGCCTGGGCGCGGAGAAGATCGGCGAGATCACACTCTACGACCTGATCAAGGTGAGCCTCAGGTACAGGCCCGACGTTATCATAGTCGGCGAGGTCAGGGGCGAGGAGGCCTACGTGCTCTTCCAGGCCATAGCAACCGGCCACGGCGGCTTGACGACGCTCCACGCCGAGCACGTTGACGCGGCCGTCAAGAGGCTCACCAGCCCGCCCATGAATATCCCTCAGAGCTACATTCCACTAGTCAACTTCGTGGCGGCGATCAAGAGGGTGAGGCTCTACAACCCCGACGGGACGTACAGGATAGCAAGGAGGGTCACCGACGTCTGGGAGATCAAGGAGTATGGAGACTATAGACTCGTGGCCAAGTGGGATCCCGCGGAGAGGAAGCACTATATCTACCTCGAGGAGAGCACGGTGATGAGGAGCATAGCGGAGCAGGTTGGGAAGGACTTAGACTGGGTGCTCGAGGAGGTCTCGAGGAGGTCTAGGTACATAAAGTGGATGACTGCCAAGGGCGTCACTAAGATCGACGAGGTCTATAGGTGGATAAACGAGTACTACACGAACCCCGCGAAGGCCTATGAGAAGGCGACGCGTGAACTAGGCGCCGCGGAGTCGTTCGAGTAGCGCCGTTAACATGGTAAACGAGCCCCTGGGCGGGTGGGCGCTGTCATGCTCAGGCCGAGGCTGCGTAGGGAGCCTAAGAGGGTCTATAGGCCGCCCGAGCTAGAGTGGACCCTGAATGATTTCATAGACTTCGTGGCTATAACTTACCTCAGGGGGTTGGCTGAGAGGCTCGTGGAGTCCTTCAACTTGGACGTGGCCCTTAGGAGGGCTGGGCTGCTACGCCACCCAGTCCTCTACGCGGCCCGCGCCCTCCTCTTCACGCTCGCCTCGCTCGCCTTCGCAGTCTACTTCACCATAATTCTGGCCTTCAGCATCCTCCCGCCGATGGTGAAGGCGGTAGCGTCGCTCTCCCTATTCACTGTCCCCCTGCTAGTTTTCGCCTACTACCTCTCCTACCCATCAGTCAAGGCCAACGAGAGGAAGAGTAACGTCGAGAGCGAGCTCCCATTCTTCGCAGCGTACCTAGCCACCATGACGAGGGGCGGCGTGCCCCTACTGAAGGTGATGGAGAGGGTTGCAAGCCTCAGGGTATTCAAGGCAATGAGGAGGGAGGCGTTAATGGTGCTAAGGGACGTCAACATGTTCGGCAAGGACCCCTTCGAGGCTTTGGAGTACAACGCCCTCGAGCACCCCAGCCACCTGTACAGGGACTTCGTTCTAGGCTACGTGACAACCATTAGGATAGGCGGCGACGTAGTGCACTACCTAGAAATCAGGACTCAGGACATTTTCAGCAGGAGGATGGCTGACCTAAAGCTTCTAGCCGAGAGGATGAGCATGTTCATGGAGGTCTACATAACGATAGCCGTGGTGATGACTCTAGTGTTCTACGTGTTCTTCACCGTAAGCGCCGTGTTCCCCGCGGGTAAGTTCGCGGGTGTTGCAGGCCTCACCCTCTTCAGCTTCGTGGTACTCCCAACGATGACCATACTGCTGCTCTTCATGGTCCACGCGAGCCAGCCGAAGTCACCGATAACCATAGTCTCACCTTACAGGGCCCTCGTAGTCTTCGGGATCCCCCTGGCCATCATCGTGTTCCCCGTCATGTTCTTCCTGACGGGAGCGTACCACGTATTCCAGCGCGTGGACAGAGACGTTATAATGGCCCTCGACCTCACCCTCGTCTCCACCCTTCTAGCCTTGAGCCTCCCGCCAGCCTACTACCACGTAAAGGAGACCTTGAGGCACAGGGGGCTCGCGAGGGCCACCGCCTTCTTCCTGAGAGACCTGGCCGAGGTCAGGAAGACGGGGCTCTCCCCCGAGAGGAGCATAATAGCAGTCGCCCTGGAGAGGAGCTACGGGCCCCTGGACAGGGTAGTCAAGAGGCTGGCCGTCGCGCTAACGGCTGGGCTCGACGTGGAGCGCGCCCTCAGGAGGGCGCTTAGGGGGATAAAGGACTGGATCCTCCTCGCCAACATGAGGTTCCTGAGCGACTCAATAATAGTCGGAGGAGGATCCCCTGGGACGCTCGACACGCTGGCCAGGTACGCCTACAGCCTCGTAGACCTGGACGAGGAGCTTAGGAGGAGGCTCAGGCCCTACATATTCATGCCCTACATTGGAGCGATACTGGTCTCAACCTCCAGCTTCCTAGTCCTAGGCTTCACAGTCCAAGGGATAGCGCCGGCCCTAGGGCAAGGCGCAACAATGGGGATAACCAGCGGGATCACCCCGCAGGATATAGCCAAGGTAACCCTATACCTGAGCCTGGGATCCCTCTTCAACTCCTGGCTAATGGGCCTCATGGCCGGGAAGATCCAGGACTTAAGGCTCTCCGCCGGCTTCCTCCACGCGACGATACTGACGCTAATCTCATACGTGGTGCTGGTCATGTCCCTCAAGACGGTAGCGCTACTCACGTAGCCACGAAGTAATGCATACAGTAATACCGGCAATCCACAAGCTTCAAGCGTTTATAAGGACTGCTCCAGCGCTTCAAGGAGTGTGACTAGGCTTAAACATATATATTCTTTCGAGGAAGTAGCATAACAGCGAGCTAGTAGTAAAGAGAGGTGGGTTCGAGTGCCGAGGCACTTGCGCGGTATTAGCCCGGTCGTGGCTACGGTGATCATCGTCGCGGTGGCTGTAGCCATCAGCATTGCTGTGGCGGGCTGGCTCATGGGCCTCTGGGGCACCTACGGGAACGTCGAGGAGCTATCGGTGATGCCCGACACTGAGCTTTACGCCAACGGCACTCTAATCCTGCACCTCAAGAGTACTGGGACCAAGGCAGCAGTCGTGACAAAGATTGAAGTGGTCAACGTTGGCTCCACGGCGCTTGCCAACCGGGTGACGCTCTCTCAGGGCGAGGAGACAACACTATCTCTTGATCTACAGACTACCGGCACCATAGTTGCAGGCTCCTCTTACCTAGTCAAGATCTACACCGACTCCGGCAGCGTATACCAAGCCTACGTAGTCGCCAAGAAGCCTTAGAGTTAAGGCCGCTACCCTTCAAGCGCATCCCGCGCTTCTTTAATTTTTAAATTTTATAGGTGATTTATTTAACTTTGGTGTCTAGCCTGTTGGCTCTCACCGTCCGTGGCATCCTGGCGGGGCTTAAGCGCGGCGAGATCGCCCCCGTTTACCTGGTCCTGCTTTACTCAATCTTAGTGTTCGTGCTCCACCTCACCGGCGTGGGGCCTAAGTATGGAGATGAGGAGTTGTACATAGGGTGTGGGTTGGCTTATGTGAGGGGCGTTTGCCCCCTGGAGTGTAACCCTGAGCACCCCCCGTTTGCTAAGTACCTGTACGGCTTGATGACTTCACGGTTCTCCGTCGCAGGCGTGCACGTGTTCCTCTACCTCCTCTCAGTGGCGTCGCTGCTAATAGTGTACTACACGCTCAGCTCCATCTACTCGTGGCGTGAGGCGCTCCTTGGGGGCCTCCTGCTCTCCACCAGCGGCCTGATCGCTAATGTGTGGTCCTACGCTTTGCTCGACGGGGTTGAGGTCTTCTTCATCGTGGCCTCGTACTGGCTGCTCGTGACCCGGGGGGTTAGGAGCCGGCTCCACCTAGCCCTCTCCGGGCTGCTGGCTGCTCTGGGCTTCTACTCAAAGTACACTGCAGCATTCTACCTAGCAGGCCTGCTCCTGGCCGCCCTCCTCGCGGGGAGGAGGGAGGTTAGGAGGGCCCTACTAGGCTCCGCCGCCTATTCTATACTGTTCATTGCAGCCCTCTTCCCGGTAATGTATCACAGCTGCCTGGCCGAGAAGGGGCTCGCCGGCGTGGCTGGGACCCTCTACGCCACGTTCTCCTACCACGGGCGCGTGCACGCTTTGAGGCCCGCGACCAGTCTCATATCACTCCTTAAAATGTTCACGGGGGTCGAGGTCTGGAGGTTCTACAAAGTAAACGTTACTGTAGTAAATGGCTCATTCTACGCCGTCAGCAACCCTATCCCTAAAGGCTTCCTAGTGCAGTTCACGGCAGTCGAGTACGCTCCCTACGTTACAGTCGTGCTGGTGGCGCTGGCCTTCAAGCTGGCCCGGGGCGGGGCGTGCAGGGGAGCCAGCGATCCCCGGGTGGTGGCTGCTTGCATAGTGGGCTCCGCGTCCCTCGCGGCGCACCTCCTGCTGGGCCTACTGGACCCCATTGCATGGTACTACCTCCCACTCCACTACTTCGCCGCCCTAATGGCCCCCGTAGCCGTCGAGAGCGAGAAGGGGCGGGTGCTGCTTGCCCTCCTCAACGCTGCGTACCTGGCGGCGGCCCTGGCCCTCGGCATCCCCAGGGGGAGCGCTACTTTCGAGTTCACCGTTTAGATGAGGGGGCCGACGAGGCCGGGGCTGGCCTCACCCTTCCTCGATGATGTACGCGCTCAACGCTAGGGCCTCCGCGAGGGCTAGTGCCTCAAGCTCTATCTGTAGGGCGACGCGGGGCGACGGGTTCGGGACGAAGACTAGGCTCTCGCCCTGCGGGTACGGGGCGTAGTAGTCGGTGGAGTGGACTAGGCCCTCCAGCTTGGTGAAGAGGCTGGCCAGCTCCTCCCACACCCCGGGATCCTCGGCCTCGATGCACATAACCCTGCCCCTCCCCCACACCCTGGCGCCCACGCACTCCACCCTGCTCCCCCTGATCCTGGCCCCCGCGAGGTCGTAGGGGGTGGGCACCGCCAGGCCGGCTGGGTGGGTGTGGAAGACGCCCAGGAACCCCGGGATCCTCCCCGCCCTCGCGGCCACCCAGCCGTCGATCTCCAAGCCACCCCGCCCCACGGGGACGAGGCCTCGAGTGGTGATGGCGTAGGCCTCCTCCACAGGCGTGGATTTAACCCGGGCCCTGAGCTCCCTGCAGAGCGGGCCCACGCAGCCCCCGAGGGCCTCCTGCTCCTCGACGACCGCCAGGGCCTCGCTGGCTGTGACGATAACGCTTGGCTCGGGCACCCTCCTGAGCGTCTCCAGCATTAAGTCAGCCGCTCCCTCGGGTAGAGGCAACCAGCCACCCCCAGGCCCCTTCAAGGGCTCCCGGCTGGCCCACCCCCCGGGGCCTGGGGTCGGGGGATAAGTGCGGTTTTGAACCATCACTAAGACATGGACCCGGCCACGGGTTTGAGCGTGTCCAGGTTTCGGGTAGGGGGAGAGAAGTGGAGGGTGGGCGGCGGCCTGTTAGGGGGCTAGGTCGTCGAACGTCATGAAGTGGACCGTTGAGGGCCTCCCCGCCAGCTTGCTGCCCACTTTCGCCCCTATGATTAGGGGTATCTTCTTCTCGGCCGCCAGGTCTAGGAGTCTCTGGGTGATTATGCCGTCGAAGACTACGGCGTGCACCTTGCCCGGCTCTATCTCCTGGAGCCTGTTGAAGAGGTCCCTCACCTTCACCCTCTCGATCTCCCTCCACTCGCTGTCGTATAGGATGCCCTCAAGGGTGCCCTTCAGCTTGGCGATCTCGTCCACCACAGCCTTGGGTATAGCCATCTCAATGCTCACGGGCTGGCGGGCGGGCCTCTGAGCCGCCTGGGCTCCAGCGGCCTGTGCCTGGGCCTGAGCGGGCGCCGCCGGCGCCCGGGCTTCGGGCTTCCTCGCCTTCTCAGCCTCCACGACGGCCTTGGCCTTCTCCTCCTTCACGGTCTCCCCGGCTAGGCCCAGCCTCTTGGCGACCTCCTCGGCGGGCTCGGCGGAGTTGAGGGCTTCAGCTATCTCCCTCCCCGTCAGCTCCTCAACCTCCATCCCCTTCGGGGCCCTCGCCACAAGGTCCACCTTAGCCTGGGTTAGGAGGCTCCTCAGCACCAGGTCTCCGCCGTGGTCGCCGTCGACGAATGCGATGACCTTCTTCTTCTTGGAGAGGTCGACGATCGTCTTGGGGATCTTCTCCCTCGCCCCCTCAATGGCTATGACGTTGGTGTAGCCGTACTTGAGGAGGTTTATCACGTCAGCCCTTCCCTCGACGACTATTATCGTGTCGCTCTTGTCAACGTCGGGGCCCGCTGGCAGCTTCTCGGGCCCGTACTCGATCACTTGAGGCCTCTTAGCCTCGACGGTCTGGGTGACCTCCCTTATAATCTCCTTGACGTCGGGCTCGGTGCTCTTCATCATCTTAAGCAGCTCCCTGGCCCTCTCGATTATCCTCTTGAGCTTCTCCTCCCTGAGGTCCTTGATCTCCTCGACGGTTATCTTGGCGTGGTAGGGGCCTATCTTGTCGACGGTCTCGATCATCGCCGCGAGGATGCTCGTCTCGACCCTGTCGAGGTTGCTGGGGATCTGGATTGTTCCAATGGTTTTAGTCCCCTGGTGCTTCAGGTCAACTATAACCCTGCCTATCTTCCCCTTGTCCTGGAGCTCCTCCAGGTTGAACTCACTCCCAAGGAGTCCCTCGGTCTGCCCGAAGATGGCCCCTATGACGTCGTGCTTGTCGACCCTCCCGTTAACCTCCAGCCGAGCCTTAATCATGTACTTCACAATCACCACCCCGCATCATCAACTTCGCGGAGCACGGCCCCCCGGGATTGCCGAGCGCTCCGTCCCTAGATCCGCTGGATACCCCTGCTCCGCGCAGGGTATTAGTGTTCCTATGCCGAACTCGCCTGCCTTATCTCCTCTATCGCCCTCCTGGCCTCCGGGTCGCTTAGGAGGGCCCTGCGGATGGGCTCCAGGAGCTTGGCTAGAGCGTCGGCTACGGCGTTCTTCAAGTCTAGAGGGTGGAGCCTGCCCTCGACGTAGTCCCTCTCGAGGTCGGCATAGCTGTGGTAGTCGACGGGGCCGCCGTACTTGGCCGGCCTCTCGACGTGGAGCACGAAGCCCGGCCTGGCGAAGAGTATGTACTTGGCTATCTCCATAACCGGGTTGAACTCGACGACCCTTGCCGGGCAGTAGGCCCTCCTGATCTTCTCCCTGATCTCCTCGGGGCTGTCGTGGACTAGTATCGCGTCCCCCGGCTTCGACTTGGACATCTTGAAGGCAGCGTATAACTCGTCTACCTCAGCGGCCTCCATGCGCTTGCCCCCGGAGAGGCCCGTGATGAGGGGGGTGTGGAGGGCGATGGGCTTCTTCCTGCCGAGCTTCGGGGCGACGTCGCGGGCCAGCATGTGGGCCTTCCTCTGGTCCATGCCGCCGAGGGCTATGTCCAGGTCCATGTAGAATATGTCGCCAACCTGCATCGCCGGGTACACGATTTTCGAGGCGTCCAGCTCGGCTTCATCCGCCCTCCTACCCATGATGGTGAGCGCCCTCCTCACCCTGGCTAGGGTGGCGGACTTCAGCACCCTGAGCACCAGGGCCCAGTAGTCCTTGTCGGACGCCAGCTCCTCCGCGTCGACGTACCTCACGCTCCCCGGCTCAACGCCTATGGCTTCAAGCGTCTTCCTGGTAAGGAGCGCGGCCTTCCTGATGAGCCTCATGTCGCCGCCGAGCTTGTCGTTGATGAAGGCGTGCCACGTGGCCTCAAGCACCCGGAAGTCGACGCCTGCCTCGACGAGGTCTTTAACCTTGAACATCCAGATGAGCCACCCGACGTGGATGAGGCCGCTGGGCTCGAAGCCTATGTAGCCCTTCAGCCTCTCCCCCGTCTCAAGCTTAGCCCTAAGCTCCTCAGGGGTGACGACCTCGACGGTCCCCCTGACGATTAGGTTAAACCTGCTCTCAACGTCCAAAACGCTCCCCCGGGCCCTCTTGCCGCCCCTGCCGTGGGCTGGCGAGTATTGGTTTTTCTTTAAACTCTACCCTGCCATGCCTAGGCCTAGGGCCCTTGCGCGGCGCGTCTAGCCTGCCAGGGGGCCCGGGATGGCTGGAGTTAGGATAGTGTTCATGGACGTCGACGGCGTGCTGACGCTGGAGAGGAGTAGCTGGGGCTACGTCCACGAAGCCCTCGGGGTCGGGGAGGAGGCTAGGAGGCACGTGAGGGACTTCATCGAGGGGAGGATTGACTACGTGGAGTGGATGAGGAGGGACACCCAGCTTTGGGTCAAGGCTAGCGGGGGCAGGCTCCACAGGAGTATGCTTGAGAGGATAGTCTCAGGGATCCCGATAGACGGGGAGGCTAGGGGCCTCGTCTCCTGGCTCCGCGGGCGTGGGGTGAGGGTGGTCCTCGTCAGCGCTGGCGTGGAGCTGCTGGTTGAGAGGGTTGCGAGGGAGGTGGGCGCGGACGCCTGGGTCGCGCCAAGACTCGCCTTCGACGAGGAGGGCTACCTGGTCCCCGGCGGGGTCCCCGTGGTGACGCCCACCGGCCCCCAGGGCAAGGGGGCTGTGGTTAGGAGGCTCGCGTCGATGCACGGTGTTAGCGTCGAGGAGACGGCCTTCATAGGGGACTCCGAGTGGGACAGGGAGGCTTTCGAGGCGGTTGGGCACCCGATAGCCTACAAGCCGGAGTCCCCCAGGATCCTGGAGTGGGTGGAGTGCGCGGCGTTCTCTATGCGCGGCCTCAGGCGCTCGCTCGAGGACCTGCTCCACCGGGGCGCCTGCGCCAGGCGGGTCTACCGCTAGCACCCGCCGGGGCCTGGCGGCTCCCCGCCCGCGCCGCTGCTTGAGTGGAGGCCCAGCTCCTCCTCGAGGGCGGCGGTGTAGCACTCAACCACCCTGACGAGCCTCGCGGCGAGCCGCTTGGCCGGCTCGGTGTAGAGGAGGCTGGGTAGGCGGAGTATCTTGGACTTGAAGTGCTCCAGGCTCTCCCGGAGGCTCCTGCCCCGCTGGGCGCCTGTTATGAGCACCCTCGCAACCCCCACCGCTCCGAGGGCGTCGAGCTTGTCGGCGTCGCTCAGTATCATGGCTTCAACGCTCTCCGGCTCCACGCCCATGGAGAGGCGGAGGGAGTAGGAGTGGCTCAGCACAGCGTTCTCCACCAGGGCTATCCTCCTGGGATCCCAGCCGAGGAGCCTGAGCCTGGCCCTGGCCACTCTAGCGCTTATGACGGCGTGGTGGACCCCCACGACGCCCTCGAGGGGCCTGCCAACGTCGTGGTAGAGGACTGAGGCCCCGAGGACGTCGTAGTCGACACCGCCCAGCTCGCCCGCGATGCGGAAGGCGAGCCCCGCAACCCTCTCCACGTGCGGCCAGCCGTGGGCCTCGTCAAGCCCGATTATGGACTTGACCAGCTCAGCCTCGCCCTCAAGCCCCCTGGGGGGCCACGCGGCCACAGCAACGCACCCCACGCAGGCAGACAGGCAGGGGCCCCGGCGGCACTTAGGCCCCGGGGGAGCCCTCCAGGCGGAGGCGGGTTAACTCCCCGGGGAGGTGTCGTGGAGCATGGCTTTCGACCCGGTTCAAGCGGTCGGGGTTGCAGGGGTCATACTCGTGTTCGCCTCCTTCATAGTCAAGGACTGGCGGTGGCTCTACTCCTTCAACATGAGCGGGGCGCTGCTTCTAGCAGTCTACGCCTACCTCACCGGCAGCACGGTGTTCCTCGTCGTAGAGTCGGGGCTGGCCGTGTACCTAGCGTACAGGCTCTACGCCGAGCTGTCGTCGAGGAGGAGCCGCGGGGAGCGCAGGGAGAGGAGCGCTTAGCGCCGCCGTCCCTCGACGCTGGGCGGCCCGGGGACTTGGCTGGCCGGGGTTAAATCCGTTTCCCCATTGAAAGAGACACACCCACCGCCGCGCGCTCTCCTAGATAACGGATGAGAACATGAGGGCGGCCAAAAGGGCGGCGCTCTCCAGGCGCGGCTTGAGCTCGCTGATCGCCACGGTGGTCCTGATCTCGGCGACTATAGTCGGCGGCCTAGCAGTCTACAACTACTTCCAGAAGAGCATGGACACCGTGGCGGCGACCAGCGCCACACTAGCCCTCTCCGTGAGGAGCGAGTACCTCAACGCCGACACTAGGCTGGTGTTCATTGAGGCAACCAACCTCTACGACGTCCCAGTCAACATTACATCAGTCTACGTGGTCGACGGGAACGGCGGCCACGTCCAGGTGCCCGCGGGTAGCGTCAGGGGCGCGCCGGTCACCGTCGAGCCAGGGGCTAAGGCGACGATAATAGCTGCTGTGCCGAGCAGCGCCACCGCAGTGTACCTCGTCTACCAGGCGGACGGCAAGATACTCTACACGGAGCCGGCGCCCCTCAGGTAGCCGGCCAACCCCCTCCCTGCTCTTTCCCCTCTCCCCTCCGGGGTGTGCCTGGTTTGACTTGGAGCCTAGCTGGGAGGCTTAGGAGGGTCCTCAAGCCTAGGCGGGCTGGGGGGCCGGCGGGGCGGGTGCTCCAGGCCCCGCCAGTCGATGTCGGGGAGGAGGCAGACGTTGTAGCCGCTTACAGGGTTGGCCCGGTCGAGTACACGCTCTACAGGACGGGCAGGATAGACTACAAGCTCGTGGTGGTGGAGCCCCTCGAGCCGCCGCCGGAGGCGCTTGAGGAGGTAATAGCGGGCCTGAGGGAGCCTGAGACGCCGGGGGAGAGGTACCACGCGGAGAAGGCTGTCAGCGGCTACGGGCCGATCTACCCGCTCATCATAGACTCCAACGTGGAGGAGATAGCCTTCACCGACCCCTCCAGGCCGGTGATGGTGATCCACAGGCTCGTCCAGGACAGGTGGATCGAGACTAGCGTGAAGCTGACCCCCGGCGAGGCGGACGCGCTAGCACTCAGCCTGGCGAGGAAGGCGGGGAGGCAGCTAAGCATGGCTAACCCCATAGCTGAGGGTGTCACCGTGGAGGGCCACAGGGTCTCAGTGACGTTCGGCAGGGAGGTGAGCAGGGGCGGGAGCACGTTCGTGGTGAGGAAGTACCCCGAGAAGCCCTTTACCATGGCCGACCTGATAAGGATGGGCTCCATAACCCCCCTCGAGGCGGCCTACCTCTGGATGCTCGTAGAGGCCCAGGGGTTCATCCTGATAGTGGGCAACATGGGCTCGGGGAAGACTACGCTCCTCCAGGCCCTGGCCTCCCTCATCCCGCCCGGCAAGAGGGTGATAACGATCGAGGACGCCCCCGAGCTCAGGCTGCCGGTGGAGGCGTGGGACAGCCTCTACACCAGGCCTCCCCTCCCCGGCGACGAGGACCTAGAGGTCAGCCTTGAGGACCTGGTGAAGTTCGCCCTCAGGAGGAGAGGGGACTACATCATAGTTGGGGAGGTTAGGGGGAGGGAGGCGAGGCTCCTAGCCCAGGCCGCAGCCCTCGGCCACGGCACCATGGCCACGTTCCACGCAGACAACGCGGACAGCGCAGTCGTCAGGCTGAGCCTGGACCCGATAAGCCTCCCCCCGCTCTTCCTTCGCTCTATAACAGCCTTCGTCACGGTGAGGCGGGCGCTAACCTACGACGGGAGGGCGGTCAGGCGGGTCGCGGCGATAACGGAGGTCGCCGGGGACGAGTTGAGGGACGTCTTCACCTGGGACCCGGCGACGGGCGAGGTCTCACCCACGACGCCCTCAGAGGTCGCCGGGGTGAGCGAGAAGCTCAGGTGGGCCTGGGAGAGGCTAGGCAGGCCCATGGGGAGCCCTGAGGCGGAGCTGGAGGAGAGGGCCAGGGTGCTCGCGGAGGCCGCGGAGGCGGTGGAGAGGGACGGCACCCCCTTCAGGAGGGTCCTGGTGAGGTTCTATGAGAAGAGGTGGATTCCCCAGTAGCCTGGCAGCCGCCCTCGCCAGGGCGGCTGCGAGGGGCTTGAAGCCCTCAACCCTCGGAGTGCACGGCTACAAGGCGGTGGTGAGGGCCAGGCTCATCGCCGCGCTGGCCGCCCCCGTCGCCGGCGCCTTGCTCTACGCCCACGCCGGCCCCCTGGGCCTCCTAGCCGTCGCCCCCATCGTCGCCCTTGCAGCCGCGGCGCCCGGGGTGTATAGGCGCCTGCTCGCAGGCGGCCTGGAGAGGGAGGCCCCGGCGCTCCTCGCCTACATGCTCCCCTTCTCGCTGACCAGCAAGGGCCTCGTGGACGTGGTCGCCTCCCTCCAGGCCTGGAGGGGGCCGCCCTTCAGCTGGGTGAGGAGGGAGGCCGAGAGGCTCGCCTTCAGGCTCAGGCTGGGCGCCGACCCGCTGAGCGCCCTCGAGTGGCTAGCCGAGACTACGCCTAGCAAGACGCTCTCGGCGGCCCTGCGGGACTACACTCACGCCCTGAGGCTCGGCGTCCCCAGGAGCTCGGTGGCCCAGAGGCTCCTCGACAGGGCGATGGAGGCGATGAGGGCCGCCTGGAGGGGCTACGTCTCCACGGCTAAGGCGACGGCCGAGGCGGCGGCGTCGCTCGCAGTGCTCGTCGCCGCCCTAGCCCCCGCAGCCGCCCTAGCCCGCGTCGACCCCTCCCTGCTCTCCTTCATCCTCGCAGCCCCGCCGGCGCTCGCGCTGGTGCTCGCAGCCGCCCAGCCCACGCTGGGGCTGCCGCAGACCAGCCTGGCCCTCAGGGTGGCGCCGCTCGCAGCCGCCTGGCTCGCCGGGCTCCTCGTCGCCGAGGGCGCCGGCTACGCCGCGCTCGCTTTCCTCGCCGTCGCCGCGGTTGCAGTCGAGGCCTACGCCAGGGCGCAGTCGGCAAGGCAGTCCAGGGCGTGGCAGAGCCTCGCCAGGGCGATGGAGAAGGCCAGGCTAGGCCTCAACGTTGAGGAGGAGCTAGCCGACGCGGAGCCGGTGGCGCCGGGGGTGCTCAGCGCCCTCCTGGAGGCTTCTAAGACCGCCGGGGGCAAGGGGCTGACGAGAGCGATCCAGGGCGTCTACAGGGTCATAGCCGAGGCTAGGAGCCTGGCCAAGTCGTACTCCACCCAGTTCGGGGTGCTCGCACTAGTATCCGTGGCCTCAGTCGCAATCGCCGTCTACTCCATCGAGGCAATCGCGCAGCTCGCCGGCGAGGGCTACGAGCTAGTCAACCCCTCAGTGATGGCGGCGGTTGAGAGGATCCTCCTAGCCACCGCCCCCCTCGTGCCGCTGCCGGCAGCCGCAGCCGCCAGGCCCTGGGCCCCCACGCTCGCCCCGAGCCTGGCCTCGCTCGCCCTAGCCCTCTACACCAGCGGAGCTCTGAGGATCCCTCTAGGCTAGCCAGCCCGCCCCCGCCCACGGGGGCCTCCCCGGGGGCTGGCTGCTATGAGAGGCTCTTCACCGCCCTCGCCTCGTAGTAGGTCACGTCTCCGTTCCTGTCCACTATCGCTATCACCGGCTGCCTCCCATCCGCCACGGCGGACCGGCTCCACTCCGCGAGGAAGCCGTACGTCGTGGTCTCCCCCTCCTCCAGTATGAGGACCTCGTAGACCTTCTGCCCCCTCGCCACTTCAAGCGTCCCCGGCCTCACCCCCCTCCGGGGCAGCCTCCCCCTCCTCCTGAGGTCGAGGTACGTGATGAAGGCCTTAAAGGGGACGTCGCAGGCCTCGACGACTGCGAGCGCGGCGGACCAGCCGGTGAGGCCTTGGAGGCTCAGCCTCCCCGCCACGGCCTGGTAGAATGCCTCCAACCCGTCGAGGACCCCGTTCTCGATGTAGCCCCTCTCCTCGAGTAGCCTGCACACCCTGGGATCCCCGCAGCCCGTGATCCTCACGCCGCAGCCCTCCAGCACTCCCTCAATCGCTGCGCCCGGCAACCCAGCCTACACCTCGATTTAACCCTCCCCGCAGCCCGCGCCTCTAGGCGTCGGGGTGCAAGAGCTTGAGCCTCCCACCCGAGCTTGAGAGGTTCGTCAAGATAAAGCCTCTCTACTGGGACCCGGACGCTAAGGAGTTCCACTGGCTCGACACGAGGCTCATACCCTTCAAGGAGGTCTACAGGAGCACCAGGGACTACAGGCGGGTCGCCCAGGCGATTCGGGACATGGAGATCAGGGGGGCGCCCGCGATAGGCGTTGCGGCCGCCTTCGGCATGGCCCTCGCAGCCGTCCACTCCAAGGCGTCCAGCCTCGAGGGCCTCATGAGGGACCTCCGGGAGGCCCGCGACACCCTCGCATCCACGAGGCCCACAGCCTACAACCTCTTCTGGGCGCTCGACAGGGTGATGAAGGCCGCCGAGGAGGCGGCGGCCCGGGGAGACCCCGGCGAGGTGAGGGCCCGCGTCGAGGAGGAGGCTGTGAGGATCTACGTGGAGGACGTGAGGGCTAACGTTGAGATGGGCAGGATAGGCTCCAAGCTCATAGAGGACGGGGACACGGTGCTCACCCACTGCAACACCGGCGCCCTCGCCACGGCGGGCTTCGGCACGGCGCTGGGCGTGATAAGGTACGCCTACTACGAGGGCAAGAACGTGAGCGTGATCGCGACCGAGACCAGGCCGCTCCTCCAGGGGGCCAGGCTGACGGTTTGGGAGCTCAAGAAGGAGGGGATCCCCGTCAAGCTGATAACTGACAACATGGCGGGCCTCGTCCTCAGCAGGGGGATGGCTGACGAGGTGATAGTCGGGGCTGACAGGATAATACTCACCGGCCACGTCGCCAACAAGATCGGGACCTACATGATAGCACTGGCGGCCTGGCACAACTCCAAGCCATTCTACGTCGCCGCGCCCACGAGCACCATACAGGCCACCAGCAACCCCGAGGAGATAGTGATAGAGGAGAGGAGCCCCGACGAGGTCAGGAAGGTACTGGGCCAGCACCTCATAACGGTTCCAGACGTCGACGTCTACAACCCAGCCTTCGACGTGACCCCGCCGAACCTCGTCACAGCGATAATAACCGAGAAGGGGGTGGCGAGGCCGCCGTACGAGAGGAGCCTCAGGAAGCTCCTCCAGCAATAACCCGGCGGGGATCCCTGGGGCGCCCACGCTGGTGGAGGGGGTTACACAGATAACCCGCCCGCCGAGGAGGCGCCTAGGGATCCCTGAGGGCATGGCGGTGGGGCGGTTCCGGCTTGGCTAGGCCTCCCTGCAGCGTGGGCGAGGTCAGGCCTCCCCCCGAGGGCGGGCTGGTGGAGGTCCGCGACGGCAGGCCCGTCGCCCCCGACAACCCGGTCGTGGCCTACATTGAGGGGGATGGCATCGGGCCTGAGGTGGTTAACGCCGCGAGGCAGGTCCTCGACGCTGCGGTGAGGAAGGCGTACGGGGGCAGGAGGAGGATAGTCTGGTGGGAGGTCGTCGCGGGATCCAAGGCGGTAGAGGTCTGCGGCGAGCTCCTCCCCCAGGCGACTATTGAAGCCATCAGGACGGCTAAGGTCGCCCTGAAGGGGCCCCTCGCAACCCCAGTCGCCAGCGGGCACAGGAGCGTTAACGTCGCCCTCAGGCGGGCCCTGGACCTCTACGCTAACATCAGGCCCGTCAAGTACTACGGGCAGCCTGCCCCCCACAGGTACGCCGACAAGGTTAACTTCGTCATATTCAGGGAGAACACTGAGGACGTCTACATGGGGATCGAGTGGCAGGCGGGGAGCAGGGAGGCGGGGAGGGTGAGGGAGTTCCTGAGGAGGGAGTTCGGCGTCGATCTCAGGGAGGACGCCGGCATCGGGGTCAAGGCGATAAGCAGGTTCGCGACGCAGAGGCTGATGAGGAAGGCGCTGAGGTGGGCGATCGAGCACGGGAACAGGGTGGTGACGATAATGCACAAGGGCAACATTATGAAGCACACCGAGGGCGCCTTCATGAAGTGGGCCTACGAGGTCGCCACCACCGAGTTCAGGGACTACGTGGTGACGGAGCAGGAGCTCTACGAGAAGCACGGGGGACGCCTCCCAGAGGGCAAGATCCTGGTCAACGACAGGATAGCGGACAACATGCTGCAGCAGATAATAGTGAGGCCCTGGGACTACGAGGTCATAGTGACGCCGAACCTCAACGGGGACTACCTCAGCGATGCCGCCAGCGCCCTCGTTGGAGGCGTGGGCATGGCGGCCGGGATGAACGTTGGAGACGAGGTCGCGGTAGCCGAGCCCGTCCACGGCACAGCACCCCAGATAGCCGGCATGAACAAGGCGAACCCGACGGCGGCGATACTCAGCGGCGTCCTACTCATAGGGGAGCACCTAGGCTGGAGGGAGGTGAAGGAGGTAGTGGAGGAAGCCGTGAGGAGGGCCATGAGGGACGGGAAGGTGACCGAGGACCTAGCCATACACATGCCCGGCGCCACGCCGCTCAAGACAGACGAGTACACCCAGACCCTAATAGACTACATCGAGTCAATGTAGAACGCACCCCCAGAAGCCCCCCGGGAATAGGAGTAGCCCCCGAAGACGGGGCTGAACCCCTCAAATACTATCCCACCCCAAACACGTACCCCCGGGGGCCGCGGGCGCGGGAAACCCTACAGGGGAACCGCAGCAACCCGCTGCGCGCAGGCGCCCAGGCAGCCTCGAACCCCCAGGCCCCACGGGAGCCCGCCGCAGACCCTGCGCCCGCCAGGGAGGCAAGGCCCGAGACGCGGGGATCACCCGCGTCAAGGCCCCCAGGGAAGGGCGCCGCTGAGGCCCTGAGCCCAGGGCGGCCCTGAAGAGTCCGAAATGGAAACCCACGGCCAAGCCACGCCCGGGGGTGCTCCCCTAGGCGGGCAGCGCCGTGGGGGAGGACTCTAGGGGTCGCCCGGGGGCCCCAGTCGGCCCCTTCCCTGGAGGGCGTGCCTGGGCCTTGCTCTCCCAGGCGCTGGCGCCCTGGGTTGCGGCGGCGCCTCCCCGGGGGCTGGTGGGGGTGGACCGGGCCCGGGGGCTGCCTGGGCGTGGTCCCCGGGGCCGGGTTGCTGGCCTGGTTCCCCTGCAGGGGCCCGGGGCGCCCAGTCGGCCCCCTTCCCTGATTGCTGCCTTGTCCTGCCTCCCTCCGGGTGGGTGTCCTTGGGCTCTGGTGCTTATTAGCTGGGGCGGGGCGTTCCTCGTGCGGCGCGGGTGGCGGGTATGGTTAGGGATTCCCCCCTCCTGTCCTTCCACGTTGAGAGGCTTGGGGCGGTCGTCGGTGAGTTTGCTGGGTGGCGCGTGCCGATGTCTTACACTAGCACGCTGGAGGAGCACATGGCCGTCCGCACGGGGGTTGGGGTTTTCGACATAAGCCATATGGGTAGGCTTAGGGTGAGGGGTGCCGGCGCGCTCGAGCTCCTCGAGTATGTCTTCACTAGGAGGATTTCGAAGACTAAGGAGTGGTTCATGAGCGGCCCGGCCCTAGCGTTGAACGTGTACGCCAGGGTTAGGGATGACGAGATGCCGTATAAGGTCAGCGATGAGGAGTGGCTGCTGGTCCCGAACGCCGCCTACACCGAGGCGATGAAGAGGCACCTGGCCAGTAAAGCCAGGGAGCTCGGGCTGCAGGTCGAGGTCGAGGACCTCACCGAGAGGTACGCGATGATAGCGATCCAGGGCCCGAAGGCGGTGGATGTCATGGAGAAGCTCGGCGCCCCGTGGGCGGCTGACTTGAAGCCCCTCGAGTTCCGGCTCAACGAGAAGCTCGCCGGGGTCGACGTTTACCTCGTGAGCAGGAGCGGCTGGACGGGGGAGGACGGCTTCGAGGTCTGGGCCGAGCCGGGGGCCATGGCTAGGGTGATCGAGGAGGCCGTGAAGGCCGGGGCGAAGCCTGCGGGTATAGCGGCGAGGGACACGCTCAGGATAGAGATGGGGTTCGTGCTCGGCGGCCACGAGTACGGGGAGGACCCCGTGAGGTACCCCTGCGCCCTCAGCCTGCGCTACGGCATGGGGGCGATAGACTGGTCGAAGAAGGGCTTCGAGGGGGAGGAGGCGCTGAGGGCCTGCAGGAGGGAGGGCGTCAGGTGGATCAGGGTAGGCCTGGTGATGAAGAAGAAGCACGCTAGAGTGATACCGAGGCAGGGCTACAGGATCCTCGTCGAGGGGGAGCCCGTTGGCTGGGTGACGAGCGGCACCTTCAGCCCAGTACTCAAGAGGGGGGTGGGCATGGGGTACATAGACGTCAGGTACGCTATAACCGACGAGCCAGTCGAGGTCGAGGCGAGGGGGAGGGTGGCCGAAGCCAAGATAAGCGACTTCCCCCTAATACCTGGGAAGAGGTAGAGCGGCAGGGGTGCGCGGTTGTGGCCAGGTACAAGGTCGAGGTCAAGGGGCTCACCGTGGAGGTGGACGATGAACTACTCTACACCGAGACCGACGAGTGGGCCAGGAGGGAGGACGGCAGGGTCAGGGTGGGCGTCACCGACTACGCCCAGAAGATGCTGAAGGACGTGGTGGGCGTCGATCTCCCTGAGGTCGGGGACGAGGTCGAGAAGGGCGGGGTGGTGGCGACGCTGGAGTCGATAAAGGCCACGGCTGAAGTGTACGCCCCAGTCTCCGGCAGGGTGGTCGAGGTCAACGAGAGGCTGCTGGAGGAGCCGGAGCTAGTGAACAAGGACCCCTACGGGGACGGCTGGATAGTCGTGATCGAGGCCAGGGACGAGTCCGAGC
Organism: Stetteria hydrogenophila; assembly: GCF_054657575.1. Classification (NCBI taxonomy): domain Archaea; kingdom Thermoproteati; phylum Thermoproteota; class Thermoprotei; order Acidilobales; family Acidilobaceae; genus Stetteria; species Stetteria hydrogenophila. The sequence continues at coordinate 107,195 of NZ_BAAHYL010000001.1, read as the reverse complement.
TGGAGGGCCTCCTCGACCACAAGGCGTACGTGGAGAAGCTGCGCAGGGAGGGCGGGGGCCACTAGCGCCCGCGGGCCCCTACCCCCCTCGCCCTCCCGAGTATTTCCTCGATCCTAGCCGCGAGCTCCTCCGCCACCCTGGGAGCCCTGGCCCTCACCTCCCTCATCCTCTCCTCGTAGTAGTTCCGCCCCGTCGAGTCGATCACCACGGTGAGGGGGCCGAAGTCCCTCACCTCGAAGACCCACATGGCCTCGGGGATCCCGAGCTCCTCCAGCCAGTACACGCCCACCACCCTCTCTATCATCTCAGCCGCCAGCGCGCCCGCGCCCCCCGTGAAGACGGCGTAGGCCGCCTTGTGCCTCCTCAACGCTTCAGCGGTCCTCCCGCCCATGCCGCCCTTGCCCACGACAAGCTTCACCCCCGTCCTCGCGATGAACTCCGCCTCAACACCCTCCATCCTCATGCTCGTCGTCGGGCCCGCCGCGACGACCTCCCACGACCCCCCGGGGCCCCTCCGGACGACGGGGCCACAGTGGTAGAGCACGAGCCCCCTCAGGTCCACGGGGAGGGGCTCCCCGGCGTCGAGTGCTTCGAGGACGCGCCTGTGGGCCTCATCCCTGGCAGTGGCCACGAGCCCCGTAACGTAGACTACGTCCCCAACCCTGAGGCGCTCGACGTCGGAGTCGCTCAGGGGGGTCCTCAGCCTGTGAACCCTCACCGCCACCCTCAACACCCTCCCCGGGGGCTCAGGGCCTGCACTCGCCTGGGGAGAGGTGCTTGGAGGTTATCTCCCACGACCCGTCGCTCCTCACCACCAGGGATCCCCGCCTCGTCGCCCAGCAGCTGACCACTACTCCAATGGCGAACGTGGCCGGGTGGCGGTGGGCGTACTCCATCTTCACGTCCAGCACCGTGTGGCGGCCGCCGAAGCCGTGGGGGCCCACGCCGAGCCTGTTCAGGTGCTCCAGGATAGCCTCCTCCAGCTCCGCCACGACTGGGTCCTCGTGCCTGACCCCGACCGGCCTGAGGAGGGCCCTCTTCGCGAGGGCCAGCGCCATGTCAGCCCCCGCGGCGACTGCGACCCCCACGATGAGCGGGGGGCAGGGGAGGGGGCCAGCCTCGGCTACGGCCTGCGTGACTGCCCTCGCAAGCTCCCTCCACCCTGAGAGCGGCGGGGCCATCCTCAGCACGGCGGGGGCCTCGCTCCCCCCGCCCTTGCTCATGTAGTGGACCCTCAACTCGTCCCCGGGGACGAGGTCCCAGTGGATCCAGGGGGTGAACCTGCCAGTGTTGTCCCCGCTGTTCCTGAGCCTAACAGGGTCGACGGCGTTCGGCCGGAGCAGCCCCTCCCGAGTCGCCCGCCTCAGCGCCGAGGCGAAGGCCTCCGCGACCCCGCTCCTCACCGGGAACCCGTCCCCGAGCTCGACGTAGACGTAGGGGGTGCCCGTGTCCTGGCATATTGGCCTTGACCTGGCGCAGGCCACCTCCATGTCCCTCAGTATAGCCCCGAGCTGCGCCTTCGCGGGGCCCTCGTCCTCCTCCTCATACGCCCTCCTCACAGCCATGTACACGTCGAGGGGGATCCTCGTCGCCGTGACCCTCACCAGCTCGTAGAAAGCCTCCTCCAACACGTTGAGCGTGACGCCCGGCAAGGGAGGAACGCCGTCCCGGCTAGCCGTGGCATTCACTGCTTTTACCCTTTCGCCACGGCCAGCCTTCCCCCTCCCATCTTCACCGGGGGCTTTCGGGGGGAACGGTGCTCCCCACATCCTCGGCTTCCGGGATCCCGCGCCCATTCGGGCTTAGCCCACCCCACATACCGGGCGCGGGCCGCATATCATCATTCACGAAAATATCGTATATGTCTGCCCCCGTGGCGGCGCTGCCTGCTTAAAACGCGAGGCCCCACGTATCACCGTGAGGCTCTCGAGTGCCGGAGGGCGGCCTAGCCTTGGCCGAGGCCTGGGATCCCAGGGAGCAGGTTGCTGAGGTCATGCAGCTCCTCTACCGGAGGGGGCTCGTTAGCATACTCGGTGGCAACGCCAGCGTCATCGACAGGCAGAGGAGGCTGGTCTACATCAGCCCCACCGCCAAGCCCAGGACTAGGGTGACCCCGCGCGACGTGGCGGTGATCAAGCTTGACGGGAGCGTGGTTGAGGGGAGGCCGAGCAGCGAGTGGAGGATGCACGTCGAGATCTACAGGAGGGTGGCGGAGGCCAGGGCGGTGGTCCACGCCCACCCGCCCTACACGCTCCTCGTCTCTAGGCTCGCCCCCAGGGGGCTCGCGCCCAGGCTCGGCGACGCCATCAGTGTTCTCGCGGAGGCGGGGGTCAGCGCTGGGGGCTGCATAGCCGAGGCCCCCTGGGCGCCCCCGGGCACGTGGGAGCTGGCCGAGAGGGTGGCGGAGGCGCTCGCGGGCAGCGGGTGCAGGGTTGCGGTTATGGAGAGGCACGGGGTAGTCGCCTACTCAACGGAGTCCATCTACAGGGCCCTCGACGCCGTAGAGGCAGTCGAGGACCTGGCGCGGATAGTCTACGCGGAGGCCCTGGCGTCGAGGCTTGGCTAGACGTTCGACTTCCCTATCACGTAGACGTAGATCGTCCTCTGCCACCCGGCCCCGTCGCCCAGCACCCTCACAGGCTTCCAGCCGGGTATGCTGAAGTCGAGGGTCACCACCCTAGTGCCGGGCCTCAGCTCCCTCTCCAGCTTGGGCTTCAGCCTCTCATTCACACTCGTGAGGAGGTACATGTAGACCACCGTCGCCTCGGAGATGTCCTCCTGGAAGAAGTCGCCGTGGATGAACACGAGCTTATCGTAGACCCCGGCCTCCTTGGCCTTAGCTATCGCCTCCTTTATCAGGTGCTCCCTGGCCTCGATTCCGACGCCCTTCTTTATCGGGTACCTCTTGGCGGCCTCTATCAGGATCCTGCCGTCGCCGCAGCCGAGGTCGTAGAGCACGTCGCCTTCCCGGAGCTCCATGGCTTCGAGGACGGTGTTGATCACGTGCTTATTGGTAGGGACGTAGGGGACGACGATGTTGCCGGCAATCCCGTAGGGCCAGGTGAAGTTACTGCTATACCTTCCCCCCTCAACCATGCGTCCAACGCCCGGCCTAGGCTACATCGACCGAGACCTAAAAACGATGCCTCGAACCCCCGGCGTTAGCCGCGGCCATCCACCGGCTCTAGCCATGGCCACGACGTAGTCGAGGCAATGGGCTCGGTGGGCTCCATTGGAGGGTCTCAAGGGCAGGGTGTGGAGGGAGGCCCTGGGGATAGCGGTACCCCTAATGCTAGCGGAGTCCGTGGACAGCGTGCTCTGGATAGTGGACGCGTACTTCGTGGGCAGGCTGGGGGAGAAGGCTTTAGCCGCGGTGTCCCTAGGCGGCTACCTGAGCTGGATGATGTTCGTCCTCGGCTTCATGTTCTACGTGGGCGTCTTCGTACTGGTCTCCCAGGCGGTCGGGGCTGGCAGGAGGGGCTTAGCTGTCAGGGTTGCGGGGGAGGCGCTCTCGGCCAACCTGCTCCTGTCGGTGCCGATCTCGCTGGCGGCCTACGCGGCCTCACCACTGCTCGTCGGCACGCTCGCGGGCAGCGGGGCGTCCGCAGAGGTTAGGGAGCTGGCGGTGGAGTACTTCAGGGCCAGGCTTGCAGGCCTGCCGCCCGCGTACGCCGGACTAGTCCTGGGGGCGGCGTACAGGGGGTTCGGGCTCACGAGGCCCGTCCTGGCGTCGACCGCCGCGGCGGCCGTGGTCAACGCGGTCCTCGACCCAGTGCTGATCTTTGGCTGCCTAGGGGCGCCGGCGCTGGGCCTGGCGGGGGCTGGCTACGCCTCGGCGATAGCCAGCGCTGTGGATGCGGCGATCCTCCTAGCCCTAGCCCCCCGCTACCTGGGGGTTGCGGTGAAGCCCGCGCTTTGGGGGAGGTGGGCGGCGAAGGCGGCGTCCGTGGGGGCCCCGTACCTCGCGGAGAGAGTAGCTACCGTGGCGGCGCACCTAATCTACGTGGGCGTGATCGCGCGCTGCGGCGACGTAGCCCTGGCGGCTCACACCATAGGGGTGAGGATTGAGTCGCTAGCCTTCCTCCCGCTATTTTCCATGGCCGAGGCCTCGGGCAGCCTTGTGGGCCAGCGCCTGGGCGCCGGGGACGTGGAGGGCGGGGAGAAGACTGGCTGGCTCGTCTCCCAGCTATCTCTGGCCACCAGCCTCGGCGTGGCGGCCGTGCTGGCCGCAATTTCGGGCCTGGCACCTAAAGCGTTCACGGACGACCCTAGAGTAGCCGGCCTGGCCCGCCTCTACCTGCTAATAGCCGCGGCGACCGAGCCCCCCTACGCCGTCTCGGAGGCCCTCCTCATGTCGATCAGGGGGGCCGGGAACACGCTCATACCCACGCTAGCCAGCACCGGCAGCATTTACGCCCTCAGGATACCCGTAGCCGTGGTGCTCTCGAGGAAGCTGGGCCCAAGCCACTGCGCGGTGGGGGCCTGGCTGGGGATGGCCGCGGACATGGCGGGCAGGCTAGCGCTGGCCCTGTTCCTGTACAGGAGGCTCTTCAGAAAGCTGGCCCGGCTCTACTTCACTCCCGAGCCGTCCCCTCTCGCCGCGGAGTACGGGCACACCGTCGAGTAGGGGCACGCCCGGCACTTCGCCGGGGACGGCCGGGGCACTGGGCCCCTCTCACCCCTCCAGTAGGCTAGGAGCCGCCCGACCCTCTCGAGGGCCTCCTCGCGGTTGAAGAGCCACGTGGAGACCGCCCAGCCGCTCCCGAGCGCCGGCCGGGGGCTGCGCTTGAGCCTCTCAACCGCCTCCCGGAGCCCCTCCACGCTCCCCGCGGAGATGAAGGCGAGCACCGCGCTCTCCACCCCGACGGCGAGCGCGGAGGCCTCAAGGTAGACCCTGTCGCGCAGTCCCGGCCTCCGCAGCCCGCCGAGGCTGGCCCTAACCACGACCGTGGAGCCGGCGGCCTCGAAGACGGCGTGCGGCCTCGCGACTATAGTCACTCCCCCAACCTCCGCCCTGTAAGTGGAGCGGGGGACGCCCAGCATGAGCGACACAAGCTCGCCCACGTCGCTAGCCCCGCCCCTCGCCTGCATCCTCCCGCCGCTCTGGACGTCGAGGTGGACCCTGTACTCGCATACAGCCTGGGAGGCCAGCATGGAGGCGCTCACGGAGCCCACGAGGTCTACAGGCCTCAGCCTCAACGGCAAAGCCACGCACTCTCCCCGGGCCGGCGAGGGTCATGAAGCCGTCTAACCGGGTCAGCGGTGCACGTAGTACCACTTAAACCTCGTGCTGGGGCAGCCGCTGGTCCTGGGAACTGGCGGCCCCCGGCCCACCGGGGTTGCCCTGATTTGCTGCTATGCCTTGCCCTGCTCGACTTTGATCGTGATGCCGTACTCCGCGTCTTCCAGGAGCTTCCCAGCGAGGGCCTCGACCAGCTTCGGCTCGAACTCTATGCCGGCCTCGCTGAGCCTCCTCACAATGCTGGAGGCACCGTTGAGGGCGTCCTCGACGAGGCCCCTCAACTCCGTCGCGGTGCTCACGATGCTCTCGAGGTCCAGCTCCACCGTAGCGCAGGCGCTCGCCTTAATGACGGTGTCGCCCTCCCTCACGGAGCCGGTCGAGCACACCTCAACCTCCCCGCTCTCCTCGTTGTACCTAGCCAATGATTTAACCTCCGCCACTAGAGGTCCACCTCTACGCCTATCCCGTAGGGGGGCTCCACTATTTAAGAGTGGTAGAGCCGGCCCTCGACGAGCTCCCTGGCCCTGCAGAGGAGGAGCATCGTCTTCAAGTCCCTCACCCTGGCGAGCGCCTCCCGGAGGGGGAGCCTGACCGCCTCTATAACCTCGTACTCCTCCGGCCTCGCCTCGGACTCCTCGGGGTCCAGGGCTATGAAGAGGCTCATCACCTCCGTCGAGTAGCCCGGGCTCACGTACCCCTCCCCGACCTCTATGAGCCTGCCGGGGTCGGCCCTGAGCCCGGCCTCCTCCTCTAGCTCCCTAACCGCGGCGCTCCTGGGATCCTCGCCCGGCTCCACCGTCCCGGCTGGGGCCTCTAGCACCCAGTCATCCACCGCGGGCCTGTACTGCCTAACCAGCACCACGCTCCCATCCCTGAAGACGGGGAGAACGGCGACGCTACGCGGGAACTTGACCCTGTCAACCCTCACACGGGCACCGTTGGGGAGCCTGATCACCCCGCTCCAGAACTCCACCCTCCTACCCCTACACGAAACCTCTCCGCCCTCCAAGGCCCCGATTACACCCCGCAACAAGCTGGATGAGGCGCCCCGCGTTTAAGACGAGCACCCGCCGCCCGCAGGGCCCCGGCTGCCCGGGAAGCCCTCCCCACCCGGGACCCGGAGGGTCCCTCTCGTGGCGCCTGCACGGCCCGGAGCCCCCGCGGGGCTGCGGGGGCAAGCTTAAGGCCCGGTTGGGGGGGCCGGCTAGGGGGGTGGCTGGGCCTGGCTAGGGTCAGTGATGTCCTCAGGAGGATTAGGGGGAGGGGCTTCAAGGCTTACAAGGAGTTGAGGGGCGCCGAGGAGGTCGTTGACGGCGTCAAGCTGAGGGTGGTCAGGGTTCAGGGGGATCCCTTCGCGCCCCCGAGCGTGGTGAGGGTTGAGACCCAGTGGAGGGGGCCTCGTGGGGCGCTCGAGTACCCCGTCCCCCTCGCCGACTGGATCGCCCGGAGGCTCTACGCCTCGCTCAGGAGGAGGTCTAGGAAGCTTGGTGAGGGTCACAGCGGCCTCCTAGCAATACCGAGGCCGGGCCCCGTGATCATTAGGAGGAGCAGCGTGGAGGTGAAGGGGGCCAGGGTAGTGGCGAGGGTCTGGGTTGGCCTGCCGAGCAGGGGCAGGAGGGTGCTCGCCGACCGCGCCGAGGAGCTGCTCCTAGAGGCGCTCCCCGAGGCGGTGAGGGAGGCCCTCACGCCCCTCGACGGGCTGGAGGAGCACGTGTACGCTTGGAGGCTCCAGGAGGCCCTGCGCTCCCAGCTCAAGGCGAGGGGGCTGGTCTCCTTCATCGGGGACGGGAGCATCCTGCCGCGGAGGTGCGGGGGCTGCGAGGACCCCCTCCCCGGTGCGGTCCCCTTCGAGTCCCCGCCCAGCCTCAGGGTCTCCCTCGAGGGCCCCCGGGGGGAGGAGGTCACGGGCATGGGGATCCCCCGCGGGTTCACGGTGATAGCTGGGAGCGCCTTCCACGGGAAGAGCACGCTGCTGGAGGCCATCGCCGCCGGGGTGTGGAACCACGTCCCCGGCGACGGGAGGGAGAGGGTGGTCACCATCAGGAACGCCATGTACGTGAGGGCGGAGGACGGGAGGTTCGTCTCATGCGTCGACGTCAGCCCGATGATCCACGACCTCCCGAGCGGGGGGGACACTAGGTGCTTCACCACCACCGACGCCAGCGGGGCGACGAGTACAGCTGCGTCGATACAGGAGGCCGTGGAGGCCGGGGCGGAGCTGGTGCTGCTCGACGAGGACACCGCCGCCTCAAACATCCTGTACATGGATGAGAGGGCGAGGCCCATCACCGAGGCCCACACCGTCACGCCGATCTCGATGCTGGCCCGCTCCCTCGCCGAGAACGGGGTCTCGGTGGTCGTGGTGTCGAGCGGGAGCCTGCCGCTCCTGGCGGTGGCCGACACCGTGGTAGTGATGGAGGCCTACAAGCCCCGCGACGCCACGGAGGTCGCGAGGAGGCTCGCGGAGGAGCACGGCGTGAGGATCCCCCAGGAGGAGTACAGGAGGCCCACGCCGCGGGTGATAGTGGACGTGCCCCGCCTCGTTAAGCCCAAGCTTCGCGGGGGCCGCCTCGAGGACAGGGCCCTCCCAGCCCCGGTCGACCTGAGGCTCAACATGCACCTCGCCGAGGAGAGCCAGTTCAACACCCTCCTCCGCATAGCCGCCGAGGTGGAGAGGTTCAAGGGCAAACCCGTGGCGCTCGAGGCGGCCAGGGTGGAGGAGCTCATCGAGAAGGGCTTCGAGAACCTCGGCGGGGAGCCGGGCCCGGCCCTCGGCGAGGTCAGGGCGTTGGACGTTGCATTCCTCGTCAACAGGATACCGGGGGTTAAGGCCAGGCTCTCACGGCCGGCCTCCTAGGAGGAGCTTCGACACTACAGCCATGTAGATGAATGCGACGCTCACATCCATGATCGTCGTTATGAGCGGGCCCGAGATGGTGGCCGGGTCTATCTTAAGCTTCCTGGCAGCGACGGGTAGGAGGGCGCCCGTGAAGTCCGCGAGTATGGTGACCGCCACCAGGGCGACTGCGACCGCGCAGGCGAGCTGGGTGGAGCCGCTCATAGCCAGCGCGAACGCGAAGCCGAGGACCCCCATCACCAGGGCTATGATTAAGGCGGACACGGCCTCCTTCGCGATGATCCTGAAGACGTCGCGCCTGCTCGCCTCCGAGACCTCGCCCAGTGCCAGGGCGCGGAGGACGAGGCTCGCCGCCTGGCTGCCCACGTTGCCGCCCATGTCCATTATCAGAGGGATGAACGCCGCCACCAGCGCAACCCTCTCAATAAGGCTCTCGTAGCTCTTGATCACGCTCGCAGTAACGCTCTCGATGAGGTATATCATGACGAGCCAGGGGAGCCTGCTCCTCACGAGGTCGAGGGCCTTCACCGCTATGTACCTCTCGCTCGGCTTTATACCACCCAGTATGCCTCCCAGCTTCGCTATGTCCTCAGCCGCCTCCTCGGCGAGGACGTGGGCCACGTCCTCTATAGCCACCAGCCCGAGGAAGGACCCCTTGCTATCAGTGACGGGGAGCCTGCTCGCGTCGTACTTAACCATGAGCTTGGCCGCCTCCTCCCTGTCAGTCATGGGGTTCACGGTGACCCTCGGCTTCTTCGCTATCTTTCCAAGCTTCTCGCCGGGCTTGTAGAGGAAGAGCTCGCTCACCGGTATGATCCCCACGAGCCTCCCCTCATCGTCTACTACCACTATCACGTCTCTGATCTCGTAGTCCATGCTCCTCACGGCCGACAGGGCGTCCTGCACCGTCGCATCGGCCTTCAGCACCGGCACGCTCGTGGTCATAATGCCGCCCGTGGACTCGGGCGGGTAGGCTATGAGCCTGAGCACGTGCCTCCTAACCTCGTGCGGGAGCCTCGCTAGCACCTCCTTCCTGAGCTTGGAGTCGAGCGCCTGGAGAACGTCCACAGCCTCGCCGGGGTCCATGTACTCCAGGATCCTGGCCAGCCAGTGGGGCCCTATGGACTCGGCTATCTCCCTCGCCGTGTGCTCGTCCGCCTCGGAGAGTATCCCGGCGAGGCCGTTCACGGAGAGGAGCCTGTAGACCTTCCTCCTCTCCTCCTCGGGGAGCCTAAGGATGACGCCGAGCAGGTCTGAGGGGGGCAGGTACAGCTCCAGCATCGCGATGATGGCCGGCCTCTCGGCGACAAGCTTCGCCAGCTCGTCGACTATCTCGGGGCCAAGCCTGCCCGCTATCACCTCCGCCTCGTCTTTCTTGAGCATCTCCTCCATCTCGGCGGCGAGTTTTGACGGGTCCTCGTCAGTCTCGACTATGAGGAGGAGCCTCGCCTTGCCGTCGACGGAGTAGCCGAAGTTGGCGACGATGTTAGCCCCCAGAGACCTAGCGACGTCGGCGGCGTCCCGCAGGAGCCCCGGCCTATCCCTGGCCTTGATTATCACCACTGCATGCATCCTGCCACCTCTCGAACACTAGGCGCCCGCTCTCCGAGCGCAGAGCTTCAGGCACCGGCAGGGCTCCCGCGGGTAGCGCTCCCGGCTTAATACAGCCAGCCCCTGCCCCTCCCACTAGCCGCCGGGGCAGGCCTGCAGCGTGCGGCGGGGGAGGGCGGCGCGAGGAGTGGTGAGGGCTCTCCGGCGGCTACCTCCTCTTGACGCGGACCAGGTAGTCTCTAAAGACGGCCTTCAGCTCCTCCTCGCCCACCACGGGCCTGCCCTGGTTTTCGATGACCGCTAGGCCTGGGGGTTGCCTCTTGTATGATGGTATCCTGGCTGCTATCCTCTCCTCCAGCGTGTCCCTCGTGGTGTCCTGGTAGAACACGCCTACGGGCACCCTGTCGCCCCACTCGAGCGCCTTCTCCAGGGCGGCCGCCATCTTCGCGGGCCTCTCGCCGGGATCCCTCACTAGGGGGTCCCAGCCCTCCTCCTCAAGCTTGTAGACGTGCTCCCTGTACCAGTCCGCGGTGTAGACGTCGTTGTAGGTCACGCATGGCTGGAGGACGTCGACGAGCGCTGAGCCCTTGTGCCTCACGGCCGCCTTTATGACCTCCTTGAGGTGGTTGACGTCCATAGCGTAGGCTCGGGCCACGAAGGTGTAGCCGGAGGCCAGGGCGAGGGCTAGGGGGTTAACTGCGTCCTGGAGGTTCGGCTTCGGCAGCGCCTTCGTCTTCACGCCGTAGGGCAGCGTGGGGGACGCCTGGCCCTTGGTGAGCCCGTAGACCTGGTTGTTGTGGACTATCACCGTTATGTCGAGGTTCCTCCTCCCAAGCGCGACGAAGTGGCCGGCCCCTATGCCTAGGAGGTCGCCGTCCCCACCCGTCACGATGACCGTGAGGTCGGGCCTCGCCAGCTTGATGCCCGTCGCGAAGGGTATCGGCCTCCCGTGGAGGGTGTGGACCCCGTTGGCGTAGATGTAGTGCGGCGTCTTTCCGCTGCAGCCTATGCCCGAGACTACCACCACCTCCCAGGGCTTGAGCCCCAGCTCGCGCAGCGCCTGCCTCAGCGCGGCGAGTATGCCGTAGTTGCCGCAGCCCGGGCACCAGTCGACCCAGACGTCGGTCCTGTAGTCGAGCCTAAGCCCCATACTCGAGCACCTCCTCCACGCTCCCATCCTCAACAATCCTGACCACGGCCCTGGCGAGCTCCTCCACGTACACCGGGCGGCCGGTCCACTTCACTATCCTCCTCCCTATCCTGTAGCCGGTGTTCATGGCCACGAGGCCGGCGGCCTGAGCCAGGTAGTTGGCCTCCACCGCTATCACCCTATCCTCCGGGAACGACTTCAGGACCTCGAGCACGTACCTCGAGGGGAAGGGGTTGAACACTCTGAGGTGCAGGTAGGATCCCCTCAGCCCCTCGCCCTTGAGCAGCTCCAGGGCCTCGAGGGCGGCGCCCTTAACGCTCCCCCAGCCTACTAGCAGGAAGTCTCCCCCGTCCCCGTAGAGGGCTGCCCTCTCGCCCTCCTCGGGTATCTCGCTGTCCGCCAGCCTGAGCTTCTCCATCCTAGCCCTGTGCATGTTGAGCCTGGTAACGGGGTCCTCCGTCGTGTGGCCGCGCTCGTCGTGCTCGTTGCCCGTGTGCCAGGACACGACGCCCTCCTGGCCTATGAATGCCCTCGGGCTCACCGGGCCGCCGCGCTTGTCGAACCTCTCATACCCCGGCCCGGCATCCCGGGCGAGGAGCCCCCTGTCAATCCTCACCCCCCTTAGGCTCGGCGGCTCCATGGTCACGATGCTGTTGGCAAGGAACTTGTCGAGGAGGTGTATGACCGGCAGCTGGTACCTCTCAGCCCAGTTCAGCGCCTTCACCGAGTCGTAGAAGGCCTCCACGTGGTCGCCGCTGGCGAGCACTATCCTCGGGAACTCCCCGTGGCCGCTGAAGAGAGCAGCGTACAAGTCCTGCTGGCCGCCCCTCGTCGCCATGCCCGTGCTCGGGCCCGCTCTCTGGTAGAACGTCACGACGATGGGGGCCTCGATCATCCCCGCGTAGCTCAGGCCCTCGGCCATCAAGTCGAAGCCTGGCCCGCTCGTCGCGGTGGCCGCCCTGGCGCCCGCCAGGGCCGCGCCTATAGTGGAGGCTATCGCCGCTATCTCGTCCTCCGTCTGGAACACTACGACGCCCCCCAGGCTGGCCTCGCCAGCATCGAGGTTCTCGTGCGCCTCAAGCGTCATGCTCTCGTCGGCGGCCGGAGTTATCGGGTAGTAGGCCTGGAACCTGAGGCCCCCCACGACCTTACCCATGGCGACGACGTCGTTGCCGCTCGCGATGAAGTACTCGCCCGGGGGGTCCTCGGGGTCGTCGAGCCTGAGGGACCCCTTCAGGCCCTCAAGCATCTCGTAGACCATCCCCGCCAGGGCCATGTTGGCCTCGACTACGCCCCGCCTCCCCCTGAACCTCCTCTCGAACCCCACCCTCAGCTCGTCCAGCCCGAGCCCCGTCAGCAAGGCGATGGCTGAGACTAGTATGGTGTTAGTGAGCCTCCTAGCCCTAGCCCTGGGGATCCCTAGCTTCTCGGAGAGGCTGGATAGGAGGCCGTTGAAGTCGAGGGGGAGCAGTTTAGCCCCCAGCACGTCGCGGGCGTAGCTAGCCGCCCCTTCAACCGTCGCGGGGTAGCCCCCCTCCTCCAAGACCCCCTTAACCCTCAGCTTGGCCTCGGGCTCCATCGAGTGTATCTTGTCAACGCCGACCCCAGCCTGGCCGGAGTCGTAGATGAGCAACGTGCCCTCGACGGCCTCCGGGAAGTGGGTTAGAACAGTTTCAGCGTCAAGCGCGGCTATGATGTGCGGGCTCTCCCTCGGAGCCCAGAGCTGCCTGCGAGAGGAGACCCTCACTAGGATGTATGAGTGCCTGCCTATAATGTTCGAGTGGTACTCCCTCGTAGAGTAGACCCTGTACCCCCTAACAGCGTAGGCTGAGGCCAGCACCTGGGCAGCTGCCTCGAGGCCCGAGCCCTGGGGGCCGCCGAGCAGGAACCTCGCCTCCTCCATGAAGAACACGCTCTGCCAGAGCAAGCCCAGACGCTGCCTGCGCAAGATTAAACCTTATCCCGGCTGCTACCATAAAAGGGCGTGCCGTGTCTTTTAACTGCCGGGAGGTACTCGTGCAACGCCAAGATGGCCTAAAGCGGGCCCGGTGAGGCTTAGGGCACTCCTTGAGTGATACGTGACGGGTGGCTCGGCGTTCTAACAGGGCATGCACTCTAGTCGTGGGGGGTGCTCAGAGCTATAGCCGGTGACGAGGTCAGCGGCTAGCCGCTGGCCTGGGCTGGGGCTCCCCGGGATCCCGTGCACTCTAGAATCTTGGATATTACTGCCCTGCAGGCCTCCCGTGGGCCTAGCACTTCAACGTCAACCACGCGCTCATACTTCTCGGCCGCGCTCCTGAATCCCTCAACGATGACGGCGTCGTAGAAGCTTGAGAGGGCCTCCAGGAGAGCCTCTGGCTCCAGCTTCCTCGTGAAGACTGCCACCTCCCCCGGGCCTAGGGCTAGGACTGCAACTGCTCCAGCCTCGTTGAAGCGCCACGTATCCTTCCCCTTGACATCCACGCCGTGGTACGTGTGCTTCACCGCCAGCACTCTGACCCCCATCGACGCTAACTCCCTTAAGGCGCACTCAATCGCCGAAGTCTTGCCCGAGCCAGACCTACCGGTCACAGCCACAATACACGCCACTCTACTCACCAAACCCCCCGGGGTTCCGGGAGATTGTTGAAGCCTGCCTTTTGAAGAGAGGGTCCTCTAGGCTGGCCTGCCGGCTTGAGGATTCCCCCAGGGCGCCGGCGTTGTGTGCTGCGCGAATCCTGCAGCTCCACCCGGTTGGCTTGGCGGGCTAGAGTCTTGGGGGTGGCGTGGTTAGAGGTTGAACTTGGCGGCTATCTTCTCGTAGTCGACTATGCACGTTGGGTCGTCGCCCCAGAAGTCCCGGTTGAAGACTAGGGCCCTGTTCCTGCTGCCGCCGCCGCAGTACTCCTTGAAGGGGCACTTGGAGCACCTTGGCCCCCTGAGCATTGCGGGTATGTTGAGGAATGGCTTCAGCTTCGGGTTATCGGGGGTTAGGATGTCGCGGAGCCTCTGCTTCCTCAGGTCCCCGATGACGACGTAGTCTATGAACTGGCACGGCCTCACGGTGCCGTCGGGGTAGATGCTCACCGTCTTCCTCCCGCAGTCTCCCTGGGCCTGTATGGCTTCCAGGTACTGCTTCAAGTCCTCCTTGTCCCTCGCCAGCTTCGTGGCTATGTATATCCCGCCCCAGTTCATCCTGACGAGCAGTATCTCCAGCGTGCCGGCGTACTCCCTCGCCTTGACTATTACCTCGTCCAGGAACCTCCTGAGCTGGTCGTGGGTGGGCACTGCTTCCTTTATCTCCGCGCCCCTCCCGATTGTGTCTAGGAGGTAGTAGCTGACCCTCACCGCCCCGAGCTTCGCGGCGAAGTCCACGACCTCCGGGGCCTCCCCGATGTTCCACCTGGTGACAGTGTACCTTATACCCGCCGGGATCCCGGCCTCGACGGTGTTCTTGATGCCCTCCACGGCCCTCCTCCAGGCCCCCTTGACTCCCCTGAACTCGTCGTGCTCCTCTGGGTTGAGGCTGTCAATGCTTATGCCAACGTAGACGAAGCCGAGCTTCTTGAGCCTGCCCGCGACCTCCGGGGTTATGAGGGTCCCGTTGCTGCTCAGGCTCAGCTTCGGCCTCGGGCGGCCCGCGAGCCTCTCTGCTGCCACCCAGAACTTGTTGGAGACCAGCGGCTCGCCCCCGGTGAAGACTACTAGCGGGATCCCGATCTCTGCTATCTCGTCGGCCACCCTTACTATGTCCTCCTCCCCCAGCTCCGGCAGGTTCACGTCGGGGCCGGCGTTTATGTAGCAGTGCTTGCACCTCAAGTTGCACTTGTACGTCACGTTCCAGAACACGACGGGCCTGAGCTCGCTGGTGAACCTGCTGGGCCTGCCCTTCCCGTACCTCCCCTTAACCCTCTCGGAAACCGTTCCCTTACCCGTGACGAGGACGCTGACCGGGATCAAGGCTCACACCACCACGTGAACCGGGTCACCTGACCACGCCCGGCTTGAGGTCCGCCAGGCTCCTGATTACTAGGAGGCTTTTAGGCTTGCATATGGACCTGGCAGCGTCGACGGCCCTAGCCACGAGCGGCTTGGAGACCGCGTGAACCATGAAGTAGCACGTGTGCCTCCACGCGTGCCTGGGCTTGGGGTCCCTGAGGACGACGTGCGTCGTGAAGGGCAACCTGGAGACGCACTCGCACAGCTCCTCCTCCGAGCCCGCCGGCTCCATCACGACCATGGCGTTCTCCCTGAACCCGATCCTGTGGCCGTCGAGCGCCGCCCCCGGGTCGCCCAGCACGCCCTTCTCAAGCATAGCCCTAGCAGCCTCCACCACCTCGCCCTCACTCATGCCGATGCGCTGCGCGATGCCGCGGTAGGGCCTCGGCTCGAGGGGGAGGATCCTCAGGAGCCTCGCGAGGCTGAGGGGGTAGCCCAGGTCCTCCGGCCTCGGCGGCGAGGGGTTGACCCAGGCGTACCTCCCGGCCCGCGAGAGGCCGGTGTAGACGTCGTACTTCACGCTGAGCTTGTACGTCCTCTTACTGTAGAGGATAACGTACTCCACGCCGAGCTTCCTCGAGACCTCCTCGATGTGGGCCTCCAGCTCCTCCCTCGACGGCCTCTTGACCACGACCCACACGTCAAAGTAGGGGTGGTCCCTGAGGTACACGTGGGTAGCCAGGTCGTCGGTTTTATAGTACTCCGCCAGCTCCCTGAGCCTGCCGCCGCTCCTGTACGCTACGAGCGTGGCGCTGAGGCCGGTGGAGCGGTAGTTGAGGTAGAAGCCCACCCTCTTCAACGCCCCGGCCCCGGCGAGCCTCCTCGCCCTGCCGAGCAGCTCGTCGACGCTGACGCCCACCGCCTCCGCGGCGTCACGGTAGGGGTCCTCGCTCAGGGTGAACCTGTACTGGAGGGCCATGAGGACCGAGGCGTCCACGGGGTCCAGGCCGGGCACGGCGGGTCACCTCCACTCCAGGGCCTCGTCGAGCAGCCTGGGGTCGAGGCCCCCCTCCTCGAGGATGCGCCTGTAGGATCCCGGCTCGTAGGGGCACTGGGGGTCCTCAGCCATGACCCTGCCGTGGTAGGCGAACGCCTTCGCCCTGCTGCCGCCGCAGATGTGCCTGAACTCGCACCTGCCGCACCTGCCCTCCAGGCCCTCGCTGCGGCGGAGCTTCTTGAAGAGCGGGCTCTCGGTGTAGATCTCCCTGAGGCTCTTCACCCTAATGTTCCCGGCGGGGACGGGGAAGAAGCCGCTCGGGTAGACGTCGCCCTTGTAGTTCACGAACACTATGCCCCTCCCGTCCCTCGTGCCCGTGGTGTGCGCCAGCGCCGGCCCCCGGGGCTCGCCGAGTAGCTCCCTGAGCCTCGCGGTGAGCCTCTCGTAGAGCCCGCCCAGCCCCCTCGTGAATAGGTCGGGCCTCCCCAGCTTCTCCGCGAGGGTCCTGGCTATGGTGACCCTCCTGAACATCGGGCCCTCCGTCGTCCTCACCCTCAGCCCGTACTTGCTCGCCTCGTAGAGGAAGTGGGTCACGTCCTCCCACTCCTGGGGGGTGAGGTCCTCCTCGAAGCCCGCCCTGCCCACTGGGACGAGGTAGAAGACCTCCCACACCCTGACGTCGAGGTCTAGGAGTAGCTTAACCATGTCGGCGAGCCCGTCCACCGTGCTCCTCATGACGACGGTGTTGACCTGAACGTTGATCCCGGCGTCCTTGAACCACTTCAACGCCTCCAGGGTCCTCCTCCACGTGCCCGGGATCCCCCGGATCGAGTCGTGGACCTCCTCGAACGGGGAGTCGAGGCTAATGCTAACACCGCTCACGCCTATCCTAGCCATCCTCTCCACGGCCTCGCGGGTGAGGAGGGGGGTCACGCTGGGCGCTACCGCGGCCCTAACCCCCTGGGAGACGGCGTACTCGAGCAGGTGCCAGATGTCCCCCCGCTTTAGGGGGTCCCCGCCGGTGAAGACGAGTATGGGGCTCGGCTTGCCGAAGGAGGCCACCTCGTCTATCAGCCTCTCCCCCTCCCTCGTGCTCAGCTCGCCCGGGAGAGGGTTCTTGATGGCGTTTGCCCGGCAGTGCTTGCACACCAAGTCGCAGGCCTTAGTGGTCTCCCAGAAGACTATCAGAGGCTTCCTGTCGAAGGGCCAGCTCATGGCCCCGCGGGCGTGCATGCGCGCAGCGCTAGCTGCATCCATGCCGGCAACCGCCCTAGTGGCCCTGAAGGTCTGTGAAGGCAATAAGCACGGGTATATGAAGCCCAGGCCCGGAGGCCCAGCCCGTACTTACGCCCATATACCTCGAATTAAAACGTCCCCGGAAAACGGCCAGCCCCACCCGAGTACTCCCCCCGGGGCCCCCGGCGCCCCTTGGGGCTGCTTGGTGAGCGTGATGGGCTGGATCCCGCTCTACGTGAACCCGGAGGGGTTCAGGGTCCTCGTCGTGGGAGGGGGGCGCGTGGGCGAGGGTAGGGCGCTCCTCTTCTCGAGGGCGGGGGCTCGGGTGAAGGTCGCGGCCATGGACTTCACCGAGGGCCTGAGGGCCGAGGCCGGGAGGGGATCCCTGGAGCTGGTGAGGCTCAGGCTCCCCGAGGATTGGGGGAGGCTTGTTGAGCTCATAGAGGAGAGCGACCTAGTCGTCGTGGCGGTGTCGGACCCCGGCATTGCCCGCCGGGTCGCCGAGGAGGCCCTCTCCAGGGGGAAGCTCGTGAACAACGCGGTGGACTACAGGCTCGGGAACGTCGTGGTGCCCTTCAGGGGCTCCACCAGCTACGGGCTCCACTACGCGGTGACGAGCCTCGGCAGGACCGGGATAGCGGCGAGGGCTGCGGCGGAGAAGATCAGGGAGTGCCTGGAGCGCGACGAGGAGCTGAGGGCGCTCTACTACTCCATGGCGAGGCTTAAGGAGTGGCTCAAGGCCAACGTGCCGAGCCCGAGGAAGAGGATGCCCATATACTTCAAGGTGGCGGGGGACGAGGCTTACCGGCGGGCGGTCGCGCGGGGCGACGCGGAGGAGGCCCTCAGGAGGGCGCTAGAGGTCGCCAGAGCCGAGCTCGCCGAGGATCCATGAGAGCACCTCCCTGAACCCCTCCCCCGAGGAGAGTATGCTCTCCGCCGCCAGCCTCCACCCAGCCCCCCGGAGGGCCTCGGCGAGCCTCCCGGGGAAGAGGGTGAGGGGGAAGGCGCAGCCGCCACCGCCCGGCGGGGGCGAGCCGAAGTCGAGGCCCGCCGCCGCCACCGGGGCCCCGTGGAGCCTCGAGGCGAGCGAGGCGATTGAGGACACCCAGGCGTCCTGCTCCCGCTTAAACCTCTTAGCCCTCCAGTAGAAGACCACGCCGCCCCTGCAGCCGCTGGAGTCAAGCGCTCTAGCCACGACCCTGGCCTGGACCCTCCAGTCTATGGGCCCCGAGACCCTGCAGCCGCCCATGGAGCCGGCTCTAGCCTTGACTTGCTCGAGGTGGCCGCCGGGGGCTGGGAGGACCGCCACGGCGTGCCTGCAGCCCCTCGGGAGGCCCTCGTCGACCTCCACAACCTCCACCCTCCTGCCGGTAGCCAGAGAGACCCGCCTCGCGAGCTCCTCCACAACCCTGAACCCGTCGGGGGAGCCGGGCTTGTGGTAGACGAGCGCGACCACCATAAGCAGCCACCGCCCCCGGGGGAGGGGCCTGCTAGCCGCTCCCGCCGTGGCTGACGCTTGAGAGTATGGACTTGCAGGCCGCGATGTAGAGTGTGATGTTGACTATTCTCAGCACGGTGTGGAGCCTCGAGAGCAGCACCGCCACCTGGGCGTCGCCGCTGGATGCCATCATGGACTCGAGCCGCTCCCTTACCTCCTGCAGGGAGTCGAACGCCTCCTTCAGCCTCCTGTGGCTGGGGGAGACGATGAGCCTCGCGGAGAGCTGTATGAGGGAGCCAATGTCCTTCATTAGCTTGAAGTGCTCCTCCCCCAGGCTGGGGACCCCGATCCTGCGGAGCAGCGTTATGGTGCTCCGGAGGGTGTCGTTAGCGAAGCCCAGGTAGCTGGCCCCCAGGCTGGCGTGGATCAAGTCGGCCATCGTGAGCTTGCTGAGCTTCTCCATCGTAAGGTACCGGATTATCGTGTGCTGGAGCCTCATGAACTCCCTCCCAAGGAAGCCCGCCTCCTCGAGGTCCTGCTGGTCGATGCTCCCCTTCGACGTGACCCTCTCCAGGAGCTTGAGGAACCTCACAGCGTTGAAGCCGAGGGACCGGATGAGGCTGGCGACGTCAACCTTGTCGGCATCCAGGAGAATCCTCACCCTGAGGGAGTCCCCGCCGTCAATCGACACGTCGACCATCGAGAGGCTCTCCGACCCCTTCCTCATGAGGTACGCCGCCTCCCCGGCGTCGCCTGAAACCCTCACCGTGACGTCGCTGAGGCCGGCGAGGTAGATGCAGCTGGCAACCCTGGCGAGCATGCCCGGGTCGAGCCTGGTCAGGTCGAGCGAGGCGCTCGCCTCCTCCATCCCCGGGAGCCTGGGCATTATCTTAATGCTGTCCCCCTCGTCGACCAGGTAGACCTTGCTGCCCGCCTGGATGCCGAGCCTGGAGGCCCACTCCTTGGGGATCGTCACGACGAGGCTCGAGCTGCCCAGCCTCTGGACCCTCCTAACCTCTATGGACATGCAGGGTTACCCCGGACACCCCAGGGGGTAATGGAGTCCGCTCGAGTCTTTATTAGGCTGAGTTAAAGCGTCCCTCGCCGCCCTGCAGGGCGCCGGTTTAGCCTTGAAGGTGAGCTCCGCCGCGCCGGGCCGGGGCGTCGGGATCCCGCGGGCCGCCGCCTCCCAGGTAGCCCTCGATGCAGGCTGCTAGGCCCTCCAGGCTGTACTCCTCGGGGACGCAGTAGTTGAACGCCTCGACCCCGTACTCGAGCGCCTTCCTCAGCGTGGTCGGCCCTATGACGAGGACCGCCCGCTTTGGGGGATCCCTGAGCCTGGGCAGGACGAGCGAGGCTATGAGGGGGCTCGTGAGCGCCAGGAAGTCGTGGCGCCCGGCCTCCCTGGCTGCCTTCTCCGCGGCCTCCTCGTCCGCGGTGATCCTGTAGGCTTCAACCTCTACGAGGGCCGCGCCGCTGGCCTCGACGACGGACTTGAAGTCCCTGTTGTAGACGCTGCCCCTGACCCACGCGACCCTCCCGGCCTCCCTCGATGCTGCGAGGAGCGCGAGGTCCCTGCCGGTGTACCTGGCCGGGGTGACGGGCTCGACTCCAAGGGCCTCCCTGACGGCGCGGGCGGTCCTGGGGCCTACCGCTCCGACCACGGCGCGGGCCGCGAGCCTCCTCAGCTCCCCGAGGACCCCGCGGGCCCTCGCGTCCGCCTCGAGCGCCCTCGGCGCCCTGGGGCTGGTGAACGCTATGAAGTCGACCGGCCCCGCCCGGAGGAGGTTGAGGGAGCAGCCTGGGACGGGGTCTGCCCTGAGCACTGGTACCCACGCCGCCCTGCAGGGGCCCAGCCTGGGCGGCGGGGGGTCGGGGCCTAGTAGTAGCGCGGTGCAGGGGGCCTCCTCAGCCAATACTCCTCCCTCCACCGGACCTGGGGGCCCGCTATTATCACCGCCGGCGGGTCGACGCTCGGGTGGGCCTCGGCGAGGCTGAGGGCTGTGCCGGTGTAGACCCTCTGCTGGGGGGTGGAGGCCGAGACGACTATGGCCGCGGGGAAGTCGGGGCCCCTGACGCTCGCTATCTCCCTGAGCACCTCCCCGGCCCTGTGGGCGGCCATCAGGACAACCACGGCGTCCACCGCCGAGGCGATCGCCCTCAAGTCGGAGCGGCCCGGGGACCCCTGGGCCCTCGTCCCCGTGGTGACTGCGAAGGAGGAGGCGTATTGCCTCCCCGCGAGCGGGATCCCGGCGTAGGCTGCGGCTGCGACGAAGCTCGGGACGCCTGGGACTATAGTGCAGGGGATCCCGCGGTCGATGAGGTAGGCGCACTCCTCCTCGCCCCGGCCGAAGGTCAGTGGGTCCCCTCCCTTGAGCCTCACCACCACCCTGCCCTCCATCGCCTTCTCCGCTAGGAGCCTGTTGATCTCCTCCTGCGTCATGGCGTGGCGCCCCCTCTCCTTCCCGGCGTAGACCAGCTCCGCCCCCGGCTTCGCCTCGGAGAGCACCTCCCTGGGGGCGAGTCTGTCGTAGACTATCACGTCGGCAGTCTTGACGAGCTGGAGCCCCCTAACCGTTATGAGGCCCGGGTCCCCCGGGCCGCCGCCGACTATTGCGACGAAGCCCGTCAACCCCCTGTCACCTCGCTGAGCAGGGTCCTGGCCACGCTAGCAGCCTCCTCGCCCAGCTCGGCGGGATCCCTGCCCCAGAGCGTCGCCCACGCCCCGCGGCTGCCGTCGGGGGAGAATGCTGAGACGTGGAACCTGAGCGCCCCGCCCGAGAGCCTCGAGACCCCGCCCACCGGCGTGCTGCAGCCGGCTTGGAGCCTCTCCAGGAACACCCTCTCCGCCACCGCCTCCGCCTCGGTAGGCTTGTGGCTCGCCTCCCTCAGCGCCCTCGCCCCGCTCCAGTCCCTCAGGCCCACGACCGCTATCACGCCCTGCCCCGGCGGGGGGGTGTAGGGGATGAGGGGGAGCACCACCCTGGGCCGGTCCACGCCGAGCCTCCTCAGCCCCGCCTCGGCTGCGAGGAGGTAGTCCGCGGCGCCGGAGTCGAGCTTCCTGAGCCTCGTGTCCAGGTTTCCCCTGACAATCACCGGCTTAACCCCCGGGTTGGCGTTGAGGATCATCGCCCTCCTCCTCGGGCTCCCCGCGGCGACCACCGAGCCGGGCGGGAGCCCCTCGGGATCCCTGGGCTCGAGCCCCCTCCGGGGGACGAGTGCCTCGTTGGGCGCCTCCCTGGGTGGGACTGCTAGCAGGTCCAGCTCCTCCGCCATCTCGGAGGGGAGGTCCTTCATGCTGTGGACCGCCACGTCCGCCCTGCCCTCAAGGACGGCGAGGTTTACCTCCTTCTCGAACACCCCCTTCCTCCCGAGGAGGTGGAGGGGCCTGTCCTGCACCCGGTCCCCCAGGGTCTTGACCACCACCACCTCGTAGGTCAGCCCCGGGATCCTGGACTTGAGGTACTCCATGGCGATCCTTACCTGCTCCAGGCTGAGCCTGCTCCCCCTCGTGGCTACCCTCAAGTGCATGCGCCGCTACCCCAGAGCCTCCCTTGCCGCCTCCCTCAGGGCTCTCCGGAACGCCTCCACGTCCTCGCCGGTGTGGGCTGTGCTGGGGAAGAGGGCCTCGAGCTGGCTCGGCGTCACGAGGATCCCCCTCCTCCTGAGGGCCTCGTGGAGCCTCGCGTAGGCCGCCTTGTCGGCCCTCCTCGCGTCCGCAGCCGTCTCGACCCTGCCTACCCCGAGGTAGAACTGGAGCACTCCGCCCGCCCTGTTCACGGTGTACTCCACGCCAACCCCTCTGAGGGCCTCGTGCACCGCCTCCTCCAGCTCCCTCGCCCTCTCCGCCACGATGCCGGGGGCGTTGATCCTCTCCGCGACCCTCACCGTCGCGAGGCCCGCGGCGACCGTGACGGGGTGCCCGTTGAAGGTGCCGGCGTTGAAGACCTTCCCCTCGGGGGCTAGGTGCCTCATAACCTCCCTCCTCCCGACCACGGCCCCCACGGGGAAGCCGCCGCCGATCACCTTGCCCATCGTCACCAGGTCGGCTTCGACCCCGTAGACCTCCTGGGCGCCGCGGAGGTGGAGCCTGAACCCGGTCACCACCTCGTCGAAGATGACGAGGGCCCCGTGGCGCCTCGCCGTCCTCGCTACGAAGTCGAGGAACCCCTTCCTGGGCGGTATGACGCCGATGTTGGCCATCACGGGCTCCACTATCACGGCTGCAATGTCGCCGCCGTGCTCCTCGAAAACCCTCTCCACGGACTCCTCGTTGTTGAACTCTGCGACTAGCGTCTTCGAGGCGCACTCCGCCGGGATCCCTGGGCTCGAGGGGACCCCTAGGTGGCCGGCGGCGCTGCCGGCGGAGACGAGGACCGCGTCGTGGGCCCCGTGGTACGCGCCGTCGAACTTCACTATGTAATCCCTGCCGGTGTAGCCGCGGGCCAGCCTTATCGCGGTCATAGTCGCCTCCGTGCCGCTGTTCACCAGCCTAGCCATGCCGCCCGGCTTGTAGAGGCTGACCAGCCTCTCAGCCAGCTCGACCTCGGCCTCGGTGACCGCCGCGTAGAGCCACCCCTTCTCCAGCTGCTCCGCCACCGCCGCCGCGACCTCGGGGTGGGCGTGGCCGAGGAGGAGGGGCCCATAGCCCATGATGAAGTCTATCAGCTCCTCCCCGTCGACGCTCCAGACCCTCGACCCCCTAGCGCGCTCGACCACGAGGGGGTAGGGCTTGACCAGCGCCCTCACGGGGCTGTTCACGCCGCCGACGAGGACGCGCCTAGCCCTCTCGAGCACCTCCAGGCTCCTAGCCAAGCCCCTCCACCCCGCCTAGAAGGGGTTGAATCCCTCCCTGAGGAGCCTTGCGGCTTCGACGGCGTGGTAAGTTATGATTATGTCCGCGCCAGCCCTCCTGATAGCGGTGAGCACCTCCATCATCAGCGCCGCCCCCTCCGCGATGCCCTCCCTGGCGGCCAGCTTTACCAGTGCGTACTCCCCGCTCACGTTGTAGGCGGCGAGGGGGGCGTAGGGGAAGCTCTCCTTCACCAGGCTGATCATGTCGAGGTACGCCAGGGCCGGCTTAACCATGACTATGTCGGCCCCCTCGGCGAGGTCGTTGTAGACCTCCCTGAGCGCCTCGAGCCTCCTCCGCGGGTCCATCTGGTAGCTCCTCCTGTCCCCGAACCTGGGCGCGCTGTCCATCACGCTCCTGAAGGGGCCGTAGAAGCTGCTCGCGTACTTCGCGGAGTAAGCCATTATCGCGACGTCGCTGAACCCCTCTCCGTCGAGGGCCTCCCTTATCGCCGCCACCTGCCCGTCCATCATGCCGCTGGGGGCTATGATGTCCGCCCCCGCCTCGGCCTGGCTCACCGCTATCCTCCTGTACACCTTCAGCGTCTCGTCGTTGTCTATGTAGGCGCCCCTCCTCCCCTGCCTGGGGATCCCGCAGTGGCCGTGGCTGGTGTAGCCGCAGATGCAGAGGTCCGTCGCGACCACCGGCTCCCAGCCGAGCTCCCTGCGGATGTGCCTCAACGCCGCCTGGACCGGGCCGTCGCGGGCGTACGCCCTGCTCCCCGTCTCATCCTTAACGCTCGGGATCCCGAATAGGAGGAACGACTTTACCCCAAGGTCCATGGCCTCCTGGATGAACTCCACCAGCTCCCTCGACTCGGGCGGGTAGCGCTTGTGACCCTCGAGCCCGGGGGCGTCCTCGGGCCTGGTAATCCCCTCCCTCACGAAGACGGGGAGCATGAGCATCGAGGGGTCGAGCCGGGCCTCGGCGACGAGGTCCCTGAGAGCCCTCGACGCCCTGAGCCTCCTCGGCCTGTCCCTGGGGAACCCGGGGGTTGCAACTATCAAGCGAGCCACCCCGAGCCTAGCTGCTTTCCTCGAGCCTCTTAAGGTACTCTCCCCTAATAGCCTCGGCCAGCCCCGGGGGCACGCTGCCCTCCCGCGCCGCCCTCCTAAGCGCGGCGTAGAGGGGGTGGAGGAGCCTCCTGTAGAAGGAGCGCAGCTCGACCCTCAAGCTTTCAGCGTCGACTCCGAGCCTCGACGCTATCCTCGAGGCCTCCACTGCCGCCAGCGCCTCGGCGTAGGAGTTGACCGCCTCCAGGACGGGGGAGATGGAGCGCCACCTAAGCTTCGCCATGAGCTTCTCTAGCTCCTCCTCTATGATCGCCTCGGCCTGTGGCACGTGGCGCGCCCTCATCTCCACGGCCTCCCTCACGACGGCCTCCACCTCCTCCAAGCCGTAGGCGTCCCTGACCGCCCTCGGCGTGGAGATGTCGACCACGACCCGGCCCACGCTCGAGAGCCAGGAGAGGTCCGGGGCGCCCGAGACCGCTACGAGGACCGCGTCGTAGCGGCCCTTAATGGAGTCGGGCGAGAGTCTGGTGGCGGAGGCCGCGCGGCACCTCGACGCGACGCGGGCCGCGGCCTCGAGCCTCCTACCGGCAACGGTCACCATGGCCGGCTCGTACTTGCTGCAGAGGTAGGCCACCATCCCCTCGGCGGCCTCCCCCGTGCCCGCGACGAGCACCCTGGCGCCGTCGAGGCCGCCGAGGAGCCTCGCCGCGAGCTCCACAGCCGCCGTGGGATAGCTCGCCGTCCCCTGGGAGAGCCCGGTCTCCTCCCTAACCCTCTTCCCGGCCAGTATGGCGGCGTGGAACGCCTCGTCGAGGAGGGGGGTAGTGTAGCCCGCCCCCCTCGCCTCCAGCCACGCCCTCCTCACCTGCCCCAGTATCTCGGGCTCGCCGAGTATCGCAGACTCGAGCCCGGCGGCGACCCGGAGCAGTCTCCTCGCAGCCTCGGCTCCGCGGGCGAGCCTGAACTCGCCGGCGAGGCCGCCGACGGCCTCCCTGAGGCCCCTCAACGCCTCGCCCTCCCCGCCGTCGACGTACACCTCGAACCTGTTGCAGGTGGACAGCACCACGACGCCGGACACCCTGGGGTAGACTGCGTCGTAGACCCTCCCCTTCAAGCCCTGGAGTCTCGACACCACCTCGAGTCCGGCGTCCTTGTGGCTGGCGTAGAACACCTTCAAACGGCCGAGCTGGCTGCAGCTGGAGTACAGGCCCTCTCCGCGGGCTTGCATGAGCTAGCACACCACAAGCTACCCTATAATATTGGGGCCTGCTTTTCCGCCTGAGCACTGTCCGGCACTTGCAGGCGGAGAGAGGCGTATAGTCCGGTATATACGCCCCGCCGAGCCGGGGGCATCCGCCGGCCGCGCCCGCGTGCATGGAGATAATTGCCACGGCAGCCCCCGCTTTCCATGGGTGCCGGGGCGTGCTCTGGGAGTACCCTTCGAGGTTCGAGGACTACGGAGCCGTCAGGATATACGACGTTGTAAGGGTGCTTGAAATAGACGCCGTCGGGTACAGGGGCGGGCCCCGCGGCGTCGTGTGGCTGGACACGCACGAGATGGAGGAGGTGGCCTACAGGACGGGCATAGTCATACCCGCCAAGAACGAGGACCTCCTAACCCTGGAGAACGTTATAGCCGCGGTCCCGCACGCGAGCACGATCATACTCGTCTCGGCCAGCGACCGGGAGCCGGCCGACGCCTACGCCGGGGAGTTGGAGCTAGTCAAAGCCATACACGCCGCCTCGGGTAGGAGCATCATAGCGTTCCACCAGAGGGACCCGGCGTGGGGCGAGGCCCTGAGGGGCACCCCCCTCGAGGCCCTCCTGGACGAGGAGGGGCTTGTGAGGAAGGGCAAGGGGGAGGGCATGATCCTGGGCGTCATAGCAGCAGCCGCCCTCGGCCTCGACTACGTCGGCTTCATTGACAGCGACAACTACGTCCCCGGGGCGGCGCACGAGTACGCCCTAGCCTACTACACGGGGTTCAGCCTCATCCCGAACAACCACGTCATGGTCAGGGTCAAGTGGCCCTTCAAGACCAAGCTCCAGACGGGGGGGATCTACCTCAGGAGGAGGGGGAGGGTCTCCCAGCACACAAACGCGGTGCTCAACTACGCCCTCTCCCTCGAGAGGAGGATCGAGACGGAGGTGATAAGCACCGCCAACAGCGGCGAGCACGCCATGGACGTCAAGACTGCGCTGAGCATGGAGTGGGCCGGGGGCTTCGCGGTGGAGAGCTACCAGCTCGTATACCTCCTGGAGAAGTGCTGGCTCGGCCTCCAGCAGGGCGAGTGCCCGTTGAGCCCTCCAAGCATTAAGATATTCCAGGTGGAGACGAGGAACCCGCACATCCACGCCGAGAGGGGGAGCGACCACATAGCCGACATGGTTGCGGTGAGCATGGGGACCATCTACTACTCCAGGCTGTCCAGGCCTGAGGTGAAGAGCAGGATCCGCGAGGTGCTCGAGAGCTACAACTACCACGGGGAGCCGCCGAGGCCCAGGGTCTACCCGCCGCCCGGCAGCGTGGACCCGTCTAAGGTGTTCACGGCCTTCGTCGCGTCGAGTAAAGATGCCGCCGTGCTGGGCGGGTAGGCCCGTGGTGGGGGAGGCTAGAATAGCGGGGCCTCGCCGCGGAGTATCTTCTCCGTCAGCTTGTTTATGTTAGCTAGGTAGTCGTCCACTATCGAGTATATCTCGTTCTTGACGTCGCTCGTCAGCTCAACACCCGGCTCCAAGTTGACCTTGACGTCGGCGATGAGCGGGTCGTCGATGGGCCTCCCGATCTGGCTGAGGAGTTCAACGTAGACCTCTCTGACGCCCTTGACCTCCCTGTACACCTTGTCAGCTATCTCCATCGCCGCGACGTTGTAGAGCTTGCCGACGTGGCTGACAGGGTTCTTCCCGCCCGTCGCCTCGAGGCTCATGGGCCTGAAGGGCGTTATGAGCCCGTTCGCCCTGTTCCCCCTGCCAGTCGCGCCGTCGTCGCCGTGCTCCGCGCTAGTGCCGGTGACGGTAAGGTAGATTATCGGGTTCTCCTTCCTTATCACGTCAGCGACGTTAACATGAACCTCAACGTCGTAGTCTGGGGCTAGCTTGGCGGCCAGGTCTAGCACCGCCTCCCTGACCTCATCCTTAACGCTGACATACTCGTCGAGGTCCCTGACGAGGTGGCTTATGACGGCGTTTGCTACCGTGAGCGTTATCTTCCTCCCCCTCCTGAGCCCCATAACCTTCACGTCCTCGCCGGAGGCGGGCACCCTGGACTTGAACTCCCTGCTGTTGAGCAGCCTCTCCGTCTGGAAGACCAGGTTCTCGAGCGTTGAGAGGGGTGCGAAGCCGCTACCAAAGCTGGTGTCGTTCGCCAGCGGCATCTTGCGGGACTCCTCGAAGACGCCCACGAGGTCCGCGCTCCCCCTCCCAATCCTGTAGTCTATAATGACGTGGGTGTCGGGGTCTAGGAAGCGGAAGTTCTCCCTGAGCCACCTCCGGGCCGCGCCAAGGATCAGGCTCCCCACCGGCACCTGGACCCTGCCGTCGTCGGTGCGCACGTCCGTAGTCGCCCTCCCCGAGACTAGTATGAAGATTGGGTGCAGCACCTCGCCGCCGCCGAAGCGCGGCTGAGCCTGGCCGCCCACGAGCAGTACCTTGTCCAGGTTGTGGTGTAGTATGCGGCCGAACTCCTTGAGGTAGTAGAGGCTTAGGGCCCTGCTCGCCTCCTCGGCGATGGAGTCGCTTATGTAGTCCGGGTGCCCGGTGCCCTTCCTCTCCACGAGCTCAATCTCAATCTCGCTCACAGGCGGGTACGGGTACTTCTCGATGACTATGTTCCTAGCCACAGCTCCACCACCATGGTCTCCTACCGCAGCTCCGCTACCGCCCTAGGGGTCTCCCGAGCCCCGGGACTTTTACGGTTGCCCCCCTACCGGGTGAACGCGTTGTAGAAGCCCACCCACGCCGGCAGCATTGCCAGGTAGAACGCGGCAAGCGACTCCAAGATCTCAGCGAGCCTCATGAACCTGGCCGCGCCGCCCGTCAGGGCGGAGGCGGAGTACCACAGCGCGTAGACGATGAACCCGACCGCCAGCCCCGTTACGCCCCTGAGCCTAGCGTCCAGGGACGCCAGGGGGCCGTGGAGGGTGAGGAGGGCTAGCGCCAGCCCCGTGAGCGTGCCGAGAGCCCCCGCGACAGCCACGTGCCCCCTAACCCTGGGCTCGGCCACCTGGGGCACCCCCACGGGGCCCTGGCTTGGGCGCGAGATTAAGCTCTGCAACGCCGAAGCCACCCCTAGGGGCCCGTTCGAGGGGTGGAGGATTGCATGGCTAGGAGGTCGATGAGCAACATAGACCTGCACGCGGTCACAGCGAGGCTCTCCCGGCTCTCGGGGGCGAGGCTCGCCAACTTCTACGAGGAGCAGGGGGTCTACCTCGCCAGGCTCAAGGGCGCCGGGGAGGAGCTCGTGGTGATCGAGCCCGGGGTTAGGATGCACGCGACGCGCAGGCTGAAGCCGTCGGGGGGCGTTCAGAGGGACAGGCTCTCCCTCCTCGCGAGGAAGTGGCTGAGGGGGCTCAGGCTGGAGGGTGTGAGGCAGCTGGACTTCGACAGGGTCGCGTTCCTCGAGTTCAAGGGCGGCTGGAGGCTCTACGTTGAGCTGGTCCCCCGCGGGGTCGCCGCGCTTGTCTCGCCCGACGGCGTCATAGTGGGGGCCAGCAGGTACGTCGAGATGAGGGATAGGGCGGTGAGGCCGGGGGTCAAGTACGAGCCCCCTCCCCCCAGCGGCTCCGTCCTACCCGACGTGGACCCGGGAGTGCTGCGCGACAGGCTCAGGGGGCAGAGGGACGTCGTCAGGGGGCTCGTGAGGGGCCTGGGCCTCCCCGGGGAGGCTGCGGAGGAGGCGGCGTTCCGGGCCGGCGTGGAGCCCCAGCGCTCCCCGGAGGAGCTGTCGCCCGGGGAGCTGGAGGCCCTCGCAGAGGCGGTGGCCTCCCTCATCAGGGAGGCCGGGGAGGGCAGGGGCTACAGGGCGGTGAGGCGGGGCGAGCCCCTGGAGGCCGCCCCCTTCAGGCTCACCAAGTACGAGGGGAGCGGGGACGTCGAGGTCTACGAGTACCAGAGCATAGACGAAGCGCTGGACGACCACTTCTACCACCTGGCGGCGGCCGGCGGCGCCTCGGCGGGGGGCCAGGACCAGGAGAGGGCTAGGCTCGAGAGGGCGCTCGAGGAGGCGAGGAGGACCGCTGAGTCCTACAGGGAGAAGGCTAGAGAGCTGAGGGCGGCCGCAGAGGCGGTGGCCTCGAACTACCACGCGGTAGCCGAGGCCCTCGAGTGCGCTAGGAGGGCGTGGCGCTCCCGGGGCGCCGGCGAGTGCCCCGGCGTGGCTGAGGCCGACTATGGCAGGGGCGTGGTCACCCTCGACGTGGCGGGGGTGAGGGTTAAGGCGAGGATAGGCGAGTCGGTGGACAAGCTGATAGTTAGGCTCTACGCGGAGGCTGGGGAGTACGAGGCGAAAGCGGAGAGGGCGCTGAAGTCCGTGCAGGAGGCGGAGGCTAGGCTCAGGGAGCTGGAGCGGAGGGCGGAGCTGAGCAGGCTGGCCGCCAGGGTGAGGGCGAGGAAGCGGTACTGGTTCGAGAAGTACCACTGGATAGTCACCAGGAACGGGTTCCTCGCCGTCGGCGGCAGGGACGCCAGCCAGAACGAGAGCGTGGTGAAGAGGTACCTCGGCGAGAAGGACATCTTCATGCACGCCGACATCCACGGGGCTCCCGCGGTGGTACTCCTGACCCGCGGGAGGACGCCGCCGGAGGAGGACCTGGTCGACGCCGCATACATAGCGGCGGCCTACAGCAGGGCGTGGCGGGCGGGGCTCGGGAGCGTGAGCGTCTACTGGGCCTGGGGCAGCCAGGTCTCGAAGAGCCCGCCCTCCGGGGAGTACCTCGCCAGGGGCGCCTTCATGGTCTACGGTAGGAAGAACTACCTGCCACCCATCCCCCTCCAGCTGGCTGTGGGCCTTGCAGTCGACAACGAGCAGCAGCTACCCATAGTCATAGCGGGCCCCGAGGACCTCGTGGCCCGGAGGTCCCTGGCCTACGCCCTGCTAGCCCCAGGGGATGAGGGCGTGGAGGCGGTGGCCGGCAAGGTGAAGGAGGCGTGGGCCTCGAAGCTTGAGTACCCCGACTCGCTCCTAGCCGAGGCGATCCCCCTCGACGAGGTGAAGCAGAGGATCCCGGGCAGGAGCAGGGTGCTCAAAATCGCGCGGGGAAGGGGCGAGGGGTTCAACCCGCCGAGCGAGGCGTGAGAGGGGGAGGGCTAGGCCTGAAGGGGGCCGATCGCCTCCTCCCCGGCGAGCTTGTTGACCCTCTCCACCTCCGAGTCGACGATCTTCTGTATGAACTCTATCTCCTCGTCCGTCAGGTGGCGGAACCTGCCCTGGAGCTTGAGGTACTCCCTCACCGGCTTCCTCCTCCGCACCTTGACGGTGACCCTGAACTTGCCCTTCTCGACCTCGTAGAGGACCCACATGCCGGTCTCGACGGCGAGCCTCGCAATCTTGATGCCCAGGGATGGGTCGAACTTCCAGCCCGCGGTGCAGGGTATTATCACGTGGACGAAGGTCGGCCCCTCTCTGGTGTAGTAGAGCGCCTTCTCGAACTTAGCGGCCATGTCGATTGGGTGGCTCGGGCTCGCAGTCGCGGCGTAGGGGACGCGGTGGGCTAGCACGATGCCCATTATGTCCTTCTTCCACCTCCACTCTCCCCTCCACTTACTGCCCACGGGGGTGGTAGTCGTCCATGCCCCCCATGGGGTTGCGCCGCTCCTCTGTATCCCAGTGTTCATGTAGGCCTCGTTGTCGTAGAGCACGTACATCACTTTGTGGCCCCTCTCGAGCATGCCGCTGAGGGACTGGAGGCCGATGTCCACCGTGCCCCCGTCGCCGCCGACGGCGATTACCTTGATGTCCCTGTCCAGCACTCCCTTGGCTTTGAGCATCCTCAACGCGGCCTCTATGCCCGAGGCGACCGCGCCGGTGTTCTCGAAGGCCGAGTGGATCCAGGGGTTCATCCAGCTCGTGTAGGGGTAGGGGGTGCTGGAAACCTCGAGGCAGCCTGTGGCGTTGACTATGATGGCGTCCTTCCCGGCAATCTTGGTCAGTATCCTCATCACCGTGCCTACCGGGCAGCCTGCGCATAGCCTATGGCCGCTTACGAACCTCTCCTCGCGGGGGAGGTCGAAGACCCCCCGGATCCTCGGCTTGAACTCCTGGGCCTCCGCCACTACTCCCTCACCCCGTAGAATATGGTCTCAGGGTACTTCCTGCTCCTCGCCTCCCAGGCGAGCCTGATTAGTGCCTTGAAGTCCTCGTTCCCCATCGTCCTCTGGCCTATCCCGGCCACCACGTTGACCAGGTTGAAGGGGAGGTCCTCCTTGACCTTGATGGCTGCGACCTCGTTGGCGAGCGGGCCCTGGTAGGGGGCCCCGTAGCTTATCGCCCTATCCATCACCAGCAGGCTTGAAGCGTTGGAGGCGTGGCTCAGGAACTCCTCCATGGGGAAGGGCCTGTAGAGCCTGAGCCTGAGGAGCCCGACGCGGTAGCCCTCCTTCCTCGCCTCGGGCAGTATAGCCTTCAGGCTCGCGGCGTAGCTGGCGTTAGCCATGATCAGGGCCTCCGCGTCCTCGCACATGTAGCACTCCATCACGCCGTAGCCCCTGCCGAACCTCCTCGCGAACTCGGCGTCGGCCTCTCTGGCCTTTTCGAGGGCCTTCTTCATCGCCTGGACCTGCTGGTACTTGAACTCGTAGTACCAGTCGGGGTCGGCGACGGTTCCAATGGAGACGGGCTTGTCGGGGTCCAGCTTGTATGGGAACTGCCTCTTGGGGGCGTAGGAGAGCACCGCCTCCCTACCCTCAACGGCCACGGGCTCGATGGTGTGGCTCATCACGAAGCCGTCGTAGGCCACCATGACGGGTAGCAGCACGTCCGGGTCCTCGGCTACCCTGTAGGCTTGTATGATGGTGTCGTAAGTCTCCTGGGCGCTGTGGGCGAAGTATATCACCCAGCCGGCGTCCCTAGCGTTCATCACGTCGCTCTGGTCGTTCCAGATGCTCAGCGGAGCCGAGAGGGCCCTCATGGCGACGCTCATAACCACCGGGAGCCTGAGCCCGCTCACGATGTGAAGGATCTCGTGCATCAACTCAAGCCCTTGGCTGGCGGTGGCGGTGAACGCCCTCGCCCCCACCGCAGCGGCGCCCATTGCTGCCGAGAGGGCGCTGTGCTCGCTCTCGACGTGGATCATCTCAGCCAGCAGCTCCCCGTTAGCTATGTACTCAGCTATCTTCTCCATCACCGTCGTCTGGGGGGTTATCGGGTAAGCCGCCACGACGTCGACGTCAAGGTCCCTGACCGCGGTGGCTACCGCGGAGTTAGTGGACATAGGCTTGAGCCGGGCCCTCGCCTCGGTGACCGCCTCCACCACTCTTCACCCCCTACTGGTGCTCGGGCACCATGTCAATAGCTTTGACAGGGCACTCGGCGGCGCAGATGCCGCAGCCCTTGCAGTAGTCATAGTTTATTATGTAGGTTCTATTCCACCTCCTACCCTTGCTGTCAACGTACTCCTCGTCGGTCTCGAGTATGGCGGCGTCGGGGCAGTAGAGCCAGCACAGCCTGCAGCGCACGCACTTGTCCTGGTTTATGACGGGCCTTACCACTCTCCACGTGCCAGTCTTGTACTTCAAGCTGCTGCCGGGCTCCACTATTATGCCTCCAGGCGGGAGGCTCTTCCAGCCAGGCTTAGCCTCGGCCAAGGCTCACGCGCACCCCCCTACGGTTAGCTCGGGCTTAGCCTCAGCGATAAGGGTGGACTCGTAGGCGTCCCTCACCGCCTGAACGTTAGCCTCGCCGAGCTTGCCGGGGAACCTCTCGG
Organism: Stetteria hydrogenophila; assembly: GCF_054657575.1. Lineage (NCBI taxonomy): Archaea > Thermoproteati > Thermoproteota > Thermoprotei > Acidilobales > Acidilobaceae > Stetteria > Stetteria hydrogenophila. Next base: position 74,023 of record NZ_BAAHYL010000001.1, on the reverse strand, counting down.
CGACCAGCCTCACAACGGTGTCGAGGCTGACTATGCCCGTCGCCCTGACGAGGGCTCCGAGTATGGCAGTGTTCACGATCGGCCTACCAAGCCTCTTAATCGCAATACTCGTGGCGTCGACCACCGCAACCTTGGCCGGAACCGTGAGCTTGAGGATCTTGGCCACCTCCTCCGGGGTCCCACTATGGTTAACCACGACCACGCCTCCAGGCTTCAAGCCCTCCACTACGTTCAACTCCAGAAGGCTGGGGTCGAGCACCACCACGATGTCAGGGTTCACTATGGGCGTCCTCGGCACGAGCGGGCTGTCCGAGATCCTAGTGTAAGCCTTAACCGGGGCGCCGCGCCTCTCGGCGCCGAACTCCGGGAAGGCGAGAGCGTACTTCCCCTCCAGGATAGCCGCCGCGGCAACTATCTCGCTGGCGGTAACCGCCCCCTGACCCCCCCTCCCGTGCCAGCGGATCTCCACACAAGCCAAAGCCAGGCCTCTCCGCGCCCATCCGTTGGGGCGCATGTATTCCATTAGAAGCCGCCAACCGAGTCTTAAATATTCATTGTATGAATAAAAAATATAATTATTAAACTATTGACGAAAACCCCATTAGTCTATAGGCTTAGAACGCGCAAGGTGCTGGACTCCAGCCCCACACCGCCCAAGGAGATGCAGGGAGCAAGGAGGTCGAGGAGGTGGAGGCGGGCACCGGGCCCGCCAGGTGGTCCCGCCGCGGGGATTCGAACCCCGGACCACCCGGTCTCCGCAGCCCCAGGCCCCTAGGCAGGGGCCTGGGCCCGTCCCACTACAGCCGGGCGCTCTGCCGCTGAGCTACGGCGGGCCCCAGGGATGGGGGCCGTCAGTGACTGGGGCCCGTGGAGGGTTTAAGCGTTTAACGTCGGATACGGCCACACTCGTCACCCTTCAGGTAAGCCCACCTCTCCTCATCCGCCCCTGCTAGCCGCAGGCAGCCCTCTCCCCCAGGCCCAGCTTCCCGCCACGGGGCACGCCCAGGTGGGCGCCGCGCCCCTTCGGGGTTGCACGCCACACGCGGGGCGCGCGGGATCCCGGGGTACTAGCGGGGCGGGCGCATATAAGCACTACCCGGGAAGCCCGGGGGCGTGCGGCGCGGGAGGAGGGGGGCTGTGCTCGTCAGCCCTCCTCGAGCTTGCTGGCGAGGTGGCTTATGTACTCCCTCAGCTCGTCCAGTATGCCGAGGGCCCGGGCTTTTGAGAGCGCGTGCTCCAGCATGCGTTCAACCTCGTCTAGGAGCCTGTCATCGCCCGGGTTCCTCATGGCTAGCTTGAGGGCGTACGACGCCCTGTAGAGTGGGGCGAGGACCTCAGCCTTCTCCCTCGGCTTGAGCCTGTGCCACTTCTCGGTGCACTGCATGAGGTACGCGCTCGCGACGAGGGCGCTCAGCAGCTCAAGCCTAGACCCCCTGCCCGGGGCTAGCTGGGCTCTCTGCGCCGCGTACGCCAGCGACGCCAGTATCGAGGCCGCCCTCGGGGCGTCGCCGCAGAACTTCCTCCTCTGCTCGAGGAGCACCTCCCTCAGGTCCGGGTCCATTGACTCGATGTACTCGGCTAGCTTAGCCACCGCCTCCTCCATCGACTCGACCCAGTACAGCTCAGCCATAACCCTCTCGAACGCCTCCTCCATGAGCCTCGCCACGAGCCCCCGTGCCCGCTCCCAAGGGTAATAGGGTGCCTTGGGGTTTAGCCCTTAAACCCGCTCGTGGAGCACGGGCCCTGTGGAGAGTGGCGGCGCGGCTATGTCGAGCCTGAGCAGCGCTGAGAGGATCCTCACCCTCCCGCCCAGGATAAAGGTGCTCGAGGCGGCTGGGGCGATAGCCGACGGGAGGGTTGTGATCACCAGGAGGAGGAACGGGCTAGTAGTCGCGAGGGTGCTCTCCTCAGAGCCACCGCCCGGGGAGAAGAGGAGGGAGTACAAGGTAATCATTCTAAGGGCGAACAGGGAGGTCTTCAGGGTTTACAGCGACGACAACGGGACAAGGTGGAGGAGCTACGTGGGGTACCCCATCATAGCAGTGCTAATGCTGGAAGGCGTGCTCCCCAGAAGGCCCGACATAGAGGAGGCGTTGAAGGGCCTGAAGTGGAGGGAGCTGAACGAGAAGTACAAGCGCTACGCCATCGTAGAGAGAATAGCCCTCTCTAGGGCAGAGTCCAAGGGCATACCTAGCAGTGAGGTCAACGAGTTCGTATCCGACGTGATGTCAAGACTCTCAGGCCTCAGGGTAATCTACGACCCAGCACTGCCGAGAAAGCTAGTGATGTGGATGTAGAGGAGGGGCAGGCCCCGCACAGCGCCTGGACGACGGGGCGCAAGATAGTTACTATTATTGCCAACTAATTTAACTTAACCTAACCTAATATTAATGTCTACATTAAGCTGATTAAGCTGTTTCCGTACTTCTGCCAGTATCCCTCTGAATTCATGCTCGGATAACTCAGCGATCCCATAACCGTCGACGTAGCTCTCAATCCTAACAAAATGCGAAATGAAAGGCTTCTCCGAATAAATTAGATTGCAAAATGAAACTTTCCAGGGGAAGAGAACACGTCCATGCTTTTGTTCCTCCGGCCAAATGATTGTTTGATCATCGTAATAAGTCTCTTTCACTACGCCAATAGCATGTATTCCTCCATTTTCAACTAATTGGAAGACTGCGACGTCAAAAGGCTTAATTCTATTATAGAGCCTAATAAAGCTCCTCCAATTACTTTTTTACTTTTCCCTGCGTCTTTGAGCCAAAACCCCCATAACAACCTATTCTTGGCTATTTCAATATTCTTAATGCTATTAGATGAAAAAGCCATGCATTCACTTCAGTCCACCATTTCTTTAGTTGCAGGTTCTTTCTGGTTTAACTTTTCTCTTCTCTCAAGAGCTGCATTGTTAGATAAATTTTTTAGTAATAGTTGGATATTGCCGGCAGAGAAGGGTCCCCTGAGGGCCTTTCAAGGAGGAGGCGTTGCCCGGTATTCAGGTGTTCGGGCTATCAGGCCTGGGCGGGCTTGGGGCGCCGGTAATCATTTTGGGAGTCATTGTTGTGGCTGCGAGCGCCAGGCCTCCTTGGCCTTGCAGCTCGGGCATAGGTAGGCCTTCCTCACCACGGGCTCTGGGAGGCCTGCCTCCCTGAGCTTGCGGGCTATGGCTTCGACCTGCTTCTTGGGCCCTACGACGGCGCCGCAGCTGGGGCATCTGTGGATCTCGCTCCAGGCAAGCCTCCTCCACGATTCTCCTTCGGGGCGTGTGACCCAGCGGACTTCCACGGCGTCCTCGGGGCAGGCGGCGGCGCACTCCAGGCAGCCGGTGCACTTGGCTTCGTTGAAGAGTAGCTCGACCGCTTCTCCGGACTCCTTGACGGCCAGGGCCCCCGTGGGGCACACATTGGCGCAGGCCCCGCACACCGTGCACTTTCCAGGGTCGACTACAACCCTGCCTGCGAAGGCGTAGGTGGACTCGATGCTCCCGGCCCCGGGTCCCGCCAAGCCTCCGGCTGCGGCTTCCGCGAGCGTCTCCAGGCTCGCAGCCCTCACGGCGAGGCCCGAGGCTTCAGCCTCCAGGAGCCACCCCGGCGACCTGCCCTCCGGGTCATAAGCTACCAGCGTGATCCCCCTGCCCGCGGCCTCCACCGCGAGCCTCGGGTGCACGTGGAGCAGCGAGTGGACCGGCAGGACCGCGACGCCCTTCAAGCCCTTCCCGGCCAGGGCGTATAGGTCCGCGAGCCTCCCATACTCCACCACCGCCAGGACCCCCTTGAAGCCCTCCCGCGCTAGCCCGTCGAGGTAGCCGGTGAGCCCCTCCCTCGACTGGCCCGGGGGGTAGAGTGCCCAGGCGGGGCAGGAGTAGACGCACTCCATGCACCCGGTGCACGCCGACGCGTCGATGCTGGGTGGCTTGCCGTCCACAGCGTTGACGGGGCAGGACTCGAGGCAGAGCCTGCAGTGGGGGAGCCTCGCGCACGCCCCAGAGTCGACCAGGGGGGTTGGGAGGTACACCAGCAGGGAGGCCAGGGGGTTCCTGAGGAGGTCCCTGCGGCTAACCCTCTTGGAGGGGGAGAGCCTCGCCCTAGCCCTAGCCGCGCCGCCCCTCAGGAGCCTCTCCAGCCTGAGCTTCACTATCACCTCCAAGCCGAGCCCCGAGAGGCCGGCCTCCACGCTGTCAACGAAGTCCAAGATGTACTGGTTGAGCCCTGAGCCCCTCGCGGCCTCGAGGACCCTCGGCGCTAGGCGCCAGGCGCCCTCCCCCCAGAGGACCAGTGCGTCGGCGCTTCTCCACGAGGCTAGGAGCCGCTTGAGCCTCTCGAGCGACTCCAGGGACTCGGGGCCGCCAAGGCTGGCCTCCACGGCGGCCCCGTTGGAGTATACCGTCGCGTGAACCCCGGCCACAACCACTTCGCCCACGTCCTTCACCCACGGCGCGCTGCAATAAACCTTACAGCACAAGCCAACACGCGTTAACGGCAAAGCCCCCCCGGTGTGGCGCCGCGGAGCCGAGCCCTGCTCCGGCGAGTGTGCTCCTGGTTTTATGGGGGGTCAATGGTCCTTTTGAATGGCTCAAAAGACTTGGAGAGACTCATTTCCTCAAGCTGTTCTATAGATTAAAGTGAATGATCCAAGCGTGGTGGTGCCCTTGAGGCTCAACAGGAGGGAGTTCCTGAAGCTCGCCTCGCTGACAGCTGCGGCGGCCTCAATGCCCATGGGAGAGCTAATCCTAGAGCGCAGGAAGGCGGACGCCGGCGCCGCCGTGGAGAAGCTTCAAGCCGTAGGGGTTGGAGGAACCAGGGTGGCCAGGCTAGCCTGCACGATATGCGTGAAGTGCCCCCTCGTAGTCGAGGTTGAGAAGAAGAATGGAGCGGAGAGGGTTAAGAGCATCAGGTTCAACTACATCAAAGGATTGGAGGGGGAGTACGCCACCTGCGGGAGGCCGCAGACCATCTTCGAGGCAAGGCACCTGGAGCAGAGGATCAAGAAGCCCCTCAAGAGGGTTGGGGAGAGGGGCTCGGGCCAGTTCGAGGAGATATCCTGGGAGGAGGCCCTGGACCTGATCGCCGAGAAGCTGAAGCAGTACGCCCCCGATGAAATAGTCGTCTTTAGGCACGTGATCCCCGAGGGAAACGTTGTAACCTACTTCTTCCAGAAAGTCCTCGGAATCCCCAACATCACTAACCACGCCGACACCTGCCACCCCGCCTTCAACCATGGTATATGGTGGATCTCCGGTAAGAGCATGGGGCCAGCCGCCGTGGTGGCGGATTACCCCAACGCCAAGCTAGCAGTTTTCATGGGAAGGAACCCGACGGACGCCATAGTGGCGACGTCCTGGGATAAGCGTTTCGCCGAGGGTAGGAGGAGGGGGCTTAGGGTAATCGCGTTCGACATAAGGAAGTCCAGGCTAACCCAGCTAGCCGATAGGTACTTCATAATACCGCCAGCCACCGACCTGGCGATACTGCTCGCTGTAACCCATACGCTGATAAAGGAGGGCTGGTACAATGAGGACTACCTGAGGAAGTACACGAACGCGCCCATGCTAGTGTACCCGGACACCCTCGAGCCCGTCGGCCTGCTGGACCACCCCAAGTGGAAGGGGAAGAAGGACTACCTAGTCCTAGACGAGGCTGACGGCAAGGTTAAGCCGAAGACCCAGGCCGAAAAGCCCGCCCTCCGCGCCACGGTCGAGGTCAACGGGAGGAAGGCGATCACCGTCCTAGACCTGGTCTGGGAGGCAGTCAAGAACTACACCCCCGAGTGGGCTGAGGGGATCACCGGGGTGAAGGCCGAGGACATAGTATGGTTCGCCAGAGAGCTCGCCGAGAACGCTCCGAGGGCATTCATCCACCCAGGCTACAAGACTGCTAGGTACGCGAATGAGGCCATGAAGACGAGGATGATCTTCATCGTAAACGCCCTCCTAGGAGCCATAGGTGCCAAGGGAGGCATAGTCTGGCCGAGGAAGGTAAAGCTCAAGAACCCGATGTCCATACTTGGAATCAAGGGCAGCGGCCCCAAGGCCCCGCCTCTCTACAAGTACTGGGAGGAGCAAGGCGTCAAATTCATCATCGAAGAGTCCTACAGCCAGCTCGCCATAAAGTCCATCCTCGAGGAGAAGCCTAAGAAGATAAAGATGATAATCGTGATAAACGAGAACGTGCTAGGGCACTCCCAGGGCGTGAAGGAGGTTGCAGAAGCGTTTAAGAAGGCCGATTTCGTGGTCGTGGCTGACAACGTCTTCAACGAGACCACGATGTACGCGGACCTAGTGCTACCTGTAAGCATGTTCTTCGAGTACGCCGCGCCAACGCTCATAACGCCCTCGAAGACTGCCGTAGGCCAGGTTATAGTGCACGAGAAGGCCCTAGATCCACCTCCGGGCGTTGACGCGAAGCCTGCATGGTGGATTGTGAAGGAGCTCGGCAAGAGACTTGACCCCGCGAATGCTGACAAGTACGAGAAGCTAGCTGACTACGAGTACATCTGGAGGAAGCAGGCCGAGGCTGCCGGCATAGACTATGAGGAGCTCAAGAAGTACGGTACAACAGCTATCGCCGACAGCCCCATATACCACCCGCTGAAGGGCAAGTTCCTCCCAAGCGTGACCGGCGAGATAGAGCTGGTCAGCGTTAAAGGCATGGAGCAGTTTAAGGACTACGCCTGGAAGCCCAGCATCCTCAACCCGCTGCCGGCGTGGGTCCCGCCTCGCTGGATGCAGTTGAAGGGAGGGGCGAAGCTCGCCGATAACGAGTTCGTGGCGGTTGATTTCTACCACAAGATGCACGTCCACAACATGTGGCTGCGCTACACGAAGCTCACGCAGAGCACCATGGTGTGGGAGGGTTGGAACTACGTGAACATTAACAGGGAGAGGGGCGAGAAGCTGGGCCTACGCGACGGCGACACGATCAAGATAATCGGGCCCGGAGGCACGATCACCGCCAGGGTCAGGCTGACCGACGACGTACACCCGTTCGTCGCTATGGCGCCGCACGGCACCAACTTTGGATACATACCCAACAAGGTCACCATCAAGTATAGGGATGGGAGGACGGAGACCATCACCCTGCTCCCCGAGGTGTATGCTGGGTTAAACACTGGCATGGTTTACAGTTTCAAGGACATTCTCCTCTACGAGGAGGGTGGAGGGACAGCCTTCGATGATGGAGTGGTTAGGATTGAGAAGGCTTGAGGGGGTGATGGGCGGTGGCTGAGGCTAAGGGTAAGCGGGTTGCCATGGTTATCGACATGAACTCCTGCGTGGGCTGCATGGCGTGTGTCGTGGCCTGCGTCAGGGAGAACGTTGCAAGGCAGAAGAGCGATGGGGTCGTGATGCCTGAACCCGAGAGGGTGGTGGCGCTCGCTAGGACGAAGCCCGTCACTCTAGGGCTGGAGTCAGGGGTGCCTGAGGACACGCCGGCCTTCATCCAGTGCCAGCACTGCGAGGACGCCCCCTGCGCCTTGGTGTGCCCCACTGGGGCGACGTACATAGACGACTACGGCGTTGTGAGGCTCGACCACTCCAAGTGCATAGGCTGCAAGTCCTGCATCATGGCGTGCCCCTACGGGGCCAGGACGATGCACCGCGGCGAGCTTGAGGGAGAGCCGCCCAACCCGTACGGCTTCATCCCAGGCTACCCGGACAAGTGTACATTCTGCATCCACAGGGCCGAGGAGAGCATCGGCGCCTGGACGCCGGCGTGCGTCGAGGCTTGCGCCTTTGGTGCGAGGCTCTTCGGGTTCATGGATGAGGAACCCATTAAGTCTATCATCGAGTCGGGTAAGGCCGTGCGCCTGCTCGCACACTGTAGGACTGAGCCTAAGATCTTCTACGTCCTGCCTAATAAGGGGAGGTGATGGATTATGGGTAGGACTCTCAGGCTAGCCCTCTGGGCTATCGCGGCCGTGCTCACGATCCTAATGGTGGTCGGAATAGCGGAGTACAGGGCCGAGACGGGGGATGAGGCGGCAGTATACCCGGCAGGCACGATGCTGCTCGGCTACACGTTCTTCGCCCTAATGTCTGGGGGCATAAACGACTCCGCCTTGATATGCGCCTACATCCTGGGGAAGCCCGAGGAGTACCGCGGGCTCCGGAGAGACCTCCTCACGGCCCTGGCAGTGCTCATCCCAGGCGTTGTGCTGATATTCTCCGAGATCGCTCACCCCGAGCACGCCCAGTGGCTGTACCTGGGCTTCAACGTTGAGTCGAGGATTGCCTGGAACGCGGTGCTCTACATAGTCTACGGCCTGTTCCTGATAGCACTCCTCCTCTACCTGATAGTGAGGGGCGAGGAGGCGGCTGGAACCCCGGCGGCGAAGACGCTGGCGTTCCTGGCGCTCGCTGCAAGCCTAATCCTAGAGGCAAACCTGGGCATGGCCTACGGCGCGAACGTGTCTATCCTACCGTGGTTCGGGGTATTCTCAAGCATGCTCACCGTAGCCGCGGCCTTCGCCCTGGGAGCGGCCTGGCTGGCCCTCACCGGCAGGATCAGGCTGGAGGGCGTCCTGGCCGGGGAGGAGGCTGAGAAGTGGTGCCGCAAGTGCGCCAAGGAGCTCATCATCACGCTCACCGCCCTAGCCTACGTGATCCTCTGGGGCCTCGTGGGACTCTACAGCTGGGGGATGACCAAGGACTACGTATCCATAGTGGTTAGTGGGGAGCTGGCGAGCTACTTCTGGCTGGGCTACGTGCTGGTGGGCACCATCATACCGATAGCCATAGCCGTCGCCGCGGCCAAGGGCAGGGCGAGGACGGCGCTCCCCCTCGCAGGGGTGCTCGCGGTAATAGGCATCGCGGCGTTCCTACTAGTACCGTACAACTACGGAGCCCAGTACTTCAGGGCCACGACGAACGAGTTCTACGCCACGCTAGCGGCGAAGCTTGGAGTAGCGGAGGAGTACACGGTCAGCCATTACCTGACGGGCCCGGAGACCCTAGCCTTCATAGGAGGCTTCGGCCTAGCACTACTACTAGACCTCATCGGAGAGTCACTGCTACCCCTCAAGCCCGGAGAGAAGCCCAGAAGGCTCTGGATACTCAAGTAGCCACGCAGCCACCCCCCACACGTCTTCCCCTTTCCCACCCACCCCCTCCTTCCCCTCTTTCCCCCACACCTAAGCCCCCGGGGAGGGGGTCCTCCCAGCAGGCTTGGCTGGGGCTTGGAGTGGTTGGAGCCGCACGACTCGGCTCTCCACGCCTTCCCGGGGAGGGATCCCGGGGGGTGCTGGAGGCTAAGACTTTAGACTAAACCGGGCGCGGCCGTCCTCCAGGGGCTCGCCTCGCTCTCCCCCGGGTGCCTGGGGCTTGCCTGGCCGTGTGAGGGTTTTCAGCGAGGTTCTGGGTAGGGATGTTGAGGTGCCCGAGAGGCCGGGGAGGATTGTGAGCCTCGCCCCCGCGATCACTGAGACCCTCTACAGGATAGGTGCCTGGGACCGGGTTGCCGGGGTTAGCGTGTTCTGCTTCAAGCCCGAGGAGGCCCGGGGGAAGCCTAGGGTTGGGAGCTACTATAAGGTGAACTATAGGCTGCTCGAGGAGATCAAGCCCGACCTGATCCTGGCCACGACGGGGGCGCAGAGGAGGCTCGTCTGGGAGCTCGTGGAGAGGGGGTACACCGTCTACCCCGTGCCGCTCCCCGTGACACTCTACGGGGTCCTCGACGGCATCGTCGTGGTGGGCATCGTAGCGGGGGCTGTGGGGGAGGCGAGGCGCCTCGCGGGGGAGCTCTCCGCCAGGCTCCCCGGGCTGAGGGGATCCCTCTCCGGGGTCAAGGTCTACTACGAGGTCGACCTGGGGGGCCCCGTCTCGGCGGGCGCGCACAGCTACATAGCCGACGCGCTTAACTACCTCGGCGCCAGGACCCCCTTCGACGGGCTCAGGCAGCCCTGGGTGGTCAACCCGGACCCCGAGGTGGTTAAACGCTTCGACCCAGACGTCGTCATCTACGAGTTCAAGCCCCTAGACAGGCCCAGCCTGGAGAAGGCGGTGAAGAGGCTGGAGGCTAGGGGGCTGGGATCCCTCAGGGCGGTCAGGGAGGGCAGGATCCTCCCCCTCCCCGGGGATAGCCTGGCCCACTACGGCCCCTCGCTGATCGAAACCCTCGAGGAGGTGGCCAGCAGGGTGGCCGAGCTGGCCGGGGTGAAGCCGCCCCGGGCATTACGGTGACCCTTTAAACCCGCCAGCCCCCGCAACCGCCTCCCCTTGGGTGGGCAGGGGAATGCCCGAGAAGGTTATCAAGATCCAGATTGAGGGCGGCAACGCCAGGCCAGGGCCCCCGCTGGGGCCGACGCTCAGCGCCCTAGGCCTCAACGTGAAGCAGGTTGTCGACGAGATAAACAAGAAGACCGCGCCCTACAAGGGCATGACTGTCCCCGTGGAGATCTACGTCGACCCGAAGACGAGGAAGTACAGGATTGAAGTCGGGATCCCGACCACCACAGCCCTCCTCCTCAGGGCGGTAGGCGCCAAGGAGCCGAGCGGGGACCCGATGCACCAGAAGATAGGAGACCTCCCCTTCGAGAAGATAGTCGAGATAGCGCTAATGAAGAAGCCCCAGCTACTCGCGAAGACGCTCAAAGCAGCAGTCAAGACGATCCTAGGCTCCGCCAGGAGCATCGGCATAACCGTGGACGGCAAGGACCCCAAGGAGGTCACCAGGCTAGTCGAGGAGGGCTACTACGACGCAATACTAGCCAAGTACGAGGAGCAGTGGGAGAAGGAGGAGGAGTAAACCGCCACACTCCCCCCAAGGCCAGGCGCTTCCGCTCCCCCCAGCGCTGGAGCCCGTGTTTCCCGCCCAAGAGCCCCGCGAGGGGATCCCCCTCCCCGGGCTTTGGGGGATCCACTTATTATTGACATTGAAGGCGGTAACGGGTGGTGGGTGATTGCGTGGGGCCCGGGCCGGGATTTGAACCCGGGACCTCCGGGTCCACAGCCCGGCGCTCTGCCAGCTGAGCTACCCGGGCCACCCTCTCGGGCCTTCAAAGGCCTGCCCGGCTAGCAGGTCACCCCCCGGCTCAGCCGGGGTCCCACCGGGCCCCTATGGAGCCGTGGCTTCTACCTGGCGTGCGGGGGCTTTAAAGGGTATAATCGCCCGCCGCCTCCGGGGTGCTAGGGGTTTTAGGGCTGACCGCGTCTTCACCGGTGCTGGGGATGACCTCGGTTTTAAGAGCCGACGCCCCGGGCGCCCCCGGGTGGGTGAGGTGGAACCCACGCAGGGACCCGTGCGGTGCGTTGACAGGGTCTTCGGCGTCGACTGGGGGCAGGTGCTCCACGGGCTCCTCTACCCGGTTGAGTACAACTACTTCGCAATGGTCTTCCCCCTGGAGGGGGGCGGAGAGGCCTGGCTCATCCTCTTCGTAGGAGTCGACTGCGTTGAGGCCGTAGCGTTGAGAGTGGTGGGCTGCGGGGAGGCGAGGAAGAGGGTTTATAGTATCACCGACTGGCCTGAAGTATCGCGGGTGGACGTGGAGGGGGACTGCGTCTACGCCATCGTACCCGGGGATCCCCCCTATAGGCTGAGGGCGGCCCTCGAGAAGCTTGGGGTGGGGACCCCCGACCCCGGGAAGGCGTCGAGGCTCGAGCCCCTCGACGACTTGGAGGTAGAGGAGTGGCTTGGCGCTGAGGTTCCGGGTCAAGGGGTGGCTTAGCAGGGAGGAGTTCGAGACGCTGACGGAGTTCGCCAGGTACGCCGGCAGGAGCGGGGGGCTGGCGGTCTTCGAGGTCGACCCGGAGAGGATGAGGAGGTCCGGCTACACCCTCGCCGACGTGGCCGCGGTACTCCAGGGCCTCGAGGGCGCCGAGGTGGTGGAGGAGGACCTCGAGGCCCTGAAGAGGGCGGCGTGGGAGGAGTCGAAGGCGACCGTCTGGCTGGGCGAGGACGGCTGGCTCTACGCCTCCAGCAGGAGGCTCCTGAAGCCCGTCTTCGAGAAGCTCGGCTTCACCCCCGCCTACGACAGGAGCCTCAGGGCCTTCCGCCTCCCACCCCACTGGTACGCTAGGCTAGTGGAGGCCCTCAAGTCCAGCGGGTTCCCCGTCGAGGACAGGGTGGGCCTCCTCGAGGGGGCGAGGCTGCCGAGGAGGATAGAGTTCAGGGGGCAGCTGAGAGAGTACCAGGAGGAGGCCCTCAAGGCTTGGGAGGCCAACGGTGGGAGGGGGGTGATAGCCCTCCCCACCGGGGCCGGGAAGACTGTGGTCGCCATAGCCGCGGCGGCCAGGCTCGGCGTGTGGACGCTGGTGGTGGTCTACACCAAGGAGCACATCCACCAGTGGATCCAGGCCTTCCAGAGGTTCACGGACGCCGAGGGCCTCGTGGGCGCCTACTACGGGGAGGAGAAGAGGCTCGCCCCCATAACGGTGACGACGTACCAGACCGCCTACAGGAAGACCAGGCTCTTCGCCCAGCGCTACGCCTTCCTAGTCTTCGACGAGGCCCACCACCTCCCGGCGGATAAGTTCAAGGCGATAGCCTCCTCGATGCCCGCCCCCTACAGGATGGGCCTCTCAGCCACGATCGAGAGGGAGGACGGGAAGCACGAGGAGGTGTTCCCCCTAGTCGGAGGGGTGGTCTACCACACCACCCCCGGGAGGCTGACGAGCGAGGGCTACCTGGCCCCCTTCACCATCCGCCTCGTGAAGGTCGAGCTCTCGCCGGAGAGGAGGAGGGAGTACGAGAGGCTGAGGAGGGAGTACCAAAGACTCGCCGGGGGCAGGTCGTTCCAGGAGGTCCTCGCAGCCGCCAGGAAGGGGGATCCCACGGCGGCGGAGGCGCTGAGGGTGCACGCCAGGATGAGGGAGCTGGTCCAGGAGGCCCCCGAGAAGCTGGAGGAGGTGGAGAGGATAGTGAGGAGCGAGCTCGCGAAGGGGTCCAAGATCATAGTCTTCACCCAGTACAGGAAGCAGGCGGAGGAGCTCGCCAGGAGGCTCGGCGCCCACCTCATCCACGGGGAGATGGACGCGGCGAGGAGGAAGCGCGAGCTTGAAGCCTTCAAGTCTGCAGAGAGGGGGGTCCTTGTCGTCACGACGGTGGGCGACGAGGGCCTAGACATCCCCGACGCCAACGTCGGAGTGTTCGTCTCAGGCACGGGGTCGAGGAGGCAGTACCTCCAGAGGCTGGGCAGGCTCCTACGCCCCAGCCCCGGGAAGAAGGCGGTCCTCTACGAGGTCGTCGTTGCGGGGACGAGCGAGGAGTACCAGGCGAGGAGGCGTAGGAGCCTGAGCCTCTACTAGCCCTCGGGGCTCGGGTAAAACTTAAATACCAGGCCCTCCTCCCACCGGGGCGCGGCCCCATGAGCAGTGGGAGGCTGGAGGGGCTGGGGTATGCAGGAAAACCGCGGCTAGGATACACCCGGCGGTCCTCGAGCTGGAGCGCATGACCCGGGACCGTGAGGGGTTCCTGTCCTTCCTGAGAGAGTGGCTCTCCCACTCGTGGAGGTGGGCCAGGGAGGAGAAGTACAGGCTAGTCTTCAAGGTCCAGGCGGCGGCGCTGAGGGCGATGAGGGAGTACCTCGACAGCCACGGCTTCACCGAGGTGCTCTCGCCGATCATAGGGCCGGCGACCGACCCCGGGATTAGGGGTGCGAGGCAGGCCAGCATAGACTTCTACGGCTACGAGTACAAGGTGATGAGTAGCGCCATACTCTACAAGCAGTACATGGCGGCGAGCCTGGGCAGGGTCTACTTCAACTCGCCGAACGTGAGGCTGGAGCCGCCTGAGAGCGTCTACACCGGCCGCCACCTGGCGGAGTTCTACCAGCTCGACGTCGAGATCTACGGTGCGAGCTACACGGAGGCCATGGAGGTGGCGGAGCAGCTCTTCTACCACACCGTCAAGAGGGTGGCGGAGGAGTACGGGAGGCTGCTGGAGGAGAAGCTGGGGAGGAGCCTCGAGGTCCACAAGCCCCCCTACCCAAGGCTGACCCACGCCGAGGCGGTGAGGCTCGCGAGGGAGCTAGGCTGCAGGCAGCCGGAGGACGGGGAGATCACGTGGGAGTGCGAGAAGCTGCTGAGCGCCGAGATAGGGAGGCCATTCTTCATCACCGAGTACCCGAGGGGCGCCAGGGGCTTCTACGACCGCGAGGACCCCGAGAGGCCCGGCGTGCTCCTAGACTTCGACCTCATCTACCCGGAGGGCTTTGGGGAGGCGGTGAGCGGCGCGGAGAGGGAGTACGAGCCAGGGAAGGTCGAGGAGAGGATGAGGGAGACCGGCGAGGACCCGGCGAGGTACGAGTGGTACCTGCAAATGCTCAGAGAGCTCTACCCGCTGAGGACGGCGGGCTTCGGCATCGGGGTGGAGAGGCTGACACGCTACCTCTGCGGCCTCCGGGGAGTGTGGGAGGCAAGGCCTTACCCGAAGCTGGCCGGCATAGCGCCGACGCCGTGAGGCGCGGCCCGCCTCCTCGGGTGGGAGGGCCCAGGGCGCGAGCCCCACCACCCAAGTTATTTACGTGATTATTTACCGTTACACCCGGTTGCCCCCCGGCTCTCGGCTCGGGCTTAGAGGGCTTCCTCCACCAGCCTGGGCACCTCCATGGGGGTCCTCGCCACCGCCACCCCTGCCCTCTCCAGGGCCCTCACCTTGTCCCGGTAGGACCCCGTGCCCATGGATATGATGGCGCCCGCGTGGCCCATCCTCTTCTCGGGGGGCGCCGTCCTCCCGGCCACGTAGGCTACGACGGGCTTGGTGAAGCGGCCCTCCTCCACCATCCTGGCCGCCCTCTCCTCCATGTCCCCGCCTATCTCGCCTATGAGGACCAGCGCCCTCGTCTCCGGGTCGCGCTGGAACAGCTCCATAGCCTGGGTGAAGGTCAGCCCGACCACGGGGTCCCCGCCTATGCCTATCACCGTGCTCTGCCCGAGGCCAGCCCTTGTGAGGCTGTAGGCGACCTCGTACGTGAGGGTGCCGCTCCTGGACACCACTCCCACGGGGCCGGGCTTGAAGATGTGGCCCGGCATTATGCCAACCTTCGCCTGGCCGGGGGTTATGATGCCCGGGCAGTTGGGGCCGATGATGACGGTGCCCCTCCTCCTGGCGTAGTTGACGAACCTGACGGTGTCGTGGACGGGTATGTGCTCGGTTATCACCACGACCACCCTCATGCCGGCGTCCACGGCCTCGTAGACGGCGTCCACGGCGAACCTCGCGGGGACGAAGACTATGCTCGTGTTCGCCTCGGGGTGCTCCGCCACCGCCTCCTCCACCGTGTCGTAGACCGGGACGCCGTGGACCTCCGAGCCGCCCTTGCCGGGCGTCACGCCCGCCACTACCCTGGTCCCGTACTCGAGCATGAGCCTCGTGTGGAAGGATCCCTCCCTCCCCGTTATGCCCTGGACAATGACCCGCGTATCCCTGCCAACGAGGACGGCCAACCCCCAGCCACCCCCTAGGCTGCCAGGCTCACCGCCCTCCTCACTGCCTCCTCTAGGTCCGTGTAGGCCTCGATGCCGTGCTCGCGGAGTATGCGCCTGCCCTCATCCTCGTTCGTGCCGGTGAGCCTCACCACCAGAGGCTTCACAGCGCCCCTCAGCCCCTGAACCGCCTCGACGATTCCCCGGGCCACCTCGTCGCACCTCGTTATGCCGCCGAAGACGTTGATGAGTATGCTCCTCACCCGGGGGATCCCGGAGAGGAAGGAGACCGCTGTCCTGACCCGCTCGGCGCTCGCGCCCCCGCCTATGTCCAGGAAGTTCGCCGGCCTGCCGCCGTACTCGTAGACGAGGTCCATCGTCGCCATCGTTAGCCCCGCCCCGTTCCCGATTATCCCCACTTCCCCGTCTAGCTCGACGAACGCTAGGCCCAGCCTCCTCGCCTCGACCTCGAGCTCCGTGTACTCCCCCGTCTCCTCCAGCCTGGAGGCCCTCAGCTCGGGGTGCCTGTAGAGGGCGTTGTCATCCACTATTACCCTGGCGTCGAGCGGGATCACCCTGCCATCCACCACCGTGAAGGGGTTCACCTCCACTAGCTCGGCGTCGTACTCCACGAAGACGTCGTAGAGCGCCTGGAGGAACGTGGAGAACGAGACGAGGGCCCGGCCTGTGAGGCCGATCCTCTTCCCCAGCGCCCTCGCCTGGTACCCCCTCAACCCCAGGAACGGGTCGACGTAGACCTTTTCAACACTCCCCGGCTCCTCCCTCGCAGACTCCTCCACCCTGGAGCCGCCGTGGCGCGACGCCAGGACAACAGGCCTCCCCTCCCCCCTGTCGATGGTGACGGCCGCGTAGAGCTCCTCATCGTGGGGTATAGCCTTCTCCACGAGCACGAACCTAGGCCTCAACCCCTTCACGGGGGTCTCGAGCAGCTCCCTCGCAGCCCTCACCGCCTCCTCGACGCTGCCCACAATCCTAACGCCCCCAGCCAGCCCCCTCCCCGCGACGAGGACCTGGCTCTTGACCGCCAGAGGAGGCTCAAGGCCCGCCCCCCTCACCAGGGCCTCGACGTCATCGCCCGCGCCGACCACGACGCCCGGGGGGACCTCGACCCCCCTCCTCCTCAGCATCTCCTTAGCCTCGAACTCGAACAGCTTCACCAGCCACAGCACCCACCCGAGTGGCCACGGCAACCCCCTTTAAAGGAGCCGGAGCGAGCCGCCCCCACCAACCCCTCCGGGCGATCAGCTTGGATGGATGGAACCCCGAGCCGCCTCATTAAGGGAGTTTTAGGATTTGATTCCTCCCCCCACCCCCGGGGATCCCGGGGGCCGTGAGCAGCCGTGTAAGGGCTGACTCGCCCTCCCGGCGGGGAGGGTGGGGGTGGAGAGCCAGGCGATGGCGAGCCCCCGGGGTGGGGGTGGAGCTGGGTTGCCTGCGGTTGGGCCGGGCTGGTTCCTGGTCGACGCCAGCGTGGTCGCCGGGCTCGGGGCGTCGGAGCGGGCTGAGCTGGTGGAGTGGGCGCTATCCTCGGGGGAGGTGGTGCTAGTCACCTCCCCCTCCCTGGTCACGGTCGAGTCTAGCGTTGGGAGGGTGGTCCTCTCGGCCGGCGTGGGGTCCCTGGTTTCCCCCGGCAGGCCGCCGGTGGAGGGCTGGCTCAGGGTCGCCCGGAGGGAGTGGGTTGACGGCTGCAGGGTGGCGGGGGAGCCCAGGGTTAGGCTTGGCTGGGGCGCCGAGGCTGAGGGGGAGGGGGTCGTCGTCGCTCTTGAGTGGCGGGATCCCGCGGCGTTGTTCGTCAACGGGGTGAGGGGGCGCTTGAAGTCGAGGGCAGGCGGCTACCCCCTCGCGGCCCTCGACGGCCCCCGCGGGATCCCGGTCCTCTCAGTGGACGAGGAGGGGTACTACGTGGTCAACGCAGTCGAGGGGCCGGCGGGCGAGAGGCTCTCCTACATCGCCCCCCTCGCCTCGGCCTGCCGGCGGGAAGCGCCCGCCTCCCCGCTTTAAGCGCCGAGCGCCACCCCCGGGCGCGGCCGAGGGTTGCAGTGTTGGCTCGCTCGCCCGGGGGGAGGTGGCCTAGGAAGAGGGAGGTGGCCGCCCTCTGGCTCCTCCACGAGAGGGGGCCGACGTTGAACCTTGGAGAGGCCCTGGGCGTCCTCAGGGAGGAGCTCTGCGTGACGAAGAGGACGGCATCCAACCTGCTGAAGAGGCTCCGGAGGCTCGGCGCGGTCAAGCTCGAGACCCGCGGCGGCGGAGTAGTGGTGGAGGCCGTCGACCCGGCGGAGTTCATCGGGAGGCTCGCCTCATCATATATAGCCTTCAGGAAGGGCAGATGCCGCGGCGGCGGGTGAGGAGGGCCGTACTCACCGACGAGGAGCATGGGGAGGCCTTTAAGTCCCGACGCCGCCGCTTAGACCGCTTCAAGGAGCCATTTCAACCCCAGTTAAACACCACGGGCTAGACGCTATGCGGGGGGTGCCCGGGATGCAGAGGGAGAGGAGGCCCACGCTGCTGGGGGGAGGCTTCTTCAAGAAGCCCCCCAAGGGGGCTAGGTACGACGTAGTGGTAGTCGGCGGCGGGCCCGCGGGCTTCTCGGCGGCGATGTACGCGGCAAGGTTCCTCTTGAAGACGGTGGTGCTGGCGGAGGAGGTCGGCGGCCAGCTCAACTACACCGACTGGGTCGACGACTACCCAGCCCTCGGCAGGATCAAGGCGAGCGACCTGGTTAGGAGGTTCAGGAGCCACGCCGAGGACCTCTTCGGAGTCGAGGTTTACGAGAGGGTGAGGGTGGAGAGGTTCGAGCGCGTCGACGACACCTGGTTCAGGGTCACCGGCACGAGGGGGCTCGACGTCTACGCTAAGACCATCATACTAGCCACGGGGAGCAGGAGGAGGAAGCTCAACGTCCCCGGGGAGAGGGAGTACGCGGGCCGCGGCGTGAGCTACTGCAGCGTCTGCGACGCCCCATTCTACAAGGGCAAGGACGCCGTCGCAGTGGTGGGCGGCGGCGACGCGGCGTTCGAGGGGGCCATACTCCTCTCCGGCTACGTCAAGAAGGTCTACCTCATCCACAGGAGGAGGGGGTTCAGGGCCAAGCCCTTCTTCGTCGAGGTGGCGAGGAGCAAGCCCAACATAGAGTTCGTCCTCGACAGCGTGGTGAAGGAGATCCGGGGAGACGGCAGCAGGGTGACGAGCGTCGTGGTCGTGAACAAGGTGACGGGTGAGGAGAGGGAGATACCGGTGAACGGCGTGTTCATCGAGATAGGCTTCGAGCCCCCAAAGGAGTGGTACCAGAGCCTCGGCCTCGAGACAGACGAGGCCGGCTACATCAAGGTGGACGAGTGGATGAGGACGAACATCCCGGGAGTCTTCGCCGCCGGGGACTGCACAAGCATGTGGAGGGGGTTCAGGCAGGTCGTGACCGCGGCGGCGATGGGCGCCGTGGCGGCGTACTCGGCCTACAACTACCTCACAGAGAAGGGGTTATACGCCCCGGAGGCTTCACTACTCTCCAAGCAAGCAGGTGGTGGTGCTTAGAAGTGGCTAGGCCCGCGGTTGCGGAGGTGCTAAAGAGGTACGAGCCCCTCAGGAGGAGGATGGAGAAGCAGGGCTACGTGTTCGTCGGTAACCACACCGTGGTGAAGAAGTGCTACTGGACCCACGCCGCGCTGACGCAGCGCAGGTTCTGCTACAAGTGCAAGTTCTACGGTATCGAGAGCCACCGCTGCATACAGATGAGCCCCGCCGCCTACTGGTGCTGGAACGCCTGCCTCCACTGCTGGCGCCTCCGCCCGCAGGACGTGGGCTACGACTGGGACGAGACCAGGATCCCGAGGGAGATAGAGGATGACCCCGAGTTCATACTGGACGGCATAATCGAGGCGCAGAGGAAGATTATCAGCGGCTACAAGGGCCACCCCAAGGTAGACCCGGCCATGTTCGAGGAGGCGATGAACCCGAAGCACATAGCGATAAGCCTCACCGGGGAGCCGACGCTCTACAGCAGGCTCGGCGAGTTCATCCAGCTGGCACACAGGAGGGGCTTGACCACGTTCCTCGTAACCCGCGGGGTGAGGCCGGACGTCCTCGCTAACCTGGAGGAGGAGCCGAGCCAGCTTTACATAAGCTTCGAGGCGTGGGACAAGAAGAGCTACAACTACTTCAACAAGCCGCTCGTGCCCAACGCCTGGGAGCTCACGATGAAGACAGTGGAGCTGCTGCCTAGCCTGAGCTGCCCGACGGTCTACAGGATAACCCTCGTCAAGGGCTTCAACGACCACGAGGAGGCCCTCAGGGGCTTCGCAAGGCTCGTCGAAAAGGGCATGCCAACCTACATAGAGGTCAAGGCCTACATGTACGTGGGGGCCAGCAGGGAGAGGCTCTCCAGGAGCAACATGCCAACCCACGAGGAGGTGAGGGCGTTCGCCGAGAAGCTAGCCGAGGCCACCGGCTACCCCGTCGTCAGCGAGTCGAGGCCGAGCAGGGTCGTGCTCCTAAGCAGGCTCACCAAGCCCATAAGGCACGGCAAGGGCTGCCCGCAGGGCTGGAAGACCCCCGACACGGGAGACGTGGACGAGTACAAGGAAGCCGAGTAGTGAAGCCCCAGCCCCCCGGCGGGTCGGGTGAGCTTTAAGGCCCCACCCGCGGCTACGCATTAAGCGACCCGGGTATCGCCCGGGCGACTGCGCCGAGTAGCGGCGCTCCTGGATGAGCCCGGGTATCCGGTTCCACACTCAACCCCACCGAGCGTCTTGGCGAAGCGGAGGCCGGGGTTAAGGGGAAAAACGGGGCGCTGGAAGCCGGCCCGCCCCGGGGTTGGGGGCTTAGTACTCCTCCTCCGCCTCCTCGGAGGCCTTCTCGGCTTCTATGAGCGCCATTATCTCCCTGACCACCCTCTCGGCTACCCTCTTCTCGACGTTCTCCGCCTTGCTCATCAGGTCCGTTATGTGGCTCTTGATGTACTCGTCCAGGTCTCCCTCGTACTCTATGGTGGCC
Organism: Stetteria hydrogenophila; assembly: GCF_054657575.1. Taxonomy (NCBI): domain Archaea; kingdom Thermoproteati; phylum Thermoproteota; class Thermoprotei; order Acidilobales; family Acidilobaceae; genus Stetteria; species Stetteria hydrogenophila. Next base: position 53,655 of record NZ_BAAHYL010000001.1, on the reverse strand, counting down.
CTCCTCAGCTGCAGGGGGGTGGGCTCGGCGACCGCGCCCCTCACGAGGGCCTGGCCGTCGAGGGGGGTGACGAGGAGCGCCCCGACCTCCCTGTCGCCGTATTTAATCGTGTAGACCACGTCGCCGGTGTCGGTTTCGCCGAGGCGCTCCGCGGTGAAGGCTATGGCCTGGGAGAGGATCTCCTCGGCGCCCTCAACTATCGACTTGACCGCCTTGTCCACTTCCTCCTGGGGGATCCTCCTCCAGGCCTCTATCCTGAGCGTGTCGAGGAGCCACTTGATGCTTCCATCCTCCACCTCGTAGTCCACGATTATCCTCACAACGTCCCCCTTATCGATCTGCAGCTTGGAGACGAGTATCTCGAAGAGGAGCCTGTTGAGCTCCCCGGCGGCCCTGGCGACCTCGGTGTTGCTGATCTCCCCAGCCTTGATCTTATCCCTCAACTGGGCGAAGAGCACCCTCCGAACCTTGTCGGCGTAGCCGCCGGCTATCACGAGGCCGCTCCTAAGTGTTTGGGGCATGCACGCGCACCTCAAGGAGCCAAGTATACTATTACGCGCTTGGAGGATTAAGAGGATAACGCCGGCCCCCCGGGAAGGGGTGGGCTCGCGTGTTCCGGCTCTCCACATGCCACGATTCAGGAGACTCCCTTCCTCCTCACCGCCCGACCCCTCCCCCGGGGGCCGGCTCCCTATAGCGGGTGCCCGGCGGGGCGGGTTAATTCCATTAGCCCACGCCACGCCCCCGGGGCTTGAGGGGTTATGGGTGCGCGGGGATCCCTCAACCCCGGCGGGGCGCTGCTTGGGCCTTGAGGGTTGCGAGGCTGCAGGAGGACGCTGGCGGCGGCAGGGTTAGGTGCCTGGTCTGCGAGAGGAGGTGCGTGATAGCGCCGGGTAGGAGGGGCTTCTGCGGCGCCTACGAGAACAGGGGAGGGAGGCTCGTCCACGCGGGCTGGGGGCTCCTCAGCGCGGTGGAGAGCAGGCCGATTGAGGTTAAGCCCCTCTACCACTACTGGCCCAACTCCACCGCCCTCACCTTCTCCGGGTGGGGCTGCAACTTCCTCTGCCCCTGGTGCCAGAACCACCACATCTCCTGGGTGAGGCGGGCGGAGGGGCCGCGGGTGGAGCCCGAGCGCCTGGTGAGGGCGGCGGTGGAGGGGGGTGATGAGGGGCTCTGCGCTAGCTTCAACGAGCCGGCGACGCTCTTCGACTACCTCCTAGACCTGGCCCCCCTCGCGAGGAGGGAGGGCCTCTACCTCTCCATCGTGACCAACGCCTACTTCACCCTGAAGGCTGTCGAGGCCCTGGTGGAGGCGGGATTCGACGGGTGGAGCGTGGACGTGAAGACCTGCCCCGAGGCCAGGAGGGCGCGGAGGAACGTCCTGCCAGGAGTCGACCCCGCGGTGGTCTACAGGAACGCGAGGAGGATCCTCGACCTCGGCGGCCACGTCGAGATGGTCTACCTGGTGGTCACGGGGTACAATGAGGACTGCGCCGACTGGATAATCTCCATGCACCTCGACACCCTCGGCCCCGACGTGCCCCTCCACGTGAACCGCTACTACCCGGCCCACAAGTGGAGGGAGCCCCCCACCCGCCTCGAGACGCTCTACAGGATAGCGCTCAAGGCGAGGAGGGAGGGGGTGAACTACGTCTACATAGGCAACGTCTGGGACCCCGAGTGGGAGGCCACGAGGTGCCCGCGCTGCGGGAAGACTCTGATAGCCAGGAGGGGCTACAGGGTCACCTACTGGGGCCTCGACTGGTCCAACGGCAAGTACCGCTGCCCGAGGTGCGGGCACCCGATACCCGTGAGGGGGAAGTACGTGCCGGGCAAGTAGCCCGTCACCCCCTGCAGTAGCCCTCCAGGAGGCTCCTCCCCCTCAAGGCCCTGCACCAGTCGTCCCCGTGGAGGACTAGGGCCCTCGGCGCCGCGACCTCCCACGCCAGCCAGAGGGCCTCCTCGTTGTCGTCGTGGACCTCGCCCACGCAGCCCTCGCGCCGCAGGATGATTTCGAGGTGCCCCCTCTTCGCCTCAAGCTCCCCAGCCGAGCCCGCGCGTAGAAGGATCCCCGCGAGGCTCCCCCTCGCCACCCCAGCCTCCTCGAGGACCTCGAGGACCACGCCCAGGTCCTCCCTCGGCCTCCCGCTGTAGACGTACACCACGCCCAGCTCCAGGGCGGCCTTGAGCATCCCGACGCCTAGGGGCCTAGGGGCGCCTCCCCTGGCGAGGACGCCGTCGAAGTCGAAGACGAATACGTCGCAGTCAACGGCCACGGGGAGCCACCGCGGGCCCCGGAGGGGAGGGGTGGTGCGGCCGCCGGGATTTGAACCCGGGATCGCCGGCTTGGGAGGCCGGCGTCCTAGTCCAGGCTAGACGACGGCCGCGCCATGCCCGGGGGTCCAGCCCCCGCACCTCTACATGCCTCTCCCGGGGGCGGCTTATTACGTTTTACCCGGCCTCCCGCCGCGCCAGGCCTTCGCCGGGCTCAACGCTCCCGGAGGGGCCTGTAGCCGGGGGTCCTCTCGAGCAGGCCGCGGAGCCAGGGGGAGCCGAGGATCCCCCTGAGCCCCTCGACCCCCGGGAGTCGCAGGTTCCCGGCGGTCGTGTAGCACTCGTACCTCTCCCAGGCGGCGTGGATCCAGGGGAGGCCGTACCTCTCCGCCGCCGCCTGGAGGACGAGGGCAGCCTGCGCCCTGCCCGAGGCGACCCGCCTCGCCGCCTCGTCGTGGGTGTACGCCTCGGGGGCCGCCGGCCTCGGCCTGGGATCCCTGCTGACCCTCCTGAGGAGGAGGCCTAGGAGCGCCGCAGTCCCGGACCCCCTATTCCTGGGGGCGAGCGTGAGCCTGCCCTCAGCCAGGTCCCTGAGGGCCTCCTCGAAGCTGGAGTAGCGGCCCTCGAGGGAGGGGTCGAGGGCGAGCACCACCCGCCTCTCCCAGCCGCCGAGGAGCCTGGGCTCGGGCACCCACAGCCTCTCCAGGTACGGCCTGTTGTACTCCCCCGTCTCCGGGTCGAGGAGGTGGGCGCACGCCACGTGGGCCCCGCCGAGGCTGAGCGCTTCAAGTGCTAGGCCCGACCCCACGCAGGCGGCCTCGACCCGGACGCCCTCGCCGCGGAGCCTCTCCAGGGCGGCCTCCAGGACGGGGTCGCTGCTGTGGGCCACCACCAGCTCAGGCTCACCCCCCGCGGGGGCCCTCGGGGACTCGAGGGGGGATCCCAGGCAGGGCTCCAGCCTGGCCCTCGCGGAGCGGTACACCTCTAGGAGCCTCGCGGCGAGCGGTGTGAGCCTCGCCCCGCCCCCCCGCCTCCCGCCGCGCCTCGCCTCCACGAGCCTCGCGCCCAGGATCCTCTCAGCCCTCCCGATGGCCTCCCAGGCCCTGGAGTAGGGGACGCCGAGGCTCCTCGCAGCCCCCAGTATGGAGCCGTGCCTCTCGACGTATTCGAGGATAGAGGCTAGGGTATCGTCGAGGACGGGCTCACCGTTAGCCTCAACCACGACCCTGAACCTGGCGGTGAACCGTGGAGGGGGAGCGCTCCCCTCGGTCATGCACTAGTGCCTCCAGGCCTATCCGGCCGCGGGGCGGGGGACTAAACTCTTCCGTTACCGGATACCCGATAACAGTTAAATTGCATGTCCAGGGAGCCATGCACGTGGGTGCAGCGCCTTTGGCCTCCTGGGGTGGAAGGACCCTCGCACTCCTGGCTACCGCATTAGTCGTCCTGGCAGCCCTCGGGGCAGTGGTGTACAGCAACTACGGCCACAAGCCTGTCAGGCTCGTCGCAACGACGACTACCAGCCTCTACTCCACGGGGCTCCTCGACTACCTGGCAGACAAGTTTCACGAGGAGCACCCAGACGTCACGGTAGAGTTCATCGCCGTGGGGAGCGGCGAGGCCCTGAGGAGGGCGGAGATGGGGGACGCCTGCATGGTGCTAGTCCACGCCCCCAGCCTCGAGAGGGAGTACATGGAGAAGGGCGTCATAGGGGAGGGGGCAATATTCGCCTACAACTACTTCGTCATAGCCGGCCCCCCGGGCGACCCGGCTGGGGTCAGGGGCGCGGGGAGCGCCGTGGGCGCCTTCAAGGCCATCTACCAGGCGGGGGAGGAGGGCAGGGCGGTCTTCCTCAGCAGGGGGGACAACTCCGGCACGCACGTGAGGGAGCTGATGCTCTGGAGGAGGGCCGGCCTCGACCCTAGCGGGAGGCCGTGGTACAAGGAGACGGGCCAGGGGATGGCCCAGACGCTGGTCATGGCGAGCGAGATGGGGGCCTACACGCTCAGCGACATAGGCACGTTCCTCAAGCTGAAGAAGGACGGCAGGATCCCCGGGCTCGAGGTACTCTACTCCAACAGCACGGAGCTGATAAACGTATACAGCGTCTACATCGTCAACTCGTGCAAGGGCAGGGAGAGGAAGGCAGCCGAGGAGTTCAGGGACTTCATCCTAACCCACCAGGACCTCATAGAATACTACGGGGTGCAGGAGTACGGGCAGCCCCTCTTCCACGCGGCCAGGGGTAGGGAAGACTACCTTAGGGCCGCGTGGATGGAGCTGGCCGGGGGGTAGCCGGGGCTTGGACGGTGAAACCCTGCAGGTGGTGGCGAGGAGCCTCTACATCTCCGGCTCCGCCACCATACTGGCCTCCCTGTGGAGCATACCCCTAGCCTACGCAATGGCCTCCCGGCCCGGCCTGGCCAGGCTCGCCTCGACGCTCGAGGCGCTCGTCGGCGTCCCCACGGTTCTCGTCGGTCTCCTACTCTACATGCTCCTGAGCAGCAGGGGCCCGCTGGGATCCCTCGGCCTCCTCTACACCCCCCACGCCATAATAATCGGGGAGGCGGTGCTCGTGACGCCCCTCATCGCGAGCGTCGCCTACAGGGCCCTCAGGGTCGCGGTGGAGAGGTACGGCGAGCTGGCGCTGAGCCTCGGCGCCACCGAGGCCCAGGCCATGGCGACCGCTGTGAGGGAGGCATCGGGCGGGATCATCGCCTCGCTAGTCATGGGCTTCTCCAGGGCGATAGGCGAGCTCGGCGTAGCCCTGATGGTCGGCGGCAACATCAGGGGTTACACGAGGACCATCTCAACCGCTATAGCCCTCGACGTCTCGATGGGGGAGTTCGAGGAGGCCCTCCAGCTCGGCGCGGTCCTCGTGGCCCTGCTTATAGCCGCATCCATAGCCGCCAGGCTAGCGGCGAGGGGCCAGGCTCTTGATTAGGCTCGAGGGCGTCTGGTTCAGGTACCCCCGCAGCGGCTGGGTGCTCCGGGGGGTCAGCCTGGAGCTGCCCGGGCGGGGGGCCACGGTGATCCTGGGCCCCAACGGCTCCGGGAAGACTACGCTGCTAAAGGTGGCCGGGCTGATCTACAAGCCCGCACGGGGGAGGGTCGAGGCCTGGGGGGTCGACGCGTGGAGCGGCGACGGCAGGGCTCGGGCTGAGGCTAGGAGGAGGGTGGTCTACGTCCACGAGAAGCCCATCATGCTGAAGGGGAGCGTGCTCGACAACATAGCCTACGGCCTAAGGCTCCGCGGGATCCCGCGGGATGAGGCCCTCGAGAGGGCTAGGCGGGCGGCTAGCCTCCTAGGCATCGAGGGCCTCCTAGACAAGCCGGCCAAGCGGCTCTCAGCGGGGCAGGGGCAGCTAGTCGCAATCGCCAGGGCCCTCGCCGTCGAGCCCGGGATCCTCCTCCTAGACGAGCCCACCGCGAACCTCGACTGGAGGGCCAGGAGGAGGGTCATCGAGCTACTCGAAGACCTCAAGGGCAGGATAGGCGTGGTAATCGCGACCCACGACCACCACCTAGCCGGGAAGCTGGCGGACAGGCTCATAATAGTCGAGGAGGGCAAAGCCAGGGAGGCCACGCCCAGCGAGCTGGAGCTACTCTAGGAGCGCCACGGCGGGATCCCCCTCGCGGCGGGCCCGTAGCGTGGAAACGCCGCGACTCGAGGCGAGCGGCCACCGAGCCCTAAAGGGGGGCTGGGATCCCTGGGGCCCCGGGGAGGCGGCCCTTGCAGGCCTCGGCTTTAGGCGATTCTCTCCTCGCCGACCACGGGGCTCCTGTCCCTGGTGGGGTAGGCCTCGACTATGTAGGCCTCCCCGCCGTAGAGCCTGGCCGCGGCGGCGAGCAGCTCCCTGTCCGGGGGGAGGCAGTAGGTCTCGGGGCCGCACTCCTCCCCCACCTCGGGCGCCAGCCTGGGCCGCCTGAGCTCGCCCCAGACGAGTGTCCCCTGCCCCGTCGGCTCCTCGAACCACCTCGCGTCGAGCCTCGCCAGGCGCCTGAGCCTGTTCCTCGTCTGGATAGCGTCCTTGAACCTGGCGGGGCAGAAGTGGACGGGGATCCCGGCGTTGTCCCTCGCCCACTCCAGCACCCTCAGCGCCGCCTTGAGCGCCCCCTTCACGGTGAACGGCCTCCCGGGGTCCTCCGTGTACCCCCTGAGCGTGAGCTGCTCGGCGTTGGGGGCGACGAACTCCATCTCGTTTAGGTTAACGAACTCGGCGCCGAGCCTCTCCGCCTCGCTGATCACCCACTTGGCCCACTCCTCCATCCCCGGGGCTATCGGTATCTCGACGCCCACGCTCATCCCCGTGAGCCTCCTCGCCAGGCCGACGCGGTCCATGAACTCTCTCCTCGTGGGGTGGAAGCGTATCTCGTCCAGCCCCGCCCTGTCGAGGGCGGCGAGGAGGGAGGGAGTGGCGTACCTGCCGCTGGTGTAGAGGTGGATGTGGAACCGGTGGCCGAACGCCTCCTTGAACGCCTCCACCAGCCTCAGCGTCCTCTCGGGCCTCGCGAGGGGATCCCCGCCTGTGAGGCTGGCCCCCTCGGCCCCCTGCCTCGCCACCTCCAGCACCGCCTCCTCCACCGAGTTGACGGGCTCCTCGTTAACTCTGAACACGTCCCTGCCCAGCTTATCCCTGTCCACGGGGCAGTAGAAGCAGCCATCATCGCAGAGGCCGGTTACGAACACTACTGCCTTGAGCCCGGGGAAGCAGAGCTCGCACCCCCTAGCCATCCTGCCCCCTACAATGAGCGCCCTGTCGGGGTGGCCCACGATGCCCCTAGCAGCCCCACCCATGCGCACGGCACCCCACGGCGGCGGTCGAGGAGGGGGCGGTCGTGGAGGACCACTTCCTCACACCCCCGCGTCCCACGGGGGTCGAGTCCCGAGGTAGACTCCATCCCGCCCACGGGGCCCCCGGGGAGCGATGGGGGCCTTAAACTCAGCGGGCCCCCGGCGGCGGGGGGCTTAACCGGTTCACCGGGCCGGGAATGGATCCGGGGGCTGGGCCTGGAGCCTCCCTCCTCCCCCGGGGGGTGGGTTGGCGTGGTGGTGCCTGAGAGGGTTCCCCGGAGGCCTGGGTATGAGTTGACGCTTAGGAGGATCCTGGAGCACGGCCTCAGGGTTGCCCCCGACGCTGAGATAGTCTACGTGACTTCCAGGGGTAGGGGGAGGTACACGCTCTCCCAGGCGGCTTGGAGGATGGAGAGGCTGGCCGCCGCCCTGGCCTCCGTGGGGGTGGGGAGGCTCGACAGGGTCGCCACGCTGGACTGGAACACGCACTGGCACTTCGAGGCCTACTTTGCTGTGCCAATGATGGGGGCGGTGCTCCACACTGTCAACGTGAGGCTGGCGCCGGGGGATGTGGCGTACGTTATGAGCCAGGCTGGGGACAGGGTGGCGATCGTCAACGGCGGCCTGCTCGGCCTGCTCGAGGCGGTGGCGGCGCGGGTGAAGACGCTGGAGCTGGTCGTGGTCGTCGACTCCGACAGCGTGCCGGGGAGGGTAGGCGGCGTGAGGGCGGTCCACTACGAGGACTTCATAAGGGAGCACGGCGGCTTCGAGTGGCCCGAGCTCGACGAGGATCAGCCGGCGGGGCTCTGCTACACGAGCGGCTCGACGGGCAGGCCGAAGGGGGTGTACCACAGCCACAGGATGCTGGTGCTCCACACGCTCAGCGCTGCCCTCCACCTCGCCGGGAGCGGGACGTTCACGCTGACTGCTAGAGACGTGGTGATGCACGTCGTCCCAATGTACCACGTCTACAGCTGGGGCTTCCCCTACATGGCGACGCTCCTCGGGGCCAAGCAGGTCTACCCGGGCAGGTTCACCCCGGAGAGCCTCCTGGAGCTGATCAGGGAGGAGGGGGTCACCTTCACCGCCTCGGTGCCCACGGTGCTCCACATGGTCCTCACCCACCCCGAGAGCCGGAGGTACGACCTCAGGGGGCTGAAGTGGGTCATAGGAGGCTCGGCGCTCCCCAGGCGGCTCGCCCTCGCCGCAGCCGAGCGGGGGATAGAGGTGGTTGCAGGCTACGGGCTGACGGAGACGGCTCCGATACTTACGATCGCCACCCCCAAACCCAGGCACCTCGAGCTGCCCCCCGAGGAGCAGGTGGAGGCCAGGGCGAGGTCGGGCTACCCCCTGCCACTGGTCGACGTCATGGTCGTTGACGAGGAGATGAAGCCCGTGCCCAGGGACGGCAAGACTATGGGGGAGGTCGTGGTGAGAGCGCCCTGGGCAGCCCCCGAGTACATCGGGGACCCCGAGGGGACCAGGGAGGCGTGGAGGGGGGGCTGGCTCCACACCGGGGACGTGGCGGTCTGGTTCGAGGACGGGAGCATACTCGTCACCGACAGGGAGAAGGACCTGATAAAGAGCGGCGGGGAGTGGATAAGCAGCACGCGCCTCGAGGACGCCATAAGCCAGCACCCAGGCGTCGCCCAGGTAGCGGTCATACCAGCCAGGCACCCCACGTGGGGCGAGAGGCCGGTAGCAGTCATAGTGCCGAAGCCCGGCTGGGAGGGCAAGCTCACCACTGAGGAGGTCAGAGAGTTCCTCACCAGGAACTTCGTCGAGAAGGGCGAGATGCCGAAGTGGTGGCTCCCCGACAAGGTGATCCTAGCCAGAGACCTCCCCAAGACCGGAGTGGGCAAGGTCGACAAGAGGCTGCTAAGGGAGAGATACGCCGGCGTGCTCGAGGAGCACGAGCAACCAGGAGGGTAGCCCGGGCAACGCCTCAAGCCGGGCCCCACCCGGGTTGAGCCCCACCTGGGAGGGTGGGGGTGCGCTAGGCAGGGGGTAGGGAAGGGTTAAAAAGAAGTAGAAAAGAAAAGGGAGGATGGGTTGCCTGGGAGGGTTACGCCCCTAGGTCGGCGAACTCGTCGAGCCCTAGCTTGAGTAGGGTCTCGCGCTTGGGCCTGCCCTCGACCCAGCCCCTCTTCTCCCAGTAGGCCGGCAGCATCTTCTCGATGGCATCCTTGGCTGTGTGGCCCTTGGCGGGTCCCCTAGGTATGGGCTCCTCTAGGAGGCGCTTGGGTAGATAGTCCTTCACCCACTTGCCCTCCCTGACGGCGAATAGCCTCTCCAGGTTGTATATCCTGGCCCCGGTGGTCAGCAGCTCCTCCGTCGTCGCGTCCCAGCCGGTGATGGCGTTCACTATCTTGACCCAGTCGTCGGGCGTCGTGTCGAACGCGACGAACTTGCAGATCACTAGGCTGTCTATGACTGAGAACCAGTCCTGCATCCATATGGCTAGGTCGACCTTCTCCTCTGAGACCTCCAGCGGGTCCATCTTCTTCGGGATCCCAAGCGCCTCGGCTGCGACGGTGTAGGACCTCAGGTGGCAGCCTCCCCTGTTGGATGTAGCATAGGACAGGGCCATGCTCTTCAGCGCCCTCGGGTCGTAGGCTGGCAGCTCAAGGTTCCTGACGTGGACCGCGTAGTCCTCGGCGTTGTAGGCCTCCGCCAGCGCGGGGACGCCGTCCGCCACCGCGGCGGCGAGCGGGTCAGCCTTCACCGCGGCCCTATACATCAGCTCCACGAGGGACTCTGCGTTCCCCCACCTCAAGTCGTAGGGCTCAAGGTGGCCCTCGGGTATGAGGCCCTTCTTCGCTAGGTAGACTGCGAAGGCGAGGCTGTTGCCTAGGCTTATGGTGTCGAAGCCCAGGTCGTTGGCGAGGTAGTTCAGCTTAACGACTGCTGCAATGTCGCTGGTACCCGTTAAAGCGCCTAGCGCCCAGATGCTCTCGTACTCAGGCCCCTCGCTCCTCGGCACCTTGAAGGCTCCCGTGGGGACCTTCGAGACCCTCGCGCAGCGTATCGTGCACCCCCAGCAGCCCACCCTGTCGACGAGGTAGGTCTCGGCCAGCTTCTCGCCGCTAATCTCGTAGGCGTCGTCGAAGATTCCCTCCTCCCAGTAGTAGCTCGAGAAGCCCCCCAGTGAGTTTATAATGTTGACCAGGACCGCGGTGCCGTACTCGTGGAGCGACTTCGAAGTGGGGCCCTCAAGGAATATCTTGGTCAGCCTCCTATTCTCCTCCGCGAACGTCTTCCTGTCAGCGATCGGCGGCCTCTTCTTACCGTAGGCCACTATAGCCTTCAACTTCTTCGCGCCTAGCACCGCGGCGAGGCCGGTCCTGCCGGCGGCCCTCCACTTATCGTTCATTATCGCAGCGGTTAGGGCCAGGTTCTCCCCGGCAGGGCCTATCGTCAAGACGCTGCCGTAGCCCTCCTTCAGGCCGTGCTCCCTCCGCAGGGCATCCTCCGTGGCCGAGACAGTCTTACCCCAAAGCTTCGAGGCATCCCTGATCTCAACCTTACCGTCATTGATCCAGAGGTACACGGGCGTGTCGCTCTTCCCGTGAATCGCTATCCCGTCGAAGCCCGCGAACCTCAGCCAGGGGCCGAAGTGGCCCCCACTATTCGAGTCGCCCAGGATCCCCGTCTTAGGGCTCTTAGCGACAACGTGGTACCGGCCGCTCATCACCGTCACTCCGGTGAGGGGGCCGGTGAGAATGTAGACCACGTTCTCGGGGCCGAAGGGGTCGGCGCCCTTAGGTATCTCCTTCATAGCAAGGTAGGCTCCCAAGCCCCTGCCGCCTATGAACCTCCTAAGCACGTCCCCGGGGATCTCGTCGACCCAAGTCTCGCCACGGGAAAGGTCAACCCTCAGGAGCCGGTACGTGAAAGACACAAGGCGGCACCTCAAATTATTTTAGTTACAGACTAAAGTTATTTAAGGCTTCATCAAACCTCTTCAATTCTACCCTTCAATTCTATCTCGGAGATACCGCTCAGGCTCCATTCAAGGGTTTGAGTAATTCCTTATCGTCGTATAAGGGCCTCGGGCTAGACTAGGCCCCCCAACCTGCCTGCCGGATTCAAGGGGTTGGTCCAGGACATCACCCCGCCACGGGCCCCTAGGGGGTAGAAACTAGCAGCAATTTCGGGTTAAGGCGTTTCAAGTTAAGTCTCCCGCTTTGGTTTACGTGCCCTGGGAGTTGATGGGATCAGTGCCCTGATGCCCCTACGGCGCGGCGCGGATGGGAGGCCGGCGCCTTTGGCTTCGACCACACCACCACGCCCGTAACCTCCCAGGCCCCGGGGAGGGCTGCGGGTGGGGTGGGAGCCCCCTACAACAAGCGCGGAATGACAAGGGTGGGGGCGAACGGTGCTGAAATACTTAAAGTTTCAGTTTTCCAGCCCGGGGGGCGGGAGAGGAGGGTCCCGAGGGTTCGCGGGGCTTTGCTCGCGGGGTGTGGAGAGAGTTGAGCTTTGTCGCTGAGGAGACTCTCGTGGAGAGTATTAGGAAGGCGCTCGAGCTGGGTAAGAGGAGGAGGTTCAAGCAGTCGGTCGACTTGATAGTGGTGTTCAGGGGCCTCGACGTGAAGGGGCCTGAGGGGAGGATTAGGGAGATCGTCTACCTCCCACGGAAGCCGTCGAAGGAGGCTAGGGTCTGCGTGGTGGCTGAGGGCGACATGGCCGTTAAGGCTAAGGAGCTGGGGCTGCCGGTCTACACGAGGGCTGACCTGCAGGAGTTCAGGAAGGATAGGAAGAAGGCGAAGAAGGTTGCCCAGCAGTGCGACTGGGTCCTGGTTAGGGTTGACCTGATGGGCCTCGCAGGCGCCAGCCTTGGCCCCGCGCTCGGCCCTAGGGGTAAGGCTCCAACGCCCGTGCCGCTGAACGCTGACATCGCGCAGCTCGTTGAGAGGTATAAGAGGGCGGTATGGGTCAGGGTGAGGGGGCAGCCGCAGGTGATGTGCAGGGTCGGGACTGAGGACATGAAGCCGGAGGATATAGCTGAGAACGTTAAGGCGGTGCTGTCGACGCTGGAGGGCAGGGTGGGCAGGCAGAAGATAGCGAGGGTGATCATCAAGAGGACTATGGGGATCCCCGTGGAGGTGCCCCTGCTCTAGTCCGCGTGTAGGGGTGTGGTGAATGGCTTCCCTGATGGTTAGGAAGAGGCGCGAGGTCCCCGAGTGGAAGAGGAGGGTTGTTAGGGAGCTCGTCGACCTCATAAAGAAGCACAAGGTGATCGGGATAGCCGACCTGACCGGCATGCCCACCGCCCAGCTCCAGCTGATCAGGAAGAAGTTCAGAAAGCACGCGGTCTTCCGGGTGGCTAAGAAGAGGCTCATACTCAGAGCTCTAGAGGAAGCCGGCCTGGACAAGTCGAAGTTCGAGTCCTACCTCCAGGGGACCATCATGCTCATATTCACGGATATGAACCCCTTCAAGCTCGCGAGGATGATTGAGAGCGAGAAGGTGCCCCTCCCCGCCAAGCCCGGGCAGGTGAGCGACAGGGAGATAGTCATACCCGAGGGGGACACGGGCCTGCAGCCCGGCCCGATACTCAGCACCTTCGGCAAGCTCAGGATCCCCTACGAGATTAGGAGGGGGACGATCTACGTTAAGAAGGACACAGTCGTAGCCAAGCCGGGGGACGTGATAAGCGAGGAGCTCGCCGGGCTGCTCCAGAACCTCGGCATAACCCCGTTCGAGGTGAGCCTCAAAATCCTAGCGATGTACGACGGCGGCGTGATCATCCCGAGAGAGCAGCTGCTATTCGACATCGAGGAGGTCAAGAGGGACTTCATGGACGCAGCCAGGGAGGCGCTTGGCCTAGCAGCGGAGATCGTCTATCCAGCAGTGCCCGAAGCAGTCGAGGCAGCGATCGCCAAGGCGTTCCGCGAGGCCAAGGCGCTCGCCGCCGAGGCAGGCCTACTACTGCCAGGCCTAGAGGAGGACGTCATCGCCAGGGCGGTGCAGGAGGCCCTGGCAGTCGCGGCGGCGCTCGGCGACAAGGCGAAGGAGCTAGGCTTCGAGGTCACCGCGGCGGCGCCAGCGGCTGCGCCTGCGGAGGAGAAGGCTGAGGAGAAGAAGGAGGAAGAGGAGAAGAAAGAGGAGGAGGAGAAGGAGGTCGACCTCAGCGAGGGACTCGGAGGCCTCTTCGGGTTCTAGCCGGGATCCCTCCCCCTCTTTACTCACGGCAAGAGAGGCAGCGCGGCCACTCCCCCGGGCCGGCTCTACCCGCGCTGCTCCACGCCTTCCTGTCAAGCCTCCTTTACCCTGGCGGCGGCCGGGATCCTCTGGGGCTGGGGGGCTCGCTGTAGCCGCTGCGACGGACGGGTTTGGGGTGTAGCGTTGGAATGGCTAGGTGCAGGGTTTGCGGCGCCCCGGCTGTGATCTGCTACCCGGAGTCGAGGCTGTGCCTCTGCAGGGACCACTTCCTGGAGCACTTCGAGTCCAAGGTTGAGAGGACTCTGAGGAGGTACAGGCTCGTCAGGGAGGGCGGCTTCGTCCTCGCAGCCGTGAGTGGGGGGAAGGATAGCGCCGCGCTCCTAGGCGTCCTGAGCAGGCTCTCCAGCCGCCTCGGCTTCAGGCTCGCCGCGGTCCACATAGACCTTGGGATCGGGGAGTACTCCAGGAGGAGCAGGGAGGCGGCGGTCAGGCTCGCCCGGGAGCTGGGCGTCCCCCTCGCGGTTATAGACTTGAGGGAGCTCCTCGGCCTCGGGGTCCCCGAGTTGGCCGTGAAGGCTAGGAGGCCCCCGTGCAGCGTGTGCGGGCTGGTGAAGAGGTACCTCACGAACGCGGCGGGCGTTGAGGCCTGCGCCGACGCCGTCGCCTTGGGCCATAACGCGGACGACCTGGCGGTCTACGCTTTGAAGTCCTTCCTAACCCAGGACCTGGAGGCCATCCCCAAGCTCGGGCCCGGGACGGAGTCGATACCCGGCCTCGCCGTGGGCAGGATAAGGCCCCTCTACCTCGCCTCGGAGAAGGAGTCGTTCCTCTACGCCTACCTCTCCGGGCTTCCCTTCAACCACGAGGAGTGCCCCCACGCGAGCAGGAGGCTCCTGGAGTTCATCCTCAAGGAGCACCTGGCCTCGCTGGAGTCGAGGAGGCCCGGCCTGAGGACCCAGTTCCTGGCGAAGCTGGCCAAGAGGCTCAACGACTACCCAAAGCCCGAGGGGGAGCCGAGGCCCTGCAGGCACTGCGGCCTCCTCTCCTGGGGCGAGTGCAGCTTCTGCAGGCTCACTAGGAGAATCCTAGGGGAGCCGATGGGGCCCAAGGCGAGGGAGTACGTGAGGGCGAAGCTGGAGGAGGCCGGGGCCGTGATGTGCAGAGGCTAGGCCCCCGGGGAGGGCCGCCCGCCCGAGAGGACCCTGACCACCTCAACCTCCTCCCCGTCCCTCACCTCCTCGTCCTCAGTCAAAGGCGTCCCGGACCTCAAGACGACGGCGGACTCGGGGTTCAACCCGAGCATCCTCAGCAGCGCCCCCGCCCGGACAGAGCCCTCAACCCTAACCTCCACCACGCGCCCCTCCGGGACGAGCTTGACTCGAACCGGCAACACCCAACCCCTCCCCGCAGGCTAGGAGCGGGTAGGCTAGGCGTTGAGGGCTGGGATTAAACCCGGGGGCTGAGTGGAGGCGCTCGGGGTTGGGGGTTGTAGGTGTTGGCGTTCGGCGGGGCTAGAACCCGAAGAGGCCTCCGAGTCCCTCGCTGAGGTCGACCTCCTTCTCCTCCTCCTCTTTCTTCTCCTCTTCCTCCTTCTTCTCCTCAGCCTTCTCCTCCGCAGGCGCCGCGGCCGGAGCCGCTGCCGGCGCGGCGGCCGGGGCTGCGGCGGCCGCCTTCAGCACCTCCTCCAGGTTGATCTCGCCGAGGCTCGCCACGAGCATCTTGACTTTAGCCTCGTCGGCCTGGAGGCCCAGGGCTTCGATGACCTTCTTGAGGTTCTCCTCGCTTATCTCCTTGCCGGCGTAGTACAACGCGAGGGCTGCGTGCACGTAAGCCTTACCCTCCTGGGCCATTACCCCTCCACCTCCTAGGCCCCCGTCGAGTGCTAGGCGTTTAAAAATGCTAGCCTCCCGGCCCCCCGGGCCCCGAGCATTTGCGTGGAGCCCCGCCTCCACCCGGGGCCGGGGTGCATAGTGTTAATCGACATAAAGCCGGGGCGCCCTAGGCTTCCCCCCCAGGTTTGGGGGTGCCCCGGCCGGTGCCTAGAGTTGACCCCGGCGAGTACAGGGTTAGCTTCTTCGAGGAGAAGGGGTTCACGAGGAAGAGGTGCAAGTCCTGCGGCGAGTACTTCTGGACGCTCAACCCGGAGTTCGATACCTGCCAGGACGCCCCCTGCGTGGAGTACTGGTTCGACAGGATAAGGAGCGCTGGCCCCCTGAGCGTCGGCGAGGCTAGGAGGAGGTTCATCAGGTTCTTCGAGGAGCGCGGGCACACGCCGCTGAAGCCGAGGCCCGTCGTGGCCAGGTGGAGGGAGGACTTATACCTGACCATAGCGAGCATCGTGGTGTTCCAGCCCCACGTGACAAGCGGCTTGGTGCCTCCACCCGCGAACCCGCTCGTGATAAGCCAGCCGAGCATTAGGCTGGAGGACATCGACAACGTCGGGTTGACCATCGGGAGGCACCTGACAATGTTCGAGATGGGGGGCCACCACGCCTTCAACTACCCGGACAAGTGGGTGTACTGGAAGGACGAGACGGTGAGGTACGCTTTCGAGTTCTTCACCCGGGAGATAGGGATCCCGGAGGACCTGATCGTCTTCAAGGAGTCCTGGTGGGAGGGCGGGGGGAACGCTGGGCCCTGCTTCGAGGTGGCGGTCGGCGGCCTTGAGCTAGCCACGCTCGTCTTCATGCAGTACAAGGTCACCGACGGCGGGTACGAGCCGATACCGTTGAAGATAGTCGACACCGGCTACGGCATCGAGAGGATCGCCTGGTTCACGCAGAAGACGCCCACGGCGTTCCACGCCATCTACGGCAGCCTCCTCCCAAGGTTCAGGGAGAAGCTGGGGGTCGAGGAGCCCGAGGAGGCCCTGCTCTGGGAGGCGTTCAGGGCGGCTGGTAGGCTCGACCCGGAGGATCCCGCGAGCGTGGAGGCCTTCTACTCCAGGATAGCCGGGAGGCTCGGCATGGACGTGGGGGAGGTCAGGGGGATCCTGGGGAGGGAGGCGCGCCTCTACAGCGTGCTCGACCACACCAAGACCCTCGCCTTCATGCTCGCCGACGGTGTGGTGCCGAGCAACACTGGGGAGGGCTACCTGGCTAGGCTCGTGCTCAGGAGGGCGATGAGGCAGCTTAGGCTCCTCGGGGCTGAGGTCAGCCTCGCGGATCTCGTCGACGCTCAGGTGGACTACTGGTCCCCGGACTTCCCCCACCTCAAGGAGCGCAGGGACTACATCCTCGACGCGGTCAGGGTGGAGGAGGAGAGGTACAGGCAGACCCTGGCCCGCGGGGAGAGGATCATCGCCAGGCTGCTCGCCAGGAAGCGGGAGCTGAGCCTCGACGACCTCGTCAAGCTCTACGACAGCCACGGGATCCCGCCGGAGATAGTCGCGGAGGCTGCGTCGAGGAGGGGCATCAGGGTGGAGGTGCCGCACAACTTCTACAGCATAGTCGCCGCCAGGCACAGGGGCCCCGAGAGGCTGAGGGAGGTCGAGGAGAGAGCCCCGCTCCCCGGCGACGTGGTGGAGTGGGCCCGCAGCTTGGGGGTTGAGACGAGGAGGCTCTTCCACGAGGACCCCTACCTGAGGGAGTTCGAGACCCGCCTCGCCGCGGCGAGGGGGAGGTACGTGGTCCTCGAGGCCACCGCCTTCTACCCGAAGGGTGGCGGGCAGGACTACGACACCGGCACCCTCACCATCGAGGGGGCCGGCGAGTTCAGGGTGCTCGAGGTCTACAAGGTTGGAGGGGTGATAGTCCACGTCCTCGACAGGGAGGTCGAGGCGAGGCCGGGGGCTAGGGTCAGGGGCGCCATCGACTGGGGCCGCCGCTACAGGCTGATGAGGCACCACACTGCGACCCACATCATCCTGGGGGCGGCGAGGAGGGTGCTCGGGAGCCACGTGTGGCAGGCGGGCGCGGAGAAGACGGTGGAGAAGGGGAGGCTCGACCTGACGCACTACAAGCCCCTCACCCCGGAGGAGGTGAGGAGGATAGAGGAGCTGGCCAACAGGGTTGTCGACGAGAGGAGGCCCGTCACGGCCAGGCTGCTGGATAGGAACGAGGCGGAGGAGAGGTACGGCTTCACAATCTACCAGGGAGGCGTCCCCATGGAGCCGGTGATCAGGATAGTCGAGGTCAAGGACTGGGACGTGGAGGCGTGCTTCGGAACCCACGTCGCCAACACCGGCGAGATCGGCGCAGTGAAGATAGTCAACTACGACAAGATACAGGATGGAGTGATTAGGCTGGAGTACGTGGCGGGCACCAGGGTGGCGGAGGAGGCCGCCAGGCTGGAGGAGAGGCTCGGGGAGATAGCCGAGGCGACGGGGGCCCCGAGGGGCAGGGAGGCTGAGAGGGTGAAGAGCCTCGTAGCGCAGGCAAGGGAGCTGGAGGAGAGGCTTAGGGAGTACAGGAGGCTCTGGCTCAAGGAGGTCATGGAGAGGGTTAGAGCCGCCGAGCCCGTGAACGGCGTGAGGGTCGCTGTCGTCGAGGCCGTCGAGGGGGACGCCAGGGTGCTCAGCGAGACGCTAGCCCAGGCGACCCGCGAGGCTCCCGACGCCCTGGTGGCTATCCACACCAAGCCGGAGAACGGCTGGATCAAGGTGGAGATGGCCGCGGGCGCCAAGGCGGCCGAGAGGATCGACCTGGGCAGCCTGGCGAGGGAGGCGGCAAGGAGGCTCAACGGTAAGGGAGGCGGCAGGGGATCCCGGGCGAGCCTAGTGATACCCGCGGACGCCCTCCCCAGGCTGGAGGAGCTGATAAGGGAGGCCCTCAAGGCCGGGGGCGGGGAGTGACCCCTCCCCCGGGGGGATCCCGCCCCTCCGGCTGCGCGGGGTGGAGCCATTGTACGACGTGGCCCTTGTGGACCTCGACGGTGTCGTGTGGCTCGGGTCCAGGGTGATCGAGGAGAACGTTGAGGGCCTCCTCCGCCTCCACGAGGCCGGGGTTAGGCTGGTCTATGTGACGAACAACTCCACGAGGCCTAGGGCCTACTACGCCTGGAGGCTGAGGAGGCTGGGGCTCCCCGCTGGCGAGTCGAGCGTCGTCACTAGCGCGGTCGCGGCGGCAGCGTGGGTCGCCGCCAGGATGCCGGGCGCCCTCGTCTACCCCCTGGGGGAGGAGGGGCTGGTCCACGAGCTCTCAGCCGCCGGGCTGGTCCCCGTAACGCTGGACGCTGCGAGGAGGGGCGAGGCCCAGGCGGTCGTGGTCGGCCTAGACAGGGGGGTCACCTACGCGAAGCTCGACGCAGCCTTCAGGGCGGTGAGGGCCGGCGCGGCGTTCGTCGCCGCCAACGAGGACCCCGCGATGCCCGTCGAGGACGGCCTAGCACCGGGCGCCGGCGCCCTGGTCGCCGCGCTGGAGAGGGCGCTCGGGAGGAGGCCGGACTTCGTGGCAGGCAAGCCGAACCCTTGGATGGTGGAGGTGGCCAGGAGGCAGGCCGGGATCCCCGAGGGGGCCAGGATGCTGGTGATAGGCGACAGGCTCAACACCGACGCCGAGATGGCTAGGAGGGCGGGCCTGGACTCCCTCATAGTAGCCACCGGGGTGGCGAGCCTGGAGGAGGCCCGGGGCAGGGCGACTTACGCCGCTAGGAACGTGCTGGAGGCGCTGGGGGAAATACTGGGGGCAGGGGATCCTAGCCCGCGCCCGGGTTTAGGGGAGCGCCGCTCCTAGAACATGGTGTCGCTCGCCAGCTCGGCCTCGCCCTCCTCTAGCTCAGCGTGGCGGGCCCACTCCTCCACCGCGTTCACGTCCGTCCCGCCGGTCCTCGCCGGGCACTCGTCGATCTTCACCAGCGCGGGGAGCCTCGTCATCGAGCCGACTACTATCGCCTCGCCCGGGTTGAGGCTGGGGAGCACCCTGGTGAGGTCCTCGCTAAGCTGCTCGCTCGCCTCCCTCACGTACCTCTGGTCGGTGGGCTCCACTATCCTCAGTATGATCTTGTTGTTGGTCTGGCTCAGCACGTCGTCGTCTAGCTTCTTCGGCCTCTGGCTCACTATGATGAGGCCCACGCCGAACTTCCTCCCCTCCCTAGCCACCCTCGACGCCCAGTACTTCGTCAGCGTCGGCCTGTCCCTCGGTATGAGGACGTGGGCCTCCTCTATCGCCACGAGGATTGGGACGGGGTAGCCCACAGAGCCCTCGGTCCTCTTGTAGAGCTTCCTCTCCCCCAGTATCCTCCTCAGGTAGTGGCTGACCACAGCGTCCGCCCCCGCCTCGTCGAGCCCGCTGAGGTCGAAGATGGTCAGCGTGCCCGGCTTGATTATCTTCTCCAGGTCTCGGTAATAGTTGGGGTCGATCACGTCCTTGTAGACCTCAAGCATGTCCTCGAGCCTGTTCAGGGCGGAGACGGCCGCCCTCCTCTCGCTCGAATCCGGGCTACTCGTCTTAGCCTTAACCTCGCCCAGGAACCTCTTGAGCAGGTCGCCCTGAAGGACTTGCCCCTTCTCGTACTCCTCGATCGTCTTCTTCCAGGCGTCCCTGATTATCCTCTCCTGCACGCTAGCGTTCTCCGGCAGCTTCGCCAGCTTCAGTATCTCCGAGAGCTCCAGCTTCGCCGGGTTTATCTTCGGCTCAACCACGTTCACCCTGCCGCCGAGCGCGGTGCGCAGGTCAATGGATCCAGCGTACTCGCCGTGGACGTCGAAGAGCACCATGGTGCCGCCTAGGTCGCCCACTATCCTCGTGGCGAGGACGCAGACGGTGTTACTCTTACCCCCACCCGTTACCGCCAGTATCGCGAGGTGCCTGAAGAGCTTGTTCACCTCTATGGAGAAGGGCACGGGCTTCTCGGAGTCCCTGGTCCTCAGTATCGTGCCTATCGGCACCCACCCCTCGCCCTCGTCACCCTGGAAGATGCCCCTGAGCACCGAGGGGGGAGCCACGTAGACCCTGGTCCCCGGGTCCAGGGGGGTGGTGGGGAGCCTCTGCGTCTTGCTCCTCAGCAGTGGGTCTAGGAGGCTGAGCCACCTCACCCAGCCGCGCTTGTAACCCTTGTCCAGCAGCGGCGGGTACCTGGTCAGCGCCTCGACCTCCTCGTGGTCCGTGACCTCGTCTGGCAGGAGGGTGTTGCCGCTCGAGACGGACTCGACCATGCCGAGCACGCAGCCCTCGGGGCCCTCCGCTATCACGTAGAGCCCGACGGACGCCGTCCTACGCCCGTTGGAGTCGAAGAGCACGAGGCTGACCTGGGGAGTGCTCTCCCCGACGATCCAGCCCACGGGAACCGATCCCGGGCATCCTCCGCCCGCAGCCAAGCCCATCCACCCCTCCAGCTTCGGGCTCAGACGGGGGGCGCCCCGGGCCCGCCGGGGGCCGAGAGCATCCTCCTCCCGCACCTCTCCAGGTCGAGGCCGAGGGCGTGGAGCGCCCTGCGGAGCTCGCTGCTCGTCAGCCTGGCCCTGGAGTGGGCCACCTTGAGCGTGAGCGGGTAGCCCTGCGCCCTCGGCAGGCTGAGCAGCGCCGAGACCACGCCCTCAGCCATGCTCCTCGCCTCGTCGTCGGAGTGCCTGGAGGCGTCGAAGGCCACCTCCACCTTGAGTATCGGCCCGTCCCTGTCGAGCCTCACGTAGAACTCCGCGATGCCCAGCCTCTCCTCGTAGAAGTCGTTGAGGTTCAACTCCTCAACGCCGGGGTTGGGGAAGAACGGCCCCCTCGTCTCCTTCCCCTCCAGCCTCCTGATCTCCGTCATGCCGTGGAGCACCTCCTGCTCCGTCCAGAAGGGCTCGACGGGCTCGGCTAGCCTGAGGTAGTAGACGTCCGGCAGCTTGCCCCCCGCGAGGAGGGTGGACCTGCTCGTCTTGGAGATGAATACCGGGGTCAGCCCCCTCCTCCAGGACTCCTCCAGGAGGAGCCTGAAGGCCATGACCTTCTCGACCCACTCGAGGAACGGGAGCCACCTGCCGTCCGCGCTCTCCAGCTTGTCGACGCCGAGCCTCTCCTCGACCAGGGAGAGCGTGGGGGGATCCCCGGCGCCGAGGAGGGCGGCCCTCCACACCCTGCCCCAGAGCTCCCCGTACATCCCCGCAGCGTCGGAGCCGAAGCCTAGCCTCTCCGCGGCGGCCCGCTCGACGTCCTGCATCCTCCTCTCATCCGGCGCCCCCGGCCTGTGGCGGCTGATTATGACCCTCAGGCTCCCGTCCCAGAGTATGAGGCCCCTCTCCGCCCTCGACGCCACCCTCGCTGTGGCGTAGGCTTCAAGCGTCTCCCTGTAGAGCCTGACCCTGTCCTCGTCGTAGACCGGCGGGACCACGACGCCCACGTCGGCCTCCTCGACCGGCGGGGATGCGAGGTCGAAGCCGCCGGGGCCGGGGGAGTAGAGGGAGGCCCAAGCCTTCACCGCGTAGAGCGTGTAGGCCTCGCACTTCTCCAGCCTCGAACCCCCGTCCTCGACGGCGTGGACCGGCACGCCATCCCCCCGGGGCGGGGGGAGCCTCCGGATCTTCCCCCTAACCTCCCTAACCTTCGGGGTGTCCTCCCTCTCGTAGAAGAGCTTGACTAGCCTGCGGATCCTCTCCCTCCTCCTCAGCGCCGCCTCGAGGAGGCTCGCCATTCACTCGCCACCCCCGCACTTCACCACGCTCACCCCGCCGGGCTTCGAGACGGTGCATATGGTGTCCGCGGCCTCCTTCACGTCCTCGTCGTGCGTCACCACTATAAGCTGCGGGATCCCGCCTCCCATCCTCTTGATAACCTCCACCAGCACCTTCCTCCTCTCCTCGTCGAGCTCAGCGGTGGGCTCGTCCAGGACGAGGAAGCCCGCGTTCAGGCTGGAGATCCTGCCGAGGGCGAGGGCGAACGCCAGAGCCACGGCGGTCTTCTCGCCTCCGCTCAGGCTGGAGAGGCTCGCCGTCTCCCCCTGGGAGCTCACGGCACTCACCTCGATGAGCGGCGTCCCCCTGCTGTCCTCGCTCGTCGAGATCACGACCGACCTGTACTCCAGGCCGAAGGACTCCAGGACCTCGTTCATCGCAGCCTCTAGCGAGGCGAGCCTCGCCTGGAGCAGCGTCCTGGGGATGGTCTTCTCCATCAGCTCCCTGAGCTTGAGGAGCTTCGCCAGCTGCCAGCGGGCCCTCTCAACCCTCCCGAGCTCCTCCCTGATCTCCCCGAGCCTCTCGCCGACCTGGGAGAGCCTCCCGCGGGCCTCGCCGAGCCTCCTAGACGCCTCGTCCCTCTCGGCCCTAAGCCTGTCAGCCTCGAGGGCGAGGGGCTCCAGGCTGCGGAGCCTCTCCTCAACCCCCCTCCTCTCGGCCAGCAGCCTCTCCCTCTCAGCCCTGAGGGCCTCGAGCCTCTCCTCCACGTTCCTCAGCCTAGCCGCGGCCTCGAGGGCCCTCCGGTACTCCGCCTCAACCCTCGCGCTAGCCTTGACGGCCTCGTAGACCGCCCTCAGCGCTTCCCCGGCGCTCGGGAGGCCGGCCTTGGAGGCCAGCTCCGCCTCGAGCTCCTCGACCCTGCGCCTCGCCGCCTCAGCCTCCTCCAAGGCCCTCCTCGCCGCCTCCCCCGCCTCCCTGGGGCCCGGGATCCCCTGGAGGCCGAGGGACGCTGCTAGCTCCCTAGCCCTGGCCCTCGCCGCCAGCGCCTTCTTGGCGGCGTCCTCCAGCCTCACCGCCTCAGCCTCCAGCTCCTCAGCCTCCAGCTGGGCACTCTCAGCTTCAGCCCTCGCCTCCTCGGCCCTCCTCCTCAGCTCCTCTACGCCCTCGCCCCCAGCCGCCTCCAGGCTGGCCTTGAGCCTCTCCGCGGCCGCCTCGATCAGCCTCGCCCTCTCCAGCGCCTCGCGCGCCCTGGCCTCCAGCCTCCTGGCCTCTGCCTCGAGCCTCCCAGCCTCCTCCTCGAGGCTCCTCGCCGACTCCACGAGCCTGGCCCTCAGCTCCCCCGCGCCGCCTCGTGGGAGGGGCTGGCCGCAGAGGGGGCACCTGTCGCCCCTCTCGCCCTTCAGGCTCTCGGCGTAGAGGAGCAGCCTCTCAGCGCTCCCCCTAGCCTTGGCGGCCCTGCTCGCCAGCCTCCCAGCCTCCTCCTCGAGGCCCTCAGCCTCCCGCCTGAGCCTCCCAGCCTCCGCCAGGGCCCTCTCTAGCACCTCGCCCGGCCCGCCGGCCGGGATCCCTGCGAGCCTGGCGAGCGCTGCGGCCTCCCGCTCGGCCCTCCCAGCCGCCTCCTCGGCGGCCCTGAGCCTCTCCTCAAGCCTAGCCTGCCTAGCCCTGGCATCCGCCAGCCTCCGCCTAGCCTCCTCGAGCCTAGACTTCACCGCTCCAAGCCTCTCCTCCGCCCAGGCGTGCTCGGCGAGCTCCCTCACCGCCTCCGCGAGCCTCGCCGCCTGCCTCGCCCTCGCCTCGGCCTCCTCGAGCCTGGCCCTCGCCCTCTCCAGCTCGGCGGCGAGCCCGGCGAGGCTGGCTAGCCTCGCGACCCTCTCCCGCTCCGCCTCCAGCTCGGCGAGCCTCGCCGCGGCCGGCTTCAGCCTCGCCTCCTCCGCCTCCAGGGCAGCCAGCTCCTCCTCGACGCTGCGGAGCCTCTCCTCGACAGCCTCGAGGGCGGCCTTGAGCCTCTCGTACTCCCCGCGGGCCTCCTCCGCCCTCCTCAGCCTCTCCTCGAGCCCCGCCAGCTTCTCCTCGAACTCCCTGACCTCCCTGAGCAGCGCGGCCCTAGCCGCCTCGAGCCTCCTCGCCTCGCTCCTCAGCTTCTCCTCTGCCGAGGAGAGCATCCTCAGGCTGCTCTGCGACGCGGTGAGCCTGTAGCCCTCGACCTCCACGTCGAGGTCCCTGAGCGCCTCCCCGGCCTTCCTGTAGGCGCTCGAGCCGAGGACGCTGTCGAAGAACCTGCTCCTCTCCTCGGGGGAGGTGGTGAGGTAGTCGATGATCTCCCTGAGGTAGCCCTGCCTGAGCACGAGGGCGTACTTCGCCGCCCCCCGCGCCTCCCTCAGCTCGGAGGCCGGGATCCCGAGGAGGTTGGCAACCGCCTTGGGGACCTCCCTAACGCCCGAGGCCTCGAGCCTCCCGTTCACCTTCAGCGTCATCGACCCGGTGCCTCCCCGCGGTATCGCAACGCTCACAACCGCCTCGCCGCCCGTGGCTGTGTCCTCGAGCCTCACCACGACCTCGGCCCTCGGCGCCCCCCTCCTGATCAGCAGGTCCCTCCTCGGCCCCCTCACGGTGTAGTCCCCCGTGAGGGCGAGGTAGACCGCGTCGACTATGCTACTCTTCCCGGCCCCGTTCTCGCCGACGAGGACGGTTACCCCCCTCTCGAGGCTGAGCCTGGTGGAGTGGTGGCTGAGGAAGTCCCTCAGCTCCACGCTCCTAATGATGAGGGTCACCGCAGCCACACCCCCAGGCCTCTGGGCGGCCTGGACTTGAGGATCCTCGACCAGGCCCCGTCGAACTTCCCGCTGAGAATCTCCCCCAGCAGCTCCCTCGCCTGCTCCTGGTCCCCGGCTAGGAGGGCCTCCTTCAGCTTCACTACGAGCGAGGCCAGCTCCCTGTCCCCGAGGATTGACTCTGCGACCTCCACCTCGCTCGCCCCGCCCGTGGGTGTAGCGTGCCTCGCCCGCGGCCTCTCCCTGCGGACAGCCACCACTCTAGCCACGACTCTGAAGTACTCCTCCGCCTTGCCGGTTACCTCCCTCACCACCCCCGACCTGGCGAGGGAGGGGTTCGGGGGCAGGGTGAGGTAGAGGTGCAGCAGCGTCGGCTTCCTCCTCCTCGGCACCCCCCTCAGCGCCTCCTCGATCGCCCTCAGGGCGTCCCTTAGGCTGGTGAGCCTAACCCTCGCGACTACGTGGCTCCTCGGCGGGTCCACCTTGATGCGCTGCAGCGAGGCCTCGCCGCTCGAGAGGTCCACGAGGATCGGCCCCCTCTTCTCGTCGTCCAGGTACCTGACCTCGTCGACCCTTATAGGGACGAGGGTGCCGGGGTAGGCGTGGGGCGGGATCCCGCCCGACCCCCCGCCCTCGTAGGGCCTGTGCACGTGGCCGAGGGCGACGTAGTCCACTGGAGGCAGCTGGGCCGGGTCGGCGACGGCGTCGTCTGGGACCGTGGCAGTTGAGAGGCCTATGTGGGCCGCGAGCACCACCCTGCCGTCCAGCCCCCTCGCCACGGCGCCGGCTGCCTCCAGCAGCCTCGCCACCGTCTGCCTCCGCCTCTCCGGCGACCCCCTCGTGAACGGCAGGACCATCACGTGGCCCCCGTTGACTCTAACCGTCATCTCCCTCATGATCTCGACGAACGGCTTCGCCGGGTCGGGGGTCGGGGCGTAAACGCCGTCGCCGGCCGCCTCCGCCACGAGCCTCACGCTCGGCACGTCCCTCCTCGCGGGCTGGTCGTGCTCCCCGGTCGCCAGCACCACCGGGATCCCCTCCTCTCTGGCGACGCGGCGCAACAGCCTGGTGACCTCGATGACGAGCCTGTTCTCCGGCCTCGGCCTGTCGAAGAGGTCCCCGGCTATGACTATGACGTCCGGCCTCTCCTTTACGAGCGCCTCCAGCGCCCCACTGAAGGCCTCCAGCGTGTCCTCGGGGTAGTCCTGGACCCCGAAGTGGTTGGCTCCAACGTGGATGTCAGCCATGTGGCCAACCAGCAAAGCCTCCAGCCTCCCCCGCAGCGTAGCCCCCGGCGGGGCCTATAGGGGACACCCGCCCCCGCGTGGCGCCGCCTCCCTTAAGAGGGGCCAGTAGTACTATTCAACAAGCCCAGGCCGGGGTGAGCGGGGGACCACCAAGGGATCGAGGCCCCGCCTCGGGGCCTGTGAAGCGGCCGCTAGACACTGACCGGCCACCCTGGGAGGCTCACCGGCCCCCCAGCCTTGCCTTGAGCCTCTCCCTGCACGGCTCGCACGGGACGGGCTCCAGCTCCACCGCTTCAATGGAGGGTGTGAGGGCGTCCACGGCTAGGAGCCTGTTGTAGGAGGGCTCCCCGACGCCCGTGACCAGCTTCAGCACCTCGAGCGCCTCGAGGGCGCCTACCAGCCCGACGGCTGGGCCGATGGCTGGCACCGGCTTCCCCGCCAGCTTCCCGGGAGCGAGGCAGGCGAGGCACGTCGTCACCCCCCTCTTCACGACGGTGAGCTGGCCGTGCCACCCGTCGACGGCTGCGTGGACCAGGGGGATCCCGGCGCTCCAGGCGTACTCGTCGAGGGCGAGCCTCGCCTCCCAGTTGTCGAGGCAGTCCACAACCACGTCGACATCCCCGATGGCCTCCCCGGCGCTCCCCGGGCGGATCCGGGCCTGGACGGGCCTAACCCTGACCCCGGGGTTCAACGCTCTAACCCTCCTCGCCGCCAGCACGGCCTTGGGGAGGCCCACGTCGCTGGCCTCGTAGAGGATCTGCCTGTTCAAGTTGTGCACCTCCACGACGTCCCCGTCGACCAGGACCAGCTCGCCGACCCCGGCGGCGGCGAGGTACAGGGCGACCGCGCTCCCGAGCCCCCCGAGGCCCACGACGGCCACTCGGGCCCTACCCAGCGCCTCCTGGCCCTCGCGGCCGATCAAGGAGAGCTGCCTAGCGTACCTCTCAAACCCGGAAGCACCGGAGCCCCCCGGCACCGCGAGCCCCTCGGGGGAGTGGCGGGGGCAAGCCGTAATAACGTGGGGCCAGAGGCCCCCAGAGGGCCTTCTGGCGCCGCCCGGGCTCTTGGCTTCATTTTAGGCGGGGGCCGCGCGTCGCGGGCGCTGGGCCCTCCGGGGCTTGCGGGGTGGCTGGTGCTGGCTAGGATTATGGTCTTCAACACGCTGGGCAGGAGGCTCGAGGTCTTCGAGCCCTTCAACCCCCCGCTGGTGGGGATGTACGTCTGCGGCCCCACGGTTTACGATGAGACGCACCTGGGCCACTTGAGGACTTTCATAGCGTTCGACGGCATCAAGCGGTACCTCCGCCTGGCCGGCTACGACGTCATCCACGTCCAGAACATTACTGACATCGACGACAAGATCATTAGGAGGGCGAGGGAGGAGGGGAGGGACTGGAGGGAGCTAGCCGACCACTACGCCAGGAGCTACCTCGAGGTCCTAGAGGAGGTCGGGGTCAGGGTCCACTACCACCCCAGGGTCACAGAGCACATAAGGGAGATCATAGACTTCATCCAGGTCCTGATCGATAAGGGATTCGCCTACGTCGCCCCCAGCGGCAGCGTCTACTTCGACGTTGACAAGTACATCTACTACGGGGAGCTGAGCGGCAGGCGCTCCAGGGAGCAGTGGAGGCAGGAGGAGGAGTTCGCCGCGGAGAAGAGGCACCCCTACGACTTCGCCCTCTGGAAGGCGGCGAAGCCCGGGGAGCCCTGGTGGGAGAGCCCCTGGGGCAGGGGGAGGCCCGGGTGGCACATCGAGTGCAGCGTGATGAGCACTAGGTTCCTCGGGGAGAGGATCGACATCCACGGCGGAGCCCAGGACCTCATCTTCCCCCACCACGAGAACGAGAAGGCTCAGAGCGAGGCCGCGCTGGGCGTGAGGCCCTGGGTCAGGTACTGGCTCCACGCGGGCTACCTGACCATCCGCGGGGAGAAGATGAGCAAGAGCCTAGGCAACATCATACCCGCGAGGGAGGCGCTCAAGAAGTGGGGCCCCAGGGCGGTCAGGCTCTGGATCCTCAGCACCCGCTACCGCGCCCAGATGGACTACAGCGAGCAGGCGCTCGAGGAGGCAAGGGAGCTAGCTGAGAGGCTAAGCAGGGCGGCGCAGCTCGTCTCAAGGCTCGCCAGGCAGCTCGGCCCCGCGCACTCCATCACCGACAAGGAGCTAGCGGTGGCCAGGAAGCTCACAAGGGACCTCAAGGGCTTCCACGAGGAGATGGCCAAGGACTTCAACATGTCGGGGGCGCTCAGGCACGTCCGCTCCACCCTCTCCACCATATTCGAGGACGTAGCCTCCACCACCAACTCAGCCCTAGCACTCCTAGCACTCGACAACCTCAGGGCATACAACGAGGTACTAGGCGTCATAGACGAGGAGCTCTCCCAAGCCCACTGGGAGCAAGCAATCCCCCTAGACCAGCTCGTCGACCTAATAGTCGAGGTGAGGAGCGAGCTGAGGAAGATGAAGATGTACCAGCTAAGCGACGCCATAAGAGAGAAGCTCATGAAGCTAGGCATAAGGCTACTAGACTACAAGGACCGCACCGAGTGGTACATCGAACGCCAAAGCTAACCCCCTCCAGCCCCGCAGGGTTAAAACTAAACCCCCCACCACGCCGCGGCTACAACGGGGAGGCGGCGGGCCCGTAGCCTAGCCAGGACAGGGCGCCGGCCTTCTAAGCCGGCGGTCCCGGGTTCAAATCCCGGCGGGCCCGCCACTTCAAGCCACTCCCCATTAAAAGCTCCCCATTAAAAATGGATAGAAATTGAATGCAATCCCTCTTTTACAAGAGCTTCCATATTTCATTCGAGAGACCCGGCAATAACCTTTCTGCATACGTGGAGGCCGCGAGCTAGGAATGAATGAATGCATTGGCTTCAAAGCAAATTTCTAAGATCTACGTGGATGTCTACCCAACTCACCAATACTGCCCGCCCTTTGTGCGACGTGAAGCATTTAAACTAATTCTGTCAAGTTAACTTCAAATAGTGGGGGGCAATGATTAATCTAAGAAGCTTTCTGCGAAGAGTAGGCAGACGCTATATCAACGTTGAATTCGATCACTTAACCCTCGTAAGGATGACTGGCTTGTTTAGTGAGATATTGTTTTTCAGATATTTATTGAGTAGTGTATGCCCACAACCAAGGCGTGACAAGGGCGAACGCTATATGCTGATCTTTTCTCATAGCTACCCTTGGAATAAATGTCTTACACACAGTATTGCAGTAGAGAAGTTAGCAGTAAAATACGGTATGCGAGGAGCAAACCTAATAGGAGCCCTTTGGGCAAAACATTACTCTGCCAGTATACATGAGATTTTAGGCGGCGTGAACCGCTTATTTGGAGGCTACATCTTCAGCGACTTCATACCGCTTCTTCCATGCAAATCCTACAAGCTAAGAATAGTGAAGCCGGACCAGATCTGGATAAAGCCTGAGGATTTGCCTGAAATATTAGGGTTCTACATCGATTTATTCACCGAATATGTTTTGTTTGAAGAACAAAATGATGACAGAGATCAAATCATTGAAAATAATATTAAGGTAGTCGACTTTTCCTCGGATATAAATTTATTTAAAATAATTATAGAATCAAAGTATAGGCCGGATGTTGTTTGCATGTACTTCCATGAGGTGGGGGACTGGGAAATAGTTTTGGAAAAGAAGCGTAACAGGTTTGGGGAAGAAGCTGATATAAAGGAAATAAATGTAAAGGTCGTTAAACCATACAAAGTGTATATAGTAGAGGTAAAATCCTCTAATCCTTTTAATGATAGTTCTTATACAATTAGCCAGAAGAAGTTCATTGAAGCCTTCAAGAGGGAGAAGCAAAAGTATGGGGATAAATACGAATTCATCGTGGTGTACATACCCTTTGGGGAGACATTAAACCGCTTATGGTATGAGGTATACGTTTCTAACAGCTAATTTACCTCCTGTAGTCTTGGCTCTCGTTCAGGGCGCTGGCATAGAGGAGCGAACAACCCTAACATTGGCTGCTTAAGACTTCGCGGTAGATTGATGATTATGATGCCAGGCGGGGCAGGCTTGCTTCCTCACGCCTAGGAGCCGGGGGTTGCCGAGGAGGTGGCTCCGTGGAGTTGCTCGAAGAGGCTCCAGTACCTCAAGTCTATTACACGCGTTGTTTTCAGGTCGGTCTCCAGGTGCTTTATTATTTCACCGTACTTTCCCTTCTCGTACCAGTCCTTCACGTCGACGCCTTTGCCGTGAAGCTCGGGTATGTTGAACCCTGCTTCCCGGAGTTTGCTAGCTAGGTAGCCGAGGGTTAGCCCCTGAAACCTCATGTTGTTGACTGGCAGGGCTGCCTGGAAAAGGTCCCTGGTGAAGGTGTCGTACCACAGCCTGTTTAGCTCGGCTACACTGCCTACTCCATACTCTGCACCCTTCTGTATGAGGAGGGGAATGTCGAACCTGAGCACGTTAAACCCCACTACCTCAATGGACTTTACCTTCCCGCCACGCCTGGCCCGGATTAGTCCCTTGAGGTAGTCGTAGAATTCCTTGACTACATTGCGCTCGCTTCCCAGCTCCCACTCAGTGAAGTACCGACACTTGACCCGGCCCCACTCTCCAGCCGAGTCTGGCGCGTAGGGCGTCCAATCCTCCAGGACGCCGACGGCGATTACCCTTTCTTCAGTGAATGAGGCACCCTTTCTGGGCCTGTAGGTTTCAACGTCGAGGTACAGCCTCAACTTCCCCGCCCTGCGGAGCGGGGGGCAGTAGTACCTTATTGACGCCTCCCCACCGGTCTCTTCGGGGCTTGGCGGGGGTCCCTTCAAGCCTTCCCCTCGGGTGTGTTTCGAGCCTCGGCTATGGGGCTTGGGGTTTGCCGTGTTTGGGTGGTTCTTCCAGCGCGAAGCTGGTGCGGGCTTCCTGATATAAGTGGTGTTCTTGGCGTTTGCCTGGGTTGGTTATGGAGTCAGTCATTTAATTGAATCGGTGCACCCTCATATTTTGGGAGGTGTATCCAGGCTTGGGGGCCTCGGCTGCGGGGGGCCTCAGGGAGCTGCTGGTGAAGGCGGGGGAGTTCCACGGGCACATATGCCCGTACCTCGCGCTCGGCGTTAAGATGTCCGTTATCGCCATGGAGAAGCTTGGGGTTGGGAGGACTGACGGGTTGCACGAGGACCTCCTCGCTATCGTGGAGGCTAATAACTGCATGGTTGACGGGGTCCAGGTCGTCACGGGTTGTACTTTCGGGAACAACTCCCTGATCTACCTGGACCTCGGGAAGAACGCCCTCACGCTCGTCAGGAGGAGCGACTGGAGGGGCGTCAGGGTGTACTTCGACGCTGAGGAGGTGAGGAGGAAGTACTTCGACCCGGAGGCGGTTGAGCTCTTCAGAAAGGTCGTGGCGAGGAGGGAGGGCACGAGGGAGGAGGCGGCGAGGCTGAGGAGGCTCTTCGAGGAGATCTCCTGGAGGATACTGGAGGAGATGGGGGAGGACGAGTTCAAGGTAGAGCACGTAAGGGTCGACCCGATCGAGAGGGCCCCCGTCTTCGAGAGCGTGAGGTGCAGGCGCTGCGGGGAGCTGGCGATGGCCACCCGGGTCAAGGGCGGGCTCTGCCTCAGGTGCCTCGGCACCTACTACGGCGTCGTGGGCAGGGGGATCGTGAAGATCGTTAACGGGAGGATTGTGGAGGTGGTCTAGCGTGGAGAGGAGGCTGGCGGCCGTAGTCCTCGCGGTGGTCATCCTCCTAGCGGCCTCCGCGTCCTGGTGGTACCACGGCCGGGGGGGCGTGGGGCAGGCCGCCGCTACTACCCCAGCCGCGGGGGCCGCCGCCACGAGTACGACTACGGGGGCGCCCGCGCAAACCACGACGCAGGCGCCTGCGCAGGCCGCGCAGCAGTACAGGGTGGTGGTCGACCTCGCCGGGAGGGAGGTCAGGGTCCCGGTGAGGGTTGAGAGGGTTGTGGCCGTCGGCCCCGGGGCGCTGAGGCTGATAGTCTACCTCAACGCCTCCGACAAGGTGGTGGGGATTGAGGAGTGCGAGAAGCGCTGGGGCCCCGTGGGTAGGCCCTACATCATGGCCCACCCCGAGCTCCTCGACCTGCCGGTGATAGGCCCCGGGGGGCCGGGGGTCAGGCTCCCCGACCTCGAGGCCGTCGTGAAGGTGAAGCCTGACGTGATCTTCATGACCTACGTCGACGCGAAGACTGCTGACGACATCCAGGCCAAGACAGGGATCCCCGTCGTCGTCCTTAGCTACGGCAAGCACGCGACGTTCTCCTCGGAGCCCCTGTTCAAGTCCCTAATGCTCGCAGGGGAGATCCTCGGGAAGGAGGAGAGGGCCAGGCAGGTGGTGGAGTTCATCAAGTCCACTCTGGAGGACCTCGAGAAGCGCACGGAGGGCGCCGTGAGCCCGACGGTCTACGTGGGCGGCGTCGGCTACAAGGGGATGCACGGCATTGAGAGCACTGAGGCCAAGTGGCCCCCCTTCGTGGCAGTCCACGCGAGGAGCCCCGTGGACGAGCTCGGCACGGGCCACTTATTCGTGGATAAGGAGCAGATACTGGAGTGGGACCCCGATGTCATATTCATAGACGAGGGGGGCCTCAAGCTGGTCATGGACGACTACGAGGAGAACCCCGACTTCTACAACTCCCTCACAGCCTTCAGGGAGGGGAGGGTCTACACGGTGCTGCCCTTCAACTTCTACGCGACCAACATCGGGACGGCCCTGGCGGACGCCTACTTCGTCGGGAAGGTGCTCTACCCTGACCGGTTCAGCGACGTCGACCCCGTGGAGAAGGCGGACGAGATATACACCTTCCTCGTGGGCAAGCCCGTCTACAGGGAGATGGCTGAGAAGTACGGCGGCTTCGGGAGGCTCGTGATAGTGAACGGGACCCTCACGTTCCAGCCGCTCACCTTCAAGGCGGAGGGGGCCGGCGGGGAGGCCGGCTACGACCCGGGTAGCCCGAGGCTCCTGGTGGACCTCGCCTGTGTCGGGGGCAGCCCGGCGGCCGTGAGCCTGGCTGGGTTCGAGGCCGCCTCCCAGGCGACGGCGGGCAATGGCTACTCCGACATCACGGGCTTCCCCGGCGGCTGCCACGCGGCCGGGGAGGCCCTGGACGGCGTTGCAGAGGCCCGGTGGTGGGGCGGCAGGACCCGCGTGGCTCCCGGGGATTAGGGTATGGCTGGGGACATTCTAGCGGCTTACGAGGGCTACGTGGCTAGGAAGGCTTTACTCGGGGCCTCCCTCCTAGCGTTAATAGTCCTGGTCGGCCTCTACTCCCTCTCCCACGGCTCCTACGACCTCTCCATCCGCGAGGCCGTGGACTGCCTCCTCGGCGGCTGCGGCGGCCGGGCGCGCCTCGTGGTGTGGGAGATCAGGCTGCCCAGGATCGTGGCCGCGGTGCTCGTGGGGGGCTCGATGGCTGTAGCTGGCGCGGTGATGCAGGGCTTCCTGAAGAACCCCCTCGCCACCCCGTTCACCATGGGGGTCTCCCACGGGGCAATGTTCGGGGCCTGCCTCGCGATAGCGCTCGGGGCGGGCTACGAGGAGAGCAGCGGCAGGACCGTGCTCCTCAACCCCTACTCCACGGTTCTCTTCGCCTTCCTCGGGGCGATGGCTGGGACGGTGGTCATCCTCACCCTTGCCAGGCTCAGGGGGCTGAGCCCCCAGGCGATGATACTTGGGGGGATGGCGATGGCCTCCCTCTTCTCAGCGCTCACCACGCTGCTCGAGTACTTCGCCAGCGAGCTCGAGCTGGCGGCGATGGTGCACTGGAGCTTCGGCGACCTCGGCAGGGCCACGTGGAGGGAGGACGCGGTGATGCTCGCGGTGTTCGCCCCCGTCTTCGCCTACTTCACCCTCAAGGGCTGGGACTTGAACGCCACCCTGATGGGGGACGACGTGGCGAGGTCCCTGGGCGTGGACGTTAGGAGGGTGAGGCTCGTGTCGGCCTTCCTGGCCTCCCTCCTGACGGCTGTGAGCGTCGCCTTCGTCGGGGTGATAGGCTTCGTGGGCCTCATAGCGCCCCACGCGGTGAGGCTCGTCGCGGGCGGCGACTACCGGCACCTCATCCCCCTCTCCACCCTGGCGGGGGCCCTGCTCCTCCTCGCCGCCGACACCGTGGCGAGGCTCGTGATGGCCCCAGTGACTCTCCCGGTCGGGGTGGTCACCTCCTTCCTCGGGGCCCCCCTCTTCCTCTACCTCCTCGTGAGAATGGAGGGGAGAGCATGAAGCCGGTGGAGGTTGAGGGGCTCCACTACTCCTACAACGGGAGGCCCGTCCTTAGGGGGGTGAGCCTAGAGGCCCGGGAGGACGAGTTCCTGGTCATACTCGGCCCCAACGGGGCGGGCAAGTCGACGCTCCTCAAGTGCATCGCCGGCCTCCTACAGTGCCGGGGGGTCAGGATCTACGGGAGGCCCGTGGAGGCCTACAGCAGGGGGGAGCTGGCCGGGATCCTGGCCTACGTGCCCCAGAGGGTCGAGCCCACGCCACTAACGGTCTTCGACACCGTCCTCCTCGGCAGGAGGCCCTACATGGGCCTCAGGCCCTCACTGAGGGACCTGGAGGCCGCGAGGAGGGCGATCGAGGCGCTCGGCATCAGCCACCTCGCCCTCAGGCCCACAAGCACGCTGAGCGGCGGGGAGCTGCAGAAAGTCGCACTGGCCAGGGCGCTGGCCCAGGAGCCCAGGATCCTCCTCCTCGACGAGCCCACGAACAACCTGGACATCAAGAGCCAGCTGGAGGTCATGAGGATAGCGAGGGGCTTCGCCGACTCGGGCGGCGTCGTGGTAGCGGTGATGCACGACGTCAACCTGGCGCTACGCTTCGGCGACAGGTTCATATTCATGAAGAACGGGAGGATAGCAGCCAACGCCCGGAGGGGAGAGGTCAAGCCGGAGATATTCGAGGAGGTGTACGGCGTGAAAGCCGAGCTGGTAGAGGTCAACGGGGCCCCCATCATCCTCCCCCTCCCCGACCCCGCCGTGCAAGCGCCTCTCCCCCGCAGGGGCTCCCCGCGGTAGGCCAGCCAGCCTCCTCCCCGCAGCCGGCGGGGCAGCTCCGGGAGGCCCTGCGTAAACGGTATTCACCCGGGCTGGGGAGCCTTGTCAGAGTAGCCCGGGAGGGTGGTAGGTCTTATCCGGAATTTTGAAGTCACGGGTTGAGATGGCGAGGCTTGCGCGTGAGTGGAGGGTGTGGACGCGCAGGATAGCTGTGGCCGCGGAGAGGGTGCTGGGCGAGTGCAGGGTCTACGTCTTCGGCAGCGTCGCCGAGGGCAGGGCGACTGGCGGCAGCGACGTAGACGTGCTGATAGTATCCGAGAACGTGCCCCGCAGGGCTAGGGATAGGTGGGAGGCCATAGCGAGGATCGAGGAGGAGGCCGGGCTACCCCCATTCCAC
The DNA here is from genome assembly GCF_054657575.1 of Stetteria hydrogenophila. NCBI lineage: Archaea > Thermoproteati > Thermoproteota > Thermoprotei > Acidilobales > Acidilobaceae > Stetteria > Stetteria hydrogenophila. The sequence continues at coordinate 18,489 of NZ_BAAHYL010000001.1, read as the reverse complement.
CCCTACGAGATACACCTCGCCAGCAGCGAGGAGGCCGAGTGGTACTACAGACACGCCCGCAGGATGATACTGGTACACCCAACCCGCCAGCCGCGCAACGCCTAGGAGCCGCCCTGGCGGCGGGGATCCCCGCACTCTTGGGGGTTGGGGGCCGGCTTCGGGGCGCCTTCTGGACGCTGGGGCCTGGCTGTTAGGGGGCCTTCGGGCGTGGCTGCCTGGCTCCTAGGCCTAGGAGGCCCTTCCTGCCCTTCGGGGCTTTGACGGCGTAGATTGCTTCTATCCTCCTCGGCGAGCCGTCCTCGCAGGTCCCAACCATTTTGCCCACGTAGTCGCCCGGCTTGTACTCCCTCTCCACGGTTTTGGAGCCGCAGGCCTCGATGGTGACTAGCCTCCTCTCCTCCTCCGCCTCCTCCTCCCTCTCCTTCATCTGGAGTAGCATGTATAGTGTGGTGACGGTTAGGAATAGTAGCATGAGGGCGTTGAGCCAGGCTGGGGTCTCGCCCTGGGGGGTGAGTGGCAAGGCTAGGCCACCCCCACGGTATTCCCTATCCCGGCGACTATGACTAAGTCGCCGGGCCTCGCCTCGCTCCTCACTATCTCCTTCACCCTCTCCACAGCCCTCCTGGCGGCCTCGTATATCTCCTTCTTCATGGCCGTTATCGCCTCCTCCTCCGACATCTTGACCACCACCGCCCTCAGCGGGATCCCGTGCTCCGCCGCGACCCTCTCGAACCTTATCTTCTCCGGGCCGGGGTCGCCAATCGCGGCCCCGACGCCCTCCGCGATGGAGCCCGTCTCCTCCCCCTCAAGCTTCAGGGCGGCGTCGACGGTGACTATGAGGGAGGGCTTCACCCCGCGCCTCACGTAGTCCGTGACAAGCTTCTCGACGGCGAGGCCTGGCCTGCCGACGCTTGAAGCCGGCCCCTTCGCCTTGACTAGCACCAGCCTCCTGCCCTCGAAGTCCACCTCGGAGGCGACGGTCTCCTCCTCGACCTCCCTCCACTCCGCCTGGGGGCCGGCGAGCATCGAGGCGACGAGCGGGCCGGCGCCGTCGCCGACCGGGACGCCCTTCAGGAAGTCCTCCATGGCGTTCCTGTACGTCTTGGCTACCCTGAGTATCTGCGGCATCACGAGCTGGAGCTGCATTATGAGCACCCAGTTCCTCGTCTTCTCCCCGTAGAGGAGGAGGTGCCTCACGTACTTGTAGATGAAGTTAAGGGCACCCGCTATCTCCCCCGCGGTCTCCGCCCTGCTCCTCACGTACTCGTCCGCCTCCGGCATGGCGTCGCGGAAGAGGTTCTTGAGCCTCAGCCTCCTCACGCTGAAGAGGTGGTCCATCCTCTTGATTATATCCACTGGCTCGATGTCGACAGGTGAGATCACGAAGAAGTCTATGACCTTCGAGAGGGTCTCATCCACGTTCCGGGCCCTGTTCTCCAGCATGAACTTCCTCGTCTTCTCCCTCGCCTCAAGCGCCATGGCCTCCAGAACGGCGAGCTTCGCCTTGATGCCCCCCTTCCACATGTAGACCTGGAACCTCTGGTTGGCCCCGAGGAAGAGCAGGATGAATATTATCAGGAAGACTAACTGGCTTATCGCTGATATCCAGTCTGGGAGGCTGGCGTCGCCCCCCGTCTGGAGCAGCGTTGCCGGCACTTGAACGGTACCCCCGAGCCCTCGCTGCTCCCCGTCGAGGTTTTTCAATGCTTAGCTTAACAAGCCCTCCCTCGTGGTCACTATGACCTCGTCCTCGAGTATGACGAAGGTGTGCTCGAACTGGGCCACGACCCCCCGCCCGGCCTCGACCAGCACCGGGTAGGCGTGGAGCACCCCCTTCGCGGCGAGCCTCCTAGCTATCGAGTCCGCCCTCTCCGCCCCCAGCTCGCCTGCGAGCCAGCGGGGCGTGAAGGGGAGGGTCTTGAACCTCTCCCTCACCAGCTCCAGCGCCCTCGCCTCCTCCTCGCTCAGCGCAACGCGGGGGCTGCGGCCGGTGTAGGAGTAGATGTTCACGGTGCTCCCCTCCACCACGAAGCCCCTCCCGTTGGTGCCGAAGGGCTCGATGGCCACTATCATGCCGGGGCGGAGCCTCTGCACGATCATAGCCCTATCCGGGTAGTTGGGGATGCTCAGCCCGGCGTGGACCATGTACCTCCCGATGCTGTGGCCCGAGAGGTTCCTCACCGGCTTGAACCCGTGGCGCCTGATCGTCGACTGTATCACCCTCCCAATGTCGTACACCCTCACCCCGCTCCTCACGATCCCCGCCGCTGCGTCAAGCGCCTCCCTCACCGCCTTGAGGAGCGCCTCGCTCCCGCCGCCCAGGTCGACGGTCAGGGCGGTGTCAGCTATCCACCCGTCCACGTGCGCCCCGACGTCGACCTTTACGACGGCCCCCTTGGGTATGATGACGTCGTCGAGCGCGCCGGGAGTGTAGTGCGCGGCGACCTCGTTGATGCTGATGTTGCAGGGGAACGCCGGCTGGGCCCCCGAGTTCACGATGTACTGCTCGACCCTCTCGCAGATCCTCCTGGCGCTCTCCCCCTCCTGCACGAGGGACGCGCCGTAGTCCCTCGCCTTAGCGGCGACCCTGCCGGCCTCCACGAGCTTCTTCACAGCCTCCTCGTCGAGCACCCCGGCCACCGCGGAGCCCCTCCCGCCCGCGAGGGGGCGGGTTAAGGGTTATAGTGCATGGTTTAGCAGCGAGTAGAGTGGAGGGGTGGAGGGCTTGGGGTACCTGGTCTACTACGGCCACTCGGCGTTCGAGCTAGGGGTTGACGGGAAGAAGATCCTGATAGACCCGTGGCTCAGCAACCCGCTCTCCCCGGTGAAGCCCGAGGACGTGACGGGCGTCGACCTGGTGGTCCTCACCCACGGCCACGACGACCACGTCGGGGACGCGGTCACCATCCTCAGGAGGAACCCGGGCGCGAAGCTCGTGGCGATCTACGAGCTCGCGAACCACGTCGCCGCTAAGGCCAGGGCTGAGGACAGGGCGGTCGGGGGCAACATGGGCGGCCCGATGCACGTCGACGGCCTCAGGATAGCGCTTGTGCCGGCGAACCACAGCAGCCCCATAGGGGCGCCGACGGGGGTGGTGATCCAGTCCAGCGAGGGCACCGTGTACCACGCGGGCGACACTGGGCTCATGAGCGAGATGCAGTTCATAGGGGAGATATACAAGCCCGACATCGCCCTGCTCCCGATAGGCGGCCACTTCACCATGGACCCAGTCGAGGCCGCGAAGGCCGTCGAGCTGCTGAAGCCCAAGGTCGCCATCCCGATGCACTACGCCACCTTCCCAGTCCTCTACGGGAAGCCGGAGGAGTTCAAGAGGCTCGTCGAGGAGAGGGCGCCCGGCGTGGAGGTAGTCATCCTGAAGCCCGGGGAGAGGTACGAGTTCAGCTTCAAACACTAACCCCCGCGGGGGGCTGGCTCTGTTTTTACCTCCCTCCACGCTGAGTTCTCTGAGGGTCCTCATGGGGTGGCGTGGCCGGGACGTTATCAGCGTCCTCGACTTCACGCGTGACGACTTGGAGGAGCTGTTCAGGGAGGCCGACAGGGCCCGGAGGGGAGGCTTGAGGGGGTCCCTGGAGGGGTTCATTGTAGCCCTCGCCTTCTTCGAGCCCTCGACTAGGACTAGGCTGAGCTTCGAGTCCGCCGCGAAGAGGCTCGGGGCGGAGACGATCGGGTTCACGAGCGAGGAGGCGACGAGCGTCGCGAAGGGGGAGAGCCTCCACGACACCGTTAAGATGCTCGACTCCTACGCGGACGCCATAGTCATCAGGCACAGGTACGAGGGGGCCGCCCTCTACGCCGCGGAGGTGGCGGAGCACCCGGTGATCAACGCCGGGGACGGGAGGAGCAGGCACCCAACCCAGGCATTCCTCGACCTCTACACGGTGAGGGACCTCTTCGGCAGCCCCGAGGGGCTCGTCTACACTATCCTCGGGGACCTGAGGTACGCCAGGGCGGCGGCGAGCCTCATCGAGGCCCTCACCATCTACAAGCCCCGCAAGCTCTACCTGGTCTCGCCCCCCCTCCTCGCGCCGAGGAGGGAGCACCTAGACCTCCTCGAGAGGAGCGGGGTCCCCTACGAGGTCCTCGAGAGCGTGGATGAGGTCATAGGGGAGACGGACGTGCTCTACGTGGTCAGGGTGCAGAGGGAGAGGTTCCCCGATCCACACGAGTACGAGAAGGTTAGGGGGAGCTACAAGGTCACCCCCGAGCTCCTGGAGAAGGCGAAGCCCACCCTCAAAATCCTCCACCCACTCCCCCGCGTCGACGAGGTGGACCCCAGGGTGGACTCGACGCCCCACGCTGCCTACTTCCACCAGGCAAGCCTAGGCGTCCCCCTAAGAATGGCCCTCCTCAAACTCGTACTCAAGGGGTGACCCGGGCGTGGCGGAGTGCCCTGGGGGGGAGTCGAAGCTCCTCGTCTCCAAGATAAGGGAGGGCACGGTGATAGACCACATACCTGCAGGGAGGGCGCTAGCGGTCCTCAAGCTCCTCAACCCCCCGCGTGGGGCGAGGGTAGCCCTGGTGATGAACGCCGAGAGCAGGAAGCTCGGGAGGAAGGACATAGTCAAAGTCGAGGGCGTAACACTCACCCCAGAGCAGACCGCAGCGGTGGCACTCATAGCCCCCAAGGCGACGATCAACATAATCAAGAACTACGACGTCGTCGAGAAGAGGAGGGCCACGCCCCCGAGGACAGTCAAGGGCATCCTGCGCTGCACAAACCCAACCTGCATAACCAGGAAGCCCGGCGAGCCAGTGAAGCCCAAATTCAAGCTAGTCAAAGAGGAGCCCGTAACACTCCAATGCATCTACTGCGGCACGATCATAACACAAGAGGAGATAGTAGAACAACTCAGCGGGCAAACATAAACCTTACAATCTACCCACACGCCATCTAACCGCGGATAGAAACCAACACCACGACAAGAAGCAACACAAAACCTTCACTATTATTCCCCGGATAAACCTGGGAAGCTTAAAAGCCTTACGCAGCCCCCGGCCACACTACCAAATGTTAAACAGTAGGAGAATAGTGGGCTAGAAATATTTAAATGCTCCCAATTCCGGCCGAAAGCATATACACGCCTAGAGGATAAAATATTTAATCGAAGGAAGCGTTCTATGCCCGTGGGCAACCGGTGGGAGCGGGTCTCACGCGGGGCCCTGAAGTATCTTTTAATGTTGATCTTGAACGGTATCTCCGTGATAGAATTGAAAAGAAAAGTACCACTGCCTTAGCCCCAAGCTTAACAAGTCTCTCCATGTATCTCCGTGATAGAATTGATTGAAAAAGAGTATTTGGGGCGTTAGTATGAACTGCATCTTCTCGATAATGCTGAAGGGAGTGTTTTACGCTGTGGACGCTTGCAGGGCTGGGCGGCCTGGGGGTTGCGTGAGGGTTGCTGGCTTGGATCCCGGGTTGAGGGTTGCCGGGCTCGCCGTGGCGGAGCGGGTGGGGGTGGGTTGGTGGCGGCTCCTCGGCGCTGAGGCCCTCCCCGCTGGGGAGCTGGCGGGTAGGCTCGCGGGGATCCTCCGGGTGGGCGTGTGCGCCGCGGGGGTCGACGCGCCGCTCCACCCCCAGCCGCCTGGGGGGTTCAGGCCCGTGGAGAGGGCTGCGCTGAGGCTCGGGGCTAGGCTCCTGCCGGGGTGGGGGGCGATGGCGAGGCTCACCCGGCTGGGCATGGCGCTGGCGGCCCTCCTCCAGGAGGCTGGCGTGGCCCCGGTGGAGACCCACCCCTCGAGCGCGGCGAGGATAGCCGGGATCCCGAGGGGCGCCGGGGGGCTTGGGAGGCACGAGTGGGAGGCGGCCCTCGCGGCGGCCGCTGCGGCTGCGTGGGTGGACGGGCTCGCCCTGGAGGTCGAGGGGCCCGGGGGGTGCCTGGTCTTCCCCACGCCCAGGCTCCGATTCGACTTCTAGGAGGCGTCAGGCCTGGCCACTCACTTCACACCCAGGGACCCCCTCCCCGGGTCCGGTAAAGGGTGCACTCATCACCCGCCCCGCGGGGCCCAGGTGGTGGTTCATACCAGCGTTTAAATGAGGCCCCCAGGGCCACTGGGGGGTACCGCTTGTCTCCCGGGGGCGGCGCGCCTGTGGGGCGCCGGGAGTGCTTGGGCGTGGGGGCTGGGAGGGCTAGGGGCTTCGTGGAGCTCCTGGACGGGGCCCGCTGGGGGAGGCTCTTCACTGTGGTGTATCTCCGCGATAGAATTGAAAGCGGCGTGGAGTCCGCCGGGAGGAGCCTGGAGGAGCTCACAGCCTAAGGCGCGGGCCCCGGTCTCGGGGGGATCCCGCCCCTCCTCCTTTAAGGGTCGAGCCCCACGCCTCCACGGGCCCGTGGAGGCTGCGTGGCGTTGGGCGCCCGGGTCGCCCTCCTCTCCGGGGGTAAGGACTCGCTGTACGCGGCGATGCACTACTGGCCCCCGGACTACGGCCTCGTCCTGGTCTACGACTTCCCGGAGCCAAGCCCCCACCTCGTCAACCTGGGCTTGACGGTTGAGACCCTCGCCCTTACCGGGATCCCCGTGGTGGTCGTGAGGCTGTGGAGGGGCCGGGAGAGGAGGGGGACGGTTGAGGCTCTCAGGAGGCTTGGGGCGAGCGAGGTCATAGCCGGGGACGTCTACGTCGAGGATCACCTGAAGTACATGGAGGGTGTCGCCGCGGAGGCGGGGGCCACGTTGAGGGAGCCCCTCTGGGGCAGGGACCCGGAAGACCTGGCCTTGGAGGTGTTCGAGAAGGGGTTCAAAGCCATGGTGATAGGCTCCTGGGGCCAGCTCCTCCACTGGCTCGGCGGGATCCTCGACTCGGAGGCCGCCCCCAGCTTCGTCGAGGAAGCCAGGAGCCTCGGCCTAGACCCGCTAGGCGAGCACGGCGAGTACCACACGCTGGTACTCCACAGCCCCCTCCACAGGGAGCCACTCCCAACCCCCGCCAAGGCAGGGGTCGAGGGCCACGGCGACCGCTGGATACTCCGCCTGCTACCCGCGTGTTAAGAACCCCCCGCGCGGCCCCGGAAGCCTCGGGGGTGGGGAGAAACTGCGGGGCCGACCCGCACCCCCACCTGGGGGGCGGGTGTGGGGATCCTTGGGGGCTATGAACCGACGCCCTGAGGGCTCTCCTGGGGGGCCTCGCTGCTCGTGGGGGGCTTTAGCTCGAAGAGCCCGGCGATTAGGAAGGCGAAGCCTATGAGGTAGAGCACTATGCCTACGAGGACTATTGACAGGACGGCGCCGAGGAAGATGTACCTCCCAGCCCTCTCCAGCGCCTCGCTCGGGGAGGCCTTGCTGAGCGCCTCCACGTGCTTCTTGAAGTAGTACGCCGCCACCACCGAGAGGAGCCATAGGAGGATTATGGCTGCACCCGCCCCCACCAGCGCCGTGAGGGGGGACTTCAGGAGGGCCCCGCTGATGACGCTCGTGGCCCCTAAGCCGGCCGCGACCGCCACGGCTATGAAGCCGGCTACAACGGAGTAGACCGCGTTGACCAGTATCTCCCTGGAGCCGTAGTGCTGGTAGAGGGCGTAGACTCCGATGAGCCAGACGACGAAGCCAACCCCGGACACGATGACTTCGCCGGCAACGGCTCCAATGAATTCTAAGATGAGGCCGAGAACAGTTGCCAGCTTCGCCTTCTCGAAGTCCAGGATAGGCTTGGATTCAGGCAACACGCCCGCCCTCCGCGCAATCATCCAACCGTTTATACTTTTTAATTGTTTATTTAATTTTCGACTCGACCGCCCCCGGGGGGCGCCGGGTACTCCCCGGGTACTCCAGGGGTGGTGTCTGGGCTTGGCTGCGCCGTTCAACCCCAACGCGGCTGGGGAGGCTAGGCGTAGGATGCTCGAGGCCCTCGGCGTTAAGAGTGTCGAGGAGCTGTTCAGCGACATACCGGAGGGGGCGAGGTTCAAGGGGGACTGGGACTCGCTGCCGATTGGCGCGGGGCGCCCGCTGAGCGAGGCCGAGGCGGACCGCTGGGTGAGGGAGAGGCTCTCCAGGAACAAGGTGTTCCTGGACCCTCCTCCCTTCCTTGGGGCGGGGGTGTACCCCCACTACGTGCCTGAGGCTGTCAGGTTCATTATTGAGAGGTCGGAGTTCCTCACGAGCTACACCCCCTACCAGCCCGAGGCGAGCCAGGGCATGCTCCAGGCGCTCTTCGAGTACCAGAGCCTCATGGCTGAGCTGCTGGAGTTTGAGGTGGTCAACTCCAGCATGTACGACTGGGCGAGCGCGGCGGCCGAGGCGTTCCTCCTCGCCCTCAGGTACCATAGGATGAGGCGTAGGAGGATTCTGGTGCCGGAGACGATGAACCCGATGCACAGGAGGGTGGTGGACGCCTACCTCTACCCCCACAGGAGGGCGGGGGTGAGGGTGGAGGAGGTCCCCGTCGACAGGGAGACTGGGTACCTGGACCTCTCGGCACTCGACTCCATGCTCGGCGACGACGTGGCGGCGGTCTACCTTGAGTACCCCAGCTTCCTGGGGGTGGTGGACGTGAACGCTAGGAGGGTGGGGGAGGCGGCCCACGAGCACGGGGCGCTCTTCGTAATGGGCGTGAACCCCCTGGCCCTCGGGGTCCTCGAGCCCCCCGGCAGGCTGGGCGCAGACGTCGCCGTGGGGGACGGCCAGCCCCTCGGCCTGGGCCTCAACTACGGCGGCCCCTACCTTGGCGTGATGGCGGTCCGCTGGGACGCGAGGCTCGTGAGGCAGATGCCCGGGAGGCTCGTGGGGCTAACCGAGGACGCCGAGGGGAGGAGGGCGTTCACCATGATACTCCAGGCGAGGGAGCAGCACATACGCCGCGCCAGGGCGACGAGTAACATCTGCACCAACGAGGCGCTCGCAGCCGTGGCGGTGGCGGCGTACCTGAGCCTCCTAGGCCCGGAGGGGCTCAGGGAGCTGGGGGAGCACGTCATGTACAAGGCCAGGTACGCTGCGAGGAAGCTCTCGGGGATCCCGGGAGTCGAGGCCCCGGCAGTCAAGGGGTTCTACTTCAACGAGTACCCCGTCAGGTTCCCGGTGCCATACGAGAGGGTGCACCGCCACCTCCTACGCAGGGGGATCCACGGCGGCCTCCCCCTGGAGGACAAGATCCCCTGGCTTGGCCACTCAGCACTCTACGCCTTCACAGAGCTCCACTCGAAGGAGCACATCGACAGGCTCGCCGCCGAGGTGGAGGAGGCGGTCAAGAGCGCCGGGGGAGCCTAGCCCCAGGCCACGCCCCCGGGATCCCGGGGGAGGGTGGGGGTTAGCTTCACGCTCCCCCGGTTAGGGTGGCTAGCGGCGCGCCCAGCGCCGCGGTGGCCGCCGCGGCTGCCCCGACCCTGGCGAGGACCCTGGCGAGGTTCGACTTGTAGTAGTCGACGGTGAGGGCGAGGCAGAGGTGGGCGGGGCTCATCATCACGCCCAGGAAGCCGCCAAGGTAGGCGGTGTAGAGGAGGCCCCAGTCTACTCCCGTGGGTGTCGCTATGTAGGAGTAGAGCATGGGCATCGCGGTGGCTGCGAAGAAGTTCTCGCCCCCCGCCGCGAGGCCGAGGGTGAAGGAGGCTAGGAACGCCAGGACGGCCGGAGGGATCCCGGCGGCGGCAGCGGCCTGCTTCACCGCCCCGCTTATCCCCGTCTCGAGGAGGAGGTTCTTGAGGAGCAGGCTCTCGAAGAGCACCAGGTGCATGGTGGGCCTCGCCGCCAGGGCCAGCGCCCTCCTCAGGCCCCGGAGGCCGGGCCGGAAGAAGGCTATCGTCGCCAGGTTGACTAGGGCGAGCGCCTCGAGGAGGTTGAGCCCGGATAGCGCTAGGATGGCGAGGGAGGCCAGGGGGGACACGGCTGCCAGGAACCTCCACGCCTCGCCCCCGCCCCGGCACCTAGCCCTGGCCATGACTCCCCCCGCAACCGCGAGGCCCCCCGCCACCGCCGCCAGGCTCCCTGGCCAGGTGTGGCCCACGACCTGCACGGGTGAGAGGTGGAAGACGCTCGCGGTTATCACCGCGCTCTGGAAGAGGGGCCAGCTCGGCACCCAGATGTGCCTGAACCAGTAGTTGACGAACGTCGCCTCCTCCCGGGACAGCCTGGCCTCCCTGAGGTACTTCTCCCTCATTGCAATGGCGGAGACGAGGGCGCCGCCGGGCATCGGCATCAACCCGATGAGGGCCGGGATCCCGGGCAGGGAGAGCCTGCAGCTCACCGAGCTGAGGGACTCAACCATCGCCTGCAGGAGGCCCGCCTCCCTCATGACCCCGGCGAGGAGCATGCTCAGGAATATGTAGACGAACACCTTGAAGTCGTTCCACTCCAGCACCCTCGCAGCGGCCCCCGCCAGGCAGGCGAGGCGGCACGCAAGCGCAGCGTAGACCACGGCCATAACGGCTAGGGCGACGTGCACCCTCCACCCCCTGAGCGTCAGGGCAAGCAGCGCCGCCAGCGCAGCGGCGAAGGCCGCGATCGGGTTGACCAGAGGCTGCGCCACACCCACCCCCAAACCCCCCGCCAGCCGGAGAGGGCGGGCGTAAAAGGCGGCGCAGGGACGCCTGGACGAGTAGTGAACAGTTAAAGCCCCACTCCGCCCCCGAGGGGCTCCCTAGTGAAGCCGGGAGGTTGTAGGTGTTGCCCGTGAAGCCCGTCCCTGGAGTCTTCGAGAACCCTGTCATCCTCGAGATACTGGAGCGCTACAGGGTCGTGTGGGCGCTGGGCCACGCCGCGAGCTTGATGTCGTGGGACAGCGAGACCTACATGCCCCCGGGGGGCGTCGAGGAGAGGGCCCTAGCCCGGGGGGAGCTCGCCAGGCTCAGGCAGAGGCTCATCCTCGATCCTGAGCTAGTCAAGCTCGTCGAGAAGGCTGAGGGCCTGGAGGGCTTGAACGACTACGAGAGGGGAGTGGTGAGGGTCCTCTCCAGGGCGATCAGGATAGCGAGGAGCATCCCCCCGGAGCTTGTGGCTGAGGAGGCGAGGCTGAGCGAGGAGGCCCGAAGGGCGTGGAGGGAGGCCAGGGAGAGGAGCGACTTCTCGAGCTTCAAGCCCTACCTTGAGAGGATCGTGGAGGTGGAGCGCAGGAAGGCGGAGCACCTGGGCTACGAAGACCACCCCTACGACGCCCTCCTGGACCTCTACGAGGAGGGGCTGAGGGTCAGGGACATGGACCGGTACTTCCAGGCGATAATACCCACCACCAAGGCGGTGCTCGAGAGGGTGAGGAGCGGGGGCTTCTACCCCGAGAGGCACCCCCTCGAGGAGGTCAGGTACGACGCCCCCGCCATGGAGAGGGTGAACAGGGCAGTCCTCGACATGCTCGGATACCCCTGGGACAGGGGGAGGCTCGACTTGTCAGCCCACCCCTTCACCATCGACATGGGGGTTGGGGACGTTAGGATAACGACTAGGTACGAGGGCTACGACTTCAGGAGGGCGCTCTTCAGCACCATCCACGAGTTCGGCCACGCCCTCTACGAGCTCCAGGTTGACGAGAGGCTCAAGGCGACCCCGCTAGTCGGCGGGGTGAGCATGGGCGTCCATGAGAGCCAGAGCAGGTTCTGGGAGAACGTCGTGGGCAGGAGCCCCGCCTTCGCCGGGCTAGTCAAGGGGCTGCTCGACGAGAACCTCGGCTTCACCAGGGACTACGATGCAGTCGAGCTCTACAGGTACTTCGCCCTCGTGAGGCCGATACCGATAAGGGTTGACAGCGACGAGCTCACCTACAACCTTCACATCTACCTCCGCTACGAGCTTGAGAAGGGCATGATAACCGGGGAGGTCAAGGTCGGCGAACTCTCCGAGCTGTGGAACGAGATGAGCGAGGAGCTGATAGGCGTGAGGCCGAGGAACGACGCTGAGGGGGTGCTGCAGGACATACACTGGAGCATGGCCTCCATAGGCTACTTCCCAACCTACACCCTAGGCAACCTGGTAGCGGCGATGATCTGGAAGGCTGCGGACGCCAGCCTCGGGGGCCTCTACAGGCTCGTCGAGGAGGCGAGGTTCAGCGAGGTCAGGGAGTTCCTCAGGGAGAGGATACACAGGTGGGGCTCAACATACGAGCCGAAGGTGCTGGTCGAGAAGGCGCTCGGCGAGCCGGTGAACTCGGAGAGGTTCAACGAGTACATAACCTGGAAGTACGTCGAGCTACCCAAGCGCCTCTAGCCCCCGCCTGGCCTATAGGCTAGCCTTTATCACGCCACGCCCGGGATCCCCTGCCACGAGCCCTCCCCTGGGGGGTGGCGGGTCTTGGCCGGGGTCACCGTTGAGGTCCCCGAGTACGAGGTCGTGGATAGGGTTGAACTCCCCGCCCGGAGGACGGCCGTTATAGTTGTGGATATGCAGAACGACTTCGTGAAGGAGGGGGGCAAGCTGAGGGTCCCCACGGCTGAGGCGACGGTGGAGCCGATCAGGAGGCTCCTCGAGAGGGCTAGGAGGGCAGGGGTCAGGGTCTTCTACACGCAGGACACCCACTACGATGGGGACCCGGAGTTCGAGATCTGGGGGGAGCACGCCAGGCACGGCACCTGGGGCTGGGAGATAGTGGAGGAGCTGAAGCCCCGGCCCGGGGACATAGTGGTGCAGAAGACGAGGTACGACGGCTTCTACGGCACCCCACTCGACGACCTGCTCAGAGTGTACGGCGTGGAGTACACGGTGATAGTCGGGACAGTCGCCAACATCTGCGTCCTCCACACCGCGGCCAGCGCCGCCCTGAGGTGGTACAAGGTGGTGATCCCAGTCGACGGGGTGAGCGCGCTCACGGATTTCGACCTCCACGCCACGCTGAGGCAGGTGAGCTGGCTCTACAAGGGCGTGATCGTCAGGAGCGTCGACGGGGTTGTGTTCAGGTAGGCGGGTAGAGGAGGTACCCCAGGAGCACCGCGGCCAGCCCTGAGAGGTAGACGCCGTCGAACACCCCGGCGCCTCCTATGCTCACCAGCTTGGCTCCAAGCCTCCGGGCGAGCCCCGCCGGGTCCCTGGCTAGCCTGAGGACGTCGGCGCCGAGGAGGCTGCCCAGCGTGCCGGCGACGTAGGCCCCGGGGAGGAGCGCCGGGGAGGGGCCGATGAATAGGAGGGAGAACACGGCCGCGGCGAGCGGGGGGAGGAGCATGGGGACCACCACCCCCACGCCCGGCACGGGCTTCGCCGCCGCGTAGACTACGAGCGCCGTCGCGGCTGTCGCCGCGAGGATCCCGGCCAGCGACCCCGGCTCAGACTCGGCGGCGAGGGCAAGCATGAACGCGCTGGCGGCGGCGGGGACCGCCGCGCCCCCCAGGTTGACGGCGAGGAGCACCCAGTCCTCCACGACCACCCTGCTCACCACGGGGATCGGGATCCCGTAGAAGCTCACGTACCCAGCCCTATACTCGACCCTGTACACTCCGGAGCCCAGCTCCCTCACCACAACGTTAACCGGGCTGAGGGCGAGGCTGAAGAGGAGGACGAGCTGGGAGACCGCCACGGCGGCCTCCGGCCCGAGCCCCAGGGCGGAGAGGGCCCCCGCGAGGGCGCCGTGCGAGGCGAGTATCAGGGGGAGCAGGAGGGTGAAGTAGAACAGAAACACTAGGGGGTGGACTGGGGGGGCTATGATGACCCTAACCAGCTCCGACCACCATCCACCTAGGCGCCGGGATCCCTCGGGGGGTTTAGCGTTAAACGCTCCCGCTCGCCGCGGGCCGGGGGCTACTGCCCCCCCTCGAGGTCCCTGGCGACCGCCTCCGCGGCCCTCCTCCCGGAGAGCAGCATTGAGGTGAATATCGGCCCCATCCTGGGGAGCCCGTGGAGGGCGGCGACCGCCATGCCGGCGGCGTAGAGGCCGGGGATCACCCTGCCGGTCTTCTCCACCACGAGCCTCTCGGCCTCCTCGGAGTACGCTGAGGACTCGCCCGGCACCTTGACGCCGGAGTCGGGGATCTTCCTCGCCACCACTCTGAGCACGTAGGCGTCGTGGCCCGTGGCGTCTACGACCGCCCTTGAGTAGACGAAGATGGGGTCGACGTGGAGGCCGGCGAGGGGTATGGCGGACCAGTTGACCGCGACGCCCGCCACGCGGACCGGATTGAACCTGACTATGACGTCTTCAACGTTGACGCCGTGGATTATCCTGGCCCCCGCGTCTATCGCCCCCGCCGCCAGCTTCGCCATGAACTCGGCCGGGTCCACAGTGTAGAGCCCCCCAGCAACGCTGCGGTACCTGATGTTGAAGTCCCTCAGGATCCCCAGGGCCTCCTCGGCCACCACGATCCTGTGGAAGAGGTTCCCGCCCCCGCCAATACCCCCGCCGAAGGACAGGCGCCTCTCGAAAACCACGACCCTGAAGCCGGCCTCGGCCAGGTACCTGGCAGCAGTAAGCCCCGAGGGCCCAGCGCCGACGATGACCACGTCCGACTCGGCGATCTCAGACCAGTCCCTAGCAGCCTCCTCAACTATAGCCCTCGTGATCCGAGCCTCAAGCTCAGCCACCAGCCACCACCCGAGGCGATGCGGGCCCAGGCAGCGGGGCCGCCGAGGAAAATAAACCCCCAGCCTAACCCGATGAAAAGTCTAAATATAAATAAAGCCTGAATAAGGCCCAAAATACCCCGATCCAAGTAGACGCTTGGTTGCTGGGCGCTGGGCGGTTGGACGCGGCGGGCAGAGGCCGGCCGCGGGGGTGGGACTAGCCCCCGGGGGGCGGCTACTCCCTGAGGAGCGGGGGCCTCTTCGCCATCGCCCTCCTGCGGGCCTCCCCGAGGATCTCCTCCGCCTTCTCGGGGAAGTCCGGGGGGAGCTTCCTGAAGAGTGGCTTGACCCCGCCCAACCTCGTGCCGGGCGGGACCGGCTCGCCGAGGTGCTCGTCCCACACCGCCTCGTGGACGCTGCCGGGTAGGCCGAGCATCCTCCACAGCTCCTCCGCCGCCCTCGGCGTGAAGGGGGCCATGAGGTGGGCGATCGTCTTCACCACCGCCGCGGCGGCGTAGAGGGATGCCCTCGCCTCCTCCGGGTTCTCCCTTAGCAGCTCCCAGGGCCTCCTCTGGTTGAGGTACCTGTTCCCCAGCCTCGCGACCTCCAGCACGTGCTCGGTCGCCTGCTTGATCCTGACCTTGTCCAGCGCCTCGGCCGCCCTCCACGCCTCCCTCCTCGCCTCCTCTAGGAGCCTCTCCTCCTCCCCGGGGAACTCGCCGGGCTCGGGGATGGAGCCGCCCAGCCTCCTCTCGATCATGCTGAGCACGCGGTGCACGAGGTTCCCGATGTCGTCGTTTAGCTCGCTGTTCACTATCCTATAGAACTCCCTCCACGTGAAGTTCGTGTCCCTCGCCTCGGGCCTCATCCTGGCGAGGGCCCACCGCCAGTAGTCGGCTGGGAGTATCTCGAGGGCCTCGTCTATCCACACGCCTATCCTCCTGCTCTTGCTGAACTGCTTCCCCTCGTACATGAGGTACTCTGTCGCGCTAATCCTCCAGGGGAGGACGTAGGGGTCCCCGCTCGCTATGAATAGGGCTGGGAGTATTATGGAGTGGAAGGGGATGTTGTCCTTCCCTATGAAGTAGATCGTCCTAGTCTCGGGGTTGAACCACCACTCCCTCCAGGCGTCCGGGTCCCCGGTCCTGGCCTGGAGGAGCTCCTTCACCGCGCTAACGTATCCCAGGAGGGCGTCGAACCACACGTAGATAGTCTTCCCCTCGGCCCCCGGGAACGGCGCCGGGATCCCCCACGATATGTCCCTCGTCACGCTCCTAGGCTTCAGCCCCTGCCTCGCCCACTGGATGCTGTAGTTCCTCACGTTATCCGGCAGCTCCTTGTTAGACTCGAGCCACTCCAGGACCTTGTCCTGGACCTTCCTCAGGTCTATGAACCACTCCTTCACCTTCATGAATATGGGCCTCGCCCCGCAGAGGGCGCACCTGGGGTTGATCAGCTCCGTGGGGTGGAGGAGCCTGCCGCAGTTGTCGCACTGGTCCCCACGGGCCTCCTCGAAGCCGCAGTAGGGGCACGTGCCGACGACGAACCTGTCGGGGAGGAAGATCTTGTCGTTCGGGCAGTAGGGCAGCTCCTCCTCCCCCTCGAATATGTAGCCCCTCTCGTAGAGCTTCAGCATGAACTCCCTCACGAACTCCTGTGCACCGGGCTCTCGGTCCTCGTGTAGTTGTCGAAGCTAATCCCCCACTCCCTCCAGAGCTTGACGTCGTACTCGTGCACCTGGTCCGTGAGCGTGCGGGGCGGGACGCCCTTCCGCCTCGCCTCAAGCTCCACGGGGGTCCCGTGCTCGTCGCTCCCCGAGACGAAGAGGACCTCGTGCCCGCGGAGCCTGAGGTACCTGGCGTAGATGTCGGCGCTCAGGATGGAGCCCACCAGGTTGCCCAGGTGTGGAATCGTGTTGACGTAGGGCCAGGCGCTCGCGACGATGTACCTCCCCAGCCCTCAGCACCCCGCGCCGGGCTCAGCTAACCCCCCGAGGCCGGCGGCTCCTATTAAGGAGGCATCCCGCGCCTCCTCGACGGCGGGGCAGGCCGGCGGCTAGAGCCTCACGAAGGGCTCTACCATCCGGTCGACCGCGTGGATCGGGGGGAGGTCAGAGAGCTTCTTGCCCTGGAACGTGACTAGGATGGCGTGCTCGTCGGGCAGGTAGGCCCAGTCCCCGCCCCTCACCCTGAGCCCCCGGGGCGGCTCTACTCCCTCCTCGAGGTAGTAGTAGACCTCCATCACTACGCCCTTCGTGCTCCAGTTCAGCCTGACCCTGTCCGCTAGGAGGTCGCTCCCCTCCAGGGCGACCAGCTCGACCTCGATGCTGGGTGCGTCGGGGTCGAGCTCCAGGGTCTCTAGCTCGAACCTGCCCACGGCGCGGAGGCGCCAGAGTACCGGCTCCAGGATCCCCCTCCACGCCTCGACCCCGTAGTAGACCAGCTCCTCGAACACGCTGTCGGGGAGGTGCTCCTTCTTCACTCTGAGCTTGTCGGCCAGCTCCAGTATTATCCCCTTATAGCTCGCCACGACGTCGAGCAGCTTCGACGCGGGCCTCCTCGGGCGTGACGCCCAGCCTCTCCGCCAGATCGCTCAGGGCGTCGAACGCCTCCCTGGAGAGCGTGGCCCTGACCTCCACGGAGCCGCCGGCCCCGGCCTCCCCGGCCTCCAAGGTTATCCTTCACCACGCTGAAGCCCTCGGGGTCCGGGGGCTTTAACGGCGCCTAGGCTTCAGCCTTGATATACTGCGTGGCTTCACTCTACCCCTCCTGGTGGAGGGCTTGCCTGGGGATTCCCGGGCTGGAGGAGACGCTTAGGAGGATGATTGAGTGGTACACGTCCTGGCCCAGGGACCTCCTGGAGGCGTTCGACGCCGCCGCGCGGGTGAGCCCGGGCGGGCTGGAGGAGGGCAGCCTGGTCATCGGCTGCGGCATGGGGGGCTCGGGCTTCTCCGTCGACGCAGCCCGCTACGTGCTCGAGGAGCTGGGCACCGCGTCGTGGCGTGCAGGAGCCACTCCCCGCCGCCCTACACGGGCCCCGGCACGCCCGTGGTCGCGGTGAGCTTCTCCGGCTCCACCTTCGAGACCCTGGAGTGCGTGAGGAGGGCCGTGGAGAGGGGCGCCCCCGTCTACGGGGTCGCGGGGAGGGGGAGCAGGCTCCACAGGCTCCTCGAGGGCCTGGGGCGCCCCGTCGCCCCGGTGGAGCATAGGGGCCTCCCGAGGACGTCGCTCGCCACGCTCGCCGGCTCCATCCTGGGCCTCCTCGCCCCGGGCGCCCGCGGGGTGGTCGAGAGGGTCTCCCGCGCCCTCGACCCGGGGTGGGCGCTGGGGGAGGCGGAGAGGCTCGCCCCCGCCCTGGCCGGCGGCGGGATCCCGGTCGTAGTGGCCTGCGGCGCCTACGCCCCCCTCGCCTGGAGGTGGAGGAGCGAGCTCGCGGAGAACACCGGCATCCACGCCCTCGTCGAGGAGTACCCGGAGGCCGGGCACAACGCCGTGAACGCCTGGGTGGAGCCCCAGCCGGGGCGGTGGGTCTTCATAGTAATCAAGGCCTCCGCAGGGGACGAGGTTTGCTCGGCGATCGAGGACTGGGTCGAGGGCGAGTACTCCAGGCGCGGCGAGGCCTACACCCTGGACCTCAAGCGCTTCGCGGCCACCCACCCCCTCGCCGCCCTCCTCGAGGGCGCCATGGTGGCCGGGGTGGCGTCGAGCCTGGCGGCGGTGAGGATGGGCAGGGACCCCGCGGCCACCCCCGGGATAAGGCGGTACAGGGAGGCGGTGAGGGCGGTCGAGGAGCGCCTCCGCCGCGGGGGTGGAGTGTAATAGCCGGGAGGCCCGGGGTAAGCTATAATATCAACCAGGGGCACCCGCGGCGCGGGGCTGGTGTCTGGGATGAATAGGGACCAAGCTGTCGGGGCCGGGCTCGCGGCGGGCTCGCTGCTCTTCTTCGTAATCTACGCCTACATACTTCTCTTCACCAGGTACGACTTAGTCCTCCTCAAGCTCACCGCGCTCGCCCTAGTGGGCATCGCCGCCGGGAATCCTGGCGTGGATCGGCTACACGCTCGCCACCACA